>JBCDJW010000006.1:0-124435 GCA_038747275.1 Planctomycetota bacterium | reverse complement strand
CTGAACCTTCAACTGAGCAGACCCCGAAACACCCGACACCACACCCGCAGACAAGAGCTCGCCGCTGCTGAAATAGACACGGCCCGTACCAAGAAAACGCTGCAACATAGAGACACAACTCCTACCGCGAGAAATAATGCTAAACGCAAAAATGAACGAAAATTCGTAGACTTAGGGGCAAAAGAGGTAAAGAAAGCCGGGATCGCTGACGCAATTGGCTGTATTATGTAGACAATTAATGTAAGCCCGTGTGGGGGCAGATTCAAGAAAAAATAGAAAAAATGCCTGATTATTAAACAAGCTTCTCTTTTACGATGTTTTTTACCTTTAAACGCGTAAAAAAACAGCGTGCCAGACCATCGCAGTAGACCGGGTCTATGACTTGAATGTAGATCAAAATCTAATTGGATATCGTTTGCAGATGAGAAAAGAACCGAACCTGAACCATAAATGCTGGCTTTGCATCTGCTAAAAATACATAATCAGAAATCATGATCACAGACATATGCTACTTGGATCGTTTGCTTCGACACCGCAATTAGATCTGTCGCTCGTGGTCGGATAAGTCCGGGTATATCTTGACGTTTTAGACTTAGACGCGAACTCTGCGTACGCCGATCAAAACCCAGGCTGTACCAAGGAAAAAAACTACGCCAGGCTCAGGGATCGTGCGGACGTCGGCATGACCGTTAATAACGGAAGCAACCACCGCGTTGATATCGCTGATTGTTTCGGGAGTCCAGATCGCGTTGGTATTTCGGTAAAAGCCGTCGGGCGGAACAATTTCCGACAAACCCTCGGTTCCGTAAACCGAAGCAAAAACCGTTAGGCCCGCAACGTAGCGGCCTATGTCGTAACTGGCGTGCTGGTTATCACGATAAAGCTGTTGATGACTGGTCAGCCCTTGGATCTCTCCCGCGTTGATCGCAACCCCAAGTGAATAGAAAACATCTCCGGTGGGGATAATGTATACGTCGGCACCTGTGGCTTGCCGTACCTGGGCCAGCATCAGTTCTGCCCCCTCTCGCGTATTCACCACATTATCCGACGTGGTAAGGTCATCACGGTCTAACCAAGAATCCCAGGTACTACGCCTGGCCCACGATTGATAAAGATAAAAGGTCGTGTCGTTGTTGGCAGAATTCGTCCGCGCTAAGTTAATCATGCCAGCCGCTGCTGAGATATCTTGCGCATAGGTCTGGCCATCTCGGTAAAGCTGAAGGGCCACGGCGTCCCACGCGAAGCCGGGGAGCGCTTCCTGATATTTGCCGTATGCCACCGGACTAGTCACACAGGTGTTATTGGGACTGTCGGTGATCGTGGTAAGTGATGACGAGCAACGGATGTGATGCCCAAAGTCGTGCCCCCCCCGCAATCGCATTAATCCCACGGGGCTGAGAGTCCCAAGTCAAGCTGTTACCAACTTGATAAATAGATGCTGCAGACACTTGCACACCTGCAGACAAGACCAGGAATGTAGTCACCAGTATAAATTTCAAACCAATTCCCTCTCATATAAGTCTAAACGCTTTCCTAGTATAGCATCTGCCAAACGCTTTCAAACAACATGAATCCGGCTGAATTCGTCAGATTATGGGTTGGGATGACCAAGCGGGCCGTCACTTCAACGCCCCGTGAGATGCTGTCGTAATCCTTGCTCAGATACCGGTGCTGCCCTCACTAATAGAGTGACATAGCTTAATTCTGGCTTTTGGTGATGACCGAAAATGAACATAACCGAATTACCGACCGGTTTAGAACTCATTCTCTCTTAGGATTACTCGTTATTGTGAAGCTTTGTTTAGGCGGGTACGCCCGTCTGGATCTACTTCAAAACGATACACCTCTTTACGGTCGGGCCACTGCACCGTTAATAAGTTGTCTGAGACCGTGGTCTCGGGCAGCGGATCGCCGTGGCGATGCGGATAAAGCATCACTTTAAAGCCGGGCTCCACCGAGCGGCTCGGGACCACCAGCCGCTTGCCCATCCCCATACGCCTCATCGAGAACTGATGCGTATCGTCGTGTTTCACGAAGTCGAGTGTTTCGAGCGTCAAGCTGTCCTGGAGCGTCGGCAAGTCAGGCTGATTGCTCTGTAGAACCCGGACCAGCAGCATCGGCTCGCCCTTGGTCGGCAGGGGTCGACCCGTTTTGTTGTGCGGCAGGCTTCCGTTATATGAGCGGTCACGTTTATCGCTCTGCCTTCCCAACAGGGCGTAATCCCAGCCCATTTCGTAAGCCTCGATCTGCATAGGCAGCCGCATCCGCCACTGATAGAGACGCTCTTGATCGTCTTTCCGGATGTCGTCCAGAATCAGGACGTAAGGATTCGGGCCTTTGACCAGCTCGATGCTTCTGAAAGATTTCTGAAGCGGGTAGTGCGGCGCACGGACCACCCAGGAGTCTTCTGCGCCCCACATCCTCGGGTCACCCGCCAGATACCCCTCGTAGTACTCGCGGACGACCGGCAACGGATCGCGCTCCCATTTTTCGCGTGGAACGCGGGATAGCAAGCGGTCGCGGGGCCCGCGGATCCAATCGAGCCAAGGCTGGTCTTCCAATTCTTCGTCGGTCGTCAGGAAACAGGTTTTCTGCCACTGCCAGTCGTAGCAATACTTGGTATCAATCACGGCGGAAACCGAATCGTCGGACGTCTGTACATCCAGCCAACGTCCCGGAGGGGGGAAGAACGCCTGCCCCCGCCCGTCAACGGTCACCACGCTGGTGTATTTCGATTCGGTCATCCGCATCGAGCTCACGGACCAGGCCTGCCCGTGCGACGTGAGGTAAAACGACCCGCGGTCGGGGTGGTCGTGCGACGCGAAGGTGTTATCGCTGCGGCAGTTGACCTGCAGCAGCAAGTCGTCTGCCTCCCAGCCCGTGCGGGTAAAGAGCACGCCGCGTTCTTCGTCGTAGAGAGAAGTAGGCAATTCGTTAAGCCCTACATCACCGTCCCCGACCAATCGCTCGGCGGCGGGGAAATCCAGCGGGCTAATCAGTTCCAGCAGCCGGCCATCCATGCCCCCCGAGAGGCGTTTGCGCGGAGATAGATTATTCACCACGTGAGCGATCAGTTTGTCTTCGGGGTAGTAGTACTGAGCCAAGCCGACCAAGACGTAACTGGGCGGGAAAGTGCCTAGATCACCGCTGCTCAGCCATTCTTTGCCGTAGGGCTGCATCGTATGGATCAGCCAGGTATCGAACATCCGACGCCAGCGGCTGAGTGTGAACAGGTTGTCGCCGCGGTTGGCCATGGCGACCATCAGCAACGCGGAGTGGGTCATGCCGGCCGTGTGGTAGCCCACCGACTCCGTGCCGACGCCGTTCGCCGAGTTCCCGTAAAGAATGTAAGACTCGGCGACGTCTCGCCCACGCTCGTAGATCCGCGGGTCGTAACCCTCCTCCCCCTCGATCGACAACGCCAGCAGCGGGAAATACAGCCCCATCCCGATAAAGTTCCAATTCACCCAGTGAGGCGGCAGGTCCATGCCCAGCCCGTAACGGCCCCGGGTAGCCAGAGCGATGAGGCCGCGCACGGTGTCAGCTTGCTTTGGGTTCATAAAAGGCTGGGCGAAGTCGTACATAAAGCCCACGGTGGCCCCGTCACCCATCACCCCGCGGACGTGCAGCCAATAGTTGTCGGCCCCCGGCAGGTCGAGAACGCTTTCCACGCGGGGCCGAAGATAGTGCGCGTAAGTCGTAACCGCAGCGGCGACTTCGACACCCCGTTCCCGGTCTTCCTCGATCAAAGCCAAAAAGGCGATGTCGCGGATCGCTTCGATCAGCGGGTGGTGGCCATTCCCGGGCGGCCCGCCGCCTCTGGGGTTACGCGGGTCTGCCCACAAGTCCTCAAAAGCCTTCACATCACCCGCGACAAGGGCCCCGTACGTCTCCCGACCCCAGCCCTCGCCTAGATTGAACGCTTCTTCTACGTGTTTTTTTAACTTGTCCAGCGTCCGCGAACCTTCGGGTTGATCCGCCAGTTGTTCGCGGATCCTGGGCAAATCATCTGGCCCAAAGAGCACCCGCGGGTGGACTCCTGGCTTCGGCACACTGAAGAGCCGCTCGTCGGCGAACCCTGTGCGGTCGTGGATCGCATCCACCCGCGGAGAAGCCTTACGACCGGGCATGTCGTTGTTGAGGACTTGGTCGACTGAATAGGACGAGATTTCGGGTTGAGTTGACGGGGCCGTGCAAGACACCAACCAGCCAAGAAAAAACAACGTTACACCCATATTCAACATCAATCTAAGCCGCACATCATCCCTTGTCGCGATCGATTTAACCATTGTCGTTTTCCTTACGTTGACGGGGCCCGGTTACTTCAAATGGGGCGATAGAGTCTGCGGTTAAGCGTTGCTTGATAACGGCGTGTGGGCCGAATTTATCCGGGTTCTGTGAGAACTGATTTGATTTAGCGGTTTAAATCTGAGTAGTAAACTGCGGCTCGATATTCGTATTAAATACAAGGAAACGTAGATCAATAAGCTAAAACCAGCGTCTATCTTTGCCAATTGATGCGTATCCAAAAGACCAAGGTTTAAACAGGCAGGCGTGTGATATTAAAACGACTCATTTGATCGATATCCGCAAACGGCCCCGGGCCGGGATCGGCCTGATCGAACTTATGATCAAAGTAATCGCGTTCGATCTTGAGGTATGAACCGTCGTAATCGAGATACGACAGCCGAGGAGTGACCGCTTGGCCCAAAACATCGGTGCTAACTAGACGTCTAGAGGCTTGCAGGCGGCTTTTATTCAGATTGATTGTCAGCTGAATATTATCTGCGGAGATGTCTAAGCCATAACCCGGCTGTTGATCGAAAACCGTCGGCCGAGACTCGTAAGGCGAAGGCTCAGCACCACCGTAAAAAACGTTGCCGGCCATCAAGCACTCTAGCTGCTCATCGCCCATTTCCGCTAGGCCGTTCCCGCCAAGAAAGATGTTGTTAAAGAATTTATCGTCGCCAAGGGGTACGAGCCCCTCTATCCCGGCGACTTCGGTGGAATGGGCCTTGAGGTAAGGGGTTTCACGCCCGACATCGTGCTGGTAACACATTCTCCCGGCGAATAGGTTGTGCGCATAGGCTCCGCCGCGAGACCAATTCCAAACGTTCACCTCTGACAGAAACAGGTTGTTGTCTACCACAAACGGGCCGTGGTTGACCTCAAAAAAGATGTCGTGGCCGTTGTCGTGAAAAAGATTACGCGTCACCCTTGTGCCCTGGGCCATCCAGTCGAGCCACAAGCCGCAAGCGGTATTGCGGATCTGGTTCCTGGCGATCAGCGTATCGATCGCGCCGTGGAATTTGATGCCGGCCATTTCCGCGCCGCTAAACAGCCCGCGGACGTGGACGTCGTGGACAAGATTGTCTGTCACTTCGCTGAATATACACCCCAGGCTCCCCGCTAAACCCGCCATTTCGCAGTGAGAGATGCGGTTGTTGCGGACGACATGCCCCCCGATGTTCTCACGAGACCAGCCGTAGTCTTCGTAAGCTATTTCGATAGTTTTGACGTATCCTTCCGCGGAGTCTGCAGAAGTGTTGTCGTGCAAGTCGCCGTGTTTTCCGAGTGTAATGCCGGTGCAGACCGAGTAAGCGATCTCGTTGTTTTCGATCACCCATCCCTTAGACCAGTTGGTCCCGATCAGGCCGACTTGCTCGGCGGTGGGCGGAGCCCAGTTGGTTGCCGCGTGCGCCATCTTGAAGCCACTGACCGTGATGTAATTGATGCCGGTTTGCCTTGGATAAATTATCGACTGGCGGACATTGATTTCCACCTCGCTGGCGTTGGGGTCGGCATCTTTAAACTGGGCCCAGATCGTCGTATTTTGCTCGTCGACCTCGGCGTACCACAGGTCGTTATCCACCGGGACTTCGACTTCACGATCGGGAGGATTTGTAAACACCAAGCAGATATCGTTGAGGCCGCCGATGGTTTCAATCTGGGCCGTTTGCGTTTTCCAGTTTTGCCATCCGTCCGTGTGGGCGACCTCACAAGTGCCGAGTAGCTTGCCGTCTCGATCGTCGAGGCGGATTTCGATCACGCCTCCGTAGCGGACATTCGAACAAGCCATGACCTCGATGCGTTGACAATCAGTACCCAAGTCAACCCGCTCGTATTTGACCCAATCGCCGTCTCGGATCCAACCAATGCACTCGCCGCTTTCCTCTTTGTGCTTGTAGTCCGCCAGCTCGACGCCACGATTCGCCGCGAAACTGCTTGCCCACACCTTGGCGTCCGTAGCACCACCCGGCGCAAACCAAGCCACGTTCATCAGGTATTCGCTCGGCGGGAACGATTGCGTGTAAAGAATCTTCCGCTTCCCGGCCGGAGCCAATACGTCTTCCCGCGTCACGGCTTCAACCAGCCAGTGGCCGCGGAGATAAACGGCACCGGTATGGTGCTTACGGCCTCGGTCGTCGAACCAATCGCCTCGGATGGGGTCTGCGTAAGGATTGAAATCGCCGAAATATGAATTGGGCAGAACGACCCGCCAGGTATCGTTTTGGACGTGCTCCCAACCCTTGACCACTTCCGAGCCCTTGATCTCCACGTGTTCGCCTGATGCCGCGCGGAAGGTGATACGGCGATCAGCAGACTCCCCTCCAAGAGGCGGATTAATCTCTTCGCGATACGTGCCGGCGTGAACGGTGACGGTGTCTCCAGGCCGAGCTAATCCCGCGGCTTTCGCGATACTACGGAGCGGCTGCGTGGCGGTGCCGGGGTTACGATCCTGCCCCTCTACGGCCACGTGGTATTCACGCGAAGACGGCGGCGGATCAGCTAACGTCGGGTTACACGACAAATTTGCGGCTAAATCACTCATTTTCTCATCCTGAATATCTGCGGGTGAGGCCGGACTTGCGGCCAGCGTGGCCGCGGGGATAACCGAGTCCCCAACTATTTCCACGCCCTGCTAATCCCGGCCAAAACTCTGGCAAAAAGAGGCTTTCGATCAGCTCTTGTTGGCGAGCGTCGCTGGAGTTCGCCGGCTGAACCTGATCGACGAAGCCTAGAAATCCGCCGATGATCTCGACGCGACGGCCGCCAAGCCCCGTCACGACCTGTGACACCGATACCGCCGTGTAGGTGATGATCCCCCCGCAAGGCGAAACGAGAGCCGATTCCACGAGATACGTCCACGCGTAGCCGCCCAAAACCCCGTGGTCCGGACGGACAGGAATTCAAGGCTTGAGCAGGTCTGCGTGTTTGCGGGGCCGTGGACCGCGTCGAGCCGCCAATTGGGGCGGTGTAGGCGATGTCAATCGCATGAGCTTTTACAGTTGGAAAGCGGAAAATCCACATTTAAACACCATGGGGGAAAATAGCTGTTGCAATAGAAAATTGTAACAATAAAATGTTACAGCGTGTTTTTCACCCTATCTTACTCAACAGTTTTTTCGGTATCTAAGCTCTGGTCGGTATAGATTGGCTCTTAAATCCCATAAATACCCCCGAAACACTCCCGTTTTTAACTTCGCATCAAATGTGACAGTAGGCCCAGAGATTTGATATTTACGCAGTGAGCGGCCCCAACAGATTTGGTGTTTCGAGCGAAAGGCAAGTTTGTGCGGCGATTAATTCTGATTGTTCTCATCGGTTTATGTACGCCCGCCGAGGGCCAACAATCGAATTATCAAGTAGACGATACGTACAGGATCGACGGTGCCTACCGCGGCCGCTTTACGCCGCCGGCGGAGTACGTTCTCAGCGGTCGGTTTGCGGACGACATGGCCCCGCTGCCTGATGTCCTGTGGCAGTACCGAACCGAAAGCGAGGGCTATCGACAAGACGTAATGTCCAAGGTCCCACCCCCGGGCGTTCACCCCCGGGTCTTGATGGGGATCGAGGATATAGAAAGAATTCGCGAAAAGATCCGGCTCGGCGAAGACGCCCCGCGTTATTTCCGGATCCTGCTGAACTGGGCGCTGAACCAGCGGCCCGATCTGGTCAGCCGATCCTTTATGGCGTTGGTCATGGAGGACGAGGAGGCGGGAAGAAAGTGTGTAGACGAATTGATCGCTCTTGCCACCGAGCAGGAGCCCATGATCGATCTGCTCAATCATCACCCGGTCTTTGCCGGGATCCGGGACAACTACTATTACTGGTGCCGGTCGGAGATCGTTAGCGTCGGTGGGGTGCCATACAAAAAAGCCTTCCGCGAAGGCGGCGCCGAGCGCATCCACGAGTTGGCCCGACTCAGTGTCGAGACCAACGCGGAGCACCACTTCCAAGTCCTGCCGGACACCTCGGGCCATGTCAAAGCAAACGACTACTACGCCTACGACTACCTGCACGGCTTTATGACCGAGCCCGAACGCGAATTCATCCGGAGTATCCTGAAGAAAATCACCTACGGCCGCTACACCTCCGGCATGGACATGCCCGGCCACTGGTTCATCAACAACCACATGAGCATGAGCTACGACCTCGTGCTCGCGGCCTTGTGCCTCGAAGGCCAGGAGGGCTACGACGAACGCGTGGTCCGCGAGGCCGCGAAGGCCTTGCAGAATCAGCTCACCTACTACATCTCCGGCGGCGGGCTGCTTTACGAAAAGAAAAAAGGTTTCGTGCCGGAACGTCCGCTTCTGGCTATTACGAGGAGGCTGGAGTACCCGCTGCTCAGCCACGAGCACCTTTACAAAATGGTCATGGCCAAGGCCATGGACTCGGTCAACGTCTTCTGGCGCTACAACGAGCTGCGCAACCACCAGACGATCGCCAATTTTGGCGAGGGCTTTCAAGAGCCCAGGCTCTGGTACATGGGCTTCGCCAGCGGCCCGTGGATGGACTCTTTCTTCAACGTCGCCTTCATCATGAAATTCGTCTACCCGGACGATCCCATCGTCGATTACTACTACAAAAGCCGGATGCAGACGCAGGGCCTCGGCCCGCCCGATGGCGAAGGCCCCCTCCCCGCTCCGCGTATCCGCTACAGCTTCCCGGAGGTCTGCCTGTTGACCGCGGTCGACGGCTTCAAAGACCGCGACGGCGCGGTGGTGAATTACGACAAGACCGGCCTGCCCGAAGAACTGACGCAACGCAACGAACCATGGGTTGATATGAAACGCGGGGTTGTCCAGGCACGTTCTTCCTGGGACAAGGACGCCCTGATGGTCCACTACGAAGCCCGCAGCGATATCTACGCCGCCGGGCACGAGGGGCCCGAGGCCGGAGACTTCAGCCTGTATGCCAACGGCATCGAGTGGAGCGGTTGGCGCAAGTGGTACCTGGATTCCTATTTCCGCAACGCGGTGCTGATCGACGGCAAGGCCGGCATCTACTCCCCCACCGCCGCCAAGCTCATGGAGGTCTCGAACACGCCGCACGGCGTGACCATGGTTTCGGACAATACCGACCAATACAACTGGCGTAAGTGGGAAAAGAATATGCACCTCTGGGCCGGCGTCAACAAAGAGGCCCTGGATGGATATCTCTACACGGGCTACACCAGCGAGCACATGGCCCGTGACTGGGAAATCCCCTTTCAACCGCACATGCGCGAATACATCGAAGGGTTCGCCAGCCTCGACTGGGGCAACTGGCACGGCGAAACCAGAGGTACCGAGATGTACGGCCGCTGGAACGATATCGACCACGCCTTTCGCACCCTGCATCTCGCCAAGGGCGATCCCGCTCTGAACGATGGCAAAGGCTACCCCTATCTGCTTGTCGTGGACGACATCCGCAAGGACGACAAACAACGCCAATACGACTGGGTAATGCAACTGGCGGACGACATCGCCCTCTGGAAAGGCGAGGCCGGGGTGGGAACCCGCGACAAGGGCATCGAAGAACGCAAGACCAACCAAACCGATCTCTACCTCTGCTCTGCGGAAACGCCCTTTGTCACGAAGCGGAGAGGTCTACCGGCGGTGAACCGCCGTGTGAAGACCGGCGACCCCGTCCTGCTCGTCCGGGTCCTACACCGCAACACCGCCTTCTCGTTCCCGCAGCCGGCCTACGAGGCCAACTACAGCCACCCGCGGATCAAGGTGCCGGCCACGGCGGTTGACCCCGAATTCAGAATCATGCTCTACCCCCACCGGCATGGAGACCCCATCCCGCTGACGGCCTGGAACGAAGACCGCAGCAAACTGACGGTAATGATCGACCGGCAGATCGATGTCTACGATTTCGCGAAAACGGACGGCGAACGCTCGACCATGGCCGTCACCCGTAAAGACGAGCAGCACCAAATCATCCCCGCCGGACCCGCAGCCCCTGAACTCGTGAGCTCACTCGGCTGGCAGCCCGACTGGAACGCTGAAGACGAGGTGCGCGAGATCTCGTTTAACGAAACCAGCTACGCCACGCTCAACCTGCCGCCCCTGACCCAGGCCTACCGTTACACCCTGGACGGCAGCGAACCAACCGAGGACTCGACCCTTTACACCGGTCCCGTGGCGATCAGCCAAAGCCTGGTGTTCAAAGCAAAGGCTTTCGCCGATGTTTGGCCTTTCGCCGACTCGAATGCGTCGCAGACGCTGACCATTCAATACACGAAAGAAACACCTGCCGAAGCGGTTCAACTCCCCGCCGGCACCGTGGCCGGCTTGACCTGCAAGGTTTTTGAAGTCCACCACACCATCTTCGACGAAAAGAACGGCATCTTCTCCGGCAGGAAGAACATGCTCCCTTCCTTGACCGACCGTAAACCGCTGGCCACTTTCCTTACCGAAGCCGCGGATATACCCCTCGTTATCGAGCGCGACCTGCCAAAAACGGAAATGGCCAATGGTTACTACGCTTTCCGCGGCTTCTTCAAGGCGACAACCACCGGCGATTACGCCTTCCGGCTCAACTCATGCGGCCCCGTCCATCTGAGCGTTGCCGGAAAACCGATGATCGACGTTACGCTCCCCTACGGACTCTCTCAGAAAGACCGCTTCGGCCAGGTTTCTCTCCAAGAAGGTTGGCACGCCTTCGCATTGACCGTGACTGACCCCATCTTCTGGAAGGCTGGCGATGCCGAGCCTTATGAAATCACCCTCGACGCAATGATGCCCGGAGACGTCGATTACCGTCCTATCGAAGCGGGTAAATTTATCACCGTCGAACCCAGTGACGCGAAGAAGATTGAAGCCGAAGAAACGGCATTTTCGTCTCAAGCCGTCAGCGTCAGCCAAGCCGAGCCGGGCTTGGTCGCGGAGTGGTTCGCCGAAGGGGCAACGCAACCCTCACTCGTCGAACTGACGCCGGTGCTGATCGACGACCCCATCGAGGACAAAGCACTCCGCTTCCACGGCTTCCTGAAAATCCGTGAACCCGGTTTCTACACCTTTATCACCGATGGTGGCGGAGAAAACGAACTCAACATCGGGGGAGCGACTGTCTGCAAGGTTGAGCCGGGCAGCACGGTGGACCAAGGCGGCATCGAGCTGGACGCTGGGATGCACCCGTTCAGCCTGACCGTTATGCGGGGCGAATCGTCGACCAAAATCATTACCCCCAAACGCAGCGAAGCAGAAAAGATCCCCGCTAGCTTTTTCTGGCACAACCCGGATGACGCCGAGATCAGCCACGATTTAAACTACGGCCTCATCATCCATCTGCCGTTTAATGAGCTAGTGAACCAAACACTATCGCTGGCAACCGGCGAAGGAGCGACCGCTACAGGCTTTAACGGCCAGATCGTTGACGACCCCGAACGCGGCAAGGTCTACCAACCCGGCTACCTCAACTACACCGAGTACGCCAAGAAGTACGACCTCCACATCGCCGACATCCCCCGCAACCGCTACGAACGCAGCATCGCATTCTGGTTTAAGCCGATGAACAAGAGGGGTAGATACACGCTACTCCGCGGCCGGCACCTGCGTCACGTGCACTTCAATCGGTTTGCCCTAGACCGCGGCAAGCTGGGCATGCACGCCTCGCCCGGCAACTCCCCGAACCTCACCTCCGACATCAAGTTCGGGGAGTGGAACCACCTCGCCCTCGTCCATCAGAACGGTATGAATCGCTGGTACTTAAACGGCGAGTTTGTGGCGATCGCTATCGACACGAATTCAACCTACAAAGACTTATTTGCCTTTAGTGGCGACGACGACATCTTCTTTGACGAATTGAAAATATACGATCGCCCGCTGTCCCCCAGTGAAGTGACGTTACTGGCGAACGATTAGATTACTATGCAAGCTTAGATTTTATTTTGACTAAAAAAGCGATGGCATCAACAGATCTAGACATCTATGTTATTAATTTAAAGACAATATTTCCTTAACTAACAACCAACCGCAAATCGCTGAATGATTGATATCAATTAAGAAATACATATTCGATTTGTTCGTAATGAAAGTAAGTAAAATGAAAAAAACACTCCTCGATTTTATGAATCGTAACGGCATATTGTCCGTTCCAGCTATTTTTCTTGCGCTCTGTATAGCGGCTGGATATTCGAAGGCAATCAACTCGGCTGAAGGAGCCGAACCAGCAAAAGCCCAGCTGAAGAAACTAATTTCAAAGATACAAAGCCTTCCGGAGGAGACGCCTAACCAGAGAATTCAAAAAGCGATTTTAGATTTAGCGATTGAAAATGCCGATAAACTGGCCAAAGAAGGCGACGTAAAGCTCTCTAAAAATTTAGTTGTCGATATCGAAAAGTCTTTGGCACAAGGTGCGGGAGCTTTACGCGAAGTGCCGAACAGAATTCTGCCACGCGTCCCCGAATGGGATGGCAATCCCTACGTAGAAACAGAATTAAATCGTCTGAAAAAAGAGTTAGCCCAGCCAGATCGCCTGGTCTATCTGGGGGCGCGGGGCGCGATGCAGTTTGATCGAAAAAATAAGGGAAATCGTGATATTGCTGAAATACACAACTCGCGTGTTTTTGCGGCAGAGATACGAAACTACGCCTGGGCGAGCCTGCACCCTCAAAGTCCATTTTACGGCGATGCCGAGGTATTGAAACGAGCACTGCGGAGAGCACACGCATACGTCGATGCTTACAACCGCGTATCCCTTACGGTCAAAGATGGAACCGTAAACGACTTCTTCGCCTGCTATTCGTTCCTAGATGGCCTGCTTACGTTAAAATCGGGGGCGTGGAATTTTGTCCTTCCGACACAACGGGAACAGTGGCTGGAGGCCGCAGAAAACGCCCGGACGATCTGGCTTTCTTACATAGACGACCGTGGTGGGTGGTGGAACGGCAGGTCGATGGGAGAGTTTGGAAGCTTTTGCAATCACGATATCACCAAGGGGATGAACATACAGTTTGCGGGCATGATCCTTGGGGATTCAAAGCACAAAGGTGTGGCTAGGCGTGTTATTGCCCTGCAGAAGAAATCCCTGCTGCCCGACGGGGCGGTCCGATATATCAACAAGCAGAACCAAATCTATGGCTATCACATGGTTAACATCGAAAAGTTTGTCCGCCATTGGGAACTAACCGGAGATGATAACGCCTACGACTTATTGGTTGAGAGTCGAAATTATTACCCTTTAACCACCGAACCCGGGAATGTCGCGGAGTACTGGACCGCACCTTACTGGAAATACCAATGGCACGGCGGTGCATTTGGGCATGGCGCCGAAGTTGTTGCTGGACTAACCAACTGCGGCTACAACCGCACCATCGCCCAACAGAATTTAGATTACGGAAACCGACGAAACGGCAACCATCTAAGTAAAGACATCATTGCTGCACCCTACTATCGCTCGGATTTAAAACCGCGCAAGCGTTTAGACAACTTCATCGTTTATGACAGAAATCTAATGTCTCCACGCGGCCGCTTTGGCAACTTTTCTTTTGTGGGGACCACCAGAGATTACGGCGAAAACCCCGGGAAAATGTCATTTATGGGCTGTATGGTAACGGACCCACCCGACCGCGAACACCCGCTCAATTCGGCGGTTAAAGCGGTATATCCAAAAATCTTGTTAGATAAAAGTCGGCCTAACTGGCAGGGCAGTGCCTACCTGTCGTACAAGGAGAAAAATGCAACTTGCGTTGGGCAGAATTTTGGCAGTTTGAGCACATCGTACGATATGTTAACAACAACCTACGGACACGCCATCAAACCGGTCGACTGGTCAGCCGACCAGCAATGGGTCTGTCTGCCCGACCGTATTGTTGGGAGTGTCGCGGTTTATCCTAAAACACTTACACAAGAGGCATACAGTGTATCCGGACACATACGTCTTGGTTACGGACTGGGCCGCGCCCATCAGAAATTCATGGAACAACTCAGTGACGATACATACAGCTACGGAAATCTTCGCGTCAAATTGCACTCGCACAATTACGCCGATACCTCAATAGAAGAATCCGGCATACTGAGAGACGATAGACGTTTTGCTACTGAGATTATTCTTAGGGACGGAAATCACGCCAAGAACACCGCAGGTAAACATAAATACAGTAAAGATAACCCTTATATGTTTACCGTAGAAATATACCCTGCTTGGTCTCAGCCCGCTTCTGACATAATCCCTTTAAGGGACGGCGATATCTCAGGATTAACCGTTGTGTTGGAAGATAAAACGATACAAATGGTGCACAACAGGTCAAATAAAAAGGTAAATTTTGTTACGCCAAGCGTCGCAGATGACATCGCCGGAAACGTAGCACTGTTTTCCTCAAGCACAGCCGATCCGGTAAAACCTATTCCCGTACTTTCTATAGATGAATTCAGGCTCTCTATCCCTGGTCACGCACACCAAGTATTGATCTATAGTGCTGACCCCGAAGATATGAAGGCGGGGACGTATGATTTCGGGAGACTAATCGATACGTTAGGTTTTGAATAAATTTGAAAGATCATAAAATCCTGAAAACGCTGGCCAAGAAAAAATACTAATTTTTTTAGGGTCTTAGGAAGTTAAGCGGCCTAAATCGGCTGTTCTCTAAGCAGCTTGAGGACGACGAGCTAGAGGTTATCACGGCGATGGTTGAACCGGAAATCGGTCTCCTTTAACTGCAGGTAGAACGTATGCCCAGGCACACCTTTGAACTTGATCAGCCGGCACTTGGCTAAGGTCCAAAAGCTCTCAATGCCGTTAATGTGCGAGCGGCCTTCAACGAATTGGTCTTTACCGTGGTTGCCCCGAAGGTGCTTGGCGTAGCCGACATCAACCAGGCCGTCGTAGCCCCGCCAGCCGTCGGAATGGACGACGGTGTCGAGGCCGACCTTACCGCGAATGGGCTTCTGCAAAGTGGTTTTGGTGACGTCGTTGACGATCTCGGTGTAGACATGTCCTTCACGCTTGAACACGCCAAAGACGATGGTCTTGCCGCCCGCACCGCGTCCTCGCTTGCCCTTGACCCGGCGTGATCCGAAGTACGATTCATCGACTTCGACTTCCCCCCGGAAGGGGCTTTGGGCATCGTAGTGCTCGGCGATACGTCGTCGGAGCTTGAGGTAGATCGTATTTACCGACCGCAGGGAAAGACCGGTCAACTCCGCCGCGTCGGTGGCGGTCAGGTCCATCGCGAAAGCCTTCATCAGCCGTCGGAAAACGGGCTCTGCGATTCGGGATCGGCGGTAGTAGCGGTTTTACTTGTAGACATAGGGCCAGCGTGAGTTTACTGGCCACTTAAGTTCCTAAGACCCATTTTTTATTAGCGAATGAACGAAGAGAACGTTCCTAAGCTGGCCCGACATGTGACCTCCGATCTGACGGCCAAACTTTACCCAACTCAACGTATTGAAACGCTCGATGTAGTTGTTCTGTGTCGGCTTGCCCGGCTGGATTGGAGCCAACTCCACATCGTGCTACTCCGCCCAATCCTCAAACGCCTGGGACAAGAATCCCGGCCCATTATCCGAACGCAACTTCCGAGGGCCGCCGCGTTCTTCGGCGATATGATCCAGGGCGCAAATCACACGGGCCGAAGGTAACCAGTGGTCCACCTCGGACGCACCCCCCCCCCAGTCGGGGCTGCGGCCCTCCATAAGGCTCAGCATCGAATCGAACCATCCCCGATTCTCTCATAACAACTCGACCAAAGATCCTGAGGGGATCACTTCTACTTCTGGATGTAGAAATTTTAGAGAAGGATTATAAACACGGCTTTACCTCAACATAGTGCATCGTGTCGTCTTTGATCGCTTAGCAACTTAAGCTGCAAGCGAAACGACAGAAGCGCCGAGGCAGCGTAGCATCTAAACCGCTAGGCTGGGTCAGTTCAGGTTGCACCCTCCCTTCGATATCCGTTGGACAACACTTTACCCAAAGTCAATTAAGATGTATAAATCAACTTTACGAATAACAGTTTCTGCTTATTTACCCTGAAAACCCTTACGCGGGATGTCTCGCAGTACTAATTGCATTAAAATCTCTCACGATTACAAAAGATAATAACCAGAATTTACTTCCCTTTTGGCCACGAATAACTGTTATCGCCCGCCTTATCAGATATGAATGATTGAGGCATATTATCGATAATTCCTTTGAGTTTTCCCGACATTTCTTCGACAATCGATGAGTTTTGATGAGCCAAGTTATTTAATTCACTTGGATCTTCAACGATATTAAATAACTCTGCACGGTTACCCGATGGGTTTATTAATAGTTTCCAATCACCATCACGAATTGCCATGGCTGGGCTTTTGTCGAGTATATGTCCAAATTTAATTTCGAATGGATACTGCCAAACCAATGGTTTTTTACGTTTTATCGAATTATTCAAAAACGCTTCTATCATATTTTCACCATCGATTGGATATTGCCCTTTTGGGATATCTGCGCCGGCGATTGCACACAACGTCGGCATGAAATCGATCGCGCTGATGACTGTATCGTTATCTACAACACCTTGTTCGATTTTCTTGGGCCACTTCACAATTAGCGGGACGCGGATACCTCCTTCGTAAAGGCTCCGTTTCCTCCCCCGAAACGGGCCGACAGAACCAATCCCTTCGTGTGCAGCACCATTATGGTCGAGCATCACATCTTCGGGCCCGTTGTCGCTCGTAATAATTACGAGCGTATTATCGGCGATATTTAAAGCCTCTAAGCCTTCGACAAGTCTACCAATCTGCTCATCGAAATCATTCAAGGTGCTGTAGTAAACAACTTTTGCGCCAAGGTGGGTTTTTCCTTTGATCTTTGGAGCATATTTAAGAAACGGTTCCATCTGAGATGGAGTCGGATTTAAGATGGTATGAGGTATTAAGGTCCACGCATTTATATAGCAGGGTTTGTCAGGATTATCCTTTAAGAACCGTAGTGTTTCATCAATGATTGTTTTGGTTGACTGTGCACGAAAATATGGATTATTAGTTGTTTCGATGGGCAGCTGTGCGCCCGGTGCCAAATATCCATATGACTTATCAAACCCGTATTCTTCGAGGCTTGGTGCGTCCTCCGACGGTATCATACACATGTGCCATTTACCGAAGTGGGCCGTAGCATAGCCTGCAGACTTTAGTTGCCCTGCGACTGTAGCCACTGAAGTGTCTAACCAATTTGGCATATTTCGCGCTTGATTTTCCTGCGGGCTGCTGAAGTGGCCGTGGACCCCGTGTCGAGATGGAAAATGACCGGTGGTAAACGACACACGGCTTGGTGAGCATACTCCAGAATTGACATAAAATTGGGTGAATAATTTTCCCTTTTTTGCCAATCCATCGATATTCGGTGTGTTCATTTCAGGATGACCATAGATACTGAAATCACCCCAACCTAGATCGTCAGCAAGAATGAAAATAATATTAGGCCGAGATAACTCTTCAGCGGAAGCTGGAATGGAGATAAATGAGCAAAATAATATTTTTATCAAGAATATAGAAAAATAAAGTTTTTTAATTAAGAACATAAAATTACCAACGTGTATTTATTAAAGTGAAATTCAACTACGTAATAGACCAATGTAGATATATCAGACCTTATGAGGCTTCTCAGCCAGTTAACTTGCGCTGGCCCTACGCCTACAAATGAAAACCGCTACAGCTGCCCTTCCTGACTCACAAACCCCGCTTTCCAGTGTCTGCTCAAAGCCCTTACGATTGACCCGACGGCCGCCGAGCCGCAGAACTTTCGGGCCTTTGGGTGCGCTGCTTCTACCCGATCAAATTTGAGCTCCGGTGAAGCATCGCCGAACGCGGCATAATATAAATCTCCTTGCTCCGGGGGTGGGGAGAAGTCGGGATCAACGTGTCCTACTTCAGACCACGGCGGGTAAAGGGTAAGCGAGTGCGCGGTGCGAAAAGCAAGATCATCGTCTTCGGCGTATCCAAACGTGAGGTCGGTTACGCCAACCGCTTCCGCGTTGACCACAACATGGATCGATTCTTCGAAGGCCGGCCTCATATTAACAGCATCGAGAGCTTCTGAGCTTACGCAAGGCATAGACAGATCACGTTCAAGTGTGTGACACGCTATACGTTCTACTTCTAAACGAAAGGACACAGAGTTCCGCTCCAAAAATCGC
This sequence comes from Planctomycetota bacterium, assembly GCA_038747275.1. GTDB lineage: Bacteria > Planctomycetota > Phycisphaerae > Phycisphaerales > Phycisphaeraceae > Algisphaera. Next base: position 106,050 of record JBCDJW010000006.1, on the reverse strand, counting down.
CGTGATAACCAATGCCAAAGATTCTTCAAGTTGCTACGAAAACAGCCGATTTCGGTCGATGGACTTATTAAGGAACCTAAAGATAAAATCTTCGACACTCTATGATTATTTATGCGAGCTTGTAATAGTCACCATAGCTAATTGAAAATTAGAAGCCATTAATAAAACGGCTGCTACTCCCTGTCCAAAACCTATTCCACTCTCGACGTTGACCGATGGGTGGCAGGACAAACGGGCTGGACGCACCAAAAGTTACGTTTTCCTCCGCTAAGCTCTCAACGTGCCCGTCAACAAATAAGTAGTTGCTGGTTCCGTACTTAAAGTAAAATTTATCGGGATTACCAAAGTCAATCTTCTCCGATCGGGCCGGCGGGTGAGGCTGGAGAGGTGGATTAAGCCCACGGCCATCGATCGTGGCGTGCCACATAAAATTAGAGCCAAAAGGACGATACCATCCCGCGTCAGCAAATATCATCAATTCGGTTGGCGACTCAGGCCGATCAAGGTTACTTAGTGTGGCAAACCCAGGATCAGCACGGTCGAGCAGGCCGAATTGGACATTGATACCAAAAGTACCGCGATAACCGACCGTGGCGCCCGACAACTTGACGTTACCTTCACCACGCGCGTCTTCCGCGGCAATACACGTCCACGCTAAATTCTGTGACCATGCGGCCAAGATTGGGTTATTTTTTGAAAATGCGATGTTCGCTTTACCCAATGAAGGGACACCCATGTATTCCGCATAGACATACCAATTAGTGGGCTCACCGCCCACTGTAGCGGGAGGTTGTCCGTACACACCGCTATATTTACCCCAAGCGATCGCACTTTTCCGATCGGCCCCGTAAGCATGAACTGCAACGCCTAACTGCCTTAATTTACTAAGACAAGACGTCGTTCTCGCTGACGCACGGGCCGAGCTCAACGCCGGAAGCAAGATGCCAATCAATAACGCAATAATGCTAATAACAACCAGCAACTCGATTAGCGTAAATCCTGTTGACTTGGCTTTAATACCTATCGCTATTTCGTTGTTAGTTTTGCAACGCATAAAAATCCAATCTACAGGTTGAAGCCTGTTGTGTTAGCGCTAAGAAAGATATGAAAGTTTGCGTAGAATATAGCTGCTGAATGTTACATGATTTTACACTATGGAGATATATTATATTAATAATATTATCTAAATCAAGGAGAAACCGCGTATCACGCCAATGAATATGTTACATGAATCAGATACTTTGCAGATCTATTCTAGTGGGCCTACCGGTCGAGTTTACGAAAGATGCCCCGCCTGAATCGTTAGTCTGGCCCCGCCCCAAAGGACCAGAAAATAAAAGGCATAAAATACTCCACTGAGCGGAAGACACGGATCGTTTGCGATAGCCTATTTACTGGCGTCTCTATCGCAGGTTTGGGTTGGGAGTACCAGACCAGCGAGTAGAGCTACCACCGACGGAAAACGCAGTTTCGGATACCGGCGACGAGATGCTCAGTAAAAAGTTGCTGAAAGAGGCTCCCGAAAAAATCGCGAGCTCTTGCCAGATGCGTTAGATCGTTTAGAGGCTTGTGGCCGGGACCGGTGTTCGTCCCGTGCGGCGTGTCGTCGCTTCGGATCGCAACGCAGCACGTTCCGCAACGCGACCAAACCGCTCAACGCCTAGCCAGCCAATACTGAAGGCGGAGCTTACTGTCGAACGTCCACCCGGAGTTCGGTCACCCCAAGATCAGTAGGTTGCTATAGCAGGAAATCTGGCGTGCGAGATATCGCCGTGTCCAGCGTCAGCGTTGTGAGCTGGGGCTGTTATTCTCTGGGAAGAAGCCGAAGGCGCATCGCGTCGGCTTGAGTACGGGTTTGGCGACGAAAGCCACGCACAGGAACCACATGTAGACGTGGGACTTCGTCCACCACACCACGGTGCGTAGCGGCAAGCTGCGGATGCGGAACGTGATCGATGAGTACACCCGTGAATGTTTGCGTATCCACGTCGACAAGGTGCGGCGGGTTCTGTCGAACTTGATCAACGAGTACGGCCCCAAGATGTATCTGTAGGGATAACGGCAGCGAGCCCATCGAGGGTAAGTCGCAGGAATGGCTGAGCAGCAACCAGATCAACACGCTGTATCTCGCCCCGGGAGCCCCTAGCAGAATGGGTATATCGCGAGCTTCCACGGCCGGCTGCGAGGAGATTGTGTCAGAACCGCGAACAGTTGTGGACACTGACCGAAGCCCGTGTGGCGCTGACAGGACTGGCGTTTCGCGTACGGTTATATCCGCCCACAGGTTCATTGGTCTAAGTCGCGCCGTTAGCGTTGGGCCAGCAAGAAGCTTCGGAAACTAAATCGTTCGCAGGCTAGTGATCCAGTTGGCCTCCGCCCTCCTTGCGCCCCGACCTAACACTACTTTAAAATAGCAAGAGGCTCATTCATCACGCGAGATGAATACAGGCACAGGCAAGGTCGGCTAAATCGACTACTAGCATTCGATTTTTTTTGGTCCAAGTGAACTGCAGCTGCCCGAATGCGACAGGCTCACGATTGTGAGCTGCAGGCAGAAGTTCTTACGCTCAAGAAATCGAAATCTGACTGCTGTATTGGCCATCACCCAAGCCCGCACCTTCTTAGCCTAAGGCTAATACCAACATAAACCAGGCTTACTAATCAAGGCATCCACTGGAATTTGTACTTCCAAACACTAGCAGGACAGCGAAGACAATACCTTACCGCGGCCTTAAGGTATCCCTTCTTTACTACTGTTATGGAAAGAAAAATTATTTGCCGCCGAGATCACCTTTAGCCTGTTCAGTTCATTTTGGTGTGAAGCCATTTGCTGAATTTTCGTTTCCAATCCCAGTCCAGAATCTATTCCAAGCTCGACGTATCCCACTTCCCCCGCCGGGAGGTAGAGTGAATGGTGTGGCGGCACCGAAAGTAACTTCCTCTTGAGGCAGACTTTCGGCATGCCCATCAGCAAAAAGATAGTTGCTGGTGCCATCTTCAAAGTAGAACTTGTCCGGGTCGGATGCGTTGTGTGTTCTTTCAGATCTTGCCGGTGGGTGCGGCTGCTTTGGCGGATTCGTCCCGTAACCGTCAACGGTACTGTGCCAGAAAAAATTGCCTCTGCTGAAAGGTCGATACCAACCCGCATCGGCAAACATCATCAATTCAGCCGGCGTCTCGGGCCGGTCGAGATTACTCAGCGTATCGAATGCGGTGTGGGTGCGTTCAAGTAAACCAAAATGAACATTTATAGCAAACGTACCCCGGTAACCATTCACGGCTCCGGCCAGCCTCGCGTTTCCTTCACCGACGGCGTCCTCCGCTTCCAAACACGTCCAAGGTAGATTCTGCGTCCAGTTGGCCAATATCGGGTTATTGATGGAGAACGCCAAGTTAGTTTTGCCTAGGGAGGGTATCCCCATGTATTCCGAATAAACAAACCAATTAGTGGGCGACGCGCCGCCTACCGACCCTACCGCAGGCGGCTGGCCGTAAGTACCCGTGTATCGCCCCCAAGCAACCGCACTTTTTCGATCCGCTCCGTAGCTGTGAACCGCAATACCTAGTTGCCTTAATTTACTGAGACAAGACGTGGTTCTTGCTGATGCACGGGCGTAACTTAAAGCCGGAAATAAAAGGCCAATCAGTAGCGCGATGATGCCAATCACCACCAGCAGTTCGATTAAAGTAAAACCTCTTGCCTTAGCCATAGAAGATTTATGCATTTTTTTATGTTGTGTATTGCCGTACATGGGTGATCCAATCACTAGGTCTCTACGGACTAAGAAAAGAAAGGAAACGAGAGGGATAAGACAAAACGTAAACAAGCCAGTGCCAGGATTTTGACGCAAATAATGTTACATCAAACCTAAACCATAACTTAATGCATTATGAGAGATTTGAAGCGGCAGCACAAGAAAATAGGCTGCAATTTATGTGATTTTATTTGTTACTTATGTTACATAATAACTTAACTCCAGCTGTCCGTAGCCGATACGCCCAGCTAATGCTTGAATTGACATTGCATGATGTTTACAGTCAACAAAAATTCGGGGAGTCGTGGCTTTGCTTAAAGATGTAGCGTTAACTCATGTGGACACCTGCCGTCTTGCCTGCTTTACCCCGGTGTAAACAAAGCGATCGCAGCGTCCTTGTATTCACTCCGTCTTTTTGTACATTTCGCACATGCAGATACCCTTTGTGCGTTCTGTGTCTTAGTACAGCTGCGGCTCGCATCACCCTGCCCAAAGGCCTGCTAGGCGTATCGGAGATTTGGATGGAAGGCCCTGTAAATTACGGCGTTTACTAGTACACAGCCTCGCGAGCAGTGACGCCGTTTCTACATAGCGATACCAACCGCGCTTCGCCGCTAGCGGGGTGATTTAACCCACTTTGACCGTAGGTTTCAGCTAGCCGCCCCCTTCATTTACCCACCAGCGCTTTATCTACTTGCTGCATACCATTTATCAAATAAGACTTGCTGTAAGTGATACCGATCTGGACTTTCATTGCCACACTCGTGACGAGCGGCTGAACCTCAATCACAGTGTTACACACAGTCGTGTTGTATTAGCGGTTGGTAATTATTCACGATATCGATCATCTATGTAAACTGATCAATCGCAACCGCCACTGGTAAATTGTTAACTACATCTCAACACTTGTTTTTATTGCAATAAGCCGCTGCCGTGGGCGTGTAGTTACTTGCTCTTTCCATAAAAAACTTCCTTGCTCTAAATTTAAAACGCGATATCATTTTTGTAACATATTTATGTGCGCTGCTGTCAAGCTCGTATCAATGGATTTCTTTTCTTCGCAACTACAAGCCAGATCGTAAAGACTTAATTCTTTTTAAACCTTATTTCTTAATCAAGATCCCAGACAGGTTCTTGCTCTAAATTTCATCTCCCAAAGAATCTAGGTGTCACATGCTAGAGCCATCATTTATCCGCAGCGGTTCTTCTTTTTCTTTCGCAACAATAGAAAGTTTAGAGCAGAGGCTTTTGCTCTCCGGCACCGTCTTCACGGACGGTTTTGGCGGCGGCTCGCTGTCGGGCTGGTCGGCGTCCGACGCCGCGAAGTTCAGCAACCAGACCGTCATCGACGGCGGCGGCATCGCCCGCGACGTCCTCCTGGCCGACGGCGGAGGAGGAGTCAAAACCCTCTCCCGCACCATCAACACCAACGGGGCCGACGACCTGCACCTCAACATCTCCGCCTTCCAGGGGCAGTTCAACGGTAGCAACAACGCCGTCTCCGCAAACCAGTTCGAGGTCGTCGACCGCCTCTACGTCCGCGTCAGCGACGGCGGGTCCAACTCCACCGAACTCCTCAATGATGCGGGCATCTGGGGCGACGGGGTCGATAACACCGGCATCAGCATCACCTCGCCGGTCTCCTCCGGTTGGCTCGCCCTGCCCGCATGGGCCGGCAACGCCAACAACATCACGGTAGAGCTCGGCTTCGAGTCCAACCTCGCCGAGGAAGACTACTTCGTCGATCGCATCACCCTCGCCACGCCCGCTGCCGCCTTCGACCAGACCTTTGCCCCCGGCGAGTCCCTGGCCGACTGGACCCTCTCTCCCGCTAATCGCTTCGGCCTGGTCACTGTGCAGGACGGTGCCGGGCAGAATCAGGAAGCCCTGCTGATAGCGGGCGGCGGCAGCCCCGCGAGCAAGACCCTCGAACGCACCGTCGACGTCGCCGGACTCCCCGACCTCGCCCTCGAAATCACCGCTTTCCAAGGGGTGTTTAACGGCAATAACAACGCCATCACCGCCACCCAGTTTGAAGACGTGGACCTGTTCCGGGTCGAGGGCAGCGCCGATGGAGCCAACTTCGTCACCATCTATCAGGACAGCGGGCCCTTCGGCAACGGGATCGACGACAATGGGCCCGCCGCCACCACGCCCACATCTATCGGCCCGGTCGCCCTGCCCGCCGCCCTGCAGAACCAGAGCCAAGTCACCCTGCGGATCACCGCTGCAACCTCCAACGGCTCCGAAGACATCTTCATCCAAAACGTAAAGCTCGCGCCCGAGCCGGTTTTCTTCAATACTATTGAAAACCTAGAAGACCAGATCAACGCGTTGCCGACCGCGACGGCCGAGCAGCAGGTTCGTAAGGCCTTCGCGGAATGGGCGTTCGCTGACGCTAATGCCAAATCCGCTGCTGGAGAAACGGCCCTGGCGGATCAGATCCTTGCCGATCTGTTGGTCTCGCTGCAGGGGTCGGCGCCGTCGTTTAATACCCCGCCCTCGAACATCCTGCCGGACATCCCCGACGTCAACGGCAACCCGTACCTGGCCGACTTGGCGGCGGGCGTCACCGGCAACCAGTCTCGGCTGAACCGCGAATTTACGGCCGCCGATACCAACAATTTCAGCTGGAAGACCGCTTTTGACTTATACACCCTCGCCGGCGCCGCGACCCACCCCGACAGCCCGCTCCGGAACGATTCGGCCGCGCTGACCGCAACCATGCGGCACCTCGAATTTATCTTTGGCAACCTTCCCGGCCTCGGCGGCACGGGCTTTGATTTCATCGGTTCGCCCTCGATGATCGACGCGTATCTCGCAGTAGATGCCGTCTACGGTGAATATCTGCTGCCGGTGTATCAGGACCGCTGGGAGGCCAATCTCAAGACCGCCATCGATGACGCCATCGCAGGCGAAAACCTCATCACGAGGCTAACCAACAACGAGACGCTCGATTCGTGGGTCAACGCCGATATCCGGTGGGCCGAGATGTTTGCGTTGGCGAGCCTGGTGTTCCCGCAGGAAGACTACGCCGATTGGGCCACCGCCTACGTGGATCAGGTGTCGCGCTCGCAGTTCCCGGACGGCGGCTTTGCCTACATACGCGATTACAACGAGTCGCCAACGTATCACGGCGCCAACATCATCGCCTTGGCCCGGATGGCGCAGGTCCTCAACCTCCCGCAGGCAACCGACCTGATCCGGAATGCCTACTGGTACTACCCGCTATCGGCAGAACCTTACGGTACGCCGGAACACGCTTCTTCGGCGTCCTGGAAGCAGAACTGGAACACGACGCTTGACGGCGGTGCCGCTTACATCACCGCCGTCGTGGCCGATTCGCCCGAAAACCTTACGGTTTCGTCTTGGGGCAATTTCTCGGAATCGGCTCTGCTGCTCGTAGCTTCCTACTACGACCCGAACTTCACGACGCCGGCTCCGGTCCAGGACAACTACTTCATCTACGACCAGAACACCCAAGGCCCTCGCGGGCGGTTTGGTAACTGGTCGTTCGTGGGCACCGCGACTAACCACGAAAACGGCACCCGCGGTAAACAGACCTTCGTCGGGGCGATGGTGACCGACAGCGATGTCGATCCTTCGGACCCCGGGTGGTCGTTAAATGCCGGGCTGGCCGCGGTCTATCCGCAAGTTAAAGTCGCCCCCGGAGAAATCCTGTACTGGCAGGTACGCAACAATAACAACCCCGTCCGGACGCTGACCTCTACGACCGACAACGACCACAGCGCGACGACAGTTTTAAACGACCTCGCCACGCTGACCACACGCTACCAGATCTCTTCCTACGGCAACGTGAACGACCTCCCCTGGGCGGGGCAGCAGGAATGGGTTTACACGCCCGAACGCATGGTCGGCCTGATCACCACCGAATCCCTCGCCGACCAGACAGGCTACGGCCTGCAGGCCGTCGTTAAGACCGTCTCCGGGCGGAGCAATTGGGGCGACGAGAAGTCTTGGGTTCTCAACCCCGACGGCTCTTACAACTACGGCGACCTGGTGATCCGTATCCACGAAAATACCTTCACCGATGTAGAAGCTCTCGATAGCAGCACGCCCGAAGGAGACAACGTGGGCTTCTTCAGCACTACAGATAAATCTGGCGTATTAACTTTCCGAGATGCCGCTTCTTCCCAAGACGACACCCTCAAAACCTACACCGCAGGAGAGAGCCGCTACGTCGTAGTCGAAGTTCACCCCGCGACTTCCGCGCCAACGACGGAAATCACTACGCTGACCCTCGCCAACGGCCTGACCGGATTCACTTTTGTCGAGAACGGCCAACGCGTTTCTATCATCCACAACCCCAGCGATAACGCGGTATCGGCACAAACCACTCTGCCCTCCACAGATTCGGGTGAGCTGTACTTCAGCGGCGAGCAGTATCGGCCGAACTGGGCGTCGACCTTCGACACGTCGTCAATCACCGACTATCGCACACCCAACGCTTCCGGACCGGACCGGCCGACCTTTGCTGTAACCAACGGAGTCGTCGACACCACAATCCCGGCCCACCAACACGTGGTCGTGATTCAAGACATCTCCGCAACGTCCGAGAGCGTAATCTTCACCGACGGTTTCGGCGGCGGCTCGCTGTCGGGCTGGTCGGCGTCCGACGCCTCGAAATTCAGCAACCAGACCGTCGTCGACGGTGACGGCGTGTCGCGTGACGTCCTGCTGGCCAACGGCGGCGGCGGGCTCAAGACGCTCTCCCGAACCATCACGACCAACGGCGCCGACGACCTGCACTTGAATCTCTCCGCTTTCCAGGGCGAGTTCAACGGCAGCAACGCCGCGGTCGGGTCCACCCAGTTCGAGACCGTTGATCGGTTGTACGTGCGGGTCAGTGACGGCGGGTCGAACACCGCCGACTTGTTGGTAGACACGGGCATCTGGGGCGACGGGATCGACAACACCGGCATCAGCGTCACCTCGCCGGTCTCCTCCGGTTGGCTCGCCCTGCCCGCATGGGCCGACAACGCCAACAACATCACGGTAGAGCTCGGCTTCGAGTCCAACGTGGGTGCTGAAGACTACTTCGTCGACCGTATCACCCTCGCCACCCCCGCCGCCGCCTTGGACCAGACCTTCGTCCCCGGCGGGTCCCTGGCCGACTGGACCCTCTCCCCCGCCGACCGCTTCACCTTCGCCACCGTGCAAGACGGCGCCGGCCAGACCCAGGACGCCCTTTTGATCTCCGGCGGCGGGAGCTCGGTGACCAAGACCCTCCAACGCACCGTCGACGTCGCCGGGCTCTCCGACCTCGCCCTCGAAATCACCGCCTTCCAAGGACAGTTCAACGGCGATAACAACGCCATTACCGCCAACCAGTTCGAAGACGCAGACGTCTTCCGGGTCGAGGGCAGCGTCGACGGAGCTAACTTCGTCACCATCTACCAAGACAACGGGCCCTTCGGAAACGGGATCGACGACACCGGACTCTCCACCACCACCCCCACGTCCATCGGACCGGTCACCCTGCCAAACGAACTCCAAAACCAGAACCAAATCACCCTCCGCATCACCGTCGGAAGCAACGTCGGATCAGAAGACGTCTTCATACAAAATATCAAACTCACGCCACAAACCAGCATGCTTGCAGCGACCAGTGTCGTTGGGCGAAATGTGTTCTACAACGGCTCGGTCTTCGACGGCGGGTTAGATATCAACGCCAGCGACGACAACGCCATCGCAACCGATAAGGTTGCATTACTCCCCGGCGAGACCGCGACTTCAGCTAACTACACCAGTTATTCGCAGGGAATCAACGGCCTCATAATCGATATCGCCGGCTTATCCAGCCTGCAGTTAACGCGGGACGACTTCGAGGTAAGGGTCGGCAACACGGCTAGCGTGAATAGCTGGAGCACGGGGCCGCTGATCAGCAGTGTCTTTGTGCGCGAGGGCAGCGGCGTTGGCGGCAGTGATCGCGTAACACTTGCCTTCGAGAATGGGGCAATAACCAACACCTGGGTCGAGATCACAGTACTCGCGAACGGCAATACGGGGTTGTCCGCTGATGATGTCTTTTACTTTGGGAACTGGGTTGGCGAGACCGGGAACGATGGCACAACCTCTGTCGACGGCACCGACCGTCTCTTGGTACAGAACAACCAGACATCACTTTTCGACCCCCCTGTTCAAATAACCAGTCCGTACGACTTTAATCGTGATGGCGTTGTGAATGGCCTGGACCGTATATTGGTGCTTAATTCACAAACCAATATATTCGAGAAACTAACCTTAGTTACCCCACCCGGGGTGCTGCCAGGTGTATTTAACTAAACAATAAAACATTACAAAACAGATACTTACTGTTTAATTTTTGAGAAAGCACAATCCATGTTACACCGACTCGTAGCTTTATTCCTTCTTGCCGTGTTTAGCTGTCAGGTTTCGGCAGGCATTACCGTCGATGTGGGTGATTATTTACTGCTGCCAGACACGGCGGATCAAGTTGTTGAAATCACCGTTAGCACCGACACCTCGGACACGATCGCGTTGATGAATTTTCTGGCAGAAGTCAGCGGCCCACCCAATAACCCTTTAATCAGTGAAATCGATTTCGATAGTGAATCCGGGCTGCTTTTTTTTGGGAACAGCGACGGATACGTATCCAGCTTCAGCAACGGCAGCATCGAGCAGGGCTCGATTACCGTGGCGACACTGGGCTCAGAAGTGCTTGCACAAGGCAATATTCGGGTCCTCATTGACACCACCGGTATTTTGTCCGGAGGAGTCTGGTCTTTCAGCCTGACCGACATCGCCGGAAATCCTCAGAATGACTCGTCGTTTGCGGATCAAAACGCTGCCCCTGTCGCGGCTATTTTTAGCAACGGGTCGCTAACCGTGATCCCGGAACCAAGCAGTGCTTTACTCGTGGCTTTAGTTACGTTTGTGTGCTGCCGTCGACGGCATTAAGCCGGAACGCCCGGTTGAACCGCTCGATTTAGGCGTTCTGCGTCGGCTTGCCCGGATGAATCAGAGCGAGCTCCATATCGTGCTGCTTCGCCCAATCCTCTAACGCCTAGGACACGAACTCCGACCCGTTGTCCAAACGTAGCTTCCGGGAGTGGCCGAGTCCTTCGGCAATCTGGGCCAGCACCCGCACCACACGAGACAACGGCAGCGAGTAGTCCATCTCGATCGCCAATGCTTCGCGGTTTAAGTCGTCGATCGCTTTCCGCGTTCGAGGTGAGATACGAACGACCTGTACGTCAGGCTGTCGCTCAATAAGTCCAGCAGCCAACAATCGTTGGGACGTTTAGCGTCGTCCAAAGGCACCGGATTCCGCGAGGGGAACCGCTTATTCGGCTTGAGCCGCAGGTTCAACCCAAGCTCTTTGTACACGCGGTACACCCGCTTGTGGTTCCAACGATGCCTTTGGCCGTAGCCAGCCGAACATCAAACGTAAGCCCCAACGCGGCCTGGACTCGGCCAGCCGCGATTAATCCCTCGACGATCTCATCTTCGGGTTGACGGCGTGACGTATACCGATAGCAGCCCGAACTAATCGAACAACAGAACGCCGCCTGGCGTTGCGACAACGAATACTTGGTATGCAGCCACCGAGCTTTATCTCCCCGCCTGCCGGGCTTCACCACTCTTGTGCCAACGCCTGCTTCATCGCGTAGTGTTCAAGCTGAGAATCGGCGTACGTTTTCTTGAGCCGGGTGTTCTCGACTTCAAGCTCTTTGACCCGCTTGAACATTGAGGCGTCCATCTCGACGTACTTGCTCCGCCCTTTTGTGGAGCGTCGCGGCGCGGATCCCGTACTCACGATAAATCTCGGCAGGCTAAATGCCCGCCCTACTTCTGCTTGAGGATCGAAACGATCTACCTCATACCGAACTTGCCTGATCTTCATCAAAAGGCTCCTTCACGAGGATTTTAAGGAGGAGCCTCTACTTTTGAGCGGGGCAGTTTTAGGGAAGGATTTTTCAGCAGCACCAACTCGACCGGCTGTTGCCCGACGTCTAGGCTAAAAATCGGGATCACCCCGCAGAAACTAAAAGATCACTGGGTAATGGAACGTTTACGAGATGGGAAACAGCTGAGCTGTTAAAAACGATCCTAAACACCTAAATAAGCTGAAAAGGGGCCGATCCACATCGACCCCTTTCCAGCCCCATACTCTCAGCATTCAATCACGACGACGGGCGAAAATCAGCCCCGCCCCGACGGCCAGGAGGGAAAGCGACCCGGGCTCAGGAATCGGCGTAAAATCGAGAGACGCATTACCAATGGTCCAAGTATCACCCGCCACCTGCACCCCCGCACTGTTGGTCAAGTGGAACACAGACGTGGGCGTATCACCCACAATCCCCGTGAAAGACTGCGTTGTCGAGTTGAAATCACCTGGGTCCAGCGCGCTCTGATATGCGACATCGAAATCGTAATCAAACGAACCGCCACCATTCACGGCGGTCACGGTCAACGAAAGGACCACATCGATCACGTGGTCATCGTCAAAACGGATATTCTGCAAATCGAAGTCCGCCCAATCACCGATTGTGGTACCCACCTGCGTCCCCCCCGAGAAAGGGTTGCCGTTGGTGGTCAGCCCGAAACGGAGGTCGGACTGCGTGCCGTAGCCGGTACGGATGGACAACACCGGGGACATACCCGTCCCAAAGTCAAAACCCGACCGAACTGTGTTGGAAAAATTAACGGAGTTAGAAATCCCGGAAATCTGGTAGCTGTAGGTCAGCTTGTCGCCCACGTTCTGGAATTGAACACCGGAAAACGACGAGGCAATGCCCACGTCGGTCCTATCGGTTTGGTCTGCATAGGTAATGGTGGCACCGGCGCTAGTAGCGCCAGTAAAGGTGTTATCGACGTCGCTGCCGAGCTCGAAGTAGGTGCCGTTAGTAATCGGCGCGGCCTGACCCGCAACGGGCAGCAGAGTCACAGCTGCGGCGGCCAGCAAGGCAGGAGTAGAAACATTTTTCATAGTGGGATCCTCCAAAAGGGTAAAGAAAGAGATAAGAGCGGATGAAACAGACGGAGCACCGTCTGCAACAGCTTTTTTGAACTTATGTATCATATCACACAAATTGTAACAAAAAGTAACATTCTTATAATTTTTCTTCTTTTTTAGTAAAAAACGACCCTGCGATCCACATTTTTCCCCGCGCCTGGGGCCGACCGGCTTGCAGGCCGAGAAAAACTGCTTTAAAAGCGGCCTGAGACCGGCTCAAGCCGTATGTGTCATGTAATATCGAGTCGTATTCGGTCTCCATCGTGAAGCGTCACCGTGAAAACCGTGTAAACGTTCCATACCAAGTAATTTTCAAGTTTCTGCAGGTTTATCCCGATTTTTCGCCCATACGTCGGGAGAGGAAAAGGTGTCCAATGCCACCAGTCGGACTTTCCCGCTTTGGAGCGGGATCATTAATACACCTCGTCGCCCCCCCTTCTTCTCGACCGGATGAAATGCTGTATTGATTACCACTGCGTGGGGCGGATTAAGAGCGTGCCGGAACGTCACGCAGGGTGAAACTGTGTTCGAGAATAACTAGGGACTGGATTAGCGCAGCGATACGCCGCCCCTTATTTTTCTGCTTAGGATTTACCGGCGTCGATAGTTTTCACCAACCTGATTTTCCGGGCTTCTACCCCGATCCGAGCGTCTGCTGAGTTGGGGATAATTTCTATCTATTCTCCAGCGGCTTCAAATACATGCCCGGCGTGCCGATCTTTCGTAGCGCCGACTTGATCCATGGGCGTCAGCCGAGACACTACCTGACGCGCTATCGTTTGGCGGGCGGGTAGTAACGATGCGTGGATGAAGCGGCCGAATCTAAACCGGACCAACTCTCCGCCGATTTTTTGGGACGGTCGTTTTTTACGAGATGTTTGCCACCCGGCCTTCCGGCACTTCACGCGCTTCGGCGTACTTCAATTTCTTAGCATACGAGCCGCCGGGTGAATGGCGCGACCGGTCAGCGCGGTTGGTAATTACATGCTCCGACAAGCAGGATCGGCCTACTCGATAATGACGAGGGCTTCTCCTGCACGCTCGACCGTCACGCCGGTCCGCCCGTCTTCGCCGCGGATGAACCGGAGCGTGTCGGTTTGGCTTGACCAAGAAACCGTCGCCGTTTGCGTTTCGGCATCGAAAGTAACCTCGGGAAGCGGCTCGCCGGCAACACACGGGATCAGCAACGTTTTGAAGTGTGCTTCGGTGCTGTGGCAGCCGCCGATGATCTGGTCGTAGAAGAACTGGGCCTGGTCCGTATTTTTCCAGTGGGGCCCGTCGCCCCGGGTCTCGATACGCAGCGGCACGTTGACGGGTCCGGGCTCCTGCGCAGCCAGGGCGTCGTAAGCGTTTAGGGCAAATCTAGACCGCTTCGACGGCCCGGTCTCGAACTCGTGGGGCACGCCCTCGCCGCCGAGAACCGTAATCATGAGCAGCGGATCGCCCTTGCGGGGACGTAGCTTCCGGGCACCGGCATGGAATCGTTGACCGGTCCCGTCGTGGGCCAGGACGATGCTGTTCAGCGGTAGCGTTTCGGGCGTGCGTGCCGCCCACACGCCCGGGCCGGGCATCGCGGACCACTGGTAGAGACGGGTCTTCTCGTCTTTCTTGACGTCATCGATAACCACCCCGTAGGTATGGGGGCCCCGGACCATCCCGGCGGTGCGGAACGCATATTCGACCGGGTTGTAGGGGCGTTGCAAAACCGGGAACCAGTTCGAAAAATTACTCGTCGCCCACCAAGGCCGCATCTTGTATCGCTGTGTACCCCGGAACGCCTTCACGGTGACCGGATCGTTTGCAACCGACCATTCGTATTGATCGGGCCGCTCGCCCCAGTCGTCGGTATCGAAGTAGATGAACTGATTGGACCAACGCCAGGTGTAAGCCTGCGTCAGATCGGCGGTAGCGAAGGCGGCCTCGGGGTTGGCCTCGGACTGGAGCCAATCGGCTCGGCCCTGGACCCCGTCGGGCTGAGCCAGCCCGTCGATGAGAACCTGGTTGTGGAATCGGCCGTCAAAGGTTTTCTGGAACGGGGACTCGGTAATCCAGTTGATCCCGCCCGACGCGAAGTGGAACATGCCTGCGTCTGCGTGGTGGTGGCCCGAGCCGAGGTAGTGGTTGTGGCGCACGAGCAGGTGCATCCAGGCGGCGTCGGCGCCGTTGTGGCTATAGCTGGAGAGGATCCCTTGGTCCTCGTCAACGTAGTCCAGCGGCGCCTGACCGAGATCGGCACGGCTCGTGACGGGCGAGTCCGTGTCGTAGAGCAGCGTGAGGGTGAACCCGGGGTAGCTCACCCCGGGAAGTCGGGTACGCCCCGGAGAGGCGGCGAGTTGTTGCCGGTAGGCGTCGAGGTCGGAGTGGAGGGGGTGGTAGCCTTGGACAGCAGTGTGACCGGTTCGGCTGAAAATCGTAGTGAGGATGTGGTGGGCGTAGCGGTTTTCGGGGTAGAAGGCGTGGAACATCATGACCGAAGGCATCGCCATCTCGCCGCCGGACCACGTGCCGCTGCTAACGGTCGTGGCTCCGTTGGGCGCGGTATTGAGAACCTGGGCCTCGGGGACCTTCCGCCAGTGCGGGTGGCCCCAGAGGTTATCGCCACGGCGGGCCAAGGCGATCATATTGAGAACCTGAAATTGCAGGCCGCCGCCAGCTTTTCCGTTGCTTTCGTAGAGGATGCCGTGTTTGTTGACGCCCCACTCGACGAAGTCGGCGATCAACTCGGCGCCCGACGCGTAGGCTTCCGGGTCAAACCCTTCGAGGCCTTCAATCGTCATCAAGGCGAGCAGGTGGGTCGTGTGCCAGGTGACGTGGTTAATATCACGCCAGTTGCGTCTGGGCCCGTCACCGCCGTTGGTGCGCCGCCCGTAGGTCAACCTGGCGATCAACTGCTGCATAAACTGGAGATCGGTTTCGCTCATGTACTTGCCGGCGAAATCGAGCGCGAAGGGCAGGTCCATGTGGGCGACCGCGGTGTGCACTCCACGCCACTGGGTGGTGGAGGCGTTGGCGTCGCCGGGGTTTGCGCCGAGCTCGGTATCGGAGAAGCTCAGGAACGTGTCGAGGTGCGGTTCTTGCAAGCGGTAGAGATTGGCGATCGCCCGCCCCGCTTTTTCTCCCAGCGCCGAATCATCGGTCACCATCGCGTGCAGGGCGATCGCCGTTAAGCACTGCGAAGCGTAAGCGATGTGGGAGGAATAGATACCCGGGCGGTACCCCTCAAAGCGACCCGGAAAGAGCGGGATGCGTCGGCCACCCTTCCACGGGTCCCAGGTCAGATCGTCCGTATCCCCGGCCGCCAGTTTGGCGAACAACCGGCCGTCGTCGGTGGCCGGGTCCAGCCAACTGATCTTCAACAGCGTGTCGATGGTGGTGAAGGTCTGGCGGGCGATGTCTTGGCTTTCGATACGCTCACGGATGGCGGGTAGATCGGCTTCGCTGAACAGCAGCCGGGGGTAGACGCCGGGCGCGGGGACCTCGCTACCGAGCAAGGCTTCGTTGAAGCCGTCCAAGTTGTAAGCCGACCGCGGCGTCACCGGCCATTGCGGCTCCGGACCCTCCAACGCCGCAAAGTCTTCGGGGCTGGCTTCGACGTGATCTGTCCACACACCCTGCCGTTTAAGTTGCGGGATATACCGCGGCGGCAGCTCAGGATCGGCGTACTTCTCCGGGGTATCGAACTGAGCCACGACGGTGTCTCGCAACGCCGAATCGAAATCGGGGGCCGGCGTTCCTGTTGGCGCAACAAACCACATACGATCGAACTGAAAAGAACTCATCCCCCGAGCCTCCGCCAAGTCGATCAGGTCCACGTAAGTACGGGCGTTGACTTGGGTGGTGCGGACTCCCGAAGGGATTTGCGCGGCGGGTAGTTCCCAGTCGTAGACCCAGCGTGCATCGAGGCCGAAGGGAGCCGGGGCCGGTGGGGAAGCGGGGTCTACCGTAAGAATCGCGGTGAAATCGGTAGGGATATAAAGCCTGCCGTCACGAAGCAGCGGCTCACCACGCAAAATATCTTCGTTATCGATCCGGGTCTTGTAGCCGTAGACGTAGGCGTAACGGCTCAAGGCATGCAGCGCGATGTAGTCTTTCATCGCTTCGGTTGCGGCGGTATGAGCCGAGCGGGTGTAAGCCAAGCCACGGTCTTGTGGCGGGATGGGTAGGTCTTGACCCGCGGCGGGGAACACAACAAAAACCAGAGTGATCGCGATCAGTGTTACGATCTTCAAAAAGAGGTTGGTCAATTTTGTGGTTGCGCTCATTGAAGTTCTTCCCATCGATTGAAACGTAACGTAAAGGAGATGTTGGTAAGGACTAACGTGGCTCAGCCGGGCGGCCGTTGCAGTGATCCACACAATTTTCCGCTGAAACCCAGCCCAGCAGATGAGTTCGCTGTAGATCCGATACGTTTTGGGTGGCGTTGCTCTTACGGCCAGGCCATCAGAGTCGATCTACGGCAATCTCGAACGCGTCGGGACCGGGCTCAAATTTCAAGACGTCCCGCTGGCCCGGCAGTTTGACCTCAAGGGTTTCGCCGGGCTCACGCCAGCTCGTGGCGGGCAGCCGATCGCCCTCGTTATGCGGGAACAGCATGACCTTGTAGTTCGGCGCGACGGCGTTGGCGTCGATGACGAAGCGTTTGGATTTAATGTCTTTCTTCGCCCGCTGGTTGCTGCGGGTGACGTAAGACTCAACCCGCCCGCTAGGCTGGCCTTCGGTAACGTCGGCTTGGAGGACGCGCACCAGCAGCCGCGGCGCGGCGCCTTTTGCCGGGTCTTCGATCGGGCCGAAGATGAAGTCGGTACCCTCCTTAGACTTGAGTTCGAGGTCCGTCTCGATTTGCATATACCAGCTGTAAAGCCGTGGTTTACGGTCTTTTTGCAGATCGTCCGCGATGACCACGTAAGGGTGCCGGCCTCGGACGGCCGCGGTCGCCCGGGTAGCTTTGAGCACGGGGTTAAAAGGCCGTCGGTAGAGCCAGTTACCCGCCGGCAGGGTGTTGGCGTATCCGGTGTTGCTGCCGTGCAGCCGGCTCGGCAACCAACTAGGCGCGTGTTCGCTCGGCCAACCCAGGTCGCGCGGATCGGAGTACTCCGGCTCCCACCCGTCCTTGGCGTATTTCGGATCGTTTTTTCGGGGCCAAGGCGGGCTCCACTGCCAGTCATAGGCGTACTTCAGATCGGCCGAGCCGGTCGTAGCGATCGGCGACTCGCGGTAGGTTTGGAAGTCGACGCTAGGCGCTTTCCAGGCCTGGGCTTTGCCGTCGATATGCACCAAGGAATGATCGGTGCTGTCGATGTGGGTACGGAAGCTGCCGCTGTAGGCCCAGCCCCTTCCGTGGCTGGCCATGGTGAAATTGCCGCGCGACGGGCTGTCGTGCCCGATGATGAAAGCGTCGGGCCGAGCGTCGAGCGTAAATTGCAACGCGTCTCCGGACCAGTCGCTGCGGGAAATCAGCTTGCCGCGTTCGGGATAGAAACGGGTGAGAGACAGACCGCTCGAGGCCAACTCGGCTTCGCGGTTGGTTTTACCACGCCAATCACTGCCGTAGATCATGAAATCGATACTGCCGGTCCAGTGAATCCGACGCTCGTAATTATCCCCCAATAGGTAACGGTACGCGTAATTGGACGAGGGGTTCTCGGGATACATGTAGCGGGCGACAATCGTGCCGGTCGGGTAAAGAACGTCCGGACCACCCGAGGCCCCACCGAGAAACTCACCGCCGGGGAAAGCCTCGAAATCGGTCGCCAGATAATCCAAGAAATTACGGTACTTCTGGGTTGCGAAGACGTTGTCCCCGCGGCGGGCCAGGGCGACAAGGGCCCGCGACCCCGCGCGGAGCCCCAGGTTCGGGCCGTAGGCGTCCTCCCGGCATATGCCCTGCTCGGTAAAACTAGCGTCCCAATAATTCAGAACGATCTTGCGGATGTTGTTGAAGGTGGGCTTATGAAAACCCTTTTCGCCCTCAATCGCGCAGAGTAACACCGCGAGGTCGCCGTGGTACCCGTAGTGATTACTCACGGCAAACGCGAGGGGTAGCCCGGTGCCGTAGGGCTTACGTTTCGCGGTGGCGGCTGCGATCGCGGCCCGGACCGTATCACGCTGTTTCGCGGTCATATCGTTGTACAGAACGTCGTAGCTCACGGCGAGCCCCGCGGAACCGATCGTCCAACTCACCCCGACGTTGAAGTCATTATTTTTCCAAAAGTTTTCGATGGCGGTGTGGCCGGGACCGGTGCCCCGTTTCGCGACGCCGCCGACCCCTGTCCGCTTCGACGCCAGAAGTACGCGGCAGTGGGCCGTGATCACCCGGGACATCAAGTCCTTCAACTCGGCATCGTCGTACGCCGCGGCGTAAAGCGAAACTACCCCCCACTTGATGTTCCGGTGCTCGTCGGCCTTGAAGTGTTTCTCGATCAATTCCAAACTCACCGGCTCGTCGCCGAGATCGGCGAGGTAGGCGTAATCGTTCTTGACGGAATTGATGTAGCGGAGGACCACTTTCTTTTTGAACAGCCGGCCGAAGTCGGTGGTTTCGAGACGGCGTTTAATCCGCGGCAACTCTTCGGCGGTAAAGAAGACACGCGGGTGTACGCCGACCGGTGGCAACTCACTGAGGACACGGGCACCGTTTTCGTCGAGCTCATAATCCTTAGCGACGGCTAGACCGACCGGAGCCAGCACTAACGACAAACACAAAAATACCAGAAAAAAAACAGTTTTCGTTAGGCCGTTCATAAGAGTACCTTTAAATGATTCGATTCCAAAAAATGGCGCGTTTTTTAATAGGTAAAGACCTCGCCGCGGCCATGGAGTAGCAACTCGGTGAAAAAAATGAATAACCCTGACCGTTAGTCTGGCTTGTCTCGGGGATCGATTAACGTCGGCATCAGGAGGGTCCGCTGAGGCGCAGCCGTCGAGCCCTCTATCTTTTTGTAGATACGGTGTGTTGCGGCGTATCCAACCGCGTCCGGTCTTACATCGATATTCGCGATAGAGGGATACAACGAATCAATCAGCGATAGTTCGGTGGCGTTGCTAATCAGATCGCAGTCTCGTCCGATCTCGTAGCCTAATTCACGGATCAGGCGGTGCACGAGCGAAACCACCGAAGCTTCGCCGGGCAGGAAAATCCCGTCTGGCTTGCTGTGTTTCAAGAAATCCGTCAATAAAGACTTGGTTTCGGCGATTGCGTCTTCTTCGAAACGCAACGCGGTGGCTTCGATTTCTTTGCTGGCCGCCGCAAGATGAAAAGCCTGCTCCCGGTCGATCAATTCCCGGTCGCCTTTACGGACATTTGTGAGGACAGCCAGATTCGTGCGGCCACGCCCCACCAGATAATCACACGCCATTTGCCCGACGGCTCGGTTGTTAGGCTCGACGCTATCACCAAAAAATCGGGGCCCGGGGTCGAAAGCGATGACACAGCATTCGTCCGGTGAGATAGCCGAGAGGCACTCTTCATCCAAACCGCGGTAAAGAACGCCGTCGTAGCGGGCGGAGGGGTTCGGGTGTTGCCGCTGACCATCCGGGCGTAAAGAAGTGATCGCGATGGAACAGCCCAGGTCGTGAGCGGCCCGGTGAACCCCTCCCATCACCCGGCCGCTGAATTCTTCCCAAGACGGCGCGGCAAGCGGACCGAGACAGACCTCTATGGTTCTTGTCTTCCGGTTAGCCCGGCTACGTCGTCGCCGCCGACCATCGGTGATTGGTCGCGGCTTGTAGTTCACCTCTTCGATAGCCCGCCGGACGCGCTTTACGGTTTCTTCACTGATACGCGAGTCACGATTGATAACTCGAGAAACAGTTGAAGGCGAAACTCCGGCAATCTGAGCAACTTTTATAATCGACATGATTTAAAAATTCCGCGTGCAGCGGACAAAACTACAAAGTATGCACTTAAACTTTGCACACTATAATGCAATATTAATTGAGCTACAAGAGGTCTTTGAATCTTAAATAATACGACAAATTTGCTTAAATTTATCAATACAAAAAGTGAGCATGCCGACACTTCTTAGAAAATAAAGCTCTTTTGTATACGTTTTACAATCCTATTCAAGGCATGCGGCCATTGACATCATACGCGTAATGCCAAATAGACCGGAAATTACGGCGCATACTGAATTTCCAGTATTTTGCGTTAATCTCAGAAGGACTGGTAGATAGATCTGATTTTGCACATTTTATTGCATAAAATCCACATTCAGCATTACACACACCTACGAACCAGCCCAAGCCTGCTTGGAAGAGATGGGTAAATACCAATAACCGCTACAAGCAGAGTATGAAAAGTCTAAAGCAGACTCATAAACTGCTTATAGCGACTGAAAACGATCGTGTTTTTTTGAGAGGTCACAAGCCTACTGTCTTAACGCAACAGGGTTCAGCAAGCAGTTTATGGGCAAAATTAAGCTTGTTTCCCAAAGCTTCAGTTCCCGCGAACTATCCGGGTTGATGTTTTCGCTTAAACGCGAAGCTAAATCGTCAAGATAAGCAGCATCCCGCCCGGGAGCGTCATCCAGACTTGATATGAAGGACTATATATTTAATTCAATGAAACCCACTTTATGGTGAGTTTCTTCGGAACAACAAAGATATTGGGTCTACAAGACTAGTCGTACGGTGTAGAGTGATACAAGCAAGACATTTACCCAAATGAGCCCGGTAGGATTCGAACCTACGACCTCACCCTTATCAGGGGTGCGCTCTAACCAACTGAGCTACGAGCCCGCATAAGCAGGACACAACAACATAAACTTCGTGCCTTTCGACGTCAAACCGCGGTTGGACTCCCGACAGGGATAGCCGCGATATTTCGTATCGCCTGCTCCGACGTCGATCTTTTTAATCGAACGAGGCCTGGCGGCGATCCGATATCGTTTCGACTAATTCTTGCGCCGATTCGACCGCCTGCGTCAAGTTACGCGGGTGGATGGATACGCTGTATCCCTGAGATAGAGCCGAGCCGACGTAGCTGAGAACCTTGGCCGATGGAGTTTTCGCCGCCGCGGGGAACGTGTGGGCCATCAGCCGGACCACCTCGCCGGTGAGCTCCTCACGACGGACGACGTTTCCGCTCTGGTGGTTCCGACGGAACCACTGTTCGGCAACAACGATATTGGTGTGACGCCAGTGGGTGCGTCGCCGGTTAGGCCAAGTCTCGATGTAGACCCGATGCCCATTATGCCGCAGGTGCTCAACGAAGCGGAAGGCATAGCTGTCCGGTCCGGCGACAACGAACGAATCGAACGCCAACGTCATCCCCGCCTCTAGCGGCAGGCGGACACTCTGCATCGCTCGACCCAGCCAGCCGGGCCAATCGCCAGACGATTCCATCGCTTCGAATTCGGGCAGCCGATAGCTGCCGAGGTATGCCACGACTTCAACCGGCTCGCCCCCGGTGTAGTCGCCGCGAGTCACGGGCCGCCATGCCTCGACAAAACCGTCGGTTAGGTAATCGAAGCCCTCGTTCTCCGCTCGGATCGCCTGGTCGAGTTCCATCGGCCACTCACCGTCGTCCCCGAACGGGTTGTGCAGCTGAACTCTCCGGAAGCCCCAATCAAGGCTCGGCCGGACGGTTTTCTTGACAAAGCCCTTCCAGCCGTCCCTTTCGATATTCCGCCCGACGTGGCGCTTGGTTGAATCGCTGCTGCTAAACCCGATGTTGTAAAAAGCGATCAGTTTTGAGACGTAATCGTTGACGATCTCTGCTTCATGATTGGGTAATTTCTTATCATCCCCCGGCAGTTTTTTATCTGCGACGACTTCCTTAACGTTTTGTGGTGCCGAACCTCCATTCACAGAATCTTGGGCGACGTATGTCGATGCGTTCCCCTCATTTACTTGACCGGATCGTTTTACCGCAAAACCTATTTTTGTTCGGTGGCCTGTATGTCCCTCAGCTTCGCTGCTGTCTGTATTAACGCCGTGTCCAACAAACGGTGGTGAAGACGTTGCAAGCGTTTTTTGTTTTAGAGACGGCGATCGAAAAATCAGGCGGTCCGACCACTCCAGCCAATCAAAACCAGTCGCCTTTTTTGAGGCTGTAGCTTCGAGCTGATCCTGCCCTAGTTCGTGGGGCGATCCCGGCACGGTTGTGGCGACTAAAGAAGGCAAATCAGCGGACCGAACCAGACTAGCCTCAGCCCGAGGATTTGGATCAATCTGCTCTAGGCCAACTGGTCTTAATCCGCCGGGCGACGCATAAGACAACGTCGCGTTCTCTCCCAATAAAACCCCAACAGCCGTTAATAACCCGGCAAGCAGGGCCATAAGGACACAAATTTTCTCCAACAAGCGCAACTTGGGATGACTCGTTTTTGATTCCCGCATAAGGGTCTCCGTGGTTAATTTTCGAGGTTAACCCACGTATGCCCCAAGGCGAAGCCTACCAATCGGCGTCGGCGTTTCATAGCCAATCTTCTATCACCGCCTATTTTGCCTAATCGAGATTAACGGTCCTAGAGGTTAGCGGACGTTTACCGCAATCTCGGATCACGGCGAATCGCGGACCTCGACGGTGTAGTTCGGGCTTTCGCGAGTGATGCTGATGTCGTGCGGATGGTTTTCGGCGAGGGTCGCGCCGCTGACGCGGACAAACCGGCCGTGTTCACGTAGGTCTTCGATGGTTTGCGTGCCGCAGTAGCCCATCCCGGCCTTGAGGCCGCCGACCATCTGGTACGTAAAATCGGCGAGCGGGCCGCGGTACGGCACCCGGCCCTCGACGCCCTCGGGGACGAGTTTGTCTTTCTTGGTCACGCCTTTTTGTGAGTAGCGGTCGGCCGAGCCGGCGAGCATCGCGCCCTGGCTGCCCATGCCGCGGTAGGTCTTATAGCGTCGGCCGTGGTGGATGACCAGGTCGCCGGGCGACTCGTCGAGGCCGGCGAAGAGGCTGCCGAGCATGACCAGCGATGCACCCGCGGCGATGGCCTTGGTGATGTCGCCGGAGTGGCGGATGCCGCCGTCGGCGATGACAGGGACGTCAGCCTCGTCGGCGGCGCGGCAGGCGTTGAAGATCGCGGTGACCTGCGGGACGCCGACGCCCGAGACGATGCGGGTGGTGCAGATCGACCCGGGGCCGATGCCGACCTTGACCGCGTCCGCCCCCGCTTCGATGAGGTCGCGGGCGCCCTGCTCCGTGGCGATATTGCCCGCAATAACGTCGATGGGGTAGCGGGCCTTGATCGCTTTGACGGTGTCGATGACGTTGCCGCTGTGGCCGTGGGCCGAGTCGACGATGATGACATCGACCTCGGCCCCGATCAGGGCGTCGACGCGGTCCATCTGGTGGACACCCACCGCGGCCCCGACCCGCAGCCGACCACGGTCGTCCCGGCAGGCGAGGGGGAAGGCGTCCTGCTTGGCGATGTCGCCCATCGTGATCAAACCGGTCAAGCAGCCGTCGTTATCGAGCAACATGAGCTTCTCGACCTTGTTCGCGTTGAGGATCGCCTCGGCCTTGCCCAGCGTCGTCTCGGGCGAAGCGGTGACCAGCCGATCCTTGGTCATCACTTCGTGCAGCGGCGTGGCGTCGTCGGTCAGGAACATCATGTCCCGGCGGGTGACGATACCGACGACCTTGCCGTTGGACTTTCCGTCGAGCGTGATCGGCACGCCGGAGATCTTCTGCTCGTTCATCAGCCGCCGGACCTCGGAGGCGGGGGCCTCCGGGGGCAGGGTGACGGGGTCGTTGATCACGCCGTTGGCCGAGCGTTTGACCTTGGTGACCTCGCGGACCTGGTCTTCGATGGACAGGTTCTTGTGGATCACCCCGAGCCCGCCCTGCTGAGATAGAGCGATCGCCAGAGCCGACTCGGTCACCGTGTCCATAGGCGACGAGAGCACAGGGATATTCAGCCGGATGTTGCGGGTCAGCCGAGTCGAGGTATCGGTCTGATCGGGGACAACGTCGCTGCGGGCGGGCAAGAGAAGAACATCGTCGAAGGTGATGCCGTCGGCTGTGATTTTAAGCTCCATGTCCGATTATCACCAATCCCGTTCTAACGGTCAAGGTATGGCCAAATAACGGATATAAGGGGTACGTCGTGTCGCTAAAAATAAAAAAGTCGGCCAAGTTTCCTTGGCCGACCCTTATAAGCATATTCAATTCACGCAAATTATTGCGATTCGTAGGTATCAACCGCCGTAGTGATCAGGGCGGCGTTTGCATCCACGGTAGCAATCGGCGGTCCAGCAGCAGTTACTTCGTTAAGGAAGATGTTGTCTTCGCCTTGAGACGTGTTGTTTCCGTACTTGGTTTGCTCAAAGATAGGAGTGGTCTCGAAGGAGGTCGAGTTATCGTTACGAACGATCGTACCACGCCAATCACCCGAATCGAGTTCAGTCCAAACAGAACTGATGTCCGTACCGACAACGGAGTCGGCACCCGTGTTTTTATCCGCCATCACGATTGCGGCGGTGTTTAGGGTTTCTTGCCATTCGCTAGCGTTGAGTGCTTCGGGTGCGTTCGTAACAGCGTTGGCAACTGTACCGTTCGCGTCGAGGTCGAGCATTGCGTAAGAAAAGTTCGAGCCACCGATGAAACCATCGTCTGGGGTAGCACCGGCATTAGCACCAATCGCAACACTTAGGTCGGCTTCAACCGCATCGGTGTCAGCGGGGTTGATGCAATATTCCGGGGTAAAGAAGTTGCCGTTCAGCATCAGAGCGATGGTATTGCTAGGAAGGCCGAGGTCTCCGCCGTAGTCTTGGTTGAGCACAGTAACTGCAGCTGCTTCCCAATCGCCTGAGCTATCCAGGCCGGGGAAGTAGCCGTCTTGGCCGCCCCGCTTGTTGGACTGGGCGAAGGTGACGAAGCCTTGCTGGATACCACGCAGCTGGGTGCTGTTGGCCATCTGGCGGGCGGTCCGGCGGGCGGCACCGAGGGCCGGCAGCAGGATGCCGATGAGCAGGGCGATGATCGAGATCACCACCAAGAGTTCAATCAGAGTAAAACCTTTTTGACGTTGCATGAAAACTCCTAGATGAATAAAAACAAACCAAGGGGGGCGAAAACTAGACCGCGAGTTGCGGGATGAAAGCGTGGGTTCTGCTTAGCCTTTCGGCCCGGACAATCGTCCGTTGAAGCCGAGGACAGACAACAGGATGGAAAATGGCGTTTGCGGTAACGCAGGCTTTCGGTCTTTGCTGTTTGGTCTCGGGAAAAAGATAAACAGCCTAACTGGTGGAAGGAAACTGGCGGGGCAACTCGGGGGAGGTTTTCGTCGAGCTGGCGGACGAACGTTCGTGCCGCGATCAGCTCATTGAGGCCGTTACGCACGGCCGGGTAAGTAGGGTTTAGATGAAATTACGAATGCTGTGCTAGTGATCTAAAAAAAGTTCTTAAATCTGACAGGTAAACAATATTAATTAATTAACCACGTCAACAATAAACCAAACTGTCTAGTCGGTCCAGAATAACGCAAGAAAACAGCGTCTGTCAAGGATTCTGTACGAGGAAAACGAATCAGGCCAATAATTTTCCAAGATCGGCTATTTTACGGCCGTTATTGGCAGAAAATCCTGAATCGTCGGGGTGTCGAGCGGCACGACTGGCAACAAAATCCGTAACCTACCCCTATGTTGCCCAGCCATACCCAAAGGTTCATCTTGCTTGCGGCGATCCTGGTCGGCACCCCGACCTGGTGGTGGCTGGCGGGCCGGATGCCGCCGGGCGACGGGTTGTCGGGTTGGTCGCTAACCGACAGCGGGCCGGGGTTGTGGGTCGGTGTGGCTCTCGTCCTGCTCGGCGCTTTGCCTGCGTTGGCGGCGGCGGGGTTTGCCGCGGGGGCGGGCAACCCAATCTCGGCTGTTTGGGCAATGGCTTTAGCAGGATTAATCGCTAATCACAGCAACAGTTTTATCGACGTGGCGAGGCGTGCGGCCGATCACGGTCAAGCTGCGCGGCTGTTTAATAGTTTGATTTTCGAAGTGATCGTCGGCACCGCGGCATTGGCGATCTCGTTCGCGACGCTTCAAGCGATAAGTCACTGGTGGGCGAAGCGTATCCCCAAGCGGCTTCGCACCACGCACCTCGGCGGCGAGGTAAATCTGCTCTGCGTTAACTCGGTCGCTTTGGGGGCGGGGTTGATTACCGCGGCGGTCGGCTGGGTTTTAACGACCGCGTTGGTCCGCAGCGGCGACCCGGAGCAGGTGGTCGGCGGCCTGGTGCTGGCGTTCACCATCGCGGCTCTCGTCGGCCACGCGGTCGCGCCGAACCATCGGCCGCTGCCCACGCTGCTCGCCCCCGCGGTGGTCGCGATCGCCGGATACCTTTGGGCCCAGCGTTCGCTCGGGTTGGCGGACAATCCCGACGCACTGCTCACGGCGTGGTACGCCCGAGACTTCCCCGCCGCGGCTCGCGGGCTGCCGCTTCACTATCTCACCGCCGGGGTGCTCGGCTGCACCATCGGCCTGGGCGTCGGCCAGGTCTTCGAAAAAACCAAACGCAGTGTGGCGTAAATCGTATCGACCCGATTCACGCCGAGGTGCGGATCGTGGGCCCGGTTCTTACACTGGCCGGATGGGTTTGCCATCGAAGTTGATTGACCGCCTCAAACGCCGCTTCAGCGATTCGGGCTTTTCCCGCGACGGGCTACTGATCCCGCTCGCCGCGGTCATCGGCACGCTGACCGGCTTGGCGGCGACCGGGTTCGACCTCCTCGTCGAGACCTCCAGCGACTTCTTCTTCGGCGTCCTCGGCGAGCAGCAGTTCCCGGGGTCGCAGCTCGCTTTGCTCGTCATCCTTCCGGCCCTGGGCGGGCTGATGGTCGGGCTGATCATGAAGTTTGCCGGCAAGACCAAATCGGACCCCGGCATCCCCCAGGTCGTCGAGTCGCTGGCCCGACGCCACGGCGAGATCCCCGCCCGCGACGGCGGGCTTAAGGCGGTTACCTCCTCGATCACCATCGGCTCGGGTGGCTCGGCGGGGGTCGAGGGGCCGATCATCACCATCGGCTCGTCGCTCGGCTCGACGGTGGCCCGCGTCCTGCGTATCGGCCGGGAGCACATGCAAACCATGGTCGGCTGCGGCGCGGCCGCGGCGACCGCGGCGATCTTCAACGCCCCGATCGCCGGGGTCATCTTCGTCCTCGAGATCATCCTCCGCGACTTCTCGCTGCGGACCTTCATCCCGATCGTGGTGGCGAGCGTGTTCGGCACGGCCGTGGCCCAGGCGATCCTCGGCCAGAACGAGGCGGTGTTCTTTGTCCCCGAAGTCGTCACCGGCGGCTACGGCTTCGCCGTCTGGGAAGTCGGCCACTACATCGTGCTCGGCGTCCTCTGCGGGCTGATGGGCGCTTTGTTTATCCGCTCGCTGCGTCTGAGCGAAAAAGTCTGGAACAAGATCAAGCTGCCCTTCTGGATCAAGCCGGCCCTCGGCGGGGCGCTGCTCGGCGGGCTGGGCGTGGGCTTCTACCTCATCGGCTACGGCAACGACCCCGCCCCGCCGGTCGTCGACCATAGCCCCCCCACCTTCTTCAGCAACGGCTACCCCGTCATCGAGGCGCTGCTCAACCCCGAGTCGTACGTCCCCGACCACCCGGACGAGCCCGGCACCTTCCGCGACCTCACCCTCACTCTGCTCGTTTTAACCCTCGGATTAAAACTGCTGGGCACCTGCCTCACCCTCGGCTCGGGCGGCTCCGGCGGCGTCATCGCACCCAGCCTGCTCATGGGCGCAACGCTCGGCGGCGGATTCGCCTTGATCTGCCAACAACTCGGTATCCTGCCCGAGGGCGGAACGCCAGCGACGTTCGCGTTGGCCGGGATGGCGGGCGTGATCGCCGCCGTCGCCCACTGCCCGCTGACTGCCTTCTTACTCGTCTTCGAGATCACGGCCGACTACCAAGTCATACTCCCGGTGATGCTCGTCTCGATCCTCGCGACGACGGTCGCCCAGCTCATCTTCCGCGACTCGATCTACGCCCTCTGGCTCCGCGACCGCGGGATCAAGATGGGCACCTACTCCGACCTGACGCTGCTTCGGCGGATGACCTGTCACGACGTGCCGCTGACCCCGGCCGTCGTCGTCCACCCCGACGAGCCGGCCGCCCGGCTGATCGAGTTGGCCGAGAACTACGCCGTGGTGGACTACGTCGTGACCGACGACCAAGACCGCTACGCCGGGATGGTCGTCGGCCAAGACGTGCGGGCGACGCTCGTCCAGCGCGAAGCGATCCCGCTGATGATCGTGGCCGAGCTGATGCGGACCAACCTGCCGACGGTCGCGCCGCACCAGACCCTCGACGTCGTGCTCGAACAGTTCGCCAAGCACGACGTCGCCAGCCTCGCCGTCGTCGACGGTAGCGACCAGATCAAGGGCGTCATCACGCGGTCGCGGCTGATGCGGCAGTACCAGTCGACGCTGAGCGAGCGCGGGTGATACGGATTGATGATTGATGATTTATGGATGATGATTGAGCATACACAAGCGATGGCGTAGAGCCTTTGATGGGATCGCAAATCATCAATCAAAAATCAAAAATCAAAAATCAGAAGTTCACCCACGCCCACCGCCTGCACGGCAATCGGGCGTTCTCCGCGGTGTTCGACGCCAAGGTCCGCAAGAACGCCGGGCCGTTGCTGTTGTTCACCAAGCCCAACGGCCTGCACCACTGGCGACTCGGGCTCAGCGTCGGCCGACGCGTCGGCAACGCGGTGACCCGGTCGAAACACAAACGGCTGCTCCGCGAAGCGTTCCGCCTGACGCAGTCAGACTGGCCGCGGCTCGACGGTGGCGGTTACGACCTCGTGATCGTGGTCCGGCCGCACGAACTACTCCGCCTTACCGAGTATCAGGAAAAGCTCGCCGCGGGTGCCACCGCGGCACACCGGACGTGGGCTAAACGGCGGCGTGGCGACAGCGAGAGCTCCTAACGCAGTTCCGCGAACCGCGGCTAAACTGGACGCCGATTTAATTCATTCTTCGTCTATGAAACAGCTCGTCCAACAACTCGTCGGCTCGACCCGCCGCCTGCTGACGCAGCCGATGGGCGAGCTGAACCGTTGGCAGAAGACCGCGCGCTACGCCGTGGGTATCGCCCGCTACGGGGCGAACGAGCTCAAAGAAGACCGCGCCTCGCAGATGGCCGCGGCGTTGACCTACCGCACGATCTTCAGCCTGATCCCCGTCTTCGTGCTTTCGCTGCTCGTGTTCAACGCCTTCGGCGGCTTCGAGTCGGTCGGCGGCGACCTCCGCGACACGGTCTACGACTACCTCGGGCTGACGAGCATCCAGATCGAAAATACCAACGAACCCGAGATGGACGTCGCGGCCGGGCCGCCGGTCGTCGGCCCCGACGGGCAGACCTCGCCCTCTCCATTCGACGGCGAAACTGCGAACGCCGCCGCCACGAATAACAAAGACACCCAGGCCCGCGTCGACCAACTACTCACCGACCTGCAGAACCAAGTCGCCTCGGTCAACTTCACCAGCATCGGCATCGTGGGCCTGGTGGTACTGATCTGGGCGGCTTTGAGCCTGGTCGTTTCGCTGGAGAACTGCTTCAACCGCGTGTACCACGCCCCACAGGGCAGGCCGTGGCACCTAAGGATCACGATCTACTGGGCCGTCATCACGCTCGGGCCGGTGCTGCTCGTGCTGAGCTTCTACGTCACTAATCAACTGATCAACACTGCCAGCGCACTCACCGGCGTCGGCTGGGTGATCGGTTTGTTTACGCCCTTCTTTTCTCTCGCCGCGACGTGGCTGCTACTCGTGCTGATCTACGGATTACTACCGGCCGTAAAAGTACAACTGCGAGCTGCGCTCATCGGCGCCTTGGTCGCCGCCGTTCTTTGGGAGCTCAGCAAGTGGGGCTTCCGGCTTTACGTTCAGCGGGCCGTCGGCTACTCCGCCCTCTACGGCTCGCTCGGCCTCGTCCCGCTGTTCCTGCTCTGGCTATACGTGACCTGGATGGTGATCCTCTTCGGGCTCGAGATCAGCTATATCGTGCAGACGGTCAAGAACACCCGCTTTCTTCGGGCCGGCTCGTCAGACCAGGACGCCGACCGGCTGTTCGACACCAGTGCCGTGCTCCGCGTCGCCCACGCCGTCGCCCGCCGCTTCGAGGACGGCGAAGGCGCAACCCTCGACCAGCTCCAACGCGACACCGCCCTGCCGCCCCGCGTAGTCCAACGCCTCACCGCCGCCCTCGAATCGGCCGGCCACCTGCACCGCGGGCAGACGTCCGACGAAGACGCCGACCCGCCGTATCAGTTGTCCCGCCCCGCCGAGCGCATCACCCTGGCCGAGCTACTTAAAACCGCGCGTTCCACGGCCATTTCGAATCCCAGCCAAGACCTCTGCGTGACCCGTGAACTCGCCGCCGCCGAGGAACAAGCCGTCGCGGGCCGCACCCTCCGCGACCTCTTGTCGCCCGCCCCCGGCCAGCCCGCTTAGGTCAGTTTTTCATTTTCTTTAGCCTCAGAAAATCCCCATGCCTTTCACCCGACAGCAACAACAGGACTTCCACCGCGACGGCTACCTCGTCGTCCGCGGAGCAGTCGCCCCGGCAATGGTCGAAAACGCCCGCGCCGCGATCAACCACGACCTCGGCACCAACGGCCTGCCGCCCGAACAACTCAAACACTTCGCCGCCACCAGCTCCTGCCCCGCGCTGCGGGAGTCGCCGGTGATCCTCAACCTGTTCAACCGCTCGCCGCTGTGGGACTACACCGAATCGCTCATGGGCCCCGGCAACGTCCTGCCCACCGGCATCGCCCAGATTGCGCTCCGCTACCCGCGCATCGACCCCGACCAGCCCCGCGAACCCCGCGGCCACCTCGACGGCGTCGGCTCGGGCACCAACGGCGTGCCCAAGGGCACCTACCTCCGCAACTTCACCGCCCTGGTCACCCTGTTGCTCAACGACCAGCCCGAGCCGTTCCGCGGCAACTTCACCGTCTGGCCCGGCTCACACCTCGCGTGCGCCGACTACTTCAACTCCGCCGACCGCGCCGACGCCATCAAGGCCGGCCGCCTCGAATACGACCTGCCCCACCCGCCCGTCCAGATCACCGGCCGGGCGGGCGACATCTGCATTAGCCACCACAACCTCTGGCACGGCGCCGCACCGAACTACTGCCCCGACATCCGCTACGCCGCGATCTTCCGCGCCCAGCACAAAGACGTAAAGAAAAACGACACCGAGGCTATGACCGACCTCTGGCGAGAATGGGACGGCGTCCGCGCCGCGGTGGAATCATGAATCAAAATTTAGTTCCGGGTCACTAACCCGGGGCCACCGCGGCGATCCACTTCATTCCGCACCGACCACTGCCCGCCGATTATCGTACCGCTGCGCGATCGGCATCCGCCGACCAAACCCAAACGCCCGGCTGGTGATCTTAAGCCCCGGTGCCGCCTGCTTGCGTTTGTACTCGTTGAGGTCGATCAGCCGCACGACCCGAAGCACCAACTCGGCGTCGTAACCGGTTTCGTCGATGATCGCCTTGGCCGAGTCTTCCCGCTCGACGTAACGCTCGATGATGTCGTCCAAGACGTCGTAAGGCGGCAGCGAATCTGAGTCTTTCTGATCCGGCCGCAGCTCGGCCGATGGCGGCTTGGTGATCGTATTCACCGGGATAACTTCCCCACCGCCCCCTGATGCAAGTTCCCGCTGCAGCGGGCAAGCATCGGTGTTCATCCACTCGGCCAACTCAAACACCATCGTCTTCGGCACGTCCGACAACACGCTGAACCCGCCATTCATATCGCCGTACAGCGTGCAGTAGCCCACGGCCACCTCGCTCTTATTACCCGTCGTAAGCAGCAGGCTGCCGAACTTATTACTCATCGCCATCATGATCACGCCGCGCAGCCGCGACTGGATGTTCTCTTCGGTGACGTCCGACTCGGTCGCGGAGAACACCTCGGCGAGCATCCCCTCGACCGCGCCGTGGGCCGGGCTGATCGGGATCAGATCGAACGCGATCCCCAGGTTCTTCGCCAGCTGCTCGGCGTCGCTCACCGACCCCTCCGACGAGTACCGGCTAGGCATCCCCACGCCCCGCACGTTCGCTGACCCCAAAGCCGCCACCGCGATCGCCGCCGTCACCGCCGAGTCGATCCCCCCCGACAGCCCCAGCACGATCTGCCGGAACCCGCACTTGCGGCAGTAGTCCCGCAGGCCCAGCACCAACGCCCCGTAGGCCTCGGCCAGCGGAGACAGTGTTAGCGGATCGACCACCGCTGCTTCTTCAAGATCAACCACCACCAAGTCTTCTTCGAACGCTTTGCCCTGCGCGACGAGACGGCCTTGTGCATTAAACACACACGACCGGCCGTCGAAGACCAATTCGTCGTTCCCGCCGACCTGGTTGCAGTACACCAACGGCAGGCCGTGCTTCTTCGCAACGTGGCCCATCAGCTCCATGCGGAACGCGTGCTTACCCACGACGAACGGCGACGCCGAGCAGTTCACAAACAGCTCCGCGCCGAGTTTCGCCAATTCATCGATCGGGTTGTCGTGATATAGCCGACGGCTGAACAAATCCCGCTCGTTCCAAAGATCTTCGCAGACGCTGATGCCGAGCTTCACGCCCTCGAACTCCGTCAGGTCGACCCGCGGGCCCGGCTCGAAGTACCGCCGCTCGTCGAACACGTCGTACGTCGGCAGCAGGCTCTTGACGTGGCGGTGGGCGATCCGCCCGTCGACGCAAACCGCAGCGGCGTTGTACAGCGCCCGCCCCTCGTCGCCCGAGTCCGCGGGACAGGGGTAGCCGATCACCGCCGCCACACCGACACACTCCTCGGCCAAAGCATGAACCGCCGCAACGCACTCGTCGATCACCGACGGCTTCAGCAGCAAGTCCTTCGGCGGGTAGCCGATAATGGCGAGCTCGGGGAACACGACCAGGTCGGCCCCCGCGTCCCGGGCTGCGCGGATGTCCCGCAGGATCAGTTCGGCGTTTCCGAGGATGTCGCCAACGGTCGGATTAATTTGCGCAAGAGCGATTTTCATGTACCGCCGATTGTAAGCCACCATCAACACGGGGGCTGCTTCAACCGATCATGCTTTGCGTAGAGCATTCGCCCAGCCACAACGCCGTTGACCGACCCCGGCCCGTCGCCTACGGTGTCGCCGACACCTGCTCCTCAAAACTGGACCCCGGCATGAAACCCCGCCCCCGGAATCCCCGGAATCTCCGGCCCATCCTAATCCTCGGCACCGCGCTACTCGTCACCGGCTGCGGCACGACCAGCATCTTCGGGCCCACCCCCACCGAAAAGAAGGTCACCAAGCACCTCGCCGACGCCCGCGAGTTCCGCGCCCAGGGCCTCGACGACTCTTCGCTCGCCGCCCTCTCCCTCGCC
This sequence comes from Planctomycetota bacterium, assembly GCA_038747275.1. Taxonomy (GTDB): domain Bacteria; phylum Planctomycetota; class Phycisphaerae; order Phycisphaerales; family Phycisphaeraceae; genus Algisphaera. The sequence goes on along the minus strand of JBCDJW010000006.1, from coordinate 71,972 downwards.
CTTGAGTCCAACCCCAAACTAACCGAAGCCCATATGGGCATGGGCGAGATCTTCCGCGAACGCGGCGACTACGCCCTCGCCGTCAAGAGCTACGAGGCCGCCGTCGCCATCGAGCCCGACAACTTCAAGGCCCACTACTTCCTCGGCCTGACCAACCAGCTCACCGGCGACGCCGAAGCCGCCGTCCAGACCTACCTCAAAGCCCTGGCCATCGCCCCCGAAGACTTCCTGGCCAACCGCGACATCGCTGCCGCCTACCTCCAGCTCGGCGAGCCCAACACCGCCCTGCCCTACGCCCGCCTCGCCACCTCGGTCAACGCCGAGTCGCAGCCCGCCTGGTCGAACCTCGCCGCGACGTACTCGCTGCTCGGCCAATACGAAGAGGCCATCGACGCCTACCGCACCGCCAACGAGCTCGGCGAGCTCGCCGACCCCGTCCTCCTCGGCCTCGCCGACGCCCACATCCGCTTGGGCAACTACCCCCGCGCGATCAACACGCTCAACTCACTCATCGTCTCCAGCCCCTCGTCCACCGCCCACGAACGCCTCGGCTACGCCCTCTTCAAGATGCGCCGCTTCGAAGACGCGCTCGATCAGTACGAAAACGCCCTGCAATTCGACACCGAAGACATCGCCGCCCTCAACGGCGCCGGGGCCTGTTACATGACGCTCTATATCGAAGGCGAACGCGAAAACCGCTTCCAAGCCGAGCGGGCCAAGGAGTGTTGGCGCCGCAGCGTCCAGCTCTTCCCCAACCAGCCGCGCATCGTCGACCTGCTCTCCCGCTACAGTCGGCTGTAACACGCCGCTTGCGGCTTAGCGCTGGCGTTTTATTGCCACAACCGCCCCTTGATCCAACACGCCCTATCAACCTGGCAAGCCGTCGCCGATGACGCAGAGCTTTTACGCCGCGCCGCGGACTGCGACCCTCAAGATGTCGCCTCGGTCACCCGACTACGTAAACACTACCCCGCTGACCGCGTCGCCGTCGCCCTCGAACTCGTCGCCGCCCGCCGTAAAGCGTTATCCAAATTCCCCGAACAGCTCGATACACTCCTCGCCGACGTCCCCGGCGTCGAGCAAGCTACTTCGCTGATAGCTGCTCACCACAAAGCCCAACGGCTAAGCGAAGTGGGTATCACAAATGTGATCGACGCATGTTGCGGCATCGGCGGGGACACGATGGGCTTCGCCGCTAATGGCCTCGACGTCACCGCGATCGACCGCGACCCCGTCCGGGCGTGGATGGTCGAGACTAACGCGGGCTGTACTTCTCGCGTCGCCAACGTTGAAGACTTGCTCCGCGAATCCGCTGTCACCGGCACCGCTCTGCACCTCGACCCCGCCCGACGCACCGACGCCGGCCGCGTGTTTCGCCTCACCGACTACCAACCGAACCCGGCGACGATCACCGCCCTAATCGATCACTTCCCCCACGCCGCGGTCAAGCTCAGCCCCGCCGTGAACCTCGACGAACTGCAGGAGCAGATCCTTCCGGGAGCGGGGGCGGAAGGCGAGATCGAATTCATCAGCGAAGCCGGCCGCCTCGTTCAGGCCGTGCTCTGGACCAACCTTCGAGACCCGCAGCCACGAACCGCTACGCTCCTCGCCCAAGGCCAAACCCACACGCTCACCGGCGAACCCGACGAGCCCGACTTCAGCCCACCCCAGCAATTCCTCTACACCGTCGACCCCGCCGCCGAGCGGGCCGGACTGATGCACCTGCTCGGACTACCCGCGATCCACCCCCGCCTGGGTCTGCTCACGTCCGACGAAGCCATCGACAACCCCTGGCTGACCCGCTTCGAGCTGCTCGCTGAGCTCCCCTTTTCCGCCAAGAACCCACGCAAGGTCAAGGCCTGGCTCGACGACCACGACGCCGGCCTCGTCGAGATCAAGACCCGCGGCAAGGCCGTCGACCCCGACCCGCTCCAAAAATCCCTCCGTGGTACCGGCTCAACCCCCCACACCCTTTTCGTTCTACGCTTCGATCAACGTCTCGTTTGCCTCGTCACCCGTCGCTGCCGCTGAATAGAATCCACCCGCTTCGCAAACTCTCGCCACCGCGGAAACGCTTTGCCGATCCAACCCGCCCAGATCCGATTCGACCCGCAAGGCAACGCGTTCAGCGAAGCCTTCGACGATATCTACTTCAACCCCGACGACGCGATCGGCAAAACCAACCACCTCTTCCACCGCGCCACCCGCTTCGACGAACAACTCGCCGCCCTGCCGCCCGACCAACCGTTCATTGTCGGCGAGTTAGGCTTCGGCCTGGGCCTGAACTTCCTCGGCACGCTGACCAAGTTTAATGAGCAAGCCCCCGCCTCTAACCGGCTGCACTACGTCGCCGTGGAGTTCGCCCCGCCGAGCGTTGAACAACTCCGGCAAACGTTACGACATTTCGATGCTTGGCGTGACGAGATCGACGAACTGCTCGCCGAGTGGCCGGGACGGATCGATGGGGTGCATCGGCTACGCCTAACCCGCTGCGACCTCACGCTCCACCTCGGCGACGTCGACGAGGTGCTGCCGGGCATCGACGCCCGTGCCGACGCGTGGTTCCTCGACGGCTTCGCCCCCGACAAAAACCCGGCGATGTGGTCAAACGCCGTCGCCCAACAACTCTTCCGACTCACCAAACCCGGCGGCCGGCTGGGCAGCTACACCGCCGCGGGCCACGTCCGCCGGGCGTTGGCAGAGGCGGGCTTCGAGGTCGAACGCCTGCCGGGCGATCCGTTCAAACGGCACATCATCGCGGCGAGCAAGCCGATCGGTGAATCGCCGGCGGTCGAACAGCCGACGAAACCAAAAACGATCGCCTTGGTCGGTGCGGGCTGGGCCGGGCTGAGCGTCGCCGACGAACTGCACCAACGGGGGCACAAAGTCGTCGTCGTCGATGCCGCCGGGCCTAGGGCCGGAGCGTCTGGCAACCGCGACGCGATCTGCGCCCCGGTGCTCGACGCCGCCACCTCGCCTCGTCAAGATTTCTACCGCTCGGCGTTCGTCCTCGCGTCCCGTCGACACCCCCGCGTCGGCGTTCTGCGCCGGCCCGCCCCCCGGAAGGACGAAACCTTTCTGCGTCAGGCCGCCGAGTTGTTCGGTGATCTCGACGGCGGGTTCGAATGGAAAGAAGACGGCTTGCACGGGTTGTGGATGCCGAACGCGGGGGTTGCTTCGTTTCACGAATTCGCTGCCGGTGTCATCGCACGTCTGCCCGAAACCGCTTGCCGTTGGCCGTTTGCTATACAAGAAATCGAACGGACTGAAGAGACTTGGCAGCTGGTTTCGAGTGATGGCGAAGCGGTCGAAGCCGATGCCGTGGTGTTGGCGTGCGCTGCGGCGTTGAAAAAGTTCACGCCCACCGCGGACTGGCCGTTGCGTTCGATCCGCGGGCAGGTCAGCCACATCACCGCGACCGAGCAAAGCGCAAAACAACGGCACGCCGTAGTCGGCGAAGCCTACCTTTGCCCCGCCCGCGACGGCGTGCACAGCGTCGGCGCGACGTTCGCACCGGATGATCTTGAATCCGACGAACGTGCTGCCGACCACGACGACAACCGACGCCGAGCAGGGCTGACCGATCAACAGTGGACCGAAGCGATGGACTGGTCAGCACCGACGGGTCGGGTCGGTTTCCGCGTTAACACACCCGACTACCTTCCCATGATCGGCCCGGTCCCCGACATGACGCGCTGCCGGACGTACGCCACTTCGCTGCCGGCCAACACCGTACCCACGATCGCTGACTGGCCGACCCTTCCCGGCCTCTACGCCGCCGCCGCCCTCGGCGCGCACGGCGTCATCTCTTCCGCCCTCGCCGCCGCCCTCATCACCGACGCCATCGACCGCACCCCGCCGCCCTGTTCCGCCGACGCCGCCGCGGCCGTCCACCCCGGACGCTACCTGACCCGCGCCGCTAAAAAACGTCAGCCGATCGGCTACCCGACGCTACACTCGTAAACACATCGCCTTTGTTCTCTGTCAACGGAAGCCGCCCGCATGATCAAACGACTCGCCCACGTCTGCCTCTACATCAACGACCTCGACGCCACCGAGGCGTTCTACCGCGACGCGCTAGGCCTGGAGATCCAGTTCGACTTCATCCGCAACGACGCCCCCTTCGGCTACTACCTCAAGGTCGGCAACACCTCGTTCATCGAGGTCTTCAAAGGCGATCCCGGCACCCCCGGAAACATCAACCACCTCTGCCTCGAGTGCGACGACATGGACGCCGTCATCCAAAAGATCCGCGACGCCGGCCACGAGGTCAGCGACAAGATCTACGGAGACGACTTCGCCTACCAGTGCTGGCTCACCGACCCCAACGGCGTCCGCATCGAGCTCCACGAGTACACCGACAAAAGCCTGCAACACACCGGCGGCACCTGCTACGCCAAGTGGTAAGCCGCCACCGAAACCCAACTTTTCAAAGAGCGAACGCTCGGCCCTCGGTCAACGCACGCATCGGCCCGCACGCCTCCCGAAACTTCAAACCGTCGTCCTCGACCCGCGTGCTGGAGGCGGCCCCACGCCCCCGGAATCTTTTCACTCCGCTTGTGGGAGTGTTCTCAGTTCCGGGGCCGGTCCCCGGATCTCTCCGGGGTGGAGTCGTTCGCGTCTGGTGTCGTCAAGGTGACTCACCGACGAACGCCGAAACCCCCACGCTTAAAAAAACGCGAGCCCGGCCCTCCCCGCGTGTCGTCCGAAACGGTCCTTGCCTGATACCGCCTCGGCGCCGCGGGGCGCCGAAAAAACTCTCCCTCCATAAGAGGGCGGGGCGTCACTTTTGTGCGATCCTGAAAGGTATTTTCGCGACCCGTGATCTTATAAACCGAGCGGGGGCCTAGCGATAAAATTTTTTGCAAAAGCCTAAGATTTTTCAGTTTTCGTTGCGATTCTGTGCGCACGGGTACGACGTGTAGCAGGAAGGGTTCAGCGGTCGAGATAAGACTCGGTCAGCGGATGAACTACGCAAGGTCCTTGCGCTTGCTGGTGATACCAACCCGCACTCGACCATTCCCAATCTGTCGGCTTCGCCACCAACCCCGCCCGTGCCGGGTTGGCGTGGAGGTAGTCGATCGCGGCGTGGAGCGTGCGGGGCTGATCGAGGTTGCGGTCGTGGCCGCCGCCGGACTGCCAGAAGAGGCGTTCGGTGCGTGAGCCGCGTTTGTGGGTGACCTTAGGCAGCCACTCCGGGGCGTGTTGTTCTAGGTGGGCGAGGGCTTGCTTGGCGACAGGCGCTTTGATGGACTTACGGAATTCGGCGATGTCGTAAGCGGCTTGGTTCGGATAGCCGACGAGGTGAACATGGTCGGGCATGAAGACATATGCCCAGAGTTTGTGATCATATTTTTTGCAAGCAGCGTTAATCGATTCGGCAAGCCAAAGACGCGTCCAGTCTTTGGCGAGAAAGGGGTAACGGCGGTAACAGGTGAACGTCAGTTCGTGAGCGTGCCCCGGAATGTTCAGATTGCGTCGATGTCCCGCAACCCCAGTCTAAAACCCAGGGTGGCTGGGGTCGAGCGTAGCGAGCCCCCAGAGGAAAGGCTTACGACTCGGCCTGATACGACTCGTCTGGGGGCTGCGTTCCGCTTCGCTCCACTACGACCCCAGCCACCTGTCGTGGTTACTCGGCCGGGGCATTCTGCCCCAGCCACCTGCCATCAATCATCAAAGCCCCTCCCAATAACGAGCGAGTTGCTTACAGTATTTTTTACCTCGTAAAGCCGCACCATGTTGAGCAATCGCGGCTTTGAAATAAATAGCTCTTTGTTCTACAGGAACATGTGTAGGCCAATTTCGATACAGCCTTCCGTACAACGCGACTGCATCGAAATCACCAATGTGACGCTCTAAAATTTTTCGATCAAATACCTTCACGGCATTAATAATTTTATTTCGCCAATTATTTACTTTTTTAGTCTTTAATTTTTGCATCGGCAGAATATCTAAGGTGCCAATTTTACGCGCCTGCTTAATATCGCGGCCAAATGCGTGACCAAATTTATTCCGAGTGACCCTAAGCTCGTCTAAATCCGAGTGTATCGACCTTAGTGGCGTCACCGCATCATGCAGTATTTTCTCAATCGCATCTAATCGTGTACTCCAGCTACCTCGAGTGCAACTCTCAAGAATATTTGAGGTCGAAAAATAAATTTTATGTTTCCTTTTTATAATCTTAGCGCCATCGATACTTCGTGAATCACCCACAAGTAGCCCTGGGTCAGAATCAATAGCGAGATTGATAGCTGACGCTAGGTAGGTCTCAAGATTAGATGCAATAGTAAGAGCCGCGGTCAAATTTACCCAATAATCAAATTGATTGTAAGACGAGACCCAATCATCTACGGTAGCTATGCGGTATTGGTCAAGCTGCGGTTTGTCAAAAACTGCAGTTAGAGAGTCCTCAGGACGTACACTTGTTTCACCTAACTGGCGGAAGACATACTTAAAAGCAGTTTGATGCGATGACCAAATTTTAGCCAGCTCGGAATCATGACCTTTAAATATTTGATAAGTCCAAGAGTAAAATTCAGGAGAAACCCAGCGTTCAAAGTTTTTTTCTGACTTAGACATTTCTCACATTAAACAATTTCCAAAATCGCGGCGCCGAAGGTGAAGCCGCCGCCGAAGGCGCAGACGCCGACTATATTTCCTGATTCGAATTGGTTGGTGGACTTGGCGATGGAGATGGGGATCGACGAGGAGCTGGTGTTGCCGTGGGCGTCGATGAGGTTGATGATTTTTTCTTTGGGGATCTTGAGGCGGATGCGGGCGGCTTCGAGGATGCGGGCGTTGGCCTGGTGGGGGACGAGCCAGTCGAGGTCCTCGAGGGCGGCGCCGGAGCGTTCGAAGGCCTGGTTGGTCATCTTGGTCATGGCGCGGACGGCTTCGGTGAAGACTTTTTTGCCCTGCATGGTGATGTGGCCGCGGCCCTCGAAGCCGACGGTGATGGCGTGGGCGGGGTCGGCTTTGCCGGCGAGGACGGGCTGGCTGAGCATCATCGAGCCGGCGGGGATGTCGAAGTCTTCGTCCTTGGCGGGGGCGTCCTCAGCCGTGCCGGGGGCGACGGCGCCGCGGGCGATGGTGGCGGTGGCGGCGTCGCCGAAGAGGATGGCGGTGCCGAAGTCGTCGGGGTTGACCACGCTGGAGAGGCATTCGGTGGTGACGACGAGGACGGCGGACTCGGGCTGGTGCTGGATGGTGTTGTGGGCGGCGTCGAGGGCGTAGAGCCAGCCGGAGCAGGCGGCGTTGACGTCGTAGACCATGAGCTCGGCGTCGCCGGTGGGGTCTAAGGCGCTCAGCACCATGCAGGCCATGGACGGGGTGTTGAGCGGGGGCGTGGTGGTGTGGCAGACGATGCCGGTGAGGTCGTGGACGGTGAGGTTCTCGGCGGCGAGGGCTTTCTGGGCGGCGTCGATGGCCATGCTCAGGGCGTTCTGCTGGTGGGAGCAGTAGGGGCGGGACTCGATGCCGGTGCGTTTGATGATGTCTTCGGAGGTGTAGTCGGGGAAGCGGCGGATGAGGTCGGCGTTGGTGAGGCGGTCGGTGCCCTCGGCGTAGTGGACGGGGGAGAGGTAGACGCGGACCTGGCGGCCGCCGACGCGGACGGGAGCGACCCCTGGAACCTTCCCCGGAACTTTGGTTGCGTCTTCGGCAGCGGATGCCAACAGCTTCCGGGGGTCGGTGATTTTTGGGGTGCCGCGGTCTTCGCGGGTGGGGCGTTTGACGACGGGGGCGGCGAGCAGGTCGTCGAGGTCGGCGTCGTCGGCGAGGGTCGGTTTTTCGAGCTTGAGCATCGGCGTGCCGACGTCGACCTGGTCGCCTTCGGGGACGAGGAGCTCGGCGACCACAGCGTCGTAGGGGGCGGAGTATTCGAAGACGGCTTTGTCGGCTTCGAGTTCGGCGATGACCTGGCCGTTGGTGACGGCTTCGCCGGGCTTGCAGAGCCAGTTGACGACGGTGACGGCTTGGTCGGTGGGGGCGGAGCCCTGGGCTTCGATGACCTCGATTTCGCCCACCCCGCCCCCGGAAGCAGTCGCGGCTTGCGCGGTATCTGTCCCGAAGTCGACGGACAGGTCGAGCATTTCGCAGGCGGCGGTCAGCGTCCGGCGGAAGCTGGGGAGGATGTCGAGCTGGTTCTTGTAGTTCGTCGGGCAGTAGGTGTCGGGGCGGGTGATGCGCTTGACCTGAAGGGGCTTGCCTTCGCTGCTGACGTCTTCGGTGACGGCAGCGACGATCTCGGCGCCGAAGCCGACGGTGAGGTTGTCTTCGTGGACGACTAGGAGCCGGCCGGTGTTAGAAGCCGAGGCGGCGAGGGCGGGCCGATCCCAGGGGTCGATACAGCGGAGGTCGAAGAGGTCGACGGTGCGGTCGGTTTGCTTGGTGATCTCGGCGGCGACGTCGCGGAGCAGCGGCATCGTGCTGCCCCAGCCGACGAGGGTCAGGTCGTCGCCGGCGGTTTCTTTCCGGGCTTTACCGAGGGGGACGAGTTGCTTGTCCACGTCGGGCGAGGTGGCGAGAGCGCGGTCGTTGAGGCAGACCTTCGGGTAGAGGAAGACGGTGGGCCGCTGCGATTCGAAGGCGGCGTTGAGCAGGCCCGCGGCGTCGCCGGCGGTGCTGGGCATGATCACGTCGACCCCCGGAATGTGCGCAAGCAGACTCTCGTAGGTGTTGGCGTGGAACGGGCCGAGGCCGGGGCGGTAGGCGCCGCAGGTGACCATGAGGATGACGGGGCATTCGAACTCGCCGCCGGAGCGCCAGCGGATGCTGCCGAGTTCGCTGATGATCTGGCTGATGCCGTTGGGCAGGAAGTCGGCGAACTGGATGAAGCCGACGGGGCGTCCGCCGGCCATGGCTCGGCCGATGGCGCCGCCGATGATGGTGGATTCGGAGAGCGCGGTGTTCTGGACGCGTCCGGGGAAGGCGGTGGAGAGGCCGCGGGTGACGCCGAAGACGTCGCCCTTGGGGTCTTCGATGTCTTCGCCGAGGAGGACGACGCGGTCGTCGGTGTCGAGGCGGTGGCGGAGGGTTTCGCGCATGGCCTCGATCATCATCAAGCTGTCGGAGCCGTCGGCCTTGGCGTTCGATTCGCCGCGGTATTCGTTGGCGGTGCGTTGCAGCTTGGCGGGCAGCTCGCGGCTGACGGTGTACGTCGTTTCGGGGTCGCCGACGCGGCGAGACAGCTCGCTGACGTGGCGGATTTCTTTTTCCAGCTCGGCGTCGATCGCGTCAAGCTTCGCCTCGTCGAACCCGCGGTCTTCGATCAGCGACCGGCGGAAGTTCACCAGCGGGTCGGACGAGGTTTTTAGATCCTCGATCGTCTCGGCGGCGCGGTAGACGCGGTGGTCGTCGGCGTTGGTGTGGCTGGACAGGCGGTCGACGCGGACGACGGCGATAGCGGGGCCGCGGGAGTCGCGGACGTGTTGGACGAGCTCGCCCATGCGGGGCATATCGGGGAGCAGGTCGCGGCCGTCGAAGCGGTGGATGGGCAGGCCGTAGAAGGAATCGGCGGGGCCGTCGGGGCGGTCGAAGAAGGTGGTCTGGGCGGTGGGCGTAGAGATCGCGTAGCCGTTATCCATGATGTAGAACAGCACGGGCAGCTGGCGGCGGACGGCCTCGGCGATGGCTTCGTAGACCTCGCCCTGCTGCGTGGTGCCGTCGCCCATGCCGCAGAGAACCACGGGGTTCGACTGGCTATTGCCGAGCTGGCGTTGTTCTTCGAGGTGCGCGGCGATGCCGACGGCCTGGGTGCAGTTGTTGGCCACGGGCACGACGGTGCTAGGCATATTCATCGCCCGGCTGGCCTGGAAGCCGACCATCTGTCGGCCGTGGGAGTAGTTGTCGGCGTTACAGAGGGCGGCGTCGAAGATGGCTTTGGGCTCGAGGCCGCGGGCGATCCACAGGGCCTGGTCGCGGTAGTGCGAGTGGACCCAGTCTTCGGGGGTAAGGAACGCTTGCCAGGCGGCGACGGACTCGTGGCCGGTGGTGGGCAGGTGGAAGAACGAGTCGCCGCCGGAGGCGAGCTCGGCCTCGATGGCGTTGGTGGTGCGGGAGGTCCGCATGGCGCGGTAGGTCGCCAGGAGTTGGTCGTCGGTCAGCATGGTTTGGGGCGGCGCGTCCTTGCGGCCGGCCGGGGCTGTCGCGGGGGATGATGCCGCGGAAACTTCTAGCGGCGCTTCCGGGGGTAGGGACGCTTCCGTGGGGGGGCTCAGACGGTTGGGGGGCGTGAGCTCGGGTGAAGCGGACATGCAGGGGCTTTCCATCGGAAGGACGGCGGGTGCGGGAACGTCTCCCGGGCCATCCATATCAACCCCTACTTTACCGGGACACCCCCCCACCGGCCACTATTCGGGCCGCGACAACCCCTCGCCGATAGCCCCAAACCGCCCGCTCGGCTACAGTCCCCGCCGACCGATTCGCCCCGCACGTAAACTCCCGCCATGCCCAGCGCCCAACAAGATCCCCGCCCCCGCATCGTCGTCGCCGGCGTCGGGCTGATCACGCCGCTGGGGCAGTCGGCCTGGGAGACGTTTACGGCACTGCTGCAAGGCCGACGCATCACCGACCGCGTGGACGGTTTAGAGCCCGACACCGAGCCGGTCCCGCTGGTCCAGGCCCTCGGCGGCGTCAGCATCGCCCGCCACACCGCGACCGACCCGACCGTCGAGCTCGCCGAGCGGGCCGCCCGCGAGGCGTGTACGGAGTCGCAGCTACCGCTTTCAGGAGTGCCCACCTGGATCGGCACCAGCAAAGGCGCAGTCGAAGCGTTATCGGACGGCAACTGGTGGTTAGCCGACGGCAAAAAACAGAAGCGACAAGTCTCGCAACGCCTCGCCGAGGCCGTCGCCCTCGGGCCCCACGGCTACCTCAACCACCACCTCGCCCAACGCACCGGCCTCGACATCCGCCGCCACACCGTTGCCGCCTGCGCCAGCAGCCTCACCGCCCTGCACCAGGCCCGGCTCGCGCTGCAACACCATCGATCCACCCACGCCCTGGTCGTTACCTCCGAGGCCGCCCTGCTCCCCGCGTTCGTCCACAGCTACCGCCGGCTCGGCGTCCTCGCCCCGCTCACCCTCGACGGCTACCGCCAACGCCCGCTCGACCAGGCCCGCGGCGGATTCACGCTCTCCGAAGTCGGCGCCGCGGTGCTGCTGCGTCGGGTCGAGCCGGGCGAACCCACGCCGCCCAAAACCATCGAGTTAGTCGACACCGCCATCGCCACCGAGGCCGACGACCTCATCCGGCCCAGTACGTCGATGGAAGCCTTGGGCGTCGTGGCTGAACAACTCTTCCGGGGGAGGCGGGTCGCCGCGATCCACCCCCACGCCCCCGGCACCGCGGACCACGACCCGAATGAACTCCGTGTCCTCGCCGACGTGTTGCGGCAACGCCAACACCCCTTCCACGAAGAACACACCCCCGCCCCCGACGTCGGCCCGACCGCGGTCTACGCCAACAAGGGCGCACTCGGCCACAGCCTCGGCAGCGCCGGCCTCGTCTCCTTCGTCCTCGCTTGCCTCACCGCCCGCACCGGCAAGCTCCCCCCGATGCCCTGGCTCGAAACCCCGCTGGAACACACCCCCCTGCCCCTATCTTCGGCCCCGCAACTCAGCGATCCTTCCGGGGATTCCGGGGGCGGAGCACACGGCGTCTTCGCCGCCGGCTTCGGTGGCCACGTCGCCGGGGCGTTGATTCAGCGCACGGGATAACCGTAAAAATCCTGCCGGTATCAGCGATCTATCTCAATCGAGCAGATCGCAAAACCAATCAAACAACGACTGATTACCGACGGAAGTATTATCCGCCAAAGACGTAATTGAGCGTGGGAAAAACAGGCCCAAAGCACAAAACAAAACAAAGCTACCGACAGGAACACCAAGCAGTATTTTGATCGAGACGCCAAGAAACAAAAGCAAAATAAACGAGAAAAAGGCGAGAGCCGTGCCGAACATCAGGCCACCCAAAAAACCGAATAGCCGATGCACCCAATTTGGCACATCATCAAAAGGATCGGAAGAGTTTTTTCGTTCAGACATAACTTCCCCCGTTCTTATTTATCGAGCCGCCCGCACCAACCGCCGCCGCGGTCGGCTCTCGCCGCTCCAGGTGAGCTTCGGGATGGCCTTGCGGCACTTGGGACAAAAGTGCGAGGCCTGCGAGATGTCTGTCGCACACTTCGGACACAGCCCGCGCTCGATGCGATACAGCGGGACGCCCGTGGTCATGATCCAGATGAAGCCGAAGATCAGCGAGAACGCGGTCAACGCCCAGAACGGCACGACCACTCGGCGGGCCGCCCACGACACCTCGCCGCCCGAGAAGACGCCCGCGACCGCCGGGGCTTCCTGGTCGGCGATGTTGACCTGGCGGTCGATGCCGAAGCCAAGGCCGTGGTCGGTGCAGCGTTCGTCGAGCAGCGCCAACTCGGCCGGAGCCTTCTCGTTGACCCGCCAGCGGGCGAAGATCGGCGGGCCGTCGGCCTGCTGCCCCAGCGTCAGCAGGCCCAGCCGGCCGCGGTCGGACGTGAATACCGTCACCGTCGGTGTGCCCAGCCGGACGACCGCCTGGTCGGACGACTCGTAGCTGCGGTACCAGAGGAACGCCGAGCCGAGCAGGGCGATGCTGAGCACCCCGGTCACGGTCCAGAAGATGAATTTACGCATACCTAGTCCTTCGACCATTTCTCGCCCTCCCAAATTCGGGTTGTTCCGTCGCGGCAGGCCTCTAAGTCACACTTCTTCACGTCGCATCAGGATCGTCGCGTCGTGGCCGTGCGGAAAGTAGTCCTGCCGCAGCTGCACGCTCGGTGTCCGGCTCAAGGCCCAGTCCAGCAGCTTCAGCGTCGGCAGGCGTTTGGCCGGGTACTCCTGCGGCGGGGCGTTTTCCCCGGCCCGGTCCGAGAGGAAGTTGAACAGCAACGCTTCCGAACAGCCCGCCCACGCCCCCTCCAGCACCCGGATCGCGGTGTCCGCGTCCATGGTGTTGAGGGTCCCCGAGATCGTAACAATTTGCGGCGCATCCGTCCCGAGGAGTGATACGTCTTTCACGAAGTCCCCGGCCAGGAATTTACTGGCGGTCAACCTCCGGCCGTTGGCGAACTCGATCACCTCCGGCACCCCGTCGACCCCGACGAACGAGCCGTACGCGACGCCCCGCTCGAGCATAAACGCCGCGAAGTCCCCCCGGCTGCACCCCGCGTCGAGCACCCGCTTGCCGTCGAGGTAGAGCATCTGGCAGAACACGTCGAACCGCCGCCGCTGCGTCTCGGGCCGGGCCCAGAGGGTGACGTCGAAATCGGTGCCGTGGGTGCGTTGGGCGTCGAGGTAGGGCTGGAGGTAGGCGTCGGTCACGCGGACATGTTAGCCTTTCGCGCATGGGTTCGAATCAGGGCTGGATACAAAACCTCAGGGGCCGATTTTTCGTCTTCGACGGACCCGACGGGAGCGGGAAATCGACGCAGTTCCGGCGGCTGGTGGCGGCGGCCGAGGCCGAGGGTGTCGGGGTCTGCGAGGTCCGCGAGCCGGGGGGGACACACATCGGCGAAGAAATCCGCAAGGTGCTGCTCGACCCGTCGGTGAAGGAAGACGTCGACGTCCGCTGCGAGATGCTGCTGTTCATGGCCAGCCGGGCCCAGCTCATCGCCCAGAAGATCCGCCCCGCCCTCGCGGCCGGCCAGCTCGTGCTCGCCGACCGGTTCATCAGCTCGACGCTGGCGTACCAAGGCACCGCGGGCGGGCTGCCGATCGCCGATATCCTGAAGGTCGGCCAGGTCGCACTGGGTCAGCACTGGCCGGACCTGGTCGTGGTGTTCGATGTCGACGAAGAGACCGCCGCCCAGCGGATCAACCCGCTGCTGCGGGAGCGGGAGTTCAACGCCGACCGGGACCGGATGGAGGCCAAGGGGGCCGCGTTCCACCGCCGGGTCCGCCAGGGCTACCTCGACCAGGCCGCCGACGACCCCGGCCGGTACCTCGTGATCGACGCCACCCGACCGCCGGAAGCGGTTTTCGGCGATCTGCTCGATGGTTTATCAAAGCATTATCAGTAAAAACATCACCCGATCAATCCAACGAAATTAATATTCCTCACACGCGGATGACGGTAAACTGATACTTGCCTTACAGGACACCGACGCGAGCCGTCGGGACCCGGCAAGGATGCCGAGCAAAACTCTGGTGGTGTTTGCGCCAGAGCCTTGATCCAGACGCACCCCTACCGGCACGGCCAGCGAGGCATCATGATCGGTCAACTCACGTTTTGGGTCGCCGCCCGGCGACACACCGCCACCCTCAACGAACATCTCACTTGGCAGTGCGACGATTCCGCCATCGCCGCGTACCTCGAGAAGACGTTTCCGGTGCACGCCGCCGAGGGGCTGTCGAACCTCGCGGTGGGTCGGCACGGGCTGTACCAAACCGCGGAACGTCTCGGCGGCCGGGTGCATGTACCCACGAAAACCAACGCGGGGCAAGCGCCCGAGTTGGTTTGAAATCAACCAGATACCAAGCGGGGCACTTCGTGCCGCCCGCTAAACGCAGGGGTATCGGTGGTCAGCCGAACCGGCCGGTGATGTAGTTTTCGGTCTGCTCGTTTTCGGGGTTGGTGAACACCTTGCGGGTGTCGCCGAACTCGATGAGCTTGCCCTCGAAGAGGAACGCGGTGAAGTCGCTGGAGCGGGCGGCCTGCTGCATGTTGTGGGTGACGATGGCGATGGTGTAGTGCTTCTTGAGCTCGTCCATCAGGTCTTCGATGGCCACGGTCGACTTGGGGTCGAGGGCGGAGCAAGGCTCGTCCATGAGCAAAATTTCAGGCTGGGCCGCGATCGCCCGGGCGATGCAGAGGCGTTGCTGCTGACCGCCGGACAAACCGAGGGCCGACTGCTTGAGGCGGTCTTTGACTTCGTTCCAGAGGGCCGCGCCCTTAAGCGAGGACTCGACGAGCTCATCGGTCTCGGACTTGGTGAGCTTGAGGTGCAGCCGGGGGCCGAAGGCGATGTTGTCGTAGATCGATTTGGGGAAGGGGTTGGGCTTCTGGAAGACCATGCCGATCTTGCGGCGGAGGGTGACGACGTCGGTGCCCTTGGCGAGCAGGTTGTCTCCGTGCAGGTCGACGACACCCTCGGCGCGGGCGCCGGGGATCAGGTCGTTCATGCGGTTGATCCACCGCAGGAAGGTCGACTTGCCGCAACCCGACGGGCCGATGAACGCGGTGACGCGGTTCTTGGCGATCGGCATGCTGAGGTTGTGCACGGCGTGGAAGTCGCCGTACCAACAGTTGAATTCGCGCACGTCGACGAGCGTCTCGCTTTTGACGTTGGCCGGGGCGGACGCGTTGACTTCCCGCAGGGCCGCGGTGGGCGGCGGGGGGGAGGCGATTTCGCTAGATGGAGGCTGAGCGGGATCAGTCATGCGTGTCATCTTACTTGACCTCTCGGCGGTGCCGACCGGGGGTGACGGATTTCTAACACTCGTAATACGGGTCAGTTGGCCTGCTGGAACTTCTGGCGGATCAGCACGGCCACGGCGTTGAACGTAAACAGTACGGCGAGCAGCACGATGATCCCCGCCGCCGCCGCGTCGCGGAACGACTTATCGGGCTCAGACGTCCAGTTGTAGATCTCCAGGGGCAGGGCCGCGAAGGCGGCCATCAGGTGGTCCGGCCCCGCCTGCAGGCCGACGTAGCCGATAAGCAGGATCGGGGCCGCCTCGCCGATGGCCCGCGACAACGCCAGGATCGCCCCGGTGCAGATCCCCGGGATCGCCGAGGGCAGCACGACTTTTTCGATCGCCTGCCACTTGGTCCCGCCCAGCGCCAGAACGCCCGCCCGCATCTCCTGCGAGACGGCCCGGATCGACTCCTGGGCCGAGACGATGATCACCGGCAGGATCACCAGCATCAGCGTCAGCCCCCCGGCGAGCATGCCCTTGCCGAAGGGGATCTGCATGTAGTACCACGCCTTGACGTCCTTGGGCAGCGGCTCGGTGCCCTCGATGATCAGGCCCTTGAGCCCGGCCGCCTGGAACTCGGTGTCGAGAAGCTTGTCGTAGAGCAAACGGCGGGGCTGGAGCTGGGCGACCGCGTCCAGGCCGTTCATCGACAGCAGCTGCTCGGCGGCGACCGCTTTCATGGTCTCGTAGTCGGCCACCAGGTCGTCTTTGAGCGGAGTAAGCATATCTGCGGCGATCTCTTGGGACGAGGCTTCGTCGATCTGGAGTCCGCCATCGACCGTCGCCTTGCGTAACGCCCGCTTCATCGTGCGGTTGACCTTCTTGAGCCGGTCGTTGGCGGCATCGCGGATGGCGGCGAGCTCGCCGGCCTCGACGATCTGCACCTCTGCCGGCTCGCGTCCCGCTTGGGCCGCGGCGAGCGAGCTGTAGATCACCAGGTCGGCGTCTTTCGTGATCGGGGTGAGCGGGGCGTGTTCGGACGACTCGACGTAGAAGCTCTGCCCGCCCGCGCCGGGGTACTCGAGGTAGAAGTCCTGGCCGAGGTCGAACCAGGGCTCGTTGAGGTTTTCGTTGCTGAACATCACGACGAAGACCGAGAAGCCGAGGATGCCGTAGACGATCGACGGGACGCCGGCGAGGTTGGTGATGTTGCTCTGGACGAAGCCGTGCAGCGTGCGGAGAGACTTAGACTTCGGCCGGTACTCCTCAAGCAGGATCGCCGAGGCGACGCCGAGCGGGATGGCGCTGAGAGCACAGATGGCGAGGATCGAGATCGAGCCCATGAGGGCCGGGCCGATGCCGGTCGCGCTGGAATCGCTGGACATCGGATTCGTGATGAATTCCGTGCTGAGCCGCGGAAAGCCGCGGGCACAGATCGACACCAACAGCGTGCCGAGGACGATCAAAGCCAGCCCCGCGGCGATCATCGCGACCACTTGGAACAACGTGTTCTTGATCTGCCGGGCTTTGCGGCTCGTGGGGGTGTAGTCAGCCATGATTTAGTCGTATTGCTGGCGGAACCGCTTGCGGATGTAGGCCCCGACGATCGTGATACACAGGGTAATGATGAAGAGCGTCATGCCCACGGCGTAGACCGACTGATACTCCACCGTTCCGGTCGCCAGGTCGCCGAAGAACACCGAGACCATGTAGCCGGTCATGGTCTGGGTTGGCTCGTTGACCGAGAAGACTTTACCCAAGCCTTCCGCGAGCTTCGGCGGATTCAGCCCGGCGGCGATCGCTACGATCATCGTCTCTCCCACGGCCCGGGCAAACGCCAGCAGGCAGGCCGCGACGATGCCCGACAACGCCGCGGGGAACACGACCTTCACCGAGGTCTCGAAGCGTGACGCCCCGAGGCCATACGACCCTTCCCGCAACGCCCTGGGCACCGCCCGGATCGCGTCTTCGGATAGCGAGGTCACGATCGGGATACACATGATGCCCACGGTCAGGCCCGCGGCGAGGACGTTGAAGATCTGGATATCCAGCGGATTCGCTTTGTTCGGGTCGGGGTTGCCGGCCAAGCCGGAAAAGTCGAGTTGCAAGAGCGGCGTGACAAACGTCAGCGCGAAGTAGCCGAAGACCACCGTCGGCACGCCGGCGATGATCTCGATCAAGGGCTTCATGACCGAGCGGACCTTCGGCGAAGCAAACTCGCTAAGCCAGATCGCGACCATCAGGCCGACCGGGATCGCGATGCACATCGCTACGATGGTTACCTGGAAAGTACCGACGATCAACGGCCAGATGCCGAACTCTTTATCGCTGCCCTGCAGGGGGTTCCACTCGAGGGCAAACAAGAAATCGGTGATGCTCACGTTGGCCTCACGGCCCTGAACATCCTGAATCCCGCCGCCGAAGAAACCGGCGGCCTGTTGGGCCAGGATGAAAACGATCAATACGGTGATGCTGACCGTGATCGCCCCGCAGAGGACCAGCAAGCCGACGATCACGCGTTCTTTAAAGTCCCGGATAAAGGTGGACTTGGGGCGGCCCGGGGCTTTGGCTTGGGCCATCGCCTTCATCCCGTCGCCGGTGGTTAGGGTTGCGGTCATGTGAGGGTCGCCCTGGAATTGGCGGGTGGGAAACGAATCGACCGAGCGGGCCGTAAACTGCAGGGCTTTAAATTCGGGGCGGTACCGTTAAGTACCGCCCCGCTATTGGTGGTCGTCCCCCCAGAATCTGCCAGCGGTCGTCCGCCGGCACCGTTGGACTTATTTAACGAGCAACTCTTTGAGCGTGCCCTTCTTCGCGTTCAGATCGCCATCATAGTAGATCGAGCCGGTAACCTTGTCGTCGAGGCGGTCGAACATCGATTCGTAGACCCACTCGGGCAGGCGGACGTAACCAACTTCTTCCGCGGCGGTCGGGGCGACGTCGATGGTGAATTCAGCCAGGGCGGCCACTTCGGGCTTCTTGAGGCTTTCGACGTTCCAGTAGATGAACAGCGGGCGGCTGAAGGGGTTGTAGGTGCCCGACTCGATGGCTTCGGGCGTCGGCTTCACGAATTCGCCGGCCTTGTTCTTGATCGCCACGGAGTTGATCTTGTCTTTGTTCTCGGCGTAGTAAGCGTAGCCCAGGAAGCCGATCGCCCCAACGTTGTCCGCCACGCCCGAGACGGTCAGGTTGTCGTTCTCGCCGACCGACGTGCCGCGGACTTCGCCTTCCTTGCCGACGACCTTTTCTTGGAAGTAGGAGAAGGTGCCGGAGGTCTCGGCGGGGATGTAGAGCTTCAGCTCGGTGTTGGGGAAGCTGGGATCGACGTCGGCCCAGGTCTTCGCCGTCGAGTTGGCGTCGAAGATGGTCTTGAGGTGGTCGACGGTCAGCTCGGCGGCCCAGGTGTTGGACTTGTTGATCACGATCGACAGGCCGTCGTAGGCGACGAGCATCTCGATGAACTCGATGTTGTTTTCGGCGGCGGCCTTGATTTCCTTGGCCTTGATCAGGCGCGACGCGTTGGAGGCGTCGGTGTTGCCGGCGATGAACTGCTTGAAGCCGCCGCCCGAGCCGATCTTCTGGATGTTGACGCTGACCTGGGGGTAGGCTTTGGTGAACTGCTCACCGACAAAGGTCGAGATGGGGTAGACGGTGGACGAGCCGGCGACTTCGACCGAGCCGGTGATCTCGGCCGCGGCCGAGGCTCCGAGGGTCAGGCCGGCGGCGGCCGCGAGGGCGGTGAGGGGGGAGGTCAGTTTCATGGTTCGGGTCTCTCTTCTCTTGAGGAGCGTTTCTTGGCGATGCGTCAGGCCACGCGTGCGGCTGCTTCGACGGGCGAAAAATAAACCCGGATTATTAGCGCAATGTTAACGGCCGGTGAATTCGTCGATAAACCCGCCCTTCGCCGCTTGCTTATCGTGGGCCAAGCCCGCCGCCAGCACGACCAAACTCAACAGGCCAATTACCGTAAACCCCTGCCACCAAAGGCCCAGCGACCACAACCACGCCGCGTCGTACACCACCAACCAACCTACGCTCAGCCGGCGGAACCGCACCGCCCGGCCGCGCCCTAATACGACCTCGAAACGCTCCCTCCCACCCCGGCTCACGGCCCACCGCCCGAAAGCGACAAACCCCAAGACCGCCGACACCGGGCCGATCCAGACCTCTCCACCAACCGCCGCGGCCCCCGTCTCCCGCCGGGCCCCGATCAAGAGCAACACCACCAGCGACCAGAAGCCCCAGCCCACGATTACACCCCATACGCCCCACCCCCCGAGCCGCGGCCGCTTGTCTTCGAAGGCGTGACGCACCAGCCCGCAGAGCATGACGTGGCTCATCGTCAGTAACACCGGCCAGGCAAACCCCGCCTCCGGATTCGGGACCGCCAACGCCAGGCCGTGCAGCAACCCCAGCGTCACGATCCCGATCCCCGGCAGGAACCGACCAGCAAAGTTGTAGAACAACACCCCCGCCGCCAAGAGCACCGCCAGCCGGAAGCTGGTCACCCCCAAGACCCCCGCCGACAGCACCGCGACCAGCAAAGCCGCCACCGCCACCGCGGTCGCCGTCCGCGGGCTGACCCGCCCCGCCGCGACCGGCTTGTCGACGCCTCCGCCATCACGGGCCATCGCCCGGTCTTGCCGACGATCCAGCACGTCGTTGAGCGCGATCGCGCACACCCCGAGGCCCATCGCCGCCAAACCCGACGCCAGCAACGCCCAGCCGAGCCCGAGCTTCATCAATTCCGGGTTGCGGTGGCCCGCCGGCTCGACCGCAAACGCCAGGTACGTCATCAGCCACCCCCCGCTCACGGCCGACAGCACCAGCCCCAGCCGGGTCATCCCCAGCAGCGACGCAGCGGTCAGCAAGCGTTGCACGGCGGTAGGCAGCATGCCGCCCCCACGATACACTCACCGCCATGCACACGCGGCATCAAATTTTGCTCCGCTTGGCCTCGGCTCTCGCGATCGGCGTATTCGTCTTGCCGGGCTGCGGCAACAAAAACATCGAAGCCGACACCCCCGCGCAGGCCGAGGCCGCCGACGGTCAGGAACCGCTGACCGAAGCCCAGGCCACAGTGCTCATCGCCAGCGATCCCGAGGCCGACCCCGACCTGCGTCGGCAGGCGCTGATCACCATCGCCACCTCGACCGTCGCCGACCTGCCGGTCTACCTCGACTTCTACCGCGCGACCCTGGCCGACGTGTCGATCGACCCGACGGTCGCCGCCGTCGCCGCCGCGGCGCTGGGCAACCACGGCGAGCCCGCCGACAGCGGCCGGCTGACCCCCCTGCTCACCCGCGACGAGCCGTTCCTCCGCTGGCAGGCGGCGGTCGCGCTGCAACGCCTGCACAACCCCCAGGCCATCTCCCCGCTCATTACCGCCGCGACCGGGGACGACGACACCGACGTCCGCATCGCCGCCGCCACCGCGCTCGGCCAGTATCCGGGGCCCGAGGCCTACCGCGGCCTGACGCTCGCCCTCGACGACCGGGCCTATGGCGTCTCCCGCGCCGCCCGCGAAGCGCTCAAACTCATGACTCAGCACGACGCCGGCGACGACCCGCGGGCTTGGCGTCAGTACGCCCTCGACAACGCCGACCGCCTGTTCAACCAGCCCGGCCCGTTCACCTACACCCCCTACCCCCCCGACCGCGGCCTGCTGCTGTCGATCCTCCTGTTCTGGGACCGCCCCGAAGCCGACCCCGTGTTCCCGACGGGGTACGAACCGCCGGACGACAACACCGCAGACGTCGGCGGGTAAATAGTTCGGGACCCCGCGGGAAAATAGAAATCGTTTACCGCTCGCGCAGCACCCGCCGAACATAGGCCCGCGTCTTAGGCCCGGCGTGGTCCGCGAGGATCTGATCGGGCGTGATCCCCTGGTGCTCGCGTTGGATCCGCCGGACTCGGGTCGGGCCCATGTGGTACGCGGTTAACGCCAGCATCTCGTCGCCGTCAAAACGCCGCAGCAGATAACCCAGATACGTCGTGCCGACGCGGAGGTTGTAGTCGGGGTCAAACAGGTCGCCCCGCTTCATGTCGGGATTACGTTGCAGAACGTCCTTCTCGGTGATCGGGGTGATCTGCATCAGGCCCAACGCCCCGCGGTTCGATTTTGCGTCGGCGTGGCCGCTGCTCTCGGCCATCACCACCGCCCTGACCAACTCGGTATCGAGCCCTGCCGCCTCGGCGTATTCTTCGATCAGCCCGGCGTAGCGATCGATCCGGTGGTCGTCGCCCAGGTGTTTCAGCCACCTCGCCGTGTCCGGCCCCGCCCACACCAAGACCAGCAACGCCGACAGACCCGCGATCCAAAACCGCCGATCACCCGCTGCCCGACGCAAAAACAACCCTGATCGTCTTGATCCGCTGATCCCACTCATCGCCCGATCATACCCGCCACCGCCCTGCCGTCACGGTGCAGTCTCAAGCGATGTTCCGCCGATAAAATCGTCTATGGCCAAGCCCCTCCCCCGCCCCTCGATCGCCGGCGCGTTCCACCGCCTGACCACGGCAGCATGCGTCGTCCTGCTGGCCGGGGCTGGCGTGCTGGGCTACCAAGTGATGCGTAACGGCGTCGCCGCGGATGTCTACCACGATCGCCTCGTCGAGCTCAGCGACGAGCACCAGGAACTCGTCGAGCAATACAACCGGGCCGTCACCCGCACCGCCGTGACCGAGCTCCTCGTCGCCGACGGCACGGTCTGCGTTAACGTCCGCACCGCCGACGGCCAGGTCGAATCCCACCCCGTCGCCGCCGACCCCGCTTATCCCATCTACGTCGACTACGTCGTCAAAGACAGCCGGCTGCTGATCCGCCGGGTCTTCGATTCACGGTCGGCCCCCGACGACGCCGGCGCCATCGATTCGGCCCTCCTCGACCTCGACTGGGCCGACCCCACCGTCAAGCACGGCCAAGCCATCTACCGGCAACTCACCGACGGCCGCTGGATCGTCACCGTCTCCGGCGACGGCGCGTTAGCACTCGCCAAAGTCAACGACGAAACCACCGTCGACCTCCTAGCCGCCCCACCGATCGACGACTTCGACCCCGTTGAAGCGACGCAAGACGCGATCCAACAAATCACCCCCGCCGACGTCTTCGGCCGCTACTTCGGCGAAAACTGATTTAGCCGCGTCGCTCGCGACGCGCTTTCTCGCTTCTGGTAAGACATTACGCCCGACCACCGCTGCGGCCGTTTGCCTTCACGCAGCGGATTCGCCTCAACGTATTTAACACACCGCATCACATCGGCGTCCGAATTCAGAAACACGTTCCACCCGTGCGCCGCCCACGGCGTCCGATCGGTAAACCAACCGCATTCGCGCAGCCCTCGCGTCGCCGAGGTTTTGAGATGATCGATCACCCGCCGGATCGGTCGATCGGTGTAGCCAATGACCAGATGGACGTGCTCGGGCATCACCACCATCGCGTGGATCGTATAGCCGGTTTCGATAAAGCTGCGGGCTACTACAACTGCTTGTTTTCCAGTGAAACGCACGGGTTCGTATTTCAACGAACCCCGCATTTGTTTTCGTAATTTCGGATCGAACGGTTTACGAGCCAGAGAGCGTCGGGTGCTGACGGTGGTTGCTTTGCCGTAACGCAACAACTCCCACGAAGCAACGTAGGTGGACCACGAACCGCGGGGTTCGTTGGGGAGCCAGAAGCCGTAGGTGCCGAAGATGC
Organism: Planctomycetota bacterium; assembly: GCA_038747275.1. Classification (GTDB taxonomy): domain Bacteria; phylum Planctomycetota; class Phycisphaerae; order Phycisphaerales; family Phycisphaeraceae; genus Algisphaera. The sequence goes on along the minus strand of JBCDJW010000006.1, from coordinate 48,881 downwards.
AGTGGAAGGCCCGGATCACATAATCAACGTAAATATGAAGTAAGCGCGGTGCAAGCACCGCGGCTAAATGGGACTCAGGGTAGTGGTAATGGTGACGTGTTTTCGGACGCGAACGGCAATCGCCAGATCGCCCAGCTCTCGCCGCGGTTGGAGAGGAAGTAGATCTCGTCGCCGGCAGGAGACATCAGGGGGAAGCGGTCGGCGCTGCCGTTGGTGGTGAGTTGCTGCTTCTCACTGCCGTCGGCCTTCATCATCCAGATGTCTTCGTTGGGTCGGCCGGTCGGGTCCGTTCCTTCCATCGAGGTGTAGAGGATGTACCGGCCGTCGGGCGTCCACGAAGGGTGGCTGAACGCGGCGGCGGGTTCGAGGCCAGCGGTGCGGTTCGCGTCGAACATCGCGCGTTCGTTTTCGTTGAGCTGTTGGCGGAACCGGCGGGTGATCGCCGCGGCGCCGCTGGTGAGCTGAATATTATTGCTGCCGTCGGGGTCGATGACCCAGAGGTTGCCGTCGTCGGGGTTGATGTAGGCGATGTGTCGGCCGTCGGGCGAGATGGCCGGCTCGCGGCCTCGGGTCTTAGTGATCTGGGTGGGGAACTCGTTGGGGCCGTAGTGGGTCCAGACCCGGGAGTCGGTGACCTGCTGTAAGACCGGGTCAATGGTCACGACGGTGAAGGCGATCGTGCCGTCGGCCGCGGAGGTCGGCTGAAGGACCATGCCGTTGCGGTGGTTGACGTAGATATCGGAGATGCCCGATCGGCCGTTGGCCCGGATGCCGAGGATGCCCAGCAGCCCGCCCCGCCGGTTCGACGAGAACAAGATACGCTCACCGTCGGCGGAGAAGCTGGGGAACATGTCCTGGAAGTCTTCGGTGGTGATGTGCTGGACCCCGCCGCCGACGATGTTGATGCCGCGCAGGTTTGCACCTTTGACATTGTAGATGCGTTGGTTCTCGAGGCTCAGGCCCGCCGCGTCGGCCGCGGTGACCGGCCGGTCGTAGACCGCCTCGGAGTAGATGATCCGGTCGCCGGCCGGGGAGATGGCCAGGCCCTGGATCCCCCGGTTTTCGCCGAAGTCCACGATCATCGTCGGCGCGGTCCCGCCGGCCTCGGTCGTGTCTTTGTACGACCGCATTTTGCTCAACACCCCCACCCAACGCCCCTGCGAAGTCAGCACCACCTCGACCACCGGCACCGGGACGTACTCTTTTTCTTCCAGAACGAACGCCAGCGTCCGCGACTTGTCCTCGGCTTCAGCCAGGGCCAGGTACCCCGGCGTGTCGATCGTCTCTTTCCCCGGGAGATACCGCTCGGCCTGTAGGGTCGTCGGTATCACCTCGACGATATACGCAATCTCGTTCTTCTCCGAAAACGCTAATTCCGCGAGCAGCGGCGACGGGCCCGAAGCGAGGATCTTTCCGCCGGAACCGGTCACGGTCACGGCCGCTCCGCTGGGCTCGGACGTAACCAACAGCTTGCTTGTGCAACCGACTAGGATCAGCACAAACGCCAAACCCCCGCCGAGGATGAAATTAACTCCACGCATCGGAAAATTATATCGGCACGCGGGGTCAAACTTCGTGACCTCGGTGGTGCGTGCAACCAAGGCCGACGGGTCACCTCGGCACGGGGTCTGTACGAAACGGCATCGCGGGCAGGCCTTCGCCGTTCACCAGGTTGATGCCCTGCGGGCCGTCGGTGGGGTTGATGCCGTAGGCGTAGCGGACTTCAAACGGCCCGGCCATACCCTCGGGCGGCAGCAGCAAGACGCGGTTATCCGACAGCCGGGTCTCGGCCCAGACCCACGGGCCCTCGCCACCGACGCGACGTAACGCAAAACCACGGGCGGGTTGGCCGTCGGTTGTCGTCAGGCCTTCGGCGTGATCGAATTCAATTACGACCCCCCGCACCCCATCGCCCCCGGTCGTTTCGGCCTGCCCAAGTTCGCGGAACGTCGGCCCGATCGGGACGACGGACTCGTCGCCGTAGACGTGGTACTCAGCTAGCCGGGCCAGACGCTGACCTACTTCTTGTTTGTTGCGAGGGTGGATGTCGTTGGCGTCGCCGATGTCGATCGCGGTGGCGAGGTGGACGTTGGGTACCGACGCCGCGATAGCAGCTTGGCTGTCGCGGAGTTCGCCCCACCCATCGAAGACGGGAGGAACGACGGCGAATTCTTTGAAGTGGGCCAACTGCACCATCAAGAACGGCGTATCGCGCTGTTCCCCCGGCTGCTCCCACAGCTCGCGCCAGTCTTCGATCATGCGCGGCATCAGCTCGCGGTAGGCCGCGCCGCGGCCGCTGTTGGATTCGCCCTGGTACCACAGCACCCCACGATGCGCAAACGGGGCGACCGTGTGGATCATCCCGTGGTAGAGCGCAGCGGGCGTGTGCTGCTTGCGGAACTTTGGCGAGTCGGGCGACCGGGCTTTCATCTTCTCGACATGCTTGGCGGTGTACGGATCGGCCAGGAGCGTATCCATAGCGGTGAAGGCTTCGGCGCTGGCACCGCCCCAGGCGGTATTGACCAAGCCGATGGGCACCCCCTGGGAGTGGTGAACTTGACGGGCAAAGTAGTAGCCCACCGCCGTGAAACTGCCGACCGTGTCGGGGCGGGTCGATTGCCATCGTCCGCCGCTGCTGAATTGCGGGGTATCGGCGTCGGTGCGGGGGACTTTGAAGTGGCGGATCAGTGCGTTGTCGGCCGCCGCGATCTCGGCCTCGGCGTCTTGGGACTTCTGAACACTCCATTCCATGTTGGATTGGCCCGAACAGTGCCAGACATCACCGACAAGAACGTCGGTCAGGGTTATCGTTGAATTGCTTACGTTCGGCTGGCCTCCGCTTGGATCAACAAACGACTCCTCCACCACGACGAGTTCTTGCGGATCATTCGACGCCGCCAATGGCGGCAGGTCGATTCGCCATTCACCTTCGGCCCCAACGATTACGGTGGCTTTATGCGGGCCAAAACTTACGGCAACCTGCTTGCCCGGCTCAGCCCTACCCCAAACCGGGACCGGCATGTCGCGTTGGAGCACCATCCCGCTAGAGAAAATCGCGGGCAACTCCAAAGCGTGAAGCGGCGCGGCTAAGAACAGAAAAAGTAGTCCACGGAACAGGCTATGCATGGGTGGGCCTCCGTCGGATACGAAAAGAAAAGAGATCCTAAAAACGCGAGTCGCGGCGGCTTACTCGCCGGGGATATACGAGATCACGCCGTCCCACGGCGAGCTGGCGGTGGCGTAGAGCTTCTTGGGGATGCGGCCGGCGCGGAAGGACAGGCGGCCGGCGTCGAGGGCGTGACGCATAGCGTGGGCCATGGTGACGGGGTCGTCGGCGTGGGCGATGCCGGTGTTGAGCAATACGCCGTCGGCGCCGAGTTCCATGGCGATGGTGACGTCGCTGGCGGTGCCGACGCCGGCGTCGAGGATAACGGGGTAGTCGGGGTCGCCGCCGGAAGCGGGGTCCTTCAACATCTCGAGGATGATCGCAATGGCGTTGGCGTTGAGCACACCCTGGCCGCTGCCGATGGGCGAGCCGGCGGGCATGACGCTGGCGGCGCCGGCGTCGCGGAGCTTGGTGGCCATGACCGGGTCGTCGCTGGTGTAGCAGAGGACCTGGAAGCCGTCGGCGACGAGTTCCTTGGTCGCCTCAAGCGTGCCGACCGGGTCGGGCAGCAGCGTCTTCTTGTCGTTGAGCACTTCGAGCTTGACCCAGTCTTTGCCGGGATTGCCGAGCTGATCGAGGATCTCTCGGCCGAGACGGGAAACCCGCACCGCGTCCTCGGCGGTGAAGCAGCCGGCGGTGTTGGGCAGGATCGTGTAGCGGTCGGTGTCGAGGTAGTCGAGCATCGACTTGCCGTCGGCGTCGATCAGTCTTTCGCGGCGGACGGCGACGGTGACGACGCTCGCACCCGAGGCTTCAAGGGCCTGCTGCATCTGTTCGTAATCGCGGTACTTGCCGGTGCCGACGATCAGCCGGGAGGCGATGGTCTTGCCGCCGACGATGAGGGGGGAATCTTGAGCGTGGTCTAAAGCGTTCGGAGTTGGGGTAGAAGTTGCCATATTCTCTTGTGAGTTGTTGTCGTCCCAGTCCCCGTGCATTAGCGCATCCAGTTCCTCGGGCGACATGTGTTTGATTTTTTCTTCGAGCTTCCGATCGTAACCGCGATCGTTGGGATCGAAACCCGGGTGGGCTTTTCGTTCGTATTGGCGTAGGAACGCCGCCACGTCGCCTTGCAGCTTTCTCCGACGTTTCGACAAGACTTAATTATCCTCCGCCGACGAGCGTCACAAGCTCGAGTACGTCGCCATCTTTTAGTGCCGTCGTGGCGTGGACGCGTTTGGGCACGACGTCGCGGTTGAGCTCGACGGCCACGGCCTGGCCCGCCATGCCCAACGCCTCCAGAAGGCGGTCGACGCGGTCGGCGTCGATGTCTTGTTCTTGTCCGTTTATATTGAGTTTCATCTCAGACACAGTTTAGCGGAGCTGATTAGAGACGGCCCAGGCGAAGCAACCCCGCCCGCCCCGTGTTATTCTGCTTCCTCGATGACCGATCAGACCACATCCCCCCCGGAACTCCCGGACCCACCGGCTCCGCAGACCAACGCGTCGATGAGCGAGCCGTCGACGAGCAAGCTCTATGACCTCTGGGCCAAGGTGTACGACAACACCTTTGGGGCCCTGGTCCATAAACGCCAACACCGAGCCCTCAAACAGCTCCGCCACCAGCCCGGCGACCGCGTACTGGACCTGGGCGTCGGCACAGGCATGACGCTGGCCCACTACCCCCGCGATATGCGGGTCGTCGGCATCGACCTGTCGCCGGGCATGCTCGCCAAGGCCCAGGAAAAAGTCGACGAACTCGGCCTCGATCACGTCGAGCTGCACCTGGGCAACGCCCTCGAAACCCCCTTCGCCGACCACAGCTTCGACCACGTGGTCATCAGCCACACCATCAGCGTCGTCAGCGAACCCAACAAGCTGCTCCGCGAAGCGAAACGGCTGGTGAAGCCCGACGGGCGGATCATTGTGCTCAACCACTTCCGCTCGTCCCGGCCGGTGGTCGGCTGGTGCGAGCGGGTGTTCAACCCGCTGTTTGTCAAAATCGGTTGGCGGTCTGACCTCGCCCTCGAAGAATGCCTCGAAGGCGTCGGCCTGCGGGTGCTGTATCACTTCAAGATGAGCACGATCGACTTCTGGCAGATCGTCGTGCTGACGCCGCGGCTGCGTTCGCTGTCGCCGGCGGTGTGACCGATTTTTACTCCGCGTGATCGTCACGGATGACCCGACGCTCTTTCCATCTAGCCCGCAGACTCATCGCCTCGACGGCGATCGGAGTTGGCGTTTTGTCAGCGTGGTCGGCCGTTGGACAGCCCGCTGATTCATCCGCCCCGCCGCCCGCCCGGTTGGAGACCGCTTTTGCCGACCCGTTGGTCGATTTCGACGCAAACATGACGGCGCTAAAGGTACGAACCTGGACCGACGGCGAGGCCCGCATGATGCTGCTCGAGGGCGACGCCCAACTGAGCGTCGGTGCCTACGGCTTCCGCGGCTCGGCGATCGTCGTCCGCATCGAGAACCAGCCCACCGATCTCGGTACGGTCCGCCACGTCGCCGCCTACTTCCGCGACGCACGGTCCCTCACCGGTGCCGGCGGCTCGACCGAAGCGGGGCTGGGCGAAACCGACGGCCGCAATCCCCTTGCTAACGGCGGCGAACGCCCGGGCCTATTGGTGACCGCTTCGACGCTGGGCAAGATCAAGATCAACGAGCCCGGCAGCTTCGACGCCGTGGCCCGCGCCCCAGTTGAGGCGAAGACTCTCATCGACGAAGCGTTGGAACGCCTCACCGCCCACCGCACCGCCGTGCAACGCCCCGGCCTCCGCGTGCCCGAGCCACAAGAGATCTCGGCCGCCACGGTCATCCGCAAGCAGCGCCGCCGGTCCCAGATCGAAGAAGAGCAGCGCCGGCTCTACGACGCGGTCGCCAACCCCGACCCCGATGCCCTGGCCGATGCCACGCCAACCGAGGCCCCCGAAGCCGAGACCAGCGTCCTGCCCGCCCGCGGCGCGGTGGCCTACGCGATGGATTCCTGGTCCGCCCAGCCGGGCGACGACGAGACGGCCGTGTCTCTCATCGGCGATGTCAGCCTCGTCTTCGAGGACTACCGCGACGGCCGGGTCGTCACGCTGCGGGCCGAGCGGGTGGTGATGTTCGTCGCCAATGACGAAGAAGAAAACGATCCGTTTGCGGGGGGCGCTATCTCTGGGGGCGGGCAGGTCGATGCCGGGGCGTTGCGAGGCGTCTACCTCGAAGACAACGCGATCGTCAGCGACGGCGACTACACCGTCCGCGCCCCGCGGATGTACTACGACCTGGCCCGCAACCGCGCGACCCTGCTCGACGCGGTGTTCTACACGTTCGACGTCCAGCGGCAGGTCCCGCTCTACCTCCGGGCCGACACCATCCGCCAGACCTCGGCCACCGACTTCAACGCCACGCAGGCCCGCCTGACCACCAGCGAGTTCGGCACGCCGCACTTCTCTATCGGTGCCGGCGAGCTCACCCTGCAACAAGTCGAACGCCCCGGCGGGCAGCGCGGCGGCCTGTTCACCGCCCGGGACGCGACGCTCAACGTCGGCGACGTGCCGGTGTTCTACTGGCCGGAGGTCTCGGCCTACGCCGACGACAGCCCGCTGCGCAGCGTCAACGGGAGCTTTTCGTCGAACCAGGGCGTCGAGGCCCGCACCACCTGGGACCTGTTTGCCATGCTGGGCAAGACCCGGCCCGAAAACCTCGACGCCGAGCTCAACCTCGACTACCTCGGCGAGAGCGGGCCGGCGATCGGCCTCAACGGCGAGTACGAGTCCCGCCGAAACCTCGGCGAGTTCCGCGGCTACCTGCTGCTGGACGACTCGGGTGAGGACGAGATCGGCGGCCGAGAGATCAACCAGGAAGACGAGGTCCGCGGTATCGCGCTGGCCCGGCACCGCGAATACCTGCCGGCCAACCTCGAGCTGACCCTCGAGGGCGCTTTCGTCTCCGACCCGACGCTCCTCGAAGAGTTCTTCCCCCGTGAGGCCGCCGCCGGCAAGCTGTTCGAGACCTCGGCCTATCTCAAATGGCAGGAAGGCAACCAGTCGCTCGACGCCCTGGCCACGACCAACCTCTCGGGCTTTGTCGAGCAGCTCGACGAACTGCAGTCGCAGGGCTTCTACGTCGAACGCTTCCCCGAGGCGACCCACCGCGTGATCGGCGGCAGCCTGCTGGGGGACCAGCTCACCTGGAACAGCCAGACGTCGTTGTCGCAACTGCGTATCGTCGCCGAGGACGAAACACCGGGCGACCGTGGGTTTAACGACGTCGACGCGCAGGCGTTCTTCGGCATCAACGCGGATGTGAGCTTCGAAGACCGCAACGACGCCGCGGGCTTCCCCGACCGCAGCATCCTGCGGTTCGATACCCGGCAGGAGTTATCGCTGCCGATGGCCGCGGGGCCGATCGACATCACGCCCTACGTCGTCGGCCGGCTAACGGCTTACGACGACGACTTTGACGACTTCGGCAACGCCGACGGCGAACAGGTCCGCGCGTGGGGCGAGGCCGGCCTGCGGCTGGGCACCCAGCTGTCTAAGGCCGACGGCAACGTCCGGTCTAACTCCCTCGACGTCAACGGCATCCGCCACATCATCGAGCCGGGCGTGACGCTGTTCCTCAACGGCAGCACGATCGACCCCGACGACCTGCCCGAGTTCGACGACGACGTCGAAAGCATCGCGCAGGGGGCAGGCGTCAAACTCGGCGCGGTCAACACTTGGCAGACCCGCCGCGGCGGGCCAGGCCGGGAGCGGACGGTCGACTGGATCACCCTGCAGACCGACTTCGTCTTGCGGAGCGACGACGCCGATACCGAAACCGACATCGCTCGGTTCTTCGACTACCGCCCCGAGTTCAGCGTCGGCGGCGATCACTTCTACGGCGAGCTGCTGTGGATGGTGACCGACACGCTCGGCGCGGCCGGGCAGGTCACCCACTCGTTCGAATCCGACCGCGTCGCCCAGTGGCGGGCCGGCATCAACCTCGACCACACGCCCCGGCTCAACTCGTTCGTGGCCTACGAAGAGATCGACGTCCTCGACAGCCAGCTGCTGACCTGGGGCTTCAACTACCGGCTGACCACCAAGTACCGCGTCGGCTTCCAGCAGACCCTCGACTTCGCCGAGGAAGACTCGCGGGATATCAGCCTGACGATCGACCGGAAGCTGCCGCGGTGGACGCTGAGGGTGCGGGTCGGGTTTGACGAGATCGACGACGACCAGACCGTCGGCGTCACCCTCATCCCCGACGGCCGGGACGGCGGGTCGAACGCGTTCGGGCTTTAGATCCGATGTTATTTAACCGCGGGACTTGTCCCGCGATCTCCCGCCGCAAGCGGCGGGGCTAAATCCCTTTCGCCCCATGTACCGCCGCCGGGGTATACTGCTCGGCTCGCTGTTTTGTTGCTGATTGAGCCTCTGTGGAGCCTGCGCCGTGTTTAAATTCTTCCGCACCTACAACAAGATCATCCTCGTGATCGGCGGGGTCGTTTTGATGATCGCGTTTCTAATCCCGCAGGCCGTGCAGATGTTCGCCCCGAACCCGGCCAAGGAATCGATTGGGACGATGCACGGCGAGAAAGTCACCCGCGGACAGGCCCAGTTCGCCGCCCAGGAGCTCTCGCTGCTCCAGCAGCTGCCCTTCGGCTCGGGCCTGATGACCGACGACGAGATCGAGTGGCTCATGATCCAGGCCGACGCCGAGGACATGGGCATCTACGCCAGCGACCGCGAGGTCGACCTCGCCCTGCAGTCGGTCGGCTACGACGATGAGCTCGTCGCCGAGCTGGCCGCGAACCGCCGGACGACCGTGGCGACGATCAAGTCGATCGTCCGCCGCTGGCTGATCGCCGAGCACTACCGCCAGACCGTCATGGGCACCGCCTACCGCGACCCGGGGGCTGGCTCGCTGTCGCTGGCGGTCAACCGTTTGGAATCGATCTTCACCAGCCTGCAGCAGATCCAGCAGTTCGGCGGCAATCTGCTGCCCTGGCAGCGTCAGCAGTTCGTCGCGATGGCCGTGCGTGAAGCCAACGGCACCCGCCGGCTCAGCACGCCGCTGCTCACCAACTTCATCCGCGACAACTTCGCCAGCGTCACCGGCCGGGCCGTCCTCGTCCCGCCGGACATGGACGCCGTCGCCAAGCCAGACGAGGCCAAACTCGCCGAAGTCTTCGAAGCTTACAAAGACAACCTCGCCGGCGAAGGCGAGCCGTATCCCTTCGGCTACAAGTACCCCGACCGCGTCAAGCTGACGTACCTGCAGGTGCCGATGGCCGACGTCCGGGAGCAGGTCAACGTCGACTACCTCGAGGTGCTCGACGCCTACAAAGCCAACCCGCAGCGCTTCGCCGACGAGGCGGGCGACGCCCCCGCGACCCCCACGGCCGCGGCCGTTGCTTCGCTGACCGAAGAGCTGACCGATCGCCGGGCCCAGGAACTGGCCGCCCGCATCGTGGCGAGCGTGCAGAGCCTCTTGGCCGAGAACCAACGCGGCCAGTCGCAGGTCGACGGCTACCTCGAACTCGACGAGGGCTTCACCCCCCTGCCGTGGTCCGAGGTAATCGAAGAAGTCCGGAAGCAGCACGGCGTCACGCTCGTAGCTATGGGCGACGGCGACGCGTGGGTCGCGGTGAGCGAGCTCAGCGGCCTGCCGGGTATCGGTTTCTCGCAGTTCGGCGAGGGCCAGGGCGTGCCGTTTGCCGCCTACGTCAACGCGACCCGTAAGCTGGCCGAGGACCCGAACCTGGTCCCACGCAGCCTGCGGACGCAGGTCGGCGTGGCGAGCAAGCCGCTGGGAGGTTTCGACGGCAATCGGTACCTGTTCCGCCTCAACGCCGCCGAGCTAGCCCACGCCCCGGAAACGCTCGATGAGGTTCGCGAACAGGTCTTCGCGGACGCCAAGCAAATTATTGCTTACGAGCAGTTGGTCGCCGAGGCCGAGTCGTGGCAGACCATGGCCGCGGCCGAGGGACTCGACGCCGTGGCTACCGCGGCCCAGACGCAGACGATCGACCTGCCGCCCTTCCAGAAGGTCGCGGGCAACGCGGGCGACCCGCCGCGGCTGCCCGAAGTCGGCAGCAGCCGGGCGTTCGTCGACGCGGCGTTTGCGTTGGTCGAGTCGCTTGGCGAGGCTGATGCGTCGATCGAAGACCTGCCGATCGAGCGGCGTCTGGCGGTGACACCCGTACCGAACGCCGAGGCCGGTCCGGCGTTGGCGGTGTACGTGCTGGACAGTTTCGATCCGCTGACCCGCTCGGGCTACGAGCAGGCCGTGACGGGCGGGGCAAGCCTGACGGTCGACGCGGCGCTCGACGACAACGACGTACCGAACCCGCTGTCGGCTAAGGCGATGGCCGAGCGCGTGGGCTTCGACCTCGCGGCGTACAACGACGAAGGCTGAAGAATCAAAACGCTGAGCCGCGAACGGCCTTACCCCACGGTCGAGCCGGCGGGGACGGTTTTGCCGGGGGCGAGCAGGACGACGTCGGTGAGTTCTTCGCCGTCCATGACCGAGGCCGCGGTGAGCATGCCGTTGGATTCTTCGCCCCGGATCTTGCGGGGGGCGAGGTTAGCAACGACGATGATCTGGCGACCCACCAGGTCGGCGGGGTCGTAGAACGCTTTGACCCCAGCGCAGATCTGCCGCTTTTCGCTGCCCAGATCGATCTGGAGCTTGAGCAGGCGGTCGGCGTTGGGGTGGGCCTCGGCCTCGACGATCGTGGCGACCCGCATGTCGATCTTGGCGAAGTCGTCGTAGGTGATGGTTTCTTTGAAATCGGGCATGCCGAGGCTCCTGAAAAAACGTGGCGAGATCGTGCGTCGAACGGGGTTTGGCCGGGAAAGATAACCGATATGCTGGGTAAGGACACCCGCCGTTTGCACCCATGAGCGAACCCCAGCCCCCAACCCCGCCCTCGGAAGACGAATCTACGGCAAGTAAGGCCGTGGGGAAGCCGGCGGCACCGAAAAAGCGCCGCCGCCGGCGTTGGGTCTTGCGCATCGGGCTGGCGCTGCTTCTGCTGGTTACGGTCCCCCTGATCGCGGTGGTCCACTACACCCGACCACACCAGCTCCGGCCGCTGCTGGAAAACCTGCTCAGTAACGAACTCGGCGGCAACGTCCGCATCGGACACGCCAACCTGTCCTGGGGCGGCCTGCTGACCGTCGAGAGCCTGTGGCTGGAGGTGCCGGACCTGCCGCCCGAGCGTCAGGAGTTCGCCAAACTTTTCGAGACCCAGCGGTTGGCGATCCAGTTCGATTTCAGCCGGCTGTGGCGGGGCGAGCTCCGCGTCGCCGACATCGAGATCGACCGGCCCGAGCTCCACATCATCGAGGACCTCGATACCGGCGAGCTTAATCTCGAGATGCTACGCCTGGCCGAGGACGAGGTGTACGACGAAGCGCCTGAGCCCCTCCGCCTGACGCTGCCCCCCATGATCCAGCTCAACGCCGCCCGCGTCCGCTTCGCGCAGATCGAAGACGGCCGCCCCACCGTCCTCGAAGCGATGCGGCTCGAAGGCGCGCTCCGCGAGAACCCCAACCAAGACAGCCTCTACGACTTCGAGCTGCGGCAGTACGACGCCCAAGCCCGGGTCGACGCGACGCTCATGGGCAGCCTCGACGCCGACGCTCCGTCGCTCGACGTCTCGCTCGAGGGCTTCCGCATCGACGCCGCCCACCGGCAGCTCGTTCCCGCCGGGTTCCGCCGGCTGTGGGACCGCCTCGAACCGACCGGTCAGCTACCCAACCTCAGCATCCGCATGGACGCCGGCGACGACGGGCGGCTGCGCCTCGACGAGGCGGTGCTCGAACTCGATAACGTCGCCATCACCCCGCCCTACGACGAGCTCGGCCGACCCGGCCCCGGAAGTGAATCCGACCCCGACCCCGGAAGTGAATTCAACATGCCCTACGACCCGCGGATGACCGAGGTCAGCGGGCGGTTCGTGGTCCGCCGCGACTCGGTGCGGATCGAAAACCTCACGGGCTTCATCGAGGGCGTCCGCTACTACGCCTCGGGCACCTGGGGCTTCGACGAAGATGCACCGGGGCTCATCGCGGTTTCGACCGACCCGTTCACGCTGGACAAAGACCCGAAGTTCCTTGCGTCGCTTCCGCTCGTCGGCGTCAAGATATTCGAACGGCTCGAGCCAAGCGGCACGTTCCAGGCCTCGACAAAGTTCGAACGAATCCCCGGCGAGCCCGCGGCGGTCAGCGGCGTCGTCAAGCTCCTCGGGGCGAGCGGCCGGTACCACAAATTCCCGTTCCCGATCCAGAACATGCGGGGCGTGATCACGTTCGACCGCGACGCGGTCCGGATCGATAACCTCGTGGGCGACGGGGCGAGCGGCGGCACGGTCCGCATCCACGGCGAGATCAGCCCGCCGGGCGACGGCGCCGAGGTCCGCATCGCCGTCGAAGCCCGCAGTATCCCCTTCGACGACCACCTGCTCAACGCCTTCAACGAAAAGAGCCGGCGTGGCATCGAAACGTTTTTCCACGCTGAATCCTACGCCGCCTTGACCGAAGCCGACCTGATCCGCCCGACCGCGGAAGCCGACGCTCATGAAAAAGATCTAGAAACCGCTGACCCGCCGCCAACATTCGACCTCGGCGGGCAGCTCGACTTCGACGTGCTAATCGATCGTAAGTTCGGACCACATGTGGACACGAAGGTGACGACCACAATCGAAGCCCCCGGGGCCGGCATGCTTTTCCGCGGGTGGCCTTACCCTCTCGTCGTCGACTCGGGCAAGATCGTCATCGACCCCGAAGGCATCACAATCGACAACCTCGTGATGAACGGGCCAACCGGCGGCTTCGGCACCCTCAACGGCCACATCGACCGGAACGGAAGAGACGCCCCGCTCGTCCCCGACCTGAAAGTCACCAATGCAGACCTGCCGATCGATGGGCTGCTGCTGCACTCGATCCCGGCCGAGCAGCGGCCGACCGTCGCCGACCTCGCTCCGGCAGGCCGGCTCACCGGCACGGCCACCATCGACCAACCCGATCTTGAAGACGATACCCAGTGGCGGGTCTACGCCGACGTCGTAAACGGGTCCCTCCAACCTTACAACGGAGACTTTAAGCTCTCGGGCGTCACCGGCGGCTTCGACCTAGGCAACCACGGCCTAAAACTAAAAGACCTCCGCGGCCAACGCGGCGACGCCCGCCTCGCGATCAACGGATTCTTTGACTGGGGCAAGATCGGCAACGCTTACCGCCTCGACGTGGTCGGCGAAGACCTGCCGGTCGAAGCCGCGCTGCTCGACCTAATCCCTCCCGACGAACCCAAGCGGGCTAGGCTTAATACCTGGCAACAGACGCACCGCCCCGCCGGCAACGTCGACGGCCGGCTCCGCTGGGAAAAGCCAGCCACCGCACCCGGCGCCCCGGATACCAAGCCCACCCCACCGACCTACACCCTCGACGTCTCGCCCCGCTGGTTCGGCCTCGATTTCCGCGGCGACAGGCTCGAGTTCGCCGAGATGACCGGCTCGCTCACCCTCCGGCCCGAGACGATCGACCTCGATCGCCTCGCCGCCGTCTTCAGCACCGGCACCACCGAGGTCGACGGCCTGGTCGGCCTCGACGGCTCCACCCCCACCGCACTCACCATCACCGCCAACGCCAACGCCCACTGCCCCTACACCCGAAAGTTCCTGCCCGAAGGCGTCGTCGCTACGCTCGACGGGCTCGAGGTCACCGGGGATTACCGGCTGTCGGACGCCCGGCTGCTGTACCGCCCTCAGCCGTCGCCGAACCAAGCGGGCCTCGAACTAGACGCGCGAATCAAGCTCGTTGACACCAACCTGCGGGTCGGCTTACCGCTCACCAACCTGCAGGGCAGCCTCGACGCCCGCATCCGCCGCTACCCCGATCGGCCGAACCCGCTGATGTCGTTCGACTTGCGGGCCGACGAGCTGCGGGCCGCCGACCGCCGGATCGCCCCGCTAACCGTGACGCTGGCGAACTCCGAGTCTTCGCCCGACCACCTGAGATTCGATCCGCTGCTGGGCGGGGTGTACGGCGGCGTCTTGGTCGGCTCGGGCAGCGTGCCGTTGGCAAGCGACGGCCGGTACCGCTTCGATCTGACCCTCAGCGACGCCGAGGTCGATCCGTTTCTCAAACCCCAGAGCGTCGACCCCACCCACCCCGAAGCGCCGACCCTGCTCGCGACGCGGCCGGCAGCGGTCGGGGAAGACGCAAAGCCCGCCTGGGTCTCGCCGTCGTCGTTTTCGGCGATGCAGCGCGACCTCTCGACCGGCCTGCTCTCGGCCAGCCTCGTTGTCGAAGCGCCGATGGACCGACCCGGCGACCGCCGCGGACGCGGAGCGTTGGTGATCTCCGACGCCCGGCTGATCGATAAGCCGCTCAGCAACGCGCTGCTGCGGGCCAGCAACTTCACCCTGCCCTCCGGCGCCCCGCTACGCTCGGCCAGCGCCCGCTACCTCGTCGACGGCAACACCGTCCGCTTCGACGAGCTGTCGCTGGCCGGGCCCAGCCTGACCATCGCCGGGGCCGGCACGATGAGTCTGCCCGACACCGCCCTCAACCTCGTCATGGTCTCCCGCAACACCGATGCCCCGCGGCTTGGACCGGTGTCCGACATCTTCAACCTGTTCAAAGATGAGCTGCTGGCGATCAAGGTCACCGGCACCCTGGAGTCCCCCGAGACCGGCGTCACCAGCCTCGGCGGTCTGCAACGCAGCTGGAACAGCATCTTCGGCAGCTCCGGCGCCACCCTCGCCGCCGACGACAACGTCGTCGACGAATGACTAACAGACTTCAGACTTTCCGGTCCCGTGAACGCCGACCAAAACTCACGTCCGACCGCCGCTCGTCTTCCGGACCGAACCGGCTCGGCGGCCGCGCAACCGGCACCCGCATCACGTCCAGCCAGTTCACCTCCAACGCCGCCGCGATCACGCCCGGGTCGAGCTTCCCAGCTGCGGGATTCACGCCCCGCCCCTTCGGCAACGCCGCCAGCACTTTCACCCCGGTCAACCGCTCCAGCCAGTCCCGGTTCGAGGCGATCGACGGGTCCGCTGCCGTCGCGACCGGGTCGCGGTCCAGCCCGTTGATCACCAGACCGCTCACCCGGCAGCCCGCCTGCCGCAGCAGCTCGACGGTCATCAGCGTGTGGTTCAGCGTCCCGAGGTTTGGCCGACATACGACCACGACGGGATACCCGATCGCCTCGGCCAACTCGCCGACCATAAACCGCGGGTTCCGCGGATCGAGCGGCACCATCAGCCCGCCGCAGCCCTCGACCAGCACCATATCGCTCGCCTCGTCGAGGCGGGATAAGCTGCACGACAACGCCGACCAATCGACCGGCTGTTTCTCGATCTCCGCCGCCGCGGCCGGGGCCACCGGCGTGCGGAAGCGGATCGGGTTGACCACGTCCATCGGCAGCCGACAGTCGGCGAAATGGGCCAACGCCTCGGCGTCTTCGTTTACCAACCCGTCGCGGTCCTGCCGACACCCCGAGGCGAACGGCTTGAGCACGCCCAGCCGAGTCCGCCGGTGCTGCTCTCGGATCGCCGCGGCGATCGCACAACTCACCACAGTTTTGCCGACCTCGGTGTCGGTGCCGGTAACGAAAAGGCCCGGTTTAGTCAGGACAGGAACTTCGAACATATGACCTGTAATCATAACGCCGAAAGCCCTGGTAAACCTTGCCAGTTGTAACGACGCCGCGTCTTACGGCCGCCCGACAAAGCCCCGCCGCCGCTCGCCTCGCGTCACGCTATATCGGTTGTTTGGAGGGTGACGGTAGGACGCATCAACTCGACCCCCGCGGCCTCCGCCGCAAACGCATTCAATCGGTTTAATGACGCGACGGCGCGCTCGACCACCTCTCTCGCGACGGGCCAGCGCATCAACCGCGCCGCCGACGACCCGTCAGGCCTGATCTCCTCCGAAAACCTGCGGGCCGTCCTCGCTTCGCTCGAGGCCGAAGCCGACACCCTCCGCCGCGCCGACGCCGTCGCCAATACTGCCGAGGGCGCCCTCGCCACCGCTTCCGACCTGCTTATCGATAACGCCGGGCTCGAAGTCCGCCTCGCCAACACCGCCGGCCTCGCCCCCGGCGAAGCCGAAGCCCTCCGCATCCAGTTCGCCGCCAACCAGCAGGCCGCCACGCGGATCACCGGCAACGCCGCCTTCGCCGGGGTCCCGCTGTTCGACGGCAACTTCTCCCTGCAAGTCGGTGGCGGCCGACTCGAACTGCCCGATCTCGTGACGTCGGCTCCGACCCAGCAGGCCCTGGCCACGCTCCGCGGCGAGATCGGGGCGTTTCAGACCAACATCGTCGGCAGCCGGCTGCAGATCGTTGAGGCCACCATCCTCAGCACCGCCCAGACTCAATCCATGATCCGGGACACCGATTTCGCCCAGGCCACCGCCGAGCTCGTCCGCAACGAAACACTCACCCAAGCCTCGCTCCAGGCTGCAGTTGCGAGCAACCGCCAGCTGGGATCGCTGCTCGACGTGCTCGGCTGACCCATTTCGATCTCAAAATCCGCCGCGAAAGCTGGTCGGATCGTTCCCATCTGTCCGAAGATTTTTATTGAACGCGAGTTTCACGCAGCCCATCGCCTGCCGCTGCGTCACCCGCCTCCCCGCCACGCCCTGTGGCCAGACCGTTTGGAGTTCAACCGCATGGTTAACCAGCAAGAAGTCGACCGGCTCACCGAAGAACTCGAAGACCTACGCGGTGCCGTTGTCCGCGACGGCCAGCACATGGCCGACCGCGTCGAACGCGTGCTCAAAGAGGCCCGCCGACTCCACCAGGAGTCGCACGGCACCGACTTCGAGCCCGCCCTCCGCAGCGTCGAGAACCTGCTCTGCTGCGTCCAACGCGGCCTCAGCTCGCAGAGCAGCCTGAACCAGCAACTCCGACACGCGGGCTGAGCCCCAACCCGTTGTCGGGACCTAGGTTCGACAATCATGTAAAGCCTTCGCGGTAACGCGTGTCGCCGCCAAAGGTCTTCTATACTCGTCGCCTATGGGACTCGGCCGAGACATCCTGTACGGCCTCGGGGCCACGCTCACCTCGCCGATCTGGGGCTACAGCCTGCTAAAAACCGGGAAGTGGCGCACCGACTGGGCCGGCCGCTTTGGCTCCCCCGCCCCCGGAAGTAACCGCTCCGAAAAAACCGATGACGCCCCCGTCTCAAAACGCCTATTGCTCTACGGCGTTTCCGTCGGCGAAGTCAACCTCATCCGAAACCTAGTCGCCGAGCTAGAACAAACGCCGGGGATCGAAGTGGTTATCGCCGCGTCAACCAACACCGGATTCGCCCGAGCCACCGAGCTCTACGCCGACCACCACGCCGTGGTCCGCTTCCCCTACGACTTTTCTTTCGCGGTCAAGAAGTTCCTCGACGCGATACAACCCGACGCCGTCGCCCTCGTGGAACTGGAAGTCTGGCCAAACTTCATGGAGGCCTGCGCAGCCCGCGGCGTACCCGTCGCCGTCGTCAACGGCCGGCTCACCGCCCGCAGCTTCCGCGGCTACCGAAAGATTCGTCCACTCATCCGCAGCGCGTTCAGCAAGCTCTCCGCCGTCGCCGCGCAGACCGAAGACTACGCCACACGCTTTGTCGCCCTCGGCACGCCCAACGAAAGTGTTCAAGTCTTCGATACGATGAAGTGGGATACCGCTGTAGTCGAGGATATCGTCTGGGGGGCTGAGCAACTCGCCGTCGAACTCGGCATCGATCGGAGTAAACCGCTCATCGTCGCCGGCTCCACCGCCCGGGGCGAAGACCAACTGCTCATCGAAACCTGCCCGCAAGAAGCCCAACTGCTAATTGCTCCTCGCAAACCCGAGTGGTTCGACGACGTGATGAAGTTTGCCTCTAACGCCGTACGGCGCACTTCACACAAACCCGCCAAAGACGGCCAACGCGTCTTCCTCCTCGACACCATCGGCGAACTCCGCATGGCCTACAGCCTCGCCGACGTCTGCGTCGTCGGCCGCAGCTTCACCGGTGAGCTCTACGGCTCCGACATGATGGAGCCCATCGCCCTCGGTAAGCCCACGATCATCGGCCCCCACCACGCCGACTTCGCCGACACTATGAAAGCCCTCGTCGAGGCCGGCGGCATCGTCGTGTCCGATAAGCCCGGCGACGCCGCGGCCGAGCTGCTGCAAAACAAAACCATGGCCGAAGAACTCGCCGCCGCCGGCCGCGCGGTTATCCTGTCCCGGCAAGGCAGCACCAAACGACACGCCGAACTGCTACTAAACCTGTTACGACTCGAAAAAAACAACGCTTAACGAGCGAAACACCGCCGCCCGAAAACCGATTCCCTGCTCTCCTGCTCTTCCCAATGCCCTCCACCGACCTCCGACAATCCGTCCTCCCCAGCGCCAAGCAGGTCGTGGTCAAGATCGGTACCCAGCTCATCACCGGCGGGACGGCGAAAAAAGCCCTCCCCGCGGTCGACCTCGACTTCGTCGCCGACGTCGCCCGGCAGATCGCCGAGCTCCATGCCGCGGGCGTGCGGGTCACGCTGGTCAGCAGCGGCGCGATCGGTGCGGGCTGCGTCGAGCTAGGCCTGGACAAACGCCCCGCCGACGTCGCCGAGCAGCAGGCCGTCGCCGCAATCGGCCAGCGGGCCCTCATGACCCTCTGGAACGACGCTTTCCTGAAACATGGCTTGGGCGTCGGCCAGGTCCTGCTCACACGGGCCGACTTCGACGACCGGCTCCGCTACCTCAACATCCGCAACTGCGTCACCAAGCTGCACGAGATGGGCCGTGTCCCCGTGCTCAACGAAAACGACAGCGTCGCCGTCGAAGAACTTCGCTTCGGCGACAACGACCTGCTCGCCGCGCTGATGTGCAACACCCTACGGGCCGAGGTGCTGCTGCTGCTCACCTCGGTCGACGGCCTGCTCGACGACAAAGGACAAGTCATCGACCGCGTCGACAACGTCCTCGACCAGCTTCAGCACGTCCGCCGCGACGAGAAAAGTTCGTGGGGCAGCGGCGGGATGCAGACCAAGCTCGAAGCCGCCCGCGTCGTTACCGAGGCCGGCGAATTGGCTGTCATCGCCTCCGGCCGAGAGCCCGATATCGTCCGCCGCGTCCTCGCCGGCGAAGCGAACCTCGGCACCGTCTTCGCCCCCGCCGTCCGCACCCTCGACAGCCGCCAACGCTGGATCGGCCTCGCCGCCCGCCCCGCCGGCACCATCACCCTCGACGCCGGCGCCGCCGAGGCCGTCGCCCACAAACGCAAAAGCCTCCTCGCCGCCGGCGTCCGCGACCTCACCGGCCGCTTCGAACGCGGCGACATCGTCATCCTCCGCGACCCCCAAGGCAAAGAAATCGCCCGCGGCCTCACCAACTACGCCGCCGACGAACTCCGCCTCATCCAAGGAAAACGCTCAAATCAAATACCCAGAACACTCGGCAAGCCGGCATACAAGTCGGTGGTTCACCGGGACAATATCGTGCTAGGCATTACTCGATAAGTCCATCTGAAAAATAGGCTGTCGCAGATAGACAGAAATGGCTTGCCGTTGTAACCGGTCAACCGTAGCTATCAAAATGTGTGGTTCGGATCACCTTGTTCCGCCGCTTGGTTATTCCAACGGGTCATGTCGCGGAGATCCTCATAGCCGAAAAATGTTGCGGAGCCATCGAGGTGGGAAACCGCCGCAGTATCGTTACACCGAAAGTGAACGTTACCTGTCTGATCAGGCCTCCCGTCCGGGTCGTAGCTTGTACTGCGCCACCGATAAGTGGCCAGCTGATCATTCGGAGCGACGACACGGAAAAAGCCCGGCACAAAACTTTCGGTGAAACCGGGCGGGTTGGGGCTGGGTGAAAAAACAACCTGAAACGCTGATGTAAATAAAATCAGTCGGCTGGGGGACACGGCTTGGTAAAGTTTCGTAACAACCCCGGGGTTATTTTCTCCCGGGCTCACTTCATTACCCCCCACGTTATTGATATTCATCCCGAAGCTTGGATCGACGCTGACACTATAGACCCACGCTTCATATTCTGGATCACCAGGCTTAGCCCCCTCGGGCGGGGCCCCGAGGGAATTAGACTGTTCGTTTACCAAGATCGAACCGCTAAGGTTGTAATCGAGGTAATTCACCAGCCGCCATGGGTAACGAAGTGCCGTAACGCCAAAATGCTGGTTTCTATAGATATCGAAAGCGGGCTCGTTATTGGTATATCCCGAAATGATTTGATCGTCTTCATCGGTGGCTCTCCCGATAACCGCCTGAGTAAGCGTTCTTGCACCAGCAAGCTCGATAACACACTTAGCCGTATCTCGGCTCTTGCCTAGGACCGGAAGCAGTATCGCAACGAGTAAACCAATCACACCTATGACGACAAGCAATTCGATCAACGTGAATGCTCTGGGATATATTCGTTTCATGGATTGACTCCAAAGCAAGCTAAGTTCTTAAACAACCCAGACGGCTTTTAAACCGTCTGGATTCTGCGATAAAAAAATACTCGATTAGCTTTTGCGAAATCTTCCAAACATCGCCAAAGAACCTAAACCGATCATCAAAAGTGATGCCGGCTCGGGAATCACCTGTGCAAACTGACTCCCTTGGTCAAGCTGTAAACCGAAGATCGTATTACTCGTGCTGCCGAAAGTATCGAAATCGATATCGAAATCGCTAATTGGTCCTAAGCCCCGAACGTCCCACTGGTAACCAAATGTATTTATCGTTAGCGGACCGAAAGGTCCGTTAGGATCGAAAACAGAATCAATTACTTGCTCTGCCAACAGCGGAACTACTGTAGATCCGTTATTGATGGTCAAAGTGGGAGGCCCACTGAGGAAACCCGAAGACCCTCCGCCGAGTTCGATCTGGAAGATAATTGTCTCGATATCCGTGACCGGGGTATCGTCTGAAACTTGGAAGGCACCTCCGTTCCCAAACGGGGACGTGTAGATGCTGACTCCAGCAGGATAGCCGTTACCCGACGTTTTATCGAAGTAAGCGTCACCGGTAGGATCGTCGTTGGTGGGATCTGTATCTTGAACCCCGCCGGTAAGGATCGATTCGATCGGCGCCGGCCAGGGGGCCGCCCCAGGGAAATCCGGAAAAGGGAAAGGCGTGGTCGTTGACGCGACTTGCGGATTGGTTCGGGTCAAGTTGTCCCATCCATCAAATTGCGTATTCCCTGCAAGCCCGGGATCGACAAACGCTGCGCTGGCAGACGTAACCGTCAAACTTAGGCATGCGGCGCAAACTCCAGATAACATCGAGATTTTCATTACTAACTTCTCCTTCTAAAAATCAGATCGGCCAAGGTTTGCCTCAATAAGACTTAGTTCGCTTGTTCCAATAGTGTTAACAAACCTAGAACTATCCCTTAGTTCACATGGTAGAGTTTAGACTAGTTGAGACAAAGATTCAATCGCCGAGTGTTCGGCGAGCGTATTTTTTAGAAAATTTTTTGTATCCCAGGACATCAGTGCTTGACGGCAAGCCCGCAATCTGTGTCCATCAATCTAGAAAGAGATACCGCGAGTTGACACACGACGGGTCAAAGATGATGTTCAGATGGTTCTGAAAGCAAGGCTTCCACAGCACTGAGTGCGTTTCCGTAATTTGGACAGGATCCGGGATACCTCTCCATTACTTGTTACTTAATGGCGGCCTGCAAATACCGGAACCACTTCGATAAAAATTTGAAGCTCCATTATGTGATGCTGGTTGATTTTCAACTTGTGTCAACGGGTTAAAAAAGCAGCAAAGCATTCATACTTTGCTGCTTGCATTTATTGTGTTATTCGGTTGTTTAACGGCGGCGACGCGAGAGGAGCAGCAGCGAGCCGAAACCGATCAGGCTCGCCGAGACGGGCTCGGGGATCACGTCAACGGTAAACGAATCGTAAGAATCGAAGGTAAACGGCCCGCTGTTGATCGTGATATCAAACGACTGACTGGTGGCGATCGGATTGGCCAGCCGCCAGAGGTAAGTGGTGATCGCGTCGCCGGCTACGCTTCGCACGCCGACGTTCGTGGCTGTTTCGCCTTCAAGCAAGACCCCTAAAGAGGCAATTCCACTTCCGGCTTCTTCTTTGACTTGTAGCTTAACAATCGAGACTTCATCCGCTGCGGTTAACGAAATTGTCCAAGCCACCGCTGAGGTGTGTACGTAAAGCCGGTTATCCCCGGAGCCAGCTGGGATTAAAGCAGCAGGCGGCGTAAGGATATTTGCCTGCGTCACGTTCCCAGTTAAACCACCACCGCTCGCCGTAGCGACAGATCCTGATACGAGTCCGGGACCCGCACCGGGGGTGAATTCATCGAATTGAATAAATCCGGTCCCCGTATCACCACGGAAAAACGGCGTGCCTACTCCAGCAAAGTCGGCAAAGCTGCTGCTTGCTGTGCAAGCCACTGCTGCGACCACCAGGCCTCTGGCCACTTGCTTGATATTCATCTTAAAAACTTCTCCTAATTCCGGGGGTTATTGGCTAGCACAGCCTTTACGTGTTGATGGGCACAACGCCCGTGAGACGGCTGCGCTCAGGGAATACGGCAACCTATCACAACTGAAAGTGAGTTTCAATGGCAAATTGATATCGTAGTACCGACCTAAATATACGTAAATAATTTAATCTATGTAATTTATAAAAAATAGACACTTCTTCAATAAATGTACTACCTCCCGAATTTCTTTTCTGTAACGAAAAAACGACGAGTCCTTCCTAAACCGCACGACCCGCAAGGTCGATAGGACCGCGGGGAAGTCGGGTTAGAGTCGTGCCTCCGTGGCCGACGCCCGACGGTCCGTTTAGGAGTTTGGCGTGGAGCCGATCACCGCTGACCAACACGAGACGCTTGAGCGCCTGCGGCATATGGCCCTCAACGGCCGATTGGCCGAGGCAGAACTCGAGCTGCACGACTGGTGCCGGAAGGACGCGCCGGTCGAAGCACGTGTCTTCCTCGCCGCCCTGCTCGCTCGGCGGGACGACTTCGAGGCGGCCCGCCAGGTGCTCGGCGATCCGCAGCGTAGCCACCCCCAAAATATGGACGCGGATCAGGCCCGGCTCGCCGTGGCGGTGCTGATCCAGAGCGGACTTGAGGACAGCGCCCGCCGACTTGCCGCTTGGCTTTACCACCTCCACGGAGACGACCAGAGCGTCGCCCGATGGATCGCTTTGATGGATATCCCGGCGATGACCGCCCTGCCGGCGGTGCCCGACGCGACGGTCGAGCGGCTTGCCGATGAGCTCGCCGCGACGCCCGACACGGTGGCTTCGTTGGTTTACGCGATGAAGCAGGCCCCGCAGACTCGGCCGATCTCGCTGCTGCGGGCGGCCGTGGCCCGGATGACCCGCGACTTCGTCGGCCGGCCCGAGATGCCCACGCTCACCCAGGGTCTCGCCGACCTCGCTCACCTGCTGAGCGATGAAGACGACGCCCGCCGCTGGGCGCACCACACGCTCCGGCTCGATCCGTACAACGCCGCGATGGCGCTGCTGCTCGGCCAGCTCGAAGACGACGAAGCCGTCGGCCCGACCGCGGCCCAGACGCTCAAACGCGTCGCCCTCAAGTTCCCCGGCTACCCCGACGTGCAGGCCGCCTACCAAAAACGGCTCGAACTCGACCGCCAATCCGGGAGGGCCGCGTGAAACACCAAAAGTCGCAACAAGAAGACGTCGCCCGCGCGCTGGACCACGCCCGGCTAGCGCTGGCGGGCAACCTGCTGGCGGCGGCCCTCGACCACGTCCGCGAAGCTTTACGGCTCGACCCGGATCACGCCGAGGCCCGCGTCCTCGAAGCGCGGATCCGGCTGCGTCGCCACGAGCCCCGGCTCGCGCTAACCGCGCTCGACAACCGAGAACATTTCGCTAAGCCCGATCCCGATCCGAACGGCCGATCGGCCCCCGATGTCACCATGCTCCGTGCGACCGCGCTCGCGGCCAGCGGCAAGGTTGATCTCGCGGTGACGATCATGGAATCCCTCGCCCGGGAGTTCCCCGAAGACGCCGGCGTATTGCGAGCCCTGGCGGGGATGCAGGTCCACGACGGCCGGTCACGTGACGCCGCGGAAACACTCGGCCGGGTGGTCGAGCTCGAGCCAGAAGACCGCGCGGCTTCCCGGATGCGTTCCGACCTGCTAGCCGATTCTGATCCCGCGGCGGCTCTCGAAGCTTTGGGTCCGATCGACGCGACCAACCGCGGCCGGGCCGCCCGGCTGTGCCGGAAGACCGAACGGCTGAGCGAAGCCGAGTCGCACTACACCGAGTTGCTCGCCACCCTCGACGCCGAGGGGGCCGACCGCGCCGACCTGCGGAGCGAAGCTGCCGAAGTGGCCGAGTCGATGGGCGACAACCACCGGGCGCTGGACCGCTTGGCGGGAGCGCTCTACACGAACGACCTCAGTCCAGCCGACGCCGCCGAGGCGTGGTGCCGCACGGGCCGGTTGCACTTGAACGCGGGGCGGTGGGGAGAAGCCGCCTTGGCCTACCGCCAAGCCACTCGGCAGCAGCCGGGAAACGCCGAGGCTTGGGCGGGCCTGGTCACCGTGGCCCACGCCGCAGACCGACCGCAGCTAAAGGCCCGGGCCGACCGTAAGCTGCGCTCACTTACCGAACGCGACGAACGCCGTCGTCTGCTTGCCCAGCTATACCCCCACACCCTCGGCGCTCCCGGCCAGACCAAGCCCGAAGCCGCCCAGGCCCACTCGCCGCTGCAACGCATGCTGGCCGACGCCGCGGCGGTGATGCAGCAGGCCGCGGAACGTTATCCCGGCCGAGCGGATGTGCACTATCACCACGCCGTCTGCAATCTCGCCCGCGGCGAAGCATCCAGTGCAGGTGACGGGCTCGAAAAAGCCTTAGCCATCAACCCGAAATACGCCGCCGCACAGGCCCTCGCCGAACGCATCGGTGTGGGTACCGGCAAAAGCGAGCTGCTAACGCTCGACGAATACTGACGCACCAACGCCCGAGGGGTTCGGAGGGGAACCCTTCGGGCGAGTCGCGTCAATCCCAAAAAATAAAACGACATCACTCGGTTCGTTTCTTTCGAAACGATCAAGCTGATCTTAAGCCGAGTAAATTAATTTAAGATTTAGCTTATTTATTTTTCTTTTTCCCGATCGTTCTCCGGCGGCTCTTCGCCGTTGAGCAGCACCGTGATCTCGATCTGGAAGGGGGCGTCGAACTGTTCGAGGCGTTGGCCTTTGGCCTGCCAGCGGTAGAGGCTTGAGAGCAGGGGACCGTCGATATTGTCGAAGCCGGTGGAAGTAATGAGGTCGGCCTGGAGGACGCTGCCATCAGGATCGAACGTGATGGTGACGCGGGGGTTGCGGGGGATGTTGAAGCGGGCGGCGGCCGACCAGTTAGGGCGGAAGGTCTTGACTTCGAGGCCCGGCCCGACGAGGACCTGGCCGGGGCTGACGGAGCGGGCGTTGATGAGGGTGGTGGGGTCGGACTCGCGGTCGTCGCGGGGGGCGGAGGTGGGTTTGTCGCCTTCTTCCTGGGCGACGACCGTCGGCGGGGTGCGGATTTCCGGGGGCGACTGCGGGGGGGTGGGATCGGGGAGGGGGACGCCGGGCGTATCGCGCGGGGCGTTGCCGAGTTGGTCGACGGCCCCAGGCTCGGCGACAGACAGATCGCCCGGGCCGGCGGTTTCGATCGGGTCGCGGGCGGTATCGGCGAGTTGCTGCGCCGGGGGTGTCGGCGTGTCGGCGGGATTTGGCGAGGGTGGGCTCGGGGGCGGGGCGCTGGGAGAAGACTGACCGACGTCTTCTGGGTCACGCTCGAGCGGGGCGTTGGGCGTGGGGTCCACCTTGTCCTGTAGGATCGGCTGGAGCGTCACGGACTCGCGGGCCAACAATTCCTGGAAATCGTCGTGGGCGATCCACGCCACGGTGACGCGGGCGGGCTCGTCGTCCCGGCCGAGCTTCAGCTCCTCGGGTTGTTCTGCTTCGACCGGCTGCTGCACAACGACCTCGACCGCCAACGCGTTGTTGCCTTCGTAATCACCCTCATCGATATCGTCCTCATCGTCAGCGACCACAATCAGGTACATCACCGGCGACAACGCCAACTCCGGCGTGATCACGATCTCGTGCGGCCCGCTGCGGTAACGCCCGCCCCCAGGAAGCTCTCCGGGGTAAGCCCCGCGAGGTTCGCTGACCAGCAGCGCGTCGTCGGGGGAGACTTCGTCGTCGATCGACCAGTACACCCGGTCGCCCCACAACAAGTCCGGCGTCGCGAGCGGGCTGCGGTTAACCACGTCGAACAACACCGCCACGGGTTCGTTGACCGTGACTCCCGCCCCGGCCGACGAAAGCCCGACGTTACGGGGCGCCAAGTCCGGGTGAGTCGCCGACTCGACCCGCAGTGGGACCGTAACCCGCTCGGCCTGCGGAGCGCTGCTGTCGACGATCAACTGATACTCCCCCGGGGCAACACCCAGGGGGATACGTACTTCGTAAGGCCCGCTAACCGCCGACTCGCCCGGCCCCAGTGGACGACGACGCGGCAGATTCAACAACACCAGATCCTCAGCCGAAACCTCTCCGTCGGGCGAGAGGATCACGCGGTCGGTCCAGCCCGCTTTCGCCCAGCCAGCCAGCGGGTGGTTCCGCAGCGTGTACCCCACGGGCAGCGTCCCGCCCGCGACGCCAGCCTCAGGCGTTTCAACCGAAAAGATCTCGACCTCGGCGGGCTGCGACGAATCGATCCAGATCGAGGTCGACGCAAAAGCAGCCGCGGCGTTCTCGGCCCGGACTACACCGACGATAAATCGCGGGCCTTCGTGGTTTTCATCCCTTGGCAGCGAAACCTCACGGGCAAGCATTTGTCCCGGTTCAAGCGAAGGCGATGAAGCCAATGGGAATTGTCCGGTCATGGAGAGCTGGTGTTCAGCGAGGCGAGGCCTGTCGGACCAGTAGAGCGACCAGGACACATTGGCCGCCGCGGCGTTGCCGGTGTTAGTGATCGACAGCGTTACGTCGGCTTGCGTCTGGTCTGCGGCAAGCGCCTCGGGGCTGCTTATGATCGCGATCTGGATTTCGGCTTCTGTGCTACTCGAACTCGGCCGATCGAGGATCGCCGCCCCGACCGGCAACAACACCGCGTGCAATACGACAGCCACGCCCAGAGTGACCAGCAACGGCAAGATGGAATCGGGGTGTCGCATCGCGATTGATCGCAGAACTTATTTCCGGGGAAAGTTCCGGGGCTTATTCCGGGGGCGGGCCGACGATGGCGAAGTTTTCGAGGCCGGCTTCTTCGACCCGCTGTAGCAAGCCCCACACGATCGGCCCGCGGTCGGCGTTGCCGTCCAGAGCGAGGCTGACATAGAGCGTCGGCCCGGCCGGGTCGGCGGCGAGGTCACGCAGCAGCGTGTCGAGCCCGGCGTCGTCAAGCCCTTCGCCCGCAAAAACAAACCCGCCCTCGGCGTCGATGGTCAACACCTGGATCGCCTCCACGCCCGGCTGCCCCCCGCTGGCGACCGGGGCCAGCCCGACCGACAACGCGTCCGCCCGGATCATCACCACGAAGCTGTAGATAAAAAACGTCAGCAGCAGGAAAACCACGTCCAAAAAAGGCATCATCTCGAGACGCGGGGAGTAATCAGTACGGATCATGGCCTTAATTGTAAGCCTCAGCTCACAGGTTAGGAGAAATAAAAACACCCACGCAATATTGACGTGGGTGCTGCACACTCAAAGTAAAATAAAATTAAACGTGAGCCGATCGACGGCGGAACAACGCCAACCCTCCACCAACGAAGACCAGACCCGCGGTCCCGGGCTCGGGGATGATACTGTCGATGAAACTGAGGATCACAGGAGCAGAAACCCGGGTGTCCACCCCGAATTCACCCCATGACGAATTCAACACGCCGTCCACATCGCTGGACGATCCGTCAGTAATGTCGTTCAGACGAAGCCCGTACGAGGTTATGCCGGCAATAACAAGATTGCCGTTGTCATCAATAAAAGTTGCTCCGCCAGAATCGCCTGGAGCCGCACCCACCTCGTCGTCGCCAAAGCCCAGGTCGCTGACCCCGAAAAAGAAATCGAACGCATCGTGATCGGCATCGTTGCCATTTAGATCGTTCCGGTTAGCGAAATTACTATCGAAGTCGTAGGTCAGGACTAAATCGTTGTTGTTGATACCTAGCCCATTGGTGTTGCCGGTGATGGGGTCTGTTCCCAGGCCGTCATCCTCGTATTCGTTCAGGCCGATCCGTTTGGTACCGCTCGCGATGGTGCCGCCGGTAATCCCGTCACCACTCGTGCCGAACCCGACCTTTACCGACTCTACGCCGATTTCGTTGCCGAAAATCCGGTTTAGCTCGTAGATGGGTACGCCGGGCAGACTAATCGGCGTATCAAGCGTCAAAACCGCTACGTCGTGGCCGTTGAAAAAGTCACCGTTCCAGAGCGGGTGGATATCGATCGTCGAGGCGTTAGCGACTACCGTGCCCGAGGGGGTATCGAGAGCGAAACTAGCGCTCGTTACGGTCTGAGTACCGAAGTCATCCGTAAAACAATGGGCCGCGGACAAAATGTACTGGCCATCTCCGATAAGCGAGCCCGAACAACGGAAAACACCACCTGAGGTATCAGAGAACAAGAGATCTCCAACACCGTCGTGGTCTAAGCCGAACTCATCTACACCCGGGGTCGTCACGTGGGTCCCGGGCCCATCCGACGTGACGTAGTTGGCTCGGATCTGAAAACCGAACTGTCCACCCGAGCCCGATACAACTTGCCGGGTATCAGAAATCGAAGACGGCGTACCGGACTGGAGCACGTCTAAAGATTTAGCCGCAGGCGCGGAGAAGACCACCACACCTAACAAAAAACCCATACCCCCTATACGCGACTGAACCATCTCAACCTCCGTCAAAAATTTGCTGACCGACCGGAACTTTTATCTGAGAAACCATAGCCAAGATATTAATGCAGTGTATCAAAAAAAATATGAACGTAAACTACTTTCTTAATGTCGCCCACGCCGCCTTGACTTCTTCAGCCGTAGCATCGTCGACGATCGTGACTTGCCCCATCCGTACCGGGAGCACCAGCCGAACCCTCCCGTCGCGGACTTTTTTGTCCATCGCCATCGTCTTGAGTAGCAGCGTATCGGGGGCTAAGTGCTCGGCCGAGGTCGGCAGGCCCACCGCTTCACACCCCGCAACCACCCGATCGAGGAGTTCCGGGGGGCATAGTTTGCGGTTTACGGCGAACGCAGTGGCGGCGACCATGCCCAGCGAGACCGCTTCGCCGTGCTTGTATTTGGTGCCAAACCGCGACGTCGCCTCGATGGCGTGAGCAAATGTGTGGCCGAGGTTGAGGTGGGCCCGGACGCCGGCCTCTTTCTCGTCCGCCATCACGACCGACGCCTTGACCTCGACGTTCCGCTTGATCAGTTCGACGAGCGTCGGCATGTCGAGGGAGCGGATCGCCTCGGCGTGTTCGGTGATCCAGTCGAACAGCGGCGGCTGGCCGTCTTGGAGCGGATCGCGGATGACGCCGTGCTTTAAGCATTCGGCCAAGCCGCAGCGCAGCTCGCGTTCGCTCAGTGTGGCCAACACCTCGGGGTCGATCACGATGCGCGAAGGCTGGTGGAAGGCGCCGATGAGGTTTTTGCCCTGCGGAACGTTGACGCCGGTCTTGCCGCCGACCGAGGCGTCGACCATCGCCAAAAGCGACGTCGGGCACTGGACGAACGGGATGCCGCGGAGATAGGTCGCTGCGGCGAACCCCGCGACGTCGCCGCAGATGCCCCCGCCGAGGGTGACCAACGCGTGGCCGCGCTCGAGTTTGTTCTCGAGCATGATGTCGTAGAGGGTGCGCACCGTGCCGAGCGTCTTCTTCTTCTCACTCACCGGGATGACCGCGACGACGGTTTCGATCCCCTGCGCCTCCATCGCCTTAGCGACCGGGCGGGCGTGGTGCGGCTCGACGCCCTCGTCGGTGACGAGGATGGCTTTGTCCGCCGAGGGGATCGCCTCGCGGACGAGGTCGCCCATCCGCATGACGCAGCCGGGCTCGATGACGATATCGTATTGGTGGTGTGGCAGCGTGAGGTCAACGGTGGGCATGGTCGGACAAGGATAGCGGCTAGTCCCGCTGGCGTTCGAGCTGCTCGAGCGCCTCGGCTGGATCGTCGGGCAGGTCCTCACTATCGAACGCGTCGTCACGGTCATGGCCGTCTTCTTCGGCCGCCTGTCGCCGCAAGCGTTTGAGCGCCCGTTCACGCCGGCCCTCGCGTGAGCCCGCCCGGGCTTTGGCTACCAACACCACCACCAACAGCCCCGCCATCGCGACCACTCCGCCAAAGATCAGCGACGTCGGCCCCGACGTCCCGCTGGTCGCCGCGTCCCCCACCACGCCCGCCGACCGCCCAACGAACACCGGATACGTCCGCTCGTTGCCCTCCGCGTCCGTGTCCGTCCACAACTTGTAGAACCGCGTCAGCCCCCGCACCGCCTGCCCCTCCCGCGGCGTTTCGAGCCGGCCTTCGGGATCAACCAGATACAACACCGCCACCACCTCGTCCGCCGTGCCCGCTGCCTCCGCCGAGACGACTACGCCCCACTCCGTCAGATACTCACCCCACGGCCCCGGCCGCTGCGTCCGCAGCTCCCGCGAACGCCCCGCGAACCGACCTTCAACCACGAACAGATCGCCCCGATACGCCCCCGGCTCTGCCAGCAGCTTCCCGTAATCCGGCACCGCCGCCCCCGGAACAAATACGTCCCCCACTTCATCCGGGGGCCACGACGCAACGTTGATCAGCAGCCCCGTCCACGCCGGCTCGTCCGGCAGGTAACCGTCTTCTGCTGTGGCCAGCTGAATCCGCTGGGCCTCGGTCAGATCGGGAACCCCCGGGATCAGGCCGATCAACAAGCTCCATATCCCGATCGCGGCGTAGACCATCGCCCCAATATACCCCGACCCTATACGCACCCCCGCGGCCCCGTTTCCAGAATATTTAATCCTCTTGCGAAAAAAAACAGACCGGCTGTCGTCCTATTGAAAAGTAGTCCGGCGTCACCCGTAACCAGTCCGACTCGATAACTACCTTTAGGGATCAAACATGTCTTTCAGAATTCCGTGGTTCGTTCTCGTTTGTTTAGTCGCTTTTTTGCTCTCGGGATTCACCGCCCAAGCGATCGCCCAGCCCGCAGGTTCCGGGGCCGGGGGACACGCCGCGGGTCCGACGGAGGCGATGAGTACCGCCGAACGCGTCCAGGAATTCGCCAAACGCGTCCGCGCCGAATCCATGCGCAAGTTCAACGAATACGGCGGAGCCTACATCGAGGTCAACGGCAACGTCCTGATCGACTACTACACCTGCCCCTGGTCCCGGCTGTTCCTCGTGGTGATCGACCACAACGGCAACCCCGGCAAGGTCGAGCAGTTCATCCTCGTCGATAAACGCAACAACGAAAAGTACGTCGACCGCATCGTCCAGATCATCGAGCAGATGGGCGACGGCGACTACATCGTGATGGCGGTCCACGACTCGATCAACAAGAAATTCAACGAGCAGGGCGACACCAGCATCCCGCCGCGTCTGCAGAAGTCGTTTGCCCGCGTCGGTATCGCCACTGAATTGGCCAAGCTCAGCCCGCACACGCCATACATCGCCATCGGGATGAAGGGGGCCCAACCCGGCGAGGCGGTCGAGGTCGTCGGCGAAGGCAAGGGGATCGCCACCGGGGCCGGCACGGTCCGCTACCCCGATGTCCCGTACCAGGAGCGGACGGCCGGCGCGCCCTTTTACCGACTCACGGTGACCGACGCGTTCACGGGCGAGCCGATCCCCGGGGCCAAAGTCATCGTGCAGCAGACCCGAGAGTTCTTCGAGTTCACCGCCGACGAGCGGGGCCAGGTCGAGTTTTCCTGGGTCGGCTGGTCGCCGCAGGTCTTGGGCATCACCGCCGAGGCGCCGGGCAAAGCCAAAATGAAGCTCCGCTGGCGAGATGTCACGACCAAGCAGCGTGTGCCCTGGCATTTCGAGCTGGCTCTGCCCGAAGGAACGATCCTGGGCGGCCAGGTGGTCGACCACAACGGCGAGCCGGTGCCCAAAGCGTACTTGTTCCTCAGCCTCGATAAAGGCCAGCTAGACGACGGCGTGGCGTACCCCTACGTCAACGACTTCTGCCCGGTCCACGCCGACGCCGACGGGCGGTGGCAGGTCCGCCAAGCCCCTAAGGCCTACCTCAACGGGAGCATCCGTTTTTCCGAGCCCGGCTGGAGCCACCGCCGCACAGCCGTGCAGATCACCCCCGAAATCCACCGCGAACTGCTCGACGGCAAGGCCGTCCTAAAGACAGAAAACCAAGCTAAGTAACCACAACCCGCCGCCACCGCGGGCAGAGATTGGTTATGCTTTTGGGTTTCCCCAAACGCCCCCAGTCGATCTCCCGCCATGACCGCGAACCCCCCTTCCGCACCCTCGCCCGCCGATACTTCCGGGGGCAACCCCGGAACCAATTCCGGGGGGATCCCCGACGACGTCTTCACCCTCCCCGCCGGCGTGAAGCAGGTCATCCCGATCCTCGACTTCGGCAGCCAGTACGTCCAGCTCATCGCCCGCCGCGTCCGCGACGCCGGCGTCTACTCCATGCTGCTCGGGCCGCAGGTCACCGTCGAGCAACTCAAAAAACTCAACCCCACCGGCATCATCCTCTCCGGCGGCCCGTCTTCCGTCTACGACGAAAACGCCCCCAAGCCCGACCCCCGCCTCTTCGAGCTCGGCGTCCCCGTCCTCGGCATCTGCTACGGCATGCAGGTCGGTTGCGAACTGCTCGGGGCCGAGGTTAAAAACGCCGCGTCCCGCGAGTACGGCCGGGCCGACCTCAACGTCAAAGAAAACAGCGACCTGTTCAAGGGCGTCCCCGACCACACCAGCGTCTGGATGTCCCACGGCGACCAGGTCAACACCCTCCCCGACGAATTCGTCGCCACCGCGACGACGCCGACCTGCCCCTTCGCCGCGGTCCGCCACAAGGACAAGCCCTTCTACGGCGTCCAGTTCCACCCCGAAGTCACCCACACGCCCCACGGCGGCGACATCCTCTCCAACTTCCTCTTCAACGCCTGCGGCTGCCACGGCGACTGGACCATGGCCGACTTCATGGAGAGCGAATCCAAACGCATCCAAGAACTCGTCGGCGACGACCACGTCATCCTCGGCCTCTCCGGCGGGGTCGACTCGTCCGTCGTCGCCGCCATGCTCGCCAAGTCCATCGGCAAGCAGCTCACCTGTATCTTCGTCGACAACGGCCTGCTCCGGAAAGGCGAACGCGACCTCGTCGAACAAACCTTCCGCGGCCACTTCGACCTCGACCTCCGCGTCATCGACGCTGAGAAACAATTCCTCGACGACCTCGCCGGCATCGAAGACCCCCAGGAAAAACGTACCCGTATCGGCCACCGCTTCATCGACGTCTTCAAAAAAACCGCCGACGAGATCAAGGCCGAGTTCGAGAACCAGAACACCCAGATCAAGTATCTCGCCCAGGGCACGCTGTATCCCGACGTCATCGAGTCCGGCCACGGCTACGCCGGCACCGCCGCCAACATCAAGCTCCACCACAACGTCGGCGGCCTGCCCGAACAGCTCGGCTTCGAACTCATCGAACCCCTACGCTCGCTGTTCAAAGACGAGGTCCGCGCCCTCGGCACCGTCCTCGGCCTGCCCGAAAACATGGTCTGGCGCCACCCCTTCCCCGGACCCGGCCTCGCCGTCCGCGTCCTCGGCGAAGTCACCAAGCCCCAGCTCGACCTCGTCCGAGACGCGGATGAGATCCTGCTCGAAGAGATCGTCTCCAACGGCCTCTACCGCAAGACCGCCCAGGTCTTCGCCGTGCTGCTCCCGGTTAAGGCCGTGGGCGTCATGGGCGACGGCCGGACCCACGAACAAGTCGTCGCTATCCGCGCCGTCGAGTCGCAAGACTTCATGACCGCCGACTGGGCCCGCATCCCGTTTGATGTACTCGCCACCATCAGCAACCGCATCATCAACGAGGTCCGCGGCGTCAACCGCGTCTGCTACGACATCTCTAGCAAGCCGCCCGCCACGATCGAGTGGGAATAATGTGTTCCGCTCCGCGGCCTACGGACGGGGCAAATCTCCAGGTAAAGTTTGGCTTCTTACTGAGGTCGAGGCGGGTTATTAACTTCCTCTTGTGCCAGGAGGCCCATCAGATCAGGTCATTTAACGTTTCAAGGCTCACTTGACCGACGGGCCACAAATACGACCTAGACTTCAGACATCAATATCCTACTCTCAAGAGGCCGCCGGGCAGCTGCTGCCGTTGGTTAGCCATTTTCTACGCACTAACGAAACTCAATCCAAGCTTTTGAATCAACGGTAAAAGGAATATTTCGCCTTTCACACCACTCTATAGCAGCTACCCGAGCTTCTTGGTATAGCCCAACAACCCATGGAGGCGCACTCCTATCCCAGACATCTTCGACAGGGAAATAAACATGATGCTCAACCATTGTTATTTCAACAATAAATGAGTGATGGCCGTATGTACCAATGAACTGTTCTTTCCATTCGCAATGGATGGAAAACTTCAATGGCTCAGATTGGTTACTGCCAAAAAGCAAGCGAAGAAGGCCGAACATGGGTGTAGCTAACAGCTGCTTATACCGTTCCGTTGTGCACGATGATTGGGGCTGCACAACCACGCAAAACTACTCTGAACCTACCGTGCGTGTAAAGACCTAGCTCGAAAATAAATTTGCCGCCACACCGCCATCAGCTGATCGATCTGCCTTTAAACCGAAATTGACTTTCGCCGTTTTCCCTGGCCGGATAGCCGCCCCTTGCCGTTTTAAACGGTTGTGCATCCTTTAGCCACCGACGCAACCTCGGGCGACGTTCCTATCATGGAGGGTATGACGACTTCCTTTGATCTGTGTATGTTGGGATCGGGTGCAGTGGGCCAAACCGTTGCCTACGGCGGACGTAAAGCCGGCTTATCTGTGGCAGTCCTTGAAACTCAGGCCCCGGGCGGGACGTGTCCAAACCGGGGGTGCGACGCGAAGAAGCCCTACGTGAATGCGGCGGGCATGATGTACCGGGCCGGACGGCTCAACGCCGCGGGTGGTGGGATCGACGCGACCGCGATTCGCTGGCGGGATATCTCGGCGTACACCAAGACCTTTACCGACCCCGTCGGCGAACTGACGACCCGCGATTTACTGAAGGCTGGGGTCGAGCTCTTTCAGGGGCAGCCCACGTTTGTGAGCTCCGACACCGTGGAGATCAACGGCCAACGGCTCACGGCTGAGCGTTTCGTCCTCGCGACCGGGCAGACCCCACGGCCGC
The DNA here is from genome assembly GCA_038747275.1 of Planctomycetota bacterium. Lineage (GTDB taxonomy): Bacteria > Planctomycetota > Phycisphaerae > Phycisphaerales > Phycisphaeraceae > Algisphaera. The sequence continues at coordinate 13,449 of JBCDJW010000006.1, read as the reverse complement.
TCGACATCCCCGGCGGCGAGTTGACGATCAACTCGGACGAACTGCTACAACTCGACGAGTTGCCACACCGCGTCACCTTCATCGGCGGCGGTTACGTCGGGATGGAGTTCGCCTGCGCCGCAGCGCTGTCGGGCCACGAGGTCACGGTCATCGCGACGCGCGACCACGTCTTGGCCGGGTTCGAGCCCGAGGTCGTGGCCGTGATGGAAGCCGCCCTGCCGGACCTCGGGCCGCACGGCGTGCGCATCGTCCCGAACCGCCGCGCCGGCTCGGTGACGCGGGGTGCGGAGGGGCTTACGGTTCACGCCAACAACGCAGATGCGACCGCGCTGGTCACCGCCGACCTGGTGATCAACACCACGGGTCGGGTGGCGTCGGTCGGCGGGTTGAACCTCGAAGCCGCGGGGATCGCGGTCACGCCGCACGGCGTCGCGATCGATGAACACCTGCGCTGTCCGGGCAACCCGCGGTTCTGGGCGGGGGGCGACGTGGCGGACAACGGCCGATCCGCCCTGATCCCCACTGCGGTCGACGACGCCCGCGTCCTCGCCCACAACCTCTTTACCGCCGAGGGCGACCGCGGCCTCCGCACCCGCTCGGCGGCGCCCTACGCGTCGGTCGCCTTCACCACCCCGCCCGTCGCCGGGGCCGGCCTGACCGAAGAACAAGCCCGAGCGCATTACGGCGAAGTGCACGTCGACGGCGGAAACCTCGCGACCAAAAAATTCTTCCGCGAGCTCGGCCAACCGCACGCCGGCTACAAGTTCATCTTCAACGCCGACCGTCACCTCGTCGGCGCCCACTACACCGGCGAAGCGGCCGACGAAGTAATCAACCTCCTGGGCCTGGCCCTTAACCAGCCCGGCGAAACCAGCCCGCTCTTCAACGCTACGCTCACCTACCCCTCGGTGAGCAGCGCGATGCAGACCGCCTTCCGAAAAGCGTTGCTGGCAATCCCGTCGTAAAACACCCGCCACTACGCAAAACGATGCTGCGGGGTATCCTGCGGAGCCCTGTATCACGTCACCCGGTTTTCTGAGGTCATTATGCCGCCCCTGAACATCCTCCTCATCACCTCCGACCAACAGCACTGGACCACGCTCGGCGTCCTCAACGATAAGATCAAGACGCCGAACCTCGACCGGCTCGTGGCGATGGGGACGAACTACACCCGCGGCTACTGCCCGAACCCGACGTGCACGCCGACGCGGGCGTCGATCCTCACCGGCCAGTACCCCTCGGCACACGGCGCGTTCACGCTCGGCACGAAGCTCGACGAGGACGCCCCCACCGTCGGCGACCACCTCCGCGCCGCGGGCTACGCCACCACCCTCGTCGGCAAGGCCCACTTCCAGCCGCTCCTGTCCACCGACGAGTGCACCTCGGTCGAGTGCTACCCGACGCTACGGGACCTCGACTTCTGGCGGACGTTCAACGACGAGCAGACCCCGTGGTACGGCTTCGACCGTGTCGAGCTGGCCCGCAACCACGCCGACGAGGGCCACGTCGGCCAGCAGTACGCCCTGTGGATGGAAGAGAACGGCCTACCCAACTGGCGGGACTACTTCCAGGTCCGCAACGATGGGATCAAAGACACCGAGACCGACGGTAGCCTCGCCCCGCCGATTACGGACGGGCCGGGCTACGGCTGGCGCAGCGACATGAACTGGAAACTCCCCGAAGAGTTCCACTACACCGCGTGGACCGGGCAGCGAACAATCGCGGCGATGCGTGAGGCGAACGAGGCGGGTAAGCCGTTCTTCGTCTGGTCGAGCTACCACGACCCGCACCCGCCCTACTGCGTGCCCGAGCCGTGGGCATCGATGTACGACCCCGCGGACATGGCGGTCGGCCGATTCGTTGATGGCGAGTTCGACCACATGCCCCCGCCCCACCGACTCACCCGCGACAACGACGGCGACTTCGGCCCGTACAACGAAGACGGCAAGGGCAACCACGGCTACCACCCGCACGTCGGCGTCAGCGAAGAAGAACTCAAGAAAGCCCAGGCGATCTACTACGGCATGATCTCGTTCATGGACCACTGGATCGGCCAAACGCTCGACGCCCTCGACGAGATGGGGCTGACCGACCAGACCCTGATCGTCTTCACCTCCGACCACGGCCACTTCGTCGGCGAGCACGGCCTCGTCGCCAAGGGCCCGTTCCACTACGAAGACGTCATCCGCGTCCCGTTCATCACCGCCACCCCCGGACAGAAGAATGCCGGAAGCACATCGGCGGATATCCAATCGATCGTCGACCTCGCGCCGACCTTCCTCGACGCCGCGGGCCTCGGACCGTCGCGTGAGATGCAGGGTGTTTCACAACTCGACGCCTGGCGTGGCACCGCCGATCCGGAGAGAGACTACGCCCTCGTCGAGAACCACCACCAGACCGACGAAGCGGTGCACCTCCGTACGCTCGTTACCGACCGCTACAAGCTCACCGTCTACCGCGGTAGAGCGTGGGGCGAGCTATTCGATCTGGAAGAAGACCCCGGCGAACTCCGCAACCGCTTCGACGACCCCGACTACGCGGCGGTCAAAAGCGAGCTTGCGATGAAGCTGATCCAGGCCGACCTTGAACGTGAGCCGGCGGCGCAGGTCCGCGTCGCGGGGGCATGAAACCACGGTTGATTCGTATGGTGGTTTAGCGGATAGGGAAAATCACAACCCAAAATTGTCCCCGATCTAGTGGTCGGGGTTTTTTTCTATTCCTAAAAACCAGTGACTTATGGATTCTTGAATCAACCGGCCGAGCCTTCGGGTTCGCTAACACGCTTCAACTAATCCAAACCGACAAAGTTCGCCGACCCCGGCGATCGGTCTATCGATATGCCCCACAGCCCCTGTTTTAGGAGACCACGATGCCCAACATGGAAAACTATTTCGCCTACGAAACCTACCAATGGGAGGCGATCTCGCACATCCTCGTGTTCGGCATCGGCGCGACGCTCGCCGGGCTGGTCTACTTCTTGGCGACCGCCCACCTCGTCGCCCCGAAGTACCGCATGTCCAGCTACCTCTCGGGCGTCGTCATGGTCTCGGCGGCGTTGATCCTCTTCAACCAGAGCCAGAGCTGGGACAGCAACTTCGTCTACGACGCCGAGACCAGCAAGTACGTCGCCACGTTCAGTGACGAGGCCGGCAACCTGGGCGGGCAGACGTTCTCGAACGGCTACCGCTATCTGAACTGGGCGATCGACGTCCCGATGCTGTTGATCCAGATCCTCTTCGTCGTGCCGCTCGCGGCGGGGCGTAAGTCCTTCCCGCTGGCGGTGAACTTCGCGTTGTTCGGTACGCTAATGATCGGCTTCTCTTACGTCGCGCAGTTCTTCGAACACGGCTTCAACCCCGAGGCCCCCGACGCCGGCGCGAAGACGCTGTTCTGGATCTTCTACCTGCTCGGCTGGGCGGCGTACCTCGTCATCCTGGTCATGATTTACAAAGGCGTGTTCGCCGCGGTCGACGAACGACTATCGCCACGTGCCGCCAAGGTCACCAAGGGGATCTGGGTCTTGTTCCTGGTCTCGTGGACGATCTACGGCTTCGTCATCGCCATCCCCGCGTTCATGTGGTCGGCCTCCGGCGGCGTGTGGCGGCAGTACCTGTTCACCATCGTCGACGTGACCAGCAAGGTGATCTACGGCGCGATGCTCGGCCAGGTCGCCATGATCCGTTCGGCGGAAGACGGCTACGAGCCGGCCAAGGCCAGCCTCGGCGGCTTCGACGACGACGCCCCCGCCGCGGCTTAAGCCTAGAGTTAAGAATGATTCACTCGCCAACCCGGACATCCGTTGCATGAACACGGCTGCCCCCCTGACCGAACCGCCGACCGCCGACCCGCTGCCTAAACCGCACCGGTCGGCGGTCGGTTTACGTTCCGGCTTGGGTACGGCCGAAGGTTCCGTGGCAAAGGTTTACCAAGCCGACGCGCCGGTCGAATGGCTGCGGCCGCAAGCGGTCATGGCGGCGTCTTGGGGCGTAGTCGGCCTGGGCGGAGTGATCGCGGGAATCTCGGGGATTGATACCGCGTTGGGGCCGTGGCTGTGGGTGTTTGCCGGTTGCGTCGTCGGGCTGGCCCACGGCGCCTGCGACGCGATGGACGCCCCGGCTAGTCGGCTGCGACGGATCGCGTGGTGGCTCGGCTACGGCGTGATCATCGCGGCGCTTACCGCCGTTGCCTTCGCTTACCCCGCCGCCGCCATCGCCGGGTTTCTATTGCTGACCGTTTGGCATTTCGGGGCTTCGGATTACCACGACCTCGTGCTGCTTTCGCCGGACGGGCCTCGCCGTCTGGCGCTGACGGCGCGTTGGCTATCGGGGTTCGGTCGGATGGGCCTGTTCTTCGGGGCGATGGGTGCTGCCCAGCCCGCGGCGGTCGCCGAGGTTGGCACCGCAGTAGCGGCGTTCTTCGCTTGGTCGACGCCCGTCATAATTGGGCCGGAGCAGACGTACCGCTTTTCGTGGGCCTTGATTGGCATCGCGATCCCCGCGTACATCTTTGGTCTGCTCTGGCGGCAGCTTCGCCTGGGGCCGGGCGGGCCGTTGACCGTGGGCGTCTTGGAGACAGGGGCATTGGTAAGCTTAGCGATCTGGCTGGACCCGTTGTTTGTGGTCGGGCTGTACTTCCTCGGCTGGCACGCCCCCCGGCGTATCGCCCGCCAGCTCCGCGACAGCCCGACGCTGATTTCGCCACGCGAGCCGCAGCCCAACCGAATCGGTCAAAGCCTCGGCGGCGTCGCACGCTACCACCTCCGCACCGCTTGGCTCTGGCTGCCCATCTGGCCGGCGTGGGCGTTTTGGGTTTGGCAGACCGGCCCGATGAATCAAGCCGAAACCTGGGCCGCCGGGCTCATCGCCCTCTTCGTCGTGCTCACCCCCGTCCACCACCTGCTGGGCGAACGGGCCGAAGCGCAGCGGCGTTTATTCGGAAAAACGCTGTAAACACAAAGCGAAACCTCGCAAACCCGATCGCCGATCGGCTCGCATATCATGGTGGTATGACTTTTTCCCGTATCAATGCAGGATGCATCACCGCCATCTTGATCTCTTCAACGACCGCGATCTTTGCCCAAGCTGCGCCAAACCCACCCGAAACGAAAGACTGCTGCGCCGCCCCCGCTGGCCGGGCCGAGGCGATCACTGCCTGGCTAGCGAAAGCCGAAAACCAAGCCGAAGCCCCCGCCGGCATGATCTGGGTCCCCGCCGGCGAGTTCACCATGGGCACCGACGCCCCCAACACCTGGAACAACGAACACCCCGCCCACCGCGTCAAGCTCGACGGCTTCTGGATGGACGAGACCGAGGTCACCAACGCCCAGTTCGCCGACTTCGTCGAGGCCACCGGCTACGTCACCGTGGCCGAGCGGCCGATCGACTGGGAAGACATGAAAAAACAGGTCCCGCCCGGTACGCCCAAGCCGCCCCCGGAAGTGTTGCAGCCCGGCTCGTTGGTGTTCACTCCGCCGGATCATGCGGTCGACCTACGTAATGTCGGGGCTTGGTGGACGTGGACCACCGGAGCCAGCTGGCGACACCCCACCGGCCCCGGCAGCTCGATCGACGGGCGTGAAAACTACCCCGTGGTGCACGTCGCCTGGGAAGACGCCCAGGCCTACGCCAACTGGGCCGGCAAGCAGCTGCCGACCGAAGCACAATGGGAGTACGCCGCTCGCGGCGGCAACGACGGCACCCGCTTCGCCTGGGGCGACACGTTCAAGCCCGACGGCCAATCGCTCGCCAACACCTGGGACGGCAAGTTCCCCTACCGCAACACCGCCGAAGACCAACACGTCCTCGCCGCCCCGGTCAAGAGCTTCCCGCCCAACGGCTACGGCCTGTACGACACCGCCGGTAACGTCTGGGAGTGGACCGCCGACTGGTACCGCGACGACCGCCACGCCGTGCTCGCCCGCCAGGGCGTCGTCGAAAACCCCGCCGGGCCCGACGTCCCCTCGGACGCCGCAAACCCCGGCGCGCCGTCGAAAGTCATCAAAGGCGGCTCGTTCCTCTGCCACGTCGACTACTGCGAGAGCTACCGCCCCCCCGCCCGCCGCGGCACGCCGATCGACACCGGCCTCCACCACACCGGCTTCCGCTGCATCCTCGTGCCCGCCCCCGCTCCCGGAAACCAGTAAACCTAACCCCCGTCCTTCTCTACAATCTCCGCATGCCCCACCGCTTCTCCGCCCTCGCGGCTCTGCTGCTGATCATTTCTACCGGCTGCTCGACGACTCCCCCGGTCACGCTGGTGGCCTCTGCCGGGGAACCCGACACCCCCGCCCGCTTCGCCGTCGCCGACCCGGCGGGCCTGCCCGACCGCCTCGACATCCCGCTCGCCCGCAGCGGCGGCTACCTGTTCGTCCCCGCGTACATCAACGGCGAGCCCACCGGCCCCATGATGATCGACACCGGCGCCTCGCTCAGCGTCATCGCCCAGGGCGTCGCCGGCCGGCTCAACCTGCCCCAAGACGGCCGCGGCCGGACGCTCGGCGTCGGCGGCTTCGAAGACTTCGACTACTACCAGGCCGACCATTTCTCGATCGGCAAGCCCACCTCAACCCTCGACGGTAAACACCCGGGGCAGCGCGGCGTGCTCGAACTCAAACGCGAAAAGATGGCCGGCCTCCGCCTGCTCGGATTCGGCGATGCGCTGGGCATCGGCCTCGCCGGGATCGTCGCCTTCACCGACTTCGGCGACATCCCCTTCGCCCTCGACTCGCCCAACCGCCAGCTCTCGCTCTACGAACCCCGCGCCTTCCGCCCCCCGCCTGACGCGACCCGCCACCGCCTCCGCAACTTCCGCAAGCTCCCGATGGTCCGGGCCGAGATCGACGACGGCAGCCAACGCATCGAGGTCTGGCTCATCATCGACTACGGCGCCGACAACGCGCTCACCCTCCCGCGGGCCGTCCTCGACCGCTACCCCGGCGTCGTCTCGGTCAACGCCGCCGGCGCCGGCCGGACCCGCGGCGTCGGCGGCAGCGTCACCAGCACCCAGACCTGGATCGAAAACTTCCGCGTCTTTGGCCTCAACCTCCAACACATCCCGGTCAACTTCGAGACGCCCCCGCCCACCATGCGCGGCGAAAAACTCATCGGCCGCATCGGCAACAGCCTGCTCCAACACTTCCGCCTCACCTTCCACCCCGCCCACGGCTGGGTCTACGCCCAGTGGAACCCCGCCGCCGAAGCCAATTAAACACAGCTACGGCTGGTCGGCCAATTCGAGCGTCATGAAAACGCTCTGATCGCCTTCCGGATAGCCGCCAAAGGCGGGGCACTCCACAAAGCCGTGCCGGCGATACATCGCACGGGCCGCGTCGAAGTACGGCCAGGATCCGGTCTCTAAACTTAGCCGCGTCATCCCCGCGTTGCGGGCTTGCATGATCAGGTGCCGCAACATCAGGCTGCCCACTCCCGACCGCCGCGCGTGCGGCGCGGTGTACATCGACTTCAGCTCGCCGTGCGTCGCCGAAAGCCGTTTGAGCGCGCCAACGCCGATCGGCCGCTCGCTTTCCCATGCGGCCCAGATATCGATTTCAGCCGCAGACAAAGCCGAGGCATCGAGAGCGTGGGCGCAACCACGTTTGGTCTGAACCACAGCGCGGGAGGCGTGCTCGTTCAGCAGCGAAACCACCCGCGGGTCGTCTAAGTCGGCCGGTCGGAGCTGAGGCATCCCTACGTTATAACGCATGCCGTTTTCTTCGCGTGGTAACGGAGCGGACCTCGTTCTCGAGCCTGCAAAGGACGATCGCCCCTCCGATAACCCTGCTTTGCCACACGTATCCCCTAAACAAATGTCGATATTGATTGACGATGGCGCGTGCCCCCCACGAGTCCTCGAAGTGCTGGCAGAAAGCGATATCGCTGACGGTGTGGGTCTACCGGCTCAGCAACCGACTGCCCGCCGAGGAAAAGTCCGGCCTGTCCGCTGCCCTCCGCCGATCCGCGACCGCCGCCGCCCAGCAGGTTGCCGACGCCGACGGCCGGGCCGACGTGAACGACGCAATCAAACACTACGAATCCGCCCTCGCGGCGTTGCGTGAGCTGCTCACCGCGGCGCTGATCTGCCGCCGGCTGGGCTATCTGCGAGGCCACCACCTGCGGTCGCTGCGCTCACGACTCACCAAAGTCGAAACCCTGATCGAAGACGACCTCGACGCCTGCATCAACGAACGCGATAGCGTGCCCACCGCGAAACTGTCGCTCCGAAGCGCTGCATGAAAATCGCGCGTTCAAGGTTTAGCGGGCGACGCAAAGCGTCCCGCGCACCATCGGCATCAAACTGATCGACGCGGGACGCTTCGCGTCGCCCGCTAAACGAAACGATGAGCGCCGGAGTTTTACCGATGCGCTAAAATCGGCGAGTGACCAACCACCAACCCCACACACAAACGCCGCCCCGCTCAACCGACGTCGTCATCATCGGCGCTGGGCCGATCGGCCTCGAGCTCGCGGTGTCGCTGAAGCACGCTGGGGTCGACTATATCCATCTCGACGCGGGGCAGGTCGGCCAGACCGTCGCCGACTACCCGCCACAGACCCGCTACTTTTCCAGCCCCGACCGTATCGCCATCGCCGGCGTACCCCTCCAACTCGCCGACCAAGCCAAAGCCAGCCGCGAGCAATACCTCAGCTACCTCCACGGCGTCGTAGAACAATTCGACCTGCCCATCCACACCTTCGAACCCGTCACCGCCGTGACCCGCGACGCCGCGACCGGCCGCTTCGCGGTCAACACGCCCAAAACAAAATACGACGCCCAGCACGTCGTCCTCGCCATCGGCGACATGCACCACCCCCGCCTCCTCGACATCCCCGGCGAAGACCTGCCCCACGTCTCCCACTATCTGGATGAGCCCCAGAAATACTTCCGGCAAAACCTGCTGATCGTCGGCGGGAAAAACTCGGCCGTCGACGCCGCCTTGCGCTGCGACCGGGGCGGAGCCAACGTCACCCTCAGCTACCGTGGCGAAACGTTCGACGAAAAATCGATCAAGTATTGGCTGCTGCCCGAGATCAAGGCCCTCATCGAGCACAGCCAGATCAAGTTCCACCCCCGGACCGTCCCAACTACCATCACCCCGGACACGGCCACGCTCGCTTCGGTAGACCACCCCGATCAGACCTCAGACGTCCCCGCCGACTTCGTCCTCCTGCTCACCGGCTACACGCAGGACAAGACGCTCTTCGAGTCGGCCGGCGTCACCCTCGTCGGCGACAACCGCGCCCCGCAGCACGACCCCGAGACGATGATGACCGACGTGACCAACCTCTACGTTGCCGGTACCGCCGCCGCCGGCACGCAGAACGCCTTCAAGCTCTACATCGAAAACTCCCACCCCCACGTCACCAAGATCGTCACCTCCATCACCGGCTCGCCCCCCCCGCCCCACCTCGTCAACCGCTCCGCCCAGACCTACGGCCTGCCCGAGAGCTGAGCCCATAAAACCAATCGGCGTTGTCGGTTTCTTGTAGTATGCAAGCGGCTTGTCTCATTCCCACACTCAGGAGAACCGCCTCATGTCTGAAGAAGCTACCCCCGAAAACCCCGAAGCCACCCCGGAATCCCCGGAAGCTACCGCTCCGCCCGCGGCCCCGGCCGAAGCTTCACCCGCGGCACCCGCCGGTGAAATCCCGCAAGAAGAGCGTACCTTCGGCATGCTCGCCCACCTCTGCGCTTTTTCGGGCATCCTCATCCCCTTTGGAAATATTGTCGGCCCGCTCGTCATCTGGCTGATCAAGAAAGACACCATGCCCTTTGTCGACGAACAGGGCAAAGAGGCCCTCAACTTCCAGATCACGATCACGATAGCCATGCTGATCTGTTCCGCCCTGATCATTGTGATTATTGGGCTTTTGCTTCTCCCGATCGTGGGCATCTTGGCCATTATCTTCACGATCATCGGCGCGGTTAAAGCCAACAGCGGCGAGCACTACCGCTACCCGTTCGCGCTGCGTCTGATCAACTAGAAAACAAGATGCCGTAAGGTGGGCACTGCCCACGTTCCCTACTTGGATATCTCCTCACGCCCCGCCGTCACTCGGCCGGGCGTTTTTTACGGCGACGTTATGCCACAACAAAGCCATCACGATCACCGCCCCCGCAAACGCCCAGTAGATCGGCTCGACAAAGGCGCTCAACCCCAGGCACCCCAACAAGCCGACCCAAGAAAATACCCTTGGGTACAGCCGGGCTTCAAGGGGCAAGCGTAGAGCCGCCGCGTTGGTGACGGCGTAGTAGACCAGCACCGTCACCGCCGACAGGGACCACGCCGCCTTGATCGAGCCGACACACACCAGCCCCGCCACGACCCCGGCGACCAACACCACCGCCGGGCCGGGCGTCGTGCCGGCTTCGTCGATCCGCGCAAACAACTCGGGCAGATGCCCGCGTCGCCCCATCGCCAACGCGACCCGCGATAGCCCGAGGATCAGGTTGAGGATGACGCCGAACATCGCCGTGACCGCGGCGACCGTGACCGACCAACCGACCCATTCCGGCAGCTCGGCTGTCGCGGCGACGACGTCCAAGAGCGCCCCACTCTCGGCGATCTCGGCAAACGCAACATCCCCGACCAGCCCGATACCCACCGCCGCCACCACAACGTAGACCAGGATGCAAACGGTCACGGTGGCGACCACCGCCTTCGGGATCGTCCGCCGTGGATCGCGGACCTCTTCGCCCAGCGTCGCGATCCGCCCGTAGCCGGTGTAGGCCACGAACATCAACGCCGTCGCCTGCAGGAAAGCTCCGACAACATCAAACGTCGACAGTGGAGACGGGCCGTCGTCTTCGTAGCCCGGCGGCGGCGATGTGTCTCCAGTCTCGGCCAAATAAAAATGATCGAGATCGATACCACTTAGCCCAGCCCCCACGAACACCATCAACCCCAGCAGCGTGATCGTGACCACGACCGTGTTCACCCGATTCGTCCGGCGGATACCTTCAAGCACCATCACCGTCACCATGATCACGACGGCCAACGCCCCGCCGATCTGGATCGCACCGGCGCCACCCTGGCCGAAACGGTGCAGGACATAACCCGATAGGCCCAGCGCCGCTGTCGCGCACGACGCAGACTTCGCAACAAGGAACATAAACCCCGCGACCGTCCCAAATGCCGGCCAACCAACGCGGTGGCCGTACTCGTACGTCCCGCCCGCGACCGGGTGAGCCGCAGCGAGCTGAGCCGACGAAAGCCCGTTGCACATCGCCAGCCCGCCCGCCAAAACGATCGCCGCCAGCACCGCCGGCCCGACCAGGCCTGCCCCCAAACCCAAGCTGACAAACACCCCCGCCCCGACCATCGACCCCAGCCCCAGCATCACCGCCGAGCCCAGCCCTAATTCACGCTTTAGTTGCCTGCCGCGGCTAACAGCCATCGTGGAATATTAATTCAAAAAAGAAGATGAAATTTATTAATAAAGTGCGGCCAGATGCGGTGGTACCCGATATAGTTGATTAGTTCCAAGACTCGATGCAATTTCTTTACGCTTCCGGCTCGATTAAAACCCGTCTTCCGAAAGGGAATTTTCCGTAAGCATCCATGCGATGACACAAAGCGCCCTGAATTTTGAGCCCCTGGTCGTAAGCTAACCGGACCCCCCCTTGCGATCAGGGGTTTTTCATTAGGGACGCCCTAAGGTAATTTCTTAGAGTGAAACTTTATGCCGGGAGATTGTTGGCTTAGCGTCATAACAATTGCACTGTATTTAACTAGCCAAAACTCCTCCGAACCTCCCGGTGTCTCTTAGGTTTAGTCCAGCACTGAGACCCAAGGGGAACACTACCGCGTTATAAAAAGAAAAGCCCCGGGCAAGCCGGGGCGTAATTAATCGTATTCTGACCGGTAAACCCGTAAGGCTTACCAGTTGTCGCGACGGCCGCCGCCACCACCACCGTAGCCACCACCGCCGCCGCCGCCGGGCGTCTTGGGCCGGGCTTCGTTGACGTTGAGGTTACGGCCTTCGAACTCGTTGCCGTTGAGGTCTTCGATCGCCTTCTTGCCGGCTTCGTCGTCGGTCATGGTGACGAAGGCGAAGCCGCGGGGGCGGCCGGTCTCGCGGTCGTTGATGATGGCGACTTCGGTGACCTCGCCGTAGTTCGAGAACAAAGCGTGCAGCGACTCTTCGGTCGTGCGGAAGTTCATATTGCCGACGTAAATCTTCATAACGGAAAGCTCCAAAAGCAGAGTGAGGCTCGCGGTCTGGGGGCTGCTCGGAACACGGTCGTGGTCGGCAAAACAGTTCGAACGGGCATCACGGGTTGTGGGTGGCGGGGCAACATCGCCCGGCCGGTGAACAAAAAAACGATACACGTTGCCGTAGAGCGTACCACGGCCCGCCTCACAAGTTAAGTTGAAAATCAGTTAGCGTCGCCCCGGGAATAACCCCCGGTGCTCTCCGAGCCGTCTCCGCCGGCGTCCGCCTGCTCCGACGAACCCCCGGAATAACCACCGCCACCGCCCGAATTCTCATCGGAAGAGTCGCCGGCTTTGGTGCCGTAGGTCTGGTTGGAGTAACCGCCGCCGCTCGGACGCGGGGCGTAGCCGCCACGTGACCCGCCGCCGTATCCCCCGCCGCCACCGGCATTGTCACGCTGCCCGCCGTAGCCGCCGCCCTGCGGACGCTCGGTGCGGGGGCGGGCCTCGTTCATCACCAGCGTCCGGCCGGCGAAGTCTTTCTGGTTCAGCTCGTCGTAAGCCTGCTTCGCTTTTTCGTCATCGGCCAGCGTAATAAAACCGAAGCCCCGGGACCGGCCGGTCTCGCGGTCGTGGAGGATGATCAGGTCATCGATGGGGCCGTAAGGCTCGAACAACTCGCGGAGTTCGTCTTCAGTAATCCGGAAATTCAGGTTGCCAACGTAAAACTTCATATCTCAAAAACTCAAAGGTTCTGCCCCCATCAGCGGGGTCACGGCCAGCCGGTCACAAACAACCGGTGCCGGCGGAAGGATCATCTCAGGCCGCAAATGTCCAAACGGTGGACCAGCACCAATCGAAACCTCACCCGTCGGGGACGATGGGATTAATCGGCCAAACAAACGGTTTTTCAACCTGGCCGTTAGCGGATACGCATCCGCCATAGTTACCCAAACTATCAGATTCGTACGAAACGTGTGCCAAACCCGTTCTGCGCCCGATACGAAAATTTCGGTCTATCACGTCTCGCCTCGACCGATTCGCCCGTCGGAAAAAAGCGGCCAACATGCGTCATCGCTTGCGGCCCCAACCCGCAAGCCACGCCCGACTCAAGTCGCAAAAATCCCCACCAACACCAGCACCACCGCCAGCACCACCACCCCGATCGCCCCCACCCCGATCACCGCCTGCCAGAACGGCGACGCCTTCCCGATCGCCCCCGTCCGCATCCGCCCCCCGCCGCGGACCCCGCCTTTCTGGTGCATCCCCCCACCGCCCCGCTGCTGCCAGCGTTTACG
>JBCDJW010000005.1:0-132944 GCA_038747275.1 Planctomycetota bacterium | reverse complement strand
GCTCGACCACTTCGGCGGCGAAAACGTCTTCCAGGGCCGCATCATCGAGGTCCACCTCGGCACCCTCCTCGCCGACCAGGCCTTCACCTTCACCGACTGGACCGCCGAGATGAAGGCCAAGGCCTCCATCTGCATCTCCCAAGACGACACCCTCATCGAGTCCCTCGAACTCGCCAAATCCCGTATCGAAACCATGATCCTCAAGGGCATGGACAACGAAAAGCAGGTCCTCCGCGGCCTCATCGAACAGGCCGACGCCCGCATCGCCGAGATCCGCTCCGGCGAAGCCCCCGCCCTCAAGCCCGACGACAACGCCAAGTACTACGCCGAGTTTGAGGTCGACCTCAACCAGGTCAACGAACCCATGATCGCCGACCCCGACGTCCACAACGAAGACGTCTCCAAACGCTACACCCACGACACCATCCGCCCGCTGTCCTACTACGGCGGGACCAAGCCCGTCGACCTCGGCTTCGTCGGTTCCTGCATGGTCCACAAGGGCGACATGAAGATCCTCTCCCGCATGCTCCGCAACCTCGAGGACGAGATGGGCACCGTCGAATTCAAATCCCCCCTCGTCGTCGCCGCCCCGACCTACAACATCATCGATGAGCTCAAAGAAGAGGGCGACTGGGACACCCTCGAGAAGTACTCCGGCTTCGTCTTCAACGACGACGCCCCCAAAGACACCGCCCGCAAAGAGTACGACGACATGATGTACCTCGAGCGCCCCGGCTGTAACCTCTGCATGGGCAACCAGGAAAAGGCCGAGAAGGGCGACACCGTCATGGCCACCTCCACCCGCCTCTTCCAAGGCCGCGTCGTTGCCGACTCCGACCGCAAAAAAGGCGAGTCCCTTCTCGCCTCCACCCCCGTCGTCGTCTTGTCAGCCATCCTCGGCCGCACCCCCACGATCGCGGAATACGAAAAGGCCGTCCAAGGCATCGAACTCACCAAATTCGCCCCGCCCGAAAAACAGATGTCCACCGCCGCCCCCGACTACAGCACGGGTAGCGTGGAGTTCCGGGTGACGAAGTAATGGAAATCTGGGGGCGGCAGATAGCTGCCGCTTACGAATTGATTGTTCGTCTTAATGCATAGGCCATGCAGAAGAAGATGTCGTGGGCTTTGTACTAAGACGAATCCGCTAGCTAACGGTGTGCTTGGTGACTACTCTCATTTTCGGGACATTGCGAAGCTGGACATGCATTTTAGAGAGACTCTTGGCTTGTAATCTATTAGCTAAATTTGCGCGAGAATGAGTTAAGTGCTGACTTCTTAATTTAGAGGGAAATAATGCTTGTTTACACCATCGGGGTAGCTGATTTTTGGGATTTTTTGTTGAGATCTTTAACCGTTATTGCATTGTTTGTTAGTGCTTACATATCAAAAAAAGTACTAGAAGATCGACGGCGAAGAAGTGCAGAATCTGATACGTGGAACATGAAGAATAAAGCGCTGGGGTATTCGAAATTATTTCACCCAGAGTTCGCCAAGACTAAGGCTAAAATTGAGTCAATTCTAAAAACTGCCGAGCGCGATCCTGAAAAAGCGCATTTATTGACGAGATCGTATTTTCCAATTCCCATGGAAGAGATTAACGATGCAATAAAAAACGAAAAGCTAAGTCAAAGTGATTTTACATCATTTCTTGCTTATTACGAAAATATTGCGATAGGCGTAAAAAATGGTGTGGTAAGTGAAGATGTGATATTAGATCTGATGGGTTTAACTTATTATAAAACGTACTGTTTGATGAGGGGTTATATATCTCAATCCAGGAAAAGAAATCCTAGGCTTTGGAGTAACATGGCTTCGCTTGCGGAGCGGTTGCGGCAAAAGATGAATATAAGAAGTAACTTGGTCTTAATTATATCTGATGATGCCGTCAGCGCTAAATCTTCCGTCGGCAATAACCCCTTTGATAATGTTACGTATAGGGATTCGTATTTAAGTTTAGTTCAGCAATGTGGTGAAAAAGATATATCAGTATATATCAGCTCGCCCAGCGATATTAATATTGGGGAATCGCAGTGGGCTGGGTGGGGGTTTGACGGTAAGGGGTGGTATGTCACGGATTTGCCCAAGCCAATGCTGGTTTTTGATAAATTTCAATCTAGAACAGGTGAAGATCGTAGTCTCAAGAAAAGTCTTGAGAGGGTGGTGCCTGTGCTTAATGCGACTCGTTTGTCGGATTTGTTGCAGGATAAGTTTGAGTCCTATGAAAAATTTAAAAAGCATATGATTCCAACAGTCGATCTTCATCGGAATTCTCAGCCATCAGATAATGATATTGGTTATCTGGATTCACTTATTAGCCATTCGGATTTCGTCGAAGGTTCCGAAAGGCAATATGTTGTGAAGCCTAAAAATGGATTTAAAGGTCGGGGGGTTTGCATTGTTGAAGGGACGACATCGCCAAAAAGTTTGATGGATGAAGATTTTGTACTACAGCCGTTTTTGGAGACTGGCGGAGGTATTCAGGGTATCAATGCCGTCTTGGGGCGGCATGATTTGCGGGTACTCTTGCTTAATGGTGATCCTGTTATGGCGTATGCGAGGATGCCTAGCGAAAGTGATTTTGTAAGTAATGGTGGCGAGGTGGTCTATCTTGATCTGGATGAAATACCAAGCAAAGTTATATCTATATGTAAGAAAATTGATTCGGAGTTGAAGTCGGATTCCGAATACAGATTTTATTCAATTGATTTTGGCTTCGGCCCGTCTGGTCGTCCTTGGGTGTTTGAGTTGAATGCTAAGCCAGGTTTGGTGTGGAATTCAGATGATCAAGAGGATCGAAAAAACACTATAAAATTGCATTCGTTAATAGCAGATTTGTTTCGTGCCCAATTGGTGAATTGTTGAGGAGGTGATGGGGAGAGGGGTGAGTCGGTTGCTGGCTGACTTATTGATTTTTATTTATTCACTTAGATCATTGTGAATGATCTATATCCCAATCTGGGGTGTCTGGGACGTTTGTTACAACTGCTGGCCGGAGGCGGGGCGGCCGGGAAGGGGGCGGGTTCGGTGGACGGGCCGTGGCCGTATCGGCGGCGGAAGTATCTGCTCAGCCGGGCGGAATTTTCGTTTTTTCGGGTGTTGCAGGGCGTCGCCGTCGAGAATGATTGGGTCGTGTGCCCGAAGGTGAACCTCAACGACCTGCTCTATCTCGAAAAGGGCACCGAGAACCGCATGGCGTGGCTGAACAAGATCAACCGCAAGCACGCCGACTTTGTGTTGTGTGACGCCCAGACGATGCAGCCGGTCATGGTGGTGGAGCTGGACGACAAGAGCCACCAATCCGCCTCGGCCCAGAAGCGGGACGCCGACAAAGACCGCGTCCTCGCCGCCGCCGACCTGCCGATCGTCCGCATCCCCGCCGCCAAAAGCTACGAACCCGCCACCCTCCGCAACCAACTCGCCGCCGGTGTTTCCTGAGCGTGCGGGATTGGTCTTTTAGGAACGCAGGGCCTTGTCCATCGCTTTGCCTCGGGCTAACTCGTCGACGAGCTTGTCGAGGTAGCGCATCTCCTGCCAGAGGGGTTCGTCGATGTCTTCGACGCGTTCGCCGCAGATGACGCCGGTGATGAGCTTGCGGGCGGGATTCGGGTCGGGGGCCTGGGTGAAGAAGGCTTCGTAGGTGGTGTCGTTCTTGAGGCGGGCGGTGAGTTGGCGTGGGGTGTAGCCGGTGAGCCAACGGATGGCTTGGTCGAGCTCGGCCTTGGTCCGGCCCTTCTTCTCCATCTTGGCGAGCAGGTACGGATACGCCTCGCCAAACCGCATGTTGTAGATCCTGTCCCGGTTCTTCATGCGGTGGAGTGTATCTGGGCGGAAAGAAATTGGCGGGCCATTGACATATTTGCACAACTATGCAAATATAGGGCATGGACCCGGATTCCCCCCAAGACATGGCGGCGCTGCTCAAGGCGTTGGGCGAAGCGAACCGCATGTCGCTGGTGTATGAGCTGTGCGACGCCAACGCGCCGCAGAACGCGATGTGTTTGTGCTCGTGTTGTGACGTGGACGCGTCGGTCGTCTCGCGTCACCTCAAGGTGTTGGCCCAGGAGGGGGTCGTGACCTCGGAACGCAAGGGGAGAGAGAAGACGTACGCGCTCAACCGAGAAGAGTTGGTGCGCAGTTTGAGAGCCCTGGCAGACAAAATCGAAAGGACATGCCATGACGAAGGAAGAATGTAAGTGTGACTGCAAAGGCAAGGATTGCTGCAAGGAAGGCAAGTGCGAGTGCTGCAAGGATTCGTGCTGCTGCTGACCCCTGCGTGAGTTGACCGTGCGGGGGGCGCTGCAAGGCGTCTCCCGCGATCACGGCCCGTGAGCGGCGTCGACCGTTGTCGATGCTCCGCTGACGGGCCGTTTGTTTTTTTGATGGGGGGAGGGGGTGGCTTTATCAAACCGTCGGGGCGTTGGTTAGCCGCGCACTGGCGGGCGGCTGGGGCAGAATACCCCGGGTACTGATTGCGGTTTATCGAGTTGTAAAGAGTTTGGCTGATCGCCCCGTCCGACGGCCTCGGCGTTGTTTTGGATGGGCTTTATGGCCCAACGTACCCTACGCGACGCGACGATCTTTTCTAATGGGCTCAGACTCAATACTCAGGCGGGACGGTTTTCGTATTTTCGATCAAACAATCGAGAGACGCTTTTCCTTAACGTTGGGTTGAAGGATGCTTCGATACCCGACGGCGGGTAAGGAGAGGTGTTAGCGCGATCAGCCCGAATAACGTGCCGGGTTCGGGGACGAGGCCGAACGAGGTCAATTGACCATCAATGAAAAACGGATTCGTGCTTGAAGCAGAGTCGTCGGTGGGATCGACGAAGAAGCCGAAAAATCTCAGAGTGCCGGAATCGAAGTCGGCCAGACTGATATCTGCGGGCAGTTCGCCGGGTGCCTTGAACACCGTAGCGGTTGTGTCGATGAAGTCGATAGACAGGTTGGTGGTTGCGAATCCCTCGGGGGTGGCGAGTTCACTGGGAGCTCCGCCTGTGTCCGCTGCGAAGGTCAGGGTGTCGCTTGGAACCGTTGCGTCGAAGAAGAAAGGGACCTGATCGTTATTCGCGAACAAGAAAATACTTTCGGAAAACATTCCGTTGCCGAAGTCGGCCGGTCCGCCGATCCGGAATGTGACGCCGCCGACCGTGACCTCGATGCTGGACATCGAAGAAGCCGCAGCGATCTCGTTGTTCTCGTCGGGACCACCAAAAGAGGTGGTGCCGAAACTCAAGTTGGTGAGGTCCGGCCCGAGCACGATACGGCCGGTGAAGGGCGATCCGGGGCCGGCCGTGTCAGACACGATCTCTGGCAGCACGCCCGAATCGTCAAACACACCAGCGAATTCGTACTCGATTGTGGTCACACTTTGGGCAACAGAATGACCCGAAAATAGCGCAGTAACAACAATCAACCAGCCCGTCCGAAACTTCAACATGTCTCTTTCCTCTCAGTAGAAATCACCCGTTGGTAGTAACTTAACGGCGATATCCACGAATGGCAAGGAAATATAAGGGTTTTGGAAAGTACCCTTTGGAGAAATTAAAGAGGTTAATCTGCGCTGGCGGCGGGTGGCTGGGGCAGAATGCCTGGATACCGACAACGGCTCAGCGAGTGATGTGGGGTGCGGCTTGGCGAATCCTGACCGCTGCGACGTTTTTCAGAGGGGTTCGAAGGCTCACCCCACTTGGCTCGCGAAAAGATCCGGAAATCGATGGGCCTCCGCCGTGAGGCGTGACTCGGCGTAAAAAAACTGCCTAGAGTTCACGGTTAATCGAAAACCGCTTTGACCGCGAAACTTTGAAGGAATTGCCTGATGACTACTCCCCTCGTTAGCCCTTTTCGTCTACTCGTCGCCGCTGCATGTCTCTCGATGCTGTTCGTTTTGCCGAGCTTCGGCGGGGCGAGCAAGCCGAAGCCCAAGCCCGTGGCTGAGCACGTGAAGCTGTATAACGAGGCGTACGACGAGATCAAAAAGCTCAGGTTCGCCTCGGCTCAGAACTTACTCGAGCAGGCCTTGAAGCTGAAGCCCGACTTTGCCGAGGCCCACAACAACCTCGCCTACACATTGCGGAAGCAGGGCGAAGACCACTACGACCAGGCCCTGGCCCACTACAACAAGGCGATCGAGCTCAACGCGAAGCTCTCCGAGGCGTATATGTACCGGGGCGTGCTGCACGTCCAGATGGGCAACGACGACCTCGCCGCGGCCGACCTCGAAACGCTGAGCGCGATGAAGGGCAGGGCTGCCGCTAAGCTCGCCGCCGAGCTCACCTACGTCATCGAAAACGGCAACGAGAAGACCCCCGAAGGCTTCTTCGGCGTCGCCGGCAAAAAACGGCGGTGAGGCAGCCGACTCGAAATAAGTTGTAAAACAGCGAGGGTGCGGCGAGGCTTGAAGAATCGTGTCGAACTATTTGCTGCTCACTACGCTCCGTCGCTCCGCAACACTTTTTCCATCTTCTTTCCCTTAGCCAGTTCGTCGACGAGCTTGTCGAGGTAGCGTATTTCCTGCCAGAGGGGTTCATCGATATCTTCGACGCGTTCGCCGCAGATGACGCCGGTGATGAGCTTGCGGGACGGGTTCGGGCGGGGGGCGTCCGTGAAGAACGCCTTGAGGGTAGTAGCTTTCGTATTGAGCACGGCGTTGAGCTGCCGCTGCGTGTAGCCGGTTAGCCAGCGGATAACCTCGTCGAGCTCGGCCTTAGTCCGCCCCTTCTTCTCGACCTTGGCCAGCAGAAACGGGTACACCTCGGCGAACGGCATCGCGTAGACCTTCGGCTTGTTCATACGATCACTGTACCGCGACAACGTCCCGTCACCACAGCATCAATGGCCGCAAAACGCTCCAAAACGTCGCGTCCGTCATGTCTGTTGTGTCCGGCGGCACTTCTCCCAATCACCATCTCGAAATCAACGAAATAATCTACCCCAATAATCTACCCCGCTGTTTTGTCGTTTAATGTGTTGGCGTTACGGGGGGTAATATCCACTCCAACCAAACTCACCCGCTAACCTAACAAGCCAACGCCATGCCCGACTCGCTCAGCACCTCTCCCGCCGCCGACGTCCTCGATGCCCTCTACGCCGACGCGGCCGAGAAGGGCAAAGCGTTCCAGACCGATGCCTTCCGCGAAGCGCAGACGCCGCTGGAGCGGTTCACGGTTGCCAAGAACCAATACCTACCGATCGGCCGACCGTTCGGCCGCCTGCTCTACGCCCTCGTCCGCGCCGCCCGGCCCGGCCTCGTCGTCGAGTTCGGCACCTCCTTCGGCATCTCCACGATCTACCTCGCCGCCGCCCTCCGCGACAACGGCCACGGCCAACTGATCACCACCGAGTTCATCGAGTCCAAAGCCGACACCGCCCGCCAGAACCTTGAACAAGCCGGCCTCGCCGACCTCGTCGAGTTCCGCGTCGGCGACGCCCTGCAGACCCTAGCCGAGCCGTTGCCCGGCCCGGTCGACCTGCTCTTCCTCGACGGCGAAAAATCCCTCTACCTCCCCGTCCTCCAGCTCCTCGAACCCCACCTCCGCCCCGGCAGCCTCGTCGCCTCCGACAACACCGACCAGCCCAACACCCAGCCGTTCCTCGACCACCTCCACGACCCCGCCCAGGGCTACGCCTCCGCCCCCATCCTCACCCCCACCGGCCCCCAAACCACCACCGGCCACGAAATCGCCGTCCGCTTGTAATCTAATCGATCACCGCATTACTCATTGCCCCGACCTGGACGTGTTCCTAAGCACACCATCGCTTTCTGGCATCTAGTCGATCGCCGATATCTGAGACCGGTCCCGCAGTAAACGTTTCTCTTGTTTCGATTAAGATATCCTTTATCGTCTTTCCCAAAAGTGCATGCCTAAACCACACAATTTACGAGTAATTGTGATGCATCTAAGACTCTTCCTTGTATTACTTTATTCGTTATGTGTACGTTTATGATGATTTTTAGATTGGAGAAGACCGTGAAACTCCTGATGTGTACTTTTCTGGCCGCCCTAGGTGTGCTGATCCCCGCCGCGAGCATGGCGCAGACGATCGAGGCCGAAGGCACCTTCGCGTTTGACACGCACGTTTTCGCGGTGTTTGACCGGGGCTCCCAGTCCATCATCCGAGATGAATACGCGGTCAGCATCGACTCCCTCACCCTGTCCCCCGGCGAGTACGACCGCATCGAAGTGACGCTCCGGCCCTCCGCGGACACCACGGTCGCCGTCCAAGACGTCGGCTTCGATGTGCGGGTCGGGTTCGACCTGCGTTGGGCCGTCGATCCCAGCTTGCCCACCGACCAAGCTAGCGGGGCCACGGCCACGGGGAGTTTTGAAAATCCGGTCGGCCAGTCATCGCCCCCCGCGGCCGAATCGGCATCCTTCTTGTTTAACAGCACGGATGTCTTGCTTAGGACCACGCTAAACGCCGGGTCCGGGCCGTTCTTCTTCGACGGTGTGACCATCGCCGTGGACATCACGCCGTTCACGCTGCTGTCGGAAACCACCTATCTCCTCAATCCCGACGATGGCGGTCCTAACGAACCTACGTTCACCATCGATTACATCACCAGCCCCGCCCTGCCCTCCGACCCGGGGGTCTTCACGTCGGTCGTCCCCGAGCCCTCTTCGCTCGCCCTGCTGGGTCTGGGGTCGATGCTTGCGGCTCGCCGACGTCGTGTTTGATGAACTATCGCACAACGCACTCAAACTAAAACCCCGGAATGCCACCGGGGTTTTTATGTGAACGATTCGATTCCGCAGTGAAAGGCCGAAAAAGGCCATTCTCAAGCTAAGAAGTACTGCAAACCATCACCCTCCGCGATCAATTCGTCACAGCGTTAGCGGGGTGAATAGATTTGATCATGCGTTGCGGCGTTGGCGGGTCAACGCAACGAGGCTGGCCAGACTCAGAAGCGCCAGCGAGCTCGGCTCGGGGACGAGCACGAAGTCGCCTTCGGCTTCGATTTCTTCGATGAAGATGGCTCCGCCAGCACTGCCGGTACTAGAAAGCTCTAGTCTGAGTATATCCGCTCCGCCGTTGTCGTTGCCGATTACGATATCGAACGCATCGGTGATCAAGCCGCTGGTGGCCAGCGACGAGGGCGGAGGAGCGTTGCTGGAGATTATTATCGCGAGCAGGGAGGCGTCAGTCACGGTGCCGAGGTTGCCGTCGCCGTTGTCCTGGACCCCGTCCTGTGCGATCGAGGTGAACGTGATGGTGGTATCCGGCCCGTAGCCAAAAGCCGTCTGTCCCTCGGGGCTGAAGGTCAGCCCGACGATGTCGGCCGCGTCGTTGGTCGGCAGGTTGGAGAATTCGAGGAAGGCCAACACGTCGCCGCTGCCGCGTTCCACAAACTCATAGACTTGGGCGGACGCCGAGGTCGCTGTTGCAAACAGCGTGAAGGCCATGCAAGCGGTGTACAAGTTGGTAAATGATTTCATTTGTTTCCTCTCCGTTATGTCTTTGATTATATGGTAGTAAACAGCAGCGCCAAGGCTGAACACGCTACGGCCAGTGTTTTTTGGCCCCGGGTTTGTTATTGGTCCATGTTCTCCAAGTAATAGTTTACGGCCCCGTTAAACGGCGCGACCGGCCGCCGCTGGCGGGGGGGTGAACGGACGAGAAAAGACGGTTGATCTACAGGATCACTTTCGAACAAGCGTAAGAGCTTTTGGTTGAGATTTTGTGATGCAGATGACTTTGGCGTTTTGGGAGGCGGTGCGGTGGCGGCCGGGGATCGGGGACCCTTCGTTGGGGGGGTGGGTGACGGTGGCGGCGTACCTGGTGGTGGGGTTGATGGCGTGGCGGCGGGGGTGGGTTGAGCGGAAGCGAGGCGGTAACGGCGGGGGGATTATCCGGGGGCGGGGGTGGGGACGAGCGTCGGTTTTTTGGTTGATCGCGGGGGCGGCACTGGTGCTGCTGGCGGTGAACAAGCAGTTGGATCTGCAGTCGTTGGTGACGGACGTGGGAAGAGTATGGGCGCACGAGGCGGGGTGGTTCGAGGAACGGCGGCGGGTGCAGCGGTTATTTGTGATCGGGGTCGCGGGGGTGGGCTTGCTTGTCGGCTTGGTCGGGGTGTGGTGGGTCTGGCCGGTGCGGCGGCGGTGCGGGTTAGGTTTGTTGGGGATGGTTTGGCTGGGGACGTTTGTGGTGGTGCGGGCGGCGTCGTTTCACCATTTTGATGGGCTGCTGGGCGAACGGGTCGCGGGGCTGAAGTGGAACTGGATCGCGGAGCTGGGCGGGATCGTGTTGGTCGCGGCAGGGGCGTGGTGGGCCGGGCGAGATGAGCGGTCGGTTGGCGGAAAACCGTGAAGACGGCGGTGGTGGTGACGGTGTCGCGATTTGTTGCGGGTACCGAAAACGACTTGAAAAACAACGTTTTTGTGCGCACAAAATAAAAGTAAAAGCCATTATTTTTGGCGTTTTGAAAAAAATTTAAAAGCATTCGGTTGTTGGTCTTACCTTTTGGGGGGCAGTAAAAACCGCGCACAATCGTGACGTTCGGCCCCCTGATAGAGGCAGAGAAAAATATCGGCACCCGGCGGCGGCGGGGCGGCGACAGGCAAGGGCCGGCCCGCTCGACACGCCGGGGAGGCCGGGCTCGCGTTTTGTCAGCGTGAGGGATTTCGGCGTTCGTCGGTGAGCCACCTTGCCGGCAACAAACGCGAACGATCACCCCCCGGAACCCCCGGAAGCTTTCACTCCACCTGCGGCAGTGAAACCGGATTCCGGGACCCCGGAAAGATGTAACTCCTGTACACGGAGTGAAAAAATTCCGGGGGTGGCCGTCCTTCAGCGCGCGGGTCGAGGACGACAGCCCCTCATTCACGGAAGTTGTTTTCCGGGAAGGGGAATCAAGGCGGCGGCGTGTGGGCCGATGCACACGCCGTTGGTCGAGGCTGAGCGTTCGCTCTTTGACAACTGGGTGTTTTGGGGATTGTGGTGCGGGATATGCGTTTGCATAATTCAGGGGTGACGATGTCGCTGGCTATTTCGCGGGACGGCGAGGCGGAAGGGGCGCGGTGGCAGGCGGTGCTGCGCAGCCGGGAGCCCGGGGCGGGATGGTTTTTAAGTCTTTGGACGCTGGCCTGGTTCGGGGGGACGGCTTGGATGTTTTGGACGCGGGAGCAAGAGGGGGTGCCGTTGTGGGCGATCGGTGTGATGGGGTGCATGGGTATCGTCGGACTGGTTTTTTGGGGTTTGGTGGTTTTTGGACAGAGGCGGCTAACGATCGAAGGGAGAGCGGAAGCGGGTCGGGTGGTGTACGAGTGGGTGTGTGGGGTGCGGCTGCAGCGAAAAGAGATGTTGCTGGCTGAAGTAGTGTCGGTGGGACTGGATGCGCCGATGTGGCGTAACGGTCAGCCGAAGCGGTTGCTGGCGATTCGGGTGGCGGATCGTTCGTGCAGCGGGATAAGGTTCGGCACGCATCTACGTTCTGAGAAGTTGGAAGACTTTGCTCAAATGCTGCGAGGCGAGCTAAAGCGACGCGGGGCTACTTTGCGAGACCTAACTAATGAAGTGCAACTTGACGAAGCGTTGAGGAAAAAATTCGATCTGTTTTGTGCCGGCGGAGACGAAGAAGAAGAGATCGATTGGGAGAATCAGGGAAATTTTTCTCGGATCTTTATTACGTTGCATGGCGTCGGGGTTTTGTTGGGTTTTGCGATGCTGACACTTGCTTTGGGGTTTTCTGGGCTGACTCGTTTGGGGGCGGGGTGGTCGGCAGGCGACGGTTTGGGTGTTGCGGTGGGCGTGGGGCTGTTGGTTCTATCGGGGCTGCCGGGAGCGTTGGTGGTGGTTTGGTTGTGGGGCTTGGTGGCGGGCTTGGAGCGGTGGGTATCGCGGAAGTTTCGTGGCCTAGATAGTGGGTGACTTGCCGGTTACTGATTTACGGAACGTCCTAGGAAATGGAGGCGTTCGCCAGCTAGTTACGAGGGATTGATTTTCTGTGTTGCAAGATTTCGGGGGTTGGCAGAAACTTCAATTATGAACTTGCAAGAGAGGTTTGAAGAGGCGTTGGCGGCGTGTCCGGTGGTGGGGATTTTTCGTTGGCACGAGTGTGGGGCGGTGTTGACGGCGACGGCGGAGGCGTTGTGGCGGGGTGGGCTGCGGCTGGTGGAGATCACGCTGAACACGCCGGGGGCGTTGGGGGCGGTGTCGGAGCTACAGCGTCGGGATCGGCCGAGCGGGGCGATGATCGGGGTGGGGACGGTGACGTCGGTCGAGGAAGCGGAGCGGGCGATGTCGGCGGGGGCGGAGTTTTTGGTGACGCCGATCGTGGACGAGGCGACGATTCGTTTTGCGGCGGGCGAGGGGGTGCCGATCCTAGTGGGGGCGATGACGCCGACGGAGGGGTTGGCGGCGAGCCGGGCGGGGGCGACGGCGGTGAAGGTGTTTCCGATCGATCAGTTGGGGCCGGGCTACGTGGCGAACGTGTTGGCCCCGCTCGACGGGCTACGGCTGATCCCGACGGGCGGGATTACGTTGGCGGAGTTGCCGGATTATTTCGCAGCCGGAGCGGTCGCGGTGGGCGTTGGGCCGACGATGATCGATCCCGCGGCGGTCGAGGCGGGGGACTGGGACGCTGTTGTGGCGGAAGCGGAGCGGTGGGTGTCGGCGATAAGCGACACGAAATCTGGCGGGTGATACAGCCTTCGGCCTAGACTTAATCATGGAAATTAAGCCCAATCGAATCCGCAACAGCCAACCTTATGTCGGCGTGTTAGTCACAACTCTAATATCCGTCTTTAGTGTCATGGTCGGTAGCCCTTCGGCGATCGCGGAGTTGGCCTTCCCCCCGCCAGCGACGACGATCAGCGATGAGAACCGGGCAATCCTCGATCCGTGGACGGGCCGATGGGCGGGGGAGTTTGTGGTGTATGCGGTTGACGGCTCGGTGCTGACACGGCTGGACGTGCGGCAGCACTACCGCTGGGACGGGCCGATCCAGCGCGCGACGTTCCACGAGACGGATCAGGACGGCAACGTCGTCACCGCCGAGGCGGCGAACTACGAAGACGAACAGGGCCGATTGGTCTGCACCGTGGTCAAGAGTAACGGCGAGCGATCGCTGCACTTCGGCCAGATGAGCGACGGCTATCTATTTTGGCACGCTAAGCGTGAAGGGACGGTTGAGACGTTCAAGGAACGTGTCGTTAGCGAGGCGGGAGCGGACGGCAACGAATTTAGAACCTACCGGATCGACGGGTACGGCATATACGGATCGTCGTCTTTCCTCTTCGCGGGGGCTTACCGCGAAGCGGGCGGTATAGATTGAGGCACCCTCAACCGACGTGATCTTTCGAAAATTGTCTCCGACCTATTTCTGAAGTTCGAGTACTACGAAGACTCCGGTAAAAAGGCTACGAATTAAAGACAATACTTACATAGCTAACGATCGGGCTACTTCTGAAGTAGCCGCATTTCTGTTTATTTTCGCAGGAAGTTTTGGTAGTTTTTGACGATGACTTCATCTCTTCGATTCTTTTATTTGGTTCTCATTTTATTTTTGACTGTTCCGGGGCAAGCCCAAGTTGTGTATGACGGCGACTCGTCTGTAATCCAACACGGCGTTGCCAAGCTCAACGCTCAACTCGCGTCTACGTCGCCGGCGACTGACTTATCGATTGAGGTTCGTCTCGATCCGCAGCTGGTCAGCGAAGCCTTTGAGCAGAGGCGCTACTCTAATGCCGACGAGCTCACCGTCATCGGGGGCGACGAGCGCGGCGCGATGTACGGCCTGCTCGACCTGGCGGATCAGCTCCGGCTCAACGGCAACAACGCCGACGCCCTGCGTTTGAACAAGGCCAAGCCGCACCTGCCGTTTCGGGCGATCAAGTTCAATACGCCGTGGTCGGCCTACCGCAGCCACCCCGCGATCACGCAGCACTGGGAGACCTGCCGCGACCTAACGTACTGGGAAGCCTTCCTCGACATGATGGCGGAGAACCGCTTCAACGCGCTGAGCCTCTGGAGCCTGCACCCGTTTACCTACATGGTTCGGCCCGAAGCGTTCCCCGAGTCGTACAGCAGCATCAGCGAGGCCGAGCACGCCGAGTGGCGAGAGTTTTATACCGAGCTGTTCAAGATGGCCAAGGACCGCGGCATCGAGACGTATGTGGTGTGGTGGACGATCTTCGTCTCGCCGGACTTCGCCAAAGCCCACGACGTCGCGGATTACAGCATCAACCTAGAGTTCTACGGGCAGGGCGAGAACAATGAACTGGTCGATCGGTACAACCGCACCTGTGTGACCGAACTCATTAACGACTACCCGGATCTGACGGGCGTGGGCGTGAGCCTCGGGGAACGGATCTTCCACCTCAATCCGGCCGAGCGGCAGGAGTGGATCGTCGACAACGTCGTGGCGGGCATCCGCGAGGCCGACCGGCCGGTCAAGTTCATCCACCGCGCCCCGTTTACCGGGGACGCCCAAGTGACCCGCACCGCGGTCGATGCCTTGGATGAGGAGCCGAACATCATCAAGCCGGTTTTGATGGAGTACAAGTTCAACGCGTCGCACGGCCACTCCTCCACCCGGTTACACCGTACCCACGGCGCGGGCGTGAATGACGCGTACTGGAACCCGCTGCCGAAGAACCACCGGATGATCTGGATGATGCGCAACGAGAGCTTCACGGCGCTGCGTTGGGGGCAGACCGACTTCATCCGCGAGCACATCCGCAACAACACGCATCCGTACGTCGGCGGCTACTTCGTGGGCAGCGAGACGTATGTCCCCGGCAAGGCGTATCACCAGAAACGTCCCGATCCGCGGATCGATTGGAAGTATGCCTTCGAGCGGACCGACCGGTTCTACCGGCAGTGGGGCCGGCTGTTGTACGACCCCGCGGCGCCCGAGTCGGTGTTTATCGACGACCTCCGCACACGCTACGGCGAGGCGGCGGCGCCGCTGCACCAGGCCCAGCAGCTGGCTGGCCAGGTGCCGCTGCGTATCTCTACGATCTTTGCGGGCAACAACGACCCGTCGCTGACCGCGGAGTTCATGATGGACGGCGCGCGGTCTCGCCTCAAGAACGGCGAGAAAGACGGCGGGACGCTCTTTATCCAGATCGACGAGTTCATTTCTCACGAAACGCTCGACCCGGTGTGGTTGAACGCGGCCAGCTACGCCGAGGCGGTCGTAAAGGGATGGCCGCTCGAGCCCGGAAGAACGACACCGATCGACCTGGCCGTGGTGATGCAACGCGACGCCGAGGCGACGCTGGCGATTTTGGATTCGATCGATGCGCCGCCCGGACGGATCGACTACGAGATCGCCGATGCCCGGGCGTGGTCGCACCTTTCGCTGCACTTCGCCGAGAAGCTGCGTGGCGCGGTGGCGTTGAAGCGCTTCCGCTTGGCGGGGGATGTGGCGCAGCAGGAGCTGGCCGTGCGACACCTTGAGCAGGCGCTCGAGCACTGGAAAGACCTGGCGGAGGTGACCGAAGCGGTCTACGCGCCGTTCTTGAGTACCAAGCTGATCTGGCTGACCGACGACGGCTTGATTACCTGGCGGATGATGATCCCGATGGTCGAAGCAGACATCGAGACCGCACGGCAGTCGCAACCGAATAGCTAGCTGCCCGGCGTTTATCGGTATGGCTTGTCGCGTCGTCGTTTTTGTTTGCCGGGGCTCGCAGTGGGACAGGCCCGGCGAGCGGATACGCTGCGATTCCGGGTGCCGATCCCGCGCAGAAGAATAACCTCGCGGCTCAACTGCCCGAGACGACACGACACATATACCGGCTTTCCCTGCGGCAGCGGGCCAAGAATGTGGAGCGGTTTCGAGGCGGGGTATACCGCTCATCCAGGCGTTCCGCTTGTCGGGAAATTATTTGACGCGGCCCTTTGAAGCCACGGGTAAAATCGTTCGGTGGAATGCCTAAACCGGTTTTAGGTTTGGGTCGGTGTCGTCTTAATTGTCCTGTACCGAAAGAAATATGATCAACATGCCTGCACGCTACCGGTTTTTTTTGATGTTAAGCGGCCTTGCGGTTTTCATTATGGCGGGGCCCTTGCCCGTCGAGGCGAAGCGGATCGCGCCGCCCCCGGCGAAAGCACCCGATGGTTATCGCTGGGTTTTGAACGAGCAGCTCAGCGATGAGTTCGACGGGGACGAGCTGGACCGCAGCAAGTGGAACGACCACTTTCCGGGTTGGCGGGGTCGGCCGCCGGGGTTATTTGTGCCGGAGAACGTAAGTGTGTCTAAGGGCTTCCTGCACATCAAGAGCACGCCGCTAGAGCCCGCGCAAGAAGACAGCAAGTGGACGATCGCCTGCGGGGCGATCCAGTCGGTCGAGCAGAGCGCGTTCTACGGCTACTACGAGACGCGGGTTAAAGCGTCGAGCGTCGCGACGTCGACGACGTTCTGGATGAAGCGGCGGCACCAGAACGACGACGAGATCCGTAAATCGACCGAGCTGGACATTATGGAGGCGGTGGGCAACGCCCAGCGCTTCCCCGCGTTCGCGACGCAGATGAAATCGAATACCCATGTCGTCTACCGCGACATCCCCGACGCCGAGGGCAAGCCGACCAACCTGAAGCAGGGCGGGAACTCCAACCTGCCCAAGGGCAAGCGGGTCAACACGGGGTTCCACACCTACGGCTGCTGGTGGGTCGACGCGACCACGATGCACTTTTATCTGAATCGCAAAAAAGTGCACACAATCAAGTTCCCGATCGACATCGAGCCGACGCCGTTCGATAAGAAGATGTTCCTCAACGCGGTGTGTGAGACCTACTCTTGGGAGCACCCGCCGAAGATCGAGAACCTCCGCAACGATCGGCTGAATACGACGCGGTACGACTACATCCGCTCGTGGACACTCGAGCCGATCGGGGCGGAGTGAGGCGGCGGCCTGGTTTGAATCTCACATTTTGCTTTTCGTTTTCATTTCTCTGAGTCGACCATGCCCGCTGATGCGTTTCCTTACAACGTGACGCCCGAAGTCTGGGACCGGCCGCTGAGCGCGGCGATGCAACGACAGGCCGAGGCCCGGCCAACTTCGCGGCCGCAAGAGAACCCGCTCTTCACCAATTTCAAGTACACGCCGCTCGAAGGCTTCGACTACCATGGCGGCGACGGCACCGTCTCCCGTCGGGACGCGTCGAAGGTAATCCGGGAGAACGGGAGGTATTACGTCTGGTACACCCACCGGCAGACGCCCGCGGCGCCGGTCGGCATGGGCCGAGCGAAGGAAGCGACCGACACAATCCCCTCGGCCGATTGGGACCTGGCCGAGGTGTGGTACGCCACCAGCGACGACGGCTTCGTGTGGGAGGAAAAGGGGGTTGCGGTGCCGCGGCCGCCGGAGCCGCAGGTCGGTTGGCGGTCGGTGTGTACGCCGGACATCCTGAAGTGGGGCGGCAGGTTTTACCTTTATTATCAGGCGTTTCTGGAGCCGAGCGGGCTGCGGGGCGATTACTGCCCGGTGTGCGTGTCGTCGGCCGACTCGCCGGACGGGCCGTGGACGGCCCACGACGGCGTGGTGCTCCCCAACGGGGCCGAGGGCGAGTGGGACGAGTTCGCGATCCACGACCCGTACCCGCTGGTGCACGACGGGCAGATTTATATCTACTACAAGTCGGTGTTCAACCGCCCGGGCCATATGTGGCTCGGCCAGGGGTTGGCGACTTCGGCCGACCCGCTCGGGCCGTTCGAGAAGCACCCGCTGAACCCGGTGATCAACTCGGGGCACGAGACGGCGTTGTTCCCGTTCCGGGGCGGTGTCGCGGCCATGGTGATCCGCGACGGCACCGAGCACTACACGATGCAGTACGCCGAGGACTGGGTGAACTTCGAGGTCGCGTCGATCTGCGAGCTGATGCCGACGGCGGCGGGGCTGTATGTGCCCGACGCGTTCGACGACACCGGCGACGGGCAGGGCGTGACGTGGGGCTTGTCACACTTCGTCAACGCGGGCGGCCCGGCGACGTCGCACAGCATGCTCGCCCGCTTCGACTGTGATCTGCGGGCCAACGAGATCGACCCGCTGTTCAAATCGACGACGTATCTCCACAGGCCCGAGGTCTACTTCGGTCAGCCGCTGCCCGAAGACAAACGGCGGGAGCGGGCAGCGGATGCCCGCAATGATTCGAGAGCCGATACCTAGCCATATCCGAAGGGAACCGATCGATGTCGGCCGACGCACAAAACACTACGCCTTACAACGAAACCTGGACCTCGCTCCGCCGACACCAGACGCCGCCGTGGCTGATCGACGCGAAGTTTGGGGTGTATTGCCACTGGGGGATCAGCACGATCCAGTACCAGAAAGAGAACGCCGAGTTGAGCGACGAGGCGGCGTTGGCCGATTGGACGGCCGAGCGGTTCGACGCGGAGGAGTGGGCCGAGCTGTTTGTGCGGGCCGGGGCGAAGTTTGGTGGGCCGATCGCGTGGCACGGCAGCCCGCTGGTGCACTGGGATAGCGCACTTAGCGACCACAACACCATGAAGAAGGGCCCGCGTCGCGACATCCTCGGCGAAATGGAAAAGGCGGTACGCGCCCGAGGTCTGAAGTTCATGGCGTCGTTCCACTCGATCGGCGACGACGGCTGGCTGGAGCTGGCCGAGGAAGCGGTCGACTGCTACCTGCCCGACTTGTTCTGGGTCGACGCCAGCTTCGGCGGGACGAAACAGGCAAACCACCTCAAGATCGTCGACGGCTCGCGCTACCTCGGCCGGGGCGTCGACCCGCAAGCCCACGGCGAGCCCAACCCCGGCGCCCACCCGGCCGACAGATTGGAGCAGCTGTCCGAGCGGTTCCAGAAGCGGTTCATCGCCCACTACTACAACCGCGCGGCCGAGCGGGGCTGTGAGGTCGAGTTCGTTTATAAGTCGCACGACATCCCGCCGGGGGTGGGGATGCGGGACCTGGAGAACGGGCTGCTGCCGCACGTCGCCTACGACCCGTGGATGACCGACATCGACATGAACGTTACCCCCGACTGGCCGATCCACGGCTGGTTTTACCGAGACGGCGTGCCGACGCGCTCGGCGGCGAAGATCGTGCACCTGCTGATGGACGTGGTGAGCAAGAACGGCGTGCTGCTGCTCAACGTCCCGCCGCTGGCCGACGGCAGCTTCCCCGACGAGGTGCGGCGCACGGTCGAGGCGGTCGGCGAATGGCTGAAGGTCAACGGCGAAGCGGTCTACGGGGCGTCGCCCTGGGGGCTGTACGGCGAGGGGCCGACCGTGCCCGACACCGGCAACTATGCCTTCCACCACAACGACCACTTCGACCGCCTGGCGTTCACGCCTGAGGACATCCGCGTCACCGTCAACGGCCAGCACCTGTACGCGGCCTGCCTCGGCGTGCCGGCCGACGGCCGGGTGTGTGTCCGGGCGTTCAACACCCGCTTCAAGCTCAAGCCCGGCACGATCACCGGCGTCTCGCTCCTAGGCTGCGACGCCCCGGTCGAATGGACCCACGATGACGACGGCCTGACCATCGACCTGCCCGCGGGCTTCACGCCCAGCCCGCTGGCGAGCGTTTTTAAAGTCGAGACGCTCTAGGCCCACCACAATAATGCCTTTCCTAATCGCAATTCAATACTTCTCCGAGCAAAGGCCCGCCATGTCACGCTTCATTCAACTTCTGTTTTGTACGGCTCTATTGCTTTGCTTGGTCGGCTGCTCGTCTCCCCCCGCCGTGAACACGGTCGAGGTCGACCCGACGCAGACCTGGTCGATCGAAGGGCACGCCGAACTGAATCGGCAGCAGTACTTCAGCATTGCTCACTCCGCGGGCGACGGGCTGGATGGCCTGTCTCAGGAGCAGTTCGATTACTACTTCCGCGAGCTTGGCATCACGTTTGGTCGTCGGGTCAACCTGATGCTCGCGGGGCACACCTACGAGGAAGTTGTCTTCGAAGACCCCGACCGCCCGGGCCGGGTCGACCTCGACCGCCTCGCTAACGAGCCGCCCCTCGCCCCGGGCAAGTTCGATGATCAGCTGCGCGAGATGTTCCCCGACGGGCTCGACCTGGTGGGCACGGAGAACTTCCTCAAGACGACCTGGCCGCCGTTTATGGAGACCTACGTCCGCGAGGAAGACACCACGGGGCACCACCCGATGGTGAAAGACCACGACGCCGCGGCCGAGGGGATGATCGCCTACCTCAACCACCGCTTCGACGATTGGGAACGCCCGCGGTGGTTCGAAGGCCTCAACGAGCCCGATTGGTTCTTCAACGTCTACAACGACGAATCGTTCTTCGGCCTGCACGAAGGCTTCAAGAACTACCGCAACGAGGCGGAGTTGACGATGGAGGTCGGCGGGCCGTGCTTCCCGACGGTGCAATACTTCAAGAATAATTACCAGACCCTGCCGAAAACGATCGGCCACTTCATCGATCAGACCGACTGCGCCCTCGACTTCTACTCGTTCCACCCCTACGACTACACGATCTGGGACGAAGCAGCGGGGGCGTTCGACGCCCGCGTCACCGGCGGCCTGCCGATGGACGCCGACCTCGACGCGCTGGTCAACCACACCCTGCTCGAGCACGGCAAAGCGGTCGACGTGATCATCAGCGAGCACGGCGCGTACATGGTCGACACCGCCGTGCGGGGCGAGCAGCTAAAGGCATTGGCCGAGCGGCTGTTCCCCGAACTGTCCGAGTGGGACCGCTGGATGAAGCGGAAAGAGATCACCGACTTCATGATGGTCAACGGCGCGATCGCCCACACGCTGACGTTCATGGATCATCCCCACGTCGTCGAGAAAGCAATCCCGTTCATCCTCCTGGACGCGGCGAGTTGGAGGCCCGACCACTACGCGGCGTTGCTGGTCTCCAAGGATCACCAATACCCCGTCGAGGAATGGGTCGAGTCGCGGATGGTGGACTTCTGGAAGGTGTTCAAAGACGTCGACGGCCAGCGGGTCCGGGCGTGGTCGAACGACCCGGACATCCAGCAGCAGTCTTTCGTCGACGGCGATCGGCTTTTTGTTGTGCTCAACAACTTGGCGGGCGTGCCGCAGGGAGTCAATGTACAGATTGCTGATGCTGGGACGGTCCAGTCGTATGAGATGCGTCGTCTGAGCCGCAACGCGGACTTCACGCCGAACTACCGCGAGTCGGTGGTCGACGAGATCGGCACGCTGACGCTCGCCCCGCAGGAGACGGTCGTGGTTGTGGCGACTTACGCCGAGCCGATCGCCGAAGCGCGGCGCTGGGAAGAGTCGGTGCACTACGGCGACCGGTCGTGCGTCGAGCTTTCGGGTACCGAATCGGCGGTATTCAAAGTTGCGGTGCCGAAGGTCGAGGAAGCCGAGACCGTCACGCTCCGCGTCGCGGTGGGTCGGCCGCACGGCACGGACCGCGACCTCGCCGTGACCTTCAACGGTAAGCCGATTGTTATCCCCGTGGAAGACTCGGCCGACCGCCTCGACCGTTCGCACAAATACGCCGACGAATACGGCGCGTTGAAGCGGGTGCGTATCCCCGCCGACTGGCTCGAAGCCTCAAATAATATTGAGGTCGGTTTCCCCGACGGCAAAGGCGGCGGCATCGGCTCGGTGGTGTTACGCGTGTCTCGCCCGGCCGAGTGAAACGTAACGCCGATACGACTCAGCGCGTCGGCAGCCGCGCGAAGCCGATGACCAGTTCGCCGTCTTGCGTTCGGCCTAGGAGCTTGGCGGCGAAGTCCTCGGCCAGCAGGGCCGGGTCGGCTCCCTCGAACGTAACTGCGATCCCGTCGGGGTGATCAACTGATCCGGTAACCCGGCCGCCCCCGCCGAAGTTCACCTCGGCCGAGGCCCCGAAGCGCAGCGAGCCGAGGTCCAGGTCGCGTCGCGGATCGAAGCCGGCTTCGCTTCTGACTAATACCTCGATCTTTTCAATGTCGGCGTCGATCGGCCGGTCGCTCAGCATGGCCAGCCGCTTGTGCACGACTAAGGGGAGGACCATGTTCTTTGAGCTGTGCTTGTCCCGGGCCAAGTCGTCGCGTTTGGGCACATCGATCGCGGCCAACGCGAGGTGGGTCGCCCGGCCGTGTTCATCTTGGAGTACGTGCGGCCGTTCGAGCTTGTACCAACGGGTGCGCGTGCCGTCTTCGTAGCGGGTGACGCCGGGGGTGTAGGCGGTGCCGGGGTCGCAGACCCAGTTGATGCCGTCGGGCGAGCGGAGGTAGATCGCGCGGAAGTCCCAGAACGCGTTGATGATCAGGTGGAACTGGACCTCGTCCTTCCACAGCACGGGGTCTTCGTAGTTTGAGTGGCGATACTTCTCGGGGACGACGGGGCTGCCCTGCAGCGGACGGGTGAGCACCTTGTACGGCCCGAGGGGGTCGGTCCCTTCGCTGATCATCATGGCCCCGGCCTTGGTGACGAAGAGGAACCGGCCGTCGTCGAGGTGCACGCCCGAAAGATTGCGTTCGAAGCGGTAGTGCAGCTTCTCCGGCTCGCTGGATTCGCTGGCGTCGTAGGTCAAGACGCCCAAGCGACGCCA
Organism: Planctomycetota bacterium; assembly: GCA_038747275.1. Classification (GTDB taxonomy): domain Bacteria; phylum Planctomycetota; class Phycisphaerae; order Phycisphaerales; family Phycisphaeraceae; genus Algisphaera. The sequence goes on along the minus strand of JBCDJW010000005.1, from coordinate 110,492 downwards.
GGGCCCGGCCATCGAGTCGGCCTGCAGCAGGGTCGGCTTCCAGTCGATGAGCGAGTAGAGCAGGTACGTGCCGTCGTTGAGCAGCAGGACGTTGGGGTTGTGGCCGAGGCCGCCGCGGTAGTCGTAGGCGATCTCGCGCTCGACGCGGTACGGCCCGACGGGGTGGTCGGAGACGGCGTGGGCGACGGTCGAGTGCGGCCACTCCCAGTGGCCCTTGGTGGCGTTGGCCGGCCAACGCGTCACCGCCATGTGGTAGCGGCCGTCGTGGTCTTTCACCGGACGCCCGCCCCAGTAGCTCCAGTCCGGGTGCTCGATCCCGTTGTCCGGGTCGCGGGGCAGCACGGCGTCGGCCCCCCACAGGTCCGACCGCAACTCACCGACGATAGGCACCGGCCGGATCAGGTCGCTGAAGGATGCGCCGAGCACGGCGCGAACGCGGGCGGTGACGGGCCCGGCGGGGTCGCTCTCGTTGCCGCTGTGGTCGATGGCGACAACGGTGTAAGCGTTGTCGATTCCTTTGCCCGGGGTAAAGTCGATAAACGACCGCCCGGTAATACGCTCGGCGATCGGCTCGGGGTGTACGCCCCGTGGGCCGGCGCGGTAAACGGTGTAACGGGCCACGTCCCGGTCGGCGGGCGGGTCCCAGCGCACGTTGACTTCGGCGTCGAATACCTCGGCCCGGACTTTGCGGGGCGGGGCGGGTGGATGTTGGTCGGCCTTGTTTAGGGTGACGGGGTTGGAGCCCCGGGACTCTGCGTCGCCCAGCCGGGTGACCATGTAGTCGTAGTTCAGCCCGGCAATGTAGTCGTCGTCGACGAAGCGGGTCGCGGCGACGGTGGCGATTGGGCGATACTCCGCCGTATCCGCCCGGCGGCGGTAGACGCGGAAACGGCTTTCGTCGTCGGCGTTGGGGTCGACCCAGTTCAACGCCAAGCCTGCATCGATGGCCCCGCCCTCCAGCCGGGGCCCGACCCGGTCGGGATCACGGACCGACAGGTTGATGTAGTCGAGCAGGACCTTAACGCCCCGCTCGGAACGGAACGTGACCCGCACGAACGGCAGCCCCGCCGCGGCGTCCGCTTCGGTCACGGTGTAGTGGCCGTGAAAGTGTTCGACCGTCTTGTCCGACCCTTTGAGCTCGATCCGGTCGGCGAGCACGCGCTCTTGGTCGCCGAAAACCAAGCTGACGGAGAGGGTGCCGTCGCTGATGTATTCGAGGTCGGCCCCGAAGCCCCAGTCCAAGACGTCGCCCGCGCGGGGCTCGGGGTAGTCAAGGTTGGCGTCGAGCACGGCGGACTCGGCGACCCCCAGATCGCTCATCGAATACAACGCCCCCTCGTGCAGGCCCATGTTTGGGTTTCCGTGGATCGAACGGGTTGTCCAGTGGGGCGACTGCGTACCCGACCGCCAGCCCGCCCGGTCTGCCTCAAAATCGCCGTCGAGCAGCGGTGCAAGCGGGGCTCGGTCGCCCAGCAGGGGAATGTCGGCGGAGACGGGAACAGCCGGCGTGATAGCGAGGGCCAGGGCACATCGAGATAACCAACACGGTTGGATTCGGTTCATGTAGCGTCTCGTGATTCTGGTTTACGCATCGGTGACTTAAGACATCATTTACCCGGGGCGATAGAGATTCACCTCGGATTAAGGTAAGCTAGGCGATTCGGCGATGCCCCGCCGCGTCCATAACCCCCCACCCGAGCCCGACCGCCAGCATGACCGCTGAACCTGAACCTACGCCCGCCCCCGCCGACGGGGACGCCGCGGCGGATACCGTCCGTTTCGCCGACCTCGACTTGCCGCAGCCGGTACTCGCGGCGCTGTCGGCCGACGGCTACGACACGCCGTCGCCGATCCAGGCGGCGATCATCCCGTTCCTTTTGCAGGGGCGGGACGTGATCGGCCAGGCCCAGACGGGGACGGGCAAGACCGCGGCGTTTGCGCTGCCGATCCTCGCGCAGCTCTTTGCGGATCGGGCCGAGGCAGCGGACGAGGCCGGCGACGAAAAGCAGTCCAAAGGGCCCAAAGCGTTGATCCTCGCCCCGACACGCGAGTTGGCGATCCAGGTCGCCGATGCGCTGACGCGCTACTCGCGGAAGATGAAAAAGGTCCACGTGTTGGCGGTGTACGGCGGGGCGGACTTCCGCGGGCAGGCGATCCCGCTGAAGCGTGGGGTTGATGTGGTCGTGGGCACGCCGGGCCGGGTGATGGACCACATGCGGCGAGGCACGCTGGACGTGTCGAACGTTCGCACGCTCGTACTCGACGAGGCCGATGAGATGTTGCGGATGGGTTTCGTCGAAGACGTCGAGTGGGTGCTGAGCGAGACGCCCGCCGGTCGGCAAGTCGCGTTGTTCAGCGCGACCATGCCGCACGAGATCCGCAAGATCGCCGAGCGGCAACTAGAGAACCCCGAGCGGATTTCGATCCAGGGCGGCAGCAAGGCGGCCGACACGGTGCGGCAGCGTTACTGGCGGGTGCAGGGCGTGCGTAAGGTCGAGGCGTTGTGCCGGCTGCTGGCGGTCGAGCCCGTGGACGCAGCGATCGTATTTGTCCGGACCCGGTCGGCGACGGCCGAACTCGCGCGGGCGTTGGAAGACGCGGGCTTCCCCGCCGCGGCGTTGTCGGGCGACGTGCCGCAGGCCCAGCGGGAACGCACGGTGGAGGCGCTGCGGCGTGGTCGGCTGAAGCTGGTCGTCGCCACCGACGTCGCGGCGCGGGGGATCGACGTCGAGAGCATCTCGCACGTGTTTAACTTCGACGTCCCCGAAGACGCCGAGGCGTACATCCACCGCATCGGCCGGACGGGCCGAGCGGGCCGCACCGGCGAGGCGATCCTCTTCGTCGAGAACCGGCAGCGCCGCCTGCTGCTTAACATCGAACGTGCGACCGGCAAGCCGATCGAGAAGATGCAGCTGCCCACCGAAGCGGACGTCCACGCCCTGCAGCTCGAACGCTTCGGCGAACAACTAAAGGAACGCCTCACCCGTAAGCCCACGGCCGAGGGGGAAGACGAAGGCGCTACGCCCAAGCCGCCGAAGCTGCGGGGCTTTATCGACGAGATCTGCGAAGCCACCGGCCGCGACGCCGCGGACGTCGCTGCGTTCCTCGTCGGCCCGGCGATGGCGTCGGTGCTTGGTGGCTCTGTGAATCAGCCACGTAACACGAGTACCGCTTCGGAGAAAAACGATCGTCAAGACCGCCCGACAGCGCGCCGCCCGATCGGCGGCAACGGCGAGCTGTACCGCGTCGCGGTCGGCCGGGCCGACGGCGTGCGTGCCGGCCACCTCGTCGGCGCAATCGCCAACGAGACCGGCCTCGACGGCCAGGACATCAACAAGATCCGCATCTTCGATTCCTACAGCACCCTCGAACTCCCCGCGGATATGCCCGCCAACGTCTTCGACCTGCTGCAACGCCTGACTGTCCTCGGCAAGCCGCTGCGGATCAAGCGGGCGACGAAAAACCACGACCCCGCTTCGTATCACGCCCCTGCGAAGCGTCATCCCCCGAAACACCAGCCGATCAAACACCCGCCCCGCCAAACGGGGTCGTCCGAGCGTGCGGTATCCTTCCCGCCGAAGCCTCGCCCGACGCCGAAGCCTGAGGCCGAGGCGGCTCAAAACAAGTCGAAGCCGAAACCAAAGCCCAAGGCGAAGCTCGGAAAGAAATTCAAGGCCGCCCCGAAGTCCGGCTTCGGTAAAAAGAAAGCCGCCAAGTCGGCCAAGCGATCGGTCGGCAAACCTGGCGGCGGCGTGAAGCCTAAAGCACGTAACAAGAAATCCGGCAACCACTCGCTCTCCCCGGCCCCGTTCGCCGGCGGCGGCCAAAAACCGCTCCGCCCCAACAAGCGGCACCGGCCCAAGAACTCCTGAGGCGTCGTGCAGGTAAGCCAGCGGTGATGAGTTAAATCGGTGGGCCTTTATAATCCACTCGTACAACAAATCTTTTTGCAGCGTTTTCTCGAAAGCATCCCTTTAACGTAATCGGCCATGAGCGAAATCGATCAGGACCAGCGGATCACTGTAATCAATATTTTGGCCGTGAGTTTTACTGGTTCGACCTGGCTGAATCTGATGCTCGGCACGCACCCTGACGTGGCGAGCGTCGGGGAGTTCGACCGCCTGTTGAAGATGGGGCGGCCGATCTGTTCTATCCACGGCGACGACTGCCCGCTGTGGTCGCGTTTCGATCCGAACAGCGACGAAAACCCTTTTCTTCAAGCGGCGCGGCTCACGGGCAAGCGGATCCTGGTGGTCAACAACGTCCGCCGCCTGCGGAAGCAACTCGAAGACCCGCGTATCGATCGCCGGTACATCCTGCTTTTCCGCGACGGCCGGGCCTTCGCCGCTTCGTATCTCAAGAAACAACCCGCGGGCACGATCGTCCGCGCGACCTGGAAGTGGTTCCGCGAGTGGGAGCGTCGGCTGACCTGGACGGTTAAGGACCGACGCAGCAAGACCCAGATGCTCCATTTTGAGCGGATCGTGGCCGATCCGGCCGAGACCCTCCGGGAGGTCTGCCGTTTTCTGGAGATCGACGATCGGCATGACCTGACCAACTACGCCCAGGCCGAGCCACACTTCATCGGCGGCAACGTCGGCCCGATCAGTGTCGTGGCCCGCGCCCACGGCCTGCCGACGCTGACCCTTCAGCTCCACGACAAGCGGCTGCAGGTCATCGATATCGAGCAAGACGAACACGAGATCGAAGAATTCGGCCGCAAGCGCAAGCTCGACCTCGCTCCCTATCGCAAGAGCCAGGGCCAAGTGATACGCAAAGAACGCTGGCCCGATCAACTGACCACCCGCCAGATCCGCTCGTTCGCGCTTTTGGCGGGCTGGCTGAACCGGCTCTTCGGGTACCCGCCGAGCAAGGACCGCAGCAGCATCCCGAAGCAGCGGCCCCGGTTGAACTACCTGCTCAGCCGCTTCCAGGGCGGGAGGTCTTAGGGTCAGGTGTGTCTGTGTTCGCCGCCACGTCGCGACGGGGTAAAGGGAACCCGCGGTATCACGGCCGCGACTAGTGTTTGAACCCGTGGAGTAATGCCGTGCTAGAGCTGCTACATGTTACTTGTGGTTTACGAGTATTTTCTGAGTTGAGGATTTCGTGATTCAGATATACAGGCTCGAAAGTTCTGCCCTTCGGATCGGGGTCTTGCCCGAACTCGGCGGCAAGGTGTCGTCGATCGTGGATCGACGCAACGGCTACGAGTGGTTGTGGGCGGCCGACCGTTCGCGACCTTGGTTTACGAATCGGCCCGGCGACGCTTTCGAAGACAGCACCATGGCGGGCATCGACGAGTGCATCCCGACCGTGGCGGCGTGCGAGGTCGATGGGAAGAAGCTTGCCGACCACGGGGAGGTTTGGAGCAAGCCGTGGTCGGTCGATACGGAAGATGACACAAGTTTGACGTTAAGCGTAGAGCTGTGCGGAGGGACGCTTTGTTTTTCACGGCGGGTCGCGGTGGAGGGGGATACGGTCGTGTTGGACTACACGCTGCGTAACCTGACGGGGGAGGAAGTTCCGGTGCTGTGGTGCGTCCACCCGTTGTTCACGATCACGCCGCAGACACGGCTGCGGGTTACGCCGTCGGCTTTGGGTACGGGGTACGTCGAGATGGCCAGCGGCTTGCCGATAGACGGCGGCCAGTCGATTGGCTTCCCGGAGCTGAGCCCGGGCGTTATTCCGGGGGTGAGTTTTGCGGATGCCAGTTTCCCCGAAGGTATGTGCACCAAGCTGTTTTATCCGCTCGAAAAGCCCTGGGGTCAGACGGTCGAGGCCGAGATCGAGGAGCCGGGCGTTGGTCGTCTGACGATGGCCTTCGAGTCGAGTGATTGGCTGAACACCCTAGGCATCTGGCTCGACCGTGGCGGCTGGCAGGGCTATCAACACTTGGCGATCGAACCCACCAATGCGCCGTACGGACGCCTGAGCGACGCTACTGCTCAGGCCCCGCGTGAAGCCGCTTTTCTTCAGGCGAGACAAGAAAAGCGTTGGCAGCTTCGGTTGCGGGTCGAGAACGGGCAAAGCTCGTGATTTTAAGAAGCAAGCGTAGAAGTTATCGAGTTTCTAGATATTAAGCCTCGGGATCGCCGGTCTGGTGTTGGCCCAAATATCTCACAAATAGATGCAAACGCTTCAGAGGACATAGATGTAACTTTTCGATTTTGCTTTTGAATGAGAGGGGCTAACGGTAATCAAGGCATCAATATGATGCCCAGATAGTGCGTTGTAATCCAGCAGTTGAAGAACCGAACATCGGTTAGCGAATATGACTTACTTGTAATTAGCCAATGCATGGCTGAGTCAAAGAAGATGCCAATCTGAGGTGATATCCGACTGCAGAGCCTATGGCGTATATAGGGTTTCGCTTGTTTCCATTTCTTCTTTTCGATATCTCACCAAATACAGTCCTCATGATCTGAGTATGAATCGGTATCAGCTGAATTTTCCGTAATTAATTTTATTCAAACTTGATAACAAATCGCTTTTTGTTTTTTGCAATTAATAAATGGTAAATGATTTACACGACACATCAGGCCCTCGGTGTTTTTTGGGTAAGGCGATTGACATCACATGGGAAAGACACTAATCTGTACCTCACAATTAGTATAAATTTATTTCGAACAACAATTGTTCCTATATAAAATTGATTTTTTTTGTATTTTATCTAAGAGATATAGTTTTAATTTTCTTTCATTTCTCCATCTTTTCTACTTGGGAGCCATCTGATGCCTGTTCGCGTACTTTCAAAATATATAGTTGTTTATTTAATAGGTTTCTTGTTGATTTCTGTTAATTCAAACTCATCTTCCGCAGCTACTTGGAACGACTGGGTCGCTGGGCCAAACGGTAAGGTGAACTCGTCCAGCCTCAAGAAGCGGTGGGGAAATTATGGGGGCTACGGAGTATGGAGCAGTGGCGGGAGGTTGAATGTGATTCAGGCGGGAAGTGCTCGACACTACCGTGTGAATATTTGGGCGAATACATACGGATACAAGAATTGTGGGATTTCCCTGAACCGTACTTTTGGGCCGAAGAATAATCCGGCGACCAAAGCGACCGTTGAGTACCGAATTCGGTTTAGTTCAAACTTTAATTTCGGTAAAGGTGGGAAACTCCCGGGTTTTGGTAGCAATACTTCTGGGGGTTATGGCGGCAGGAAGCCGACCGGTACAAACGGTTGGTCATCACGCAACATGTGGCTTAGTGGTGGTAGGCTGACTTTTTATTGCTACCACATGGATATGCCGGGTAAATACGGCCAGCATCTTTTTTGGAAGAATAGCAACGGTTCTGACTTTAAGTTCAGGAAAAATGTCTGGTATACGATCAAGCATGAAGTCAAGATGAATACCCCGGGCAAAAAAGATGGGTACGTGAAAGGTTGGATCAACGGAAGGCTTGCACTCAATCGGCAAAATCTACGTTTCCGAACGACATCTTCTCTCGGGATTAACCGCTTGAATGTGGGGGCTTGGCGGGGCGGCAATGACCGTTCGTGGGCGGTTGGAACGTCGAACTATATCGATCTGGACAACATTAAGACTTGGTGGAATAGATGACGAATTGTCGCTTTAGTTACTTCAATTAATGAATGTAATGTAACTTAACACCGTTCCGTCTATTCGGACGCTGCGCTAGAGCAGCGGGCCGAGGAGGCGGGCGGTGTTGTCTAGTAAGCGGGTGTAGAAGGGGCGGTTCTTCCAGTCGTCGAGGTCGGCCATGTTGCAGTTCATGACGTAGGACTGCTGGAGGCTGGTGAGCCGGCGGACGAAGTCGGGGTCGTAGACGAAGAGCGTGAGCTCGAAGTTGAGGTAGAACGAGCGCATGTCGAGGTTGACCGTGCCGAAGGCGGCGAGGTGGCGGTCGATCGTGACGGACTTGGTGTGCAGTAATCCCCCCCGGAATTTGGCGACTTTCACTCCGGCAGCCAAGAGGTCGCCGAGGTAGGCGTTGCTGGCGTGGCGGACGAGGAAGGAATCGTTGCGTTCGGGGAGGATGATGAGGGTATCGATGCCTCGGGCGGCGGCGGAGGTCAGGGCGATGAGCAGCGACTCGTCGGGGACGAAGTACGGCGTGGTGATGGTGACAGACTCGCGGGCGGAGTAGATCGCGGCGATGAGCAGGCGGTGGATCGACTCGGGGTTGAGCGACGGGCCGGAGGGAACGACTTGTACGGCGGCACCCGTCGCATCACGGCCACCCTCGTCGTCATGATTTACTTCCGGGGGTGGGGGTTGGCGGCCGAGTTGGCCGAGGTCGTTTTCGGTTTCGAGGTGCCAGTCTTCGAGGAAGGTGAGGCCGAGGGCTTCGACGGCCGGGCCTTCGACGCGGACCATCGCGTCGATCCATTTGCCGACGCCCGCGTCTTGTTTGAAGTAGGCGGGGTCGACCATGTTGAGCGAGCCGGTGTAGCCGACCCGGCCGTCGATCACGGCGAGCTTGCGGTGGTTGCGCAGATCCAGCCGACGGAACAACGCGCGGAACAAGCCCGCGGGCAGCGACGCGACGACCTCGACGCCCGCGGCCCGCATCGCGTCGCGTTTCGATGAGCGGCGTAAAAATTTTTTGCTGCCCACCGCGTCGACCAGCACCCGACAGGCCACGCCGCGCTCGGCGGCGCGGATCAACGCGTCGGCGACGCGGTCGACGTCGCCTCCGTCGTGCCAGATGTAGAACTCGAGGTGGGCGTAGTCCTGGGCGGCGTCGAGGTCTTCGATGAGCGCGGTGAGTGCGGTGGCGGAGCTGTCGTAGAGGTCGAGTCGGTTACCGGGCAGGGCGGGGACGCCCGCGGCGCGGACGGCTTGGCGGTGGATCGGTACGGCGTCGGCGGCGAGGCTATCCCAATCCGGCTTGGGCCGCTGCTCGCGGAGTTCGCTGCGCCAGCCGGCGTAAGCGTGGTGGAGTTCAACCGTGGTGCGGGCCCGTCGGCTGCCGAGGCGGTTCTCGCCGAGGACGAGGTAAATCACCGCCCCGGCGAAGGGGATGAGCAGGATCAGCGTCAGCCACGACAGCGCGACGCCGACCGAGGTTTGTCGACGCATGATGACCCGCAGCGACAGCCCGACACGGATGAACAGGTCGGCCGCCAGGACGAGTACCGCGACCAGCGATACCTCGTCGGCGTAGCCATCGATCTCGGCGAGCAGCAGCGGGGCGGTGGAGTCCAAGGCGGTCTTTTGTGGGGTGGTGGGTGGTCGATAAGGTCGGTTTGTCGTGCTTTCCGTAAAGAAAATAACCCGAAAATACGGAACCGGTTTTTCGTTTCGAGATTTGCCGAATCTTTTTTCGGTTTAAAGGTTTACGAACAAACGGGACAAGCCGATTATCGGCCGACCCGAGGGTTTCGGTTGACGGTTTCGGGGGTTGAGGGTGATGATTAGAACGTAGACGCCCGATGAAAACGGTCGCGGGTTGTCGGTTTGTTGTTGTTCACCTGTCCTTAGGATCAATCAAGCGGTGCGATATCGATTTAGAGGACTGCTGCGGGAGACGGGCAAGGCGGTGGAAGGCCACGTCGAGGCCCCGACGGTCGATCAGGCTTACGACCTGATGGCCGACAACGGGATCGTCTGCGAGGCGATGCGTGAAGACCCCCGGCTGGGCGACTTTACGACACCCAGCGCACCGGGCGGACCCGCGCCGCAGGGGCAGGGCGACGGCGCTTCGGACGAGTTCACCAGCGCGATCGACTCGGCCCTCGATACCAGCTCTACGCAGGTCAACGTCGACGACCTCTGGCGGCGGTACCGCGGCCAAAAAGTCCGCGTGATCGACCGCGACAAGATCCGCCAGCGGGTGATGAACGTCGTCACCAAGGCGCTGCAGCAGTCGGTCTCCGGCACCGACGACCGCGACCAGACCCTCAAGCGGGTCGAGGAAGCGCTCGGCAAGATGTTTGGCGACAACCAGAACCTCACCAGCGAGCTGTCGCCCCAGCAGGTGGCGATGGAGGACCAGATCAATCGGCTGAACAAGGTCGTCATGACCATGGAGAAGTCGATGGCCCAGCTGACCATGGCGATGCGCCGCGGCGGCGGATGGGGCGGCGGCGGGGCCGACCATACGACCCGCGGCAACATGATCAAGGCGGTCAAAGACCCCAAGAACGATAAGGTCCTGCTGGAGATCTTCGAGACCAACCTCAAGCTGCAACGCGGCGTAAAAGAAAAACCAGCCCCCCCCGGAACCGAACCCAAGGCCGAGGCGTAGACGGCCGATAAATACAAGAATTACCCAGTTCTCACCCTACCAATAGGTTTACCCACCCCCGGCCCGACGCCCCGCGTCGGCCCTTCGATCAGGAGACGCTCCGATGAGTAAAGAAACCGCTTCCGCCCCGCAAGACGACAGCGCCGCCGCTGAGAACGCGCTGTACTTCGGCATCGACCTGGGCACCAGCCGGTCGTCCATCTCCAGCGCCTCGGGCGTCCGCAAGACCGTCGAGTCGTACGTCGGCTGGCCGAAGGACGCGGTATCGCTGAAGAAGTTCGGCGGCCAAGAAATTATCTTCGGCAAGACCGCGCTCGATAACCGGATGTCGCTGGACCTCTACCGCCCGCTGGCTGAGGGCGTGATCCAGGACGACAAGGACGGCGGCCGGAACATGGAAGCCGCCCGCGAGCTGATCAACTACCTCGTCGAGATGATCGAGCCCGGCCGCGGTCAGGCGCTCTACGGCGTCGTCGGCGTGCCGTCCGAAGCGTCGGACAAAAACAAAGAAGCCATCATCGAATCGACCAAGGGCATCTTCGACTCGGTCATGATCGTCACCGAGCCGTTCTGTGTGGCCTACGGCCTGGACCGGATCAGCGACGTGCTCGTCGTCGACATCGGGGCCGGCACGACCGACCTCTGCCGGATGCACGGCACCGTGCCCTCGGCCGAGGACCAGATCTCGATCAACGTCGCGGGTGATGCCGTCGACAAGAAGATGATGGAACTGATCAACAAGACCTACCCCAACGCCCAGGTCACGATCAACATGATCAAGCGGCTCAAGGAAAAGTTCGGCTACGTCCACCACGCCAAGGACAAGATCGAGGTCGAGTTCCCGGTCAACGGTAAGCCGACCCCGCACGACGTCACCGACATCGTCCGCGAGGCTTGCTCGATTCTGATCGATCCGATCGTTGAGGCGATCCACAAGCTGATCGCCACGTTCGACCCCGAGTTCCAGGACACGCTCCGCGGCAACATCATCCTGTCCGGCGGCGGCGGCCTGATGGACGGTTTGAACAAAGCGATCGAAGACAAGCTTGACCGCGTCGGCGGCGGGGCAGTGACCGTCGTCGAAGAGCCGATGTATGCCGGGGCCAACGGCGCCCTACAGCTCGCCCTCGATATGCCCCCGAGTTACTGGCAGCAGCTCAAGTAAGCGGCGACCCTTTAGTTGGATTATGTGATTTTTTAGCCCGGCCGTAGATACGGCCGGGTTTTGTTTTTACGATGCGGAGATGTCTGAGCCCAGCGCGACGAACGAAGGTATGGCCGGCTCCGTTTTTACCGACCCGCCGCTGGAGCGGCCGAGTTCTTGGCCGGTGGCGATCGGGGTGATCGCAATTGTTTTCGGGGTCGGGGGGATGTTGGGTGGGCTGTTCGGGATGCTGGCGCCGGTGTTTAACAAACTGATGGCGTCGCTCGACCCTAATCAGGCGGCGGTTTACGAAGCGCAGGCGAAATACGCTTGGCTGGGCGTCGCGGTGTCGGTGGTTTCGTTGGCGGTTGCGGCGTGGCTGCTGTGGGGCGGGGTCACGCTGCTGAAGCGGCGGCCCGCCGCGGGGGCACGGCTCAAGAATTGGGCGACGGCGAAGATTGTTCTCGTCGTCGTGTTGGCGGGGTACCAAGCGGTGATCCTGCCGGCGAGCATGGACGCGTCTTTCCAGGCTCAGCAACAGCAGAGTGGGGCGGTGATGCCGGAAATCTTCACGCAAGCGATCGTGATCTTTTCGGTTGTGACGACGCTGCTGTGGGGTGGGGCGTTGCCGATATTTGTGTTGATTTGGTTCGGGCGTAAGAAAATCAAAGCCGAGGTTGCGTCGTGGGCAGACGATTCGTCGGATCGCCTCGCGCCTCAAACCCACGTTTAGCGGGAGACGCGCAGCGTCCCTTGTTTCGTCGGCGTGGGCGGCTTCGCCGCATCCGCTAAACATGTGGCCGAGGTATTCTGTATATAGATCTAGCCGGCGAGTTGTTTCTCGATCCGGGTCTTGACGGCCCGGCCGAGCTTGCCGGCGGCTTCGCTGATGGACTTGTAGAGGTCGTCGCTCTGGTGGTCGACGGCGAGGGGGTCTTGGCCGGCGATGCGGGCCTCCATGGTGACGCGTTTGTCGTCGGCGGCCGACTTATTGGCGTTGTCGTCGCGGAGGTGTACCTCGACGCGGGTGACGCGATCGGCGGTGTGGCGGAGGGCGGATTCGACGGCCTGCGTGGCGTTGTCGATCAGGGCTTGGCTGGACTGGATATCACCGGCGTTGACTTGGACGATCATCGAAACGTCTCCGTAAAAAGGGGCTTCATCGATCCGCTGATGGTACGTCCGGGCCGGGCCGGGGTTCGGGAATCCGCGTGGTTATCGTTGCGAGGTTGGGCTATGGTTTTTCGTATGCAGACGGCAGGCGCTATCGGATCGGATCACGGAATCGGTGGTTCCACAAAACGACGGGCGTGGTTGGCCGCGGAGTGTGCGACCGTGTTCCTCGCTTTACCGGCGGCGATCGCTTTTGTGCCGATCCGGGTGCCGTTGATCCCGGTGCTGTGGGGTTTGGCGGCGGTGTGTGTGTGGATGCTGTTGCGGGATCGGGGGTTTGAGCGGCGGCGGCTGTGGAACGCGTCGGCGATCCGGCGGGAGGATTTGTTGTTTGTCCTGGTCCGGTTCGCGATCTCGGCGTCGTTTTTGGCGGGGCTGCTTTACGTTTGTCTGGGCAGAGAGATCGGGAAGCTGCAGTTCCCTTCGGAGATGTTTACGCTCCCACGGGAGAAGCCGGTGTTGTGGCTGTTCATTATGGTTGCGTATCCGCTGGCGTCGGTGCTGCCACAGAACGTGGTGTGGCGGGCGTTTTTCTTCCGGCGGTACGCCGGGCTGTTCGGTGTGGGGAGCGGACTGGTCGTCGCGTCGGCGTTGACGTTCGGCTGGGCGCACGTGGTGATGCTGAACTGGTTCGCGGTGGTGGCGACGGTGATCGGCGGGTTTATGTTCGCGCAGACGTATCGCCGCAGCGGGTCGATGCTGCTGGCGTCGATCGAGCATGCGCTCTATGGCTGCTGGATGTTTACCGTCGGTTACGGGCTGATGTTTCTCTACGGCACGCTGCCGCCGGAGGCGCGGGAGCTGATGCAGAACACAGCGGGCGGTTGAAGACGATACCCATGAGCTGGGGTCACGCGGCCTTGAGCTTCGGAGCTGTGGCAGGGGTGGTTCCGGGGGTACTTCCAGGGGCGTTGGTCATCTTGAAGGCACGGCGGTTGAGGCGTTGGCGTTCGGTGTCGAGTTCGTGGCCGAGCTTGGCCTGGGCGTCGCGGAGGTCGCGGAGGGCGGACCACTCGGCTTCGAGGTCGCTGCGCATCTCGGCGAGCGTTTCACGTTCGATGGCTAGCGCGGCGCGGCTGTCTTCGAGCTTGGCGAGATCAGCGTCGAGCTGTTGGCGGGATTCGGTAAGTTCGTCTTGTTGCTGCGACAGCTCGTTGGCGAGGTTATCCAGGCCGGCTTCGCGGGCTTCGAGGACGGCCGAGGCGTTTTCGTGCCAAGTACGGAGAGCAACGCACTGCTGCTCGAAGCCGGCGAACAGCTCCTGGCCGTCGGTCTTGGGCGTGTCGGCGTCAGCGGGTTTGGCGTTCTTGTCGGTCTTCTTTTTGGCGGTACGTCGGGCCATGGCGGTCTCTCGTTTCGGGTGGGATAGAGCGGTCGGTCTACGGAAACATCGGGCGGATCGCGGGTCGGCTTGAGCGAGTGGTACGGGTTATACAGCCGAGAAGAGAGGTGGTCGGGGGAGGCGGGTCTTGAGGAAAAACCGATAAAATCAGCGTTTTCTTTGGTGCCGGGGGTAGAATCAGACATGATTGAGCGAAGAGGCTTTCTGCGTTCCCTGATGGGATTGACGGCCGGGCTGGCGGTGGGCCGAGGCCCGCTATCGGCACAGGCTCAAGGGGTGGTCGGTGCGCTCGCGGGGCCGCCGACGGGAGACCGGCTGGGCAAGTTGCTGCCGATGCGTCGGCTGGGCCGGACCAACGAGTGGGTGACCAGCCTATGTCTCGGCGGATCACACATCGAGTACCGCGGCCAGGTCTCGCTGCGGGACGCGCAGGAGATCATCGAGCTGTCGCTCGAAGAAGGCGTCCGCTTCTTCGACAACGCGCAGCAGTACGGCGACGGCGAGGCGGAGCGCCGCTTCGGCCACTTCCTCACCCCCAAATACCGCGACGTGATCTACCTGATGTCGAAGACGCAGGCGACTACCCGCAAGCAGGCCGAGCGCGATATGGATGAGTGTCGTCAGCGGATGAACGTTGATGTGATCGACCTGATGCAGGTCCACCACATCCACAGCCCCGAAGACGTCGACCAGCGGATCGAAGCGGGCGTGGTGGACGTGCTGCTCGAAGCACAGCGAGCGGGCAAGATCCGCCACCTCGGTTTCACCGGCCACGACACACCCCGGGCCCACCTGCACATGCTCAAGCGTCTCGACGCGATGGGCCTGAAGTTCGACACCGTGCAGATGCCGATGAACGTGGTCGACCCGAGTTACGAGAGTTTTATCGTTGAGGTGATGCCGGAGTTGTTGAAGCGCGACATCGGTGTACTGGCGATGAAGACGCTGGTGTTTGGGCAGCTGGTCGGGGCGAACGAGGGCTGGAATCTGCGTAATAAAATCGCGCCGAAGGTTGTGCCTGAGCAGATGACGCTGGCCGAGGCGTTGGGCTTTGTGTGGTCGCTGCCGGTGAGTACGATCGTCAGCGGGATGCGGACGACGGCGATGGTGCGGGAGAACGCGGCGTTAGCCCGGGCCCACGTCGATCTGGCGGAAGATCACCGGCTGGCTTTGGTGGATAAGGCAGCGGCGTTCGCGGGGCCGGATACGGAGTTCTACAAAGACAGAATTTGAGTAAAGGGGGTAGTTTTTGTTTTCGGGCCGCCTGCGCGGCGGGCGGCAAGGGCTCTGCCCCTGCACCCCGGAGGCATCAAGACAAAGCCGATCAAGGCACTAGGGTACGGCCGACGGCTAGCCAGATGGGCATCGTGACGAGGCTGACGGCGGAGGTGGATAAGGCGATCAGGGTGGCGGTTGATGGATGGCCGCCGAAGTGGCGGGAGATAAGGATGGGGAAGATCGCTGAGGGCATCGCGGCGTGGAGTATGAGGACGCGGCGGAGTTCGATACTTGCTCCGTCGCCGGGCATCCAGTTGCCTATGAGGCCCGACGCGCCCAGCCCGACCGCGAGTCCCAGGAACATCAGCGGTAATACGCCGAGCCGTAGGCCGCAGCCGACCGCCATCATCTTCCCCAGCCCGCCGCCTTCCCGCGATTTTTCTCCAGAGGATTTTCTTAGCCCGCTCAATTCGTCCGTCATGCTCGCGCCGATCAGCAGCAGCGCGACCGGCACCGCGCAGTTCGCTAACCAACCGATCACGTTCCTAATCAAATCGTTCGCCTCCGGGAACCAAGATTTCGCGTCGGTGAAGTGTAGCGCCAGCGCCGTGACCACGGCGATCGACGGCGCGTTGATTACCCGCCGTAGCCCAGACCAGCCGACCGAGCCGCTGACGACCATGATCCCGATCGTCCAGAGCGCGAACTCGACGCCGACGTTGTTCACGAACAGGACGCCGAGGGTCGGTGCGCTTTGGCCGTAGAGCGATTCGACCAGCGGGATCGGCAGGTAGCCGTAGTTATGTAGGCCGACGGCCAGAGCGAACGTCCGCCGCGCCGCGGGGCTGTGCAGGCCAATCTTCGGCCCCAGCCACCACGCGACCGTCCCGCAGACGGCTAGCGATAACACGGTCGTCCCGAATCCGACGATCGGCGGTAGCCAGACGTTGTTCGCCTGGTCGAGCGCGGGGTTGCCGACGATGCTGCGCAGGATCAGGCAGGGCACAAACACGTTGACCACGATCCGCAGCAGCGAAGCGTCGGCCGCCTCGGTCAGCCAGTTGCGCCGCCGTAAAAACGCTCCGATCCCCACTACGCCGAAGACGCCCAGGGTTGCCGAAAGTACGCCGAGCCATCCGTCCATGCGGCAGATGGTAGCGAGTTACGCCGACGAGCCCGGCCCGCGGTTGATCATGAATTGTGCGGTCTGCATGAAGAATTGGGCCAGCGGCGGGTGGGTGTCGAGGGGCAGGTCGGCTTCGCCCATCGCGGCGCTCATGAGCTCCAGCCAGCGGTCGCTGGCGCGTTGGTCGATGGCGAACGGCATGTGCCGCATCCGCAGCCGGGGGTGGCCACGCTGCTCGGAGTAGCGCGACGGGCCGCCGAATCGTTGGATGAGGAAGTCGCGCAGGCGTTGCTCGGCGCCTTCCCAGTCGTTGGGCGGGTACATCGGCCCGAGGATGTCGTCGGTCTTGACCTGGCGGTAGAATGCCGCAACCAGCCGATCAAAGCCGTCCTCGCCGATGCGGGCGTAGATCGCCCCGAACGGGTCGGCGTCGGGCGGCGGCAAAGTCGACGGGGTATGTGGCGGCATGTCTGGGAGGATCATAGATAGATAGTGGTACAAAACAAAAAACGCTTGCGGCGGAGCGAAGTCGATCGCTACGCCGCAAGCGTGAGCTAGGTCGAGGGGTGAGGCTCAGCGTTGACGGAGTTTGGCCAGCAGACGAAGGATCTCGAGGTACAGCCAGATCAGCGTTACGAGTAGCGCGAACCCGGCGTACCACTCCATGTAGCTCGGAGCACCTTGGCGGGCGCCCTGCTCGATGCGGTCAAAGTCCACCAGGAGCATGAACGAGGCGATGCCGACGATCACGAAGCTGATGCCGATGCTCAACGGCGTCGCGCCCCGCAGCAGGTTGTAGGCCTCGGGGAGGACGAAGCTGAGCACGATGGCGACGAGGTAGAAGACGAACACCCCGCCGGCAGCCATGCAGATGCCGGCCTTGAGCTTCTCGGTCACTTTGATGATCCGGAAGCTGTAGAGGACGAGCATCGTGGCGGTGACGCCGAGCGTGCAGCCCAGCGCTTGGACGACGATGCCGTTGAGCGGCAGGCCGCCAGCGGTCTGGCTAGAGCCGGCCCCGAAGCTGGCTTCGTAGAACGCCGAGATCGCCCCGAGGAACAGGCCCATCAAGAGGGCGTAGATCGGGGCAGTAAACGGCGACCACGTCGGCTTGAACACCGTGATCAGGGAGACCACAAACCCGCCGATCGCCCCGCCGATCATCATCGGCGTGGTGTAGCTCGCCCCCGACGCCGCGGCGCTCCACGAGAACACCGACGTGCCGACGCAGATCGCCAACAAGATCAGGGTCTTGTTGACCGCGCCCTGCATGGTCATCACGTCGGGCTTCTCGGTGTCGTAGGTGTCCACGGCTCCGCCCGGGGCGTAGCGGTGGAAGGTGTCGTCGCGGAGGGTGGGGTTGCTGCTGAGCATTGGGGGGCTCCCGGAGGTTGGGGTGAATAAAAGTTAGAACTATTTAACGATTGCTCTGCGATTTAAGCAAGGTTGGGGAGGCCTTTTTGTGTCAAGCGTATCGGTTTCCCACGAACCCTGAGGGCAATCGGTTTTTAGCCGTCGGCGAGTATCTCGGCCAGGAAGCCTTTGAAGAGTCGGCGGTGCTCTTCCTCGTCGCCCTTGAGTTCGACGCAGAGGTCTTCGGTGACCGGGTCGATACCGTCGCAGGCCTCGATGATCTTTTGGTACTGGGTGATCGCGCCTTCCTCGGCATCGATCACGCCGCGGATCACCGACAACACGTCGAGTTGGTTCTCGGGGGGCTGGAGGGAACTCTGGCTCATCGTCAATTCCTGCGAGCCGGGGACCCGGCCCTCGAGGACCTTGATCCGCTGGGCGAGCTGGGTCGCGTGGGTCAGCTCTTCCTGGATGTCGGCCGCCAGGGCGTCTTTGATGTGTTTGGCCTTGAACCCGTCGAGGTGGATCGAGTTGGCCAGGTAGTTGGCGATGGTCTCGATCTCCATGTTGTAGCTCGTGCGGAGCAGATCGATGATGGTTTGGCGTTGGTCGTCGTTCATGGAATTTCTCTTTCCGGAGTGTCTTGTGGTGTATTAATTTGAAGATTTTAGGTCGGTTTCGGCACGGTGGGGCGGGCGAAGGTATCTTCAAGGCTATGAGATACGCATTGATTATTGCTGGCGGCTCGGGCACTCGACTGTGGCCGATGTCGACAAAAGAGTTGCCCAAACAGCTTATCCCGTTTATCGGTTCGGACGAGCAGGGGCAGGGCGGCCGGTCGCTGCTGCAGATCGCGATGGAGCGCCTCGAGGGCCTGCTGCCCGCCGAGCAGATCTACGTCTGTGCCGGCGAATCGACCAAGCAGGTCATGCTCGAGAAGCTGCCAGGGCTGACCGAGGATCGGTTTATCAGTGAGCCGATGGGCCGGGACACGCTCAACGCCGTGGGCCTGGGGTGCAGCGTCCTGCAACACAAAGACCCCGACGCCACGGTTGCGATCTTCACCGCCGACCACATCATCGAGCCGATCGACGAGCTGCTGAAGATCGTCGAGCAGGGCTTCGAGTTGGCTGAGGCGGACGACAACACGCTCGTCACCTTCGGCATCGCCCCGACCCACGCCGCAACCGGCTACGGCTACCTCCAGCTCGGCCACGAAGTTGGGAATGGCTACGTCGTCGATCAGTTCAAAGAAAAGCCCGCTGCCGACGTGGCGGAGCAATACTTCGCCGCGGGCCCGGAGAAGTACCTCTGGAACTCGGGGATGTTCGTCTGGCGGGCCTCGGCCGTGATGGGCTGCATCGAAAAATACGCCCCGGAAAACTTCGAGAAGCTCGGAGAGATCGGCCGTGCTTGGGATACCCCCCAGCGCGACGCGAAGCTAGCGGAGGTATTCCCGACCCTCAAAAAAGTCAGCGTCGACTATGCCGTGATGGAGCCCGCCTCGGCCGACGAATCGATGACCGTTGCCGCCGTGCCCATGCCGTTGAGTTGGCTCGACGTCGGCAGCTGGCCGAGCTTCGCCGACACGCTGGAGAAAGACGAACACGGCAACGCCTCGTCTGGCGGCCAAACCGTCCACGTCGAGAGCCAAAACATCCTCGCCGCGACGAGCGACCCCAAACACCTCATCACCACGCTGGGATGTGAAGACCTGATCGTGATCCACACGCCCGAATCGACGCTGGTCTGTCACAAGGACCACGCGGAGAAGATCAAGCAGCTGCACGGGTTGGTCGGGGAGCAGATCGGTAAAGAATACCTTTGAGTTTTGGTCTAGAAATCATGGCTTGGCGTTAGAGTGGTCTTTATGTCACAAAGGATCGCCAACTACGATCGCTTTTCCGATGATCTGCGACATGCGATGCTGATCGCCAATCGTTTTGCTAAGGCAAAACAATCGTGTGAAATCGAGACGCCTCATCTTCTGTACGCTCTGGCAAAAGAACCTACAGGTCTAGCTGGCCATCTCCTGAGACGCCAAAGCGTATCTGCTAGATCAATAAAGTATTGTGTCTACAGCCCGGATATTTCAAAAAGACGGTTCACAATTTTTGGCAAACTTACGATTTCCCAAAACGGGTGGGACTGTCTAAACAATGCGATTGATCATGCTATTGCTGAACGCCATGACTCTGTGGGTACCGCTGGCCTTCTCCGGGTAATGGTGTTGAAAGCTCCTCAAGTAATCGACATATTGACAACTCTTCAAGTTCCTCTGGGTGTATTCAAGAAAGATGTTGCTAAGTATCTTCATCGGCATATGGTCGAGAATCCCGGTGAGCTGTTGTATTTTGATTCTTAGTAGCCTGCGGATTTATGGAAGGTCTAACGTATATTTCTCATGCGATTTCTATCCATCGATCTCGGCGGCAAACGCACCGGACTCGCGACAGGTGATGACGAGACGGGGATTGTTTCGCCGTTGGATGTGATCGTGACGAGTAACGCCGACGAGCGGCTGCGGCAGCTGGGGAAGTTTATTGAGGACGAACAGCCGGACGCGTTGGTGTTGGGGATGCCGTTCAACATGGACGGGACGTTGGGGCCGGCGGCGGCGAAGTCGGTGGCGTTGGCGAAGACGTTGGCTGAGCGGTTCGGGCTGCCGGTGCATCCGATGGACGAGCGGCTGACCTCGGCGGCGGCGGACCAGCAGATGGCCCAGTCGGGGCTGACCCACGGCCAGAAGAAGGCCCGGCGCGACGCGCTGGCGGCGGCTGCGATCCTGCGTGATTTTCTAGAGGCTCGGCCCGACCTCGACGAAGGCGAGTAAAGCGGGCGGCTTAATTCAAGAGCAGGCCGTAGACGATGAGCAGAACGCCCGGCCCGGCGATGGCGAGGGCGACCCAGCCGACGGTCTGTTGGATCTCTTCGGGGAGTTTGCCGAGCGGTTTGTTGACCATCGCGCAGGCCCACAGCGTCCAGCCCAGTAGCAGCGCAGCGGCGGCCTGTAGGGTGCGGACGTCGATCGTGAACTTCCAGCCGCCCGTGTCATCGCTTTTCGAAGTTGAGGCGGCGTCAGCGGTTTCGGCTTTTCCGGGGGCCGGGGGGGGCGCTCCGTCGCGTTCTTCTTCGGTTGGCTCGGGGGCGGTGAGCAGGGCGTCGAGCGACTCGAAACCGCCTGCGTCGCCGGGGTCGGCTTCTTCGGCCGCGGCGGCGGCCGGTGCGGGGCTGGGCGAGGGCGGGGTGGGAGCAGCGAATAAGCCGTCGAGCTGGTCGAGTTCGACGGCGGGCTCTTCGCGGGTGGCGGCCGGCGGCGGAGCGGCGGTCTCGGCGGATTCAGGGGTTGGCTCGGGCTCTTCGTCGGGCTTGGCGAGCAGGTCTTCCATGGACTGGAAGTCGCCGCCGAGATCGTCGTCATCGTCTTCGGTTTCGTCGAGGTCGTCGGCGGGGTCGGCCACGTTGTCGCCAGCGGTCGAGTCGACGCCGAGCAGCTCGTCGACGCTCTCGAATTCTCCGCTGATGGCGTCCTCGGCGTGGCCGGCGAGCAGGGAGTCGATCTGCTCGATCAGCGGCTGGTCTTCGGCTGGGGCGGCTTCGGCTTCGGCTGCTTCGGCGTTGGTGGCTTCAGGAATTTCAGGGGTTGTAGGAGGTTCGCCGCTGGCTTGGGCGATGACGTCGTCGACGGTGGCGTGGTCGCCGTCGAGTTCGTCGTCTTCGTCGACGGGCTCGGATTCCGGGGCGGCGGAGGCCTCTTCGAGCTCTTCCGGGCTGACAAAGCTGTCGGCTTCTTCGGCGTTGGCTTCGTCGAGCAGGGATTGGAGCTGGGCGGCGAGGTCGTCGTCGCGTTGTTCCCGCTCGGCTTCGGTCTCGTTTTCGTTTCCTGCTTCGGCGGTCGGCTCGTTGGCTTCGGCAACCACCGCTTCAGCTGGCGGTTCGGGCGTGGGTTCGTCCTCGACCTCGGCGATTACGTCTTGCACCGCGTCGAAAGCGCCCTGTAGTTCGTCGAAGGCGTCTTCGACGTCGGCTGGGCCGTCGGCGATCACGTCGGTGCCGGGCACGTCGTCGGTCGATGCGACGGTTTCGGTATCGGCCTCGGGTTGCGCGTCCGCTTCAGCTTCGGAGGTGGTTTCTTCCTGGCCGACTTTGGACATTAGCTCATCGAGCTGCGCACCGAGGTCGGCGGGTGCTTCTTCAGCGGCTTCGTCGGGCTTCGGCTCCGGCTCGGTCGCGACCGCCGTTGCGGGTTCTTCCGTAGACTCGGCCTCGGCTTGATCGTCGGCGTTACCCTCGCGCGCCTGCTTCATCAACGCATCGAGCTGCGCTTCTAGGTCGTTTCCCGGTTTGTCTTCGGCGTCGGCCATGGTGTTCGCGGGCGGCGGGATAACTCAACGGCCACGCAAGGGTTGCGAGCCTACCTAGATTTATCGACTTCCGGGCGTCAGCAATCCACCGCGGCGGGCGGGTCCGGGGGGCGGGTCCGGGTGTGACGACGCGGGTTATCTGGCATACTCCTTTCGAGGTTATCTGCATGCCGCCGCGTTTCTTCTGTTCCCGCCTGCCTCCTGCGTCTTTATCGGAGCCCGCTCCGGAAGAGCGGGTCTGCACGCTGGGGGCGGAGGAGGCGAAGCACGCCCGGAAAGTCCTGCGGTTATCGGCCGGGGCGGCGATCGAGGTGTTCGACGGCGACGGGAAGGTAGCCGAGGCTGAGATCATCGAGTTTGTCCGGGGCGGCCGGGCGGAGGGGGGCAGCGAAAGTGCGGTGTGCCGGGTGGGCGAGGTACGTGAGGTGTCGGCGACGCGTCCGCGGCTGACGGTGGCGTCGTCGGTGCCGAAGGGGCCGCGGGCCGAGGCCATGGTGAATCAGTTAGGGCAGCTGGGCGCGGACGTGTTTGTGCCGATGCGGAGCGATCGGAGCGTGGTCGAGCCGGGCGGGGGAAAGGTGGAGCGGTACGCGAAGGCGTCGCTGGCGGCGACGAAGCAGTCGGGCCGGGCGTGGACGATGGCGGTCGAGCCGACGGTTAGGCTTGAAGAGATATTAGATCGCCCGGCTGAACTGCGGTTGATCCTCGACCCCGGCGGGGCGGCTTTACCCAACCTCGGGGAGAGACTTAACGAGACCGAAGACGTCGTCTTACTGGTTGGGCCCGAGGGCGGGTGGACGGAGGAAGAATTGGCGAAGGCGGAGGCGGCCAGCTTCACACGTTGGCGGATGGCGGAATACGTTCTACGCATCGAGACGGCTGCGACGGCGGCGGTGTCGATCCTGCGTTACGCGGCGACGGCGAAACACTGAACATATCGAACATCACCGAGCGGGTGTTAGCTCGGGTGCGGCAAAGCCTTCGCTGAACTCGTCGTTGGTGCGGATAGGCTCGGGCGTGGCCTGGACCACGACGAGGCTCTCAGGTTCGGGCCAAAGGTATTTGGCACCGAGTTGATCGATGGCGTATGCACCGCCGACGGCCCCGGCCCCGATGCCGACGATCGCTAACACCGGGACGACAAAAAGCTTCCCGTATTTTTTCCAAAGCATGACAGAGCCTCCTGATCGTTGAGACAGGTGAGAGAGAAAGACGCCCCGGTAACCCCTTGGATTACTTCTTAAAACAGAAGATATAAATGCCATCTAGGCAAGCCGTTTATCGGACAAATCTCGAATTTCGGCTGGGGCTTCCTCGCGGCGGGTAGTCACGCCCCGGCCGCGGCTTTATGCTCTCCGTATGAGTTCAGATAAGCCAAAAGCCGCCGCCGGTGCCTCGCCCCGCACCCTGCCGCCGCCCGACCTCCGCGAGCACGGCACCGGCGGTCAAACGTCCGACACCCGCCTGTTTATGCAGCTGCTGGTCTTCACCGGCTGCCGGGATACGGCCGGCCTTGTCGAGTACATCAAACACAACACCCGTACCGGAGCGGTGGTATACGAAGACCTCAACGACGCGTTCGGCGTCGGGCTGTTGACCTTCTCGACCGACCCGGGCGACTTTATCGAACACACCCGGTCTCTCGTGCAGAATGGACCTTTAGCAGACCTGACGGCGAAGCCCGAGTTCACGATGGTCGGCCGGTCGTACACGATCGGCTACGAACGCGACCTCGAGGACACGCTCGTCGGCCGACCGAAGCGGCACGCGCTCGACCCCGAGATGCCGTGGGCGGTTTGGTACCCGCTGCGACGTAGCGGGGCGTTTACCCGGCTGCCCGCGGAAGAGCAGAAAGACATCTTGAAAGAGCACGGCACGATCGGGTTCTCATTCGGCGGCGCAGGCTTGGCCCGCGACATCCGCTTGGCCTGCCACGGGCTTGATGCGAACGACAACGACTTCGTCATCGGGCTGATGGGCCCGGAGCTGACGCCGCTGTCGCAGCTCGTCCAGACGATGCGCGGCACGGTCCAGACGTCGACGTATCTCGAGAAACTCGGGCCGTTCTTCGTGGGCCGGGTGGTGTATCAGTCTCCGCTGGATGCTTAAATTATTTAGCTGCGGATTTCGCTGGCGGCTGCCGATCACAACCGGCGCCGCCTTGTTTTTAGAATCTGTGCTAATCTGCGAAAACCCGTGGCAAAACTGCCCGGATCGTTTTGTTTGACCGAATGTTTTGGAGTTGTGCCCGATGTCGCTCGATGAACGCTACGCCGCTGTGAATTCTGCCCTCGAATCGGTTGGCCAGACCCATGTGCTCAAACACTACGCCTCGCTCAACGATGCGGATAAGGAGGCGTTGCTCAGCGAGTGCGAGGGGATTGATTGGCCCGAAGTCGCCCGGCTGATCGGGTCGCACGTCAAGCAGAAGCCTGAGTTCGCGCTCTCCGACGACATCCAGCCCGCGCCGTGGTACCCGCACGTTCCGGATACGGACGAACTCAAAACCAAATACGCCGAGGCCCGATCGCTCGGCGAGAAGTTGGTCGGTGAAGGTAAGGTTGCGGCGTTTACTGTGGCGGGCGGTCAGGGGACCCGCCTTGGCTGGGACGGGCCGAAGGGCACGTTTCCCGCGACGCCGGTGCGCGGGGCGACGCTGTTTGCGTGTTTCGCGGAGTACCTGCACAAGGTCAAAGAAAAGTTTGGCGGGGTGGTGCCGTGGTACGTTATGACCAGCCCGATCAACGACGCGGCGACGCGGGCGTTCTTCGAACACAACAAATACTTCGGCCTAAACCCGGCCGACGTCATGATCTTTCCGCAGGCTATGATGCCCGCGATCGATATGGACAGCCATAAAGTGCTGCTCGAAACCCCGTCGAGCCTGGCCCTTTCGCCCAACGGCCACGGCGGCTCACTCAAGGCGCTCTGGACTAGCGGCGCGATCGCCGACATGAAGAAGCGCGGCGTCGAGCAGATCAGCTACACCCAGGTCGACAACCCGACCGTCCGCATGATCGACCCGCTGTTCATCGGGCTGCACGCGATGGACGTGGCGCAGATGTCGAGCAAGATGCTGCCCAAGGCCTACCCCAAGGAAAAGCTTGGCAACTTCTGCATCGCCGACGGCAAGATGACGGTGATCGAATACTCGAACCTGCCGGATGAGCTCGCCGAGCAGCGGCTGGACAACGGGGAGCTGCGCTTCCGTGCGGGGTCGATCGCGTTGCACTGCATCCGGGCGGATTTTGTGGAGTCGATCAACACCGCGCCCGAAGGCTTCAGCCTGCCGTTCAACCGGGCGGAGAAGAAGGTCGCCTTCCTCGACGAAGCCAGCGGGCAGACGGTCATACCCGAGTCGGCGAACGCAGTGAAGCTAGAGACGTTTGTCTTCGATGCGCTGCCGATGTGCGACGCCTCGATCATTTACGAGACCGACCGCGTCGACGAGTTCGCCCCCATCAAGAACGCTGATACCCCGGAAGGTGAAGCCGACGCTGGCGACAGCCCCGCGTCGAGCAAGAAGCTGCAGACCGAACGCGCCGCCCGCTGGCTGGAAGCCAACGGCGTGGAGATCGCCCGCGATACCGACGGGGTGGTCGATGCAGTGATCGAAATCAAACAGACCACCGCGATCTACCCCGAGGACCTCAAGGCCATCGAGTTCCCCGGCGCTGTGCGTTCGGGCGACAAGCTGCTGTTCTAAGTCTAAACCGTGCCGTAAGTCATTCAATTCCGTGACCACAGCCCTATAGCACCGATGGTGAGCATACGAACCAACCTGCTGATTTTAATGATCGACCAGCCGTAAAATGATTATATTCGATGGTCACCGGCTTACGACCCAGACGCCGATGCTTGACCACCTCAAATCCGAAAATCTGCACCGCCCGTGCCGACTACGGCCCAGGTATCGAGGGAGGTAGGCCTTGACTGTATTCCAGAACTTAATCGCAGCGACCCCTGTTATTACTCCGGCTTGAGGTTGATCCGCAACGTTCTAAAGCAAATAAATCACAACCACGCTTCGGCTTCGGTGACCACGCGTTGACCGCCCGAAAGGGTTTCGCTCGGTTCGATGATCTGAGGGGCGGGTTCGTGCAGCGTCTCCATCCGCCGACGCAGCCGAGTTCGCATCACCTCGCGTACCCGGGCGTGCGAGTCCAACGCGACGAGGTTCGTCAATTCGTGCGGGTCGTGCTGCAGGTCGTACAGCTCGGTTTCGGTAAGCGAATCGTGTGTGCCGTTGTAGTCTTGGTGTCCCAGCTCGTCGCGGCTGAAGTCGCGGAGGATGTATTTCCAACGGCGGCTTCGGACTGCCCGTCCCCAACACCGCTCGCTGATCTGTACGTACATGTCGTCGGGCCACGCGGCCAATGCTTCGGCGTCCCGCCTTACTAGCGGAAGCAGGCTCCTGCCCTCGAAGGTCGGGGGTGGCGCGATGCCCGCGGCGTCGAGTAGCGTGGCGGGTAGGTCGACGAGGGAGATCAACGAATCGATCCGGCCGCCGCCGGTGAACGGCCCACCGTATAGCATCGTGGGTACGCGGATCGACGCCTCGTGCCCCGACCGCTTGTATTCATCGTTACGGGTCTTGAAATGGCAGCCGTGGTCTGAGGTGTACAGGATGACGGTGTTCTCGAGTACGCCACGCGACTTGAGTACATCGACCACGCGGCCCAACGCCTCGTCGAGCCGTTTGATCATGCCGCAATACCCCGCGAGGTGGGCGTGCGTACTGCCCCCGGTCAGGGCTTCGTCCGCAGCTTGCGACGGCAGCGCCGCGAGGTCGGGTGGACACCACCGCCCGGCGTAGGGTTCGCGGTAGCCATCGGGCGGCGGGTAGTCATCGACATGGTTTTGGTGGTGCGGCTCGAGGTAGCTGCACATGGTGAACCACGGCTGGTCATCATGGTTCACAATGCGGTCGTCGAGGTGGCGGATCAGCGCGTCGGTTAACGCGTCGACGCGGTAGCCCGGCAGGTCGTGCGGCTGGTTGTCGGTGTCCCAGAGCCGGGTGCGGTAGGCGTCGGAAGTCATCTCAAGCGCGTTGGCGGCCAGCCAGTAGTTGTAACCGCCACGCTGGTCGGGCGGAACGGGGCCCAAAGTGTTTTCGCGGGCCAGGTGCCACTTGCCCAAGTAGCCGGTGTGGTAGCCCGCGTTACGGAACTGGTCGGCAAGTAACGGCAGCTCCGGCGTCAGACCAATGGTATTGGTGACGCTGCCGTGGGTGGTGGCGTGAGTGCCGGTCTGTAGGCAGGCTCGGGCGGGACCGCAGACGGGCTGACAGGTGAAAGAGCGATGGATGTCGGTGCCGGCCCGGGCGAGGCGGTCGAAGGTTGGCGTCAGGCTCAGCGGGCAGCCGTGGACGCCGGTCGTGTCGTGCCGTTGTTGATCGACGAAGAAGATCAGGATGTTGGGGCGGGTGGTGGGCATCGGGTGTCCGCGAGAGAAAGAGCCAAAACATAGTACGGCGACTTCGGGGGCTATGATCTGGGAATGATGAAATGGACCGTGTGTCTGATCGGTGGGGCGGTGTTATGGGTTACGGCGTGCGACCGGCCGAGTGTGGCCTCGGCCCAAGACCGGCTGGCCGAGGATGCCGTGACGAAGTCGTCGCGCGACGAAACAGCTTACCGCGGCGACAACCTCATGCGGGGGATCGTCGTGAGTTGCTATCGCTGGGGCCCCGGCGAGTGGGACGGGCCGGGGATGGAGCCGCTGCTCGACGAGCTGGGTACGCTCGGCGTCAACGCGCTTCAGATCCACCCCTATGCCGGGATCGGCCCCGACGGCAGCGTGAACTACCGGCCGATCCCGGTGACGCCCGCGACCGTCAAGCCGCTGGGCTGGGCCAAGGACCGCGGGATGACGACGTTCCTCAAGCCGCACCTGGCGTACTGGGGCAGCGGGTTTTCGTGGCGGGGCACGATCACGTTCGATCGCGAAGCGCATTGGCAGCGGTTCTTCCGGGAGTACGAGGCGTTTATCGTGCACCAGGCCGAGCTGGCCGAGCGTTCGGGGACGGACGTGTTTGCGGTGGGTACGGAGCTGCGGCAGACGCTGCACCGCGAGGCGGACTGGCGGCGTGTGATCGCGGCGGTGCGGGAGGTGTACTCGGGGCAACTGACCTACGCGGCGAACTGGGACGAGAAGCAGGACGTGCCGTTCTGGGACGCGGTCGACCTGATCGGGGTGCAGTTTTACTACCCGCTGAGCGAGTCGCTGCCGCCGAGCGACGACGAGCTGCGGGCCGGCTGGCGGCGTCAGCTAAATCAACTCGATGCTTTCGCGGAGCAACACGGCAAGCCGGTGTTGCTGACCGAGTTGGGCTACGCCGAGTCGGAGGAGGCGGCGCTGCGGCCGTGGGCGGATGAGCGGGTAGGTAGCCATGAGGTGGGGGCGGCACTCAAGCTGCGTTGCATGCGGATCGCGCTCGAACAGATCGAGGCCGACCCGCACGTGGCGGGGGTGTTCCTATGGAAGTGGTTCCCCGGCGACCGAGACCACCGCGACGAATTCGTCCTTCAGTACGACGCGATGCGCGACGTGATCCGAGAGGCATGGTTACCCCCGGAAACACAAGCGTTCGACGATACGCAGGCTCAACGAAGCGAAGATCTACAGCCTTGAACGCCTGCGACCCGACGACGGGTGTGCCCACGACGCTACGCGGCTCGGCGGCGCTGTTGCTCTGGTTGATCGGTACTGCGGCGACCGCAGGATCGGTGCTTGGTCTTCTCGGCGATCGGCCGTGGTTCCTGGACCTGTTTTCACACTTCCGGCTGCAGTACGCAGCGGGGTTAGTGATTGCCGTGATCGGGATGCTGTGCTTCCGGAAGTGGGGCACGGCGGGCGTTTTCGGCGGAGCCTTGGTGTTGAATGCGGTACTCATCGCACCGCTGTGGTTAGGGCCTGAACGCCCGGACTTGCGCAACACGGCCGACATCGATCGGCCGGGCCTACGGCTAGTAGCGTTTAACGTTTTGACCTCCAACCGTCAGAAGTCGGCGGTGATCGGTTGGTTAAACGAAGGCGACGCAGACGTGATGGTCCTGCAGGAAGTCAACGCGGCCTGGGTCCGCCAACTCGACGATCGACTCGATGGCTACCGTCGCCTACCCACCGACAGCATCCGCGAAGACAACTTCGGCATGGCGGTGTACCTCCGCGAAGGGGCCGAAGTCAGTGACATCCGGACGGTCACCGACCCGGCCGGGGTGCCGCGGCTCGAGATGCTGCTGGATCTCGACGGCCGACCGGTCCGTCTGTTGGGTGTGCACACGCTGCCGCCGGTCGGGGGGAACTACAGCTGGCTACGCGGTGAGCAACTCGCCGAGGTGGGGCGTATCGTCAACGCATCGGCCGAGCCGGTGGTCGTGGCGGGCGATCTGAACGCCACACGTTGGTCGGCACCGATGCGTCGGCTGCTGCGCGACACGGACCTGCGAGACTCGGCGGAAGGCTTCGGCCTCGGCGGGACGTGGCCGAGCGGGGCGGGGTGGACCGGCCGGATCACGATCGACCACGTGTTGGTCGACCCGGCGATCGAGGTGCGCGACCGCTGGCTCGGCCCGGCTTTAGGTTCAGACCACCTCGCGGTCGTCGTTGATCTGAGCTGGCGTTGAAAGCTGCCATAAAAAAACCGCAAGCCGGGGAGGAATCCGACTCGCGGGGGGAGAAATGCGTTGGAACTACTTAACGAAATTAACCCCCCGTTGGCTGTTTTTGCAAGACAAATCCTGCAATAAACATTATCGGCGTGTAAGCCAACCGGGTTTTATGCCCGGCGGGCCTTAGCCGTTGATCGCGGTGATCTGGACCTTGAGGTAATTCTGGCGATGGCCCTTCATGCGCTTGTAGGTCTTGCGACGCTTGAACTTCACGACGCTGACCTTTTCGCCCCGGCCTTCTTCGAGGATGTCGGCAGTAACCGAGACGCCGTCGACCAGCGGCTGGCCGATGCGGGCTTCGCCTTCCGGGTTGCCGACGAACATGACGCGGTCGAACGTAACGCTGGCGGCGTCTTCGGGCAGGTCGCGGACGTCGACTTTAATGACGTCGCCTTCAGCGACTTTGATCTGGGTGCCGGAGTCTTCGATGATGGCGTACATGGCGGTTTCTCGGGTCGATTCGGGGTCTGGATGAAGGCTCAGCCCTGTCGGGCCGGCTCGGTTGGATCAGTGATTTAGGGATCTGGATCGCCGCAGCGAGCCGCGGAGTGTAGCAAAACGCCTGATCTGGAGCAATCTTTCGGGGTTATTCGTTTTCTAGCCTTGCGGTTTTCTCCCCGGATCAGGGGAAGCATGTTGCACGTCGGCCACAAGGCCCCGCGGAGGATGTTGCGACCAAGCGACACTCCGCCCAGTTGGCCGGGCGTCTTTCGGATGCCTGATGTCAAAATTTACATTGAAAAATATAGGGTTAAAAAAATTTACGGGCTTTGCGATTCGCTGGCACACCCGTTGTGTTACCTCGTTTTGTCGCCCGAACGGCGAAAAGAAAACCGCCGGACCTGAGAACCCGGCCCGGCTAAGAGAGCCCCGGACAAGCCGCGTTGGCCCCCGGTGAGACAAACCGAACCGCTAACCCCTAACCCAGACGTTCACCCATCACGCCGCGAGCCCACGGAGGGTTGGGCTCAAGCACCCCCCGGTGAACGTCAAACCAGAATCAGGAGCAGCCCGTCGCCCCCGCGGCCCACACCCGCGTCGGCAACAACCCGAGACCCGCTTCCAGGCACCCGCTCGGCCGAGTCCCTAACTCCGCTCGGCCAATCAACAAAACACCCTGCCCCTGATCGAGTGCGGCCCGACATCAACGATGCCGGGTCGTGCTTTTTTATGGCCGTTACCGGAGCATCGATCCCTCAGTCATTTACCTCGATGCGACCACGTTTTGTGACCACTGTGATCGTCGGAGCGTCCAGCCGCGCCAGCCCGCGAGGTCGCGATTCAACTCACGCTCCAAACGCAACGCCAAAAACTGTGCCGAGTTCTTGTCCGCAGCGGAGGCGTTCGCGCTGTCGTCCCAATCCGAAACCAGCCGCTGCGTCGCGGGCAGCGCCGCGGGGCCGAGGGTTTCGAGATAAGCCAGGTCGATCGGCTGCCCGCCGCCGCCGGCCTCCGCACAGTGGGCGACGTTGTAATCCGCGATGTGCCGATCGATATCGACAAAGCACACCGCGTACAACACGCCGATCGCACTCAGCGTGACCCGCTGCAGCAGCCAGCTGTTGTCCCGGCCCGCGACGATCCGCCAGATCAACCAAGCAAACCCCACCGCGACCAGCAGCATCCAGACCGCCGCCGCGACCCGCCACCGCGTCAGGCTGTACACCTCGACGTAAAGGTTTAGCCGCCACGCCGCCGAGCCCATCAGCACAATGTTCTGGGCGATCCATAACCCCACCAGCCGTCGGCACCAAACGCTCCGCTGCGCCGCGCCATTCGGCCGGAACGTGAGCAACACGAACAGCCCCGCCAAGAGGGCGGTGCCCACCAGCGGGTACGCCCCGCGGTGGGCGTACTCGGCATAGGTCATTCCGTCGGGCAGCGCGGCGCCGCCGTAAAGGTACCAAACGTCGAGCAGCGTCTGCACCGCGAATACCGCATTGAACAGCACCAGGCAGCGCACGACCAGCGACGTGCCCGTCACGCGGTCGAGCCGCTGGATCGCTCGGCTATCGGGAAACGTCGTCTGCGCTTCGGCCAATTTCCGGGGGCGGGGGTGGGGTCGGCGCAGCCGAACGCGGAGCAGGCCCCACACCGCCGCCGCGGTCAGCAGCCACAGCAACACCCGGCCGAACGACAGCCATTCGCCCAGCCCGGTGATCCGATATTCGAACGCGGCCCACGCCTCGCTCACCCCGCGCTGCACCACCGGGTTCGCTACCGCAAACAACGCCACGAATACCACGCTTAATGCCGCGGGGATCACCCACGCTCGCACCGACCCGGCGCCCCGGCTGTCTACCAGGCTCACGTGTTGGCCGTGCGACCTCAGCCAACGGTTTTGAAGCCGGGTGTCGCGAAGGAATTGTGTCGAGGCTTTACCCAGGAAGACCAGCCAACGCCCGGCCCACGCCGCGACGCTATTCGTCCAGCCGCCGCGATCGATCGCCGCCAGCGTGATCAGGCTCAGCAGGCCAAGCGTCACCGCCAGCGGCCCGGGGTGGATCACCAATGCGGCGATCATCCCCACCGTCGCCGCCGCCACGACTCGGCTGGGCGTGCCGCGGAAGCAGGCCCCGCTACGCAACGCTACCGCCAGCAGCAACGCCAAGCCGAACACCCCGGCCGTCCACCCGATCGGCGCGTCGTAGAACAGCCAGTCGGCCAAGACCACCAACCCCATCACCAACGCCAACAGAAAAGCTCCCCGACGCCGCAGCCGGCCGGTCGTATTCGCCATGATGTCAAACCCGTATCAGGACCAGAAATGTCGGAGCCGCGAACACGCCGCCCCCGTCTCCACCAATGGATACGACACAACGTCCTGTTGTGTTTCGGCCAACCCAAAAAAATTAGCCCCGGGTCAATGACCCGGGGCCGCCGCGGCTAACGTCAAACAAAAAACGCTGCGCGTAGATGCCGATCAACTTAAAAAGAGGTTTACATCTCCCCCTGCTCGCGCCGCTCCAACCCGATCTCTTTCAACATCTTCTCGTCCGCGTTGCGGTTGAGTTGCCAGTAGGGCAGTCGCTCGACGGCGGTGAGTTCTAGGCTATATCCGTCGCTGCGCTCCGCCTTGATCAGCATGCGTTCTTGGTCTTGTGCGACGTAAAACGCGTAGCTCCGCCGCCCGACTTCGGCGACCATCACATCGCAAGCAAAATCACCCGCCTCGACACTTACCGTCTCGGGCGTTTCCCGACGGGTCAGCGTGGCGTCTTCCCAAACAGATTTGGCATGGTTGATACGCTGTACCGCCATCGACCGAAACACCGGCACCTCGATCGACTCACCGGGTTCAAGCCGCGGCCCCGCCAACCCGCGGGCCCAGAGGATCAACGCGTCTTCGGAAATACCCCCGGCCGGGTGATCCATCTTGACCTGCTGGTCGGCGGTGTTCTCGAAGTAGCTATTGACCGACATCCGCACGCCCGGCCGGCCACGTTTCGCTCCGCTGAACAACGCCTGCTGGTATACGTGTCCGCACCACTCTTGCATCGAGAAACTAACCTTCGTCGGCGATCCGGCGGGCAGGCCGTTGACCGCCCGCGTCGGCACGAACACGCTAGTCATCAGGTTGTAGTCGTATAGCCCCGTCTGGAAGTCTTCGACCAGGTTGAGCTTGACGACGTTGTGCGTGCCCTCTCCACCCGTGTCGGACTTGACCCTCGCCTCGGGGTTGAACGGCTCGGTGACGGTGATCGCGACCGCGGTCCCGGTGCGCAGTTCGCCGTAGCGAGGGTAGGTCAGGTTGTACGTCGCCATCTCGGCGTTGCCGTCGTACCAGACCTCGCCGAAGTCGCTGCCGTAGCTCGGCGGGGTCCACGGCGCGTCCCGGGACTGCGCAAGGGAAGCGGCGGGGGTGGTCAGCAGGGCGGAAGCGGTCACGATCAGCAGGGCGGCGTTTTTCATAATTCAGACTCGGAGAAAAGTTTTTGGACGGCGTATCTATCCGTGAATGTTATGCCGACGACCAAGAAATCTATTTACCCAGATTACACAACCTGCACCGCCCGCAATTCTGGGCGGCCGACCGGCCTCAGCGGTGATCTACGCTTGCCCGGCCCAGAGGCGGTGGCATGGTTCGTGTGGCTTGCACGTTGGGGCCGCCATCCGGCGGATACCCCGCTCGTCGTCACTCTTCACCGACTTGGGAAATATTTGTTATGAAAACCAGCTTCACTACCGTGTCGGCCATGGCCCTGAGCGCCGCGGCCCTTAGCGCCCCGGCCTACGCCGCAACCGAAAAACTCGACCTCTCGAGCCTCCAGCACGGCTCGGTCGTCAGCGGAGCCACCATCGACGGCGTCACCATCGGCGTCGAAAACATCTCCGACCCGACATTCAACCTCGCGGTCGTCTTCGACTCCCGGGAACGCGGCACCGAAGACCGCGACCTCGAAGGCCCCAACGGCCTCGACACCGACGACTTCGCCACCGGCAACCTCGTCGGCACCAACGTCGGCAACCTCATCATCATCCAAGAAAACAGCGGCGGCAGCGTCGTCAACGGCGTGCACACCTCGCCCGACGACGAGGGCTCACGCCCGGCCGGCAACCTGTTCTTCGACTTCGCCACCCCCATCACCTCGTTCGGCTTCGACCTCATCGACGTCGAAGAGACCGAGACATTCATCAAGGGCAGCGGCTTCTTCGCCACCCTGCTTAGCGGCGACCAGCAGTTCCAGGTCAACTTCAACGAGCTGCCCTCGCTCGACCCCACCGTCGAGTTCGGCAACAACTCGGCCAACCGCATCGACCCGATCGAGGCCAGCGACTTCGGCGTCGTGAGCTTCGACAGTGTCACCATCAACTTCGGCGGCTCGGCCGGCGTGGCGAACATCAACTACACCACGGTCGTCCCCTCGCCCAGCGCCGTCGGCGGTGGCATCGCCCTCATGCTCACCGCCCTGACCCGGCGCCGCAAGAAGCTCGCCGACTAAGCGAATAACGCCAAACGACATCTCAACCACCAGCCGCGGCCCGCCCAGGGCCGCGGTGTTTTTTATGCCCCGTCCCTACGGGCGGGGTATTTCTAACGGTTCATTACCGTCTTGTCGGCGACAGTCGAGAGACAAAGGATTTCGCGCAGGTTTCTCGCGTGGCGGGGGGTGGGATGGAATATATTGAGTTAAAGGAGAGTCCCGATGGATTCACTGCTCCGAGGCATACAGAATGTTTACCGCGACCTGGGTTGTCCGGGCTTCGGCCACTCGTACCTGCTCAAGCGTCCGGCGGGCAACGTGCTGCTGCCCCGCTTAGCGGGGCAAGCCACCATCGACCACGAGCAAGACGCGATCGCGGCGGCGGGTGGTGTGTCACTCATCGTGGTGACCGACTATCACTTCGCGGGCAGGAGCTGCGCCGCAGTCGCCGATTTTTTCGGCGCGCCGATCGTTACGAGTGCGATCGAGAAGCCCAAACTCAAAAAGAAGGGCTTGTCGGACGTGACTGGCTTGGCGTACGAGCGCCATTTCCTCGAAGAGGATTTAGAAGTGATCCCTTTGCCGGGCCACACGTCGGGCGGCCTCGGCCTCATCTGGAAAAACGGGGCCACGCGCTACCTGTTCACGGGTGACTTTCTGTACTTTGACGGCCACACGTGGATCGCGGGCGCGAAAACCAAACGCAAGATCCAACCCAGCCTCGAACTTATAAAAACGCTGCCGTTTGACGTATTAGTAGGATGCGGGAGCGACGGCGTGGATCGGCCCTACGCTCGGCTAAAGACCAGTCAGGCAAAGGCGGAATTTATTGATCAAATCCTGGACGCATTTCAGAAATAGAATCTTTTGCGTAGGCGTCGCTTGGCTATCCGTCCGCAGGATATTTCTCGCGGTTCATCGCCATCTTGTCGGTGAACGCCGAGGCGAGGTCGATGTCCAGCCGGTTAGCCATCGCCAGGGTGTAGGCGAAGACGTCCGACAACTCTTCGCGGACCCGCTGCATCAACTCGGCGTTCTCTTGAATCACTTCCGGGGGTTCGACGTCGCTCCACTGGAACAGCTCCATCAGCTCGGCCGCCTCGATCGCGATCGACATCGACAGGTGTTTAGGCACGTGGAATTTTTCCCAGGTGCGCTCGGCGACGAAGGCTTCCATCACCGACTTCAGGTCGGCGAGGGTGGTGCCAGCGTCGGTATTGATTTTGGCCATGGCGATTGACTCCGAGGTTTGGGATTGAGTGACGGGAACACGGCTGCGTAATTTAGCCCCCGGTGATCCACCGGGGGCCGCCGCGGCGGACCCCGAAGCCGCGGCCGCCCCGGGTCACTGACCCGGGGCTAAACTTGGTTGGCTTAACCCGCGAAGATCAGCTCCCAGCCGATGTAAAAGATGATCAGGTCGGGGTAGACGTGGCTGACGTAGGCGGTGTAGATGTTTTTGGTCTTGAGGTAGAGGATCGACCACGTCACGCTCCCGATGAAGCAGCCCAGCGAGCCGAGCAGGGTGATGTTCCAGTCGAAGTAGACCTTGAGGGCGACGACGTGGTGGGCCGTGAAGAGTAGGCCGCAGGCGACGATCGCGACAAGCGTCGGCCACGCAAAGACGCTGCTGCTTCCGGGGGTAGGCAACACGTCGCGCAGCCGGCTGAATATGAACCAACGCCAGAAGTATTCCTCGAGCATCGAATTGACCGTGCACCAGTACAACGCGCCGGCCAAGTACAGCCAAATGTTATCCAGCCCCATCTGCCGGACTTTCTCCAGCATCGGCCCGGTATCGATCCACGCCTTGCCGAATCCGTAGTACGCCCCGGCGATAATCACGAAGATCAATACCCCGGTGGCGTGCGCCCAAAGCATGCCCGGCCCGAACGGGAAGCCCTTCCACTTCGGGATCCGCGGCTTGACCTTCTCAACCTTGATCAGCCACGCCAGCGGCGCGAGCATCAGCAGCACCTTCGCGATGCCGAAGCCGACCTTCGCCCACGTCGCGTCGGGGAACCAGACCATCGCCGTCGTCGTGCCGATCAGTTGGATCGGAGCGATGAACAGCAGGGCGAGCAGCGCGGCGCGGAAGCGGGGCGACGCGGCGGGTCGATCTTGGGACAAGCTCATCTGCCAAGCTTAACCGGTGTTATGCGGGGCCGTGGTTCTTCTGACGGCGGTGCGCGAGCGAAAGCCGGGGTGAGGCGAACTCCCCCACCCCGGCGGTTTAGACGTAAGGCATGACTTTCAATCCGGCTTCCTGGGCCCAGATGCCCAGCACCCGCATCTGGTCGGGCGTCGCGCGGACGTTGTCCTTGCCGCGGGCCTGGACGATCTGCCGCTCGGCCACTTTGACTTCAACGGTGAGCACGGGCTTGATCTCGCTGCCCTGGGTCCGGGTCATCGAGTAGATGCCTACAAAGCCCCTAGCGCACGAACTGACGTATGTGGCTACGCAGTGACGCATCCGTCGCCCCTCGGCGATCAGCTCCCGAGAATCGCAGAGCTCCTGCAGTCCCCACAACACCGCCTTGGGCCCGTCGCCCTCGACCCGTGTCAGGCCGGGAACGCCGCACGACCGCCAATGCCGGGGCGTGGCGTGGTCGTTGAGCCGAGCCAATCGGCCGTGCCACCGGCGGACCTGCCGCAGCAACGCTTCGGGCGACCGGCCGCGCATCGACAGGTTCGGCTGCGCGGGGCCGGGCTCGACCACACGCCCGTCGATCAGCATCGCGGGCTGGTTGGTGTAACGCTGGTGGTGCAGGTAGTCGACGATCGGGCCCACCTGCGCCCGGTCCAGCATGGGGTGGTTCACGAAGAAGCGGACCACGGTTAGCCAGAAGCCGTCGCGCTTGAAATCGGTCCCGACCGCCGAGGCGAGCAGGGCGTCGATCAACGCGGGGTCGGCGTCCATCGCCCGCAGTTGGCCCCAGCGGAACGCCTGACGGATGGTCAGGCGGTCGGGGGCCCGCGCTACGAAGTGGGCGGCCTTGCGTGTTAGTTCGCAGGGCAACCCTTTGGCGGTGCGCAGGCTTTCGCCACGGCCGAGACGGATGTACCACGACTGTTCTTTGCGGGCGGCCGACTTGGCCGGGTTGAACCAAGCCGACTCGAAGCAGCCGGGCACAGCGTAATCGCACAACAGGTGCCGAGCCAGCGACGCGAATTGTCGGTCGGCGTTGTGCGTGCGGACGTCCCAGGTGTTGGGCCGACGCACCCAGCTCTCGTGCCGCTGGGCGAGTTGTGCTAACGCGAAGAGGTACGTCGCGCTGGCCTCCGGCCAGCCGGCACGTGTGCGGTCGGGCTCGGCGAGCTTGCTGCGCCGGGCGGCGTCCCACAGCTCATCGACGGCGGCGAGGTAGCGGGCGTTGGTCAGCTTCTTGGTGGCGTGTTTGAGGATGAGCGCGGGGCCGCGCTCGGCCTTCTTGGCCTGCTTCTTTTCCTTAAGCAGCTTCTGGAGGCGGCGGTCGCGCTCGCCTTGTTTCTGTTTGCGTTCCCAACGCTTTACGCGCTGGGCTTTGGGGTGGGTAACGGGCATAAGACAACCTTTCCCGCGATACACGGGAGGGGATTCCGGGGGGACGGCCGAGCGCACGCTCGGCCCGAAAGACAACCGCCCAGAGCAGTGGCTCGGGGCGGGAGGGCGTCGGATCAGGTTGTCGGGGGTGGAATTAACCCGCGATCGGACCTGGCCGCGCACTCCTCGCCGGTCGGCTGTGGCCGGGGCGGACGGAGGAAGGGGATGAGGGTCGTTTCACGGTGGTCTCGCAGGATCAAGAATAAAGCGGGAGCCGACACGTGTCGGCTCGAGCGAAAAAATAACAGACCCGCGCTTCGGATCAAGCGCGGGTCTTGAATTTTTTACAGGTTTTTGAGGTTTGACCGTTTCGGCCGGGCGGATCAGTCGGCGAGCTTGTCGGCGAGGAACGTCTCGACCTGGCTTATGTTGACGCGTTCCTGTTCTTGCGTGTCGCGGTGGCGGGCGGTGACGCAGTCGTCGTTGGCGGTGTCGCCGTCGACGGTGAAGCAGAACGGCGTGCCGATCTCGTCCATGCGGGCGTAGCGTTTGCCGATCGCTTGCTTGGCGTCATACTCCACAGCGTATTTCTCGCGGAGGTTCATGTAGAGCGACATCGCCTTCTCGGGCATGCCGTCTTTATTGACCAATGGGTAGATACCCGCTTTCACCGGGGCAAATTTCGGCTTGAATTTCATGTAGACCTTCGACGGCCGCGACTCGTCCGGCGTGAACGCTTCGCAGAGCAGCACCAGCACCGCCCGCGTCAGGCCCGAGGCCGGCTCGATGACGTTGGGGATGTACTTGCTGACTTCGTTGATCTCTTCCTTCGACTTGCCGGCTTCCTTCGCGGCGAGCTGGCGGGGCTGGTCGAAATACTCCATCTTGGTTTTGGAGTGGGTCTGGTGCTGGGTCAGGTCGTAGCAGCCGCGGTGGGCGACGCCCTCGAGTTCGCCGTAGCCCGGGGCGGTGAAGGGGTATTTGTATTCGACGTCGACGCAGGCGTTGGAGTAGTGGGCCAGCTCGTCGTCGTCGTGGTCGCGGAAGATGAGGTTGGACTCTTCGATGCCCAGCGTCTTCCACCAGCGCATGCGTTCGTGCTTCCAGAAGTCGTACCACTGCAGGGCTTCATCCGGGGCGCAGAACCACTCCATCTCCATCTGCTCGAACTCCCGCGAGCGGAAAATGAAGTTCCGGGGGGTGACTTCGTTGCGGAAGGACTTGCCGATCTGGGCGATGCCGAAGGGCATCTTGACCCGCATGGTGTCGACGACGTTTTTGTAGTTGAGAAAGATGCCCTGGGCGGTCTCGGGGCGGAGGTAGGCTTTGTTGTCGTCCGATTTGATAGCGCCGACGGTAGTGTCGAACATCAGGTTGAATTCGCGCGGCTCGGTGAGCGTGCCGGGCTGCGTTGCGTCTGGGCCTATGGTCTGCGCAACATCTTCTCGTGATACCTCAGAAAAAGGTACGCTCTCGAAGTCAGGAACTTTGTGCTTATAAAATTTCTTAATCCGCTTATTGCTGAACACATCTTCGGGTTCATCACCTTCCATGAAGGCGAAGCCTGGTCCGGGCGTATCGGTCGGGCACCAAACAACCAAGTGGTCAGCGCGGTAGCGTTTTTTGGTTTCGGTGCAGTCGACCATTGGGTCGCTGAACCCGCCGACGTGGCCGGAGGCTTCCCAGGTTTTGGGATTTTGGATGATGGAGGAGTCGAGGCCGACAATGGAGACGGGGTTGCCGTCGGGGCCGATGGGGGGGCAGTCGACCATGCAGCGCCACCAGTGGTCGCGGATGTTGTTTTTGAGGGCGGTGCCGAGCGGGCCGTAGTCCCAGAAGCCGTTGAGGCCGCCGTAGAT
Source organism: Planctomycetota bacterium (assembly GCA_038747275.1). Taxonomy (GTDB): domain Bacteria; phylum Planctomycetota; class Phycisphaerae; order Phycisphaerales; family Phycisphaeraceae; genus Algisphaera. The sequence goes on along the minus strand of JBCDJW010000005.1, from coordinate 70,577 downwards.
CTCGGAGGCGGGGTAGACGAAGCCGCGTCGTTTGCAGAGGGCGACGAGCTCGTCCATGGATTTGTTGGCGGGGTCGAGGGCTGGGGATTCGGACATCGGACACTTCCGGGGGGTTGGGGCCGACGTTTGGGATGCCGCGGCCGGGGTTTGCGAAGCGGGGCAGTTTAACAGCCCCGCCCGCAGCAAGGCGGGTTTAGGCGTGCTTGGGGGCGGATGAGTCAGCCGGCCCCGGGTCGTTAACCCGGGGCTAAAGTTGGGAGCTTTACTGTGGGAACAGCGGATCGCTGGGGGGCTCGGCGTATTCGTCGGCGAGGGTCTGGATTTCGGCGTCGTTGAGCGGGCCGAGGTCGGAGGCGTTGGCGAGGTCGAAAGCCATCCGCATCAGCTTGGGTTCGCCTGGCGGGAGGGTGGCGACGACCCCGGGAAGATGGAGGGCGTAACGCAGCTGCAGCTCGGCGAGGTCGGGGGTGTCGGCGGGTTCGTACCAGCACTTGTCGTAGGTGCGGTTTTCCCAGCCGTTGATGAGCTTACCTTTGGCCATGGACTTGAGGGCGATGAGCGCGACGCCGTGCTCCTGGGCGGCGGCGACGAGGCGGGGGCCGAAGCCAGCGATTTCGTAAGACGCGTAGTTCAGGGGAAGCATCAGCGTGCTGAACAGGCCGGAGCGGGCGGCGATGAGGGCGGCGTCTTCGTCGTGGCAGCTCGTGCCGAGCAGGCGGACCTTGCCCTGTTCGCGAGCCTTGAGCAGGGTCTCGATCGCGCCGCCGGGGCCGAGGGCTTGCTCAGTTTCTTCGACGGAGTTGAGCGAGTGGAGTTGGTAGAGGTCAAAGTGATCGGTGCGCAGCTTGGTGAGCGAGTCGTCGAGTTCTTTGGCCGACGCCTCGGCCGAGCGTTCGAGGGTCTTGCAGGCGAGGAAGACGTCTTTGCGGAACGGCTCGAGGGCGGGGCCCATGAGTTGCTGGGCGTTTGAGTATTGCGGGGCGACGTCGAAGTAGGTGATGCCTTGGTCGATGGCGTGGGCGACTTCGTCGTTGCATTCGTCTTGGGGTCGGCGGGCGAGGGCGACGCCGCCGAGGCCGACGATGGAAAGCTGTATATCGTGGCCGGGGAGGTTGCGGTATTGCATGGAGATGATTTTACGCCACGGCCGAGCGTTGGCGGTTGTCGGTGTTGTAGCGGTCGTAGAGCGAGCGGGGCCGGAGGCCGAGCCGGTGGGTCAGCAGCAGCATGAGATCGTGGAAGGTCTGGCGAATGATGCCGTTTTCGAGGAAGCGTCGGGGGCTGGTCGAGAGCTTGGCGGGGCTGAGGCGGAGCGGGCCGAGCCGGCGGAGGTTGAGGCAGAGGTCGACGTCTTCCATGAGCGGGGATTGCGGGACGCCGCCGGCACGTTCGAGAGCGTCGGGCCGAACGAAGATGCCCTGGTCGCCGAGGTAGACGCCGGTGATGCGGTACCTGACGCGGTTGCAGAACGTGACGAAGCGGAGCAACCGGCTACGCAACCAGCCGGCGGTCGGCTGGCCGGGCGGCGGGTTGCGGGTGAAACGTTGGACGAACGCACCGCCCACCACGGCCGGGTCGTCGAGGGCGGTTTCGATGGCCTCACGCCAATTTTTCGGAGCGAGCGTGTCGGCGTGGAGGAACCAGATCACGTCTGCCCCCGGAATTTTTTTCAAGGCATGATCGGCGCCGGCTTGTAGTGCAGCGCCGCGGCTGTCGAGCCCCGCTTCGGTCACGACCTCGGCCCCCGCGTCCCGTGCGAGGTCGGCGGTGTCGTCGGCCGAGTCGCAGTCGGCCACAACGACGAGGTCGGGTCTGCCGGGCCCGAGGCGGGCGATCGTCGCGGCGATGTTCATCGACTCGTTCAGCGTCGGGATGACGACGGCGATCCGCATGGGGTCATAGTAGTAAGCACTAGCAACTAAGGACTAGATTATTCCGGGGGAGTGGGTGCTTGATTGATCGTCCAGTCGTAGCCCTGGAAACGGATACGGCCCTCGTCGAACGCGGCGAGGACGTTGGTTTTCCGGGGGTCGCGGTCGTCGAGGTAGTTTTCGATGACGGCGGGCAGGCCGCCGGTCTCGCGGAAGTCGTCGCGGTACCAGCCGAGAATCTTGGCGAGGTAGACGTTGCCGTTGTCGCGGATCTCGATGGCGTTTTCGGACGGGGTGTTGAGCCACTGCCGCATGATGCCGTCGAGCTGTGCCTCGAGGGTCTCGCCGCGGTAGGGCTCGTCGAGCAGGGGAGCGCAATCGATCGCGCCGCAGACCAGGGCGCCGTGGATGCGGGCTTCTTCGAAGGTGGGACGGATGAGGCGTTGCTCGAGGAAGTCGAGCGACATCGGCCGGCGGTCGATCTGCCACTGATTTACGGTGAACCAGGTCAGCCACTGGACCTTATCGTTTGGGGATGCGGTGCGGGCGCCGTTATCTAGCCACAGTCGCAGCATCACGGCGTTGTAGGCGTTGAGGTAGTAGGCCAGTTGGTCGGCCTCGGTGGGGAACTGCTCGGGCGTCGACTTGGGCCCGAAGCGGGCGATCGCATCGAGGTAGCGGTCGAGTTGGCCGTCAAGCCCGGCGTAGTCGTCCGCGGTGAGCTCATCGGGCAGCGTGTCGAACGCCCGGTAATCCACCAGCCCGTCCCGGACCGTCGCGGCGAGTACCGCGGCGTACGGGGCGTCGTCGTAGCGGTCCAGGGCGACCTCACGGGGGACACTCGGCCCCGACGCACAGCCGCCAGCCAACACCCCAACCAGCAACAACGTCAAAACATGAAACGGCCTAATCTTCAAGATTTTTCCTCGGTCAATTCGCGTGAAGGGGCATTTAGGCCCTGGATACGGTTAATAACCTCGTAGTCGGGCCTATTATTCGTGAGCAGCAATACCCTACGGGAATATTCTGGATTCACATTCAGTTTTGTACAATCGACTATTGGGTTTGTTTTCCGCAAGCACGCGAAGGTGTAACCGATCGATGACGAGTTTGTCTCTGCCCGTGATGGAATCGCAGGCGTTCTACCGCCAGTTCGAGACCGAGCTCCGGGCCGATAAGGTCATCACCACGCTGCAGATCAACATCGGCCTGCGCTGTAACCTCGCCTGCGCCCACTGCCACGTCGAGTCGTCGCCCGCCCGCATTGGCCAAGGCGACAACATGTCCGAAGCCACCGCCGACCGCGTCATGCAGTGGCTGACCGACAACCCCACCATCGAGACGGTCGATATCACCGGCGGCTCGCCGGAGATGAACCCCAACTTCAAACGCATCGTCCGCCACGCCCGGTCGCTGGGCATGGACGTGATCGACCGCTGCAACCCGACGATCCTGACTTACGTCGAAAACAAACGCTTCGGCGGCGGCGACTACCGCTGGGTGCCGGCCTTCCTCGCCGAGAACCAGGTCAAAGTTAGCGCTTCTCTGCCCTGCTACCTGCAGGACAACGTCGATAAGCAGCGCGGCCGGGGCAGCTACGACGCCAGCGTCGAGGGCCTGCTCATGCTCAACGACGTGGGCTACGGCAAAGACCCCGACCTCGAACTCAACCTCGTCTTCAACCCCGGCGGCCCGGGCCTGCCCCCGCCCCAAGAGTCACTGCAAGCCGACTACAAACGCGAGCTCCGCGAACGCTTTGGCATAGAGTTCACCCAGCTGTGGACCATCACCAACATGCCGATCAAGCGCTGGCGTTACGACCTGGAGAAGGCCGGCCAACTCGAAAACTACATGAACCTCCTGGTCAACGCCTACAACCCCGACACGATCGAGGGCTTGATGTGTCGGCACCAGGTGCACATCGACTCGCAGGGCCGGATCGCCGACTGCGATTTCAACCGGGCGCTCAACATGGACACCCCCGGCTTCGAGGCCCGCTACCTCTGGGACACCACCGCCGAAGAACTCGGCGAACGCGTCATCGCCACCGGCGACCACTGCTACGGCTGCACCGCCGGCTCGGGCTCGAGCTGCACCGGGTCGCTGGCGTAGTTGTGACTTGAGACCAAGCACTTTTTGCTGGTTCTGGGTAATGAGGGGTCAGCTTAATCGGGCAGCGTAGTTCCAGACGCGTCTGATCGCGATGCGATCAATGGTGACCAGCAAAGCGAGGGTCAGCAGGCTGATAATGATGAGAGTGAGTAATGCAGTGTCTGAACGTTGAACCATCGATGTGAATATGCCTCCGACCAGGACCAGTGTCGCAGCGTTGGTTAGTAAGAGTGGAAAAAAGGTAGCGTTGAAAGCTGCGAAGCCTATGCCGTACTGCTCGTCTGCCGATTGCTGAATCTGTGTGATCCCCAACCATCCGAGAATCGTGGTCGCTACTGGGGCGATCAGACCCGGAATGCATAGAAAAATGATGATCAGGACGCCCCACCAAGTCTGGTAGGCGTGGGTGGCCTGCATTTCAACGACCCGGTTAATGTGGGGGTTGTAAACGTTTGGGTTGGGCGAAGTAACTTCTGGCGCGACCTCGATCGCGATCAGCGTCATTAGAAACATCGAAGCGAGGGCCCACCACCCGATCCAGATCAAGCCGGCCGCGGTCGCGCGGTTAAACCGCGGGGGGTCCTCGCCCGGGAAGCTGAACGTCGATGGCAGGCTGGCAAGATCGATCGAGTTCCGGGCGTAGGCCTCCGGCGGGTCCATCTCGGTAAGCAGCGTGTTAAGCTCGTCGAGCGTTGGCGCACGGTCTTGGACCCGCTCGGCGAGGCTTTCGCGGATCTGGTTTTCGAGTTCATCGACGATCGCGTTGCGGGTGCTTCGAGGCTGCTGGTAGCGACGCAGCACGTCCTCGACGGCGTCGAGGTGCTGTTCGAGGCGGGCACGCGTTTCGAAATCGAGGTCGGTTGGAGCGGGAGTGTCGGGGGCATTCATGGTGCGTTTTCCAGAAGATCATCAAAGCTTTTCGTGAGTTGTTGCCAGTGGGTTTTCATCTCGTCGAGGTGTTGCTGGCCCGCGGTGGTGAGTTGGTAGTACCGGCGGGGCGGGCCGTGGGGCGAGGGGCCGACGCGGACGGAGACGAGCTCGTCTTTGGTAAGGCGGGCCAGGAGGGGGTAGACCGTGGACTCGGTGAGGCTGAACGCGGGCAGGGCGTTGAGTTTTTGGAGGAGTTGGTAGCCATAGGCCTCTTCGTTACGCAGCGCTGCGAGCACGGCGAGCTCGACGAGGCCTTTACGGAGTTGGGCGGACCAGCTTTTCATAGGCAAGCAACACAAGCGCGAACATGATCGACCGGCTACCTCATTTTGCGAGGTAGTTAGTATATCGTAATCCAATGTAGCGGTTTGTCAAGCGCATATATGTCAGTCGAGTCACCGCCGATGGCTGCATTCTGGGCACCCATGGGGGCTGGCCCGCAAGTCGTAGCCGCACCGCGGGCACTGCCGTCAGCTTCGTGCGTTTCGGCGGATGTGTTGTTTGATGTAGATACCCGGAAGAACGATGATGATAAGTACGACGCTGATCAGTGTGCCGAGGTAGAGCGTGCAGGCCCATACCCATGCCCAGAGGTCATCGTCGAACGGATCCCAAGTCAGCCGCCCCAGCAACGCGCCGAGCGCCCAACCCGTAAGCAGGCAGAGGCCGGTGGCGACGATGTAACGCATACGAATTTAATCTTGGTCGAGGCTGACGCCGGGGAGGCGTTTGTTGCAGGCGTCGATTTCGCCGCGAATCGATTTGAGTGCGGCGGCGAGTTCGCGGGTTTGCGTCTCGCAGTAGTCGTAGATCGCGGTGGGACTTTCGTGGGTGGGGTCGATGAGGCGTTTGAGGGTCGACTCGGCGAGGGCGTGGAGCTGGGCGATCGCGGTGGTGAGGGCGTAAGGGTTTTCGTTGCCCGGTTGGTCGCCGAAGTCTTGGATTTCTTGCAGCGCCGCGGATCGGATCAGCGGGAGGGTTTCTTCGAGGAGCAGGTGGAAGACGTCGAGGTAGCCGGCGATGTCGATGCGGCCGAGCTTGGCCTTGCCGAGCAGGCGGACCAAGACCTCGGCGGGGGCGAGGGTTTTTTGGGCGGCTACTACCAGCTCAACACGTACAGCCACGGGGACGCCGAGCGCGGTGTCGATGGGCAGGCGGTCGGCGGATTGATCGAGCCGCAGTTCATCGGTCGCCGCCGAGTGAATACTTCCGGGGGTTCCGGGGGCGGCGGGGGTGTATTCGGGGTCGCCGAGGAGGAGTTGGCCGGGGTGGAGCTGGAGAGCGGTGGCGATGCGGTGGCCGACTTCGCGGGAGAGCAGGACTTTGCCCTGTTCGTAGGAGTAGATGGCGTGTTTGGTGATCGCGGAGCCGGCGGTGCGTTCGTTGACGAACTGGGCCAGGCGTTCGGCCGAGAGCCCTGCCTGCTTCCGGGCAGATTTCAAAGCGCTGCCGCGGGCGGACCGGATTTTTTCGGAAGTAGAGATTTCGACCATCATCGTATTATTCTCGACATACGGTAAATTACCACGCCTACACCATCGTCATTTTGATGATTTAGAGATAATAAGCATTCGTTGAGTCCTATAATTAATCTAGATACGGCCTAGAAGATTAAAAAATCTCAATAGTTGAGTTTTTTTTGATAAAAAAGATTGACAAGGCGATGTTGAAAGCTATTTTATCTACACGAGCGAAAGGACTCGCTCGCCTCCAGGTCGCGGCTCACGGATGAGCGGAACGCTATCTGGAATTTTCCCCGGGCAAGGACGTTCGGGGCCGCCGGTCGCAGGAGCACGGAAGCTCTTACGACCGGCTTTTTTTATTGAGGCTTTTGATTGGCGGGGCCTGAAAAGTTTGGGGAGGGGGCTGGGGTTTCGCGAGAACTGGAACCGGGGCTTCGGTTTTCTTAGGTGGGCGGTTGCTTTTGGACTACACTCGGTGATCGGCGGTTTACATCTGGTCGTCGTTTTGAATTTAATCCGGGAGTCTGCATGACCTCGCCAAGACAGCGTTTTCTGGACAACTTGAAAGAGCGCGGCGAGCGGCCGACGCCGACCGCCGACGAGGTGGTTGAGAAGCCGATCCGCTTGGGCTGGCGTGGTCGGCTGGTTGCGATCGCCGGCTTTGGCTTGCCGATCGTTTTGATGGGCGGGTTTTTGGTGAGTCAGCTGCCGTGGTCCGAGTGGTCGTCGCAGTGGAACGCCATGACCGGTTTCGGAGGTTACGGCGGGCAGACCTACCACCTCGGCCCGACGGTCACGGCCAACGCGACCGCCGCCGACCCCGCGGCCCAGCCGGGCGAATTCGATTGGGACGTCTTGCCCGCGGTGCTGTTGGCCAACGACCCGCTGGCCGCGTCGCCGCCGGAGTTCTTCAACGAGGGCCGGGTCAGCTCGGCAAACACCCGCCCCGGCAACCCGATCGGGCTGCCGCAGGGCGGTTTCCGCATCGACACCCGCGCCTCGGCCTCACTGCCCCGGCCCGCGGTCATCGACGGCAAGGTGATTATCGCCGCGGGCTTCGGTGACTACGACCTGCACGCGGTCGATTTGGACACCGGCCAGCCCCTCTGGTCCAGCGCCCTGAGCGACAACGGCCCGTCGGCGGTCGCGGCGGACGATGGGGTCTGCGTCGTCAACACCGAGTCGTGCAGCGTCTTCGCGGTCGACGCCGAAACGGGCAAGGCCAAATGGTCGTGGTACCTGGGTGATCCGCAGGTGGCGGCGCCCGCGGTCGCGGCCGGCCGGGTTTTTACCAGCTACCCCGCCGGCGGCGGCAACGTAGTCGAGATCGAAGACGACAACGGCCAACCCACCGGCGAGACGATGGCGATGACGCACGTGCTCGCCTGCTTCGACCTGCACACCGGGCGGATCATCTGGCAGAAGTGGATCGACGGCGACGTGATCACCCAGCCTGTGCCCGCGGCCGACGGCCGGGTGTACGTCGCGACGCTCGGCGGGACGATGGCGGCGTTCGACATGGTCGACGGCACGCCGCGCTTGGCACGCCGCAACCGCGTCACGACCGCGCCGACGATTGTGGGCTCGCATTTGGTGTTTGGCCGGCGGATCGATGCCGTGGGGCAGCCGGTGCGTGAGGCGTTGGTCCGCGCCGAATTGTCCGACGGCATCGAGGGGTTGCGGTTCACCGAGCGTGACGCGCCGCAGCTCGACGCGAACGTGCAGCGGGCCTCGACGTGGGGCAGTACGGGCCGACACCTCGACGCGGCCGCGGGTCTGGGGCCGGGCGCTGCGGGCAACGGCGCGTCGCTGATCGGGGCGGGGACGGTGGCGACGCTGCAGGCGTATCAGGGCTCGCGGCCGGTGATCGACGATGGCCGGGTGATCGCGACGATGGGCGACGCTGTGCTGGCGTGGGAACTCGAGAGCGGCGAGCCGCTGTGGCAGCACGACCTGCCGGGCGATCTGAAAAAGTCGGGCGGTTCGCTGGCAACCCTGCCGGTGGTTGCGGAAGACGCGGTGGTGATCGGCGAACTGCACGGCGTCTTGCGGGTCCTCGACCCGCAGACCGGGCAGACGCGCTACGACTGGCCGACCGACCTGCGGTTCCGGGTCCCGCCGGTGGTACACGACGGCCGACTCATCGCGGCAAGTGAGAACGGCGAGCTACGCGTGATGCCGCTGGAAGTGGAGCGGTGGCACTCGGCGACGCCGGTAGCGGTATCGGGGGGTTGATCCTCCGGTACCGGTGACACTAAGTGACCTCGCGATACCCGTGACGCTACGACTTTGTTCCGACGAATAGCGCCCAGGCGGCTTCGTCCTCTCCGTCGTGTTCGCCCTGTTCGACATACTCGGCGGCGAAGCCTGCGTCTTCGATCATCTGGAGCCAGGCGGCGTGTTGAAAGAGGCCGAGGGTGTGGCGGTCTTCGACGGTTTCGACCTGCCGGGTGGTTTCGTTTCGGATCAAATACAGCAGGATCATCTCGAAGGTGTCGTCGGCGGGGTCGGGGTCGTGGACGTAAGTGAAATAAGTCAGCTCGGCCGAGTCGGTTGTTGTTCCGTCATCGGCAACTTCGCCGTCGATGAAGGTTTCGTGGACGTAGGTCGGAGCGATGAAGGCCAGCCCACCCGGCACCAGATGTTCGTGGACGGTCCGCATCGTCCGGGCGACGTCGCCGGGCGTTAGCAGGTAGTCGATCGCGTCGTGGATGAGCACCGCGTCGAAGGTTTGGCCGAGGCGGACGTCACGCATGTCGCCGACAACGGTCTCGATCCCTGGGATCAGTGCGGCGCAGTGCTCAAGCATCGGGGCGGAGAGGTCGACGGCGACGCATTCGTGGATGCCGCCGCGCTGCCCGCTTGCCGCGAGGTGGACCAACGTGTGACCGCCGCCGGCGCCGAGTTCGAGAATCCGCTTCGGCCCCGTCCCCAAACGCTCCGCGATCAGGTTGTTCAACAACGCCGCCTCCGCGACGTAGTGCTCCGGCGGCGAGAGGTGCGGCCACAGCCAGGCGAGGTCGTCGTAGAGGCGGGGTAATGACATCGCGTTTAACCGCCCATGTGCTCGACCAAGCCCAGGGCGCTGAGCCAAGCGCGTTCGATGTTGGTGTGGCTGCCGGCGGTGCAGACGTCGCCGCAGACGCCCAGGCCGAGGTCGGCATCGTAAAGCCAACGCTCACCCAACGGCTCGACCACGTTCGCAAAACGCCAGCGGTGGGCGGCGGCGTAGGTGGGGGTGGGCAGTGTCCGGCCGATGGCCCGGCCGAACGCGGCGGTCAGCGTCGCGGCGACGGCGTCGGGCTTGTCTTCGACGTGCTGCGTGGACCACGCCGAGTCGCCGTGGACGACCCAGCATTCGCCGGCGTCGGCGACGCTCGGTCGGCCAGGCTTCGACGAGTTGTTGGCGACGCTGCCGCACTCGTTGTCCGGAGCGTCTATAAAACCAAGATCAAACGGCTGCCAGAGTTCCAATGGCTTCTCGAAGGCCAACATCAACGTCCACGTCGGCGAGACCACCGCTTCGCCGAGGCTGGCGGCCAGTTGTGGGGCCGGCTCGGCCAACAACTCACGGGCTTGCGGCGCCGGGATCGTGACGATGACTCTGCTAAACGGGCCGTGTGACTTGCCGGCGTCGTCGGTGGCTGTCCAACCGGTGTCGGTCTTCTTGAGTTCGGTGACGCGGACGTTGAAGTGCGGGCCGTCGATCGCCTCGACGTCGGCCGCGGCATCGCAGAGGTGGCCGACGACCGACGACATCCCCGGCGTGCCGACGTAACGCTTGGCGATGCGTTTCGTGTCGGTCGGTGTTTCGCCTTCAGTTAAATCAACGAAACGCCCGTCCCACTCCGCGGCCACGCCCGCGTCGATCCAGCCCTGCAGCGCTTGCTGAAACGTCACGCTCCGGGCGGTGAGGTACTGCGCCCCGTGATCAAACGTCGGCCCGCTGCGCGAGACTCGCGTCGACATCCGCCCGCCGGGGCGACGCCCCTTGTCCAAGACGACGACGGACTGACCCGCCTTAGCAAGCTTGTGCGCTGCGGTCATGCCGGCGATACCGGCGCCAACGATCAGGGTGGGTAAAACTTCACTCATGGCTTGAGCATATACCCATCACGCGTCGTGTACGAGCGCGTATCTTAGATCCGCAGCTAAACGGGTTTGGTGGGAACAGCGTTATCCCGTGACGCGGTTGAGGTAGTCGCGGGTTTCGGTGTTGATGCGGACGACTTCGCCTTCTTTGATGAAGGGGGGGACGCGGACCTTGAGGCCGGTCTCGCAGACGGCTTCCTTCATGACGTTGGTCGCGGTGGCGTTCTTGATGCCCGGCTCGGTCTCGGTGATCTTCAGCTCGACGGCCAGGGGCAGCTCGACGGTGATGCAGTTGCCTTCGAGGAATAGGCCTTTGATGGCTTCGTTTGGCTTGATGAACAGCAGGGTGTCGCCGAGGATGTCTTCGGGGATGGTGAACTGGTCGTAGGTCTCGTTGTCCATGAAGATCGCGCCGCTGCCGTCGGAGTAGAGGTACTCGACGTCGCGGCGGTCGAGGGTGGTGCCGTCGACTTCGTCGGCGGTGCGGAAGCGTTTTTCGGTGACGTTGCCGTGCTTGACGGACTTGAGCTTGGTCTGGACGAAGGCGCCGCCCTTGCCGGGCTTGACGTTTTCGGTGTTGACGACGAGGTAGGCGGTGCCGTCGAGGTTGAGGACCTGTCCGGGACGGATTTCGTTGGCTTTCATAAGGAAACTTTCGTGGGTCTTTTGCAGAGCGATGGTTCGGGTTGAGTATTGTGCGCGAATTTAGCCCCGGGTCAACGGCCTGGGGCTGCCGCGGGTTCACTGTTCGACGCAACCTCTAGCTGCCCACCCAAGGCACCCCGGGTCACTGACACGGGGCTAAATTTTGGTGATCTCGCGGACGACCATGGTGGCGAAGGCGCCACGGCCGAGGGTGAAGGCGAGGCGGAGGTAGGGGCCGTAGTCGTCGACACCGCTGGAGTATTCGGGGTCGAGGAGGCGTTCGCGGAGGGGCCGGCGGGTGCCGTCGGTGCTGAGGTGGCGCTGGTCGGCGAAGTCGGCTTCGGTCAGGCCGAAGTCTTCCAGGGCTTGGCGTTCGGCGGCGAGGACGTCGCCATCGGGTTGGGTCATGCCCGGGCCCCAGAACGGGCCGGACGGAGAGACTTCTTGCAGCGCGACACGGCCGCCATCGGCGTTTTCGGTTTCGGCGACTTCCGGGGGGACGACGAAACAAGAGCGGTTGTCGTGCTTCCACGCGAGGTCGCCGGGCAGGAGTTGGGACAGGGTACCGTCGCGGAGCCGGCGGTCGACGACGGCGTTGAACACCGCCGATTGGGCGGCGGTGACAAGGAAGTCGCGTTGCGTACGGTCGATACGGTTGACCGCCTGTTCGGGTGTGCAGTGCTGACGCAATGCGTCGAGGGCCTGGCGGTCGCCGCGGAGGGACTTGGGCATGTGCTCGAGGGCGAGGTCGTAGTCGCCGGCCTCGTACGCGGCGCGGGCTTGCTGGACGGGTTCGCTCTCGTTGGGGAGCGGCTTACCGAGCATCTCGTCGAGGAAGGCTTGCCACTCGCCGCGGAGCAGGTGTTTGCCGAGCAGGTGCGAGTTTTGCCGGTAGCCGAAGCGTTGCTCGCCGAGGTAGTTCGGGAAGCCCTCGGCGGCGAGGCGGTCGAGGATCGGCTTGGCCTTGAGCGCGGCGGTCGGCTCGACATCGCGGAGCTTGATGACGAAGCGGTTCCCGCCGTGGTGACCCCGGCGGAGCTTGTTGGTGTGGCGGTCGGCCCAGATGACCTGGGCGTAGGGGTATTCTTTGAACCGCTCCAGGCACTCGTGGTCTTCCTCAGGCGTCGTGCCGGGGCGGTAGATTGACAGGTGCTGCCGCGTCACGGCGTGCTTATCTTTCTGCCCCGCATACCCCACGTCCGACCGCTTCACGCGGAACGCCTTGGCGACCCGGCGGACGAGGTCCTGCGTGGTGGCTTGCTTCTTCTCGATGAAGAGGTAGAGGTGCTCGCCCTCGCCGCAGGGTTCGTACAGCGGCTGCTCGTCGACGAGGAAGTCCTCGGGGCGGTTCTTGAGCGTGCCGCCGGTGCCGGGGAGGTTGGCGGTGAGGTAGGCGAGTTGTTGGACGTCGGGCATAAGGCATTACGCCAAGACGCCGAGACGCCAAGACGCCAAGGAAGGTAATCAGCCCTCGGGGGTGTAAATGATTCGGCGGAGTCCGTCCTTGAGGACGGCTTCGTGGAAGTTGATTAGCAGGCCGAGTCGGCAGCCTGAAGCGATAAGGTAAGCCTTGGTTTGGGCGTGATGTTTCGGGTGGAGTTGTTCGACGGCTTTGAGTTCGATCACCAGGCGGCGATCAACCAATAGGTCTATCTGCCCCTGTCCGACCAGCCTCTCGCGGTAGAACACGTTGACTTTTGCTTGGCGTTCGTAGGGTATACCGCGTTCGGTCAGTTCGATTGCGAGAGCTTCTTCGTATACCGATTCTGGAAACCCTGCGTTTAGTGCCCGATGCACCGTAATCGCTGCGCCAATCACATCGTGAGCCAGTTGATCCAGACGTTCATCTGGCTCTTCTTGGCGTCTTGGCGTCTCGGCGTCTTGGCGTAAATCTTCTGCCATCAGAGCCTCAGTCCTCCGGTGCGTCCTTGACCATCTCCCGGAACGCGGTGATGAGTTTTTTGGTGGTTTCGCCGACCTTGCCTTCGTGGCCGGTGGGGCCGATGAGGCGGGTGTCGAGGTCGACGACGGGGATGACCTCGGCGCCGGTGCCGGTGAGGAACATCTCGTCGGCGACGTAGAGGTCGTGGCGGGTTAGGTTGTCTTGACGTATGTCGAAGCCGGCCTGTTTGGCGAGGTCGATGACGAGGTTGCGGGTGACGCCTTCGAGGCAGCCGGCGGAGAGCGGGGGGGTGGTGATGCGTGGGCCATCGGGGGTGTGGTTGACCACAAACAGGTTGTCGGCGGTGGCCTCGGCGACGTAGCCCTGGTCGTTGTACATCACGGCCTCGAACACGCCGGCCTCGAGGGCTTCGGTTTTGGCGAGGATGTTGTTGAGGTAGTTCAGGCTCTTGATGCGGGGCGACAACGCCTGCGGGTTGACGCGGACGTAGGACGAGCTGATGAGTTTGAGCCCGTGGTCGTAGTATTCCTGGGGGTAGAGCTTGAGCGGGGCGACGATGATGAAGACGCACGGCCGTGGGCAGGGTACGGGGTCGATGCCGAGCGTACCGGGGCCGCGGGTGGCGACGAGGCGGATGTAGCCGTTGTCCATACCGTTGGCGGCGACGGTTTCTTTGGTCGCGTCGAAGAGCTCGTCGAGCGAATAGGGCAGGGTGAGCTTGATCGACTTGGCCGACTGGAAGAGGCGCTGGAGGTGGGTGCGAAGCTTGAGGACCTTGCCGTGGTAGATGCGGATGCCCTCGAAGACGCCGTCGCCGTAGAGCACGCCATGGTCGAAGACCGAGACGCTGGCCTCGGCGGCAGGCTTGAGCGTGCCGTCGACCCAGACCTGTCGGCCGTCGTAGGCGGCGATGGGGTCGTCGGGGGCGGTTTGGGGCGGGGTCTTCATCTGCGTCACGTCGGGTCCTTTCGGGAGAACCGATTTTAGCCCAAAAACCGTAACGGTCCCGAGGCGGGTTATCCGATCGGACGAATTAAAGTGTTGGGTCGGGTGGTTTGGAATGTAGGGGTGGTGAGCTTTGTCTGAGGGCTCAAGTCGGCTTGGTCTCGCCGGGACCTTTACCTCCGCCTTGATGTACCGGATAATCTAATGGATTAAGGTTTTTTCAACGAGGCATATCTGATGAATAGATCGCTAAAAATCATGTCTACGGCGGCTTTGTGGCTCGTTTGCGGTTCCGCTTTTCCCGAGACGATCGGTTTTTCGAGCAGCGAAGGTTTTACTTCGGGCAAGGCGAACAACCAGAACGGCTTGCTGGCTCAAGCGGGTATTACCATCGAGGCTGAGGGGGCGGGGCTAGCCCGCATACCCGGGATCGGTTTTCAGCGGCTTTTGATGTACAGCAACCAGCCCGAGGTGGACACCGCAAACCTAAAGCCCGGGGAGAAAATCCTCTTCATAGCTTTCGGCGTGACGGTGGAGCGTCCCGCCGACAACATCCCGACCCTCGCGTTCGGCCTGACGGATACGTTAGACCTAGGCAAAGCAAACGTGAAGCTGGGGGGGCAGATATACATGAACTCGGCCGGCGATCTCTTGCTCGACGAATCGCGTTACGAGCGTGACGACCCGATCGACACGGGCGTAGACATCGGCCAGGCGTTCGACCTGCGTGTCGAGATCATTAAGAACGAAAACGGCACGTTCGACGCGATCAGCAGCGTAGGCTCGGTCGTCAAGCAGACGGACTTTGGCGTCACGCTCGATTCGAGCCCGGCGTTGGTATTACAGGGCCTAGGGGCAGGACAGAAATCGCCGGGATCGATCACGGTCGACATGGTTTCCATCGGCGAGCCGCCGGTGGTAGAGCCCCCTGAACCGGAGTGAGTCTTGCGGCGGTCCAAAGATATCCTGCAGACCTGTGCTAAGAATTTCCCGGGAAAGCCTCTATGCCTAATGGACTTAGGGCCGAACCGTAAACCTCGGTTCGTTTTTTTGGTTTTTCAGATTCCTTGAGCCGGATATAAAACGCCCGCCGAATGTTTTCGGCGGGCGTTTTTTCGGTTCTATAAGGGCGGTTTCGCGTTAGACCGCGAAGCGGGTAAAGCTGGTGAGGCTCGCCCCGTCGGGGATGTAGTCCTTGATGGGCTTTTTGGCATCCATCTCTTTGATGTAGGTTTGGCCGAGCAGGGTGTGGTCGCTGACCCACTTGTTCATCTTGCCGCCGGCGATCTTCTCGGCGATCTCGGCGGGCTTGCCGGTTGCGGCGGCTTCTTCGACGAAGGCCTTCTTGGCTTCTTCGACCTTGTCGGCGGGCAGGCCGGCTTCGTCGATGGCCAACGGGGAGGGGCACATCGGCGGGGCGGCGGCGGTGACGTGCATGCATAGGCCCTTGAGCAGTTCGGCGTCGATGTCGCCGTCGGCGGTGACGACCGCGCCGGTCTTGCGGTTGGTGTGGACGTAGCTGGCGACGTTTTGACCGGTGAGGCGGAGGCCTTCGCCGAAGGCGATGTTTTCTTTGATGGTCAGGCGGAGGTCTTCGATCAGGGCGGCCATCGCGTCGTTCGGCTCGATCTTGCCGGTGGTGTCGAGCTTCACGGCTTCGTCGGCGACGAGCTGGATCTTGGCGAGGAAGTCTTCGTTGCGGGCCGAGAAGTCGGTCTCGGTCATGACCTTGACGATGGCGATGGCGCCGTCGGCCTCGGCGACGGCGATCGCGCCTTCGCCAGCTTCAGCTTCGCGGGTGTCCATCTTGCCGCCGGCGCGTTCACGCAGCAGTTCGATGGCCTTGGCGACGTCGCCGTCGGCGTCGGTCAGGGCTTTCTTGCATTCCATCATGCCCATGCCGGTCTGCTGGCGGAGGGCGTTTACGTCTTTGGCGGTGATCGCCATGGGATTTCTCCAGGTGTGTGGGGTTGAGGGCGGGAAGATAGCCGACGAAACACCAGGGTTTCGCTTGAGTTTTGGATTAAGCCGCCGCCTCGCAGGGTAATGCGGGGCGGCGGAGTGGGTTGTTGCTGTTAGCTGGCGGGCTGAGCTTCGGCTGCGGGGGTGTCGGCCGGGGCGTCTTCGGCCGTGGGCGCCGGGGCGTCGGCGGAGAACTGGGCCCGGCTGCTGCGGCGGCGTGGCTTCTCTTCGGCCGGGGCGTCTTTACCCTCGGCGGCAACGGCGCGGGACTGCTTACCTTCTTGCACGGCCCGGCAGAGCTGGTCGACGACGATTTCGATCGAACGCATGGCGTCGTCGTTGCCAGGGATCGGGATGTCGGCGAAGTCGGGGTCGCTGTCGGTGTCGATGAGGCAGACCGTGGGGATGCCGAGCTTGCGGGCTTCCTTGACGGCGTTGGTCTCGGCGTTGACGTCGATGATGACCATCAGGCCGGGCAGCTTGTTCATGTTGCGGATGCCTTCGAGGTTGCGAAGGATCTTGGCTTTTTCGCGGTTGAGGGTGGACTCCATCTTCTTGGAGTAGTTGGCCATCTCGCCGGACTCCTCGAGCTTTTCAAGCTCTTCGAGACGCTTGAGGCGGGCGCGGATGGTGGAGAAGTTGGTCAGGGTGCCGCCGAGCCAACGCTCGGTGCAGTAGTGCATGCCGCACTCTTTGACGTGCTTCTCGATGATGTTGCGGGCTTGGCGTTTGGTGCCAACGAAGAGCACGTCTTTGCCGGAGGCGACGGTCTTGGTGACGAACTTGCGGGCGAGCAGGAGGCCCTTGATCGTCTGCTTGACGTCGATGATGTGGATGCGGTTGCGCTTACCGAAGATGTACGGGGCCATCTTCGGGTTCCAGTGGGTCGAGCGGTGGCCGAAGTGGATACCGGCTTCGATGAGGTCATTAACGAGCGAGGCCATGTGCGAAACTCCAAGCGGTGGGTGGGCTTACTAAATCGAGCCGACCCGGGGGACAAAAAGAGGCCGCTTACGGGGGCCACGCCGACGCGGCGGGCGGTGAGCGACCGGGTTGGGGCTGGTCTGGGTGTCCGACGGGCCGCGGAGAGATTCCGGGGCTCGGTGCGGATGGCGGGGGGAACAACATGGCCGCCGGCGGTAAGCCCGAGCGGTGGGTTGAAGAGCCGGCGTCCTGCCCGCTATCCCGCCTTGACCGAGAACAGCTAAAACAAAACCAGTCTAAGCCGTATGTTCTTTCTCCCGAGGGATCAAAAACACGGCTTAGACCGTCTACTAAACACCTGAAGCAACTCCGCCGCAGGCATTCACATTGTAACTCTCGGCGTAAGACCTGCAACCAACGCCCCGGATTCACCCCGGATTTCCCCCGAGACCCGCACCGGATCAGTTCCGCGAGGCGGGGCCGAAGGGCGACGGCATCTCGATCGAGCTGTCGCCGTTGGCGTCGGCGTCGGGGGACGGCCGGTTGATCGGAGCGGTTTCGGAAATGGCGGGTTGGGCCTTATCCTGGCGGAGTCGGTCCTGGGCGAGGCAGTGGGCACCGTATTTGAAAGCGGTGACCATGATAAAGCTGTAGATCACGAAGAAGATCGCGAGCGAATATCGCCACTGGAGCTCGAGGCCGATCATGGAGACGCCGATCACGCCGAAGACGACGGCGGCGAAATACATCACGAAGACCGATTTTTTGACCGAGAGGCCGGATTTTCGCAGCAGGTGGTGCAGGTGCTGGTTGTCGGGGCTGAAGATCGGCTGGCCCCGCATCTTGCGGCGGATGATCGCCAGCGAGGTGTCGGTGATGGGTACAGCGAAGACGACCAAGGCGGCCGTAACGAGCTTGAGCGAGAATCCGCCGGCGTCGCCGAAGAGCAGGATCGCCGAGACGGCTAAGAAGCCCAGCAGCAGCGAGCCCGCGTCGCCCATGAAGATGCTGGCGGGGTTGAAGTTGTAGGGGAGGAAGCCCAATATCGCCCCGATGGCGGCGAGGCAGAGCACGATGCGCTTGGGGTTGTCGAGGGCAGCGACCGTCGCGTCGGGGTTTTGGCCGACGAGTAACGCGATCGTGAGGAAGCCGATCATGGCGATCGCGATGACCCCGGACGACAGCCCGTCGAGGCCGTCGATCAGGTTGACCGCGTTGCAGCCGCCGAGCACGAAGAAGGCGACCAACGCGGTCGCGCTGAAGTAGATGACCGTTTCGGAGGGATACAAGCCGGCGAGGCGGAAGGCCGATTCGGTCAGGTCGATGCCGATGCGGTCCCAAGTCAGCGCGGCGGCCGCGAAGAGCTGGCCTCCGATTTTGACCCGCGCTCTTATGCCGTAGACGTCGTCGAACAATCCGGTCACGGTGATGACGCCCGCCCCGATTAGGATCGAGAGCGGGAAGCTCTGCAGCAGGAGCCGGCCGCTGGTCGTGGAGCTGGTCGGCATTTCTGGGGTGACGACGTAGCTCGTAAAAACGCCGAGCATCCACGCCAGGAAGATCGCCACGCCTCCGAGGTAGGCGACGGGCGTGGCGTGGTTCTTACGCTTGAGGTCGGGCCAGTCCACGATGCCGTTGCGCAGGGCCAGCGACTTCATCAACGGCGTCGTCACGATCGCCACGAAAAACGCCACGAAGAAGACGCCCATATAGGGGGCCATCTCCTGCACCATGCCGTTGAAACTAGCGAGGGTCACGGTTCTCTCCGCTCCGCTGATCATCTGCCTGCCTCCGCGGCGGATGACGACGAGCCTAGTCTAATCCGGCCTTGTTCAGCGGCGATGAGTTCGCGCAGCGTCTGTGGAAGCTCGATCCGTGGTTCGAATCCGATGGCCTCCCGCAGACGGGACATATCGGGCAGGCGATGGGGCGGGTCTTCAAAACCCTCGCCGTAGACCGCCTCGTAGGGCACAAACGACTTTCCGACCCGCGGCCCGCCGGCCTCGGCGACCTGTTCGATGACCCGATCAGCCAGCTGCTCGATGGTGATCTGCGTGGTGGAGCCGATGTTGAACACCCGGCCGTAGGCGTCGGTTTGATCGATCAGTTCAGACAAGGCCCTAACGACATCGCGGACATCGCAGAACGCCCGAGTCTGCTGGCCGTCGCCGTAGAGCGTCAGGTCTTGGCCGGCCACGGCCTGAGCGACGAAGCGTGGCACGACCATGCCGTAGCGTCCGACCTGCCGCGGCCCGACGGTGTTGAACAGCCGAACCACGACGCTCCGCAGCCCGGTCCGCCGGGCGAGGTCGATCGCCAGGTGTTCGTCGAGCGCTTTAGAGAGGCCGTAGCTCCACCGCGAAGCGGTCGTCGGGCCGTAGACCAGCTCCATGTCCTCCCGCAGGGGCAGGACCGGGCACTTGCCGTAGACCTCGCTCGACGAAGTGATTAGCACCGACGCCCCGGCGTCCGCCGCGGCGCGGAGGACGACGTCGGTCTCGTCGATGTTATTGCGGATCATCGCGGCTGGGTCGTCGACCACGAGCTTGACGCCGACCGCGGCGGCGAGGTGGAACACCCGCGTGACCCCTTGCATGGTCGCGGGGTCTCTCAGGGCATCGGCCGCCGACGCTTCTACCAGTTCGCAACGGTCACCGAGCAGCTTCTCGATGTTCGAGCGTCGGCCGGTCGAAAGGTTGTCGACCAGAACCAGACGATGCCCCCGGTCGAGCAGACGCTCGGCAAGGTGGGATCCGATGAACCCCGCCCCTCCGGTGATGATCGTCTTGTTTTCCAATGAATCGCTTTCGTCTTGCCCGGACACCTTGAACTGCCGTGGGTTTCATTCTGTCTGAGCCTGGGGAAGATAGCGATTACTTCTCTTGGCAACATGTACGGCGGACATTTTCAATCATTGTGGGTTGGACAACCTAGCCGAAAGGCTAACTTCACGCCTTGGTTTCGTCCTCGGGGAAGTCCAGATCGAGGTCTATCTCTTCGACCTCGGATTCGGCCAAGGCCACAACCGAGTCTCCGGAGGGATCGCGATCGAAGTCGGCGTCCTTCTCCAGTCGGCCGTTGCCGATAGGCGATATGGCTGCTGCTTCTTTTTTAGTTTTTTTGTTGGTTTTTTTGTCGGAGGCTTGGGCTTGGTTGTAGCGGTAGAAGTCTTGGTAAGACTTGCGGAAGTAGCCGCCGGCCGAGGCCTTCACGCCGTTGAGCACGATTCCCAGGACGTCGGCCCGCTGTCCGTCGAGCTGACTAAGCATACGGCTGAGCATGCCCCGCTTGTCGTTGCCGGTGTTGACCACCACCGCGATCGCGTCGACGTGCTTCGACAGCATCTGGCTGTCGGAAGTCAGCAGGGCGGGCGGCGTGTCGATGAGGATGACGTCGAACTGCGTCTCGAGCTGGCCGAGCAGTCCGCGGAAGGCGGCGCCTTCGAGCAATTCGGGCGGGGAGTCAGATGCTAGCCCCGTCGGCAGCAGCGAGAGCGACATGTCGGGGTGGGCGACGATCATGTCTTCGACCGCTGCGTCGTCACGCAGCACATCGACCAGGCCGAGGCGGTTTTCGCAGTCCATCAGCTGGTGCTGGGCCGGCCGACGGAAGTTTGCGTCGATAATGAGCACGTTTCGGCCGTTGTAGGCCAGGCTGGCGGCGAGGTTCTGAATGAACGTCGAGGTGCCCGATCCCGGCTGGGCCGAGACGCAGACGAGGGTTTTGTAGCCCCGCCGGTCCATCTTGGAGAGGATGGCGGTACGCACCTGGCGGTAAGACTCGGTAAGCAGGCCGGTGGGAGCCCGCTCGACGGTACGCTCGGCCGAGCCGCCGCCGGAGGGGTCTTCCTTGACGTGGGGGATGAGGCCGAGGAGGTTGGACTCGACGGGGAGCAGCTTGAGGTCTTGGGGGCTGCGGACGCGTTGGTCGAGCATCTCACGCAGCACCATCAAACCGCCGACGAGGCCGAGCAACAGAATGGAGACGCCGGGGACGATAATCAGTTTGGGGAACGTGAGTACAGGTTCTTCCGGGAACACCTGGATTCGGACCCGCACGTAGTCTTCGCGGTTGCTCAGCTGGCGGAGGGTGTCGAGGGCGGCGTCGGTGCGCTGTTTTTTCTCCATCACGATTTCGAGATCGATCTCGAGGGCGGCGTACTCGTTGAGCTTCTGGGTGAGCTCTTGGAGCTTGGTTTTGGTTTCTTCGAGTTGGGGCTCGATTGCCGCCATCTGGCCCATGAGCCCTTCAACGCCCTTGGCTGCGGTCTTGATCTGCAGAGCCCGGATCTCGCCGAGCTGCTTTTCGGTCTCGCGGTCGATCTCGAACTGTACCGAGTCGCGTCGGCGGTCGAGCTGTTTGATCTGGGGGTGGGCGTCTTTCATGCCGCCGGCGATCAGCTGGCGACGGGTTTCGTCCAGGGCGCGAATCTCTTCTTCCCGCGAAGCGATCTGCGGCAGGGTCTGGAGGATCGCGTTTTCTTCGTCGGTGATGTCGGGGCTCGAAGCGCTGGCACGGAGCGATTCATACTGACCTTGGGCGGCGGTGAGGGCCCCGGACATCTCGTGTTGTTGCTTGAGCAAAAGGTCAAAAAGTACTTGCTCTTCCGAGGTTTTGAGGCCCAGCGATTCCAGGTCCTCGTCTTCGATGAAACGCCGCATTTGGCTGCGGAGCGAGCGGATGTCGTCGTCGTACCGGTTGTTTTCGCCGATAAATAGGGTACGCAGTGACGAGCCTTCTTGCTCGTTGGCGAGGCGTTTACGCGCGATGTAGGTGTCCATGACTTCCTGGAGCAGGGTCCGGGCCTCGTCCGGGGTGGGGGCGGTCATCGCCAGGTTGATCAGCGTGGTGCCGCGGAGGGGATTGACCTTAAGCATCGAGTTCCGCATGTCTTCGCGGGCCTTATTGCTGTCGCCCTCGTGGCTTTGGTACCAGGCGGAAGCCTGTATCCGCGGCCGCAGAAGGCTGTCACGGATAATCTCGTCGGAGGTGATAAGGTTTGCTTCGTTCGCCATGATGCGGGCGGCGTCTTCGCTCCCAAGGCCCGAGCCGGCGGCGGCTGCCCGCAGCGGATCGATCTCTTGTCCGCCTTTGACCTCGATCTGCGCCTGGGAGGTGTACGCCGGCACGTTGCGACGCAACCCGATGTAGAGTCCTGCGCCCAACATCAAACCAATGACGCCGACCACGATCAGCAGCTTGTAGTGCTGACGCAGCAAACGGATCGGGTCGATGGGCTTGAACCGGCCGGTGGGCGGCGGGGGGGTCATCCCGGTGGCGGGCCCGATGGGGGGGATGGTCGAAAGGGGGTTGGCGGTCATGGCAGATCTCTTCCCTAAGGGAGGCCCTTTCGGCGAGGGCCTAGCGCGTGTTATTCAGTCTGAAGGCAGAAACGGAGATTTCAAATAACTTGTGACCAATGTCTAAAGTTGTTTTAGGTAATTGCGGGCTCGATCGGCGGTATCGGTATCACCGGCCGTTTCGGAGAGCTCGAGGCATTGTTCGAGCGTTTGTCGGGCTCGGCCGAGTTCGCCGGTTTCTAAGAACAATCTTCCTAGGTGTAAAGTGTTTGCTGGAATAGCGTTAAGTCGAATGCTGCGTTGCAGGGTGGTCCGGGCTTCGTCGACTTGGCCGACCTGGTAAAGGGTCCAGCCGAGGGTGTCGACCACCGCGGCATTATTGGGGACCTGATCTGCGGCTTGTCTCGCCAGCGGCAGCGCAGCCTCGGGATCGTCGAGTTTGCTGGCCAGGATGAAGGCGAGGTTGTTCAGGGCCTCAAGGTTATTCGGGTCGACGTCGAGGACCCGTCGGTAGGCGTCGCGGGCGGCGGCGTGTTCGCCGCTTTCCAGCAGCGCGATGCCTGCGAGTCGATCGAGACGGCTGAGGGTTTCCGTATCGGATGCGGGCACAAGCCCCCGGACCGATTCGATGTGGGCTAGAGATTCGCTGTAGTTGCGGCGGGCACTGGCTTGTGCGGCCAGGGCGACCCCGATCCACGAAGGGTTTTGGAGGTCGTCGGTGCTTTGCGCTAACGTAATTGCTTCCGGCTCGCCCAGGCTTCCGATCATGCTGCCGAGAACCTGATTGATCTGTGCCTGCGAAGTGCTGCGCTGCAGGGCTAAGGTGAAGACGCGTTTCGCGGCTTCGGTTTGGCCGAGGGCGTTCAGCACCACCCCGCGGAGACCCTGCAATTCGGGGGAGGCGTTGATCGCTTCGGGCCGCTGATCGAGCAGGGCTTGAGCGTCAGCCGCGCGGTTCTGCTGCAGGTAAAGTGATGTCAGGGCGGCAAGCGTCTGGGCGTTGGGGCTTACTTCCATCAGCCGCTCGAGGCGATCGACGGCGGTGCTTCCTTGACCAAGGGCCGAAGCGATGTTCGCACCGGCCTGGAGCAATCCGGGGTTATCGGGATCGGATTCGAGGCCCTCATCGATCAGGTCTTCGGCCAGGTCGGTCCTACTCTGGTTGAAATACAGCTGAGCCAACTGGCTGCGGGCCCCAACGTTACCCGGGGCTATTTCGAGCAGCGAACGCAGGGCCCGGATCGCTTCGTCGTTTTGGCCGAGTTGGTTGTAGATACGGGCTTGAGCGGAGTACGCCTGGATCGATTGGGGGTTGATCGAAAGGGCTTCGCGCAGGTCCTCTAAAGCCAACCGGACGGTCTCGGGGTCGTCGGCCAGGAGGGCGGCCCGCTGCAGATAGGTAATCGGGTTCCGGTCGTTCTGGGCCAGCGACGCATTGACGAATGCGATGGCGGCTTCACGGTCGCCTCTTTGCATAGCGGCCATGGAACGCAGGGCCTCGGTGGTGGCGTTGACCTCGAGTTCATCAAGCAGTTCTAAGGCCTGATCGGTGGCTTGTTGCCGGAGCAGGGCCTCGGCAAGCCGTGAGCCCAAAATCAGCTTCTGATCGGCTTCAGCCTCGGCGTAGAGGTTTTGATAAATCTGCTGTGCTTGTTCGAGACGACCAGAACTGAAGAAGATGTCGGCCAGCTCACGGCTTGCCAGGCGGGTGCCGGGTTCCTCTCGCTCGATTGCCTGCTGGTACGCGGCGAAAGCGTCGTTGGCCCGCCTGCCGGTGAAGTGGTAGCGGGCGAGGACAAGGTAGTCGGTGGCGGTGGCTTCGTCGCCGCGGCTGTCAAGGTATTCGGTGATGGCTTTCGTACCCGCTTCGGGCTGGTCTGCTAGCTGCAAGATGCTGGCCCGCGTGCCGGCGATACGCAGGCTCGGGCCTTGGCGTTCTTCAAGCCGGTCGAGCAGAGCCAGGGCTTCGTTGTGTTGATCTTCTTGAGCTTTGAGCAACGCAAGGCTGATAATGTTCTGCAGGTTCTCGGGCTGAGACTCAGCGATTTCTTCACGGATCTGCAACGCGGTATCAGGGTTGCCGTACTGCTGTTCGTAGGCGACATAACGGTTGAGCAGGTTCGTATCGTTGGGCTGATAGTCGACCGCCTTGCTCAGGCTTTCCAACGCTTGGGAGTGTCGGCCCAGAGCGTTCTGGGCGTTGGCGAGTCCGAGTAGGGCCCGGACGTTGTCGGGTTTTTGGTTAAGTGCGGTGCCGAAGGCCGAGACGGCCTCATTGGGATCGTTGGCCTTCAGCAGCAGGTCGCCGTACTGACGCCAGCCCTCGTCGAAGACCGGTCGGATTTCTAAAGCCTGGGAGTAGAACGACAACGCCTCTTCGATTTTGCCCTCGGCGGCGGCGAGTTGACCCTTGAGGAAATTGCCTTGGGCGAGGTCGAGGTCACGATTGCCCGCGGTATCGGCCAGCCGGTGGGCCGCGTCGAAATTTCCGTCTCTCACCTCAACATCAAAAGACAAAACCAATATCCGGTCGCTGTCGGGTTCGCTAGCGCGGGCGATTTCGAGGAATTCCCGGGTCTTATCGATATCGTTCGCCCTTAAGTACACTTGGCTTTTGCGGATCGCCAGGTCGGCTTCGCTGCCTTGGCCCTTATCGATTTGGCTGATTAATTCATCCAACGAAACAGCCTGCTGGTTTGCGATGCTATCGATCTGTGTCCGCAGGACACCGATGGCCGAGGGGTTGGCGCCGGCCGCCTGGGCGCGGTCGAGCGCGGCGTATTTCTGCTCTTCGGTTTCCAGCAGCGGCAGAACCCTCTGGAGCAGTAAGGGGTTGGCGGGGTTCTGTTCAAACTCGGCCAGCAGAATGTCGCGTTGACGCCCGGTCTGTCCGGCAGACCCGTATAGCCGTGCGAGGGATTGTTTAACCGCGGGTTCGTCGCGGTTGGGTAAGGATTCGAGCACCTCGATGGCTTTGTCGTACTGCTGCTGAGCGGAGTACCACTCGGCGAGCAGGCGGCTGGCGACCTTGTTGCCGGGCTCGGTTTCGAAGACTGTATCGAGCTGTCGGCGGGCCGCGGCAAATTCCCGGGTCCGGATCAACATCTCGGCGTACTGAAGGCGGATCCCGGACCTCAGGTCTTCGCGCCCCCCGTTGTTGATAAGCTCGAGCACGGCCTCGAGGCGCTCGGCGGCAGCGCCCCACTGCTTTTCAGATTGCCGGGCGCGGGCGGAGAGGAGCAGGGCTTCGATGTTGCGGTCCTGGTAGAGTCCGCTGGCTTGGTCGATGAAAACCATCGCTTGGGTGTTTTGGCCCCGGAGCATCGCCAGCTTGCCCCGCAACATCAGGACCCGGGCGTCTTTATCGGAGACCTTCTCCAGTTCGTCGACCGCGATGTCGGCGTCCGCAAGAAGCTGGGTGCGTTTCTCGGGATCGGTCTCGGCTTCCGCGCGGATGAGTTCGATATTGGCGACTTCGTAGACCGCCTGTTGACGCAGGGCCTGGTCACGCAGCGATACTTCAAATGTGCCGGCGACGGGGTGATCGCGGGCGAGCAGGTAGATCTCGTGAGCGTCGTCGAGTTCGAGTTGGAGCTTGAGGATGTTGGCGAGCATTAGTCGGTAGAGCAGCATGTCCGGCCGAGTCTCGGCGGCCCGGCGGAGCAGACGCTCGGTCCGGTCGAGGTGATCGGTGGTTTGATCGGCGTCTCTGATTTCTTCAAAGGACTTACCTTCGATCAGTAGGTCGATGGTCGTGGCCTGCTTTTCGACTCGCGGCAAGAGTTCGGCGACCTGCTGGACGACGAGCGGAGGCTCGGGGGTTTCCAAGAGCGTGGCTTCGAGGCGGTCGAGCACCGGGGTAATGGACCGGTAGGCTTCTCGGTAATTTTGGGCCGCGGCGATACGCGACTCGTCGGACGTCGCCCGGTTGATTGCCTGCCGTTTGTGATCGATCAGGGACAGCATCACGTTGAAGTATTCGACCTGAACCTGCGGGTCGTTTGGGGCGGCGGCGAGGGCACGCTCGGCCAACTCAGCGGCGGCGTCCCGGGAACGCTGGGCGTTTTCCGAACCCGGGTTGGTGCTTTCGGTGCGGTTGGCGTCGTACACGTGCCAGCGGGCCAAGAAGTGCAGGGCGTCGGTGTCTTCGGGCCGTTGGGCGAGCACCGTTTCGAGGTCTTCGCGGATCTGTTGCTGCTGGGTCCGGTCGATGGCGTCGCTGAGTTGAACGGCCTGGGCGATGCCCCGGAATTTGATGGCGGGCAGGTTTTGGGGGTCGGTTTCCAGGCGGGTCGACGCCAGGGCGAAGAGTTCGGTGTAGAAGCTGGAGGCGTTGAATTCACGGGCCCAGCGGTAGAGCAGCTGGTAGAAATCTTCGAGCATCTGCTCGTCGTCCGGGCGGAGCTCGGTGGTCTGCCGGGTCAGGCCCTTGATCTCGCCGAGGATCTTTTGGGCTTCGAACTGGTCGCTCACCGTCATGTTGCTGCGGGCTTCGATGTACTTGAGCAGCAGGTCGACGTTCTGTGGCTCGCGTTGCCAGGCTTTGCCGTAGCTCTCGGCGGCGAACCGGTAGTTGCGGCCGCGGTCCTTCTGGGCCTGGGCGAGGACTTCGGGTTCGCTGGCGACATCGACCTCGGCGTTCTGGGCCCGGATCAGGTAGTTGTCGCCCGCGGCTTCGAGCTCGGCGGCGCTCTTCTTCGTCACGTTGAACACTAAAGCCGCACCGCCGACGGACAGGACGATGAGGACGCTGGCGAGGATGAGGACGAACTTGGTGTTGAATTTGCCGGCCATAAAACCGTGCTCCGTGTTGCGGGCGTTGTTTGGTTGAACAACGCGGTTTAGGGTTAAAAAAAGGTGCGATCGAGGCGGTTCCCGATCGATTCGCTTTCGGTTGGTCTACGGGGTTTCTTTTTCGGGGTCGAGCGGCCAGGCTCCGGATTTCACGTCTTCCCAGTCGGGCAGGCAGGCCATGATCTCCGGCAGGAAGGCGTTGAGCAGTTCGGTGGTTTGTTCGACGACTTTTTCGGGGTCGTTTTGGCCGACGACTTGCACCTCGATCTTGCAGTAGTAGCTGTGGGCGTCGCGGATATCGAAGCCCTGTACCCGGACCGCGTTGGGCGAGGCGAGGTATTTGCCGTTCGCGGCGAAGAAGTAGAGGACGTGTTGGTCTTGGTCGGGGCGGTTGGGGCTGCCGTAGGTGAAGCGGACGGCATCGATCTCACGCTCGGGGAGGGTGGCCACGGTCCCGGGGCCGTAGTCTGGTTCGCCGGGCGGGGTGAGCAGGGCGGGCGCTTGGAAGCCGGCCTTGCCTTCGCGTGACGTCACGAGATCGGGGTCGAGGGCGATGACCTCATTCGTTAAGCCTTTGTGCTTCACACCGCCGGCGACGAAGCAGCGGTCGGGGACGTGGGGCACGGTATCGTTGATGCCGGTGTAGTAGGCGACGTGCAGGCGGATGAGGTGGCCCGGCTCTCCCTCGGGCACGTCGGTGTTCTTGTACCAACGGCTCAGGTAATCCTCGGTGCCGAGCTCGTCGACGATCTCGGGGGGCAGCTGCTGATCTTCGACAAATGCATACGGTCCTTTATTCAGAGGCAGGTCCGTGAGTTTGTGCCGCAAGTCGACGGCTTCTTTGTGGAGGACGATTTTTTGCCAGGAAAGCACCGACTGTTTACCCGTCGCGGCCACGGCAAGGAGCCCGCAGACCACCGCGACAGCAAAACACCTCGCCGGCGCTCCCACCCGCCCCGGAGCCGACCGCATCGCGGCCACGCTCAGGACGACCAGCACGATCAGACCTAGTGCCACGCCGATCAGCGAACCCACAGGCGGCAGCCACTCGAGCGCCGGCACAGGCCGAGCCGAAAAGCCGTTGAAAAGTAATGCGTAGATCAGGCCGGTAACAAACGCCAAAACGACGCCGAAGCCTAAACCCTTGCCGACGGCGATCGGCATCCTGGCTTTGTTGGCGTCGTTTGCTGCTTTGGCATCGGCGTCTGCGTTAGCGGCCGCCTCGGCCAGACGCTGCTGAGACTCGGCCAGAGCGTCCGGGTCGGTGATGATAATCCTCTCCAGGACCCAGCCCACCAACATAAACAGCCCCGCCGCCGGGATCAGCATGAGCATGCCGACGAATAGGTGGAAGTCTCCTTGGGCGTATTCTTTGTTAACGGTGTAGATCAGGCCCAAAGCGGTGACCCGGCCGATATTAACGGCTACGGCGATCGGCACGGCCAAGGAGATCATGACCAGCCGCTGCCACCACGCACGGTCGAACAAGAACGCCAAAGCCACGCCCAACGCGATGAACGCCATCAGCATCCGCAGCCCGGCACAGGCTTCGGCTACGTTCATGCCTTCTTGGACCCACGCACCGTCACGCATGAAGCCGAGGGTGATCGTGTTGCCGGTTTTGTTCACCGTAAAGTCCATGAACTCGGCGCAGATCTGCAGAACCACCGTCGCGCCCGCCGCCGCGATGTCTTGGAGCCGTTCGGCGATGCGGCTCCAGATGGCGTCGGAGATTTTTACGGCCAGCGTCAGGTAGGCGATCGGGAACCACAAAACCCGCATCGCCGCTGGCCCGAATAAGAACAGGACCGTCGCGAAGATCGTGAAGACCATGCTGTAGCCGCGGAACATGTCGTTCCGCCCCGGGAAGATCCAGAACACGTAGCTGTACAGCCCGATGAACACCAATGGCAAAGCCCACCAGAACACCCGCTTCGATGCGGCCTGCAGCCGCTGCTTGTTGAGATAGATGTAGTAGATCGAGATCAGCGGGATGATCACGACGTGCGACCAGTCGGGGTCTTTGGAGAATCGGTAGGTCTGGCGGAGGAAGTCGACGTGCATCCAAGCGAAGAGGGCGACGCACACGCCGATCCAGGTCCAGCCGGCGGGGGTGACCAAAGGCCGCGGCCGTGCCGCGGGGGCGAGGTTGGGCAGGGGGGTGCTGGTCATCTCTCGGTGAGGCCCGCCTCCACGGGTTGAGTTCGAGAAAGTTCGGGGGTCTCCCGGGGATCTGGGGCATCCAAGATACGGATTGACGGATCCGAAACGTTGCTACGAGCCCCCAATAGACGGAGTTCGTCGTTTTCGGGACGGTTTTCCCGGTTAGCGTGGATCGAGGTGCGCGACGCCCGCGGCGTAGAGACGCTTGAAACGAGTCTGATCAGGCTGGGCGATGATGTAACGCGCATGGTCTGTAGTGGCGGCTAAGCAGCCGGATCGGCTCGGGGCCATCCTTGGACCTTGGACCATCCTTGGGTACGAATCGTGGCGTTAGCGTCGGTCCCGGAAAGGGACAGGACTGGGAACAAAACAGGTCAACCTGCTGTGCCGATCCTTCGGCAGCGTTGTTGGTCGGCTGATACTCGGGCGATCGGGTTACGCCGGCAAAAAAATGGGCCGGGTGGACAGGCCGGCCACGAGCGGGCCCGGCGGGTCGGAGTCGCGTTTTTTGCCACCGGCACGAGGCGTCGGGCGAAGTCTCGGCCCCGCGTGTCCGCGGGGCCGGGAGAGTCAAGAAAAAGACGGTGGATCAGGGATCGTTGTCGCCGAAGACTTCGTCATCAAAGTTGCGGTCAAGCACGAAGCCGAAGCCGTAGGTAAACCGGAAGCCGTTGCGGATGACTGCCAGCGGCGTCGCGGCACCGGACGAACCGACGTTAATCAGGTCGTCGGGCTTTAAAAAGATGTCGGGTTCGTTGCCGTGGAAGATCGCGGCGAGGTTGAGGCGGACGGTGACTTCTTCGTTGTTGGCGGTGCGGCGGACCAAGTCGACCCGCTCGGGGTTGGCCAGCCCGGCCAGCCCGCCGGAGGAAGCAATCAGCTGCTTGAGGGTCAGGTCGGCCTCGCCGGGAACGGTGTACGCCCCGGGCCGGTTCGACTGCCCCATGATGTAGACGAAGCCGGCCGACTGGTTCGGGATCCGGATGACGTCGCCGGGCCGGATGACCACGTTGAAACGCATGTCGCCAGCGATCAGTTTGTCGTAGGGCACCTCGAGGATGCGTTGGGCAACCAAGTCACCCAAGCCCGCGGAACCGGCGGCACCGGCGGCTTGGCCTTCGACCCGCACGAACTTGCCGTCGACATAAACCCACCGCGGCGAGCTGCCGCTGCCTTCCAGGCCGGCTTCGACGCCGGCGGGCGGGGCCGCGCGGTCTTCGGGGACTTCGGTTTCGGCCAGCTCGGCCGGGGGTGCGCCTTCGTCAAGCAGGTCTTCGATCAGGTCGCCCGCGTCAACCGGGGCGGGCTCGACGACGGGGCCGCTGCTCGTCGACTCACCGGCCACTTCGGCCGTAAGCGGAGCCTGGCGAAAGATCAGGATCTTCTTGATCCGGTTGCTCACGCCGCCCGCCTGGGCGATCGCCTGCAGCAGGCGGAAGTCGGGCTGCGGGATCAGGTACGGGCCGAAGCGGGTGCTGCCTTCTTCCGGTGCCCCGATGATCGTGTAAAGGTTCTGCCGCGATTGTTGGACGACGACGCTGACCGTCGCATCTTGCATCACGCCCTTGTTCTCGAGGATCTCGATGATCTCTTCTTCGAGTTGGCTGGGCGAGAAGCCCGAGGCTTTCACTTTGCCGACGATGGGCAGGCGGATGTTGCCGGTCTCGTCGATCGCGCGGTTCTCGACCGCGGTCTGGCCGACCGCGATGAGCTCGAAGATCGAGACGGTGATGAAGTCGCCCGGGCCGATGACGTATTCTTGAGCGTCGGGGATCAGGTCCTCCGGCCGTACGGGTGTCACCTCGACCGGTGCGTCCGAGAGCGAGCTGGTCAGGTCCAGCCGTTCGAGGATCGGCATCGACACCGGCGTCCGCTCCCACCGACCCACCGTGCTGGGGTTGATGTAGTCGTCGGTTTCGCAACCCACCAGCCCCAGGCCCAGCGACGCCAACACGCCGCACAACGCCAACCGCCCAGTCTTCACGATCATCTTGGTATGACTCACCGTCTTTGGCTCCTGATTAAATCGGGCCACCCGCGGCACGCTGCCAACGCGCGGTTCCGGTCTTGCCTCTCGAAGTTGTCCGGGAGCCGGCCTCGCCGATCCCTCATTCCAGTGAGTCATATTAATGCATTACCTAAATTGCCGCACGGCCTGTATCAAGATGTCATAAGGCCGACGTTCATAAATGCCCCGAGTCCGCCCGTCCGTCCACCCGACCGCCGCCATCTGCCCTATCTCGCCCCCGGCCGGCCGTTACAATCGCTACGCCCCGTAAAGATCGATCCCCAACACCCCCGGATACCCTTCCCGGAAACCCAGCCCATGTCCGAACCCTTCCAACACGTCACCTTCGTCGGCGACGGCGCGATGGCCACCGTCCTGGCGCTGCTCCTCGAGTCCCGCGGCGTCCGCGTCACGATGTGGGGCCCGACCGCCGACCACGTCGCCGACGCCATCCAGACTCGCGAAAACCGGAGGTATTTGCCCGGACACCGCCTGCCCGACGCCATCCGCCTCACCGCCAGCGACTCGTCCTGCTTCCGCGACGCCGACCTCGTCGTCTCCGCCATCCCCACGCAGTACATGCGCAGCGTCTGGGAACGCCTCGTCCCCCACTACCCCGCCGGCACCCCCGTCGTCAGTGTCGCCAAGGGCATCGAGAAAAACACCATCCTCCGCCCCACCCAGATCATCGCCGACGTCATCGCCCCCCCGGAAGCGGCCCCTAAGCTCGCCTCCCTCTCCGGCCCGTCCGTCGCCGATGAGCTCGCCAAGTGCCTGCCCGCCACCGTCGCCGCCGCCTCGGAGGATTTAGACTTCGCCGAGCAGATCCAGCAGACCTTCACCACCCAGTGGTTCCGCGTCTACACCAACCCCGACCTCGTCGGCGTCGAGCTGGCCGGGGCCCTCAAAAACGTCATCGCCCTCGCCGCGGGTATCCTCGACGGTCTCCAGGCCGGCAACAACGCAAAGTCAGCCCTCCTCTCCCGCGGCCTCGCCGAGATCACTCGCCTCGGCGTCGCCATGGGCGCCACCCCCGAAACGTTCTTCGGCCTCACCGGCGTCGGCGACCTCGCCACCACCTGCTTCAGCCCCACCGGCCGCAACCGCACCGCCGGCGAACTCCTGGGCAAAGGCAAAAAACTCGAAGAAATCCTCGACCAAATCCCGGGGGTCGTCGAAGGCGTCCCCACCACCAAGGCCGTCGTCGACTTGGCGAAGAAATACAACGTCGAAATGCCCATCGCCGAGGCCGTGAATCAGGTGCTATTCGAAAACCTTGATCCGTTGGATGCGATCAGCAACCTGATGTCACGTGAGCCGAAAACTGAGCGGGTGGGGTAAAATAACTTGAGGTATTTATCCCTGTAGATTCTTGGTGGGTCAAATAATGACAGCAGAATTAGTTGTAATGAATAAATCGGCCGTAGCGATGGCTGCGGACAGTGCAGTAACGGTAAGCGGAGCTGGAACTCCAAACATTTACAATTCTGTTAATAAATTATTCGCGTTAACTAAATTTTCGCCTGTTGGCATTATGGTTTACGGAGGTGCCGAGCTCTAAGATGTTCCTTGGGAAACATTAATCAAGATCTATCGTGCAGATATCACTGATAGCTCCTTTGAAACACTTGTTGAATACTGTGAAAATTTTTTTGGGTTCTTAACAAAAAACATACCAGACTATTTTGGGGATCGGCAGTCGGCGTTTGTAGATGAAATGGTTTATGCCTATTTCACAGGAATCCGTGACCAACTCGAAGATCGCATAAATGAATTCATTGGAAAACACGATGAGATTGACGATCTAAAGATAGATCAAATTTTCGATAAAGTTATTGACTCACAGATTCAATTTCTTGATGGCCAGGAGTTTCTTGATGGATTTCAAGCAAGTGATGCTGCAGAAGTAATTAAGCAGTACCGGGAAGAGATTTCTGAATGTCGACAAGAAGTGTTCCAAAAACTAAAGATTGATAACACAAAAAAACACCGCTTAGATGAAATTGCGGGGTCATTCTTAGTGAAATCAATTTTTACTGATTCTCATGCTGGTGTTGTTTTTGCCGGGTTTGGTGATAACGAGTTATTCCCGGTTTGCGCGAGATATCGGGTCGAGGGAATAATACTTGGAAAATTAAGAATTAAAGAAGACAAAATCACGCGGGTAACTGCGGACATGACCGCCAGTGTTATTCCTTTTGCACAACAAGATATGGTTGCTGCTTTTATGAGAGGGGTTGACCCAATGTTGGCGGACTTCACTGATGCCTATCTGATGGAAGTACTCAAGCGTTTTCCAGAGATTGTGGTGCGGCATTTATTTGACGGTGATCGGAAAAAAATAAAAGAACTGTCCGTGCAATTTGAAGAAATAGCGAGCGAGTTATTTAGCAAATATATCGAAAAATTGGAAAGTGTTCAAAACCGTGAGTTTGTTCAGCCAATTGTCAATACAGTTGCATCCTTGCCAAAAGATGAGCTTGCAATTATGGCAGAGACATTGGTAAATCTGACATCATTCAAGAAACGAGTTTCTGGTGATATTGAAACGGTTGGTGGTCCAGTTGATGTAGCGGTTATTTCCAAGGGTGATGGGTTTATTTGGATTAAGCGTAAGCAATATTTCTCGCCTGAAATAAATAATGCGTTCGTAGGTAACTATTTGAGAAAGGATTAAAGGTATGCCGAGCGGGAAAGTGGAAGGGTCTCGGGGGCATGTTTATCGGAATATTGCGGATGTTCGTAGCCGGCTATTCCCAGATCAGCATGACAGAGGCGATATGCGTGTTAAGAATTATGAACAGATAGGAGTTGAACTAGCACGAAAAACACTCAAGGGCTTGAATAAGCAGATCGGTGGCATAGTGGAAAAAATCGAATAGTTCTATTTTTCCAACGGCACCCACCACAGGCTTACCATTACTAACCCGCCGAAGGCGGAGTAGGAGATGGCGAAGGCCCACCACTCGCCTTGGATGAACAGCAGGTTGCCGAGCCAGTGGGCGATGAAGGTTTCGTCGTAGGTTTGTTGGCCGGCGGCGTCGCGCAGCTGCATCTCCCAGGTGGTGAGGGGGCAGACGATGCCGAGCCAGGCCTGGGCGACGATGACGGCGATGAACAGCAGGTGCAGGCCACGGAACCAGCGGTTGCGGACCCACCGCCACTTGAGGGCTCCGCCCAGGAGGGTGAGCAGGAGGCCGAGGACGACGAATACGGGCTCTCGATGCGATCAGTTACCCGATAGCTCGGTACCAAGAAATGAATTGGGTGGGCTAGGTAGTCGTCACGCGAGTCCGTTTTCGGGTTATTTAGTTTTCAAAGCATTCAAACCGTTCAGATGGGTTAGGGAAACGCCCGATCTATCTCACGTTTCTATACGACCCAAAATTAGAAGCGGAGAACGAATGTTTAAACTTAGTAAACGGAAAGTCGGACAGCAGCTGGCCATCGGCTTCGGCTTGGTGATGTTGCTCATGGTGTTTCAGGTCGGGGCGGGCCTTTTGGCGGTCAAGAGTATCCAAGCCAGCCTGCCACGGGCCGAGGTCATCGCCAAGCAACGCTGCGCGATTAACTTCCGCGGCAGCGTGCACGACCGGGCCATCAGCCTCCGCGACACGGTGCTGGTAACCGACCCTGGCGAGCTCCGCACCGCGTTGGACGAGATCGAGACTTTAGCGGCGGCGTACACCGAGTCGGCGGTCAAACTTGACGAATTTATGTCTGCCCAGGCCAGCGCAGCCGAAGCCGAAATCCTCGACCGGATTAAAAAGACCGAACGCGTCACGATGCCCCTAGTTGACCAAGTCAGCCAGGCCCGCCTCGCCGGCGATTTTGAGCTAGCAAACCGCGTGCTGATGGCTGATGCCCGGCTGATGTTCGTCCAATGGCTAGCACAAATCAATGAATTTATTGATTACCAAGAGGCGGCGATCCAGGCCGACACCGAAGTCGCTAAAACGCAAGCGGCGTTCATGAAGCTCGTGATTGTCGGGCTGTGCGTCTTCACGCTGTTGGTAAGCGTGGGTATTGCGTGGTTTATTAGCCGCGGGCTGACCAAGCCCATCAAGTCGGTGCTCGGCTCGCTGAGCGGGGTAGCGCGGGGCGACCTGAACCAAGAGCCGCTAAACCTGAACGCCGGCGGCGAACTCGGCGAATTGGCGGATGCGACCGATCAGATGGTCGGCACGCTGCGGGAGATCATCTCCGGTGTGGCCGATTCGACGGGCGACGTGATCGCCGGGGTCAGCGAGATCACCACGCTCAGCGAAGAGGTTGCCGACGGCATGAACGAGCAGTCGGCCAAGACCGAGCAGATCGCCTCGGCGGTCGAAGAGATGAGCAATTCCGCGACCGAGGTCGCCGAGCAGACCGACACCGCCAGCAGCAACGCCAAACGCTCGGGCGACCTCGCCGAAACGGGCGGCAGCGTGGTCACCGGCACGATCGCCGATATGGAAGACATCAAGCGGGTCGTGGACTCGGCCGCGAAGTCCATCAACTCCCTCGGCGTGCAGAGCGAACAGATCGGCGAGGTCATCGCCGTCATCAACGACATCGCCGACCAGACCAACCTCTTAGCTTTGAACGCTGCGATCGAAGCGGCCCGGGCCGGGGAACATGGCCGTGGCTTTGCAGTTGTCGCCGACGAGGTCCGCAAACTCGCCGACCGTACCGTGCAGGCTACCCAGGAGATCAGCGATTCGATCGAAGCCATCCGAACCGAGATCACCGCCGCGGTGAGCCAGATCGACAACGGCACCGACAAAGTGCAGCAGAGCGTTTCTCGGGCCGGCGAGGCAAAGACCAACCTCGGTCAGATCGTAGGCTCGGCCCAGGAAGTTGCCGGCATGGTCGCCTCGATCGCCGACACGGCAAAGCAGCAAAATATCGCCGCCAGCGAGATTTCCGGCGTCGTCGCGTCGATCAGCAACATCAGCCGCGAATCCGCCGAGGGCACGACCCAAGCGGCGCAGTCCGCCCGTCAGTTGCTCGAGAAGACCGAAGCCCTCAAGTCTTTGGTTGATCGCTTCAAGATGTAATTCAAATTTTTTCACGAACGACCTAAATCAACGGCGGCCGATTCAATCGGCCGCTGTTTTTACGTAGTCGTCTGATCGCATGAATCTTTGCCACCGCACCGGCACCCATAACAGGCTCAGCACAACCAACCCGCCGAAGGCGGAGTAGGCGATGGCGAAGGCCCACGGTTCGCCTTCGATGAACAAGAGGTTGCCGAGCCAGTGGGCGACGAAGGTTTCGTCGTAGGTTTGTTGGCCGGCGGCATGACGCAGCTGCATCTCCCACGTGGTGAGCGGGCAGACGATACCGAGCCAGGCCTGGGCGACGATGACGGCGATGAACAGCAGGTGCAGGCCGCGGAACCAGCGGTTGCGGACCCACCGCCACTTGAGGGCGCCGCCGAGGAGGGTGAGCAGTAGGCCGCCGACGACGAACAGCACCACCGCGACGTGCAGCAGCAGCATCGCGTCGGCGGCGAGTCGGTAGCCAGCGGCGGGGCCCATGAAGAAACTTTATCGCGGTTCGGGGCGAGTTAGAAGGAGGTGATAGTTTAGTAGCCGGGGCCTGACAGGCCCCGGTGCCGCGGCTTTGGTTATTGCCGCGGCACCGGCGGCTGATCGCCCCGGCTAATTTTGGGTATGGGATGTCCAGTGAGCGGCGATCAGCGGCAGATTGCCCGGCGGGTGGGGAGTTGGCCGACATATAGAAGGAATATGGTTCGTTTTCGTCGTCCCCTGAATCTGTTGGCCCGGACGGGCACTACTCTGACGCTATTCGCCTCGGCGTTACTACTTCCGGGGGTGGGGTGCGGGACGGCGGGGCGGTTATCTTCGTTCTTGCCGGACGAGGTGGCGGAGCCGGTGGAGCAAGTGTTGCCGATCGGGGCGGGCGAGACTTTGGCCGTGGTCGAGCCGTTTTCGATCGTGCGTCGGCTGGACCAAGGTTTGACCTACATCGAGATCGACGAGCAGACGCACCGGCAACGCGGGGCGTGGCTGAGCGTGAACGGCGGCCCCTGGACCACGGCGGCGACACTGAATCGTGGCGACCGGGTCGACGTGAGCTACACGCGGGAAGACTCGGCCGGGACGCTGGCGTATACGTTCTACGGCCCGACGACGCGGGGTTTTATCCGGCTGGTCGAGACGCGGTGGTATTACGACGGCTTCCCTGAGGAGAAGCGGTCGTTCAAGGTTCGGCCGTACGAGGTGCAGCGGCAGGCCGCGGCGTGGCGGTAGGGCGGTTTCGGGTGCTGGTGCTATCTAACTAGTTAAGAGAGTATGAAGTCGATGGCTCGTGCCGTGGCCCTCTCCTCCTTAAGCCACGGCCCGCATTGCTTACGGGTTGAGGATATCGGACGTGTGTCACCACACGATGGCTTAGCCATGAGCGGATGGTTAATCCGCCGATCAGGCGAAACGCCTAAAGCGGAAGTTGCGGGGGGCCGATGGCAAGATAAGAGCTTGGAGCAACTTGTGACGCTGACCTATCCTCCGCCAACCGATTTCGAAGACCTCAAAGGCGGTCAGTACGACACCGCCCGGCTGTGGATCTCGGACCAGCAGTGGATGTCGATCCTCAAGCAGGTCGAGCACGGCCCGACCGAGGAAGAGCTCGCCGAGGAGGCGACCGACTTTGCCGGCGGGGCGAGCGACGCCACGGGCGGCCGGGAACACGCCCGCCACGCGATCAGCTTCCGTTGCTTGATCCGCCTCGCTCCTCCCGAAGACATCGATGCCGACCGCGGCACTTACGTCGTCCACAGCCGCAACATCTCCTCCGGCGGCCTGGGCTTTGTTCACGATCAGCCGCTGCACGCGGGCACCCGTTGCACCGTCGCGCTGCAGCCGCTGCGGGGCAAGGGCATGATCGTGCCGGCCCGCGTGGCGTGGTGTCGCGACATCCAACGCCTAGCCGAGGACGTGAAGACCTACGACGTTGGCGTCCAGTTCGATCGCCCGATCGACGTCAGCCCGTACATCCCCGCGGCGTGATACTTGGTGCCCCCGGGCAAACAAAAGACTGAATTTATAGACGCTTCATGGGGAAGCGTTGTTTGTTGCGTTTCTTCGGTTGGATAGTGAAACGCGTTATCGGGTTTGTAGCGTTTGGGTAAGACGGCTTTTGGCGCGGTTTTGGGCGGGATAGGGAGTTATCTGGTGTCCCCAGACGGACGATAGATCATCGATGGATCGGTTTGCTGACCGGTGCCGCCTCTTGTTTTTGTCCACCACCCCCGCGAGACGTAGACGCATGGAACTCGACACGATTCTGAAGACGGCACTGGACCTGGGCTCGTCCGACATCCACCTGATCTCGGGCCACCCGCCGATGGCGCGGGTCCACACGACCATGACGCCGCTGGACTATCCGGTGATCACGCCCGAGGGCGCGATGCGGATGCTCAAGAGCATGTGCACCGACGACCAGATGCGGGTGTTCGACAAGATCAAGGACTCGGACTTCTCTTACGAGATCCCTGGCCTCGGCCGTTTCCGCGTCAACGCCCACAGCCAACGCGGCAGCGTCGGCATCGCGTTGCGTGCGATCAAGACCGAGATCCCCCCGCTGGCCGAACTCAACCTGCCCGATGTCATCAGCCGGCTGACCTACCTGCCCCGCGGCCTCGTGCTCGTTACGGGCGACACCGGCTCGGGTAAATCAACCACGCTCGCCGCGATGATCGACGCGATGAACAAGCGTTACCACAAGCACATCATCACGCTCGAAGACCCCGTCGAATACGCCATGATCTCCGACAAGTGCTGCATCGAGCAGCGCGAGCTCGGCATGGACACCCCGTCGTTCGCCTCGGGCTTGCGGCACGTCCTGCGTCAAGACCCCGACATCATCCTCGTCGGCGAGATGCGTGACCTCGAAACCACCGCTGCGGCGATTACCGCTGCCGAGACCGGCCACCTGGTTTTCAGCACGCTACACACCGTCAACGCCTCGCACACGGTCGAGCGGATCATCGACATGTACCCCGCCGACCAGCAGAACCAGATCCGGTCGATGTTGGCCAACACGCTGCAGGCCGTGGTCTCGCAGACGCTGTTCCGCCGGATCGATAAGAAGGGCATGGTGCCCGCGGTCGAGACGATGCTGTGTACGCCCGCAGTACGCAACCTCATCCGTGAGAACCGGGCGTTCGAGATCCCCAACGTCATCGAGACCAACCGCCAGCTGGGCATGAACAGCCTCGACAACGCGATCGCCGAGTTGTTCTTCAACGGCATGATCAGCCGCGAAGACGCGATCGCCCAGGCGGCCTACCCCGAGAAGCTGGAACGCGCCCTGGTGGCGTGATGGTTTGAGAGTCCTTGGTTATCCGCCGTTCGCAGAGCGGCGTGAGGGAGGTCGGGTCGAGCAACCCACGCAAGCGCAGAGAGTAAGTTATGCCGAACTACCGATACCAGATGCGAACCAGCGGCGGCGAGATGACCGTCGGCAACCTCGCGGCCGAGAACGCGATGGCCGCGGCTCAGATGCTCCGCAGCCAGGGCAACACCGTCCTGCAGCTCACGCCCGTGAGCAACGCCGGCAGCGGGCGCGACTGGAAAGAAACCCTTAAGGCTCTGAACTATTCCTCCGGCCCGTCGGCCAAGGACGTACTTAACTTCACCAGCCAGCTCGCGGTCATGATCCGCGCCGGCATCTCGCTCCGCGCTGCCCTCGAAGGCATCGCTGAGCAAACCGAAAACGCCAAGTTCAAGCAGATCCTCTACCAAATCAAGCAAGACGTGGAGTCGGGTAAACCGTTCTCCGAGTCTCTGGCCAAGCATCCCAAGCTCTTCGGTCCGCTGTACGTTAACATGGTCCGCGCTTCCGAGATGTCCGGCAGCTTCAGCCAGATGCTCGACCGTATCGCGGCCTACCTCGCCCAGCAGATCGAGACGCGGTCGATGGTTGTCGGCGCGATGATCTACCCGGCCGTGATCGGCGGCATGGCGATCGCCGTAACCGTATTCCTGCTGACCTTCGTGTTGCCCCGCTTCGCCGCGGTGTTCGAGGGCAAGGAGTCGGCGATGCCCGGACCGACGATCTTCCTGATGGCGGCCTCGAGCTTCATGGTCAACTGGTGGTGGGCAGTCCTGTTGGGGCTGGTCGTGCTGGTGCTGATCGGCTTCTTCCTGAGCAAGACCGAGCCCGGCGGCTGGTGGTTCGACCAGCTCAAGCTCAAGTTCCCGATCTTCGAGAAGATGTTCAACGCGCTGTACATCAGCCGTTCGCTGCACACGATGGGCGAGCTGATCAACGCGGGGGTGCCGATGCTCGACACGCTGGCGATCACCGGCGAGATCAGCGGCAACCGCATGTTCCGTCGGATGTGGCGGAACGTCTATAGCTCGGTAAAACAAGGTAAGAAAATCGCCCAACCACTCTACAAGGGCAAGCTGCTGCCCAAGGCGGTCATCCAGATGATCGCGGCGGGTGAAGAGTCCGGCAAGCTCGGCGAGGTCCTCGACGAGGTCTCGGAGTTCTACGCCCGGCGGCTGAAGGAAACCATCAAGACGGTCACCAGCATGATCGAGCCGGTGATGATCATCATCATGGGTTCGGTGGTCGGTTTCATCGCGATGGCGATCATCCTGCCGATCTTCAAGCTGTCGACGTTGGTGAAGTAGAGCTGTGCGGATCGTGCGGTTTGTGCGGGCCGAGGTTGAGGTTACTTAACGAAAACCTTGCCTTGACCGCGAATGAATCGGTTGATTACAGAGTAATCCCCATGATGCGGTATCACCCCCCAACCCAAAAACGCGTTGTCCGTCCTCGGCGAGATCACGCGTCCGGCTTCACGCTCATCGAAGCGGCCCTGACGACGATCATCGTCGGCGTCGGGATCCTCGCGATGGTTTCGGCTCAGCAGGCCTACCACATCAAAAACGATTGGGCCCAGCGCACCGGCACCGCCCAGATGATTGCCAACGAGATCCGCGAACTCACACTCGTCCTGCCGCACCACGACCCGATTACGGGTACCGCCACGCTCGGCCCCGAGGAGGTCACCGTAGACGGCCCTCAGGTCGATGTACTCAGCTACGACGACCTCGACGATTTCGCCGGTACGGTCAACGCGTTGGGTTTTGGGTCGGGCGTCACGTTCAACCCGCCGATCAACGGCCTGCGTCTGCCGGTTGCGGAGCTCGCGAAGTGGTCGCAGGTTGTTACGGTCGAGAACGTCTTCGCTGACAACCTCTCGGCCGGCGCCGCCAACGTCCAGCCTCTGGGTACGACCGACATGATGCGGGTGACCGTCGACGTGACTTACCAGCAAAACGCAAGCGCTCCGATCGAGAACATCACAAGTATGACCTGGGTGGTGGCTCGGTGAGTCTTTTGGCGACCTTGTAGAACAGAACAGATTTAGCGGAGGCTAATCCAAGAACGAGAATCATCATGGCTGATACCCCCCAATCAACCAACCCCCGTATCGCCCCGCCGTTTAACCCGCGCCAGCGCGGGATCACCGCCGTCTTGGCGATGCTGTTCCTGATGATCTTCGGCAGCCTCGCCGCGGCGATGGCGATCGTCTCGCAGGGCAACCTGCGCACCGCCGACAGCCACCTCAAGATCAACCGCGCGATGGCGACCGCCGAGACCGGTTTGGATCTTATGGTCTACCGCCTCGAACAGATCACCCAAGGCGACCCCAGCGATTCGACACGTTTCCCCGGCATCCGGATCGACGAAGGCCTCATCCACGACGGCGACTTCTACGATGCCGACGGAAACGCCTACGACATCTGGTCCGGCACCAACGGCGAACAAGGGGTCGCCATCCAGCTCGCCGACGCCCTCGCCGGCGAGCCCAACTTCGCGTCGTCGGGCAACCCGTACGTCGACAGCGTCTCGCTAGGTGTCAACGACCGTGGCCTGCCCATTTATCAGTTGATCGTCCCGGCGATTCAGGTCGGCCCTAACGCCCCGGCGTTTAGCGCGACCATGACTCCGCACCCGTTGCCCAACCCCGCCGACGGTATCACTGTCTCGGCGGACTACGACGACGCGTTCTACGACCGCCTGCCCTACGGCCCGCCCGGCGATGTCCCCGGGACTACGCAGTACGACATCGATATGGCGATTAAAGAAGCCGCCGGGATCGATTACATCGTTTCAGAGACCACCGGTTTTAATAACACCTACAACCTACCGACCCGGCCGCTCGACGGCCGTTATATCCGGGTGCGGGTAACCGCTTTCGACGGCGACCTGAACAACAGCGACCCGCGTTTCGACCCCGACAGTGCGGAATACGACCCCGAATTGGTCAGCCGACGCCGGGTCTACCGCTCGATCGCGATGGACTTCCGGCTGGACAAGCGGGTGCCCTACGCGATCCTGTCCCGCAGCCGGATCATGGTCGGCCGCAACGTCCAAATCCGCGGCAACGTCGGCTCGCGTTTCACCGAAGTTGACAAGCTCAACGGCCACCCGCTCCAGGTCCTCTCGGACTTCGTCGGCTTATCGTCAAGCCTCGACGCCATCCTCAGCCCGCCGAACACGTCTTACCCCACCGGGGGCACGTTCCACAACGAGCTGGTGATCAACGACAAGAACGGTGATAACCGGATCGACACCCGAAACCCTTCGGAGATGGTCGATTGGCCCGGCGGCCCGGCGGCTGCGCTGGCGGCGGACCTCGACGGCGACCTCTACGTCAGCGACTTCGACTACTTCCTCGCCGAGTTCGATTCGTCCGGCGACGGCCGGGTGACCTCCGCGGAATTGGCTGCGGGTTCCGCCAGCCAGAGCGCAACGACCGCCGCCCAGCTCTTTGAATTGATGGATAAAGGCGGTGACACGTTCCGTGTGGGCTACGACGACGGCTTCATCGACGCCGACGACTTGTACGCCAAGATCCGCGGGCAGATCTCCCTGAAGGCGACCGCGGCCGACTGGAATACCGGTCTGCAAGATTGGGGCGATAACGGCACCGGGACCGCGCCCGACTACCGCGACTTCCTGCAGGGCATGGTCCGCCCCGACTTCGGTGCTGCGCCGCTCACCACCAACGACCCCGACCTCGACGTACACACCTTTACCCAGCACAGCTTCGACACGTCGACCTTCGCTGCCATGGCGACAACGACCGTCGAAGCCCAGAAGGGCGTTGCGAACGGCAGCGATACGCCGAGCGAAGGCACCGTTTTCGAAGAGGTCCCTTTCGAATCACCTTTCCCGTACGACTACTACGATCGCCCGGTCTACGAAAACATGGTGTTCGAAGACACCCGGATCCCGCTGGGGACCAACGCGTTGTTCAAGAACTGCCGGTTTATCGGGGTGACGTTTATCGAAGTCAGCCCGCACAACGACGACGAAAACTTCAACTACGTCGGCATGCAGGAAGGCGACGGATCGCCACGCCACCCGGACTTCGATGCCGAGGTCAACGGGTCTACCGTTAGCGATACGAAGCCTTTCGGCAACAACATCCGCTTCGATAACTGCCGATTCGAAGGTCCCGTCGTAAGCGGTTCCTCCGACGGAACCGCGCAGCCTGCGGGCTTCACCCACGTCCGCAACAAGGTGAACTTCACCGGCGACACCACTTTCGATTTTGCCACCTCGACGACCGACGACGAACAGCGCCTGTACGAACGCAGCTCGCTGCTCCTGCCGCACATGTCCGTGGAAATGGGCAGTTTCGTCGACGGGGCCAGCTCCGATCAAAAGCTTGAACTATCCGGTGCGGTCGTCGCGGGCCTAATCGATATGCGGGGTCAGATCGACCTCAAGGGTACGCTGATCACGACCTTCGAACCGGTCAGCGGGCAAGCCCCCGTACTCGGCGACACCGCGCCCAACTTCAACACCACCCTCGGCTACTTCTCGCAGGGCCAGGGCGACCTCGAAGCCAACATCCCTAGCGGCGGGCTGGGCAAAATCCGCCTGATCTACGACCCGACGATCGCTTTGCCCGACGGGATCGACGGCCCGATCGAACTCCGTCCCTTGACCGAGACCTACCACGAGGGCGGGCAGTAAAGCGGTTGCGGATTCAGAAGGCCGCTACTCAGAGAGTACCACTATGGTTTTGACCAAATCACCTATCGCCGATCAGAAAACGCGCCGCGTCCGCGGCCTCTCGCTCATCGAGATGCTCGTGGCGTTGGCGATCAGCTCGGCTCTATTGACCGCCACGGCGGTCGCGATCGATACGTCGTTCAAGTCTTACGCCATCGCCGCCGAGTCGGCGTCGACCCAAACCTCGACCCGGATGGTGATCAACCGGTTGCTGACGCTGATCCGCACGAACGAGGCCCACGGGCCGCTGCTGGTCGCCGACGCCGATGCAGGTGAGACGGTGAGCATCAGTGGCGACATTTTAACGAGC
Organism: Planctomycetota bacterium; assembly: GCA_038747275.1. GTDB lineage: Bacteria > Planctomycetota > Phycisphaerae > Phycisphaerales > Phycisphaeraceae > Algisphaera. The sequence goes on along the minus strand of JBCDJW010000005.1, from coordinate 26,105 downwards.
AGCTATATCGAGCTGATCGACGGCAACCGCGACACGATCAAGATCAGCTACGACGCAACGAACCAGGAACTGATACTCACCCGGGCGCCGTTCAGCGGGGCCACCCCGACGACTCAGCCGATACTGGGCGGGGTTACTGCGTGTACCTTTAATTTAGCAAGACGGCTGACCAACGATGGCATCTACGTCCTCGAACGCGGCAGCATCAACTTCACGGTGCAGGCCGACGACGACGCCAGCCTCGACCTCGAAGACGGCGACGTGCCGCCCGTCACCGTGATCGCCTCGACCAAGCCCCGCCGGCTGAACTGATTGCTCGGGCAATACGGTTACATAAATCGCCGCACTCGGATAATCCGCCGCTTTCGGCGGTTTTTATCGATACGGACACCGGTCGTCTTGCGGTTCTGAGCGAGAGCGGTCTCCCCAAACCTCATAGCCCGCATAGGTTCCGTTTGAAGGCATGTCTTTAACAAGCAGACGTTTGTCGCAGATCGATTTGTATTCGTTTATTCATTAGACCGGTTAGCGAACAGCCGGTATGGCGGAAATAACAGGGAGCCGCCGTAAGCTCACGACGATCTCCGACTGACAGGAAATTAGCATCATGAATCCTCCCAAAACCTCACATCTACTCATGGCGGCGATTACGGGCTCGGCACTGCTGGCCGGCTCGGCCCACGCTTCGGAAGTCTTGCCGACCCCCGAAGACACCACACCCGAACGCATCGTGCTCCAAGGCACGCTCCGCGACTTCAAGGTCGATCACCCCGATATGCAGAACCCCGAGAAGAGTTTCGGGGTCAAGCAAGGATTGGTTGAAGACTACCTCAACGGCCCGACCGGTAAAGGGAAACCCGTGCTTGCGGCCGGCGACTCGACCCGCGGCATGATCACGGGGGAAGACTCGTTTAATCAGTGGTTCACCGATGTCGAGGGTGTTAACAAGAGCAGCGAGTATGCGATCACCCTAGAGCCCCTCGAAGGCAGCCCCGGTGTCTTCTACTTCGCCCGGGAGCGGCAGTCGACGAACGCCGACGAACGCTACTTCTTCCCGATGGACGAGGTGACCGACCCCGAACACTCGTGGAACGACTTTATTACCGAAAGCACCGGCACACACAACTTCTATTTTACTTACGAGCTGCGTACGCTCTTCTCGCTCACGCCACGCAACAAGCGTGACGACCCTAACCAGGACCTGATTTTCCGGTTCAAGGGCGACGACGACGTATGGGTCTTCATCAACGGCAAGCTTGCGGTCGATATCGGCGGTGTCCACGGACAGGCCAACGGGGAGATTAACCTCGACGAGTCGTTGGAGTACCTGGGCTTAGATTACAACGGCATCTACGAGCTCGTCTTGTTCTTCGCCGAGCGGCACGTGACCGAGTCGAACTTCCGCATCGAGACCACGCTGAAACTGACCACTGAGACCGCGCCGCTGTACGACTAACCTTATCTCAAGCGTAAACTTCTAAACAAAAAAATTAAACGAACCGCGCCTGATTTGGTGCGGTTCTTTTAATAACGATTTGCACTTGGGTCGGTGGTGTTAAACGGGTAAAGGGTTACCAATAATCCATCCCGGATGCATTAAATTGCGGTTCGCTGATACATTCAATTTGTTTTACGCCTAGCCAAATCGTTTGCTGATACTGAAGATGATTAAGCTCGGGGCGGTTTGCGATAACCGACGACGCTGAGTCAGGGCTTCAAGCAATAGGTATTCGTTATGTGTAATGATTTTTGGCGGAATTCCCTATACGGGGTGTTGACTATCGGATTAACTCTTCCCTGCTTCGCGGGTAGCGATCTGTCTCCCGCGATTAGCAGCAATCAGGCGCTTGTGCTTAAGGGCACGCTGCGTGACTTCACCGACGCTCACCCGGACTTCGAGCCCGGCATCGGCACGGGTTTGATCACCGGTGCGGTTGAGAACACCCTCGATGCTGACGGCAAGCCGGTGCTCGCCGAGGGCTCGGCGAGTGACGCGGCGCTCATCACCAATCAATCGACGTTCTCCCAGTGGTTCCGCGACGTGCCGGGCGTCAATAAATCCGTCGACTACCCGATTTCGCTCGAGCTCAAAGCCGGCGAACCCGGCGTCTACACCTACGCTCGGGAGAAGCAGAGCACCGGTGCCCACCAATACTTCTTCCCCCTCGACGGCATGGGTTCGGACGTCACCTGGGCCGACATGCAAACGACCGGCACGGGCTATCACAACTACTACTTCACCTACGAGTTGGAAACGCTTTTCACCTATACCCCGCGTTACTGGCGTGAAGACCCGTCTCAAGACTTAGTCTTTAAGTTTGTTGGCGACGACGACGTGTGGGTCTTCATCAATAACCAGCTCGTCGTAGACCTCGGCGGTATCCACGGCCAAGTAGCGGGCAGCGTCAACCTCGACGACGAGGCCGACCGCCTCGGCCTCGTGCCCGGCCGGGCCTATGAGCTCAAGCTCTTCTTCGCCGAGCGGCATGTGACCCAGTCGAACTTCCGCATCGAGACGACGCTTCAGATCTCCACCGAGAGTGCACCGCTTTACGACTGAACCCGAAAAGCCCTCAACATTACGAATCAAACGAAAGGCCCACGCCAAAATGGCGTGGGCTTTTTAATGGCAGAGTCAGCTGCGGCGATTCGTAAACCTGCCGCGTTCTTGTAACGCGCTGAGTCTACGCCCGCCGAAGTACCAACGTGTCGTTCTGGCCGCCGAAGCCGAAGCTGTTGGACAGGCAGACCTTCACGCCTCCGGAAGGATTGAGGTCGCGGGGCTCGTTGGGGATGTAGTCGAGGTCGAGCTCGGGGGCGGGGGTCTGGAGGTTGGCGGTGGGGGGGAGCTTGCCGTCGCGGATGGCGAGCACCGCGGTGATCGCCTGCACCACCCCGGCGGCGGCGATGAGGTGGCCCATCATCGACTTGATCGAGCTGACGGGTGGGACCCCCCGGAAATCTTCGCTGCTGTCGTCTTTCTCGAAAACCGATTTGATCGCTTTAGTTTCGATCGAGTCGTTTTCTTTGGTCGAGGTGCCGTGGGCGGCGATCCAGTCGACGTCGTCGGCGGTGACGCGGGCTCCGTCGAGGGCCTGCCGCATCGCCATCGCGGCGCCCCGGCCGTCGGGGTGGATGTCGGTGATGCGGTAGGCGTCGGCGGTACTGCCGTAGCCGGCGACCTCGGCGAGGATCGTCGCGCCGCGGGCTTTGGCGTGTTCTTCGGTCTCCATGATGATGATGCCGGCGCCCTCGCCCATGACGAAGCCGTCGCGGTCGGCTGAGAACGGCCGTGACGCGGTGGTCGGCGAGTCGTTACGGTTCGACAGGGCGGTCAGCCGGTTGAAGCCGGTGATGCCCAGCGGGTGGATCATGGTGTGGCAGCCGCCGGTGATCATGACGTCGGCGTGGCCGCGCATCAGGATCTCGCGGGCCTCGCCGATGGCCTGGGTCGACGCGGCGCAGGCGGTGAGGCAGTTGTACGCCGGCCCTTGAGCGTTGAACTCGAGCGCGAGGTGCGCGAGCGGCATGTTGGGCTCCTGCTCGATCTCGCGGGTCGCGTCCATCACGGTCGTCGCGGTCTGCGCCCATGCTTTGCCGTCGATCTCACGCTCGTCGGCGTTCCACCCCGCGAGGTTCGAAGCAACATAGTTCTCGAAGTCCAGCGTCCCCTCGCCCGCGCCGAGGTATAGCCCCAGCCGCTCGGGGTTGAGCCCATCAAAGTCGGCCAGACCTGCTTGCTTCCACGCCTGCGCCGCCGCGCCCAGCGCGTAGCTGGTGTTTAGCCCGACACCTTCGTGCAGCGACGGGTCGGCGACGTACTGCTTCCAGTCGTAGTCTTTCACTTCCGCCGCGAATGTCGTGGGGAACGTCGCCGCGTCGAAGTGCGAGATCGCCCCCGCGCCGGACGCCCCGGACAGCAGCCCGTTCCAGACGGTCTCGAGGTCGTGGCCGAGCGGCGTGATCCACCCCATGCCGGTGATAACGATTTTGGGTTTGCTCATGGCGAGTCTTTCGGGGTCAAACCTTCTTCAAAACGATGGCGGTGTTCTGCCCGCCTAAGCCGGTCGCGAAAACCAAAGCAACGTCGAGCTTGTCGGCACTCGTCGCGCCGAGGCCGGCGAGCGGGGTGGGGCGGTGGGTGGCGGGGAGTTGCTGGGACTTGAGGATCTGGGCGGCGACGCAGAGGTCGTAGCCTCCCGAACCTGCGCCGAGGTTGCCGACATTGGCTTTGGGTGCGACCACGGGGACCGACGCGAGGCGGTCGCCGAGGAGCGTGCGGAGCGCCGCGGCTTCGGGGCCGTCCCAGTCGGGGTGGCCGAGGCCGAAGGGCACGACGACGTCGATCGCGTCCGGTTCCAGCTCCGCTTCACGCAGCGCTGCCTGCACCGCGTTGACGATGCCCCGGCCCTCGGCGTCGGGCGTGCGGTTCTTTGTTTCCCGGTTCACGGTCTGCGACGCCCCGAACCCGAGTACCTCGGCGTAGACCTTTCCGGGGTCGCCGCCGCGCTGTTCGAAGGCGTCGACACATTCGAGCGTCACGATCCCGCCGCCTTCGCCCAGCGCTCCGCCCGTCGCGTTTTCGTCGAACGGCAAGACCGGCGTCTCGGCGTCACCAACCAGCCGGCCGGTCATGACCTGACGCAGAAACGCCATCGGGTTCAGCTTGCTCTCGGCCCCGCCGCAGAAACACAAATCCGCCTGCCCCCGCTGGATCACCCGCAGCGACTCGCCCACGCTCAGGCCGCCGGAAGCTTCGCCGCAGGTGATCGTGTTCGACGGCCCGCGGGTGTCGTGGATGATCGTCACGTGGCACGCCAGCATGTTCGGCAGGTACTTCAGCAGCCACAACGGCGTCAGGTTCGTCATCCCCTCCCGGCCCCAGTGGTGGATGTCGAAATCCTTCCGTTTTTCATCCGACGAAGCGGCCAACGCCAGCGTCAGCTCGTCGAGGTCCGCTGCGATCAGCCCCGCGCCGATGTGACAGCCCACCCGCTCGGGAGCATAAGAAACTTCACTATCCGGGTCGGTCCCTTTCGTCACCAGCCCCGCGTCCCGCGCCGCCAGGTCCGCCGCGGCCACGGCCAACTCGATGTCGCGGGCCATCACCTTCGTCGCCTTGCGGTAGCTCTTGGGCACAAAGTTGCGGACTTTAAAATCGTCGGTCACCTCGGCCGCGACGGGGCAACCCATCGTCGAGGCGTCGAACGCTTTGACCGGCCCGATCGCCGAGTCCCCGGCCGAGAGGCCCTCCCAGTTCGGTTCGATCCCCAGTCCGAGCCCGCTCACGGGCCCCACGCCGGTTAAATAGACACGTCTGCTCATAGACCGCACAGTTTAGCCAAGGCCCGCGCCGTCCGCGTCGCGTAGCGGTTGGCTATATTGAGCCTATGCTGACGCACCGCATTATTCCGTGTCTCGATGTGAAAGCCGGGCGGGTGGTGAAGGGGGTGAACTTTGTTGAACTCCGCGACGCGGGGGACCCCGTCGAGATCGCCCGGCAGTACGACGAGGCGGGGGCGGACGAATTGGTCTTCCTCGATATCACCGCCAGCCACGAGAACCGCGACATTACGTATGACATGGTTCGACGGGTGGCGGAGCAGTGCTTCATGCCGTTCACGGTGGGCGGGGGGATCCGGACGATCGATGACGTGACCGCGCTGGTCCAGGCCGGGGCGGAGAAGGTGAGCATCAACACCGCGGCGGTGCTGGACCCCGACATCGTGGCCCAGACGGCAAAGCGGTTCGGGCGGTGCGCCACGGTGGTGAATATCGACCCCAAGCGGGTGGACGCGGCGGAATTCGAGCAGCGCACGGGCCAGGCCCCGCAGCACGTCAGCCCCGAGGGCAAGGTCTTTGAGGTCCACACCCACGGCGGCCGGAAGCCGACGGGGCTGGAGGCGTTGGCGTACGCGGTGAAGGTCGTCGAACTCGGAGCGGGAGAGCTCGTGCTGACGAGCATGGACGCCGACGGGATGAAGACGGGCTACGACCTGGAGATCACCGGGGCGATCGCCGAAGCCGTAGATGTCCCGATTGTTGCTTCCGGGGGGTGCGGGAGCCCGCAGCACATGATCGACGTGTTGACGAAGACTCGGGCCGACGCGGCGTTGGCGGCGAGCATCTTCCACTACGGCGAGTACACAATCGCCGATACGAAGGCGGCGCTGGCCGCGGCGGGCCTGCCGGTGCGGATTACGGCCGAGGCGGGGTGAATCCCGGGGAAGTCATTTAAAGTCTTGGTGTTTCGCGGCCCGGCCCGTTACGCTATCGCTTGACGATTCCTCGGCTTCGGGCGAGCATATCGATTCTCTGTCTGATGTAGTTCCCCGCTCCCGTGAGGCTATCCATTGAGTAAATCTGTCAGCCCCCACGACTCAGTAGTCGCCGGCGACCCGCTGGTCCTCCACGAAACCCTGGCGGACACGCCGTTGGCCAAATACTTCAAGGCCGCGGTGAAGTTCGAGTCTTCCGACCTCATCATGCGGGGCGGACAAGCCCCGAAGCTGCGTCTGCGGGGCGAACTCAAGGCGCTCGACACCACGCCGCCGACCGTCGAAGAGTTCAACAAGTGGATCCACGACGGGCTGACCGACGAACAGGTCCAACAATATGCGGACCACGGCTCACTCGACCTGGGCGTCGACTTCGACGTCGACGGCGCGTCGCACCGCTTCCGCGTCAACATCTTCCTGACCCGCGGCCGATCCGCTATCGCGGCCCGGCGGGTGTCGAACGAGATCCTCAACTTCGAACAGTTGCACCTGCCCGACGTGATGAACCGTATCGTCGAGGCTCGGCAGGGCCTGGTCCTGCTCTGCGGTGTGACGGGTTCGGGCAAGTCGACGACGATCGCGGCGATGATGGACTTCATCAATAAGACCCGGGCCTGCCATATCCTGACCATCGAAGACCCGGTCGAATATTTGTTCGAAGACAAAAAAGCGATGATCAATCAGCGGGAGGTCGGGCTTGACGTGCCGGACTTCCCCACGGCCCTCCGCGGCATGGTCCGCGAGAACCCCGACGTCGTGCTCATCGGCGAGATGCGCGACAAAGAAACCTTCGAGGCGGCGCTGCAGGCTTCGGAAACCGGCCACCTCGTGTTCGGCACGATCCACGCCTCGTCGGCGTCGCAGGCGTTTAACCGCATCTACGACCTCTTCGAACCCGAAGAACGCGAGCCGATCCGCAACATCTTGGCTTACCAGATGCAGGCGTTCGTCTACCAGAAGCTGCTGCCGACGATCCGGGAAGACCTGCCGCGCGTGCCGGCGGTCGAGGTCTTGCTGCAGAGCCCGCCGACGCGGAAGCTGATCCTCGAGGGCCGCGAAGACGAGCTGGAGAAGGTCATCAAAGACGGCCGGGAAGAAGGCATGCGGACCTACGTCGACAGCCTCGTCGAGCTGGTCGAGACCAACTACATCCACCCCCGGGTTGCCCAGGCCAACGCCCCGTCGCCCGAAGAGATCAAGATGCGGCTGCGGGGCATCTCGACCGGCTGATCCGATTGCTTGGCTTGGGTTTTTGATCGGAAACCCGAGACCGTAAACCGCTCGTGCTCTCGTGCTTCTGCCTCACCGCGACCAAACGTCTTCAATCCTCGATTAAGAATCAAATGACGCCCACCCTCGCCCAATCCGTTTTCTTGATGAGCTTCGTCAAGCCCGTGCTCTTCCTCGCCGCGGTCGGCGGGTGGGCCTGGGTCGTGACCCAGCTGGATAAAGACGCGGCCTTCTACTACCTCAAGCGTTCCGAGTTCAACCTGATCCAGTTCGGCAGCGCGGTGCTGGGCTTCGGGGCGATGCTGCTGCTGCCCATCTTCTGGCTGGGCTTCCCGCTCGGGCTCATCATTCTCGCTGGCGGCGTGGCGGGCTATGTCGTTTATCGCAACGGGCAGGTGCCCGAGGACGAGCGGTGGTCCGCCGACTTCGAATCGTTCAAGCAAAAACGTCGCGAAAAGACCGAGGCCAAGCTGCAGCGCAAGGCCACGCTGAACATGACCGACCCCGACGGCAAGCCCCTGCCGATCCCCAAGGCGGGGGAAGAAGACCTGGCCGCGTACATGGTGCTGGACAAGTTGATGACGTTTGCCCTGCCGCGTAACGCCAACCAGGTCGACCTGACCGTCGATACCCAGCAGGCCAAGTACCGCGTCCACATCGACGGCGTCCGCTATCCGCAAGAAGCGCCCGAGCCTGCCGAGGCGGTCAAGCTGATCGACTACATCAAGAAGATCAGCGGGATGGACGTCGAAGACCGCCGGCGGAAACAGGAGGCCGAGCTTTCGATCACCGTCGAGAACTCCGGCTCGCACCAGCTACACATCATCTCCGCGGGCTCGACCCGTGGCCTGCAGATGCAGATCAACATCGACGGCGAGCAGACCGCCAACATCCCGTTGGCCCATCTCGGCTTCGCCCCCAACCAGTTCCAAGCGATCCAGTCGCTGCTCCACCAGAAGGGCAAAGCAGTCCTCGTCTCCTCGGGACCAAAGAGCGGCAAGACCACGACCCTCTACAGCCTGCTCCAAGAACACGACCCCTACACCACGATGGTCGTCACCCTCGAGGAGGAACAGCTGCTCGAACTCGAAGGCGTCGATCACACGCTGATCCCTGCCGGCAAGCCCGCCAGCGAATTCAACGAAAAGCTCGGCGTCATCGTCCGCAGCGACCCCAACGTATTAATGGTTTCCAAGGTCGCCGACGAGCAGAGCGCCAAGACCCTGGCGATGAGCGCCGAGGACACCCGCTGCTACATCCCCTCCGATCAGCCCGACACGCTCAGCGCGTTGCAGGCCTGGATGAAACAGGTCGGCAACCCGCGCACCGTTGGCGAGAACCTCGGGGCCGTGATCGCCCAGCGTTTGGTCCGTCGGCTCTGCCACACCTGCCGCGTCCCGTACTCGCCCGACCCCGGCGCGCTGCAGCGGCTCAACCTTCCGGCGGACCAAGTCACCGAGCTGTTCCGGGCCTCGGGCAAGGTGATGGTTAAAGACAAAGAAATCGATTGCCCCGACTGTCACGGCCTGGGCTACCGCGGCCGCATCGGCGTCTTCGAGGTCATGATCATCGACGACCAGGCCGCCCGCTACATCTCCGCCAACGAACTCGACAGCCTCCGCCTGCACTTGCGGAAGCAGAAGATGCTCTACCTCCAGGAAGCCGCGCTGACCAAAGTCGTCGACGGCACCACCGATATCAAAGAAGTCACCCGCGTGATGTCCGGCAAGTAGCCGTCGACCCCGCCCCCACCCCGCCTTACCCATCATCTGGTACCCGCCATGATCGTTAATTTAGTCATCATCGTGTTTGTCCTGGGCATGGCCGTGATGTGGTCGACCTACGGGCTGTTCTCGGCGTTGCTCCACTTGTTGTCCGTGATCGTCGCGGGGGCGTTGGCCTTCGCGTTCTGGGAGCTGTGGGTCGACAAACTATTGATCGGATTCATGCCCAGCTACGCCTGGGGCGTGGGGCTGTTGCTGCCGTTCGCGGTCATCCTGATCGTCGTGCGGCTATCGCTGGATAATTTTGTGGGCGGGAACATGCAGTTCCCCCGGCTGGTCAATCAGGCCGTCGGCGGGGTGGTCGGCGCCTGCAGTGGGATCCTCACCGCGGGTATCGCGCTCCTGGGTGTCAGCTTCCTGCCCCTGCCCGATGCGGTCGCCGGCTACCGGCCGTACGAAGTCAACAGCGTCGGCGAGGTCGTCCCCGTCGAGGGCGGCGCGCTCTGGCTGGGCGTCGACCAGATGACCGCCAACTTCTACAACCGCCTCTCCGGCGGGGCGTTTTCGACCTCGACCCCGCTGTCGCACTACCAGCCCGACATCGCCCGGGCGTCCAATGTCCACCGCCTCGCCAAGTGGTACGACCCGAACCAGTCGTTGGTCGTCTCGCCCGACACGGTCTCGGTCAGTGATGAAGGCCTAGTCGTCTTCCGCGAAGAGCGCATCCCCGGCGTCGGCGGCGACGTGAACGAATACCTCACGGGCTGGCGCAACCGCACCGGCGGGCCGGGCAAGCTCGTTCTCGTCCAGACTAACTGGAAAAAGGGCGGCGACGCCGCAACGTTCGACGGCGACAACATCCTCCGCGTCCCCGGCACGCAGGTCCGCCTGCTGGTCGACACCGGCGCCGGCCCCTGGGCATCAATCGCCCCCGTCGGCTTCAGCCGGACCAACCAGGACGGAGTGATGCAGTTCTACCGCCTGGACAACAACAAGATCTTCGCGTCGTCCGCCGGCTTCCCCGAGATCGACCTGCACTGGGTCTTCGCCGTCGCCAGCAACGCTCAGCCGAACTACATCATGCTCCGCAACTCCCGCTTCGCCCTCCCCGAAGCCCGGGACCTCGAGGGCCGGGACATCGCCCCGCTCATCGGCACGATGTACGACCCCGATGCGCCCAACGCCGTCGCGGTGAACCTGCCCGCCAGCGACGGCAACATCACGTCCGACCCCGTCGGCTACGCCACGCACAAGATCATCGAGATCGAAGCGACCAACGATCTGCCGAAAAAAGTCTCGAAGAACCAGGCTCAGGCGCTGCGCTTCTCCGACGAAGAAGGCGACGCCGAGGTCCTCGGCGGCTCGGGCACGGTTGGCGACCGCGCCGGCGGCCGGGGCAACTCGGTCGACCGCGTCGCGGTCAGCTCAAGCCTCAGCGCCTTGAGGGCCCAGATCGTACCCTTCTCCCCCGACAACACCGGCGTCGCTCAGGGCAACGTCCAGCCGATCCGCTTCGTCGACAAGGCCGGCCGCGAATATCCCCCGTTTGGCTACGCCTTGGTTATGGGTGACGGCCGGATGAAGATTCGTGTCGAGTCCAGCGGCGACCTCCGCAACAACACCGACCTGCCCATCAACGAACTCAAGAGCGGCGAGAAGCTCTACGCCTACTGGGCCGTCCCCCGCGGCATCACCCTCGCGACCTACAACGTCGGTGCCGCCACCCAGGAAATCAATTTCCGCGCCCCGTAACGCCGTGTCCGAGTCGCCGGGCGGACCAACTATCATGCCGGGATGATTACCGACTACCAGGGCAAACAAGTCACCGTCATGGGCCTCGGCCGTTTCGGCGGAGGAGTCGGCGTCACCCGCTTCCTTGCCGAACGCGGCGCCAGCGTGCTGGTCACCGATACGCTGCCCCCGGAAGAACTGAAAGACTCGATCGCCCAGCTCGCCGAGTTCGAGGCCAGCGGGGCAGTGCGCTACCGGCTGGGCGAACACCGGGACGAAGACTTCACAGGCTGTGATTTGCTCGTGGTCAACCCCGCGGTCAAACCCGAAAACGTATTCGTCTCGGCGGCCCGCGAGGCAGGGGTGCGGATCACCAGCGAGATTCGCCTGCTGATTAAGCACCTGCCCAATCGCCTGCGCACCATCGGCATCACCGGCAGCGCGGGTAAATCGACCACCACTGCAATGACCGCTCACATCCTGCGGAAAGTCTTAGAACAGCCCGGCGAGACGCCTTATGGGGACTTGAAAGGCCTTACGCCAAGACGCCAAGACGCTGAGACGCCAAGTAGAGAAAACGAAGGCCCCGGCGTATGGATGGGCGGCAACATCGGCGGCTCGCTACTGCCGTTCGTCGAGCTGATTCGGGAAGACGACTGGGTGGTTTTGGAGTTATCGAGTTTTATGCTCGAAGGCTTGCGCGAAGACAAGTGGTCGCCCCACATCGCGGTGATTACCAATATCAGCCCAAACCACCTTGACTGGCACGGCTCGATGGAAAGCTACGTCGCAGCGAAGCAAGCGGTTTTAGATTTCCAAGACAGCCGCTTCGACGCTGCGTTAACCGGTCAAACCGATACAACCTTGATACAGTCGAACGTGGCCCGTGTTATAAACGGGCCGTTTATAACCGATGTCGGTAAGCACCCGAGTATGAATAGCTTGATGGTACCGGGGTACCATAACGAGTCGAATGCACGATACGCTTCATATGCTGTTGCGTTTGCGTTAGGGCAGCCTTATGCGCTTACCCAAGATTTTGAAGTTAAGGATGTTGATTCACTTGTTGAGGGCCTCGATGCGGTCTGGCCTTCGGTGGCAGTAAGTAACAATTATTACGATCTCCTAAAAGACTTTCGGGGATTACCGCATCGACTGGAATTTGTCGGTGGTCTAATTGATTTAAGGGCGTATAACGATTCAAAGTGCACCACGCCCGAAGCCGCGAAGTTGGCAATCGAATCTTTTGATACGGGACAGGTTCGCATTATCCTCGGGGGGTACGACAAAGGCTCGGACTTCGGCGAACTCGCGGCGTTAGCGGCGGAGCGGTGTGCGGGGGTTTACACGATCGGGGCGACGGGGGACGCGATCGCCGACGCGGTGGAGGCGGCATCAAAATATGCTGAAACGCCGACACGGCCCCAGACGTGCGGCGGGGTGGCGTGGCCGGAGCCCGGCGTCGTGGTCGAGCGTTGCGGGACGTTGGACGTGGCCGTGGAGCGGGCGATGCGGGATGCGCGGGTGGGGGAAGTCGTACTGCTGTCCCCGGGGTGTGCGTCGTGGGACCAGTTTGCGAATTACGAAGAACGCGGCGCGCGGTTTATCGAGTTGGTAAAAGCGTACGGCATCTCGTCATAAAGCCGCGACCGGTGGTCGCGCGATCGGCGGGACGCCGATCTGTATTGGCATAATCAACAGGATATATAAAACCCACGCACGTAGGCGTGGGTGGTTGGACAAATCAGATGGGTGTCAACAAGGCAGCGCGACTAACGGTCGCGGCTTTATGCGAGTTCGCGGAGTTTGGCGATGCGGTCGGCGGTGTGGGGGTGGGTGCGGAAAAGACCCGTTAAGCCACCCTTGCCGCCCATGCCCGCGAGGGGCTGGACGATGAACATGTGGTTCTGGGCGGGGTTTTCGTTTTGCAGGGGGATGCGCTGGGCCTGAGCTTCGAGTTTCTGGAGCGCGGAGATCAGGCCGTGGGGCGAGCCGACGAGCTCGGCGGCGTCGTGGTCGGCGACGTACTCCCGGCTGCGGCTGATCGCCATCTGGATAATCATCGAAGCGATCGGCGCGACGATGATCATGAGCAGGGCGGCCGCGGGATGGGTGTCGCGGTTGCCGCCGCCGAACATGAAGATGTAGCCCAGCATCGAGATCGCCCCGGCGATGGTCGCGGCGATGGTGCTGGTCAGTGTGTCGCGGTTCTGGATGTGGGCCATTTCGTGGGCCATGACGCCCTCGAGTTCGTCGTAGGTCAGCAGCTGCAAGGCGCCCTGCGTCACGGCCACGGCCGAGCGTTTGGGCGATCGTCCGGTGGCGAAGGCGTTGGGGGCCTGCTGCGGGCAGATGTAGACCTTGGGCATCGGTAGCTCGGCCCGGTTGGCGAGGCGGGCGACCATGTCGAGCAGCTCGGGGGCGTTGCGTTCGTCGACCTGTTGGCCGCGCATCGAGGCGATGGCGATCTTGTCGCTGAAGAAGAAGGCGACGATGTTGGTCGCCCCGCCGAGTATGAAGGCGAGGACGAGGCCCTGTGTGCCGCCGATGAGCTGGCCGGCGAGGAGGATGAGGCCGAAGAGGCCGCCGAGCAGCAGGGCGGTTTTCGTGTTGTTGATGAAGCGGGTCATGGGTGGTGGGGTAGAGGTTTGTGCGGCGGCGTTCACGGCCCACGCCGGGCTCGTTCACGTGAAAAATATTACGCAGGAGCGGTGCCGCGGTTCTGCGAGAAGCGTGTTGTCTTATGTGCAGACTTGCGTGCGGTTTAGCGATAACCGGTGCCGACGGCGGGCTGTCAGATTGGCAGCGCCGCCATCTTCCAGCACGCCACGACCATCAGGCCGATGAACGCGACGCGGATCGCCCGCAGCGGCAGCCGGTGGGTCAGCACCGCTCCGAGACGACCGCCCAGCCAGGCGGTGGGGGCCAGGAGCAGGCCGAGGACGAGGCCCGTTTCCCAAGACAGCGTGACGCCGCTGCCCGGCAGGTTGTGCTCGGCGAGTGTGAGGTTCTTGTAGACCGCCCCGAGGGCCGCGCTGAAGCAGATCACCGCCGAGCTGTTGGCGATGCAGTTGCGCAGCGGCAGCCGCATCAATGCCTGCTGCAGCGGCACCGCCTGCGCCCCGCCGCCGACGCCCATCAGCCCGGCGAAGACGCCCATGATCGAGCCGACCAGCACGCTGCGTGGGGCGGTGGTTTTTGCTTGCTCGGCCGCCTCCTCTTTTCCGCTTGCTTGCCCCGAAACCGCCGGCCGGATCGGGAGCAACTTCCGCACGTTGACGACGACCACGTAGACCAGAAACACCGCCAGCACCCGGCCGAGCCAGACCCCGCCGTCGGCCCCCGAGAACACCGGCAGATTACTCAGCATCACTCCAAGCACGATGCATCCCAGCGCTGCCGGCAGCATCCACCGCACCACCTCAAACTGGACCGCCCCCGCCCGGCGGTGCCGCAGCGCCGCGGGCACCGACACCGCAACATTAGCGATCATCGCCGCGGCCTGATAGAGGTGCTGCTCGACCCCGGTCGGCCGGCCGAGGACGACCACCAGCCCGGGGATCATGACGACGCTGCCGCCCACGCCGAGCATCCCGCCGAGCGTCCCGGCCAGCAGGCCGAGCAGGGCGACCTGCACAAGTTCGAACATGGTGTAGGCGTCAAACATCGGGTAGTGCGGTCGGGTGGGGGTTGGAACGAAACACGTCTCGCCGATGAGGATACCGATAACTTTTTTATCCGCATTTACCGCAACGGGAGGCGTAACATTTGTTAAGTTGGAGCAGGTCTGCCCGTATGCTGATGCCCAGTCGGATACGCCCGAAATCGTTTAGTACCCCGCCTCCCCGCTCCGCCCGCCGAATCGCCGCGGCGGCACCCGAACACTGGGCCGAAAGGTTGCCATGGTAGAGCCCGATCCGTCGTTCCCCGACAGCGCCAACCTCGCCTACGTCGAGGCGGTGTACAACGACTACCTCGACGACCCGTCGAGCGTTGATAGCTCGTGGCACAAGCTGTTTGAGAGCTGGGGCATGATCACGGGCCGACGCGTCGGAACTTCGCTCCGCGCTCGTGGCCTGTTCGACGTCGGCCCGAGCTCCGCGCAACAAAACGGCAGCGCCAACGGCCACGCCGTCAACGGCTCCGCGAACGGCCACGCCACCGTCAACGGCCAACCCCCCACCCCCGGCCAGCATCCTTCGGCTGGCGACGCGTCTTCGCTGCAGCACCGTGTCGACATGCTCGTCCGCAACTACCGCGTCCGCGGCCACATCGCCGCCCACCTCAACCCCCTCGCCGAGGGAACCGAGGTCCCCGACGAGCTGCAGCCCGGCTACTACGGCTTCAACGAAGCCGACTACGACCGCCCGTTCAACTTCACCAGCACCGTGCCCGGCGACAAGGTCCGCACCCTCCGCGACATCATCGACCAGATGACGCACACCTACTGCGGCAGCGTCGCGGCCCAGTTCATGCACATCGACAACCTCGAAGTCCGCCAGTGGCTGCAACGCCAGATGGAGTCGACCGAGAACACGGTCAAGCTCTCCCGAAAAGAGCAGATCCGCATCCTCACCCGCCTGACCGACGCGGTGATCTTCGAAGAGTTCATCCAACGAAAGTTCATCGGGGCCAAGTCGTTTTCTCTCGAAGGCGGCGAGTCGCTGATCCCGCTGCTCGACCTCGCCTTCGAAAAGGCCGGCGAGCAAGGCATCAAAGAGATCGTCATCGGCATGGCCCACCGCGGCCGGCTCAACGTCCTGTCCAACATCCTCGGCAAGAGCGCCCAAAAAATCTTCCGCGAGTTCGAAGACAACGACCCCGAGCAGCATATCGGCGGCGGCGATGTGAAGTACCACATGGGCTATTCCGGCGACTGGCGCACCCGCGGCGGCCGGAACATCCACCTCTCGCTGTGCTTCAACCCGTCGCACCTCGAGTACGTCGGCCCGGTCGCCCTCGGCCGGCTCCGCGCGAAGCAAGACCGCACCGGCTTCACCACCCGCGGCAACATCGGTATGGGCCTGCTGATCCACGGCGACGCCGCCTTCGCCGGCGAGGGCATCGTCCAGGAAACCCTCAACCTCTCCCAGCTCGACGGCTACCGCACCGGCGGCACCGTCCACGTCATCATCAACAACCAGATCGGCTTCACCACCAAGCCCAAAGACTCGCGCTCCATGCGCTACTGCACCGACATCGCCAAGATGCTGCAGATCCCGATTCTCCACGTTAATGGCGAAGACCCCGAGGCCGTCGCCCAGGTCGTCCAGCTCGCCATGGACTTCCGCTTCAAGTTCAAGCGCGACGTCGTCATCGACATGTACTGCTACCGCAGGCGTGGCCACAACGAGGGCGACGAGCCCTCCTACACCCAGCCGATGATGTACAAACAAATCGACCAGCGGCAGACCGTTCGCTCGGCCTACCTCGAACGCCTCAAAAAACTCGGCGGCGTCAGCGACGACGACGCCCAGCGCATCGCCCAGCGCCGCACCGAGCTGCTCGAAAAAGAACTCACCGCCGCCCGCAACGACGAAGCGAAGCGCCCCGCCAACAAGCCCAAAGGCCTCTGGCAAGGCTACGCCGGCGGCCGAGAACGCGACGCCGACGACCCCGACACCGGCGTCCCCGTCGACCAACTCAAAGAGCTGCTACGCAAGCAGACCCAGCTGCCCGACGACTTCCACCTCCACCCCAAACTCAAGCGCCTGCTCCGCCTCAAGACCGAGGTCGTCGACGGCAAACGCCCGCTCGACTGGGCCGCCGGCGAATCGCTGGCCTTCGCCAGTTTGGCTGTGCAGGGCCACCGCGTCCGCGTCTCGGGACAGGACGCCCAACGCGGCACGTTCAGCCACCGCCACGCCGTGCTGCACGACGTGAAAGACAGCAGCAAATACGTCCCGTTGCAGCAGCTCTCCGAAGACCAGGCCGACGTCGACATCATCAACTCGCCGCTGTCTGAGGCCGGCGTGCTCGGCTTCGACTACGGCTACTCGCTCGACTACCCCTGCGGCCTGACCATCTGGGAGGCTCAGTTCGGCGACTTCGTCAACTGCGCCCAGGTCATCATCGACCAGTTCATCTCCTCCGCCGAGGACAAGTGGAAACGCCTCTCCGGCATCGTCATGCTCCTACCCCACGGCATGGAGGGCCAGGGCCCCGAACACTCCTCCGCCCGCCTCGAACGCTTCCTCAACCAATGTGCCGAGGACAACATCCAGGTCTGCAACCCCTCGACGCCGGCCCAGATGTTCCACCTCCTCCGCCGGCAGGTCGTCCGCAAGTGGCGTAAGCCCCTCATCGTGATGACCCCCAAAAGCCTGCTCCGCCACCCGCGGTGCATCAACACCTGGGAAGACTTCGCCCCCGGCACCGCAGACCAGCCCAACGTCTTCCAACGCGTCATCGCCGACCCCCTCGTCGGCCCTGACAAAGCCAAGAAGCTCCTGCTCTGCACCGGCAAGGTCTACTACGACCTGCTCGAACGCCGCGACAAGCTCGAACGCGACGACGTCGCTATCCTCCGCCTCGAACAGCTCTACCCCTTCCCGGTCAACGAACTCACCGCCGCCCTCGAACCCTACGGCAAAGACATGACCGTCACCTGGGTCCAGGAAGAGCCCCGCAACATGGGCGCCTGGCAGTTCCTCAAAGGCGGCTTCGGCCACCGCCTCCTCGGCGAGTGGCAGATGAAACGCATCACCCGCCCGCCCTCCGCCAGCCCCGCCACCGGCAGCAAAGCCGCCCACGCCATCGAACAAAACCAGATCCTCGAACAAGCCTTCGCGGATTAATTGATACTCCCGGAGCGGGCCCTAAGCCCGCGTTTCTTCACGCCCCGATCAGACTCCAAAGCGACCCTCAGCCATGCCCACCGAACTCATCGTGCCCGAAGTCGGCGAATCCATCACCGAAGTTGAAATCGGCGCCTGGCAGGTCCAGGAAGGACAGGCCGTCAAGAAAGACGACGTCCTCGTCGAGATCGAAACCGACAAAGTCACCCAAGAGCTCTACGCCCCCGCCGACGGCGTCGTTACCAAGATCGCCCACGCCCAAGGCGACAACGTCACCATCGGCACCGTCATCGGCAGCTTCGAAGAAGGCGCCGCCGCCCCCGGAAGCGCCCCCGGAAATTCGGGTAGCGAAGCCGCTCCCGCCGCCTCGGCTCCGTCAAAGTCCGGCCCCGAACACGCCGCCGAGCAGCCGCCCGCTCCCGCCCCAGCTCCCGCCGGCAACCCCGCCGCCGTCGTCATGCCCGCCGCCCAGCGCCTCATCGACGAAAACCACCTCGACCCCGCCGCCATCCCCGCCACCGGCCCCGGCAACCGCCTGCTTAAAGAAGACGTCCAGAACTACCTCAAGACCCACGGCAACGGCACCCCCGCCGCCGCCCCGGCCCCGCCCAAACCACCCGCCGTCACCTCCGCGCCGACCGAAGGCACTTCCGGGGGGGGTGATCGATCCGAAGAAGTCGTGCCGATGACGTCGCTGCGTAAGCGCATCGCCGCCAACCTCGTCGACGCCCAGCAGACCGCTGCGCTGCTCACGACCTTCAACGAGGTCGACATGACCGAGGTCATGGCCCTACGCAACCAATACAAAGACCAGTTCCTCAAGACCCACGACGTCAAGCTCGGCTTTATGTCGTTCTTTGTCCGCGCCTCCATCGACGCCCTCAAGCAGTGCCCCGCCATCAACGCCGAGGTCCGCGGCACCGACATCGTCTACAAAAACTACTACGACGTCGGCATCGCCATCGGCGGCGGCAAGGGCCTCGTCGTCCCCATCCTCCGCAACGCCGAACGCATGTCCTTCGCCGACATCGAAAAAGCGATCCTCGACTACGCCCTCAAAGCCAAAGCCAACAAGCTCGCCATCAGCGACCTCACCGGCGGCACCTTCACCATCACCAACGGCGGCATCTACGGCAGCCTCCTCTCCACCCCCATCGTCAACCCCCCCCAGTCCGGCGTCTTGGGCATGCACGGCATCGTCCGCCGCCCCATCGCCGTCGACCCCGGCACCCCCAAAGAACGCGTCGAGATCCGCCCGATGATGTACATCGCCCTCACCTACGATCACCGCATCGTCGACGGCCGCGAAGCCGTGACCTGCTTGAAGCGAATCAAAGAAGCCATCGAAGACCCCGCGCGGATGTTGATGGAGGTTTGAAGAAGAAGTGTAATCTCACTCAGAATACACAAATATCTGGTTTAGATCACTAGGCTGCAATTCTTCCGGTATGTGACCAAAGTGTGAAATCTGATCTGCGTGGTAGAGATCGATTTTTCCATGTAATTTTTTATCGCTTGCATTCTTAAGCGTTGCAAGTAGTTCATATGCTTTATTTTTTTCTCTAAGCATATTATCTACTTCAAAAATAAATTCGCCGACAACTATTTGGTCGAATAAGCAATCGATAAATATGGTGTTTCCGAGATCTGCATTCGTAAAATTGCATCCGCGAAGATCGCATTTTTCGAAAACCACATCATGGAAATCGTTCCCCCAAAAATGACTTCCCCGTAAATCGCATTTGGTAAATCTGGAATTCTCAATACGATCACTTTGAAAATCAGTTTGGAGCATTCTTGCGTTTTTTAGTTCTAAATCTCTGATAATTTTGGAGATCAAATTGACTCCAGAGATATCAACACTCTTAGAAACTAAGAATTCAAGTGAATCCGGTACGCCGCTCCCCGAGGTTTGGGCGAAAGCCAGATTAATATTTTGCCATGCTTCTCTGATCTCTTTCTTTTCTCGTGCAGGGATCTCGATAAGCCATATGAAGACGGCGACAATGATAGAAAATCGCCCTATTTTTTCTAACAGGTGCACTATGGCGGTTCGTTCGAGCAGCCTGTCTAGGCGATGCAGTTTGATGTCAATCTTTCGTAAAAGACGAACCATATTAATATTCCTTATTAAATCTATTTTTTGATCTACTTAGTTTATACGCCAATATGTGTACAGGCGGTGGGGCCAGAGTTGTTCGGCGGGCGGCGGGGGCAGTGTCTTCGATGCACCGGCTGAGTGACCAAGGCTGAGGTTGTACATATATGTCCGGGGCTTCCCCGAGCGTCAGCCCCAGCCACCAATAGTTGGCATCACGCGACCCGGTGGTCGGCGATAACAGCTATGGTTAGCTTGGTAATGATGACGACCGGCCTTCCCCAAGCCACCGACCTGTTTTGTTCTTGGAGCGGTGGCAAAGACATCTGTCTGGCGGTGCACCGTTCTTACGATATCGGGGGACGGCTGCGGGCGGGGTTGACGATGCTCGACGAGACCGGGGAGCGTTCGCGGTCGCACGGGTTGCCGAGGTCGCTGCTCGAGGCGCAGGCCGAGGCGATGGGGATCGATCTTGTTTTTCGCTCGGCGACATGGGGCGATTACACGGATGCGTTTGTAGACGGGTTGGAAGAACTCAACGCCCGCGGCCTGACGACGGGCGTGTTCGGCGACATCGATATCGAGAGCCACCGCCAGTGGGTCGTCGATGCTTGCGAGCGGGCGGGGGTGACGCCGATGCACCCGATCTGGCAAGAGGATCGGCGAGCGTTGGTCGACGAGGGGATCGCCCGCGGCATCCGTAGCCGGATCGTGGTGGTCAACACGAACCACCTGCCCGAGTCGTTTCTGGGCCGAGAACTGGATGCCGAGACGGTCGAGGCGATCGTCGCCGCGGGGGCCGACGCCTGCGGAGAGAACGGCGAGTACCACAGCCTCGTCACCGACGCCCCGCTGATGACGCATCCGCTGGCGGTCGATGTGCAAAACACGATCCGCATCGAGGGCTACGCCTTCCACCAACTCGCCTTCGCGGCGGACAGATCGGTTTGATGACGCGGGTGGCCATAGGGTGAGGGTCGGAGTGTGGGGCCGACAAAGAACAAGAGAAAAAACCTCGGCGGATGTTGCCGAGGGTTTAAGCGTTTCGTGGAATCAAGCGAACGGGTTACGCCCGGCGGCGGACCAACACGGCCGAGGCCCCGACCATGAGCAGCATCGCGCTGGTCGGCTCAGGGACGAGTTGGAAGAAGCTGCTGATCTCGGCGGTATCGCCGGCACTCAGCGTAAAGGCGATGTCGATGCCGATGGTCGACGTGGCGGGGCCGAAGGCAGGATCGGAATCGATGAACGGGCCGAAACTGAAGCTCGCGCCGGGGCCGCCGACGGCGGTAAACGAAGCCAGCCCGATCGGCAGCGCATCCGTTCCGTCGACGGTGCCGGTGAAGATCGGGGTGGTGAAACCGGTAGACACCAGCGTCGCGGTCTCATCGCCGCTCGTGTCGGTGACGACTCCCGATAGGCTGCCGGAGATCGGGTTGGGGCCGGGGAACGACCCGGAGATCGGAACCAACGCGCTCACGATGAAATCGGCATCGCTGTCCGAGAGGTTCGTGATCGTGAAGTCGAGGTTGACGAACGGGTCGGCGTTGCCGTTGATGTCGAGGTCGGTGACTTGCCAGATCGGGCTGCTGGCGTTTCCGAACGTCAGGTCCTGAGCCCCGAAGTCGCCGGTGCTGGGGTCGATACCGATCCCCGGGGCGGTGGCGGTCTGCGTTGGGTTGACGCCGTCGTCGCCAACGATCGTCAGCGAAACTTCCGCCGGGCCGGTGATCACGTCGGCTTGGGTGTTCGCAGAAAAACCGAGGCAGAGACCCAGAAGCAGAGCAGTGGTTGAAGTGCGTGTCATTTTTCTTCCCTATCGTGGTCGCGATTATTCTTCCCTGACAACGTTCAGCTTAGCAAGCGAAATCGCTCGCATCGTGATGATTTTTGAAAAGCAAAAAATAGTCTTAGACAACGATTTTCTTGTTTTAAAGCTCGAGTAAAGGGCTTTATATTTCTTGCGATGAGTTGGCTTGATTCACCAGATGAAGCTGCCGATTTTTTATTGTTTTAACGCTGGTCATCTTCGGCTGGCGGCCGACGTTTCTTTCTTAATAAACTCGGCCTGCCGGGGGCTCAGCCAGCTCAACGCCTCGGCGGGGTTGGTGCGGATGAAGGCGTTGAGCTTGGTCGTTTGCATCTCGGTGAGGCCGGGGGCGGTGAGCAGGGTTTCGTAGCCGGTGAGTTGGCGGTTTTGGTCGGAAGCGCGGGCTTCGCGGTAGCCGCGGAGTTCGCCGACGGCGAGTCCGCCGAGCCGGGCGGGGCGGTCGTTTCCGGGGGCGGGCGAATACGCCTTGTCCGCGGCACACCGCGCGGTGCGGGCCTGCTCGGCGAGCTGGTCGGCGGAGATGATCTCGGGGACGTAGGTGACGTGCGTGACCTCTCGGCCGTCGAGCCAGCCGGCCTCGGTGGCGACGACGCCGTCGAGCTGGCCGAGGCTGACCTCGCCGGTCCAGTAGCAGAACATCGAGAACGCCCCGGTTGCGTGGCGGTCGGCCTGCTGCTCGAGTGAGAGGGCTTCGAGATACCGCGGCACGGGCCGTTCGGCGACTTCGAGGGTTTCGATCATGCGGGACGCGACGCCGCCGAGGGTCCAGACGCGGTCTTGCCGGGGGATGATGTCGTTCCCCTCAGCGTCGAGGAACCGGATGACTTGGTAGTTCCACGCCGGCTCGCTGAACGCGTTGAGCAGCCTGCGGTCTTCGCCGCCCTGGTTGTTGAACACGAGCACCGGCTCGAACTCGTCCTCGATCGCCTCGACCAGCAACGGGTCGCGAAGCACGTTCTTGCCGAACTCCCAGCAGCCGTGGCAGCCCGGCACCTCTTGGAATAGCACCAGCACCGGCTTGCCGGACGCGGCGCTGCGGGCGTAGGCGGCGTCGAGGTCGCGGCCCCACGTCACGTAGCCGACCTCGATCGGGTTGTCGGCGGCTGCGGGACTGACCTCGACACCGGCCTCTGCCAAGGCCTGGGGCTGATCACGGAAGACGAGGAACAACAGCAGGGCAACGCCCAAGATGCTCAGCAGGATCAAACGACTCATGACGGGGTTACTCGCGATACCGGGTGAAGGGCGCAACACAGCACGATTACCCTCGCCCCGGCGGGGGCACAACCGATAAGTCCGCTAATTTCTTCCCGGAAAACCCGAAGGTTTGTGTCGGGGCGGCCGCGAGGGTGACGCGTCCGCGGTTCGCTAAGATACGGACATGGCTGAACACACTCACGATCTTCTCGTCATCGGCGGCGGCCCCGCGGGCTACGTCGCGGCGATCCGCGCGGCACAACTCGGGCTCGACGTCGGCTGCGTCGACAAGGGCGAAGTCGCCGGCAAGCCGGCCCTCGGCGGGACCTGCCTCCGCGTCGGCTGCATCCCGTCCAAGGCCCTGCTCCAGTCGTCGGAAAAATACGAAGACGCGATGAAGCACTTCGCCGACCACGGCATCACCGTCGGCGACGTCGCCCTCGACCTCCAAAAAATGCTCGCCCGCAAAGACGGCGTCGTCAAAACCCTCACCGGCGGGATCAGCGGCCTGTTCAAGAAGAACAAGGTCAAATACTACGCCGGCCACGCGACTTTCAACGCCGACAAGTCTGTTGCCGTTAGTGACGACGTAATCACCGCCAAAAACGTCCTCATCGCCACCGGCTCCGTCCCCGCCACGCTCCCCGGCGTCGACCTCGCGCAAGACCGCGTCGACACCTCGACCGACGCCATCGCCTACACCGAAGTCCCCCGGAAACTGGTTGTCATCGGCGCTGGGGTGATTGGGTTGGAGCTCGGTAGCGTCTGGCGTCGCCTCGGCAGCGAAGTCACCGTTCTCGAATACCTCGACCGCGTCTTCCCCGGCATGGACGACGAGCTAGCCAAGGAAGCCCACAAGGTCTTCAAGAAGCAAGGCATCAAGTTCGAGCTCGGCAGCAAAGTCACCGGCGTCAAAACGACGAAGTCCGGCGTCACGATCGAGCGCGACGGGGCCGACCCGGTCAAGGCCGACCGCGTACTCGTCTCCGTCGGCCGCAAGCCGAACACCGAGGGCCTGGGCCTGGAAAACATCGGCATCACCCCCAACGCCCGCGGCCAGATCGAGATCACCCCGGGAACCTTTGAAACTAGCGTGCCGGGTGTTTACGCCGTCGGCGACGTCGTTCCGGGGCCGATGCTCGCGCACAAGGCCGAGGAAGAGGGCGTCGCCTGCGTCGAGATGATCGCCACCGGCCACGGCCACATCGATTACCACACCGTCCCCTCCGTCGTCTACACCCACCCCGAGATCGCCAGCGTCGGCCGCAGCGAAGAAGAGCTCAAGGCCGACGGCGTCGCTTACAACAAAGGCAAGTTCCCCTTCATGGCCAACGGCCGGGCCCGCGCGATCGACCAGGTCGAAGGCATGGTCAAGGTCCTGGCCCACAAAGACACAGACCGCGTCCTCGGCGTCCACATCATCGGCCAATCCGCCGGCGACCTCATCGCCGAGTGCGCCACCGCCATGGCCTTCGGCGCGTCGAGCGAAGACATCGCCCGAGCCTGCCACGCCCACCCGACCCTAAACGAAGCCGTCAAAGAAGCCGCCCTCGGCGTCGCCGGCCGGGCAATTCATATCTGATGAGTGTGAAAAAGGTAGCGATCGGCCTGGCGATCGCGGTGCCTGCGATCGTTGCGATCTTAACCTTAGTCGCGGACTACCAGTGCCGTCTTCGTACACACCGATTGAACGCTGAGATAGCTTATGTACTCCCTTCAGTAAGCTATCTCGTCAACGAGTACACGCGTCACTTCATCGAAGAGGGAGAATGGCCAGCCCCTCGAACCATCTACGATGATTCAACCTTCAATTACGTTTCGACACGATCCGAAAACGGAACGAGGATCGATACCTACGAAACGCTTAGCTACCGCCTCGTGGATGTTCACTTAATGGAAGACGGCAAGATTTCGGTATACGAAGTTCCGGCCGAAGCGCAAGAAACGCCCTAGGTCACTTCTTCACCGGCTTATACGCCCGGATCCAGTCGACCTGGAACGGATGTTTTTTGTACCGGGCGAGTTCTTTGTTGGTGGGGGTGACGTCGTTGTCGGACCGCCAGTCGTGGTCCTCGTTGTCGATGATGATGTCCATGGGCAGGTTCAGGCCGCCGCCGTTGGTGTAGCCTTTGGGATCGATGATGTCGGGGCCGGAGACGGTGCGGACGAGTTCGCCGTCGATGTAGTACTCGAGGTGCCAGGGGTCGCGCCAGTACACGCCGTAGGTGTGGAACTCTTCCCGCCAGGGCGTGTCTTTGTAGATCCAGCTGCCCTCGTCCTTGGGCTGGTAGTCCTGGAAGGGCTGGCGGATGAACATGTGGTGGCTGACATGCATGCGGTGGGAGAACCAGGTCTGGTCTTTCTTAGCCTTGGTCGAGTAGTCGGCGCCGTAGGCCTCCATGAAGTCGATCTCCCGCGTGTCGTCCGAGCTCAACAGCCAGAGAGCGCAGGCCAGCACCGAGTCGTGGACGCGGGCCCGGCCTTCGATGTAGAGCGGGTAGATGACTTGGTTCTTCGACGTCACGCAGCCGAGGTGCACGCTCTTGCCGTCCTTGGCCCGGCTGGCGGCGAAGGTCATCATGCCGTCGTCGACCTCGACGTGGTCCCGCCGCCAGATCGTCAGACCCGGGCCGGTCCAGTGGTTGTGGTACCAGTCGTCCCACTTCGTCGCAAACTTAGCGCCCTTCCGCTTGGCCGGGGCCTTGTAGTTGAAGTCGTCCGAGACGTTTTCCTGCAGCTCCCACACCATCCCCTCGCCGGGGTCGACGGGCACGGGGATGCCGTCCCAGTCCCATTCCTGGGCCGAGACGGCGGTGGTCAGCGAGAAGGCCAGAGCGATAAGGGGGAGTAGCAGACGCATTGTTAACAATATATGCCGGGATTCGCCGACCAGCCAGCTTTTTCGCAACGCCGCGTTTGTGCGCACAGAAACCCAAGCTAATCGTAAAAAATCGTCTGCGGCGAAAAAAATTTATCTCCTGGCCATAAAACATGTTGCAACACCCCGTAGCCGAAAAACCCCCGATTTTCGCGCACAAAACCGTCGTTTCGCCCCCTGGTAGTCGGACCCCGGTGGTTAGCGAGAAGGTCGCAGGCAAGGCACCAAGCTCGCTCATATCCGGGCCCCCGGAAGGGGGATTCCGGACTGACGTCTTTGACGGGACGTGGCGATCTCTGGCAATCCCTACCTTGCCGGGCAGGATCAGAGTCGAAGCCCGT
>JBCDJW010000004.1:0-140801 GCA_038747275.1 Planctomycetota bacterium | reverse complement strand
GGCAACGTCAACCCCATCGGCATCCGCGCCTGCTACGACGAAGGCAAACGCGCCGCCGAGACGTTGTTCTTTGACTATCACCGCGCTAACGGCGTCGACATCCGCGTCGTCCGTATCTTCAACACCTACGGCCCGCGGATGCACCCGTTCGACGGCCGGGTCGTGACCAACTTCATCGTCCAGGCCCTCCGCGGCGAAGACCTCACGCTCTACGGCGACGGCAGCCAGACCCGCAGCTTCTGCTACTGCGACGACCTGATCGACGTCATCATGGCTCACATGGACAATGAGCCGGCCAGCGGCGATCCCGCCGACGCTTTCGTCGGCCCGGTGAACATCGGCAATCCCGGGGAGTTCACGATCAAGCAACTCGCCGAGAAGGTCATCGAACTCACCGGTAGCTCGTCGAAACTCACCTACTTGCCCCTGCCTAACGACGACCCGCTCCAACGCAAGCCCGACATCTCGCTGGCGAAAAAAGAGCTCCGCTGGGAGCCGAAAATAAAACTCGAAGAGGGCCTCGCCAAAACCATTGAGTACTTCCGCAGCGTTGATCTGGATAGCTTCCGAAAGCCGACGGATCACGACGCCCATAAGAACAGCTTGATGACCAAGGTATAAATTCTTCGGCCAGGTTAATCGGCTTAAGGAAACATCTGTATCGATCTTCGTTTAACGCCGCGGCGGCGATTTAGGTGAGTTACCTGAGGCCCAGGAAAAACCACCGGCTCCAACGCATCCGCTGGATGATTAACGTACATCCGATCGGTGCCAGCAGGCCTACGACCGTCATGACGGCAAACACGGCGTAAGGATCGCTTACCTTCGCCACTCGCGAGGTGACGAGATAACCGATGTAGAGGCAGATGCTGTGGAACAAAAAGATCGCGTAGGCGTGGTTGCCCAGGAAGGTAATCCCCGGCAGCGGTCGCCGGAACACAAACAGCAGCGTCGTGGCGGATAGCCCCACCGCGATCACGGCCGCTTTGCTGGCGTATAGCCAAGGCTCCCAAGCCCGGTCGGCCCAGGCCGCGGGCAGCACGCCGTCGGCCCAGCGCATCTCCCACTGCTGAAAAATCAAGCCACCCAGCAATAACACCGGGGCGACAAGCAGCAACGGCTTAGGCGTGATCGCGTCGCCGAACCGCCGGATGCCCAGTCCCAGGAAAAAGAACGGCAGGATGTAGAGCGCGTTGCCCACCGCCATGAACTTCACCAGGTGACGCAGGTCGACCGCCACCGCGAAGCTCCCCAGCACCGCCAGTCCCAGCACGATGCTCCACGGCACCACGCGGTCGATCGCTTTCGCCGCGTCCAACACCGTGGTGAGCAGCAAGATCCACAGCAATGCCTTGATGAACCAGAGGTGGCTGGAGTTGAGGACAAAGATCTCGAAGGCCTGGGTACCCAGATCGCTGAACAAGACGCCGTCCCGCCGATAGTCGGCGTACACCATGGTGATCAGGCCGACGCTGACTAGGGGCAGCACCAGCCGGCGTGCCTTGCCGGCCATAAATTTGGCTTCGAGCCCACTCTTCACCGGACGCAGTGCGTAGACGTAGCCCGAGATCACCGTGAACAACGGCATCCGGATCGACATCAACGAGTCGGTGAGGTAGGCCAGCAGCGTATTGGTCCCCAACGCCCCGGTCCGGCCCATCTCCAACACCACGTGCCCGATCACCACCAGCACGATCGCGATGCCGCGCAGCGTTTCGATCGATTGGTCTTTCGCGACCTTCGCCGGAAGCGCAATCGTCTTGCTCTCCCGAGGCGCGTCGGGAGCATCGGGCCTGGTGGGCCGGACGGGTCTATCCAGCGTCTTCGGGAAGACCGTCTTAGAAGAAGTTGTTTGGGGTGTGGATACGAGGATGGCGGAGGATCATAGCGAAGAGTGATCGCTGTTCAAGGCACTGGGAAAAATTCCTAGGGCAATACCTTCTGGGCCTTTCCCTATGTCGGCTTCAACAGCCTCGAAAACCTAACCGACGAGATGACATAGAGATAACGCCTTGCTTAACGCAAGACGAGCGGTTCGGTTTATTTGCAATGAACTACCCGGCCAGCGACGAAATTATCGGGCACCCAACAACAGACGCCGGGTCCAGCGGTTCTGGGTCGCTACGAAGTACACCGCGATCGGCAGGAACAGGCCGCCTATAAGCATGAGCACGAATACGCCCACCGGCTGATCGATCCCCAGCCCCTTCGTGCAGACCAAGTACCCCGCGTAATAGCTGATCGTGTGGAAGAGGAAGATCGGATAAGCGTATCGGCCCAAGAAAGCCATGCCCGGCAGCGGACGGCGGAATAAAAACAGCAGCAACGTCCCGGCGAAACCCAACGCGACGATGAATAGCTTGTCGGCGTAGGTCCACGGGCTCCAGGTCGCCGCGTTCAGGCTGGCCGGCTCGACTTGCACCGGCCAGGTCATCGTGACCTGCTGATACGCAAAACCCACCACCAAGACCCCCAACGCCAACCAGACCAGCCAACGCTGCTGCAACTCGCGCTGGAACCGCCGCAGCCCGAGGCCGAGGACGAAGAACGGGGCGATGTAGATCGCGTTGCCCATCGCCATGAACGCGATGAGGTCGCGGTGGTCGCCCGCGATCGCCATGCTCGCCAAGGCCGTCAGCCCCAGCACGACGCCCCACGGGACCATCCGATCGATCGCCCCCGACGAATCGAGCACCATGATCAGCAGGATGATCCAGAGCAGCGCCTTGAGGTACCAGACGTGCCCGGCGTGCAGCACAAAGATCTCGAACAACCGACCACTGATCTCATTGAGCAGGATGCCGTCAGCGCGGTAATCGAAGTAGAACGCGGTAATCAGCCCCACGCTCACCAGCGGCAGCACCAAGCGTCGCAGTTTGCCGCGGATGAACTTGCCCTCTGATCCGCTGCGGACCGGACGCAGCGCGTAGACGTAGCCCGAGATGACCGTGAACAACGGCATCCGGATCGACGACAACGACTCGGTGAAGTGGATCAACAGCGCATCTCGCCCGAGCAGGCCAAGGCGCAGCATCTCGATCGCGACGTGGCCAACGACCACGAGCAAGATCGCGATACCGCGGAGGGTTTCGATCGATTCGTCTTTCGCTTTAACCCTCGCCGACGTCTTCGTCAGGTCGGAAAGGATCGGCGGGGAGTACGCGGGGTTCGGGTTGGAGTAGACGGTAGACACTTTGGACCAGTCGGACTCGTGTGGTTTACGTTGATGTTTCTGAAGCCGGTCCGCGTTTTGTTTTGCGGACCGACTTTGGCTTCAAACCTTAGGGCGCAGCTACCGCCGCGTTTGTAGGGGTTGGGTTACTTCGGTGTAATGGCCGAAACCTCGTGAAGCCGGGCTCCGATAAAGCGCGGCCGAATCCAAGGCTTCGGGTCTTCCGCGAAGCAAAACCCCAAGCCGCGAAGCGTTTACGGACCGATGTCTCGATCCTTCGGGGCTCGGAAGACTTATCGGCCGTGCGTTTAACTCAACTCCAATTCACAGCACTCGTGCGTGTGAAACACGATTCGACAGTTAAGTTCGCGCAAAAATTGCGCTGGTTTTGGTGATCAAACGTTTTTGATAGGTCCGCCGAGTTCGCCGAATTGATTTTGTGCCACGGCGGCCTGCACATACGTACAAGCCTCAACCCCGGCTTTATCCGAGGCGGCGATGAGGTAACGAAGTTTGACGTGGACACAAGGCTGGGTGAGATCGGCCAACGGGATCGCACCCGCCTCGGCCGTCGATCGGCCGACCGCATAAGCACTGCGATCGGTCCGCCCGCCACGGAAGGGGCTGGATAAAACCACCGGGATATTGGCCTTTCTTGCACTTGCAATCCACGCCGTCCAGTCTGAACCCGGTCGATCCGGCACGTGCCCGGCACCAAGCGCGGTGAGGATGACACCGCGGCAGTGGTTCCTGTCGAGTAGCGACTCGTACAGCGTGGGGGCAAGGCCCGGCGTCAGCGTGATGGCGGCGATGCTCGGCGAAAAGTCGTCGCTGAATTCCTTGGACCACTCTTGTTGCGACTTATCACGGCGGGCGGCGTGTTTGTTTAACTCGGCCACATCACCAACGCGTCCGATGCCGTTGGGTTCGGGCGAGGCGAACGCATCGAGTTCGGTCGCGCTGATTTTTTCGGTACGCGTTGCCCGTAATAACTTTCCGTGAAAAGCGACGCTAACTTCGCCAAGGTCGGAAGCGGCGGCGTGGTAGGCGCCCGCTAGGTTGGCGAGCCCGTCGTAGCCAGGGTCGCCGGGGGTACGCATCGCGCCGGTGAAGACCACCGGCGTCGGCAGCGGCGGCGGACCCAGCGCAAAAGCAACCGCGGAGGCGCTGTGGGCCAGGGTGTCGGTGCCGTGGGTGACGACGAAGCCATCAAAGTCCTGAGGGCTGAAGCTACGGATCGTGCGGGCGATCAAGGTCCAGTCGCTCGGCAGCATGTTGGTGCTGTCGCGGTCCATCAACGGGAAGATTCGGAGGTCATACCGATCGCCGACCATTTCGCCTAGGCCCGGAAAAGCATCGGACGCTTCTGGCAAAGCGGATGCGTCGGGCAGAGTTGGCTGGTTCGTGGAGGGCGCTGTTGGTTGAGCAAAACCGTCGGCGTCGCGGACCATGCCGATCGTCCCGCCGGTGGTGATCACACACAGCTTGGGTTTACGGCCGGCCATATCGTTTCTCGGTTTAGTCGGCCTTCGCAGCAACCGCGTCTTCGATCAAGCGGGCCGCGTTCAAGAGATCCGCCTCACCTAGTTCCGGGGCCACGATTTGGATGCCGACATCAGGCGCGTCGTTGTCAGAAGCGGCGGTGGGGACACTGATCGCCGGCAGGCCGGCGAGGTTAGCGGTCACGCTGAAAATATCTTCGAGGTACATCGCCAGCGGGTCGTCGGTCTTCTCACCGAGCGCGAACGCCGGGCGGGGGGCGACGGCGTGGACGATGAAGTCACACTTCTTGAACGCCGCGTCGAAGTCCTGCTGGATCAGTCGGCGGACGCGCAACGCTTTTTCGTAGTACTGCTCGTCGTAGCCTGAGCTCAGGGCGTAGGTGCCGAGCATGATGCGGCGTTTGACCTCGTCGCCGAAGCCTTCGCCGCGGCTGCGGGTGATCATGTCATCGATCGACTCGGCGTCTTCGGCGCGGTGGCCGTAGGTGTAGCCGGCGTAGCGCGAGAGGTTCGAGCTCGCCTCGGCCGAGGCGATGAGGTAGTAGGTCGGGATCGCGTAGTCGGTGTGGGGCAGCTCGATCGGGACGATGTCATGGCCGAGGCCTTCGAGCTTGGCGATGGTTTGGTCGATCGCGGATTTGACCGCGGGGTCGGTGCCGTCCTGCTGGTACTCGGCCGGGACGCCGAGGCGGTAGGTTTTTGGCTTGCCCGGGTCGGCGACGACGGGGGCGTGGACGTCGAGGCTGGTCGAGTCTTTCGGGTCGTGGCCGTGGATGACGTCGAGCAAGAGCGCCGCGTCTTCGACACATTTGGTGAGCGGGCCGATCTGGTCGAGCGATGAGCCGTAGGCGACCAGGCCGTAGCGCGACACCCGGCCGTAGGTCGGTTTCATGCCGACCACGCCGCAGAACGAGGCGGGCTGGCGGATCGACCCGCCGGTGTCCGAGCCCAGGGCGAGGATGGTCATGTCCGCCGCGACCGCCGCCGCCGACCCGCCGCTCGACCCGCCCGGCACCCGCGAGAGGTCGCGCGGGTTCTTCGTGACGCCCATCGCCGAGTTCTCGGTCGACGAGCCCATCGCGAACTCGTCCATGTTGGTCTTGCCCAGCACGATCCCGTCGGCCGCCACGACTTTTTTGATCACCGTCGCGTCGTAGGGCGGCACGAAGTTCTCGAGCATCTTCGAGGCGCACGTCGTTGCGACGCCTTTGGTACAGATGTTGTCCTTGATCGCCACCGGCAGCCCCGCGAGGGGGCCGATGTCTTCGCCCGCTGCCCGGCGTTCGTCGACTGCTTGGGCCTCGGCCAACAGCGAATCGCGGTCGCGGACGTGGATAAACGCGTTGACCTCGGCCTCCCGCCGATCGATCTGGTCCAACACCGATTCCATCACCGCGACGCAGGTAGTCTGGCCCGCTTCGAGCAGGGGGATAAGGGTCGCGGCGGTCTGTTCGCAGAGGTTCACTTCGGGTCTCACCAAGCCGGGTCACGGGTGCGTTACGTCTAGCGGGACAGACTAACACGCCCGGTTACGACCCGCAGCAAACCGGGCCGCACACCAAGTCCCGACGATCGGCCGGACGCGTTCATTCAGGCCCGTTATCGAGTCGGTGATGGTATTCTGTCGATCATGGATGGCATGAATACACGCAGGCTTCTGGTTGCGGCGACGGCGTTGGCGGTCACCGGGTGCGTCGGCCCCCTGGACCGCTACGGCGGGGTGGACGCGGCGTTGCGTAACGCCGTGGTCGTCGAACACCGCAAGAACCTCACGGCCCTCGCCGACGAACAGGGCGGCGGCGTAGTGATCGAGGTCGACCGCGACCGCAGCGACGTCGAAGAACGCCTGGACGAAGAGCGGATCGAAGAACTCAACACGATGAGTGGCTCCGCGGCCTACCGGGGCGTCGAGGTCAGCCCCGGCGTGGACCTGGCCGGCCAGGACGAGCTCGACGTGGTGCGGCTGTCGCTGGAAGAGGCGATCGCGATGGCGGTCGCCGGCAATCTCGACCTCGAGGTCGCCCGGCTGACGCCCAAGATCGCCGAGCAGCAGGTTATTCAGGCCGAAGCCGCGTTCGACAGCGTGTTCTTCGCCGACTTCGACTTCTCCACGCTCGACACCCCGCAGCCCGACGGCACCATCGCTGGGCTGAGCAACGATATCGAGCAGGTCACCACCCAGCTCAACACCGGTGTCCGCAAGCTGCTCACCACCGGCGGCACCGTGCAGCTCGAAGCCGGCGTCACCCGCAACAAGCGCGTCCCGTCGTTCTTCAGCGTCGATACGTTCTACGACGCGGACGTGCTGCTCAGCCTGAACCAGCCGCTGCTGCGGAACTTTGGCGAAGACACGACCACCGCCCAGATCGTCCTCGCCCGCAACGCCGAAGCCACCGCCGCCGAGCAGCTTCGTCAGACGATGAGCGGATTGGTTAACAACGTCGAGATCGCTTACTGGAACCTCGACCTCAACCTCCGGCAGGTCCTCATCCAGCAGCGCCTGCTCGACCGCACGATCGCCGAGCGTGACCGGCTCGAAGAGCGGGCCGACTTCGACGTCAGCCCCGTGCGGATCACCGAAGCCAACAGCCGGGTCGAGTTGCGGCGTTCTGACCTGATCCGCGTCCGTTCGGCGGTCCGTCAGGCTTCGGACCAACTCAAGCGGCTGATCAACTCTGAAGACCTGCCGCTGGCCGACGAGACGCTGGTGCTGCCCGCCAACGAGCCGATCGACACGCCGATCGACTTCAGCCTGCTGGACGCGGTGACCACCGCGCTCGAGCGCCGCCCCGAACTGGCCCAGACGCTGCTGCTTATCAGCGACGCCGAGGTTCAGCAACGTTTGGCTGACAACGCGGTTCTGCCCCAGCTCGACCTGACCGCCGCTATCGGCCTCAACGGCATCGACGAAAACAACGCGTCCGACGCCTTCACCGAACTGCTCGACACAAACTTTATCGACTACATCGTCGGCTTGAGCTTCGAGCAGCCGCTGGGCAACCGCTCGGCCAAAGCCCTGGCCGGGCAGCGGGCGCTGGAGCGCAACCAGGGCGTGATCGCTTACCGACGCGACGCTCAAGATGTTGTGCTGGAAGTGAAAAACGCGCTGCGGAGCGTGCTGACCAACTACGAGTTGGTCGGCGCGACGCGGGCGGCACGCTGGGCGGCGGCCGACAGCCTCCGCTCGATCAACGTGCAGGAAGAGGTCGGCGTAGCTTTGACCGACGACTTCCTCTTGGACCTCAAGCTGAACGCCCAGGAGCGTCTGGCCGACGCCGAGTTCCAAGAGGCCCAGGCGCTGGCGAACTACATGATCGCCCTCGCCGAGATGGCCCGGGCCCAGGGCGTGCTGCTCGACCGGTACGGCATCGAAGTTGCCGAGTGATCCGCAGCATTTTCTCTTAAGCCGATCCGATCTCCCGATCCAGATCCGGCCGATACAATCTCACGTTTACCCCCCACGCGGAGCTGCGACGTGAGTTTTAAGATCGGACTAATGGGCTGCGGCAACGTGGCGTCCTACGGCCACCTCCCGGCGATCCGCGATACCGCCGGCCTCGAACTCCACGCCCTCTACGACCCCGACGCCGACCGCGTCCGCGACTTCGCAAGCCCCGAGCGGTTCAACGTCCCGCACGCCTGCGATACCGAAGAAGCCTTCTTCGCCGCCGGGCTAGACGCTGTGGTCATCACCTCCCCCGCGCCGTTCCACGAGGCCAACGCCGCGTCGGCCGCCCGATACCGGCTACCTGTCTTGTGCGAGAAGCCGTTGGCCATGGACAAGGAGCAGGGCCAACGCATGATCGATACCGCCGACGCCGCGGGCGTGCCGCTATACGTTGCCTTCTGCTACCGCTTCTCGCCGTCGGCATTGAAGATCAAAGAACTCGTTGCCGAAGGAGCCATCGGCGAGGTCCGCTCGCTGCGGCTGATCTACAACTGGGACTGCCACGGCAAGTACAACCACCGCGACCCCGCCCAGGGCGTTTCTGCGTTCCGCGAAGGGCGGATGCTGGAGGGCGGACCGATGGTCGACTGCGGCACGCACCAGATGACCTCGCCCAGTGGTGGCTCGGCAGCCCCGTTGTTAAAGCGGTTGGCCACGGTGCGTGGGCCGATAGTTACGACGCCCCCGATCACGTCTACGCCCATCTCGATCACGAAAACGGCGCCCACACCATGGTCGAGATGTCGTACGGCTTCGGCCACACGACCAAAGACCCCGAGAGTTCGTTCCTCTACCAACTCGTCGGCACCGACGGCCTGATCCTCTACGACCGCAACCACAGCCGCTTCGAGCTGCGCAACTCGCACGGTACGTACCCCCTTGAATACCACCACGAGAAGAACTTCGGCGGGATGTATCAAGCCTTCGCCAAGGCCTTGAGTACCGGAGAAGCTTCTGGTTTGCCGACCGCCGCTGAAGGTTTACGGGTGACCGACATTGCGGTTGACGTGACCGAGCAGGCGATGGCTCACGCTCCGCAGTTCTCGCCTAGCGTTGATCATTAGATCCAAGAATACGTGGCCTTTAGTTCTACGCTGCGGCGGTGGTGTCTTCGGGCAGCACGTGGGTGATGGTCAGGTCGCCGATCTCGCCGAGGTCGAGTTCCCAATCGACGGGTTCGCCGTTCTTGAGGACCACGACGACCGGCTGGATGGGTTGGCCGGGCACGCCGCGGAGGACGCGGGCGGTGCGGGTGTCCGAGAGGCTGACCACGGTGCCGACGGGGAACATGCTCATCGTGTCGAGCATCGCGCGGGCGACGGCGCGGTCGTGCTTGCCCTGCTGGACCTCGCGGAGGATCGCCTTCATCGCTTCGTGGCCGGTGAGCGAGACGCGGTGGGAGCGGTCGTCGGTCAACGCGGCGTAGGTGTCGGCCACGGCGATGATCTTCGCCAGCGGGTGGATGAACTGGGCGTGGCGTTTGCGGGGGTAGCCCGAGGCGTCGCAGCGTTCGTGGACCTGGTAGGCCGCGGTCTTGACCGAGTCGCTGACGCCGGTGAGGCGGTCGAGGATATTGAGGGTGTGCGTCGGGTGTTCGCGGACCTGCTGCCATTCAACCGGGGTCAGACGGCGGCGGGCGAGGCGGATGTGCTGCGGGACTTTGAGCATGCCCAGGTCGTGGACGAGCGCCGCAACCCCGGCGTCGGTGACCTGCCCCTCGGCGAAGCCCATCTGCGTCGCGAGCGTCATGCTCAAGAGCGCGGTCTTGATGCCGTGGCGGTACAGACTGGTGTCGGGATCGCCCTTGAGCCGCATCAACATGAGTACCAAAGCCGGGTCGGCCGAAACATACTTCTGAAACCCGCGGAGCAGGTCGGCCGCGACGCCGAGGTCGGTGACCACGGCGTCGGCGAGGGCGGGGCCCAGGCCGGCGTATTGGTCGAGGGTCTGGTCGAAAGCACGTTCGGTCTGGGCCGAGAGCGCGTTGAGTTGAGCGACCGTGAGCTTACGGGTGGGGACGCTTTTGGGGTCGTAGACCAACTCGGCGGAGGACGTCCCTTCCGGGCTCGACGCTTCGAGCGGATCGCCGGCACGCTTTGCTACAGGTTGCGATTTTGTGTCGTGAGCGGTTTGCCCGGCAGTATTTTTCTTCGCCTCGGCTTCCGCTTCCTCGCGGGCCTGCCGCATCTCGTCGGTTTCGCGAGTGGCGACCGTGCTGATGCCCCGGCGGGTCAAGGTGTCGATGAAGCCCTGCGTAATCACTACCCCGGCCCGCAGCAGCAGCACGCCGGACGGGTCGGTGAGGTCGGTCATCAAGGGTTGGCCTACTCGGAGCGAGCGGACCTGTACTTCTTCAGAATGAGACATCGCTTGTGTACCTTTGCGTGGCCGTTATCACAACTCATTTCCCAGTTCGTGAGCAATCACGAAGCGGTGGTGGCCAGACATCCCCCGATGTCGTTGCAGAGTACATCGGCCAATACCCTGCGGGACTCATGTCGGGGATCGCACCATTTGCCACCCCGTTTATTGAAGTAAAACGCGAAAAAGCAATTTTTCACAAGCGCACCAAAAAAGCCGCGCCTCTGGAAGGCACGGCTCTTGGTTTAAGCTGAATCTGGACTTCGGTTTTCAGCCTTCGCTGATCGTGACCTTGTCCATCGTATCGCCTTGGGCGATCTGGTCGACGACGTCCTGGCCGCTGGTCACCTTGCCGAAGACGCCGTGCTTGCCGTCGAGCCAGGGGCAGGCGACGTGGGTGATGAAGAACTGGCTGCCGTTGGTGTTTGGGCCGGCGTTGGCCATGCTGAGGATGCCCGGGCCGGTATGTTTCTTGGCGAGGGCGGACGGCTCGTCGTCGAATTTGTAGCCCGGCCCGCCGGTGCCGGTGCCCTCGGGACAGCCGCCCTGGATCATGAAGTCAGCGATGACGCGGTGGAACTTCAGCCCGTCGTAGAAGCCGTCTTTAGCGAGCTTGACCCAGTTGCCGACGGTCTCGGGGCAGTCCTCGGCGAAGAGTTCGATGTCGATGTTGCCTTTGGGGGTTTCGATCGTGGCGGTGGTGGGCATAAGTAAAGCTCGTCTTACGGGGTTCAAGAAAAAGTGGCTCGGCAGTATAGTCGGGACCACCCCAAAGCGGCGGCCCCACGGCGACACTGACGGTTTAGTTGGTGGCTAAGCGGGTCTACTCTTCGACGATCTTTACCGACAAGATCGAGTCAAGCCCGGGGTACTCGGCGTCGAGGAAGGCGTTGCCCTTGAGTTGGATGTCGCGTTGCCGGGTGCTGGGCGTCTCGCCGTAGCCGCCGAAGAGCGATTCGACGACGTCCATGCCGTCGACGACCTCGCCGAAGGGGACGAAACCCAGGTCGTCGAGGAAGGCGTTGTCGTCGAGGTTGACGAACACCTGAGTGGTGCGGGTGTTCGGCCGGGTGGCGGCGGCGAAGGCGATCGTCCCCCGGCGGTTAGGCTGGGTGCGTGGCTCGTCGGGCAGCGTCTCGGGCCGCCACGCCGCGGCGACGTCGGGGAAGCCGTGGATCCCCCACTGCACCACGAAGCCCGGCACGACGCGGAACAGCCGTTGGTTCTGGTAGAAGCCCGCGGCGGCGAGATCGTAGAACCGGTCCGCCGCGAGCGGGGCCCATTTTCGGTGAACCCGCACGGTGAAAGGCCCCTTGGTCGTGGTGAATTCAAGTTCGTAAACGTCCTCGGCGGGGGCGTCATCAAGGACCCGCGCGGGATCGGCCAACGCTTTGAGATTCGGCACGACGGGCGGGGTGAAGGCTTCGGGCTCGAGCGCCGCCGTATCTGCGGGTGTTATCTCTTTCTCAACCGCCGCTTCGGATAATTCGGTCTCTGGTTCTGATTCGGTGGGCAGCGTCGCTTGATTAAGCTCGGCCGTGTCGGTCAAGGGCGTTTCGGCAAGCCCTTTTTTAATCTCGGTAGCGTCAGGATTATCTTCGGTCGCGACCGGTCCATCGTTAGCCGAAGTGATGACGATGTCTTCTGACGTTTTTTCCTGAATGGCTACGGGTGTTTCGGCTGGCGCTTCTAACGGCTGCGGATCATTTTCGTCTAACTCGGATTTTGCCTCGGCTTCGATTTCGACTTCGGCTTCGGTAACATCGAGTGTATCGACCTGCTCCGAGATTTCTTCCGCGGCCTCCGCGATCGCGATTGGTGGCGGCGATTCGCTTTCTGATGCGGGTTCCGGTGCTTCGGCCGGCTCGGGTTCGAACAGCGGTTTTGAGGGTTCGGTAGTGGTTTGGACGAGCGGCGGGTCGGCAACGCGAGTGAGCAGCCCCTCGGCGACACCCAGCGACGCCCAGGCCCGCTCGGCCGGATCATCTAACACCGCGACCCAGGCTTGTGCGTCGCGTATGGACCCGTTGCGGACGATCCCGCTCACGGTGGAACGCGCCCAAACATAATTGTCTAAAAGTTCTATCTGCTGAATGAAACGCGGATCGAGTTCGGTTCTCACTTCGGGAACGCTGCCGCCCTCGTCTTGTATGTACCAACCGATGTATTCCCGCTCTGCCGGGTTGGTGATGCTTTCGATAAGACCTTCGATTTCTCCGTCTCTGCCCGACCACCAGGCCTGCAACGCTCGTGAGGCCAGGATCCAGCCGTCATCTCCGTCGTGCGAAAGGGCACGCAGGCAAAGCGCGACGATTTGTTCGTTGGCCGCCGCCGCGTCGTCCTCACCGATCTCACGCTGCACAAACGCGATCTGATCGAGCAGAGCTCCCTTTGTCTGCAACGCTAGGGTCAACTCTTCTCCCACGCCCGAAACCCGACGGGCCTGGACGCTGGCCTCCACTAACCACGCCGCGGGGTCGTCGCCGGGGAGGTCGGCCTGTGCATACGCTTCGCCCGTCAGCCAAACGCTCGACAAGCACCACAGCAACACCACCAAATGGCGAAGACCTCGCCGAGAGCTGGGCGGACGGATATGAAAGTTGCTTTCATCCATAACAGGATCATATCGACCCTCACGCCCCGGCTCATGGGTGTGCGTGGCAGTTCCGAAAATCACGGGTCTGGCTTTGGTAGATTGAAGCCATGCCGTCGAGCGAACCGCGTAACCCCAGTCCGGATTCTAAGCCCGGTCAGCCCAAAGCGTGCTGTACACCGAAGTCGGCTTCAAGCCCGGCTTACGACGGCCCGCTCCAACCAACCCGCGAACCGATTCGCCACGCCGTCCGCGGGTCGACCGACGGCATGGCCGAGCTGCCGGGCGGCAGCTTCCTGATGGGCACCGACTACCCCGAAGGCTTCCCCGACGACGGCGAAGGGCCGGTGCGTGAAGTGACGCTGCGCCCGTTCTGGATCGATCGGGCCTGCGTCACCAACTCCGACTTCGCGGCGTTTGTATCGGCTACGGGCTACACGACCGAGGCCGAGCGTTTTGGGTGGTCGTTCGTGTTCCATTTACACCTGCCGCCGAAGGTCGTGGATCGGCTGCGGCAAGCGTCGTCCGTGCCGCAGACGCCGTGGTGGATCGCGGTGCCCGGGGCCAAGTGGGATCGGCCGTTCGGCGAGCGGTCGTCGGTCAAGCAGTTGGCCGACCACCCCGTAGTCCACATCAGCTGGAACGACGCGGTGGCCTACGCCGAGTGGGCGGGCAAGCGGCTGCCGACCGAGGCCGAGTGGGAGTACGCCGCCCGTGGCGGCAAGGCGCAGACGCTCTACCCCTGGGGCGACGCCCTCGAGCCCCGTGGCCAACACCGCTGCAACGTCTGGCAGGGCAAGTTCCCATCACGCAACACCGCCGACGACGGCTACGTCGGCACCGCCCCGGTTAACGCCTACGCCCCCAACGGCTTCGGCCTGTACAACACCGCCGGCAACGTCTGGGAATGGACCAACGACTGGTTCAGCCCGACCTGGCACGCCCCCGCTACCGAAGAAACCCGAGACAACCCGATCGGCCCGCAGCCCATCGACGATGGCGGTGATGCGTGCTGCGAAAAATCAGCGAACCCCCCGCAAGACGCCTCGGGCCAGCGGCTGACGCACAAGGTCCAAAAAGGCGGCAGCTACCTCTGCCACCGCTCCTACTGCAACCGCTACCGCCTCGGCGCCCGCACCGGCAACACCCCCGACAGCGCGACGACCAACAACGGCTTCCGTTGTGTCCGCGACGTTTCGTGAACGGTAAAAAGCGTCGACCGAAAAAAATTTCGGTGACCACTCGATTAACCCCGATCGATCACGGTCCGATATTCCGGGTCTCGACGGGCGTTCACCTGTCGGAACCGGTGAACCTCTGTCAAATTAATTATCGCGTGGCGTCGTAAAAGAGACGCCGGGGCTTCGGCCTGTGCGTTTATTACCCGCTGCACCAGCAAGGCGTACGCAACCTTTAGCTGAACGGTGGATTTTCCCCACAGCCGGCCTTCCTGCTTAACGAAAGGATTTCTGAGGCGACCTGCTTATCCGTACCCGACCCGACGAGATCCCGGCGATGTCTATCCTGAAGAAATACAGCCCCTTCCCGCAGGGCCTCACGAAAAAAAGCCGGCCCGCCACGGTCAGCACCCAGAGCGGCGCGACCGAGAAGTGGGTCCGGGTTCTGCTGGAGCAGAAGCTCAAGGCCGAGGCCCGTCGGCGGCAGGTGGGCCGAACCAGCGACGCGGACACCGACGGCATGGTCGACATCCGCCTGGCGGGGCCCGGCGACCCGAAGCAGCCGGATGAGGTCTTCGATCGCCTGCGTTGGGGCGGGCTCTTCGCGTGCGTCGACCAGGACCCCGAGCGGGTCGGCAAGGTGATGCAGCAGTACGACGGCAAGCACGGCTTCGTCATCGATCAACACTTCGATGAGCTGTGGGCCGGGCCCTTGGGCCTGCGTATCCCCGGCGTCACGCCGCGGGCGTTCAGCTTTGTCGCCCGCAAGACGCACCTCGTCCCGCCCGGGCAGGTGACAGACCGGTTTACGTTCGACGTCAAACTCGAAGAAGACGAATCGCAGAGCCTGGGCTACTGCGTGCGGAAGCAAGTGCCGACCGTCGAGGACGTGCTGCGTCGGCTCACGCTTAAGTTCCCCGACCTCGATCCCAAAGATGCGCAGCTGCGGGCGGAGAAGCTGGTCAACGAGGTCTTCCCGATCTTCCTGACCCGCGAAGCGAAGACCCTCGAACGCCTGCAGCAGACGCTGCCCGAACGCTTCCGGGGACGCGTGCCCCGGCCGCTGCGGATTTCGAAAAACGCAAAGGGCTTCGTGACCCGTTTAGACATGGACTGGCTACGCAACGGCGGGCCGACGATCAGCCAGATCGAGTTCGCCCGGCAATCTCTAGAACTGCTGGCGGTGCTGCACGACCACGCCAAGATCATGCACCTCGACCTGCGGCCGGACAACATGGTCGTCACGCCCGCCGGGGTCGGGTTTATCGACTTCGGCAGCTCGGCGCAGATCGACGAAGACCTCACGTCCAGCCCGGTGCTGCACGACCTGTTTGATCAGGTCATGAAGACCAGCCGTATCCAGCGCGTGCTCGGCCAGATGATCGAGAAGGGCGAGGTGACCAACGAAGCCATCGCCGCGGTGCGGGGCAAGGCCGACCGCAACGTCGACACGTTCTACCTCGCGGTCCAGATCAACCACCCCCACACGAACCCCGAGCTCGAACGGCTGATCGATTACCAGCCGTTGGGCGAGGCGGCCCACGCCCTCTCGTCGCTTACCGCGGCGATCCTCAAGCCAAAGAACCCCGGCATGAGCCAATTCAAAACCGCGGCCGACGTCTTACGGGGGGTCAACCGGATCGCCCAACGCCTCGGGGGCTGACGTGCAGATAGAAAGACGTATCTGCCGGGGCGGCCACGGACGCTAAACGGGGTTCTCGCCTTACCCAATTAGACACGCCTGGCGTGGTATGATTGGCGATTCGCCATGAACACCACCCCTCACCATTCTGAGACGACCGCCACCACGGCCCGGCCGACGCAGAACCTCAACGTCGCGTCTCTAGACCCGCTGACCGCCCCGGCCGAGCTCGAGCGGGAACTGCCGCTGACCGACGCGGCCCGCCGGACCGTAATCGAGGGGCGTAAGACTATTGAAGCTATCCTCCGCGGCGAAGACCGACGATTGCTAGTCGTCATCGGGCCCTGCTCGATCCACGACCCCAAGGCCGCGATGGAGTACGCCCGCAAGCTGGCTGAGCTTAAACAAGAGCTCGACGACCGCATCTTCCTGGTTATGCGGGTCTATTTCGAGAAGCCT
Organism: Planctomycetota bacterium; assembly: GCA_038747275.1. GTDB lineage: Bacteria > Planctomycetota > Phycisphaerae > Phycisphaerales > Phycisphaeraceae > Algisphaera. Next base: position 124,446 of record JBCDJW010000004.1, on the reverse strand, counting down.
CGTACCACCGTCGGCTGGAAGGGCCTGATCAACGACCCGCACCTCGACGGCAGCTTCGACATGGCCCACGGCCTGAAGATCGCCCGGAAGCTACTGATCGACATCAACGAGCTCGGCCTGCCCGCGGGCACCGAGTTCCTCGACCCGGTCACCCCGCAGTACCTTGATGACCTGGTGAGCTGGGCGGCGATCGGCGCCCGCACCACCGAGAGCCAGACCCACCGCCAGATGGCCAGCGGCTTGTCGATGCCCGTCGGCTTCAAGAACGCCACTAACGGATCCTTGCAGGTCGCGCTCGACGCGATGCAGTCGGCACTCAACCCGCACCACTTCATCGGGGTCGACGACGACGGCCGGGCCTGCGTCGTCCACACCCGCGGCAACGCCTACGGCCACGTTATCCTCCGCGGCGGCGAACAGGGCAGCAACTACCACCCGCAAGATATCGCACACGCGGCGGCGGGCCTCAAAGCGGCCGGGATGAATCCGTTGCTGATGGTCGATTGTTCCCATGCCAACTCGGGCAAAAAATTCGCCCAGCAAGAAGTCGTCTGGGACAGCCTGATCCAGCAGCGGGTCGAAGCAAGCGACGCCAACTCCGGCGAAGCGATCACCGGTGTGATGATCGAATCGAACCTCTTCGAAGGCAAGCAATCGATCCCGCAGGACCTTTCGACGCTGCGCTACGGGGTGTCAGTGACCGACGAGTGCATCGGGTGGGACACGACAGCCGCGATGCTCCGTCGGGGCTATGATCGCCTGATTCCGGCAACCGGATAAAGGCAGCGATCTATGACGCTTGGCATCGTGTTGGGTTTGCTCACGGCTCTGGGCCATTCGCTGTCGTACCTCGCCACCCGTTGGTTCACCGTCGATCGGGGCCGGCCGGTGTCTCAGCTACTGGTGCAGGGGCACGTGATGATGGGGGTGGTGTCGCTATCTTCTCTGGCTTGGCTTTGGCCCGCCGGCTTCGAGCCGACCGCGGGGTGGTGGACGCAGCTGGGGGGGATCATCGCGATGTTTATCGTGGCGCAGATCAGCCTTTTGTCGGCGTTGCGGCTTGCCGACGCGTCGCGGATCGCGCCGCTTTTGGGTTTTAAGATCGCGGTGCTGGCGTTGATCTCGGTCTTCCAGGGGGCGCCGCTAACGGGGACGCAGTGGCTGGGGGTGGGGCTGGCGGTGGCGGCGGCGTGGGTGCTGAACGATGTCGGGGGGCGGTTGCCGTGGCGGGTCACGCTGCTGGCGTTTATGGCTTGCTTGGCTTACGCGGTTGCCGACACCTTTATCAAGGGCTGTATCGACATCGGCCGGGAGGTCAGCGGGGACGAATCGGCTTTCGGTGTGCCGATGTTTACGGTCGCGGCGGTGTTCGGGAGCCTGGGGCTGATCGCGTTGCCGCTGCTGAAAATTTTCGGATCGAGAGAACCGGTGTCGTGGCGTGATTCGGCCCCGTACGCGGTGTTGTGGCTGCTTTCGATGATCGCGCTGTACGCTACTTTCGCCAGCCTGGGGACCGTGCTGGGGGCGATTTTGCAGTCGGCCCGCGGGTTGACTTCGATCTTGTTGGGTATCGCTTTAGCCGGCCTCGGCTGGCAGCACCTCGAACAGAAGCACGGCTGGGCGGTGCAGGCCCGCCGGCTGGGGGCGGCGGCGTTGATGTGTCTGGCGGTGATTTTGTACGTCTGGGGCGTCGATAAGTCCTAAACGGACGTAAATGCGATGCTTGGGCGGATAAAGACGGTTGGGGGGTGGGTCGATATCCACCGTATGAAGATCTGGCGTACCAGCCTTGGCACAACACCCGAAGGCGTCACGCAAAACCGACGTCGACACGGACGGCTGAAGACCGAGGGCACCGAGTCGTCCCTCGGTAGCGTGACCGATATTTCTGCCTCCGGCATGCGGGTCTGCCGCAAGGGCGCTCTGCCCGTCGCCGAGGGAGAGAAGTTCCGCATCGACGTGCAGATCGATAAGGAAGTGATGGCGCTCGACGTCGTGGTCCGGCGTGTGCGTAAACTCGGTCGGCGGAAATTCGAGTTCGGCCTCGAGTTCATCAACATGAGCGACGAGCAACAAAGCCGCCTGGCACGTTTGGCCCGCATCGCCGCAACCAGCGCACGGGCGATGTGGTAATTCGCCGTTTCGTTTAGGTGATAAATTTTAGGTTGAAAAGATAAAGACCTGCCGGTCGGTAACAAGCCGACGGTAGGTCTTGTGTTTATGTGGCTGTAGAGACATTTAAAGCTAACGGACTTGTTCCGTAGCGATCGGCACGATGAACGCGCCGGGCACGCCGAGTTGATCCCGGTAGGTCGCGGCGGAGGTGTAGGTCGTAAACCGCCCGAGGTGGACGAGCGTCTGGCCGGGTCGGCTGCGGTTGGGGATGAGCCGGGGCTCGCCGACGCGGTTGGCTTTCGCGGCTTCGCGGATCTGGTCGGCGGCGGCCTGGGCGTTCTCGGCGTTAGCGAACGAGCCGAGCTGTAGCGTGTAGCCGTTGACCGCGAGCTGTTCTTCGACCTGCTGGCGGAACGCGGGGTCGGACGAAGAGGCCCGGGCGAGGGTGAGGTGGTCGCGGGCGTTGGCCCACCGGCCGAGCTTCTGCTGGGCGACGGCGGCGTAGAAGTAGGCCTTGGCCCGGTCTTCGCCGGTGAGGACGGGGGCGGCGTCGAGCAGGGCGTCGGTCGCCAGGGCGTAGCGTTCTTGGGTCGAGTAGGCGAGGCCGAGCATCACCCCGGCGTTGGCGGCGAGTTCTTTATCGAAGCCGTCGGCGGCCTTGCGGAGGAACTTCACGGCCTGATCCGTGCGCCCCAGCTCGCCGGCCGCGAGCCCCGCGACGTAAGCGGCCTCGGTCGAGTCGAGCGTCGGCTCGCCCTTGGCGATGGCCGAAGCGAAGCTGTACGCCTGCTCGTAGTCGCCGCGTTGGTAGGCGCTGTTGGCGTCGTCGAGCGTCGCGGTGGGGCGGGCGGTTGTGCAGCCGATCAGAGTGATCGACCCGAGCAGGATCAAAGCAAAAGCCGAAAAACGCGGCAAAACCGAGCGATAACAGAGACACACATGTTGATTGAACATTAGGGCTTTCCTGATCGAGGTCAGCGGGGGCGGGGGTAAGGCTGTTGTTGAGTTATAGTTTATCGCCATGAGCATTCTGCGAAAGATCATGTGGCGATCGGTGACCCACCCGACCAAGGTGGCGATCGTCGACGACCAGCGCGAATACAGCTTTTTCAAGATCGGGGCCGGGGCGATGTTTGCCGCCAAAGCGATCGAGCGGGCGACCCAGCGCGACAAGGTCGGCATCATGCTGCCTACCAGCGGGGCGTTCACGGTCGCGTTCCTCGGTGCCTGGCTGGCTAAGAAAACCCCGGTGCCGCTCAACTACTTGCTGTCGCAAGAAGAGCTCGCCCACGTCGTGGCCGACAGCGGGATCGACACCATCATCACGGCCCAGAAGATGGTCGACGCGATCGCCGAGATGGGCATCGACGTCGACAAGCTGCCCGGCGGGGTCGGCCTGATGAAGCTGGAGGACGTCTCGTTCAAGGGCCTGCCGCCGCTGCGTGTCCCGCCGAAGCTGGACGACGACGACCTTGCCGTGCTGCTCTACACCTCGGGCACGTCCGGCAAGCCTAAGGGCGTGATGCTCAGCGAATGCAACATCCGCACGAACATCGACGACTCGATGGAGCACGCCGGGCTCACCAAGTGCGATACGTTCCTCGGCGTACTCCCGCAGTTCCACACCTTCGGCTTGACCGTGCTTACGCTGCTGCCTCTCTACGGCGGCGGTCGGGTGATCTACACCGCACGGTTCAATCCCCGCAAACTCATCGACCTGATGAAAAAGCATCGGCCCCAGCTGTTCATCGGCGTGCCGTCGATGCTTGGGGCGCTGCTGGCGGTTAAGAAAACCACCGCCGACGATTGGAAGAGTTTTCGTTACGTCATCTGCGGCGGCGAACCGCTCCCCCAATCCGTCTATGACGGGTTTAAGGAAAAGCTCGGCGTTGAGATCAACGAGGGCTACGGCCTAACCGAGACCTCGCCGGTGACGAATTGGTCGACCCCCAAGCAGACCCGGCTGCACTCGGTCGGCCGACCGCTGCCCAGCGTCCAGAACTTCATTGTCGATGATCAAGACAAGCCCCTCGGCCGAAACGAGGAGGGCGAGATCCTGATCTCCGCCCCCAGCGTGATGAAGGGCTACTACCAACTCGATGAGCTGACCGATCAAGTGATGATCGAAATCGACGTGCCGGACGACCCGTCGATCGGCTCGTCCGGCCAAAAGGCCAAACGCGGCGGCAAGACCCGCTGCTTCCGCACCGGCGACATCGGCAAGATCGACGACGACGGGTTTCTCTACATCACCGGCCGCAAGAAAGAGATGCTCATCATCGGGGGCGAAAACGTCTTCCCCCGCGAGATCGAGGAAGTCCTCAATCAGCACGAAACCGTCCACGCCTCGGCGGTGATCGGCAAGCAGGACGGCAGCCGGGGAGAAGTCGCGATTGCTTTCGTTGAGCTGGAAGAGGGCAGCGAGTTCGACGAAGCCGCGCTCAAGACCTACTGCCGGGACAACATCGCGAATTTCAAGGTCCCCAAGGAAATCCGCCTCTTGGACAAGCTTCCGCGGAACCCCACGGGGAAGATTATGCGTCGAGCGTTGTCTGCAGAATGAGCATATGGCCGCGCCTCGTGTTCTTTGTGGCGCGTAATGGGCTGTGCTAAACTTTCACATTCGATAATTCCTAGAACAAACAGCCAAGGAGCTGCGAAAATGAAGAGTCCTGTTGTGATTGTGGCCCTGATCGGGGCGTTGACGCTAGGTCTTTACGTGACCGCCGGCGGCCAAGCGGGCAGCCCGGCCGCGCCGACCAAAGTCGCGGTGGTGAACATGCAACTGGTCATCAACCAATCCGACCAGCAGGTGGCCAACCGCGCCGCCAATCAGGCCAAGGCGGCCGCGATTCAGGCCGAAGGCGAACAGCGCCAGCAAGAGATTGCTTCGCTGCAAGTCGGCCTCGACCCGCTTGTGCCGAATTCCGATGGCTGGAACCAACAGCGTGATAAGCTGCAGCAGAAGACCCTCGAGCTCCAGGTCTGGGTCCAGATGCAGGAGCAGAACAACCAACGCGAACAGACGAGCCAAGTCGCCGAGATCTACCTCGCCGCCAACGAGGCCGCGAAGGCGATCGCCCAAGAAGCCGGCTACGACATCGTGCTCAAGGGCGGCGGCCTGCCGGACGTCACTCGGATGAACCTGCAGCAGCTCTCGACGATCGCTCAGACCCGCGAGGTGCTGTACGCCAGTGATGCGGTCGATATCACCGACGCGGTGATGCAGCGGTTGAACGCCGAATACGCCCAGCGCTGAATCGCGTGACGGACTACACCCCCCAGACGGTCGCCGAACTGCTCGAAGGCAAACTTGTCGGCGAGCCCGATTTGGCGATCACCGGCCTGGCCGAGATCAGCACCGCTAAAGCCGGCGACCTGACGTTTGTCGGCGAGGCGAGCTACGCCGCCCGCTGGGCCGACAGCAGTGCCTCCGTGGCGATTGTGACCGAGGGTATCAAGCTCGAACCCGGAGACGGGCGGGCGTTGGTATTTGTTGAAAACGCCGACCTGGCCATGGCTCGGGTGCTCGACGCCCTCGCCCCCGAGCCCGTGGGCCCGGAGCCCGGCGTGCACGCGACCGCGGTTGTTGATCCGACCGTCGAGCTCGGGGAGGGCGTTGCCGTCGGGGCGTATTGCGTCATCGGGCCGAGGGTACGCGTCGGTGCTAACACGGTGTTGCATCCTCACGTCACGCTGCTCGATGACGTGAGTGTCGGGGAGGGCTGCGTGATCTGGCCCAACGTCGTGATCCGCGAGCGGTGCGTCGTCGGCGACCGCTGCGTGTTCGAGCCGGGCTGCGTCATCGGGGCCGACGGCTTCGGCTACCGCCCCGATATGACCGGCGACCGCCCGCGCATCGTAAAGGTTCCACACTTGGGTAACGTCGAGATCGGCGACGAGGTCGAGCTCGGGGCCTGCGTCACGATCGACCGCGGCAAGTTCGACGCGACCACCATCGGCTCGGGCAGCAAGCTCGACAACAAGTCGCAGATCGGCCACAACTGCAAGATCGGCCAGATGGTCGTGATGTCCGGCTGCGTCGGCATGGCCGGCTCCGTGACCGTCGGAGACGGCGCCCTCATCGGCGGGGGCGTGCAGTTCCGCGACCACGTCAAGATCGGCCGGGGCGCAAAGATCGCCGGCGCTTCGGTCGTCGGCGGCGACATCCCCGACGGCGCGGAATACATGGGCTACAACGCCAGCCCGGTGAAAGACGGCCTCCGCGAATTGATGGCCGTGAAAAAACTGCCTCAGCTCCTCAAAGACTTCAAGACGCTGAAGAAGCGGGTCGACCGCGTCGAGATGAGCGATCGGTGACCCCGGGTTAGACTATGCCGCTACGGATTACGCCCGCCCGGCGTAAATTTTGGTTTTTGCCTCGACTGTGTCGCGTATGGATTCACACCAGCACACCATCTCGACCTCCAAGTCTTTGAGCGGGCGCGGCCTGTTCAACGGCGTGCCGGTAAACCTCACCTTCCTCCCCGCGCCGGCGAACCACGGCATCGTCTTCCGCCGCGTCGACTTGAACAACGCCGAGTTGCCCGTCTCGGTCGAGCACGTCACCAAACGCATCCGCCGGACGGCCCTGAAGATCGGCGAGGCCTCGGTCGACACGGTCGAACACTGCCTCTCCGCTGTCGCCGCCCACGCGATCGACAACCTCGTCATCGAGCTCGACGGCCCCGAAGTGCCGGCGATGGACGGCTCATCCCTGCCGTTCTACGAAGCCCTCGCCGAGGCCGGCATCGAGAAGCAGAACACGCCCCGCCGCCGACTCGTCGTCAAGACCCCGGTCGTCATCCGCGAGGATGACGCGATGGTTGCCGCTTTGCCTAGCCCCGACCCGGGGATGCAGGTCGTCTACGAGCTCGACTACACCGGCGTGTCCAGCGTCATCGGCCGACAGCTCAAGACGTTCGACCTCGACGACCCCGAAGCCGACTACGCCAAAGAGATCGCCCCCAGCCGAACGTTCAGCCTCGAGGCCGAGGCGATGGCCGCGCAAAAGGCCGGCCTCTTCCCGCACCTGACCGTCGACACCGCGCTGGTCATCGGCGACGAGGGCCCGCTGGGCACCAACGCCTTCCGCTTCGACGACGAGCCCGTGCGCCACAAGATGCTCGACCTCATCGGCGACCTGTATCTGCTGGGCGCCCCGATCCAGGGGCGGATCGTGGCCTACAAGTCCGGCCATCCTATGAACCATAAGCTCGTCCGCGAGCTCATCAAGCAGCACGAGGCCGCCCGGCTCAAGGACCTGGCCCACCACAACTCCGTGCTCGATGTTCGGCGGCTGTTCCGCATGATGCCGCACCGCTACCCGATGCTTCTCGTGGACCGGGTGGTCGAGATCGTGGGCGACCAGCGGGCTGTAGGTGTAAAAAACGTAACGATTAACGAGCCTTTTTTTCAGGGCCATTACCCCAATACCCCGATAATGCCTGGAGTATTGGTCGTGGAAGCGATGGCCCAGCTGTCGGGCGTGCTCATCGGCCAGTCGTTGGAGCAGGTCGGCAAGTTGCCGGTCCTGCTGAGTCTGGATCGTGTCAAGCTACGCAAGCCGGTAACCCCCGGCGACCAACTCATGCTCATCGCCGAGGCGGTGAAGATCCGCAGCCGAATCGCCCACATGCACTGCCGGGCCTACGTGGCCGAAGAACTCGCCGCCGAGGCTCAGGTGAAGTTCATGATGGTGGACGACGAGGCGGAATAAGGAGATTTTTGATTGAGGATGTTTGCTAAGTCACCCGGACCACGGCGTGAACATAGTTCTTGACGACCCGGGGCTCCTTAATCAACAATCGAAACGAATCTATGCCCGAAATCCACCCCCTTGCCGTTGTTGATCCCCAGGCCAAGCTCGCCGACGGCGTCCGCGTCGGGCCGTTCTGCAACGTCGGCCCCAAGGCCACGCTCGGCCCCGGCTGCCGCCTGATCTCCCACGTCACCATCACCGGCCGCACCACCCTCGGCGAAAACAACACCGTCTGGCCCAATGCCGTGCTCGGCGGCGACCCCCAGGACCTCAAGTTCCAGGGCGAAGACTCCCAGTTGGTGATCGGCGATCACAACGAGATCCGCGAGTCCGTCACCATCCACAAGGGCACCGCCAACGACCACGGCATCACCACCGTCGGCAACCACAACCTCATCATGGCCTACGCCCACCTCGGCCACGACTGCATCCTCGGCAGCCACATCGTCATCGCCAACGCCGTCCAGTTCGCCGGCCACATCTGCGTCGAAGACCACGTCGTCATCGGCGGGGCCACCGCGATCCACCACTTCGTCACCATCGGCCAGCACGCCTTCGTCGGCGGCATGACCCGGGCCGTCAACGACTGCCCGCCTTTCATGATCGCCGAGGGCAACCCCGCCGTGATCCGCGGCGTGAACTCCACCGGCCTGGGCCGACGCGGCTTCACCGCTGAATCGGTCGCCAACCTCAAAGACGCCTGGAAACGCCTCTACCGCCGCACCGCCACCGGCAAGGCCGGCAACACCGCATCGGCCCTCGAAGACCTCGAAGACGCCTACCCGCACGACGCCTGCGTCCTCGCCCTCGTCGCCCATGTCCGCCGCTCCGGCGAAGGCGTCTACGGCCGCTACCGCGAAGGCCTCCGCAAAGATAACCCGCGGACCAACCCGGCGAAGTAATGCCCCGTCAAATCTAGCATGGCTGTCTTCCTCGTCACCGGCGCCGCGGGCCTTATCGGGTCACACCTCTGCGAGCGTCTGCTCGCCGCCGGCGACCGCGTCGTCGCCCTCGACAGCTTCAACGACTACTACGACGTCGCCCAGAAACACGCCAACGTCGCCGGCTTCCGGGAACACGAAAACTGTGTCTTCGCCGAGGACGACATCCGCAACGAGGCCGCCGTCCTCCGGCTGTTCCGCAACCATAAACCCGACGCCGTCGCCCACCTCGCGGCGATGGCCAACGTCCGCTACTCCATCGGCCGGTTCCCGCTCTACAACCAGGTTAACATCACCGGCAGCCTCAACCTCCTCGAGGCCGCCAAGGACTACGGCTGCGACAACTTCGTCTTCGCCTCGACCAGCTCGATCTACGGCAAGACGCCACGAGTCCCCTTCGTCGAAGACGACCCCTGCAACCTGCCGCTCTCGGCCTACCCCGCCTCGAAAAAAGCGGTCGAACTATTCGGCTACACCTACCACAACCTGCACGGCCTCAACTTCACCGCCGCCCGCTTCTTCAGCGTCTACGGCCCGCGCGCCCGCCCCGACATGATGCCGTTCATGGTCACCGACCGTATCGCCCGCGGCGAGCCGATCACGCTGTTCGACGCCGGCCAGATGAAACGCGACTGGACCTACGTCGACGACACCGTCACGGGCGTCGAGCTGGCCCTGCGTAAACCGCTGGGCTACGAGATCGTCAACCTAGGACGCGGCGAGCCGGTGCTCATGGCCGACTTCGTTCGTATGCTCGAAGAGCTGATCGGTAAGAAGGCGATCCTCGAAACCCCGCCCGCCCCGGCCAGCGAGCCGAAGCAGACCTACGCCAACATCGACAAAGCCCGCCGGCTGCTCGGCTACGCCCCGCAGACCAACATCCGCGAAGGCCTCGAAAAACTCTGGGCTTGGTACCAGAGCCGTGAGGCGTCGCCACACGGCTAACGATCAAACGCAACGGTCAACTTTTCAAAGAGCGAACGCTCGGCCCTCGGTCGACGTGCGCATCGGCCCGCACGCCTTCCGAAACTTCAAACCGTCGTCCTCGACCCGCGTGCTGGGGGCGGCCGCGCGATTACGCCACGGTCCATCGTGTTTCTTGTCGGCAAGGTGACTCACCGACGAACGCCGAAACCCCCACGCTTGAAAAAACGCGAGCCCGGCGATCCCCGCGTGTCGTCCGAAACGGTCCTTGCCTGTCACCGCCTCGGTGCCGCGGGGGGCCGAATAAACTCTGCCTCCATAAGGGGCCGAGGCGTCATTTTTGTGCGCTGTCGGAAGGTAGTTTTGCGGTCTTCGAGCTCATAAGCCGAGCGGGGAAATAGCGATAAATTTTTTTCAAAAAGCCGAAGATTTTTAGCTTTTGCCGAGATTCTGTGCGCACGAAAACGACGCTTGCGTGGGGCAGGATTTGGATTCCGTTTATTTGCGCGTTGCCGCGGCTAAGCCCTCGCGGGTGACCTCGAGGTTTACATGGTCGCGGACGCCGTTGCGGCGGTATTCGACCTCGGCGAGGTTGGCGACGGGTTTGGCGTCGTCCCAGGAATAGACGCTGATGCGGACGCGGCCGGGCCGGTGTCCGGTGACGACGCCGAACTTGTCGATGCTGGCGGTCTCGGGTTCGCTCGACTCCCAGATGACGTTGTTACGCGTTGCGTTCGCGGGGACAACTTCACACGTCAGCGGCAGCGTCGAACCCATCGTGAGTTTTTTGCTCGGGGCTTGGATGCGGAGCGCTCTGACCCGGCGGTAGGTGTTTTCTTCGAGGACTTCGCCGAGCATGTCGTAGGCGGCTTGTTGCTCGGCGGTGAGTTGGTCGAGGTCGAGGCCGTGGTAGTACCAGTCGAGCCATTTCCACTTCCAGCCCTTTTCGCCGACGCGTTCGTAGGGGTCTTGGCGGAGGTCGAAGAACCGGCCGCGGGGGAAGCCCTTGTGCGGGGCGTAGCGTTTGAAGTCGGCGGTCTGGGCGAATTCGAGGCGGAGCTCGTCGTCGTCGATCAGGCGGTTGGCGTTGTACCACTTGTAGATGGCCTGGCGTTCGGCGTGGTTGTCGCGTCCGGTGACCTGGGGCCAGACGCTGATGCCGTCGATCCGGTCGGGGTTGGGCACGTCGAGGCCGGCCGCTTCGAGGAAGGTCGGGTAGAGGTCGACCGCGTCGACGAGGCCGGCGAAGGTGCGCGTCTCGCCGGGCTTGCCGGCGGGGACCGTGCCGGGCTGGTTGAAGAGCAGGCCGACCTGCTCGCCGATGAATCGGCTGTGGCCCTTGCCGCCGGCGATTTGGCTGCCGTCGGGCTGGGTGGCGGAGAAGACGGCCTTGGTGCCGTTGTCGCCCATGAGGACGATCAGGGTGTTTTCGCGGAGGCCGTGCTCGTCGAGCTTGTCGACGACCTTGCCGATGAGTTTGTCCATGTACGCCAGCATGTCGGGGAAGTACTGGCGGGCGTCGCCCTTCATCGCGCCGTGGGGGAAGTCGCCCTTGATGTCGAAGTTGTCGTAGACCGACTTGGGGCGGGTGTCGGGCGTGGGGGTGTGCTCGTCGTGGACGAGGATCATTGGGTAGTAGAGGAAGAACGGGTTGTCCTTGTTGCGGTCGATGAAGTCGAGGGCGGCGCGGTTGCACACGTCCGGCCCGTAGACGCGTCGGCCGGTGACGGGGTCTTTGTCGTTGCGGGTGAAGTGCAGGAGCTCGCCGTTTTTGTAGAGCGTCGGGTCGAGGAACCGGCTCCAGCCCGGGGCGTTGTTGGCGACGTCGAAACAGAGGTAGTCGTCCCAGCCGAAGCGGTGGATGTAGTCCGCCGCCGAGACGTCTTTCGTGCCGCGGGTCTGCTTCCACTTGCCGAACATCCCGGTGGCGTAGCCGGCCCGCTTGAACACGTCGCTGATGGTGATCTGCGATTCGTGGATCGCCTTGGGGGCGATGAAGTTTCGGCCGTTGTGCATGCCCGAGAGGATGGCCACCCGCGTCGGCTCGCAGATCGGGTAGACGTAGGCCTGTTCGCACATCAAGCCGGTCTGCGCGAGCTTGTCGATGTTGGGCATCGCCAGGGGGACGTCTTTGAAGTGGCCCTGCAGCGAGGTGATGGCGGTGGCGCCGTAGGGCGTCATCGTGAAGTGGCTGAGGTCGTCGATCAGGATGAAGACGACGTTGGGCCGATCTTCGGCGTCCGTTTTCGCCTCCGCGACGGGGTTGAGCAGACAGGCGAAAACAAAAACAATCAGCGTGGTAACTCGCATTGATTTGTCCGTTGGTTAAAGAAACAAAACGACGTAAAAAGTGAAAGCGTAAGGCTAAAAAAGCCTTAGATTAAATATTTTACATCGCTTTTTTGACCGAGGAAAGCCTCGGCTCAATCTTCCGCTAGCCGGAGCATCTGGCCGGTCATTTCTTCGGTCTGGGTGCGGACGAAGCGTCGGCCGTCGGGGAAGGTGACGGCGACCTCGATTTTTTCCCGGGACGTCGAGTGTCGGCCGACGGCTTCGTGGCGGGCGAGATCGAACAGCACTTCGGATTCGGCCACGCCTTCGAGCATTCGGACGTCGATTGGCGGCGAGCCGGGCGGGGCGTCCTCCGGTTCTTCGGGGTCGAGTTTGAATTCGCCTTTACCGGTGACGATGGCCACCGGCACGCCGGCGATGTCTTCGACGCTTTTCACTTCATAGGCCCAACGCTGATCGACCTTGCCCAGTTCGTGCTCCCAGCGGTAATCAGCATTCCACTTCTGGCCGGCCGCGGCTTCCGACGAAAAGGGCGGCGGCGCGAAGGCGATCGAGGCGAGCTCGGTCGCGGTTTCTTCGAAGTCGAGCTCGGAGGGGATGAAGTCGGGCTGCGAGGTCTTGGCCTTCATCTTCTCCAAGCCCTTGACCCGGGTGACGTGGCCGTCGGCGGCAACCTCGATGGTCAACTCGACGCCCGCCATCGCCGACAGCAATTCGTGCATCGGCTTGGTCTCTTCGGTTTGCGGCGAACGGCGGGAGTCGACCGCGAGGCTCGGGCCTTCGTTGGGGGTGCTGGCGTAGGTCATCCAGTCGAGCGTCATCGTGCCGAGGGCCGAGCCGTCGGGCTTGACGCGGTCGACGGTCCAGGTGATCTCGCCTTCGACTTCGATGAGGTTGCTGCTGTTCTGCGTTCGGTCGCCGAGCCGGGCCTCGGCGGTCTGCTGCATGCGGTTCCAGAACTCGTAGCGGGCGGTTTGGCCCTCTTCCCAGCGCGGGCCCAGGTCGATCGTCGCGGGGATGACGTTTGCCGCGTTGGCGGACTCGTCGTCGGACGTTTGGGCCAGAGCGGCGGAGGCGGTAAAGAAGCAGATCAGTACAAGAAATCTGCGGGCGAGTCGGCTCATACGGGTGACGTGGTTCGGGGTCATGTCTAACGGTAAAGGTTGGGGCTGGGGTCTTGCTGGTTAAAGCTTAGCCACCTCAGGCCGGTGATCCGCCATTCGCCCTGCGGGCTCTTTTGCCACTCGACTTCCCACTGGGTCCGCATGGGGAAGCCGCCGACACGGCTGCTGACGTCCATCGTGCTGACGCCGTAGCCCGGCCGGTTGACCGAAGCGTCGATGTTGCGGATCGCGTTTTCCTGCACGTCGTGTTGTTCGACCTCCGTGGCGACGAAGGTGCCGGTGAGGTTATCCCAGACGTCGCCGCCCGGGCCCATCAGCACCGCCCGGTCGGCGATCAACGCGGTCAGCGCCGCTTCGTCGGCCGGGGACGTCGCCGCGACGAACGCTTCGGTTCTTTCGAGGATCACTTCGCGATCTGTGTTCACCAGGGTGGCGGTGACGTAGACCCCGATCGACATGGCTAACGCTAACCACGACACCTTGACCGCGTGCGGCTGGTCATGCCGCTTACCGACGGTTCGCAGCACCGCCGACACCGCGAGCAACGCGACGACCAGCGGCCAGGGGTTCTCCAGCAGCAGCTCCCCCAGCCCCGAGCCTTCAGCCAACAGCAGATTCGTCATGCGTCTGATCCTAACCGTTCTACGCCGGGTTTACGCCCTGGGGTCGCGCCGCGTTACCCGTCGGGAGCGAAGGGTATGGCCGACGAATCAAGCCGGCTTGAGCAAACTTCCGATAATTTCATCGCCTATGGCCGAACCGACGCCCGACATCCTGCGCGCCAACCTCGACGCGATCCGTGCGGACGACCCGGCCCTAGCCGAACTGCTGGAACAGGCCATGCCGACGTCGCTGACCTGGGACACCGCCCGCAACGGTCAGGCGATCGCGATGTTGGCCCCGGCCGAGCAGGGGGTTCCGGGGGGTCGGCCGACGCCGCTGTGCAGCAAGTACGACCCCGCCGCGGAGGCGGACAAACTGCTGAGCGACATCGACCCGGGCAAGACCGCGTGCGTCGTCTTGCTGGGGATCGGGTTGGGGTACCACGCCGAGGCCGCGACCAAGCTGCTCGGCGACAACGCGCTGGTGCTGATCTACGAACCCGATCTCGCGCTGCTGCGGGCAATACTCGAACGGCGGGACCTGTCCAAGCTGCTCGCCCGGCCGCAGGTGATGCTCTTTTCCGGGGGGTCCGGACAGGGCGACGACATCGACCGCGCTGCCATGTTGTCGCGGACCGAAGTCCACGCCCAGCTCTTCACCCACGGCACCCAGCTGGTCACCCTGCCGCTGACCCGCAAGCTTCACCCCGAAGCGGTCCAGGCCTTCGGCCAGGCGGTCACGGACATCGTCGCCTACTGCCGAACGAACATCGCCACCGCGCTGGTGAACGCCTCGCGGACCTGCCGCAACCTCGCCAACAACCTCGCGCCCTACGCCGCGGGGGCGACGACTAATGAATTACATAACGCGGCGAAGGGCTACCCCGCGGTGTGCGTGGGGGCCGGGCCGAGCTTAGTGAAGAACGTGCACCTGCTGCAGGACCCCGCGGTGCGGAAGAACGTGGTGGTGATCGCGGTGCAGACGGCGTTGAAGCCGCTCTTGGACCGTGGCGTTCGGCCGGATTTCGTTACCGCGCTCGACTACTCGCCGATCTGCGCCCGTTTCTACGAAGGCCTGCCCGACCTGCCGGACGTGACGCTGGTGGCGGAGCCCAAGGCCAACCCCGCGATCCTGAACGCCTTCCCCGGCCCGGTCCGCGTCTGCCGGGACCCCTTCAACGACAACCTGCTGGGCGACCCCCGGAAAGGTGGGCTCGGCCGGGAGATCGTGCCCATCCGCGGCGGCGCGACCGTCGCCCACCTGTCGTTCTACCTCGCCCAGCACCTGGGCTGCGACCCGATCCTATTCATCGGCCAGGACCTGGGCTTTTCCGACGGGCTCTACTACGCCCCAGGGACGGCGGTCCACCAGGTTTGGGACTGCGAGCTGAACCCGTTCAACACCATCGAGATGATGGAGTGGCAGCGGATCGTCCGGATGCGTGGGCACCTCCGCCGGTTCGATGATGTCCACGGCCGACCGATCTTCTCGGATGAGCAGATGCTCACCTACCTCAAGCAGTTCGAACGCGACTTCGCCGAGGCCGAGCATCAAACCGTCATTGACGCGACCGAGGGCGGGATGCCCAAGGCCCACACCACCCGCCTGACTTTTGCCGAGGCGTTGGCCGAGCACGCGACCCGCCCGGTGCCCGAGCTGCCGATCCCTTCGGGCGGGCTGGATGCCGAGCGGTTGTCGAAGCTCGACGCGTTGCTCCGCCGGCGGCTCGAGCAGACGATGGACCTACAGCGGATGTCCCGCGACAGCCTGGAGATCATCCGCAAGATGCAGGGTGCTATCAGCCGCCGCGACCAGAAGAAACTCGATCAGCTATTCACCAAGCTCGAACGCAATCGGAAGCGAGTTGAGGGTGACCTCAAGGAGCCCTTCGCGTTGGTCAACCAGCTCAACACGATCGGGGCCTTCCGCCGAAACCGCACCGATCGGTCGATCGCCCAGGAGCAAGGTGGGCAGAGTCGACTGGAGAGGCTCTCCGCCCAGTTGGTCCGCGACCGCGACAACATCGACTGGATCGTCCAGGCCTGCGACGAGGCGTTGGCGATCTTCCGCGAGGCCCACGAACGGGTCACGCAACGTGACGACACGGCGGGCCCAAACCCCGAAATCAAAATCACTTCGCCGGACCTTAAAACCGGCAAGCGTCAATCGCCGGCCCCCGCGGCGTGAGCTTTTCTATGACTAAATCTCCATCGGTGATTGCGTTGATCGTGGCCGACGCCTCGGCGGGGCGGCTGGGCCATGCGCGTCGGCTGGACACGCCGCTCGCCGGGCGGCCGGCGTTGTGGCACACGCTACAGCGGGCGGGGCGAATCGCTCGGGTCGGTCGTATCGTGGTCGTTCATCCGCCGGGGCAGGACCCGCTCGCCGGGATCGACACGTCGTATATCCCGACGCCGATCGAGACCTTCGCCCACGGCGACGTCGCCGGCGACAACCTCACGCCGCGGCTGCGTAGCGCCCGCAAGTGGGCTTTGTCGGGTTGGCGGGGCGGGCTGGCCGGGGCGACCGCGTGGGACGAGTTGTTGCCCGCTCGGCCGTTGGCGCTGGCGATGGATCAGTTCAAGGCCGAGGCCGCTGTGCTCGTTGGCGGCGATTGGTGCGGGTTCGACCCCGGCTACGCCGACGGGTTGCTCGATATCCACCTCGATGCGCCTGAGGCGATGAAGGTTACTTTTACCCAAGCCCCGCCCGGGCTGAGCCCGCTGGTGACCAGCCGGGCGGTGCTGCACGACCTGGCGGACAAGCAGGCGACCTTCGGCGGGGTCTTGGCCTACAACCCCAAACGCCCGGCGATCGACCCCATTAGCCGGGAGTGCAACCTGCCGATCGCTGCTGACGTCCGCGACACCGCCCGGCGATTCATTTTCGATACCCCCGGAAGCATCCAACGCCTCGAACGGATCGCAGAAACTCTCGATGAAGATTTTCTGGGGGCGGATGCTGCTGTGATTACCGACGCCTGCCGCGGTTGGGAGATCGAGCACCCTGGACACATTACGGACGAGTTACCCGAGCAGATCACGATCGAGCTTACGCCGATACGCCTAGTCAACGGTCCGATCACGCCGCAGCACTACGTCGATCTGCCGCGTAGCGAGATGGACTTCGATTTGGCTTGCGGGGTGATCGCCCAGTGCGGCGGGAAGGCCGTGACCCTCGGCGGGCTGGGTGACGCGCTGCTGCACCCGCGTTGGCCCGAGTTGGTTAAAGCCGCGGCGAACGCCGGCGTGTTCGGGCTGCATATCGAAACCGATCTGCTTTCGCCTCGTGAAGAACTCGCCCCGCTGACCGAGCTGCCGATCGACATCGTCAGCGTCCGGCTGAACGCCGACACCGCTGCGACCTACGCCAAGGTGATGGGCGAGGACCGCCTGCCCGAAGTCATGGCCAATCTCCAGTGGCTATTTGATCGGCGTCGCACGGTCACGGAATCGCAGAACCAACTTCCGGGGCTGCTTCCGGGGGTGGGGGCGGGGCTGCCTTGGATCATCCCGCGTTTGGTGAAGACGGCCGACACGCTCAAGGACATGGAGATGTTCTTCGAGCGGTGGATGCAGGTCGTCGGCCACGCGGTGATCGAACGGCCGATGACGCTGGGCAAGGGCAGCTTCGCCTTGGTTCCTGATCTGAGCCCGGTGCCGATGGACCCGCCGTGGAAGCCGCCGAGCCCGCACCAGGTCAAGCGTCGGCTGACCGTGTTGTCGGACGGCACGGTGACGCTGTGCGGGCAGGATGCGCTGGGCCGGGCTTCGTTAGGGAATGCGGCTGATAACTCGCTGCGGGACCTGTGGCGTCGGGTCGCGGACCTGGAGATTCCGGGGTCGTCGGACGACTCGCCGGTCTGCCGCCGGTGCTACGACTGGTGGTCGCTTCGGCGGCAAGAGATTTCATCCGGGGTTGCGAAGTCGCCGATATGTGCTTAGTAAAGGGGTCAGGAGAATCCCTGCTTTTTGAATTTCCCCGCCGCGCCGAGGCGTAGCGACCGAAGAAACGCTTTATGAACGCCCTCGCCGTGATCCTCGCCCGTGCCGGCAGCAAAGGCCTGCCGCACAAGAATCAGCTCCCCGTTGCCGGCAAGCCCTGCCTCGCCTGGACGATCGAGCACGCGCTCGAGACCGCCGGGCTCGACCGCATCATCCTGTCGACCGACAGCAACGAGATGTCGCAGATCGGCAAGCACCTCGGCGTCGAGGTCATCACCCGGCCCTACGAGTTCGCCCACGACACCGCGACCGTCGACGCCGCTGCGCGACACGCCGTGACCTCGATCATCGGCAACCACGAGCACATCGTTGTCCTCTACGGCAACGTGCCCGTCCGCCCCGAGGACCTGACCCGCCGCGCCCTCGACAAGCTCGTCGAGACCGGCTGCGACTCGGTCCAGTCCGTCTGCCCCGTCGGCAAGAACCACCCGTACTGGATGAAGACCCTCGCCGGCGAAGACGGAGACGTGCTCCAGCCCTACGAAGACAACACGGTCTACCGCCGGCAAGACCTGCCGCCGCTGTATCAGCTCGACGGCGGCGTGATCGCGCTGACCCGCGAGAGCCTGTTCCAACTCGACCCCGAAGACCCTCATGCCTTCCTGGGCGAGGATCGGCGGGTCGTGGTGACCGAGCCGGGCGAGGTTGTCGATATCGACGAGGCCAAGGACCTGCTCGTCGCCGAGGCGACCCTCAAGATCAAGGCCGAGCAACGCGACCGGGCCGCGGGGTAAACTCGTCGGCCTATGGCCAACGCTTCGACCAAAACCATCGCCGTCGTCACCGGGACGCGGGCCGAGTACGGCCTGCTCTTTCCGGTGATGCAGGCGATCGACCGGCACCCTAAACTGACGCTGCGGTGCGTCGCCGCGGGCATGCACCTCGTTACCGGTACACAGAGCGACATCGCTTTCCCCATCGCGGCGAAGGTGCGGATGCAGAAGCCGAGTCGGGTGGGTCGGCACCACGACGCCGTGGCGGCGGGGCGGGGCGTCAGCGTATTCGCCGAAGCGTTCGCCCAGCTCAAACCCGATGTGGTGCTCGTGTTGGGTGACCGGATCGAAGCGTTCGCGGCAGCCAGCGCCGCGTCGATCGCGGGTATCCGCGTGGCCCACGTCCACGGCGGCGACCGGGCCGAGGGCGTCGCCGACGAGGCGATGCGGCACGCGATCACCAAGCTCGCCCACCTGCACTTCCCTGCCACGGCCCAGAGCCGCAAGCGGATCGTCCGCATGGGCGAAGACCCGGAGCTCGTTTACAACCATGGCTCCCCCGCGGTGGACGGCCTGCGTGATATCGCCCCCTCGCAAACGTCAAATGTAGACGTGATCGTGATGCAGCACCCGGTCGGCGAAGACGACGAAACCGAACGCCGGCGGATGCGCGACACGCTGCTGGCGACCTCGCGGTTTACTCGTCTCGTGTTTACCCCGAATCACGACCCCGGTCGCGACGGCATTGTCGAAGCGATCCGAGACGCCGAGGCCAACATGGTTGACCACTTGCCGCGTGAAGAGTTCATTGCTCGGCTCAAGGCGGCTCGTCTTATTGTCGGCAACTCCTCGGCGGGCCTGATCGAAGCGGCGGTCTGCAAAACCCCGGCGGTGAATATCGGTGCTCGGCAGGCGGGGCGCGAATGCCCGAACTCTGTCGTGTCGTGTCCCTACGGCAAGCGGCCGACCGTGGGGGCGATCAACCGGGCGCTACAACTCGATCGCCGAAAGTTTCGTCACCCCTATGGCCGCGGCGATGCTGGGGTGTGGATTGCGGATACCCTCGCGGCGATCGTTCTCGATCGGGTCGCGCTGCACAAGCGAAATAGCTATTAATGAATTTGGTTGGGCGTTAGGCCGCGGCGCGGGCGATGAGCCAGCTGAGCGTCTTGGCGATTTCTGCCGGACTGAGCGATGCGGTGGCGTAGCCGGCTTCGGCCACGGCCCGCGGCATGCCGTAGACGACACACGAGGCTTGGTCTTGGGCGAGGATGGGAGCATCGAAAGCGTTGAGGGTTTTTGCACCCTTTACGCCGTCGTCGCCGATGCCGGTGAGGATGACGCCGAGCACGCGGCGGTGGCAGACCTTGGCGGCGCTGTCGAAGAGGACGTCGGCGGACGGTTTGTACAACGCTTCTTGGGGCTCTTCGCTGAGCCGGAGGCGGCGTTTGGCGAGCGAGGCACGCTCGAGGTGGGCGTGGAGCCCGCCGGGGGCGACGTAGACTTTGCCCGACTCGAGTACGACACCGTTCTCGGCGTGGACCACTTCGAGGGGGCAGACTTCGTTGAGCCGACGGGCCATCGATTCGGTAAAGACGCGCGGCATGTGCTGGGCGATCACGACCGGCACCTTGAGCTTCGGCGGCAGTTTGGCGAGCAGGGTTTCGAGGACCGGCGGGCCGCCGGTGGACGATGCGATGCAGATCACGTCGAACTGGTCTTCGTGAAACGTTGGGGCCTCGGCGGCCGGTTGGATTTTCGGGCTGGGTTGATCGGTGCGGTGCCGCGAACTTTCACCCAAGCCGCGGATCCGACGGACCAGATCGTCGAGGAAACGCTGCTTGATTTTGGGGTCGTGGCTGATCTCTTTGGGGATCACGTCGGCGGCGCCTAGACGCAGCGCTTGCAGGGACTGCATCGATCCTTCGGTCGTGAGGGTCGAGCACATGAGTACCTGCGTCGGCGCTTCCCGCATGATCCGCCGCAGCGCGGTCAGGCCGTCCATCTCCGGCATCTCGATGTCCATCGTGATGACGTCGGGGCGTAGGTCCTTGGCGAGCTCGACGGCCTCGGCGCCGTTGCGGGCTTTGCCGACGATCTCGAAGTCTTGCTGCTCC
Source organism: Planctomycetota bacterium (assembly GCA_038747275.1). Classification (GTDB taxonomy): domain Bacteria; phylum Planctomycetota; class Phycisphaerae; order Phycisphaerales; family Phycisphaeraceae; genus Algisphaera. The sequence continues at coordinate 103,852 of JBCDJW010000004.1, read as the reverse complement.
GATAGCACCCGGCCGATGGCCGAACGCATGAAGACCGAATCGTCGGTGATCAGGATGCGCATCGTGCGCTGCTCCAAGGAGACGCGGAGGAAAAGGGACACGAAAGGCTACGAACGGTTGGGCCGATCGCGTCTTACGCGGCCATGCGGCTCAGCGTTTCCTGGATGCGTTCACCCAGCACGTTCGGGGTGAACGGCTTGACGACGTAGTTGTTGACGCCGGCCTTGATGGCCTCGACGACGCGGGACTTCTCGGCCTCGGTGGTGACCATGATGACCGGCACCTTGGAGCCGCTGCCGCGGTACTCCTTGATGAAGGTGATGCCGTCCATGTTGGGCATGTTCCAGTCGAGCAGGATCAGCTCGGGCGAGAAGGCGGCGACTTTTTCGAGGGCGTCGACGCCGTCCACGGCTTCTTCGATCTGCTCGTAGCCGAGCTGGGTGAGAATACCGCGTTGGATATTCCGCATGGTTTTAGAATCGTCTACCAGTAGCACTTTCATCGGGGGTTCCTCTTCGAATCGGTTCGGGGCTAGAGGGGAAATCGGTTGGAGGGGGTGGAGTCCACCCTTTATTTTTTTAAAGAATGACTACATCAAGCGGCGGCTTCGGCGGCCTGGCTGTCGCGGATCGAGACGTCGACGCTGAACGTGCCCAGGTCGCATTCGACCGGGATGTGGATGGTCACGATGTCTTTGCGGCCGGTCACGGTGTGGTGCTGGCCGACGATGACCGAGGGGCAGGTGATGCTGACCTTGCGGTTGGTGAACTTGGCCTTGGCGCCGCCGGAGACCATGTTGACGAGTTCGCCGATGGCGTCGGCGAAGTCTTCATGCTTCGAATCCATTTCCATGCCGGTGAACACGCCGACGGCGCGTTCGGCGCTGGCGGTGGGGAAGCCGAGGACGACGGTGCCTTCGACGTCGCCGGACATGCCGATGATGCCCGACACGTCGTGCGAGGCGGAGTCCGCGGGCTTGATGGACGGCGTGCCGACTTCGACCTGCAGCTGAAGCATGGTCTCGAAGACGTTGGTCACGGATTCGATAAAGGGAAGGATGAATTGGCTGTCCACGAGGCTCTCCTGGTCGGGCGTTTTGAGTTCGGTTGCTGACTATCGGGTTCTATCGGCCACGTTCGTGCCGGGCTTCATGAGCAAAGGCTCGCCTGATAACGGTTTATGCGGCGGCTTTGTCGTGCTGCGGGTTCGGGGTGTTGTGGGTCGGGGCTTTGATCAGTTCGATGACGTCGAGGATCAGGCAGACGCGGCCGTCGTCGCGGATCGTCGCGCCGGAGAAGGGGCCGCCCTGGGTGTAGCTGTCGTCGAGCGGTTTGATAACCACTTCCTGCTGGCCGATCAGGCTGTCGACCACGAGGCCGACCTGCTGGGCGCCGACCTTGACCACGACGGCGAAGCGTTCTTCCGGGGGCAGGGCGGGCTGATCGAGGCGGTCGCGGAGGTCGATCAGCGGCAGGACGGTGTCCCGGAGGCGGACGACGCGCTGGCCCTGGATCGACGAGATCGACGAGTCTTCGGGGCGGACGATCTCGACGATGCTCTGCAGCGGGATGGCGTACTGGTCGTTGTCGGACTCGACCATCATCGCGGGCATGATGGCGACGGTGAGCGGGATGAGGATCTCGATCGTCGTGCCCATGCCTTCGGTCGAGGCGATGTTGATCGCGCCGTTGAGCTTGCTGATGTTGGTGCGGACGACGTCCATGCCCACGCCGCGGCCCGAGAGGTCGGAGACCTGGGCGGCGGTGGAGAAGCCGGCTTCGAAGATAAAACGGAAGACCTCTTCGTCGGCCATCTTATCGAGGACGTCTTGGGTGACGAGTCCTTTCTCGATGGCTTTGCCGCCGATGACAGCGCGGGATAAGCCCTTGCCGTCGTCGGCGATGGCGACGCGGACGTGGCTGCCCTGGTGCTCGGCGGAGAGGCTGATCGTGCCTTCTTCGGTCTTGCCGTTTTCGAGGCGGGTCGCGGGCGATTCGACGCCGTGGTCTGCCGAGTTGCGCAGGATGTGGACCAAGGGGTCGGCCAACAGTTCGAGGACGGATTTGTCGACCTCGGTGTCTTTGCCGACGATCTCGAGGTTGATCTTCTTGTCGGTGTGGCGGGCGATGTCGCGGATAACGCGGGGGTAGCGGTCGAACAGCTTGGCCAGCGGCTGCATGCGGGTCCGCATCACGCCGACCTGCAGTTCGCTGGTGAGGCGGTCGAGGTCGCTCGCCGCCTCGATGAAGGACTCGCTGAGTTCTTGTTCGATCTCGGCTTCGCTGACGTTGCGGCTGAGCGCGACGACGCGGTTTTTGTTGAGCACGAGTTGGCCGACGAGGTTGAGCAGCGATTCGAGCCGGCCGACCTCGACGCGGATGGTCTGTTCGACCTGGGCCGCGGCCTTGGGCGGGGCGGCCTGAGAAGACTCGGCTTTCTTGGCCGCGGGTGCCGGCGCAGCGGCGGCGGAAGTGTCGGGCTCGATCTTGCCGGCGACGTCGGCGGGGGGCTCGGCTTCTTCGGCGGCGGCGGGCTCTATCACGCCATCGAGGACCAGTAGCTTCTCGACGTTCTTACCGTGTTTCCCGGCAACGTCGGCGTCGAGGGGGTTGCCGTCGGCCGCTTGGGCCAGACGCTCCATCATGGTTTCGAGCGGCCAAGACAGGACGCGTTCATTCGCCAACGCGGCGGCCTGCTCGTCGATGATCCATTTGGCGGCCCGCAGGCGGATGGCGACCTCGGCGGCCGAGTCCGGCGTGAGTTCGTTGATCTTCGGGGCGACCTCGAGCATCAGCTTCGTGACCGCGGTCAGGTCGTCGAGCTCGAAGAAGTCCGCCGTCTTGACCATGTTGTCGGCGATCTCGGTGAGCGTTTCGATCGCTTCGCCACGGGTCGCATCGTTTTCGATCAGCTCGATCGTTTCGGTGAGTTGGCCGGAGTAGTCCTGCAGGTCGGTGACCATGAACTCGATCAGGTCCATCTTCTGGGGGCCGAGGTCGAGCGGGATGCCGGGCAGGCCGTCGTTGTTGTTTGTGTCTTGGTCGCCGTCGGCGAGGTCTTCTTCGGAGCTGGCCGGCGCGTCTTCGCCGTCGCTGCCGATCGCGTTGAGGGCCGAGATCAGATTCGGGTCGGCGGTGTCGGGCGTTTCGCCGTTGGCGAGTTGTTCGATCTGGCCGCGGACGACGTCGGCGGACTGCAGCAACAGGTCCATGACTTTCGCGCTGACGGCGACTTCGCCTTTACGCAGGCGGTTGAGCGCGTCTTCGGCGGCGTGAGCAAACTCGATCACCGGCTCGAGGCCGAGGAATCCCGCGGCGCCCTTGATGGTGTGCAGGGCGCGGAAGCAGCTGTTGCAGATATCGCCCTGCTCCGACTCGGGGGCCGACTCGAGGGTGACGAGGTCCTGGTCGAGCTGTTCGATCAGCTCCGAGGATTCGGTCAGGAAGTCTTGTAGCAGGCTGGCGTCCATGTCGTTCATACGGAGCTCTCTTTACATTCGTCGCGAACGTGTTCGATCGCGTAATCAATCGTCTTGTCTGGCGTTATTCAGGCGTCGCTTTTCTGGTAGGCGAACCCTTGGGGGATGTTGAGCTGGGCGAAGGCGACGTCGAGGTTGCGCAGCGATTCGCTGTGGCCGATCATCAGGGTGCCGTCATCGGCGAGCTGTTTGTGGAACATCTTGACGCAGCTCTTTTTCATCGGCTCGTCGAAGTAGATCATCACGTTGCGGCAGAAGATCACGTCGAACGTGCCGAACCGCCGGGCGGCGTAGGTGTCTTTGAGGTTGAGCTTTTCGAAGTGCACCATGCTCATGATCTCGGGGTCGAGCAGGTATTCGCGGCCTTCTTGTTTGAAGTAGCGGTTGAGGACCATCGAGTTGGTCGACTTCACTGCGTAGTGCGGATACCTACCGCCCTGGGCGATTTTTAAAACCTTTTCCGAGATATCGGTGCCGAGGATCTCGATCTTCCAGTCGGCGAGGCGGATGCCGAGCGACCGGTGCAGGATCATGGCGAGGGTGTAGGGTTCTTCGCCGGACGAACACGCGGCGGACCAGATCCGCAGGGTTTTCTTGGTCTTGCGTTTTTCGAGGAGCTCGGGCAGGACCCGCGACTCGAAGACGTCGAGCTGGGGCTCGTTGCGGAAGAAGCTGGTCTCGTTGATGGTGATGCGGTTGAACATCTCCTGGAACTCTTCGAGCTGGTACGGCCCGCTGGTCAGATAAACCAGGTATTGGTCGTAGTTGTCGAATTCGAGTTCCTCCAGCCGGCGCGACAGACGCGACTCGAGGACGTATTTCTTGGAGTCTTGGAAGTAGATGCCCGCCCGGTCGTAGACGACTTTGCGTAGCGTCTCGAATTGGCTGGTGTTCAGGGCAAGTCGTTGCGTGGTCGCCATGCGGGGTCCTGGGTCTTGGAGAGTTGGGTTTGCGTAAACGAGATAGTCGGGGCGGCGCGACAGACGGTTACGCCGCGAGTTTGCTTGCTTCGATGAAGTCGGCGTCGGTGAAGAGGCGGTCGAGGTCGAGGAGGATCAGCAGCCGTTGCTCGAGCTTGCCAACGCCGCGGATAAAGTCGGCGTTGATGGCGCTGCCGGCGGTCGGGGCGGGGTCGACAATCGAGGCGTCGAGGCGTAGGACTTCGTGGACGCGGTCGACGGTGAAGCCGATGACCCGGCCGGTGGTGCCGACTTCGACGACGATGATCCGGGCGTCTTCTTCTTCGCTTGAAGCTGTGAGTCCGAAGCGCTCACGCATGTCGATCACCGGGATGATTCGGCCGCGCAGGTTGATCACGCCCCGGACCGCGTCCGGCGAGTGCGGCACGGTCGTGATGGGCATGATGCGGTTGATTTCCTGGACCGCGAGGATGGGGATCGCGTATTCCTCGACGCCGATCTCGAAGCTGACGAGTTGCAGAACGTCGTGGTCGGTGGCTTCTTCTTCGATCGTTCTTTCGGCTTCGTTTTCGCTCATGGTTCTGAATCTCTGGGATGTGACAGCGGCCGTTGGGAATACGGGTTTAGCGCATCCCCGGAAGAGGGATCGGAGCGAGTAAGCGCAGGGTTTAGGCCGAGGTGCTTAAAAAGCGGCCTCAGCCCGCGGTTTTTTGGTTATCGGGACGGCTGGATCAGCCGGCGACGGCGAACGGGTTCACCGGGATGACCGTCACCGACGGCCGTCCTTCTGCGGTGAGGTCGGCCACGGTGATCCGGGACAGCTCGACGCGGAGGTGGTCGGCCGAGCGGACGCAGGCTTCCCTCAGGGTCGAGAGGGGTTGCGCCAAGGTTTCGTCTGACGAATCGATTGGCAGCTCGGCCGCGATCGGGCCGTCGATCGCCTCGATGATCTGCAGCAGGGAGATGTGTTCGGCGGGCATGAGCATGTGGTAGCCGCCGCTGCGGCCGAGTTGGCTGCGGAGCACCTGTTGGCGGACCAGCGTCTGGAGGATCTTGAGGGCCGAGTCGGTCGGGATGCCCAGGTATTCGGCGACCTGGCGGGCTTGGGTGGGTCGGCCTTCCGGTTGGTCGGCAAGATAACCCATGGCTAAAGCGGCCTGGGCCGAAGTCTTAGTCAATTTCATCGAAAACTCATTCCCTAATCGTGCGACCCGTCGGACCCCTGGCCGGCATTCGTTCCGGGTAGGTTCAGGATAGACCTATTCCGGAACGACCTCCGCCGGCATAAGGCGGTGTCGCGCTAGTTGACGGCTCGAGGTTTCCCTGAGCCACCCGTCCGTCCGCTCGGAGCGAGCGGGTCAACGGGTTCGATATGGCGGGTACCCCCCGACGTCACACAGCACGCCGAGCCAACGCCCATATCGCGGGGCGGCTGCACGAATCGCCCACGCTTAACGGCGCAGAGCAACATCGCTCAACCAGGTCCAGAGAGTTTCCGGACGCCCCGGTGAAACTATCGGCCGGTTTCTGTGCGATGCTTGAGACGTGATATGGGAAACACGTTTCATTACTACAATATGGAAGATTCACCTATGGGCAATCCACAAACTTGAGTGAACGAATGACAAGATGGGTAAGTATTGAGCAAGATGTTTATATATTTTAGAGAGAAACATAACGATATGGCCGGCTACCGAGGTATCTCGTCATGCCTGTGTTTATTGGTACTCGCCTTAGGATTCGGTTGCTCAACGGATTCGATAAATAACACGGCTGGAACCGGATTCGTCTCTAGCGTGGCTTATCCTTCGGCGTTTGCCGAGAGCCAGTCCGTGCTGCGCGACTTGGGTTTCACGATCGACCGGAAAGATTTCCGTTTCGGACGGGTGACCTCGCACCCCAAAGGTTCGCCGACCGTCTTCGAGCCATGGAAGGCCGATAACACACACGCGGATCAGGCTTGGGCCTCGACCTTGGGCGACCAACGGCGGACCGTGGTCGTTTCGTTCACGCCTGAGCAGGATCGCGAAACAGAAGTTGGCGGGGGTAAAGATCGAACCGAAACTACGCCCAGCGGTTCGCCCGAGAGTTACGCATTAAGCGTCGAGGTCTTGCTGGAACGGCTGCAGGTCCCGCAACGGCGGATGAACGGCTCGGCCGGCGGGGCGGTATTCGCCGACCTCGCCGAAGTGCCCGAAGAACTGCAAGCCCGAGGCATCGTGGACCAGTATTGGCAGCCTATCGGCCGTGATTTGCACCTCGAAAAACGCTTGCTGAAGCAGATTTTGGCTCGGATCGAAGATGGGCCGGGGCATCCCTAGGGCCATCTGGGTGATCCGCTGATCACGCCCCGCTGACGCTCGGCTTCGTTTTGCCTTATCTTGCTCGATCGCCCTAGGCTGCGGCCGGCGCTAAATCGATCTGTTAGTTTGTGGTCAACGACGACCCCCCACGACACGCCGGCCCGACCGCCGGTTTATCCTGTTTTGAGGCTTGTCCCGTTCGGCCCGACGCCCCGCACGCTGCCCCTTTTTCTGTTTGGAACCCCCGGAAACCGCCATGACCGCTTCCCTCCTCGAACCCGCCCCCACCGAAACCGCCACATTCCCCATCGACCTGGGCAGCTTCAAGAAGCTGCCGCTCGACCCAGCGGTGACCACGCTGACCGACGAGCAGCGCGAAGCCCTGGCCCACAACATCCAGCTCTGCCGCGACGCGATCGTGTTCTTCACCGCCATCGGCGACGCCAAGGGCCTGGGCGGCCACACCGGCGGACCCTACGACACCGTCCCCGAGGTCATGATCGCCTACAGCTTCATGCAGGGCCCGGCCGGCGATTCGATCGTGCCGATCTTCTTCGACGAGGCCGGCCACCGCGTGGCGACGCAGTACCTCATGGCCGTGCTCGAAGGCAACCTCGAAACCAACAAGCTGTTCCACTACCGCGAATACCTCAGCCACCTGCCCGGCCACCCCGAACGCGACTTCACCCCCGGCGTGAAGTTCAGCTCCGGCCGGCTCGGCCACATGTGGCCCATGGTCAACGGCGTCGCCCTGGCCAACCCAGGCAAGACCGTGCTCATGCTCGGCAGCGACGGCTCGCAGATGGAAGGCAACGACGCCGAGGCCGCCCGCCTCTGTGTCGCCGAAGACCTGAACATCAAGCTGCTCATCGACGACAACGACGTCACCATCGCCGGCCACCCCAGCGACTACCTCAAGGGCTACGACGTCACCAAGACCCTCGAAGGCCACGGCCTCAAGACCGATGTTGGTGACGGCGAAGACCTCGACGCGCTCTACGCCCGGATGGCCGCGGCGTTCAACACCGCCGGCCCCGTTGCCTTGATCAACAAGCGTCAGATGGCCGTCGGCATCGAACCCCTCGAAGGCTCGCCCCACGGCCACGACGTCATCAAAGCCTCCTACGCCGTCGACTACCTCGAAGCCCGCGGCCTGACCGACGCCGCCGAGTACCTGAAGAACGTCACCAAGGGGCCCAAAGCCCCCGAATTTAAGGGCTCCAGCGGAGCGGGCAAAAACCGCTCACTGTTCGGCAAGGTCTTCAACGAGATTGTTGGTGGGCTATCCGAAGAAGAACGCCTCGCCACCGTCAAGGTCTTCGACTGCGACCTCGAAGGTTCCTGCGGCCTCGACGTCATCCGTGCCGAGCACCCCGAGATCTTTGTCCGCGGCGGCATCATGGAACGCGGCAACTACTCCGCCGCCGCCGGCTTCGGCTTCGAAAAAGGCAAGCAGGGCGTGTTCGCCACCTTCAGCGCCTTCCTCGAGATGTGCGTCAGCGAGATCACCATGGCCCGGCTGAACAAGTCGAACGTGCTCGCCCACTTCAGCCACGCTGGCTGCGACGACATGGCCGACAACACCTGCCACTTCGGCCTCAACAACATGTACGCGGCCAACGGCCTGCCCGACGAGGGCCACGACACCACCCGCCTCTACTTCCCCGCCGACCAGCACCAGTTCGCCAAGTGCCTCAAGTCGATCTACGGCGACGAAGGTTTGCGTTTCATCTTCAGCACCCGCTCGGCCGTGCCCGACCTGCTCGACGGCGCTGGCAATCTCATCTTCGGCGACGGCTACACCTTCGACGCCGGCAAAGACACCGTTGTCCGCGAAGGCACCGCCGGTTACATCGTCTCCTTCGGCGAAACGACCTACCGCGCCCTCGACGCCGTGCTCACGCTGAAAGAACAAGGCACCGACGTCGGCCTGATCGCCAAGACCTGCCTCAACGTCTACGACGAAGCCATGATGGCCAAGCTCGCCGCCGCCCCCGCCGTGATGGTCGCCGAGTCGTTCAACGTCACCACCGGCCTGGGCAGCAGGTTCGGCACCGAACTGCTCAAGCGCGGCTTCGCCGGCAAGTACACCAACATCGGTACCCACAAAGAAGGCTCCGGCGGCCTCTGGCGCCAGATGCCCTACCAGGGCCTCGGCCCTGAAGGTATCGCCGAGTCGTTCAAGTCGCTGATTTAAGTCTCGGCCCCAAGAGATCAAGTATCACGCTACCGCCGCGGTTATATGCGGCGGTTTTTCTTTGTGTATTAGGGGAGCACGGTGTATCAAGTAAAATCTTGAAAAAGATGGCAATATGTAAATGCAACCAACGAGCGCCTGTTGAAGAAATACGTCCCGGCATCATCGGTGGACTCAAGTTGTTTCTACGGGGTTGGGTTCACGTAGACGGAAAACCTGAAAATCTACCCATGCTGAGCCGTTGCCGATGGTGTGGGCAGATGTGGGCGATAGGGATTGCGTGGCCGTGTCGAAATTTTTTGCTGATCAAAGCCAACGAGACTAGTTGGAAAGATTCAGAAAAATCTGTAGTAGTAAAACGGTACTTGGACAAGAACTATCCTGGTCAACTTCCACCTATTCCTCGGGAGATACACGACAAGGCGGTCGATCAAGATAACTAACCCAACTTTTACTGATGGCTCGTACAAAAAACTACTGATTCATTGAATTACAATATTCCGTCCGTCAACTCGTACTGGCTGTGGATGATTCGCCACAACTTGGACCTTGGAGGGATATTGCAGTAAAGGTGTGGTGTTGGGTCGAGAGGCCGACGGAAAGTTTCCTGGGCGAGGACAAACGGCTTTTTTGCGTCCCCGACACGTATTTGGTGGATAGTTGGCCTGAACGGTTTGTGGTTGAGTGGCGAAAGGTTTGTCTAAGCAGCGGCAGTAGGGTTATTGTTAACAATATTTTTTTCGTGTTCGAGGCAGCTTGCATTGGTTCTTGTAATTTCTTTATCCCTTTTGGGGAATGCGAATCATGTCTATGAATATCTCTAAATCTAGTTTCCTTGCGTGCACGTTGTCTCTTACCGCGGTACTCACTCATGGTGTACACGCACAAGATAAATCTGAAATCCCCCATCAATCGGCGGAGTCTTATTTGGGGGTAGACGCCGAGAAGATGCCACTTATTCTGCTGGGCGACGGATTCGAGCCGGCTCCGACTCCACCGACCGTGGCAAAACTGCTGCCCGATACGGGCTCGGGCCCGGGGTTGCGCCTCGATATGTTGGCTGATCCGACGGGGTATCCGGGTATCGCCTTGCCCGCGCCCGAAGGTCAATGGGACCTCACCGGCTGGCAGTTCATTAACATCGATATCGAGAACATCGGCGATACGCGTATCCAACTCGGCCTCCGGGCCGACAACCCGGATGCCGACGACGGCCCCGACCGCCGAACGTTCACCCTTAACGAGTTCGATCCCGGCGAAACGAAAACCATCTCGCTCCGGCTGTACGCGACCGAGTGGGCGCTCGACCCGCCGGTTTCCATCGTCGGCATGCGGGAAACGCCCGGCCAAGCCGCCATCGACCCCGCCAACGTGGTCAAACTCGTGCTCTTTGCGGTTCGGCCCAAAGACGACGGATCGATCGTCATCCGAAATATCCGCGCCGAGAACAAGATGCGTCGCGTCGACACCGCCACCTTCTTCCCGTTTATCGACCGGTACGGCCAATTTGTCCATACCGAGTGGCCCGGCAAAGCGAAAACCGATGCCGATCTGATCGCGCAACGCGAAGCCGAGGCCGCGGAGCTCGCCTCGAACCCCGGCCCCGGAGACTTCAACCGGTTCGGCGGCTGGGCGGGTGGCCCTCAACTCGAGGCCACCGGCCACTTCCGGGTGACCAAGCACGCAGGCAAATGGTGGCTCGTCGACCCCGACGGCAGGCTGTTTTTCTCGACCGGGCCGACCTGTCTGGATGTCCGTTTCGGTGGCGAGACGGGAATCGAATTCCGGGAAGAATACTTCGCCTGGATCCCCGAACCGGGTGATCCCATGTTCGAGAACCACTCGCGGGTTAACGAAGGCTGGGCGCCCCACGGGTTTTATAAAGACAAGCTGCCCTACCGGATGTTCGACTTCCATAACGCGAACCTCGAACGCAAATACGGAGACGGCTGGGCGGAGGCCTTCGGGGATATCGCCCACAAACGGGTCCGTAGCTGGGGCATGAACACCATCGCCGCCTGGGGCGACCCGCTCATCTACCGCCAACAGAAGACCGCCTACACGACGCACGTGTGGGTGACCGGCACCCGCCCGATCGAGGGTTCCAGCGGCTACTGGGGGCAGTTCCCCGACGTCTTCGACCCCAGCTACCGGGATTTTGTCCGCTCCGCGATCGCTGAATACGAGCAGGAGCAGACCGACCCTTGGAACATCGGTTATTACGTCGACAACGAGATGTCCTGGGGCAGCGAGACCGACCTCGCCGTGGCCACGTTGACCAGCCCCGCCGACCAGGCCGCGAAGCTGGCGTTGATCGATGACCTGAAGATTAACCACCGCAACATCGAGGCGTTGAACGCGGCGTGGGGAACGGACTATGCGTCCTGGGACGACCTGCTCGAACGCACCGACGCCCCGCCCGACCTCGACCGGGCGCGCCCCGACCTGGTGCGGTTCTACAAGCGTCTCTGCGAGACCTATTTCCGCACCATCAAGGAAGAAATCAAAGCGGTCGCTCCCGACAAGCTCTACCTCGGCGTACGGTTTGCTTGGCGGAACGACACCGTCGTCCGGGCCTCGGCACAGTACTGCGACGTCGTGAGCTTTAACGTCTACAAGTACTCGTTGGCGGACCTCGGCCTTCCCGACGAGATCGATCGGCCGATCATCATCGGCGAGTTCGGCTTCGGCGCAAACGATGCGGGAGGTTTTGCCTCGACGAATACCAAGGCGTCCAATCAAGCCCAGCGCGGCGAGTTCTACAAGGCGTACGTCGAGAGCGCTCTGGATAACGACCAGATCGTCGGCGTTCACTGGTTCCAATACATCGACCAGTCCAGCGCGGGACGGCCCGACCAAGAGAACTTCAACGTCGGGATGGTCACGGTTACCGATCACCCGCACGCCGAATTGATCGAAGGCATCCGCGATATCGGCTACCGCATGTACGAATACCGCACACGTTCGGAGGACTAAAACACGAAGGCCACTCACAAAGCGAGCGTTTGCGGGGCGATGGGTTTGACGATCATTCCGCGATCAGATTTGTTTGCAGAACGGCGGAGGCGACCTTCCCTCCGCTGTCGGGGAAAACGAGTTTTACGGTTGTGTTTTCCGCGAGCGTTTCGGCGGGGACGGGGACTTCGATCATGCCGAAGAAGCGCGGGCGGCCTTCTTGCGAGCCGCCGGCCCAGTCGTCGGGCACATGGACCCGCGTGCCGTTGACCCACGTTTTGGGCCTTAGCGAAGAGCCGGGGACCCTTCCGATGCTCAGCCGGAGTGCGGCACTGCCCTCGCCCGTCGGGACGTTTTTGTAAGTGAACTCGATGGGCTGGTTCGCTTCGATCTCTTCTAGGTAGTTCTCGGCGTAAACGCGTTTTTCTTCGATGGTTCGTGAAGCCGAGAGGGTTTCGCGCAGTTCGATGATGATGGCGGCCGCCTCGGTGGCATGAATCGTGACGTCTTCGGGCAGGCTGAAGATGACTTGTTCGCCCAGCAGCGGCGCACCGTCGCGCGAGCCCAGCGTGCGCAGGCTGACCTTGGCGATGTCCAAGTCATCAAGGCCTCGGATTTTGACGGTCCGCGGCTCGTTGTCCATGTTGTGGATCATCAGCGTGTGACGCAGGCCGTCTGCGAAGTAGTGCGTGCGGATGTCCGGGTCGTCCGCAAACGCTACCCGCCGCTCGCCCCCGACGCCTTTCCAGAACCGGTAGAAGAGCTCGATGCCGGTGGTGACGTAGTTGTCGCCCGTCCAACGCCAGAGCAGGAAGTCTGAGGTCGGGTCGACGGGGCCCCGCTCGGCATCGGGATTGTATTTCCAAGACCCGACGCCCAGCACAAACGGCACGGTCTTGAGCAGGCGGTCGGGGTGCTCGAGATACATCATGAGCATGCCGTTGAAAGACCCTTGCAGCGCGGTTTCGCGGCGGAGGCGGTCGGGCCAGGCCTTGTCGACGTCGTTCTGGATCAGTCGGCCGTACTCGGTGATGGTCTGGGGCTTGGCGAAGCCCCACTTGATGTAGCTGTAGGAATCGATCAGGTCCATAATCGCGACGACGTTGCTGCCCGTGCGTTCGGCGTGGGTGCCCTGGACGTTGACGCCGTCGTAGAGGTGGGTCGAGAAGAAGTCCATCTCTTCGCCGGCGATATCCATGAAGGTCTTCTGCCAGTCGTTCCAGTGGCCGAAGTTGCGCCCCTCGACCTCGGCCCAGGCGGCGGAGTAGCCGCCGATGAGGATATCGTCGTCGGGCAGCAGCTCGCGGATCCGCCGGGCGGTCACGAGGTGGTGCCGTGAGATTTCTTCGACAGTGGTGTTCATCTGCTTGGCCTTCACGAACGGCTCGTTGAAGACCTCGTAGTAGTTCGGGCGGGTCTTTTCGGTGAAGAAGTGTTTGAGGAACTGGGCGCAGAACTCGGCGGTCGCCTCGGCAATCGTCGGGCCGAACGGCGCGAAGTCGTTGCCGGGCCGACCCATCACCCATTTGGGGTGGGTGCAGAAAACGACCTCGCGCATCGATTCGGGTCGGTACCGCTCGGGGTTCGCGGCGTATTCGGCGCGGAAGGCCTCGCCGGTTTCCCGGATGTGATCTACGTCCGGCATCAACGGGTGGTCGGGGTCGGCCGGGGTGGTCTTGATGTACTGCGTCTGCGACCCGCCGTCTCGGCCGTAGTGGGCTTCGAGCTCTTCCTCGATGTAAAGAAGCATCTCGTCGGACATGTCCAGCTCGCCGGGCGTGGCGTGGATCGTGATGTACTTCTCGCGTTCGAGCGTCGTGACACCGCCGATGGAGCGTACGGAAGACGGGTCGACGGTAAGCGTCACGGGTTCGGTTGCGGCGCTGTTGGCTAAACACATCGACAACAACAGGCCGGTCAATATCGATTTCATATTTAGGCTTCCGAGAATGATTATTTGGAAAGTTTTGGATGGGGGTGAAGCACCGGCGGCATACCGGCACGGAAGGCGTCGTAGTCGCGGGTCATCTCGTTGAAGATATCGGGGTGCTGCTTGGACAAGTCTGTGGTCTCGCCGATGTCGTCCTTAAGGTTGAAAAGCTCGCGTTGCTCGCCGTAGGACACCATCTTCCAGGGGCCGCGACGCATCGAGCCCTGGTCGTACCACCACCAGTAGAGCGTGCGGTCGGTGAGACCGGTCTTTTTGCCGTCGAGGTATGGCAACAGATCGACGCCGTCGAGCCGCGTTGTCTCAGGAACCTCCGCACCCGCTGCCGCTGCGAACGTGGGGTACAGGTCCATCGTGCTCACGGGATCGTCGAACACCTGTCCGGCTTCGATCTTGCCGGGCCAACGGATGATGTAGGGCACGCGGATCCCGCCTTCGTAGAACGAGCCCTTGTGGGCCCGCAGCGGGCCGGCGCTACCCAACAGTTCGCGTGGCCAGTCCTCGGGCCATTCGACTCGGTAGGCGAAGGACGGGCCGTTGTCGCTGGAGAAGGCGACGATCGTGTTGTCGTCGATGCCCATACGTTCGAGGGCGTCCATCACCCGGCCGATGTTCTCGTCCATCGAGATCATCATCGCGCCGTAGAGCTTTGTCGCTTCGGTCTTCAGGTGGGCGACGCGCGGCTTGTACGCGGCCTTGGCCTGCATCGGGCTGTGCGGGGCGTTGAAGGCGAGGTAGAGGAAGAACGGCTGGTGGGCGTTGCGCTCGATAAAGTCGACCGCTTGCCGACCGAGGCGGTCGGTGAGGTATTCATCTCCGACGCGTTCGGGGCCCCAGATGATGCGTTTGTAGCCGCGGTAGTGGCGGACCTCGCCGACGCCGTCGTAATAGCCGGTCTCGTCGGGGAAGTAATCGCCGCCGAAGGTCATGGGGGACCAGGTCTCGTCGAAGGTGGTGTTGGGGTACAGCGGGAGGTTGGACTTGCCCACCAGCGCGGTGGTGTAGCCCGCGGTGCTGAGGGCTTGGTTCATCCAGAGGTGCGTGGAAGGGATGCGATTGCTCTCAGCGGTTTCGTTGGGCCAGCTGGGTATCTTCTCCCACGTATCGCGGTTGTGTTGGACACCGAAGCGTTGCTGGTAGGCCCCGAGAAGCAGGCCATATCGGCTGGGCCCGCAGCCCGGCGCGGTGACGTAGCCCTCGGTAAAGCGGACGCCCTCGGCGGCGAGGCGGTCGACGTGGGGCATGGGCACGAGGTTCGTATCGCCGTAGGAACCGGCGCAGCCGTAGCCCATGTCGTCGGCGTAGATCAAAACGATGTTCGGGCGTTCCGCGTAAGAAAACGGGGCGACACAAACTATTAAAAACAGTGTTGAAGCGAGCCAGTGTTTTAGCATCAGTAAACCTTTTAGAAACGGTCAACGAAGTTTTGCGGACAGGACCTTCGGGACCCACGAGGCGGGGACCTGCTCTTTGAGACGATCCCGAAACGCTTCGATCGTCTCGGCGTGCTCTGGGTCGGACGCGAGGTTGGTCCACTCCTGCGGATCGACGCGGTGGTCGTAGAGCTCTTCGCCGCCGTCGCGGTAGCGGATGTAGCGGAAGTCTTCGGTGCGGAGCGACCAGTTGTGCTGGCTGTCCGATTTAACCCAGCCGCCGGAATAGAGGAAAGACAGCGCCGCGTCGGGGCCGTCCCAGGTGCCGTTTTCCGGGTCTTCGAGCAGAGGCTTGAAGCTGTGGCCGTCGAGGGGCAGGCCCTTGTCGGACATGCGGGTTTCGCCTTCCAGGCCGCAGAGGTCGATCAGGGTCGGGAACAGGTCGATCAGCGAAACGGGGGCCGAGGCTTTGGAACCCGCGGGGGTAATGCCAGGCGCGTGGATGATCAGCGGGACCCGGACGCTCTCTTCCCAGAGCGTGAGCTTGAAGAGGTGGTCTTTCTCGCCCAGGTGCATGCCGTGATCGCTGGTGAAGACGACGATGGTGTTGTCGCGGTAGGGGCTGCGCTCGAGTGCATCCAAAACCTGGCCGACGTTTTCATCCATCGCGGTCACACAAGCGAGGTAGGACTGGACAAAACGCTTCAGGCCTTCCGCTGCGGTGCCGTAAGACTTGATGAGCTGCTGGTAAGCGATGTGGTAGCCGCGCTTTTCGAGGGGGAAGACCGCGGGGTAGCCGGTGTCGTCCATGTCGCTTGTCTTGTTTGGTAACAGCTCGACGTCTTCGAGCGGGTACATGTCGAAGAATCGATCGGGTGCGTGCGTCGGCGAGTGCGGACGGATCAGGCCGACCGCGAGGAAGAACGGCTTGTCGATGTCACGCGAGGGGTACTCGTCGAGAAAGTCGGCGGCCCACTGGGCGTTGGCTTCGTCGGGGGTGGGGTCGCGGTCGTCTTCGCTGACGTAACGCCAGAGCGGCGGCGTGTTGCCGGGCGAGGCGACCCAGCCTTTGCCTTCTTCACCCGCGAACGGGACGAGCGAAGTCGGGCCGAAGCCGCCGTCGTTCTTGCCGCGTGTGCTAAAGGGCTCGGGGATGTGGGGGTTGCCGACGCGTTCTTTTCCGTTCCAGGCGTGGGGGCCGTAGTTGGGGTCTTTGTGCCACTCGTCCCAGCGTTGGCGATCCGGGGTGTGGGACACTTTACCGCTGCCCGCGGCGTAGTAGCCGTTCTCTCGGAAAAACGAACTGATGGAGTGGGAGTTGGCCAAGACCTCGTTTTTGTCCCACCAATCGAACCAGAGGTTGCCCGAGTTGTGGCCGTGGATGCCGGTCATCAGGCTGGCGCGTGAGGGAGCGCAGATGGCGGTGGTGCAGTAGGCGTGGGTAAAACTGGTGCCGGCGGCGGCGAGCTTGGCGAGGTTGGGCGTGATGGCTTGGGGGTGTCCGCCGTAGCCCTCGATCATGTCGTTGAGGTCATCGGAGATGATGAAGACGACGTTAGGGCGTTGGCCGTCGGGCTCCGCCGCGTGGAGGCGGGGGGCGAGTAGTAGCGTGGCAATCATTAAAGAGAGAATGAAACGGAGCATGCGATGCCTCGCGGGAGACGTGGTATTTGTTTGCCGTGACCTGGGATCGTCCGCCAAAGAAAAAATAAAATCGGTTAGTCGAACGGCGTTTTGCCTTTGTACAGCTTGGGCGGATGCGAATCGACGAAGGCTCGGAACTTCTGCATTAGTGTTTTGGCGATTTTGGGGTGCTTATCGCTGAGATCGGTGGTCTCGCCGATGTCACGCCCCAGGTGGTAGAGCTCCGGCTCGCCGTCGACGTAGAGCTTCCAGTCGCCTTGACGCACAGCCCCGCGGTCGCGGATGCTCCAGTAAAGGATGTCGTGCGGGTCGCCTTTGACCTCACCGCGTAGGTAAGGCAGTAGGTTCACGCCATCGAGCTCGGTCGTCTCGGGGATCGGCACGTCCGCGGCCGCGGCGAAGGTGGGGTACAGGTCCATCGTGCTGACCGGCCGTTCGTAGACCTGCCCCGCTTCGAGGCCCGCGGGCCAGCGGATGATGTAGGGGACGCGGATACCGCCCTCGGTGAACATCCCTTTGTGGCCCCGCAGGGGGCCAGCGCTGCCCAGTAATTCTTGCGGCCAGTCCACGGGCCAGTCGACGCGGTAAGCGAACGACGGGCCGTTGTCGCTGGCGAAGGCGACGATCGTGTTGTCGGCGATCCCGAGCCGATCCAGCGCGTCGAGAACCTTACCGATGTTTTCGTCCATGGAATACAGCATCGCGCCGTACATCTTGGTGGCTTCGCTGTGCAGGTGCTTCACCACCTCGCGGTGTTCGTTCTTGGCCTGCATCGGGCTGTGCGGGGCGTTGAAGCCGAGGTAAAGAAAGAACGGTCGGCCACGCTTATGTTCGCGTTCGATGAATTCGACCGACTGTCGGCCCAAGCGGTCGGTCAGGTATTCGTCGCCTTCCCGCAGTGGGCCCCAGAAGACGCGTTTGTACGTGCCGGGGGCTTTCATGTAACCGACCCCGCCGTAGTAGCCCGACTCGTCGGGGAAGTAGTCCCCGGCAAACATCATGACCGAGTGGCCTTCATCAAAGGTGGTTTTGGGATAGCTCGAGAGGTTGTATTTACCGACGACCGCGGTGCGGTAGCCGGCGGCGGAGAAGGTCTGATGGACCATCTTGTGCGAGCTGGGCACGCGGTTTTTCTCCGGCGTGTCCCGTTCTTTTGCACCATCTTGAAGGTTGATGAAGGCGTCCCAGGTCCCCTGCACGCCGATTCGTTGTTGGTAGGCCCCCATGAGCAGGCCGTAGCGGCTGGGCGCACACGCCGGGCCGGTGACGTAGCCGTCGGTAAACCGCACGCCCTCGGCGGCGAGGCGGTCGACGCTGGGCATCGGGACGAGGTTGGTATCGCCGTAGCTCGCCGCGTCGCCGTAGCCCATGTCGTCGGCAAAGATCAGGACGACGTTCGGCCGTTCGGCGTGAGCCGCCGTTGAAAAACTGACGTATAGCACGGCGAAAACAGCGGTGATCCATTGATACATAAGCTCATTCCTGAAACGTCATCGAAGTCTGGCGCGATATACCACGGGCGAAATTCAAGGGGTCGGCTGACCCACGGCCACCAGCTGATTCGCGCTGATCCCGGTGAGCGTTCGTTCCGATCCGTCGCGCCAAACGACGGTTAAGGTTTGGACTTGTTGTTCTCCGCCCAAGCCAAAGTGGGCCGTGTTGAGCAGGCTTTGTGAGAACGCCGTGCCGCCCGAGCCGACCACGCGGGTCTGCGTGCCCGATGAACTGGTGAGCGTGAGCTTCGCGCCGATCGCGTCGAAGCCGGTCTCGGAGTAGCCGACCCGAACTAACAAGTGGTTGTGGCTTTCGGAATCGGGCAGCTCCTGCCGAAGTTGGTTGCTGAACAGACGCCAAGCGCCGCCTTCGTCGCCGCTGACCACGTCGACGTCGCCGTCGAGGTCGTAGTCAAACGCCACGCCCATGTCGCCGTGGGCCTGCGACGCCAGGTCGTTGCCCCCGTGGTTAATAAACGCTTCGAAGCCGGACTCGCCGCGGTTGAGCAGCACGAGGTCGGGCTCACGTTTGCTGAGACCGCCGAACCGGAAAACCATAAAGTCTTCCAGGCCGTCGTTGTTGAAATCGCCCGGAGTGACGCCGCGGCTGATGTCTGCCGTGGTTTCGGGCAGCTGCGACGAGATGTCCGTGAACACGCCGTCGTCGTTCCGCAGCAGTACGTCGGGCAGACTGGGATTTTGCATGTCCCATCCGGGCTCGAACGAATCGATCCCGCGGATCGACCCTTCCATGGTCCAAGCCAGGTTCGTGCTTTCCATGAAATAAGCCAGCTTCCACTGCCGGTCGCCGAGGTAGCCGAGGTACCAGCCGTTCTGATCCATCTCCTCCGGGAAACCTTCCGCTTCGTGGCCTTGCACCCATTTCTTCAGCCGCTGCGGCGGGTTGACTTTATTCTTCGCCTCTCCGAGGAAGATCGGCATCCCGTCGGGCATCTTGTGGCCGCGGTCGACGATCGAAAAATCGATTAGCTGCAGCCAGCTACCCGCTTCGAACGTCAACGATTTTGAGGTCTCTTCCCACAGCTTGAACGTCACGTCCAGACGATCACAACCGTCTTCACACATCGCTACGTCGTGGACTAAATGCCCTCGCGCCAAGTAATAGTCCAGGTCGCCGTCGCCGTCGATGTCGGCCTGAGCCACCGCGTTCACCCCGCTGATATCGAGCAGCGTCTCGGGCAGCACCGTTTCGGAGACGTTCTCCAGCCCCATCTCCGGCAGGCCGCGGTAGAACGCAAAAGCCTTGTGCGGTCCGAACGTCAACAGGTCCGGCCGGCGGTCGCCATCAAAATCGGTTACCAGCGATTTTTCCGCCTGGATATCTTCGAAGGCCTGGTTCTTGGTGTAGACAAACGTCCCGTCGCCGAGGTTTCGGTACATGATGTTCCGCGGCCAGTCGGGGCGGACCGACTGCGGGGCGTTGACGGTCAGCAGGTCGAGGTTGCCATCCACGTCCAGGTCGATCCACTTCACGGTACGGCCCCGTGCGCCCATCTCCGAAATCCCGGCCGGCACGGTGACGTCGGTGAAGCCGGCCTCGCCGTCGTTACGCATCAGCCGTGGGGGCTGCGGCTTGGTACCGCTGCCTCCGCCCAGGGAGACTAGGGCGTCGAGATCGCCGTCCCGGTCGTAGTCGCCCGGGGCGACGCCGTGGATATCGGCGAGGCGGAAGATGTTGGCTTCCCGGGTGAACTTGCCGTCTTCGTGGCCGCGGAAGAACAACACGGGCGTCTGGTTGTGGTCGAAGACCGCGATGTCGTACCGGCCGTCCTGATCCATGTCGGCAATGCTCGGCCCGCCGTACTTGGTATTCGGGGTTGTCACCAAACCGACGAGCGACGAAACGTCGTAGAACAGCACCGGGCGCTCGCCAGAGATTTGTAGTTCTGCCGAAACTGAAACGGGCATTACAGACAGAGCAAATATCGAAGGGAAGATTTTTTTGGGTGTGAGCTTCATAGATCGATTTGCCCTGTAAAAGTGATATCGAAAACAGCAGATAGCTTGGTCTTTAAAACGCTCAGCCCGGGTTTTGCAGCAACGCGGCTTCGGCTTCGGCTTTGGCTCGTTGCTCCGGGGTAAGCGGATGAGCGAAATAAAACTCCGGTCGATGAAGGTACTTTGTAGATTTCAAGATGGGGTCGGTTGGCGTTCTGCGTAGGTCGCAGTCAAACCGGGCGAGGATCGAATACTCGGCCTCGGGCGAACCCGCATTCACGAAATGGCACAGCCCCCAATTCACACCGGGGCCGTCGCCGGAATCGGCAAAAGCGTCGGGGTCGAAGAACTTTGCGGCGGTCGGCGCCATCTCCACGATCGAGGCGATCTCAAAGTTCACCCAGTCCTGAGCGTACTGCACGGTGTAATGCTCGTTGCCGTCTTGAATCAGCAAGGCCGCAACGCCGTCTTTGAACGGGAACAAAGCCGTTTCGTGACCGGAATTAAGTACCGGGTTGAGCGGATGCTTCTCGAATGTCTTGAGCGGATCGTCCGAAATCGCCAGGCCCATCGCCACCCACAACCGATCGGGGCGGTTGAAGGCCGATTTGTAATAGCAATAAATCTTTTCGTCGTGGACGAGCATGCACGGGCCGTGCACCGCGAATTGATCCCATTCGCCTTCTTCACCGGTGGGGATGATGACGCCGGGCTCGGTTTTCCAAGGCCCATCCGGAGAGTCTGAATGCGCAACGCCGATCGGGCAGTAATCGCCCCGGAGTCCGCTAGGCTCAACAAACGCTTGATAATAAAGATAAAAACGGTCTTTCCACTTTAAGATGTCTGGGGTGCAAACAGACCGCCAACCCACCTCCGGTTTTGGGGGACGCGGCACCGCGACCCCTTGTTCTTCCCAGACAAAACCGTCGTTACTGGTTGCAAACCACACCTCGGCCAAGTCCCAGTCGGCGGACGCCACCGTGTCCGTTGCTTGCTCAGCACCGGCCATCCCGAGGCAAGGCGTTTCTGTATGCCGGCGGGTATACCAAACGTAGTATTTGCCGTTTTCAAATAGGATTTTCGACGGGTCGCGCCGCGTAACCGTGCCGTCCCCGCCGTGGTAATCGAAGCCTTCAAGCGGGGTGTATTTAAAGTTTGTGAAGAGCGGGTTGTCTTCCGGACGCTCGTTGGGGTAGTGCGTAAAACTACGCCGCATCGCTGCGCTTAAATCGCGATGCTTGGTCTGCTCGGTAACCGTATAGGGAAACGCTTTCGTGGACTGGTTGCTCATAATTTATAGAAATGATCGGACACAGATTCACCGCATCGGGTAATGGTGGAGGTAATCGATATCCAGCCGGACCGGGGACAGATCGTATTCAGGTTTGTAGAACCAGATATTCGAAAGCACGAAGTACTGATCGGAGCGGTATTCACGGTCTAGTTTTTTACCTTCAACATCCGTCGCTTCGGTAAAGTACAGCTTGACCCCTTTGGTCTGCCACGCGTCGCCGACATATTCCCATAGCCGAACGTATTCAGGGGTATATTCGTAACCGTGTATACGCCAGCCATCGAAGTCGGTTTGATTCTGTGTCATGTAGACACTTCGCTTGGTATCCGAAATACCGTTATCCGCCGGGATGATGCGGGCGTGATAGCCGGGCACCTTCAGCCACTTGATGTATTCCATCCAATCGATTTCGAGCGTTTTCCCGCTCGGGTTGGGCGAGTTGATCTTTGACACGCCCATATTGAAAGAAAAACTCCATATCGCGGGGTGCGCTGCGTGTTGTACGCCTAGCTCGATACCTTGAATCCGCCATCGACAAACCGTAAATCCGTAGCGGTGCGGATAACGCGCCGACAGGCCGGCCTCTCCGGACTTATTTGCCAGGAGACTCAAGTAGCGCGTATCTCCCTCGCTTTTGAATTGATTATGCCGGGCTTTAATGTTGCCAGCCGCGCCGTCAGAACGCGGCTTACTCGCCCGCTTTTCCCACTTGTTGGTATCAAGCCGATTGAAATCGTCAGAGAGTTCTGACGACATCTCGGCTTGGTAACGACCGGATAACTCACTCGGCACCCCCACGTTCTGCGCGGCGGACGGCGATGTGGAAAGGCAAAGTACGGTTAAAACTACTGATACCGAAGGCCATAATCCTCGACGTTTATTTTGTTTCACCTGTAGAGAGGAAAACAGGTCTAGATTTACGGCTTTCCAAAGAGCGGGCATTAAGATCAACCTTTGATCAGACGCGGTACGGGAGTGTCGCGATGATTTGTTTAATGGGAAACAGCAGTGAGGAAGTGCAGATTTACCGGCAAGCATAAATATCGTTTTTAGTCGTTGATTTCATATGTTATCATATTGTTGACAAAAATCAATCGTTAACTGTTCCGAAGAGTTTCATTTGTCTTGGTATGCAGCAGCAAGACAAATGGTTAAAAGTATTTACGGATTGTCTTGTATTCCACCGGCGGTAAACCAGCAGTACATTTTTTACACGTGCCGCCGTTGTGGGAATTTATTTTGGAGCCGTACAGATAGAGTTTTTACGGAAGAATTTGGGTGTAAATATTTTTTTAATCCGTTTGGTGTTGGTCTCGCCTCTCATCCTTTTAATTAGTATTTCTGCGCCACATCTTCCGATTGCGAAAGGGTCTTGCCGGAAAGTGGCAAGCGGGGGGGAAAGGTAACGCCCGACTGGATCTCCTGAGAAACCGATCACGGATAGGTCCCGGGGGATGTCTAGGCCAGACACTCTGGCGGCTTCGTATACGCGGTCAGCAAAAAGGTCTGTGGTCATAAAGACGCAGGTAGGTCGTCTCTTTTGTTTCAACAAACGACACACTTCATCGCAAATTATGGGCGACGAGATCCAAGGCACGCTGATGGTGTGGCATTCGCCTCCGGACTTTTTAAAAGCATCTCTAAATCCTCTTGTCCTGAGGAAGGGCGGCTGCTGATCGGTACCACTGGTTACGATTATCGCTGACCGGTGGCCTAGGTTTACCAATTGTTCTGCGGCACGGTATCCGCCGCCAAAGTTGTCGGTGCCGACAAAATCGATGTTGTTTTTATTGCCTTGTACTTCCACGTCGAGGGAAACTACCGGTATATCACGGCTGATCAATTCGTTGAGGTGTTTATCCCACATCGCTTCAAAGAAAGGCACAATCAAGATGCCGTCGACGCGACGATCGATTAAGGAATGCAATCGGTGGAGTTCGTTGTGTCTCTCCGTGGTTGACATAACGATCGTGGCGTAATCGGCGTCGGATAGCACATCGTGTGCCCCCGTAAACATCTGGCCGTTGAACAACGAGTCGACGCGGGCGAGGAGTCCGACCGTCATCGATCTTCCCGTCTGGATTCCGTGTACTAAGCGGTTGGGCCGATAGCCAAGCTCCTCGGCGAGGAGGAGAATTTTCTTTCTCGTTTTGTCTGAAATACGGCCAGGACGGCCGAGCGCGATCCCGACGGTGGTTAGGCTTACCCCGGCTTGTTCCGCGATTTCTCGAATGGTTACAGCCAATAGATTGCCGGGTTAATAGGATGCGGGTCGTAGGTCTGAAAGTTAGCTTGTGCAGTTGTATTTTGATTTAAGTTGAAATCGTAAACTTATACGAGAACACACTCGTCTCAACAAACTTTATTTTTTTGTCGATTGAAATTTAAATGGATTTACGAAGAAATTGTGCGTCAGGTCAAGTGCACTATGTTTCTATTCTTTTATCCGTTCTATCTCGGCGCCGAGTTTTTGGAGTGTGACTTCCATCTGTTCGTAGCCGCGGTCGAGGTGGTAGACGCGGTTGATCTGGGTCTGGCCGCGGGCGGCGAGGCCGGCGATGACGAGGCCGGCGGATGCGCGGAGGTCGCTGGCCATGACCGGAGCGCCAACGAGTTCGCGTACGCCGGTGATCATCGCGCTGGGGCCGACGCGGGTGATGTTCGCGCCCATGCGTTGCAGCTCGGCGACGTGGAGGAAGCGGTCCGGGAATATCTTTTCGGTCACGATCGCGTTGCCATCGGCCAGGGTGAGCAGGGCCATGATCTGGGCCTGGAGGTCGGTCGGGAAGCCGGGGTGCGGCTGGGTTACGACCTGGACGGGGTTGAGCCGGCGGGCGACGGAGACGCGGACGGTTTCGGAGCGTTTGTCAGCCTTGGGGTCGATCGGCTCGACGGAGACGCCGATCTCGTTGAGGCGGTCTAACGCTGCGCCGAGGGTGTCGGTGGGGAAGTTTTCGAGGGTCACGTCGCCGTTGGTGATGGCGGCGGCCATGAGGTAGGTGCCGGCTTCGATCCGGTCGGGCAGGACCGCAAACTCGGCGCCTTTGAGCGAGTCAACGCCTTCGATGGTGATCCGTGGTGAGCCGAGGCCGGTGATCTTTGCTCCCATGGCGATGAGTAGCCGGCCGACGTCTTCGATCTCGGGCTCGCAGGCGGCGCACTCGATAACAGTGGTGCCTTCGGCGAGGACGGCAGCAGACATCACGTTGGCGGTGCCGAGCGCCGTCGAGCCGTTGGGGCCGCCGAGGAAGATGTGGGCACCTTTGAGGCGGCGTTTACCGTCCGCTTTGTCGGGGGGCGGGGCTTCGGCGACGATGTAGCCGGCGTCAAGCGTGATCGTCGCACCCAACGCTTCGAGGCCACGCAGGTGGAGATCGACGGGGCGGGCGCCGATCGCGCAGCCGCCGGGCATCGAGACGCGAGCCTTACCGCGGGCGGCGAGCAGCGGGCCGAGCACGCAGATGCCGGCCCGCATGGTGCGGACGATGTCGTAGTGGGCGACGATCTTCGCGTCGTCAGTGGCGTGGATGGTTAGTTTGTTTTCGTCTTGGGACAACGCGCAGCCGAGCGAATCTAGCAGCCGCTGCATGTTTCGGATGTCCGACAGGTTGGGCACGTTACCCAGCGTTACCGGTTGATCGGTGAGCAGGGCGCAGGCCATCAGCGGGAGGCAGGCGTTTTTAGCGCCGTTGATGCGGACGTGGCCTCGCAGGGGTCGGCCGCCGTTAATGAGAAAAGAATCCATAGATGTCGGTGTTCATGCTGGGACGCAGCGCGTCGGGAGCGAGGGGGCTAGCGGCGGGGTGTCGCTAGGCGTTTGCTTGTAACATCATCGCCAGAATGATGCTTCGGCGTCCAGCCGGTCGTCCACATTGCCTGTGTCTCACCCCCAGACCTGAATACCGATCCTATGGACCTTACCCAACTCATCCGCGACGTCCCCGACTACCCCAAGCCAGGGATCAGCTTCAAAGACATCACCCCGCTGCTGCGCGACCCGGCGGGCTTGGCGATGGCCGTTGAGCGGATGGCCAACCCGTTCCGCGGCAAGGGCGTCGAGGTGGTCTGCGGGGCCGAGTCCCGCGGGTTTATCTTCGGCACCGCGATCGCGCAGGCCCTCTCCGCCGGCTTCGTGCCGATCCGAAAGCCCGGCAAGCTGCCCGCCGAGACCGTTAGTCAGTCCTATGAGCTCGAGTACGGCAGCGACACCCTCGAGATCCATACCGACGCGATCACTGAGGGGCAGAAAGTCCTGATGGTCGACGACCTGCTCGCGACCGGCGGAACGCTCAAGGCCTGTCTCGACTTGGTCAGTGGGCTGGGCGGCGATATCGTCGGCGTAACCGTCGCGATCGAGTTGGCTTTTCTGAACGGCCGCGACAAGATCAAGCCTTACGACAACGTCCACGCGGTGATCCAGTACTAAATCGCTTCATGGAAACCCGCGGCCACCGACGCAAACGACTCGACGACAAGTCGCCCCGACATCAGGTGACGTCCTACTGGGACCGCACGCTGTGGCCGCTGCAGTCACTGTATTTTCTGTTGCCGTTGCTGATTTTTTACGAGGTCGGGGCGGTGGTCTTTGCGCCGGACGGTAATGAGCGTCTGCCGCAGATCTACGCCGAGCGGATGCTCGGGCGGTTCTTCGAGTGGACGGGGGTGACGGGGTATTACCTGCCGGGGATCGCGACGGTGGTTGTGTTGCTGTGCTGGCACTTCGCGCGGCGGGACCCGTGGCGGCCCGAGCCGCGGCTTTATGGCGTGATGCTGGTCGAGTCGGCGGTGCTCGCGGCGCCGTTGTTTATTTTCAGCATCATGCTGACGAGCCCGCCGGCGCAGGCAGCAGCCACGTGGTCCGAAGGATGGCAACAACTGCTGTCGGGGGAGGCGGGGACGCCGTGGCTCGCCGGGGCCGGTCAGGCGGGGAGCGGGCTGGACGGCGTCGCGTCTTGGCGGCAGGGCGTGATTTTCTCGATCGGGGCCGGCATCTACGAAGAACTCGTCTTCCGGCTCATCGTGATCGCGATCGTTCACATGATTCTCAGCGACGTTCTCGCCCTGCCCGTCGGCTGGTCGGCGGGCGGAGCGATCGCGATCTCTGCAGTGCTTTTTGCGCTCTACCACCCGTTCGCTTCGTTGGTGCCTTGGCAGTGGGATAGCCGGGACTGGGGGCGGTTCGCTTTCTATACGGTCGCGGGGCTGTACTTCGCGGCGATCTACGTCTACCGCGGCTTCGGCATCGTCGCCGCGACGCATGCGCTTTACGACGTCATGGTCATCGCCACGCATTTCCGGGACTGATCGCTGCTGATCAAGCGGCGAGTTCGCCAACAATATTTTCCATCCACTCGATCACGTCCGCGTCGGGCTCGAAGGTTTCGATGGCGTCGACTTCCAGCACCGGGGCCACCGCGTTCGCCTTGAGTTCTTCCAGGAGGGCGTAGACCTTCTTGCCCCCGCCGCAGAACGTATCGACGTAGGTCGAGTCGCCCAACGCGGCGACGGCGAAGCGTTTACTGCTGAGGTCGAGCGACTGGTCGCGGGCTTCGGTGACGAGGCCTTCGAGGTTGGGCGGCACATCGCCCAGGCCGCAGGTCGACGACACCGCGAAGATGGCCTCGGCGTCCTGGAGTTCTTGAACGGAAGGCTCTTGGACGACCTTGCAGTCGATGCCTTTTTCGGAGAAGTGTTCACAAACGCGTTCGGCGACGTTTTGGGCGTTTCCGAAAACCGATCCGTAGAAGATGCTGATTGCTGCCATGTATTTTCTGTTTGCTTATTTGGTGGTTGGGTACTGAAATTAATACTGAACGCTGAAGGATAATACGGCTCTGCAGGCGTGCAAAATTTTTATGCGGGCACGGCGGTGATCGCGTCGGGGGTGATCGGCTCCTCGGCGTCGGCCAGCGCTTGTTTATCGACTTTTGTTTTGGCGGTGATCAACTTCAGGCCCGTGTTGTAGGACTTGGGCTGGTTGACCGCATCGACCGATAGTAAGCGTTCGTTGTCGAAGTACCAGACAGAGATCGATTTGGGGTTGCTCTCGTCTTGCCGGACGACGACGTCGGTGTAGCCGGTGAGGAGGCCGGCGATCTGGAGCTTGAGGTCGTACTGGTCGGACCAGAACCACGGCACGGCGTTGTACTCGGCCTCGCGGCCGCAGAGGTGCATCGCGGCGACGTTCGCCTGGTCCGTGGCGTTCTGCACGGACTCGAGACGCAGCCGGCGGTCGTACAGCGGGCTGTAGTGTTCGGAGCAGTCGCCGATGGCGTAGATGTCCGGGTCGCTGGTCTGGCACTGCCCGTTGACGGCGATGCCGTTGCCGGCTTCGAGGCCCGCCTGCTCGGCCAGCTTCTGGTTCACGCGGACCCCGACCCCGACGAGGATGAGGTCGGCTTCGAACCGCTCGCCGTTGTCGCAGCAGACGTATTGGGTTTCGCCTTCTTGCTCGATCGAGGACACGGACGTCGCGGTCAGGATGTTGACGCCGTGGGCTTCGTGGGCCTCGGTGAAGAACTTCGACATCTCGGGGGCGGTGACGCGTTGGAGTACGCGGGATTCGCGTTCCAGCACGGTGACGGAGGCGCCGAGTTTGGTCAGCGACGCGGCGGCTTCGAGGCCGATATAGCCGGCGCCGATGATGACGGCCTTGGGTTTCGTGTCTGCTGCGATAAAACCGTCGACACAAGCCTTGAGCTTTTCGGCGTCGGGCAGGTGGCGCATCGTGAAGAGGTTCGTCGCGTTGTCGACACCCGGGAAGGGCGGGTCGAAGGCGTCGGCCCCGGTGGCGATGATGAGCTTGTCGTAGGCGATCTGCTCTCCACTGACCGTCAGGGTTTTGCTGGAGGCATCGATCCCCTCGACCCGCTGGCCGAGGTTCAGGTCCACCCGCGCTTTCTCGAACAGCTTCTCGGCCCGCAGGCGGAGCATCGCTTCGGGGCTTTTGCCCAGCAGGAAGTCTTTGGACAGCGGGGGCTTCTGGTGGGGGAAGGATTCGAGGGCATCGTAAACGCTGATGTGTCCCTTCCAGCCGAACTGACGCATAGCGAAAGCGACGCCGATACCGCCGTGGCTAGCGCCGATGATGACGCATCGGGAATCGGGGGAGGTGTGCAGAGGATCGGACATCGTTTGTGTTTAAACCTTTGGGATAAATTGGACCGGATAAAGACCGGCCCAAAGTGATTGTTTGCGGGGCGGGTTTTAGTCGACGGGGTAGAACTTGGCGGTCAGGGAGTTGAAGCCGACCTTGCGGCGGTACTCGCCGAGTTCTTCGATGTTCTCTTCGCCGCCGGTGAGCTCGATCCGGCCGACTTTTTCGATCAGGGATTTGATCAACATCCGCATGATGGCCCGTGCGTGCTGGTTGCCCAGGCAGCTGTGGGTGCTGAAGCCGAAGGCGACGTGCGGGTTCATCTTGCGGTTGAAGTCGACGACGTTGGGGTCTTTAAACACAGTCTCGTCGCGGTTGGCGGCGGCGTAGCAGAGCGAGATACGTGTGTCTTTCTCGATCTTGGACCCGCAGACCTCGGCGTCTTTGGTCGCGACCCGGGCGAGCTGGGTCAGCGGCGAGAAGTAACGCACAAGTTCTTCGATCGCCCGAGACACAGCGGTGTCGTCGTCTTTCAGGGTAAGCAGCTGGTCGAAGTTCTCGGCGAAGTAGGCGATCGAGTTGGTGATGAAGTTAATGACCGTGTCGCGTCCGCCGGCGAAGGTGAGGATCATCACGCCCTTGATTTCTTCTTTGGTGAGCTTGCGGCCCTCGAACTCGGATTCGAGCAAGACGGAGTAGAGATCGCCGCAGGGGTTGGCCTCGGCCCGGTCGATCTCGCGGTCGATGTATTCGTAGAGCAGAGCGGCTTTGTCGCCGTCGAGGTCTTCGCCCTCGCTGCGGAAGACGTGGGTGCCCCAGCCGATCCAGACGTCGGACTCGTCGTAGTTGCTGGAGTTGAGCAGCAGCGTGAGGGCGCGGGACTGGATCAGCAGTGCGAACTCGCTCACAACGTCGAGCTCTTTTCCGTCGAGGGCCGCATCGACTACTTCGTCGATGATCTTCTTGACTTTTTCGTGGTACTCCGGCTTCATCGGCCGTTTGAACCAGTCTTCGACGAGGTCGCGGTAGGGCCGGTGCTCGGGCGGGTCGACTTCGAACGGGATCTGACGCGTGTCGCGGATCGAGACCTCGGAAGGCACGACCGTTCGGCCGACCTCGCCGGCAGAGGAATAGGTCTGCCAGTCGTGGGCGCACTTCCGCAGGTCACGCAGCCGCATCACCATTTGCACGGGGTCGTTCTGGTCGTCCATATAGCCCAGGCCCTTTTCCTTACGGGTCTCGGCGAAGGCATCAGGGAACTCGCTTTTTTTGAAAGGGCATTCAGACATGGTTTAAGCCTCTGGGTCTAAGGCAAGGCGGCGATATAGCTGAGCAAAAAATGGAGGAGTCGGAAATCTTCGGCGGGTAACGGCTTACTGGCTTACGACGTGTACTGCTGGCCGGCCGTCTTGTGGCATCTTCAATCAAATGATTCTGAATACCTCTGCAGAATTCGAAGTCGTCTGCCCATCGCATCTATGGGTGAGCAGCACTTTTGATGGCTCGTCGCTTTGCAGCTACTCAGGCAGCTTCGTTTCCGCACTGAATGACGCATAGTTAAGCATTTGGAATCGGCTGGGTCTACGCTAGATTTGACCAGTTCTGATATTATATTACCCTTTTTGCAGATATTAATTCTCATATGCGGCTTAATTAGGACCTATTCAATTGCTTGCCTCGGTAGAAAATGTGCCCACGCCGGACGGCTCGGCCTTTGCGGTTCGCCGGTTTGTGCAGCGAGAATGGCCGTTTGTCTGGCACCTGCATCCGGAGCATGAACTCACGCTGATCCTCCGGGGTCAGGGCCGGCGGCACGTCGGCGACAGCATCGAAGACTTCGGCCCCGGCGATCTGGTGTTGCTCGGCTCGAATTTGCCGCACACCTGGCAGGCGGGTCGGCGGGACGACTGCTGGCTCGAGTCGGTGGTGATCCAGTTCCGCGACGACGCGGCGGGGGCCGGCTTCTTCGACCTGCCCGAGATGGAAGCCATCCGCGGCTTGTTGGATCGGGCGCAGCGGGGACTAAAGTTTTCGGCGTCCGGCGATGTCGCCGAGCAACTCCGGGGGCTGCCCGATCAGCCGCCGGCGCGACGGCTCATCGGTCTTTTGGACTGCTTGGACCGATTGGCTCAAGCACCGAACGACGCGCTCTCATCGAAGCCGGCCAAGGCCAAGCTCAGCTCGAAGGACCGCGGGCGGATCGACGAGGTCTGCGCGTTTATCGAGGACCGCCAGACCGAAGCGTTAAGCCTCGACGAGGTCGCAGAGGTGGCCCACCTCAGCCGTACCGCTTTCTGCCGATTCTTCCAGCGGGTCATGGGGCGGACGTTCACCGAGTACCTGCACGAGCTGCGCATCAGCCACGCTTGCCGGCTGCTCGCGGAGACCGACCTACCCGTAGCAGAGGTCGCTTTCCGGGTGGGGTTCGGCAACCTGGCGTATTTCAACCGGGTGTTCAAACGGGCGCGGGGGACGACGCCTTCGGCCCTACGCCAACGCCTATCCGAAAGTCCGTACCTGTCTGCTTCGGCCTGAATCGCTTTTTCCGGTGTTCGATTCACTTCATCACTCGTCCTCTACATTCACCATTTAAATTCACAACAAGGCCCTACGAAATGATCACCACCCAAGCCGCGGTCAGCGATACACGCGGGAGCTTCAGCATCCAAGACATCGCGGTAGGCGAACCCGGCCCCGGGGAGGTTGCTGTTCAGGTCAAGGCTTCGGGGATATGCCACACCGACTACGACTCCATGAATTGGGACCGGCCGGTCCTCATGGGCCACGAAGGGGCGGGCGTCGTGACCGCGGTCGGCGACGGCGTCACCGTGTGCGGCGTGGGTGACAAGGTGTTGCTGAACTGGGCGATCCCCTGCATGGACTGCCTGATGTGTCACCGCGGCCACCACAACCTCTGTTCGGTCAACAACACGGTGACCGCCGCGAACCCGCAGGGCCACGCCCGGCCCGAATCGGCGCTGCTGAATGACAAGCCGATCGAGCGTTCCTTCGCGCTGGGTTCGATGTGCGGCCACACGGTCGTGCGGGAGGCGGCGATCATCCCGATCCATGTCGACATACCCTGGGCCTCGGCGTGCATCATCGGCTGCGGCGTGATGACCGGCTACGGCTCGGCGGTGAACTCGGGCAAGGTCGGGGCGGGCGATAACGCCGTGGTGATCGGCTGCGGCGGCGTCGGGCTCAACGCGATCCAAGGCTGCCGGATCGCCGGGGCCAACCGCGTGATCGCGATCGACCTGAGCGAGACGCGTCTGGAGATGGCCAAGCAGTTCGGCGCCACCCATACCATCCTCGCCAAGCGGGAGGACGCGGGGCTACTCAACGCCGCGAAAGAAGTCGAAGTGTTGTGCGGCGGGATCGGGGCCGACGTAGCGGTCGAAGCGACGGCCGTGCCGGCGTTGGGCGCCGCGCCGCTTGCCATGATCCGGTCGGGCGGGACCGCCGTCCAAGCCTCGGGTATCGAGCAGGAGATCACGATCGACATGAACCTCTTCGAGTGGGACAAGGTCTACATCAACCCGCTTTACGGCGGCTGTCGGCCGACGATCGACCTGCCGATACTGCTCGACCTCTACGCCAAGGGCGAACTCCTGCTCGACGAGATGATCAGCAAGCAGTACGCCCTCGACGACCTCGGCCAAGCCTTCGACGACATGCACCACGGCCGAATCGCCAAGGGCGTCATCATGTTCGACTAACCCCCCCGGACCCCCGGAAGTTTTTCACTTTTTTCGGGGCGTTATCGAGGTTTTCGTTCCATTTACGGAAGTTCAGTATGCCGCGTTTCCGCACGATTGAAGTCTCCGACCCGCCGTACGAGTCGGCCAACCTGCGCACCATTACGGTGAAGACCCCGAACCTGGTCGGCCGGGGCGATATCAGCGTGTTTGTACCGAAGGGCGCGCAAGAAGCGGGCAAACCGCTGCCGCTGGTCACGCTGCTGCACGGCGTGTACGGCAGCCACTGGGTTTGGTCGCAGAAGGCGGGTGTCCACCTCAACGCCCAGCGGCTGATCGACGCCGGCGAACTGCCGCCGATGCTGATCGCGATGCCGTCCGACGGCCTGATGTTCGACGGCAGCGCCTACCTGCCGCACAACGGCAAGCGTTTCGACGCCTGGATTGTTGACGACGTGCCCGACGCGGTGATCGAGGCGGGCTTGCCGACCTCGGCGGATTCGCCGCGGTTTATCGCCGGGCTGTCGATGGGCGGCTACGGGGCGCTGCGCCTCGGCGCGGCTCATCCCGAGCGGTTCGCTGCTTTTGCGGGTCACTCGTCGATCACGGATTTCGGCCAGATGAAAATCTTCGTCGAAGAAGACGACTCCGTTTACGGCCAAGCCGGGCCGGAACGCTCGGTCTTGAAGACCCTGATCGCTAACCGGGACAAACTTCCCCCGTTCCGGTTCGACTGCGGCCGCTCCGACGAGCTGATCGAACACAACCGCGAACTCCACCGCGGGCTGGTTGCGGCAGGTATCACCCATACCTACGAAGAGTTTGCCGGCGGCCACGAATGGTCCTACTGGACCGAGCACGTCCTTACTTCGCTGCTTTTCTTTGCGGAGAATATTTAATTGCTGCGGGTCTAGCCCAAAGACCGGGCGGTAATTGATAGATTACTTGGGCATTTTTATTGTCCGCCGATTCAGGAGTCTCTGTCGATGCGTTACGTCCACGCCCTATTGCTGATGACCTCGATGTTGATGTTAAATGCGTGTACGACCGCCGTACCTGTCCTGGGCGGGTCAGACGCCGAGGCTCCGGCGATTTCTGAGGTGAAGCTCCCGGCTTATGCCCAGGCGCAAAAAGATGAACTCGCTGAACTTTTCGAGATCGTTAAACAGTACGACCCCGAATACCGCGTACAGGTCAACAGCCGCGAAGAAAAGTTGCTGGCCATCACCCTCGCTAAAGACGTCGGTGAGATCAAAGAGGAGCAGCGGTTCGAGTTGCCCGCAGACATTGTTGGGTCGTGGGGTTTTTTCCAACAGGTCCAACTTGTAGGCGATACGAATAATTTGAAGGTCGACTGGGAAAACACCAACGGGGCATCCGGAGCGGTGTCCTACTGGTACAAGACGAACGATCGCAACGTTTTCCAGGCTAGAGGCGTTCCGGTTCAGCCGCAGCTGGGTTACACCCTCGTCGTTAGCGGCGAAGGGCGTCTAGATGCGTTGCGTCTTCAGGTAGCCAACGAGGGGATCAGCGCAAAATTCGATGAGTCCCCCTGGTCGGTCCTCGGGGCGGACAAGCCGATCCTGCCTGTGAGTATCGATGTCGATGTCGACTCGGCGCTATCGATCGCTGGGATCACGGAATTCGAGGACGACAAATACTTCCGTGTTTACGCCGCGCCGTGGGGCGGGCCTTGGGGCGTGCACGACTATTTCCTCGCGCACGGCTTCACGCCCGGCCGACAGATCTTCAAGATCGCCCCCGCCCTCGAACTCGGCTACGACGACGAGTATCCGAACAAGCCCGCGTTTACCGAAGACCCCAACCGGCCGCACCACGCCGACCCCGCCTTTTTCGAGTCGGGCTGGACCTGGCCCGAAACGATCCCGCGGGGGATCGCCAACCGTTATCCCACGCTCGATTTTGTGTTGTGTTTCGATGAATGGCCGTCGTTTAACCGTCATAGCGGCGAGGGCGTGGTGAACTCGCGGGGCACGCCGGTGGATTTTGTTGCCGCGGCCGAGACGGCGGGACGGACCCTCCGTTTTATCGTTGAGCAGACGGGGATCACGCCCAAGTGGATCGAAGTCAAGAACGAGTCCGACATCCCCTACGAATGGAGCTACCACACCGCTCCGGGCGAAGACGGCTGGGCCAAGCTCGCCGACTTCCATAACGAGATGGCCAAGGGCGTGAAAGAATTTGTCCCCGAGGTGTTAATTGGGGGGCCCACCACGGCCTATCCCAACTTCGCCGCGGCCAACTGGAATCTGGCCCGCAACCATCTCAAGTTCATGGACCGCACCAAGGGCAAGCTCGACTTCTACTCGCACCACTTCTACGAGGGCGACCGGCTGCTCTTCGAAGACTACGTCCGGCAGGGCGGCAACAGCTACCTGCTCGGACGCATGACCGCGTACCTCGACCTCGTCCGCGCCCACCAAGCCAACACCGACAACATCGCTCCGCTGGTCATCAGCGAGTACGGCTCGCTCAGCGGCGGCGGCGAAGACCACCAGGTCTGGAAGAAGCTCCGCAACTACAGCGCCTACATGGTGCAGTACATGCAACGGCCCGACGAGATCGATATCACCGTGCCGTTTCATATCCCCTTCGTCTGGTGGGAGCCCGAGGCCAAGGACGGCATCTTCATCTTTGAAACGATCGACGAAAACCGCGACCTGAGCGCCCTCACCGCCAACCGCCCCGGGATGGCCTCGGGTATCTCCGGTTCGCCGATGACGGGCATCCGCGCCGGCAAGGGCCGGTGGTTCCTCGATCTCTGGGAGGGTTACACCGGGACGTTGTTGCCGATCGTTTCCGACACACCCCACGTGAACGTCCACGCCACGGCCGACGGCCGCACCCTGTGGGTGGCGATCAGCAACCTCAAGAGCCAACGCCTGGCCGTCGATATCGCCGGCGCGTTGGGCCGACGAAAGGTGCGGTCGGCCGAGCAACGCCGTCTGTACCTTGACAGCGGGGTGCTTAAGTTTGAGAAAGTTGACGTCAGCTACGGGCTGGACGCCGTCTCCCTCGCCGCCGAGGAGACCTCGGTGGTGAAGATCACGCTGACCCGGCCGATCGAACCGGAGCAGACGCTGACCCAAAACCGCTACTACGGCTCTGAGACACTCATGGCCACCGGAGAGCCGCGGTCATTAAAAATTTCGGCCCCCGAATTATCCGACACGGCCAGCGTCGAGTCGGCCGTGCTGCGGGTCGCGTTGCAGAAGGAAAACGGTTTTGCCAACCCGCTGAAAGTTAAGTTTAACGACCGGACGATCGAGGTCGATCTGTCCGAATCGCAGGGCATCCGCAATTACGACACGGTCAAAGAAATCGAGATCCCCGCGGACGCGATTCGTCCCGAAAACACGGTCGTCCTGAACCAGCAGGAAGAGGGTGGCGTGATGGCGTCCGCGGTGTTGCTGCTGACGACACGGTCGGAATGAGCCGTGCCAAAAAACGGCAGCACTTGCGATCGATTTGGTAGTTCGTAGGCCCTCGTTATCCGACAACTACCTGAAACGTGTGGTGTTGTTGTAAGGGTCTGGGTCCGGCAGGAAAAGGTGCGGATCGATCGCTACGGATACGGGCCGTTCGCTGAACTCCCAGCGCAAGATTTCGTCGGCGTGGTCGCGATCGATGGTTTGACGGAGCAGCACGTTTTCGTTGCCGTCTTTCATCGGGCCGTAGACCACGAGATCGACGGGCGCGTTGAGGGGCGTCGGTTCACTCTCGCCCCAGCCGGTCGTCTCAAACTGCGCGGCGGTGACCCGGACGCTGGCGGTCCAACGCCCGTCGGGTCGTTTTTTGGCGGAAGCGTCGCGGATACTCAGGTCCCACGTCAACACGCGGTCGAAGATGTTGCTGAGCTGCGGGTGCAGGTCTTCGCGAACGGCTTCGGCGAGATGATCGGTCAGGTCGCGGGCGGTGGGGTACGGCGCTTCGCGGTACCGCCATTCGCCTAAAAACTCGGCCAACACGGCCTCAAGCGTCGCGGGACCACCCATCAGGCTCGCGAGGTACAGCATCTGCCCCGAGCCCTTGGCCCGGATCATCGTGGAGTCCTTGAACTCTTCGCTGTACGGCGCCTCTTCGTCGATGAGGGTACTCCGCCCGCGGAACGCCTCGGCCAACGCCTGTCGGCGGAGGCGGAGATCGACGTCGGGCGACCGCCGTTGGTGCAGGTAAAGCTGCGCGGTCCAGAACGGCAGCCCCGCGTGGACAACCTTTGCCCCGGCGACGTTGGCAGGGATGATCTGATCGCCCCACCACGTCATGCCCATAAGGTGCGCGGCCATCGCGTGTAGGTCTTCGCCGCCGCTGGCTTTAAGGTCGGTCTTCCAGCCGAGCACTTCGCTGGCGAAGCCGAAGCCCGAGCGGGTGCCCATGCCGTCGAAGTGCAGCGACTGCTCGACCATATAGAACGTATCGAACGGCGGGGGGCCGTAGCGTTTCTGGAAGTGGGCGATCGCGTCGTGCAACGCCCCGGCGAAGGCGTCGAGGGTGTGCGTGTGGTCGGGGTCGTGGGCGAGGACGACGTCGGGCAGGCCGTCGCGTTGGTAGCGGGACTCGACCAGCCGGCCGGAGACGATCGTCGCCCACCCTCGGCTCGGCCGATCGATGACATAACGGAAGCCGCGGCGGCCGTCGGGCTCGGTCCACTCGTCGGCCAGCGTGCCGGGGTGGTAGGCGGTTTGGTCGGCGGCGGTCCGGATGGTCATCTCGACCCGGCGGACCCAGTCGAGGTGGAACGTAGCGTGGGACTGGCGGAGTGCGTCTTCGCCGGCGGGGGCCTGCCACTCGGGGGGTAGGCCGTACTTCCGCCGCTTCCACTTTGGCTTGTGTTCGACGCGGTCGGTGTAGCCCACCGCCGGCATGATCTGCAGGTTCAAGAGCGAGGTGCCGTTGCCGATGACCTCGGTGGGGCCGACGGTCGGGATGCCGTCGCTCTCGGCGTGAACGGCGAAGCCGGCGGGGGCGGACCACGACGTGACGAAGTCCATAGTGGTTTCTTGGCCCGGAGCCAGCGGTGCTTCGAGGCGGTATATCGAAGCGTTCAACGCCGGATCGATCATCTCGACTTGCCCCCCCGGGAGCGAGACGTCGTCGATGGTCAGCCCGGCCTCCGCGAGAACCAGCACGCGGTCGATCGGCGTATCGTGTGGGTTATGCAGCGCGTATTGCCCGCGTAACTCGAAGCGGCGTTCTTCCGGATAGAGGTCGAGCTCGGCTGTGACCTCGACGATCCGCGGCTGACGCACGCCACGCCACTCGGGGCCGTAGGTCTTCTCCACCTCGGCTTTCAGCGCGTCGGCATCGATCGGCGGCCACGTCGCCCGCACCGTCGACTGGAACCACACGTTCGCCCCAACCGCGACAAAAACCAGCAACACGATCATGCCCAAGCTCCGCCCCGGACCTCTACCCAGCCGCTGCCGGACCAACGCCCATCGGCTTTGCGGCTCCGGCCCACGGTCCAGCGTTGCCCAACCCAGCAACCCGACAAAACTTGCCCCGAAGGACCAATACAACAGCAACCACAGGTGGGCTTCCCAGAAGTGCCCGTACCCGTCCATCAACGAGTACCAGAAGAAACTCATCCGCCCGTACCGCCACATCGGGTGGTACCAGCCCAACGCGTCCATCAGCGTCTCGCTCAGATAAACGAGCAGCACCAGCCCCATCGCGACGTACCGTTGCCGGACGATGATCTGCATCGTCAACGCCAGCACCGCGAAGAAGAGGTAGTAGGGCGCTTTGAAGACGAACGAATCGACGAGGTGCAGATCGAACTCGAAGTCCGTATAGCCGTGCGCCGCTTGATACGTCACGTTAACCGCGATCGAGACC
Organism: Planctomycetota bacterium; assembly: GCA_038747275.1. Lineage (GTDB taxonomy): Bacteria > Planctomycetota > Phycisphaerae > Phycisphaerales > Phycisphaeraceae > Algisphaera. The sequence continues at coordinate 65,635 of JBCDJW010000004.1, read as the reverse complement.
GCCCAGAACACCAAGACCACGATAACCAACGCCAACAGTTTCGCGAGATACCGGTGCGTTTCTCGCGTCGGCTGGGCGTCGATCAGGCCGTCGACCGCGTACTGCTTCTCCCGCCAGATGAGATCGCCCGCGACCCAGACCACGGCCAGGATGAGGATCTTGTCGAAGTAGAACCCCGTGTTGTGAACCAAGAGGTCCGTACTCGGCAGCGAAAAACGGTGTGTCACCGCGCTCGCCGCGGCCCACCACAACGAAAACGCCACGAACACCAAGACCAGCTTCGCCCCCGGGGCCCGGCCGATGGCCCGCAGCTCCCACGCCGCGATGCGGAAGACCTGCCCCGGAAGCTCCGGAACCAATCGGCTCAGCCTTAGTTTGCTTGGCAACAACCGCAACCAACCTCGACCTTTGGTCCCGCCCGACGACTGTCGCTCCCGCATGGGAAACGCAATGACGCCGACGACGGTCAACGCTACGGCCACCCCCAGCCAGATCAAGCGATTGATCAGCAGCAGCCCGGCCAACGGCGGGAACTGCGTGTTGTTCTCCGCGACCGTCCGCCCCATGATGAACTCGGCCGAGGCGATCGACCCGAACGGGTCCAGCAACGCGTACCGCGCGAACACGTCGTGCCGCAGTACGTCCTGCCCCAGCAGCATCCGCACGGTGACCCACACCGCGACGAACCCGACCGCCGCCGCGTACGCCGCCGCTTGGCTCTGCCGCCACGACGCCACCGCAAACGTCAACGCCGAGACGAGGAAAAAGTTCGGCAGGATAAACGTCACCGCCGACCACGCGTACAACCCGCCCATCCAAGGCCCGACGTACTCCGGCAAAATCCCCGGCGCCTTCGTCCCCAGCCACACCCCCGGCAAAAACATCAACGCCGAAATCAACACCAGCACGAGTGCGACCACGAAACGCCCCGTCGCCAACGGCCAACGCCCCGCCCCGGTCGTCAAGACCACGCCCGCCGCTCGGTACGCCCGGTCCCGGGCCATCGGCTCGCCCACCACACCCGCCGCCACCAGGATGCCCAGGATGCTGTAGATGATCGACCGCGTCGCGATCGCGTCGGCCCCGTTGATCCAGCTGCCCCCGCTCGCCGACCAACCCGCCTGCACCGTGTCGCCGATCGCCAGCAGGAAATACGCGATCAAACAGAACCAAACAAACGGCCGACGCCGCTGCATCCGCCACTCTTGCGCCACCTGACTCCAAAAAACACCCATCGACGACACCTCAAACCCCCGCGTCGACGTGCAGGTTGTACAAGTCCTCGAGGTCCGGCTCCGCTGCCTCGAAACCCTCGGCGTGCAGGTCGTCGCCGTACGCCCGCAGCACCAGCTGCCCCCGCTCCGGGCGCCACGCCAACAGCTTCGTCTTCGCCCGCCACGCTTCGAGTTCGCCCAGGCCGACCCGCCGTTGCCAGACCTTTTCTCGCAGCTCGGCGACCAGCGCGACCGGGTCGCCCTCCAGCTTCAGCCGGCCTTCGTGCAGCAACGCCATCCGCTCACACAACCCCGCCACGTCTTCGACGATGTGCGACGACAACAGCAGCACGCAGCCCTCCGCCGCCTCCGCCAGCATGCACTGGAACCGGCGGCGTTCGGTCGGGTCCAGGCCCGCGGTCGGCTCGTCGACGATGACCAGCCGGGGTTGGGTCAGAAATACCGTCGCGATGCCGAACCGCTGCCGCATCCCCCCCGAATACGTGTCGAGCCGCCGTTGCGCCACGTCCGCCAGGTTCACCCGCTCCAACTGCCGCTGCACGATCTTCCGCCGCTCCCGCGCCGGCCCGATGCCGCGCAGCCCCGCCAGGTAGTCCAACATCTCCCACGCCGTTACCCGCGGATACACCCCCGCGTCCTGCGGCAGGTAGCCGATCAACGAACGCGACCGCATCGGCTCTTCGATGAGGTCCACCCCGTCCAATGTCGCCGAACCTGACGTTGGCCGCTGCAGCGTCGCCAGCGTCCGCATCAACGTCGACTTTCCCGCCCCGTTCGGCCCGAGCAGACCATAAAAGCCCATCGGGACTTCAAGATCGATCTCCGATAACGCCCGCACGTCGCGGCCGTAGGTCTTGCTGAGTCGGCTGATTACCAGCACTTAAACCGGCTCCTGATCCGTAGGGGGCAAAAGAAACACCTGATCCCACGAGGATCATACACACAAGAACTAATCCTTTTGCTTCATCACCTCTAGGGCAAACGCCCACGTGGGTTACCAACCAACCCGCTAACCCACTTCCCCAGCTGTTGTGATCCAGAAGACAAAAATACAGATTGCTGGTTTTACGCTTTCCTGCCGGATGCAGGCGACGCCGGTTATCGATATGCGAATCGGGGTGACAGGATTTGAACCTGCGGCCTCTACGTCCCGAACGTAGCGCTCTACCAAGCTGAGCTACACCCCGTTGCGTTGACCTGCGGTCAGGCGTCGCATCGGAAACGGTAAGAATACGCGGTTTCTAATCTGCCGTAAACCGTGCGGGTTCTGTGTCGACAAACCGAATTTTCATTGAACAAGTCGGGCAACATACTCCAGCGAACGCCGTCGAATTCAATACGCCGACGACCACATACAAAAGAACCCACGCGTGGCGCGGCGTGGGTTCGAGTGATCAACACAGAGGGTTGATCGTTTGGCGGGATGTTTTTTCGCAAAAAGAAATCGTATGACCGACTGCTTCTTTATGCAGTTTAAACATCTAACGCGCGGCCGGTCAACAGTTGATACGCCTGCCGGTATTTTTCTGCCGTGTTGTTTGCGACGTCTTCGGGTAGCTCCGGACCCGGTGGTTCTTTATCCCATTGCTTGGCGTCTACTAATGCTTGCAGATGGTTGCGCACATACTGCTTGTCGAAGCTTGATTGGTCGCGGCCGACTTCGTAATCGTCGGCCGGCCAGAAGCGTGAGCTGTCCGGCGTCATGGCTTCGTCGATAAGGATCGGCGTTTGTTCTTCGCCGTCGATTGGTATGCCGAACTCGAATTTGGTGTCGGCAAGGATGATGCCGCGCTCCGCGGCGTAGTCGTGGCCGAGCTGATAGATCGCGAGGGTGACTTCGCGCAGCGTGGTCATCAGTTCGACGCCCGCGATTTCCGCGGCGCGTTTGAAGCTGACGTTTTCGTCGTGGCCGGTCGCCGCTTTGGTGGCCGGCGTGAAGATCGGGGCGGGCAGCTTCTCGCACTGCCGGAGGCCGGCGGGCAGCTCGACCCCGCAGATGCTTTGGGTCTGCTGGTACTCCTTCCAGCCGCTGCCGGCGAGGTAACCGCGGGCCACGCATTCGATCGGCACGACTTCGCAGCGACGCCCGAGCATCACCCGGCCCCGCAGCGGCTCACGTTGCTCCGGATCCAGGCCCGCGACGTCGTCGATGTCGGTCGAAACGAGGTGATGCGTGACCCGGTCGCCCAGCTCTTTGGAGATGAGGTCGAACCAGAACGATGACAGCTGGGTGAGGACCCGCCCTTTGTCGGGGATGCCGGTGGGCATGGCTACGTCGAAGGCCGAGATGCGGTCCGAAGCGACCAGCAGCGTGACGGGTTGGCCGTCGATTGTGGTGGCGTCGTACACCTCACGGACCTTGCCGCGGCGCGGGTTGGACAAAGGCAGATCGGCTTGCATCAGGGGCTGGTTCAAGGATTTTCGCTCACGTCGGGTTGGCGCTAATGCGTCTGGTTTGTTGTCAGAGAGAACAACACAACCATAACGCATCCTGCCGACTTGGGACTGGATTGCGGGCGGGGCGTGTCTACAATAAATGTTGAAACAGTTATCGCTGCTGTCTGGCCGGTTTGATGGCTAGGCAAACAGAACGAAGTCTCCATGAACGTCCCCAGCCTGCAACACGAACTGAAGAAACAGCAGCCCTTCGACTGCCCCGCGGAAGAGGCGTACCTCAACCTCGTCCGCACCGCAGGCTCGCTCTGCGGGGAATTCAACCGGTTGTTCAAGGCGAATAATCTGTCAGAATCGACGTACAACGTCTTGCGTATCCTGCGTGGTGCCCAAAAAGCCGAAGGGCTGGTTGGTCTGCCGAGCCTGGAGGTGGCCGAGCGTTTGGTGACCCGTGTGCCCGACATCACCCGCCTCGTCGATCGCCTGATCACCGCAGGCTTAGCCGAGCGGACCCGCGACGAAGACGACCGCCGTGTCGTGATCGTCAGTATCACCTCTGCAGGTCTGGCTGTGCTGCGCAAGCTTGATAAACCTATCCGCCGGCTTCATGAGCAACAGCTCGGCCACCTGTCGCGGAAAGAACTTATCGAGTTCAACCGGCTCCTTGAGAAGGCCCGGCAGCCCGTCGCCTCGTCGACCGATTACTGAATATTTGGGGTCATGGTTACGTAGTAACTATGCAGACCTTTTATTCGCCGGTCGGAACTCAAGGGCCTTACGTTTAATTCAGCCTTCTTCCCGCGTGTTCGCATGTTGTTTCCGTGCTGGAGCGGCGGTGGTATCTATTTCTGTTGTAGTTATTCCCACATCTGCAGGCGTCAAAAAAGCTGAGAAAAATTTCTTCGCCGGCTTGAAATATGTTCGAACAGGTATATAGTTGTTTAAACAATTAAATTTCCCAAAAGGAGCTTCCTGATGAACCGCCGAACCGATCAGAACACTGAAACCCGTAATCCATCCATGAAAAACGTAATCAGGCTTAAACCCGCTGCTCACGATATGGGGCTTCTGCTGCTTCGCGTGACGCTCGGCGGCTTATTCGTTTTCCATGGCGGCGCCAAGATCAGCGGCGGCATCGACGGCTTTGCCGGCTACCTCGCCAGCCTCGGCGTGCCGTTCCCGCTTCTTAATGCATACCTCGCCGCGGGCACCGAGATCGTGGCGGGGGTGGCCGTGGCGTTGGGGCTGTTGACCCGCCTGGCGTCGCTGCCGTTGGCGTTCACGATGGGCGTAGCGTTTTTCCTGGCGAAAGGGGGGCAGCTCAGCGCCCAGGGCGGCGGCGGCGAGTACCCGTTGGCATTGGGGTTGGTCGCGGTGGCCCTCGTACTGACCGGCCCCGGGCGTTTCAACCTGACCGACCCGCTGCTACGTCTTATCACGCGGGAGAGTTCGGTCAAGCAAAACACGCTTCATGCGGTGACGGCTTGAACCAACCATTGCCCAGTTAACACAGCTTTTCTGCGGCCAGCACGTGTCGCCCGCAAACCCACCTTTAAGGAGACCGATCTCATGACAACCCTCGCCACCAACGTACGCCTCAACGAACTGCTCGACTACGTCCGCCAGGGCCGCATCATCGACGCGATGCACGAGTTCTACGCCGGCGACGTGGTTATGTCCGAGCCCGCGTACGGTAACACCGTTGGCCTCGCCGCGAACCTCAAACGCGAACAGCAGTTTGTCGACTCGGTCAAGGAATTCAAGAACTTCCAGGCCACCGCGATCGCCACCGGCGAAAACGTCGGCATCTACGAAAACGTGATGGACTGGATCGACGTGCAAGGCAACGAAATCCACGTCGAGCAGACCGTTGTCCAACGCTGGAACGCTGAGGGCAAGATCACCCACGAGCGTTTCTACTACGACACCGGCAACGCATGAATCGACCACGTTTAGCTTTGCCGCCAACCTAATCCTCGGAGCAGCCCGCGTATTCACCGACGGGGGCTTTCTTTATTAGAAATCCCGTTAACCTAACCCGGTGCCGACGCATCACACACACCACTGCCCCACCCCGCCGGACGCTGAACTCGACCTCGACCGCACGGCCCCGTTGCGATACGACGTTGCCTGGCCGGACGGTGCCGAACGCCCGGGGTTGATCCTCTTAATACCTGGGTTCGGGCAAGACAATGACGACGGCTACCTCCAGGCCTTCCGCGGCTGGGTTGCCGAGCGGTTCGGCCTCGCCTGCCTCACCGTCCGTTACCACGGCAGCCTGAACCGACCGGCCCAAGGCGCCGAGCGGCAGTTCGCGCAGCCCGACCTTGTCCGTCTTGCCCAGACCTGCATCCAGCACGGCATCCCCTGGCCCGAACCGCCGGCCAACCTCGACCTGATGCAGATGCTCGGCCGACTCGATCACGCCCACAACCAACGCAACGCCCAAGCGCAAGCCCGTGGTGAAGAGCCCGAGTCTGTCATCCTTACCTGCGGGCTGCGCTGCCCCGACGGCCCGATCAACCTCGGCCTGCCCCAGGCCCTCGACCACCTCGCCGCGCTGGCCGACCTGCGGTCGCGACACGCCTACGACCCCGCCAACGTGATCGCCTTGGGCAGTTCCCACGGCGGCTACCTCGCTCAACTGATCAACAAGCTCGCACCCAACACCCTGCGGGCCGTGTTCGATAACTCCGGCTACGCCGACCCGCCGCTGCGTTACATCGACAGCCGCTCCGCCAACGCCGGGCCCGACTTCTTCGAGACCCACTCCCCGACCTTCCGCTTCGCCTACTACCTGATGTCCGCCTGGACCCACGAACCCGGCCAAGCCAACACCTACCACGAAGACGCCCACGCTATCCGCAACCTCGCCCACCCGGCGCACCTCAAAGCCAGCCTCGCCGCCGCCGAACGCCGCGTGGTCATCCGATGTATCCACGCCCCCGACGACCCCATCGCCCCGACCGACGAAAAACAAGCCTTCGTCGAACTACTGAAGCAACACGGCGTCGACGCCACGCTCCGCATCGCCACCCCCGAAGACGTCGACGGCCGATTCATCAAGTCCCTCGACCACGGTCTCGGCCTGAGTTTACGAAAGTTCTTTCAAAGTGAATACGAAGCGTTGCCACCCTTTCATTCTGATCACCGCGATGACGCAGTCCGGTGTACGCAGCTTGAGTTCGGGGGTGTCGGGGCTTCGCGGATTCTCAAACATACGCCGGACGGCATTGCGTTTGAATAGGGCAGTTTTGCCGTCGGCTTGGTCAAGAAATAACTGGTTGCTACCAGTTCAACGCAAACGCTGCCACAATCAACCCCAGCGTCGTCAAGCCCAGGATCAATCCGATGAGGCCGCAGACAAAGCCCGCCATCGCCAGGCCTTGTGACGAGGGGTGTACTTCTCCGCGCACCACGCTTTCCTTGACGCCGCGCGCGAGGAACACCGCCACGCCGCCGCACGCGATCCCCGACAAGCCGTAGAAGCAGCAACCCAATAGCCCGATGATCCCCAGCACCAGGGACGCGATCGCTCGGGCCGAGGTCGGCAGGACATTCGCGCCCAGCATGCCCGCGCCCACCATTACACCGCACTCGGGACACGGCGTCCCGATTGTGACCCCCGTCAGGTTGTAGCGACAGATCGGGCACGTGATCGCCTGCGCCTCAATCTCGGCCGGCCGTATTTGGATGTCTCTCGGTTCGTTCGGCTCGCGTGGCGGCGGCTCGTCTTCCCGCCGCCAGTCGCTGAAGTCGTCGTCTTTCATGACGTCACCTTATCCCCGGAGTCAACAGTCGCCAGCCGTCGGTCGCTGCCGATTCAAAACTGCCGCAGGAACCGCACGTCGCCCTCGTACAGCCAGCGGATGTCGGCGATGTTGTGTTTGCGCATTGCCAGCCGTTCGATGCCTAGGCCGAAGGCGAAGCCGGTCCATTCTTCGGGGTCGTAGCCGACGGCTTCGAAGACCGCCGGGTCGACCATGCCGCAGCCGCCGACCTCCATCCACTCCAGGCCTTTGCCCAGGTCGATCTTGACGTACAGCTCGGCGGACGGCTCGGTAAACGGGAAGTAGCTCGGCACCAGCTTGACCTCCGCGTCCTCGCCCCAGTATGCCTTGGCGAACTGGATCAGCGTCGTCTTCAGGTCGACCATGCTCACGTCTCTGTCGACGTAGAGGCCTTCGATCTGGTGGAACATCGAGCTGTGCGTCGCGTCGTGTTCATCCGGCCGATACACCCGGCCGGTCGAGATGATCCGCACCGGCGGTTTGACCTCTTCCATCACGCGGATCTGCACCGTCGACGTCTGCGACCGCATTAACGCCGGCGATCCGCTCTCTCCGCCGCCGGCCGTCGCGAGGTAGAAGTTGTCCAGCGGATCGCGGGCGGGGTGCGTCTCGGGAATATTGAGCGCTACGAAGTTGTGGTAATCGTCCTCGACCTCCGGCCCCGTCTGCGCCTCGAAGCCCATCCGTCCGAAGACCTCGACCAGTTCTTCGATCGTCTGTGTGATCACGTGCCGGCGGCCCCGCACCGGCCCCGGCGCGGGCTGGGTCACGTCGACAAGTTTCTGCGTCTTCTTCTGTTTTCCGCCGCCGCCTGTGGCTCCGCCGAGGGCTTCGCTCTTGGTTTTGAACGCTTCTTCAACCGCCGCCCGTGCGGCGTTCGCCCGCTGGCCGAATTCGCGCTTGTCTTCCTTGGCCACGTCCTTGATCAGGCCCATTAGGCCCTTGACCGCGCCCTTCGAGCCGAGGTACTTGATCCGAAACGTTTCGAGGCCCGCCGCGTCCGCCACCGCTTCGAGGTCCGCGGTCGCCGCCGCCGTCAATTCATCGATCTTCTGCAACATCGCCACAAGATACCGGGTCTTCAGCGGTAGCTCACCCCGGGCTGCTGCCCGTTCGTGGGTCGGCTGCCGGCCCCGCGGTTGTTCCGCATAACCACGTCGTCGGCCGAGAAGCCTTTGTCGGTGCGGAGGTTTCCGGGGCCGTTGAAGTTCGAGTCTTGGATAAGGATGTTCTCGGATCGGCCCTGGAGCTGGATCGAGCGGAACGGGTTGACCGTGGTGACGTCGAGGCGGACCACCGCCACGTCCCGCATGTCGTCGGTGAACAGGCCTTGGCCGTTGTTGTTGGTCGAGGTGACGTCCTGGATGATCAGGTTGTTGGGGATGTTCGCGGGGAACTGGAACAGGTCGGGGTGATTGCTCTTGTCTGCGAGCCGATCGAGGCGGTCGACCGTGATGTTGGCGTACAGCCCGTTGGCGTTGGCGAAGTCTTCGTAGATGTCGGTCGCCACGATGTTGCGGGCCGTGACCGGGCCGTGCTGGAATACGCGGTCTACCCGGGTGAATTCGCAGTCGGTGTAGTACTGGTGCGTCCACGCGTGCGCGATCCAGCCGGCGGTGCGTCCGTTCTGTAGGCCGACCACGCGGACGTTGTCGAGCCACAGCCGGTTGTCGTGGTCGAAGCCCAGCAGGGTTCCGTTGACGTCGAGGGTTTCGTGGGTGACGTTTTCGAGTTTCAGGTTGCCGTCTTTCCAACCGCCTGACCGGCCGACGATGACGCACTGCTCCCGCGAGACGCCCGGTGCGGGCCGGACGGTCAGCCATCCCTGCGTCGGCAGGTCGCGGGCGCTGAGCGTATGACGCCCGGCGGGCAGCTCCAATACGGGGAACTGCAGCGTCCCGCCTTGGTTCGCAAACAGGAATAGCGGCTCCAATTTACGGGGGATCCCGTTGTGGGGGTAGGCGGTGGCGCGGACCTCGATACGGCGGTCGGCGAAGTCGTTGGCGTCGAGCACGACCCAGTAGCCATCAACGCGGGTGCGGGGGTTGACCGAGGGGGCGTTGACGCGGACGGGTGCGCCGCCGTCGACCTGGAACTCGACGTAGTCGATGCCGTAGAGGTGGTGGGCGACGACGCCGAGGGGGAACTGCCCCCGGAAGTCGCGTTCCGAAACCGCGTCCCAGCGGGCGAGCGCGATGCGATCGGCACCGGGAGCGCCGGAGTTGCCGACACGGTTGGGGGCGGTACTCCAAGTGCTGGTATCGGCGGCCGAGCGGTCGGCGGGACGAATCACTTGGCCGTCGCCGATCTTGGGCGTGGGCCCAGCGACAAAGAAGCCGAGGCTGCGTTCCGCGGTCGTGCCGTCTTCCAAGTCGACCCGCACCTTCAGGGCATGACGGCCGACTTCCAACTCGGCGAAAGCAAAAGGAGAAACCTCACCCGCGTCGTCGCCGCCCAACGACCACGGCGGCCGTGTTACGGTGCGGACTACGCGGTTGTCGATCAGGAACGTCACCGAGCGGATGCCTTCGCCGACTACGGAGACCGGCGTCGGATTTGAAACTTCATCTCTTTCCTCGATCCCGACGATTTCGAACGGCAGCGTTGGGGCTAGGTGTTCAACAAACAACCGGACGGGATCGCCCTCGGCCGGCCGGACGATCAGCGTGTAGACGCCGACCCCGGGCAGAACGACATTGGTCGGGCCCTCGCCTCTGTATATACGCCCGGTCCGATTGGTTTCGTGTTCAAAGAGGTCAAGGGCAAACAGACGGTTGGTTTCGATAAGGATTACGCGGCCGTTCTCGATCGGGGTGGCGGGCAGGCCTTTCGTTAATTCGGGCCGAACGCTGTAGCGAAATACGGTGGATGTATTTTCTGCTTGCGTTACAGCCGCGGCAGCTGAGCAAAGCATCGCGGCGAGGGCTACGACGGTGTATCGGAAGCGGTGCTGGATCACGACAAACCTTGTTCTCATCGATATTGCCCGCGGGCTGATTTGCGGGGTTTAAGACTTTCGCCACGCTTCCCAGATGACGCCGATCCGTTTGGCGAACGCGGCGGGGCTTTCGGCGAAGAGCTGGGTCTGCAGTTTGGTCACCGCTTCGCGGTGCGTAGCGATGTGTTTATCGGTGCGGGCAAGCAGCTCGGGGTGGTCGGTAATAAACGGCCGGGCTGTGGCCAATTCGACCTGCTGACCAACACGTTTTTCTGCCACGAGCAGAGCTTTGCGGGTGGCCAAGAAAAGCTCGGGCCAGGCTTTCTCGAAAGCCTGGCAGTGGTCGGCTAGTCGGCGAAGGGCCGCAGCATTTTCGTCGAGCGGGGTCTCGGCGGTCGCAGATCGGGCGGCCTGCTGATACGACCGGCGGAGCCCGGGCGCGAGCAGTTCGAAGCCGCCGTCGGGCAGGTGCCAGTACCGGGCACGCATGCGGACCTCGGCCAGGTCGGCGACCAGCCGGAGGCGTTCGGGGTCCGGCCCGGTTTTGGTTTTGTGTCGCTGAATGGGAGCTGGATCGGCTTCGTCGGCGATCTTCTCGAGAATCCCGTCGGCCGATATCACCGGCTTGGCGGCAGCGATATGCCGCAAGGTTTCGGCGGCGGTGACACGAGGCGGGGATAAGGCCGACAGGCTGCGGGCGACGATCCGGTGTTCTCGGTTGAAGACCTCGCGGCCGAGAGGCTGGCGCACGAGGTGCAGCAAGCTCTGAAGTCGGAGCAGGTCCCGGTATGCCAACTCTGCTTCCGATGGTGAGCGGCCGGTCAACGCCTCGATCGCGGCATCGAGCAGGGCGGTGGCGTTGCGGCGGACGGCTTTGACTAAAGAGTCTTTACGTTTGATCGCAAGCGGCGGCATCGTTTAACAGGATACCGGCCGATAGCCGCGGTGTTCAGGCGTTGCGGGGAAATCGTAAATCGGTTTGACTTCGCTCAACGGAAGGGGATATCGATCGCAAAGCTGATGTTGCTTTCCTCGTCCGTGTCTTCGGAGACGATGGGCACGGCGAAGTCGACGGCGAAGGGGGCCTGGCCGAAGAAGGGGACGTTGAGGCGGATGCCGGCCCCGACGCTGACCCGCCAGTCGTCGAGGCTCAGGTCGTTCTCGGCGGTGAGCGTGCCTTGGTCGGTGAAGACGACGCCCCGGAGGAAAGAATCGACCAGGGGGAACTCGTACTGCAGCCCGGTGAGCAGCAGGAAGTCGCCGCCGACGGCTTCGTCGCCGATGGTGAGGGTGTTGGCCTGGATGCCACGGGGGCCGACGCCGCGGCTCTCGAAACCGCGGAAGGTGGTGTGGCCGCCGGCAAAAAACCGCTCGAAGATCGGGGTCTCGCCGCCCTCGAATACGTACGCGCCGTCGAAGCGGTAGCGCAGAACGCTCTTTCGGCCGAGGAAGTCTTCCGTGACGGTCCAGAATTTGTCGTAATTCAGCCTGAGGTTGGTGAAGTCGAAGTCGCCGCCCAGAGCCCCGACCCGCTCAATACGGAAGGTGGTCCGGCTGCCGAGTGAGGGGGTGAGGTTGCTGTCTGTGGTATTGCGGACCACGCGGAAACTCGCCCCGCTAATAACGTTGGTCCCTTCGACGGCGAAGACGTCGAGCGAACCATCCTCCTCGATATCGGTGATGCGGATGCTCTCGCCGCGCAGATTGACCGAAGCCGACCACACGTCGCCGAACCGTTTGCCGAGCCCGAGTCGTCCGCCGATCCGTCGTTCGTCGAAGTCACGGTCGCGGTCGCTATCGAAGAAGAAGGCTTCGCTGTCGAAGAAGAAGTCGGTGTCGAAGAAGAAGGGATCGGAGAGGCCGATGGAATAGCGGCTGTTGTCACTGCCGGGCTGCAGGGTGAGGTTGAAGGTCTGGCCGCCGCCGCGGAAGGCGCGGTTGGAGAGCAGGTCGTCGAGTGATTCGGGGGTGTCGGTGATGTCGAAGTTGCGTTGTGTGATATCGATCGCGCCCAAGAGGCCGGAGTCTGAGCTGATGGTCGCGCCGAAAGAGATCGAGCCGGTGTTGCGTTCGGAGACTTCGATCAGCACGTCGCGTTGCTCGTCACCGGGTTGGCCGAGGACGGTGGCGGTGGCGTTGGCGAAGAGCGGGGTCTCGTTGAGGCGTCGGCGGGTCCGGTCGAGGCCTTGCCTGTCGAAGGGGCGTCCGGGGGTGAGCCCCCGCAGCTCGCGGAGCACGACCTTGGTGCGGGTGAGGCTGTTGCCGCGGACGGTGACCTTGCCGACCTTGCTGGCGGTGCCTTCGTCGATCGTGACCAGCAGGTCGACGGTGTTGGAATCGGCGTTGAACTTGCGATCGATCCCTGAAGCCCGGGAGTCGTTCGTGTTGCGGCGGACGATACGGGTGTTGAGGTAGCCGAGCTTGCCGTAGAGATTGGTGATGTTCTGGGCCGACCGCTGCAGTTCACGGAGGGAGTAGATATCGCCGGGCAGCAGCTCCATGTGCCGCAGGATCTGTTCTTCGCTGAAGATCAAGGTTCCGCCGTCGAGGCTAACGACTCGGACCTCGCCGACGGTCCAACGCGGGCCTTCGGTGATCAGGAAGGTGACGATGCCGTCGCGTTGGTTGTCGCTGACGATGATCTGTCGCGCGACTTCTGCTTCGAGGTAGCCTCGCTGCTGGTAGTAGTCTTGGAGGCGGGCGGCGTCGAGCTCGAGTTCTTCGCGGTCGACCACGTTGTCTTCGCCCAGCAGAGGGGCCCAGGTCCGGGAGCGGATCTGCCGTTTGAGCTGGGCGTCGCGGAAGACCTCGTTGCCTTCAAAGATGATTTGGCGGAGCCGGATGCGGGGACCTTCGCGGATGATGAAGACCAGCCGGCGTTCGTCGGCCAATGTGTCGGGGTCCACAGAGACATCCGTCACGAAGTGGCCTTGCTCCCGGTAGGCCGCGATCAGGGCCCGGCGGGCACGGTCGACCACAAAATCGTCGATAGGGTCGCCGGGACGGAGCGGGATGAGTGCTCGGAGTTCACCGGTGGAGATCTGGCGGTTTCCGCGGATCTCGATGCCGGCGAGGATCGCCAACTCATTCAGATCGAAGATCAGGTCGACCCCGCCGTCTTCGGTCGCTGCGGCCCGAGCGGTGACCTGTCCGAAGAATCCCAAGCTGTTAATCCGCACGACGTCTTGTTCGACGGTCGGTTTGTCGTACGGCCGGCCTACCGCGGAGCGGAGCTGATTTTCAACGAGGCGGGAGTCGATCCGCTCGATCCCGACGAAGCTGATGCTGCGGATGGGCCGGCCCTGGAACTCGAGCCCCTGAGCGGCGGCTGGACCGGGTACGAACAACGCCAACGCGAGCGACGCGATAGTGAAAACGTAGAAAAAAACGGCAGAGCGTAACCTCCGTCGGAAGCCCGTCGCCGCACCGCCTATGCGCCGCGTGTCCCCGTCAAGCAGGCGTAGATCAGCGACCAAACAAAACTCTCCGGGATCGTCTCGGCGGGCGGGGCGGGGTTACGGGCCGATAACGCGGAATCTGCGGCCCGCCGAATGAAGTGCGGAGTTTAATCGAAAGCGCTGGTCGGGGCGGGATTTGCAGACTCATAGTCAGACGCTGGCGTAGCGACACGGCCGCCGTAAGCAATCACTTGTCGCTGTGGGGCCCGCCCCCTAAACTGGAAGCTGCAGCGAGACGATGGCGCAACCTGGGCCGGCAGTCTCGGCCACCGCGAAATCTGTTTATTGTCACCGCGTACTGCGGCCGCCTGCTTGGCGTGATTTTTCCCGCCGCTGCACCCCGAATCGGCTCCAAAGGAATATCCATGAGCACCGCAACGAAAGACAAGGCCAAGGCCGACAAAGCCTCGGCCAACGGAACCTCGGCCCTGGCAGACGCGGCCGACGACACCCCCGCGGTTACCGGCGGGGCCGCTTCCCCCGGGCAAGACGCAGGAAGTGACCCCGTCGCTGATCTCTCCAACGAACAGCTATTGAAGCTACTCGGCGACATGATGCTCATCCGCCGCTTCGAAGAACGTACGATGCAGGCCTATCAGCAGGCCAAGATCGGCGGCTTCTGCCACATCTACATCGGCCAGGAAGCCACCGCCGTCGGCTCCATCGCCGCCACCAACAACGACGACCCCATCGTCACCGCTTACCGCGACCACGGCCACGCCCTGGCCCGCGGCATGGACCCCAACGCTTGCATGGCTGAGATGTACGGCAAGATCACCGGCTGTGCCAAAGGCAAGGGCGGGTCGATGCACATGTTCGACAAGCCCAACGCCATGTTCGGCGGCCACGCCATCGTCGGCGGACAGAACCCCCTCGGCGCCGGCCTCGGCTGGGCCATCCAGTACAACAAAGAATCCAAGGTCGCCCTCTGCTACATGGGCGACGGTGCCCTGAACCAGGGCGCGACTCACGAGGCGATGAACCTCGCCAGCATCTACAACCTACCGCTGATCTTCGTTCTCGAAAACAACGGCTATTCGATGGGCACCGACATCGCCCGCGGCACGTCGATGGCCCACGACCAGAAGTCCCGGGCCGAGGCCTACGGCCTCCGTTACTTCGAGTGCGACGGTCAAGACGTCCTCGACACCTACCGCACGTTCAAGGCCGCCGTCGACGGCGCCCGCGACGCCCGGCCGATCAACTACAACGAAGAAACCGGCAAACGCGAGTCGATCCCGACCTACGACCGCAGCGGCCGCACCCCCGGCCCCGCCTACGTCAACGTCAAGACGTACCGCTACCAAGGCCACTCGATGTCCGACCCCCAGAAGTACCGCACCAAGGACGAGGTCGGCGGCTTCCAGGATGTCGACTGCATCAACCGCCTGGTTAACTGGCTGATCGAGAACGGCAAAGCGACCCAAGAGCAGTGCACCGAACTCGACAACGCCGCTAAAGAAGCAAGTAAGGCCGCGATCAAGTTTGCTGAGGAATCGCCCGACCTCGGCAAGGACGAGCTGTACACCGACGTGTACGTCAACGTGTTCGGCCCGTACAAGAAAGGCGAACCGAACCCGGACTTCAAATAAACCAGGACGTGGCTCGCCCCAAGAACAAAAACCCGAAAGACTCCTGGCCGACCGCGATCGGCCTCTTAGCGGGCACCGTCCTGTTCTGCATGGCCAGCATGATCCTAATCGTGATCTACATCGTCTCCAAGATGTAAAAGACGCGATCCTTAGAAACCACCGACTAAACGAAGTAATGACCAACGAATTACATACGACGGCTTTTTAAGAGAAACCGGATACCCGATGGCCTCCGATCAAGACGACAAAACGTGGGTGGTGCTCCTCGTTGTCTTCGGCTTGATGGGGATCGGTGGGCCGGTGCTTGCGTTGATCCTTTTTTTCATCATCGCCAAAATGACTTGATCCCAAGGGGGATCGTGTAAAGAGAAACCGGCAGTCTACGCTGCCCTGACAAGAGAACCGCTACCCATGGTTGCAGCCGACCGAAAGATTCAATATCGAGACGCCCTGCGTGAAGCGATGCAGGAAGAGATGCGGCTCGACGACCGCATCTTCCTCATGGGCGAAGAGGTCGCCGAGTACAACGGGGCGTACAAAGTCTCCGAGGGCATGCTCGACGAGTTCGGCCCCCGCCGCATCGTCGACTCGCCCATCTCCGAGACCGGCTTCGCGGGTTTGGGCATCGGTGCGGCGATGTACGGCCTCCGCCCGATCATCGAGTTCATGTCCTGGTCGTTCTGCCTTGTTTCGGCCGACCAGATCATCAACAACGCCCCGAAGATGCTGTATATGTCCGGCGGCCAGTTCGGCTGCCCGATCGTCTTCCGCGGCAACAACGGCGCCGGCGGCCAACTCGGCTCGACCCACTCCTGGTCGGTCGAGTCCATGTTCTCCAGCGTGCCCGGTCTCAAGCTCGCCGTGCCCGCCACCCCGCGTGACGCCAAGGGCCTGCTCAAAGCCGGTATCCAAGACGAAGACCCGTTCTTCAACCTCGAATCCGAACGCATGCTCGGCATGGGCGCCCGCGGCGACAAAGATTTCTCCCGCTACCTCCACAGCGGCCTCTGGGCCCCGCCGGAAGACGACGACAACTTCGTCATCCCCCTCGGTCAAGCCGAAGTGATGAAAGAGGGCGCTGACTGCACCGTCGTCTCCGCCGGCCGCCCGGTCC
The DNA here is from genome assembly GCA_038747275.1 of Planctomycetota bacterium. Lineage (GTDB taxonomy): Bacteria > Planctomycetota > Phycisphaerae > Phycisphaerales > Phycisphaeraceae > Algisphaera. The sequence goes on along the minus strand of JBCDJW010000004.1, from coordinate 49,113 downwards.
ACTTCGCCCTCGAAGCCGCTGAGGCGCTCGAAAAAGAAGGTATCGACCTCGAGGTGATCAACCTCCGCACCTACCGCCCGCTGGACATCGACACCGTCGCCAAGAGCGTCCGTAAGACCAACTACTGCGTCGTCGTCGACCAGAGCTGGCCGTTCGCCTCGGTCGGCAGCGAGGTCGCGGCACAGGTCTACGAGCACTGCTTCGACGACCTCGACAACACCGTCGCCCGCGTTTTCAACGACGACGTCCCCGCCCCGTACAACCGAGCCCTTGAGCAAGAGATGCTCCCTAACGCCCGCAAGATCGCCGAGGCGGTGCGGCAGACGACATACAACGCCTGATCGTTGCGGCTGCCTGATATCCCCGCGTTATCTCGTTTCTACGAAATCCGCCCTTAAGGCGGATTTTTTCTTGCGCGTTTCGCTGGGTTAAAGACGTAATTTGTGAATTTGGGTAATTGGCGAGGGTTGCAGGGGCTTTTTAGGTGGCCTGTAAACCAAAAACTGTGATTCTTTTTCGATGCGGTTTGCTTCGCCGCGGAGTTGTGGCTTGCTTGTCTTGAGCGAGCCACGCCCCGGTGTCAGGGACAGCTCACGGGCCACGGCCGGCCCCGGTTCGCTCGACATGCCGCCGTTGCCGCTGACCACCAAGGATTCACGGCGAGGCCAACGTCTCAGGAAAGGTTTCCACGATGATCAGCACCCTCACCCCCTCGATATCCAAGACCCTCACCCTCACCGCTTTGCTCGCGGCGGTCCTCTTCACCGTCGGCCAAGCCCACGCCGGCACGCAGATGCCCCCGTGGAAGAAGGCCCGACTCGCCGCCTTGGCAGAGCTCAAAGCCAACCCCCCCCAAACGACCACGCCGGTGATCGAAGTCGTTGAAGAAATCGTTCCCCCGGCGAACAGCGGCGGCGGGACCACCGGCGGCAGCCAGTGGGGCAGCGGCTCGGGTGGCGAAGGTGAAAAACCCGTCGCGGCCCCCAGCCCCTCGGCGGTCCTCGGCGGCATGGCCCTGATGGGCCTCATCGCCGGCCGGCGTAACCGCAAGAACGACGCTGAGTAAATCCACCACGGGTTGAGACCCGCACTACAACCGATCCCTGACCCGTAGCCCCCGGCATGAATGATGGCCGGGGGTTTTTATTTGTCGTTCGTTTTGCGGTCTCCGCTCCCGGGACAAGGTCAGCCAACCGCGATACCATAAGCGGCCGCGCTGCGATGCCCGTCAACGCTCGCACCCCCGGAAGTATGAAGCCTTTGCCTGAGTCATCGGGCCGGGCTCTAACCCGGGAGATAGCGCCCCTGCCACGACCCGCTTTCCTCTAAAGGAACCCCGCCATGCCCATCGAAATCACCATGCCCCGTTTGTCCGACACCATGGAAGAAGGCACCCTGATCAAGTGGCGGGTGGCCGAGGGCGACAAGGTCTCGTCGGGTGACCACCTGGCGGACGTCGAGACCGACAAGGCGACGATGGAGCTGCAGGCGTTCGATGACGGCGTGGTCGCGAAGGTCCCGGTGGGCGAGGGCGACACCGTGCCGGTCGGCGACCTGATTTTGCTGTTGGCGGAAGAGGGCGAGTCGGCCGAGGACGCGATCAAGAACGCCGGCGGCGGATCGGGCGGCGGCGGAGAGAAGAAGGCAGAAGCGCCTACCCCCGAGCCCGAAGCCCCGGCGGCCGCCGCTCCGGCCCCCGCTGCTCCAGCGGCTTCGGGGAGCGGCGCGAAGATCCGCGTCTCGCCTCTGGCCCGTAAGCTCGCCGAGGAGCACGGCGTAGACCTGTCCGCTGTCAAGGGCACCGGCCCCGACGGCCGAATCATCAAACGCGACGTCCTCGCCGCGGCCCAAGGCGGCGGCACGCCGGCCCCGGCCGCTTCGACCCCCGCGCCCGCGGCGTTGCCGGCTGCTCCCCCAGCCCCGGTTGCGGCGGTGGGCCTCGAATCGAAAACCATCCCGGTCAGCGGCATGCGGAAGACCATCGCCAAGCGGCTAGTCGAATCTAAGACCACCGTCCCGCACTTCCAGGTCAGCGTCGCGGTCAACACCGACCCGCTCATGGAACTCCGCAAGACCATCAACGGCCAGCTCGAGTCGCAGGGCATCAAGCTCAGCATCAACGACTTCGTCACCCGGGCCGTGGCACTCGCCTGCGTCGAACACCCCGCGGTCAACAGCTCGTGGAACGGCGACAGCATCGTCCAGCACGGCAGCGTCAACGTCGGCGTCGCCATCTCCCTGCCCCCGGAAAAGGGCGGCGGCTTGCTCGTGGCCACTATCCGCGACACCCACGCCAAGGGCCTGCGTCAGATCTCTGCCGACGTGAAACAACTCGCCAAGAACGCCCGCAGCGAAAAAGGCCTGACCGTCCAGGAGATGTCCGACTCGACCATCACCATCTCCAACCTCGGCATGCCGCAGTACGGCGTGACCCAGTTCACCGCCATCGTCAACCCGCCCAACGCCGCGATCATCGCCGTGGGCGCGGCGATCCAGAAGCCCGTTGTCCGCAACGGGGAGATCGTCATCGGCACCGAGATGAACGTCACCCTATCGGGCGACCACCGCACCATCGACGGCGCCGTTGGGGCCGAGTATCTCGCCACCCTGAAACGCCTTCTCGAAAACCCCGCGGCACTGTTGGTTTAAAATACTTAATTAACGTATTTATCCCTGAAAACGGCTGTTTTTCTGCTGATCGCTAAAAGCAGAACAAACAGGACGTAAAGCTATTGCGTATTCAGATTCAATCTGTATACAATTTATCATTCCATTTTCATGTGCCGCTCACTTCTTGAGCAGATTGCCGCGAATGGTGTTTTCACGGTCGGTCGATTCAGCTAATGAAGTACCTCTTTTTAATCTTTTTCGTTGTTCTTTCCGGGATGGCGGGGATCACGGTGCTGACCGCACCCGATACGTCTAGTGATGTACCGGTGTTGTACTGGGTCACCGATGCGAACCCGGCGCGGTACGAGCAGGTCGATCTTTTTCACCAGTGGCTCATCGATAACGGCTACGTCACCGAAGACGGCAAGCCGATCATGGAACTGCGGCTAGATACCGCCAGCGCCGACCCGACCAAGAAGATTATCCAGAGCGTCGCCGGCGTGGCGGGCGACATCATGGACTGCGACCTCGCCCAGATGCGTGAGCTGGGCGTGCTCGAAGACGTGACCGACGTGGCCCGTGAATTAGGGTTCGATCCGTCGGTGACGTACCCCGGGGTCCGATCGATCCTGGAGTTCGAGGGCCGGCAGTACGGCTTCCCGTGCAACGTCGCGACCTCGGTGATGTGGGCCAACGTTGATACGTTCGCCCAATACGGCATGGAGCCGCCGCCCCTCGAGATGGACGCCGACGAGTTCGAGCGGATCGGCTTGGAATACGTCGAGCGGGCGAACGCGGACAACCCGGCCAAGCGTCGGTTCTTCTGCGAAAGCCTGGCGGGCTGGCAGAGCGACGGCGTCCTTTTGTCGATGCTGCGGAGCAGCGGCAAATCGTTTCTCAACGAAACGATGACCGAAAGCCGGCTAGACCAGGACTCGCGGTTCCTCGACATCCTCGACCGCTTCTACCGCTGGACCTACGTCTACAACCTCACGCCCACGGCCGCTCAGGAGTCGTCCTTTAGCGCCCAGGCGGGCTACGGCGGCGGGGCGGGCCTGGCACTCTTTCAGACCGGGCAGTACGGCATCATCATGCGGGGCCGATGGGGCCTGATCCGGGTGCGGCAGTTCGAGAACCCTCCTAACGTCAGCGTCAGCCTACCCCCCACGGTCGACGGAGGACTCCAGAACCTAGTCATGGGTTCCCGCCGGGCGGGCATCTACAAGGGCAGCAAGCACAAAGACCTCGCGGCATTATTCCTGGCATACTTGGCGAGCGAGCCGTACAGCGCACAGATCGTGAAGAGCGCCGACGCTCTCCCGCCGCTGCCGAGCCTGGCCGAGACCGAAGAATTCATCCGCCCGGCCGATTTCCCGAATGAATGGGGAGTCCACGATCCGATCGACCAAGCCGCCCGGCGTGTGGGGATTGCCGGGCTCTCCAGCCCGTTCGTGCCTACGTCGTATATCGTCCGGGAAGTCTCGATCGCCCGCGACCACGTGATGACCAACAACCCGGTCAAGACACCCGAGCGGGCGGTGGCCGATTGCGTATTGGCGATCAATCAGGAGATCGCCCGCGACGTCGCCGCCGACCCGAACAAGCAGGCGCTTTACGACGAGCTCACCGAAACGCAGGCCAGGATCGACGCCTACCGAGCCGAAGGCCGACCCGTGCCGCTGGAGTGGATCACCAACCCGTTCTACCGCTGGTACTACGTGCAGCAGGGCTGGGCGGTGGCCCCGGAAGAAACCGCGCAGAGCGACCTCGAATCGGATCTCGGAGGTGGCGTTTGAGTAAATCATCTTCACGCCGTCGTCGGCGTCGCGAGGTCTTGACCGGGCTCGCTTTCCTCGCGCCGAACATCCTTGGCTTCCTCGGCTTCACGCTGGTGCCGTTGGTGTTTGCGTTGATGTTGGCGTTCACCGACTGGGACCTGACGCTGCACAACATGTTCCAGAGCCGGCCGTTGGACTTCGTCGGTCTGGACAACTTCGAGCGGATGATCAACGAGCCGCGGTTCTGGAACTCGCTGGGCCGCACGCTCTTCATGATGATGGGCATCCCGTTCGGGATCGCCGGTTCGCTGCTGGCGGCGATCTTGCTGACCCAAAACCTGCGGGGCGGCAGCGGCCGCAACACCGGCTACATCATCGCCGGGGCCATCCTGCTCGCCGGCTCGGGGATGCTGACGCTGGCGGGCCTGGGGTCGACCGCGATGACGCTGCTGGTCATCGGGGTGGCGGGCACGATCCTGGTGAGCGGATCGATCGGCGGTTCGACGGTCTACCGCACGCTGTTCTACACGCCGTATTTCACGGCAGGCGTGGCGACGTATCTGCTCTGGAAGAAGATGTACGCGGTCGATACCGGCCCGATCAACGTCGCCCTCACCGACCCGATCGACGGGCTGACCACCGCGGTGCGGGCGTTGCCGGCCGGACTGGTGCAGGCGGGCGCTTGGCTGTGCGCCGGGGCGATGGTCTTGCTGCTGTTCTGGGGCGTCTCCCGGCTGCGGCGGTGGTGGCGGGAAGAAGACCTCGGCGTGTACGGCTTAATCTTCGGCGGCGTGCTGCTCGGCTTGCCGGTGGTCTGGGCGTCGTCGTGGGGCGTGGTTGCTGAGAGCGGCGAAACCATCGCCTCGCTCGCCGCGGCGGGGTACGTCGTGCAGGCGGCGGCCATTGGCCTGGGCGTTTGGTTAGTGACCGGTTTGGCCGGCGTTGAGCGCACCCGGCTGACGCCGTCCGACGAAGGGCTGGGCTCGGCGTTGATCTTGTGCGCGGTCTTGATGATCGGATTATTCGCGATGCTCGGGCTCAGCCGGGTGCTGTACGCCCTGCCGGCGATGGCCGCTTCGACCGGCGGGCTGAAGCCGCCGGAGTGGATCAGCGACGCGGACTGGGCCAAGCCGTCGCTGATCATGATGGGTCTGTGGGCGGCGATCGGCAGCAACAACATGCTGCTCTACCTGGCGGGCCTGAGTAACGTGCCGGGCGAGCTGTACGAGGCGGCCGACATCGACGGGGCGGGGCGGTTCGGCAAGTTCTGGAACATCACCTGGCCGCAGCTGGCGCCGGTGACGTTCTTCATCGTCGTGATGAGCGTGATCGGCGGGCTGCAGGGCGGCTTCGAGATGGTCAAGACGATGACCAACGGCGGGCCGCGCGAATCCACGACGCTGCTTTCTTTCTACATCTACACCGAAGCGTTCGAGCTCGGCCGGCTGGGCTACGCCTCGGCCGTGACGTGGACACTCTTCGGTTTGGTGCTGTCCGTGACGCTGTTCAACTGGAAGTTCGGAAACCGCTATGTCAACGGCTGAAAACCAAACCCAACCCGATAGCGAGCGCAAAGCCCCCGCGCCGCGCACCAACCGCTACTTCGGCAAGCTGGCCGGGGCGTCGGCGATGCACCTGCTGCTGGCGGTGATCGCGCTGACGCTGGTGCTGCCGTTCGTCTGGATGGTCCTGACCAGCTTCAAGCCGCTCGAAGAAGTCGAGGCCGACTCCTGGATACCTACGCAGTGGTTGTGGGAGAACTACGCGATCCTCTTCGGCAGCAAGTCCGACGACATCCAGTACAAAGGCCTGACCTACGGCCGGTGGTACTGGAACAGCCTGTTCGTCGCGATGTGCGTGACCTTCTTGCAGGTGCTCACGAGTGCTTTGGCCGCGTTTAGCTTCGCCCGGCTGAAGTGGGCCGGCCGGGACAAGGTCTTCCTGCTCTACCTGTGCACCATGATGCTGCCGGCGTTGGTGATGATGATCCCCAACTACCAGATTATGATCTCGCTGGGGCTGGTCGACACCTATGCCGGACTGATCATTCCCGCGGCGTTTACGGCCTTCGGCACGTTCCTGCTGCGGCAGTTCATGCTCACGATCCCCAGCTCGCTCGACGAGGCCGCCGAGATCGACGGGGCCAGCAAGTGGCGGCTGTTCTGGGACGTGATCCTGCCGCTGACCCGTCCGGGGTTGATCACGCTGACGATCTTCACGTTCATCTCGACCTACCAGAGCTTCTTCTGGCCACTGGTGATGCTCAAGAGCACCCACCGCTACACGCTGCCCGTCGGCCTGCTGTTCTTCGACTCGTCGTCGGGCCAGGAGACCAACGTGCTCATGGCCGCGATCACGTTGTCGGTCATCCCGATGATCGTGGTCTTCGTGCTGCTGCAGAAGCACCTGGTCAAGGGCATCCAGCTCGGTGCGGTAAAGGGTTAAGCGCCCGGGCCGATTGCCGGCGGCCCGTCAGTCTAATCCCAGCTTCTCGCAGATCTCGGCGAAGACCGCCTCGCGGTCCTGCGTACCGTCGATTCGCAGAACCAGTTCTTTTTTATCGAACAGCTCGAGGGTCGGCAAGGTCTTGTTGGCGAAGTCGTCGAGGCGCGAGTTCAGCGCCTCTTCGTTGTCGTCGGGGCGGGAAATGAGCTTGCCGTCGCAGACATCACAGGCGTCTTCGACTTCCGGGCGGTGGAAGATGAGGTTGTAGTCCAGACCGCACTTGTTGCAGAGCCGCCGGGCCATCGCGCGTTCGATGGTGACCCGCTTGGGGACGTCGATGTAGATCACCGCGTCGACGTCGTAGCTCTCGAGGAAGAACTCGGCCTGCTCGACGTTGCGGGGGAAGCCGTCGAGGATGAAGCCGTAGTTCCAGTCGTGCTCGGACAGCCGGCGTTTGATGATCTCTTCGACGATGTCGTCGGGGACCAGTTGGCCGGCGTCGATCAGGCGTTTGATCCGAGCGGCGAGCTTGGTGTGGCTCTGGACGTGCCAGCGGAAAATGTCGCCGACGCTGAAATGCGAAGCGTCGAGCTTATTCTTGAGCAGCTTCGCCTGCGTGCCTTTACCCGAGCCTTGGGGGCCCATGATGATGTATTTGTGCATAACGGTTCTCGCGGTCGGGGCCGAGGCCGGAATCGGGAAGTATACCGCTGAACGCTGGGCGATCGGGGAGCGCCGTCTGGGAGGGTTGTTGCGTTTGTAACGCTGCTACATGTCCCAACACGCCTCGGCCCTACCGCCTCGGCTCACCGTCGAAACCGCGGGAACCGATGTTTTGGGCAAGAACCGGAAGGTATGAGGGTCCGCGTGGACCGTTCTGCCGATTGCCCGCCAAGCCTTTACCCATGCGTCGAACCGTCGATATCTTTGTGATCCTGTGCGTGGTCGCGGTCGCGGTCTTTGTTTTCCGTTCGCGCCCGTCCGTCGAGGCGGAGGCCCACGCCGTCTCGGCCGCCGAGGTGCAAGACGACCTCGCCCGCCTGTACGACCGCGCTTCGTACTTCGGCGCGTTGGAGCACTCGTCGCAAGAACAGACCAAAACGCTCTGGCCCGTCGCGATTCTCCCCGAGTGGTTCGGCTCGAACCTGCCGACCAACCGTCTGCTGCCCGGCGTGGCTTCGACACGGCGGGGTAAAGCAAATGCCCCAGCCCGGCCCTGGATCGACGTGGCTCCGCCCGGCGACCAATCCGTCCACCCCCCCGACCCCGTCGCGGTCCGGTCTGACCAGGCCCAGTTCTGGTACAACCCGAACGTCGGCATCTTCCGCGCCCGCGTCGCCGCCCACCTCGGCGAAGACGAAGCCGTCGCCCTCTATAACCAGCTCAACGGCGTCGAGCTCGAAGAACTCCACCGCGACACCAACCCCGCCCGCACACCCCTCGCCTACACGCCGGGTACTCTGCCCAGCGCGACCCTCGCGTCCCGCGAACCGCAAGACCGGGCCGAGGTCACGCCCCAACGCGCTGCGGCTCCGGCTCCGACGCCAACGCTTTTTGCGTCCGATCCCGCCCCCGCTCAGGCAGAAAGTGAAGCCCCGCGGCCCCGCGGCCGGGCCCGGCTGAAAGATCAGCCGCGGTAACTCCCGTGCGATTTTCCCCGCGGCGGTCCGCACCCCTCAACATCTTCAAGCCAACGCTACAATCCCGGCCATGCCCGAGATTGTCCAAACCGTTTTACCCAATGGGCTCACCATTGTCGCCGATCCCGTCCCCGGCGCGTCGTCGCTCGCGATGACGCTGCTGACGCCCGCCGGCCTCGCGAGTCAGCCCGCCGACCAGCAGGGCGTCGCGCCGCTGCTGGCCGAGATGGTCTGCCGTGGGGCGGGTGGCCGCTCGGCCCGCGAACACGTCGACGCCCTCGACACGCTGGGCGTGCAACGCTCCGCCGACGCCCAGACCCGCTTCTTCCGCATCGGCGCGACCATGATCGGCTCGAAGATGAAAGAGGCCCTGCCGCTGCTCTTCGACATGGCCCGCACGCCCACGCTCGCCGGGGAAGCGCTCGGCCCCAGCCGCGACCTGGCGTTGCAGGCGATCGACAGCCTGGCCGACGAGCCGCAGCGGCGGGCGATGCTCGAACTCCGGCAGCGGCACTACCCCGACCCCATCGGCCGGTCGCCGATGGGCGTACGCGAACACCTCGAAGCCGTCTCCCTCGACGCGGTACGCAACTTCTGGTCCGACCGTTTCGTCCCGGGCGGCTCGATCCTCGGCTTCGCCGGCAGCTTCGACTTCGACGAACTCGTCGCCACCGTCACCGATCTGCTAGGCGACTGGACCGGCAGCGCCGCCCCGGCCGAGGCCCAAGGCAACGGCCCCGGCGGCGTCCACCACCTCGCCGCGGACTCGACCCAGGTGCACATCGCCCTCGGCTACAACGCCGTGGCGGAGACCGACCCGAACCGCATCCTGCAGCAAGCAGCCACGGCCGTGCTCTCCGGCGGGATGTCGGGCCGGCTGTTCACCGAGGTCCGCGAAAAGCGGGGCCTGGTGTATTCGGTCTACGCCAGCTACGCCGGGCAGAAAGACCGGGGCGACGTCTTGGCCTACGCCGGGACGACCGTGCCGCGGGCCCAGGAGACGCTGGACGTGTTGACCGCCGAGCTGCGTCGGCTGTCAGAAGGGATCAACGAGAGCGAGTTCCAGCGGGCGATCGTCGGGATGAAGTCGAGCCTGGTGATGCAGGGGGAGTCGACCTCGGCCCGCGCCGCGTCGATCGCCTCGGACGTCTACGTCTTCGGCCAGCCCCGCTCGCTGGAAGAAGCCGCCGCCGAGGTCGACGCGGTGACGCTCGACCGACTCAACGCCTACGTCGCCGACCACCCGCCCGGCGAGATGACGCTCGTGACCCTCGGCCCCGAGGCGTTGAAAATGGGGGCTTAGGTATTGGGGCCTAGGGGCTTGGGAAAGACCGCGAACCTGCGGCGGCTAAACAATCGATATCTCGAGTTTCTCTATGAACAACGCGTCCGAGCCCAGGCCCCCAAGCCCCCAGGCCCCCAGGCCCCTAAACATCCTCATCACCGCGGGGCCGACCCGCGAACCCATCGACGAAGTCCGCTTCATCAGCAACCGCTCCAGCGGCCGGATGGGCATCGCGCTGGCCGAGGCGGCGGCGGAAGCGGGCCACGACGTGACGCTCTTGCTCGGCCCCGTTCTCGTGCCGACGACATTGGCCGAACGTATCGAATTAGTACGTTTCCAAACGACCGCCGAGTTGCAGGCTCTGCTCCACGAACACTTCCGGGGGTGCGATCGGCTGATCATGGCCGCGGCCGTGGCTGACTACCGTGTCGCCCACTTCACCGCAGGTAAGACCGAGCGGAAGAAGCACCTGAAGATCGAACTCGAAGGCACCCCCGACCTCGTCGCTGGTGTGGCCAAGGATAAGACCGAAACTCAGCGGGTCATCGCCTTCGCCCTCGAAGAGCCCCACGAGCTCGAAACCCGCGCGGTCGCGAAGATGAAACGCAAGGGCGTCGACGCGATCGTTGCCAACCCACTCGTGACGATGGAAGACGACGGCATCGCCGGGGTCTACTTGACCCACGACGGCCAACGCGACGAACCCGGCCCCATGAGCAAAGAAGACTTCGCCCGCTGGCTAATCGAAAAAATCGCCTAAGCCCACCACGTTCAGAAATACTTAGTTATTGCCTTCGGGGTGCAGGGGCAGAGTCCCTGCCGCTCGCCGCGTAGGCGCTCCTCAAAACAAAACCACCCGACTCAAAAGTCTTTCCCTAAATCCCGCATCCCCACCCGATCCTCTGCTTTCATCTTCGGCTTCCCGCGGATCAGCAGCCGGATCGGTACCTCGGAAAACGGCAGCTCGTCCCGCATCCGGTTCATCAAGAACATTTGGTAGTTGTGGTCGAACAGGTCGGGGATGTTCACGAACAACGCGACCGTCGGCGGGTGGGTCTCGAGCTGCGTGGCGTAGTAAATCTTCGCCTGCTTGCCGCCCTTGCTCGCGGCGGGGCCGCGCTCGGACATGATGGTCTCGATGAACTGATTCAGTTCGGATGTGGTCATCCGGTGACCTGCCTGTTCGTAGAGGTTCAACGCCATCGCGACAACCTCTTCCATGCCCTCGGCCGCGGCGGCGCTGATGAAGATGATCGGCGCGAACGGCAGCCCCTTGAGCGACTTGTCGAGGTACTCGACGTATTCGTCCTGCGTGTAGTTGTCCTGCGCGAGGTCCCACTTGTTGACGACGATAACGGTGGGGCGGTGGTGCTTGTTGATCTCGCCGACGAGCTGGTGGTCGACCTGACTCACCGGCACCGCAGCGTCGATCAAGAGCAAACACACATCTGCCCGGCGCACGCTGCGCAACGAGCGGTGCTGGGAGTAGAACTCGATGTCGCCCGACAGCGACTTGGTCTTGCGGACGCCGGCGGTGTCGATACAGGTGAAGGTTTTTTTGCCGTCGTGGGTCTCGAGTTCGAGCTTGACGTCGACGCTGTCGCGGGTGGTGCCAGCCTGCTCGGAGACGATGACCCGCTCGCTGCCGGCCAGCGCGTTGATCAGCGTCGACTTGCCCGCGTTACGCTTGCCGACGAGGGCGAGCTTGATGCCCGGCTCGGTGTCGGCGGGTTGAGCGTCGCTTGGTGTGCAGTCTTTGAGCGTGTCGCGGAGCCGGTCGTAGAAGTCCTGCAGGCGGAACTTGGTCTTGGCCGACAGGCAGATCGGCTCGCCGAAGCCGAGCGACGCGGTCTCGTAGGCCGCGGCTTCGAGGTTGTCGGCGTCGACCTTGTTGGCGATCAGCAGCACGGGCTTGGACTTAGCCCCCGAGGTGCGCAGGGCCCGGGCGACCGTGTTGTCGAGCGGGACGACGCCGGTCTGGGCGTCGACGACGAATAGGACGACGTCGGCTTCGGCCAAGCCATTAGCGATCTGCTGCTCGACTTCGGCAGTGAGCTGCATCGAGTCTTCGATCCCCATGCCGCCGGTGTCGACGAGCTCGGCGAACTGGGCGGGGGCGTTCGGGGCTTCGCGGGGCGGGGGGATCTCGATGTTGGTCGAGATGCGGTCGCGGGTGACGCCAGCGGTCGGGTCGACGATGGACACGCGGCGGCCGGCCAGCAGGTTGAGCAGGCTGGACTTGCCGACGTTGGGTCGGCCGACGATGACGATTTTGGGCAGGGCGGACATGGGATTTTTGATTGCTGATTGATGATTTTTGATTTAAGAACCGCGGTCCGCGGAGCAGCTAATTCCGGGGGTGTCGCTGGTCCCAAAGGGTTACCGCCTCGGGTTCGCGGACGTATTCGGGTAAAAGGGTAAGCGGATCATCGTACCGATTATCCGCCGCCGCGGCACGGCCCAGGCGGTAGAGCACGCGGACGTCCGGCACGACGGGCGTCGCGTCCTCAAGCGTGTCGGCGACCAACGGCAGGCCGGTCTCCCGTATTTCGTCGAGGCTACGCAGCGCGGCGTTAAACCCCTTCCGGGGGGCGGCGGACCAGGCGGTGTCGCGTTTGACGTTGAGGCAGACCATCGCGTCGGGGTGCTGGGCGCATAGCAGGTCGAGTGTGGGGACGCCGACGAGCTTGGTGCCGAGGGTGAGGGCGAACATCTTCGCGGTGGCGATGGCGATGCGCAGGCCGGTGAACGAGCCAGGGCCGAGCGAGACGTACACCTCGGCCAGGTCGGCCGGCTTCAGGCGGTGTTCTTTGCACAACGCGTCGATCGTCGGCACGAGGTCGAGGTTGTGCCGACGTTTCGCCGGCAGCTCGACGGCTTCGATTATCTCGTTACCACTGCCGAGCGCAACGTACCCCGTCCGGGACGACGTCTCGATCGCTAGGTTGTAAGCGGGGCGGGTCATCGGCGTGTTTTTCCGGGGGAGATTTTATCGCGTTCGCTTCAGAGCTGGCCCGTTGACCAAAGGATCGTCACCCCGGTCATCGCGACGAGGTTCATCACGAAGTGCATAAACATCGGCACCCACAGGCTGGCCGAGAGGTGCCGGGCGTAGCCGAACGTCAGCCCGCTGATAAAGATCATCAACATCCCCGCCAGGTCGTACTGCCCCAGGTGCAGCAGCGTCCACGGCAGGCAGGTCACAACCACCGTGCCGTGCAGCCCGAGACGCGTGTCGATCAGCCCCCGCCACATGAACCCGCGGAAGACCGCCTCTTCGCACAGCGGCGCGACGAGCACCACGATCAACCACACCAGCGGCAACGCCTGCGGATACCGCATCAGCTCCGCCACCGACTCGGGCACCGGCGCATCTCGTAGCCAGCTCACGACCATCTCGAACCCTAGAACTCCGACGATCGCCAGCAGCCCCCACCCGAGCGTCCGCCAGCCCACGGGCCGAAGCGCGAAGTAGCTCCGCAGCGACACCGGCCGACGCAGCCAGGCGAAGAACACCACCCCGCCCAGCATGCCGAACTGCGACGCCGCGACGACGGTCATCTCCATCGCGAACATCGAGGCGGTGTCTTCGGGGGCGAATCCGGGGGTGATCTCGTTGCGCGAAATGCTGTCGACCAGCAGCCAGGCGATCCCGATCGGGATCGTCAGCACGATGCCGATGGCGACGCTCGCCAGCAGCAGGCCGAGGGTTGCCCAGGGCCCCCACGGCTTCAGCGGCTTGGGTGGTGTGGGCGTCGGCGGAGCAGGGCAGGCCGCGTACACCGGCCAGACCGGGGCTTCCGTTCCGGCGTCCACAGACTGCGGGTTGGTCGGGTTCGGCGGCGTCGGGCGACTCATCCCTGCGTAAGCGCAACCAGCTTGTCGAGCACCTGTTTGGCTTCGCCCTCGGCGACCGCGGCGTCGGCGAGCTCGAGGCCCGCCTCGAGCGATTCGGCCACCCCGCCGACGACCAGCGCCGCCGCGGCGTTCAGGACCGTGATGTCGCGGGCCGGGCCGGGCTCGTTGTTGAGGACGGCTTGGACCATCGCGGCGCTGTCGGCCGGGGTCTGGATCGTGACCGCCTCGGGGTCGGCCGTCGGCAGGCCAAGCGTCGCGGGGTCGATGTCGTAGCTCTGCGTGCCGCCGTCCTCGACCTCGACCGCTCGGGCGGGGCCGAACGTCGTCAGCTCGCCCAGCGCCCGGCCGTCGGGCAAGACGCTGTGCACCAGCAGGCATCGCTCGGCTTCGAGGCGGACCAACGCCTCGGCGATCAACTCGGCGACCGCCGGCGACGGCACGCCGATGAGCTGCCGCCTCGCGCCGGCCGGGTTGGTCAACGGCCCGACGAGGTTGAACACCGTGCTAAAGCCCAGCGCCGCGCGGACCGGCCCGGCGTGCTTCATCGCCGGGTGGTGCGCCGGGGCGAAGCAGAAACACATCCCCGCCTCATCCAAACAGCGGGTCAATACTTCCGGGGACGCCTGGAGGTTGACGCCGAACTGTTCGAGCAGGTTGGACGAGCCCGAACGCGACGTCACCGATCGGTTGCCGTGTTTGGCCACGGCCAAGCTGTGCGGCCGGCCCGCGGCGGCGGCGACCAGCGCAGCCGCGGTCGAGATGTTGAAGAACGTCGACCCGGTTCCGCCCGCCCCGCAGGTGTCGATCACCGTCAGCCCCTTGGGCACCGCGACGTGGACCGCTTTGCTACGCATCACCTTCGCGGCGCCGACCAGTTCGTCGACGGTCGGTCCGCGTTGGGCGATCAGTGCCAGCAGCGCCCCGGTCTGCGCAGGCTCGGCCCGGCCGGACATGATCTGGTCGAAGCCTTCGACGGCCTGCGCCTCAGAAAGCGGCTGGCCGTCGACAAGTTGCGCGAGCAGGGTTTTCATGTAGCCCAGTGTACCGAACCGAACGCCCCGGCAAGCGGCTCAGGCAAATAGCGTCAGTACCCACAAGGCCGCCGCGGCGAACCCCATGAAGACGAAAATCTGAGCCGCGAGGATGGCCGCGGCGCGGGGGAGTTCGTTGAGGTCGCGCAGCTTGATCGTCTTGTAGGCCACCGAGACGAGAAGGATCAGCGGGACGAACAGCCAGACCCAGGCGGTGGAGTTGCCGATGGGCAGCGGGTCGATGAACGGGCGGTAGGCGAGTAGCAGCATCATGGCGATCCGCCCGCTGGCTTGCTCACTTTTGGCCCGACCGAGGTTTGGTCCCGGGGTTTCCGGGGTTTCCGAGCTTCCGGAGGGTCTCGGGGGTCGCGGTAGAGGACGTCGATGATGGCGAGCATGTTGAGCAGGCCTGCGAGCGAGGTGAAGAGGGTGCCCTGCTCGTGGGCCCGGGCGAAGGCGGGCTCGAACGGCGGGTTGTCGTCGGGGTCGAAACTGCCCTGGTGTTCGCGGACAAGCTTGGCGCGGTAGTGGTCGGCGGCGAACGACGGGGCGACGAGCATCTGGCCGAGGAACCAGGCGGGGTGGTCGCCGCGGTCGATGACCGAGATGCCGCCGATCAGCAAGCCGCCGAGCCAGAGCGTGCCGATGGTCGTGCCCAGCACCACCGCCCGCTGCGGCTGACCCAGCGCAAAGTGGCCCAGCCCTGGCAGCAGCCAGCCGAGGAACGCCGCGGCGAAGTGCCAACGCGGCGAGACCTTGGCCCGCGGAGCGGCGGGCGGCGGAGCGGCGGGGGATAGGGGCGGGTCGACGGCCATAAATCAGTTAACGGCGCCAGTGAACAGCCGTAGGTTCCGTGTGTTCCGGTAGGGCCGGTTGTGATGGTCGGGCAAAATATGCCGCTGGGGGATTGACAAAAAAACGTAGCCCGATAGTTTAACCGCCATCGGGGATCGGACAACGCAAGACGATCGGCGTCGCGTTGTGTTCAACCCTGTAAAGAGCCTGCATTTACGCGGAGGATGCGCTCATGGAACTCAGCCCGAACACGCCTTGGCAACCCCAAGAAAACACGGACGAAAACGATCTCTGGGGCGCACCGCCCGCGCCGGTCATGGTCGATGACGACGACGAACTGGATGACGACGACGTTTTCGACGATGAAGAAGATGAAGACGAACTCCTCGACGACGACGATGACGAGGACGATTTCTTCGACGACGACGAAGAGGATGACGACGACGAACTCCTCGATGACGAAGACGACGACGACTTCGACTACTTCGCCGCCGACGACGACGATTGACCTCGGCCCGCTGCGTGGGTGAGCCCGGTCGATCCCGACCGGAGTACACACCATGGGCGCAGCCTCCTCCAACAACGCTTCCGAAGACAAGTCCTACGACGGGGTCGAACGCCGGCAGAACGTCGTCGACACCCGCACCCCGGGCACCGGCCTCGAACGCCGCCGCGGCCCGGGCCGCCGCCGCAACGACTTCACCAAGTCCGCCGAAGAAGGCGAGATGACGCCCGAGCAGTTCCTGTTTATCAAGGCGATCGACGCCTACAAGCGGGTCAACCAGCGGCCGTTCCCAACGTGGACCGAGGTGCTGGAGATCATCCGCAAGCTCGGCTACCGCAAGACCGCCGAGATGGACCTCGACATCCCCGGCGCCGAAGACTGGACCGAAGCCCCCGACGCCCCGGCCTTCCCGCCGCCGCAGGACCTGCCCGAAGACTCGGCCGCCGCTTGATCGGGGTCCTGGTCAAGCCGCTCGCTCCGGGCTCGCTTGCCCTACACTCCCGCCATGACCGAAAGTTCTCCCGTTGAGTTGCCGTACAAAATCGCGGTGCTCTGCTATTTATTCGACGACCAAGGCCGGGTGCTGATGCTGCACCGGCGTAAGCCGCCGAACCGCGACCTCTACTCGCCGGTGGGCGGAAAACTCGAGCAAGGCATCGGCGAAAGCCCGACCGCCTGCGCCGTGCGCGAGATCGCCGAAGAAGTCGACCTGACCGTGTCCGAAGACGATCTGCACCTAACGGGGATCGTCTCGGAGTCGGGTTACGAAAACCAGACGCACTGGCTGATGTTTCTCTACGAAGTGACCCACCCGGTCGAGATTCAGCGGATGACGTTCGACGAAGGCACGCTCGAATGGTTCACCCCCGAACAGCTCAGCGACCTGCCGTTGCCCGAGACCGACCGGAGGGTTATCTGGCCGCAGTTTTGGAAGAACCGAAGCCGTTTTTTCGCAGCCCACATCGACTGCGCGGGCTCAGAGATGACTTGGAAAATCGAACAGCGTTTTTGATATCCCGAGTTGGTAGACGGCTACTATGTTCTTGCGTATGTCGATTCGCGCATACGATGAGGGTTGTCCAAAACTGGACATTTAGCGGTGGTAGTTCGCCTGACGGTTTTGATTAACCGCCGGTCGAGGGCTCGTCGTTCACGGCGTGCCGGGCGGTTGACTCGGCGCGTTACGGCTTTGGAGATTCATATCAGGTAAAGGAAACGTACATGCTGCTCACGGTGCCACCGTTCAGGCCGTGGGTTATTGGGGAACAATCGAATAGCCCTTGTTTTGCCGACGCGTTGGGAGCGTCGGCCTGGGCAATAGGTCTGGCATCATCTTCACAAGTGACGCCCGACGGTGTCTTATCCGCGGGGGGAACCGACGGCGGCTTCCGCGCCGACGGTTTTGATCTCGCCTGCGACCGAGACCCGCTCTGGCGTGAAGCGATCGACACCGGAGTCGCCTGCCAGCGAGCGAACGCGCGCGATCCTTTGGGGTCGGAAGGAGAAGAGGTCTTGGTCGCGTGTTGGCCGGCGAGTTCGGGGCCCGGCCTGGCCCGGCGGTATTGGTACACCGTGCTCAAGCGGCCTCGTGATGCTTGGACCGAAACGCAGCAGCGGCAGGCCGTCCTGACGCTCCGCCGGATCCAGTCGGCCTGGGACGAAGTCTCCGAAAACGGCCTGAGCCGTTGGCTGCTGGGCACCGACGGACGCGTCCTGCATTCCGACGCCCAGACCCAGGCCGACTGGCCGAGCGACCGCGACCCGGCCCCGGGCTGGGCGACGCAGATCCACGACGTCGTCGGCCAGCGTTGGGAGGCCACCGCGGACCGTCGGGTCTACGACTTTGTCTTGGCCCACGAGGGGGCCGTGTCTTGCCCCGATACCGACCCGTTCTTCAAGGACCAAGCCGAAACCAACGGCACCACCGGCCCGGTCCGCGCCCCGGCCGATTGGGTCCGCGTCCACCACCTGCCGACCGTCGGCGGGCTGGGCGGCGGCGACTACGTCGAGACGCGCCCGGTCGACACCAACGACTCCCCGCCGGTCGGCCTGGTCAAGGACGCCCGCGTTGGCCGGGCGCTGGGCTACATGTTCGACGAATACCCGCGTTCGCCGGGCCTCAAGGACGTCGCGGCCGTGGTCGAAAGCAGCCCGTTCCACTTCCACCGCCTATTCCGCAAAACCGTGGGCATCAGCCCCAAGCACTACGTCCTGCGGACGCAGCTGCAGATGGCCAAGTGGCGTCTGCGCACCGCGCCTCTGCCCGTCGGCGACATCGCCGCCGAGGTCGGCTTCTCCAGCCACGGCCACTTCACCGCGACCTTCCACCGCATCGTCGGCGAAAGCCCCACCGACTACCGCGACCGCCACGCCCCGGAGGCCCTCGGGTACGGCTCGGCCCGCCACGACCCGTAAGGTCCGGATATCTCGGCGTGGAGGCGCCCCGAGGTCGGCAGATTTGTTGGCCCCGTGCCGATCGGTGAAGTATTCTGTTAAGCTGGGTTTTCCGGCAAGCGTCGGACCAATACCGATCTGGACAGGCCACTCCACCCCTCCCGCAAGGACCAACTCGACGATGACCACGCCGATCCGCCGCCGTTCCGCCACCACCCTGCTCGCGTCCGTCTGCCTTATGGCCGTGCTGGTCTTTACCGGCTGCTCGCAGGACCGACACGTCTACCGCTCGACCGCGATCGCCCCCAAGAGCGTCTCGCTCGTCTCGGTTGAAAGCGGCAACACCCTCTGGACCAAGAATATCCCCGTCGGCGAGCAGCTGCTCCTTGACTTCTCCCGCAAGAACAAGGGCGGCGAAGAGTACTCCAGCCCCGAAATCCCCGCCGACAAGGTGACGTGGGAAACCTGGAGCCTCGACGCCATCGCCCAGTACGGCAGCAAAATGAAGGGCGGCAAAAAGATCGACAGCGGCAAGGTCGATCTGCCCGGCCAAGAAATCATTATCAAGGTCGACATCCTAGACCCCGAAGTCGCCAACGCGGGCTAAGGCTCGCCGTCCCCCGGAATCTGACCCCCGGCGACGCGAACCGCTGACCCATGAGCCGGACCAAGCACCACACCGCCGCACGACGAGCCGCCCTCACCGGGGCGGCTTTCGCGTGTGCATTAGCGTTTGCGTTTAGCCCCGGAGCCTCGGCTCAAGACGCCGGCCGCCCGGTCGATCTCACCGTCGCCGGCCAAGGCCCACAGTCGGTCAGCCTCCGCCGAACGGACCCGGGCAACGCCCAGTTCTCGTTCCGCTATCGCCTCACCGTCGCCGACTTCAACGCCAACTGGTCGCCTTCTGCCGCCTCGCCGACCGCGGTCGACCCGAGCACCGGGCTGGCCCACTCTCAGGGCTTCCAATATCGCAGCCCCGGCGTCCGCGCTCTCATCGATCGCCCCGAATTCGCCCGGCTGAGCAACGGCAGCCGCATCATGACCATCCCGGCCAACACCGTGTTTCAGCTGACCCACGAAACACCGACGGCCGCCCAACCGACTCCGCCCGCGGTCCACCAAAACTTCGTCGATCGCCGGCTCAATCTCCGCCTTTCCGAACCCAACGCCGCCGCAAGCCTCGGCGGTGACGGCACCGACCCACGTCAACGCCCAGCCGGCCCCTCCGCGACCTCGCCCCGTTTGGAACGCGTCTCCGCCAGCGACATGCGGCCCATCCCCACGCCCGCCCAGATGCGCTTCCCCCAGGCCGCTTTCCCCTACGCCTCCAGCGAGCCCGCGGCCGGCAACGTCGTGACCGAAGAGGCCGAAGCCGAGCCTACTTCTGATGCTTCGGGTACCGATGAAGAACCGATGCCGGAATCGCAAGACAGCGCCGACGTCGAGCCCGCCGCCGCTGATTAAACCTGTTCCGAAAAACTACCGCCTCAATCCAGCCGCTCGCCGAGCAGCGTGTTGTCGAGCAGCCGTACCCCGCCGACCCGGCCCGCGACCAAGGCGACGCTCTCGTCCGGCAGCACGCTATCCAACTCGCCCAGCGACGTGGCGTGCCGCACCGCGGCGTAGTCGACCTCGATGTGGTGCGCCCGGATGACGTCCCGCATCATCGCTTCGATCGCGGCCGGGTCCGGCTCACCGTCTTCCGCCATCTTCTGCGCCTGCCGCAAAGCCTTAGAAAGCCCCCGCGCCCGCTTACGCCCCTCGTCGTCGAGGTAGCGGTTGCGGCTGCTCATCGCCAGCCCGTCGTCTTCGCGGACCGTCGGCACCGCCACGACCTCGATCGGCAGCATCAGGTCCTCGACCATCGCCCGGACCACAGCCAGCTGCTGGTAGTCCTTGCGGCCGAACGTCGCCACGTCGGGCCGAACGAGGTTGAATAATTTGAGCACCACCCGGCAGACGCCCTCGAAATGCCCCGGCCGCTCGTTGCCCTCGAAGCCGTCGGCCACGCCCGGCACCGTCAGCGACACGCCCGCTCGCCTCGGCGGGTAGATCGCCTCGACCTCCGGCGCAAAGACCAGGTCCGCCCCCGCGGTCTCGCACTTGGCCACGTCCACATCGATCGCTCGGGGGTAGCGGTCGAAGTCTTCGTGCGGGCCGAACTGGGTCGGGTTAACAAAGACGCTGACCACCACGTGGTCCGCTTTCTCCCGGGCCGCGTACAGGTGGGCCAGGTGTCCGCAGTGCAGCGCCCCCATCGTCGGGACCAAAGCCACCCGCCCACTCATCGCAGCGCGGGCTTGGCGTAGTTCTTCAACAGTGGTGCAGACCTGCATGGGGCAGAAGTGTAGCGGCAAATCCGCAGCCGCTACCCGGGGAACGCCAGCGGGGCGCCGCAGGCGCTGCGGTACAGGCTCAGCGTCCGCTCGATCTGGTCGGACGCCAAGCGTTCATCATGAACCCACGACCGCGCCCGCAGGCCGAGGTCCGCCGCGTCGTCGGGGTGACGGACGACCCGCATCAAGAGGTCGGCCCACGCCTCGGCGTCCGGCTGCTCCAAGACCCAAGCGGTGTGGTCGGGGATCAAGTAATCGAGCATGCCGTCGGCCGCGGCCAACACCGGCACCGCTTGGGCCATCGCCAGCAGCGTCACGCTCCGCGACCGCTCCAAACTCTGCGGATGCACGATCGCGTCGGCCATCAGCAGCATCTCGCGGTGGCCCAGCCGACGCGGCACGAAAGAGAGGTTCGGCAGCAGGCCCATCCGCTGCGCCGCCTTCCAGACCTGATGCTGATCGGTGCGCTGGCCATCAAAAAAGAACTGCACGTCGGGCCGGCTGGCGACCAGCAGCTTGATGCCCGCCAAGAGCTCTTGGTACTGCCCGTCCATCACGCCGTCGCCGCAGACCGCGATGCACGGGGCCTCGCCGGGCGTGCGGTCGTGCAGGTGCGGGTCGCCGACGTGGACGCCCGGCACGACCGCCTCGATACGCACGAGGTTTTCTGTCTGCTGCCGCAGCTCAGCGGCGATCGGTTCGGTCGTCGCGCAGAACACGCTGCGGGTCGGGTTGAGCTGCTTGACCAGCTTCACCGCCAGGCGGACATCCTCGCCCGACGCCGCGTTAAAAATCACCGGCAGGTCGAGCTGATCGCCGATGACCGCCGCCGGCTGCCACAGGTCGCCGTGCAACGCGTGGATCAGCTCGACGCCTTCGTTATCGATCGCCTCGCAGAGCTTCACCACCCGCCGGTGGTTCACCGCCGGGAACCGCGACTCCTTCCACGTCAGCTTCCGTCCGAACAACGACACGTCGCCCAGCCCTAGCTCTTGGCCGCCCATGTTGTCCGGCATGATCCGCGTCAGCCGAACCTGCTCATCGACCAGCCCGACCGTGAGCTGCTGAAACGCCGTCAGCTCGTCGTCCAGCCAAGCGGTGTTGGTGAGCAGGGCTGCATGCATAGATCCCAGTTTAGCTACAGCCGACCCAGAAACACCACAGAACGACCCACTAGAAAATCGGATAACAAGAAATTACTTAGCCGCGGGGCTTGCCCCGCGTCCTCTGGATCCCCCGCCACGAGCGGCGGGGCTAAATAAATCCAAAGGCTCTACCATGCGAAGCATGGAACCCTGGACCACCCGCAAGCTCCTCGCCTGGACGACGCAGCACTTCGAAGAAAAAGGTGTCGACTCGCCGCGGGTCGCAGCCGAGATGCTGCTGGGTCATGTGCTGAACGTCCCCCGCCTAAAACTTTATATGGAGCCGGACCGCCCGGCGTCCGAGGACGAGCGCGACACTTTCCGCGCGCTTGTTGCCCGGGCGGGCAAGCACGAACCGGTCGATTACTTGATCGGCAAAGCCCCGTTCTTCGGGCTCGAGCTGCGTGTCACCCCCGCCGTACTCATCCCCCGGCCCAGCACCGAGACGATCGTCGAGTACGTCCTGCAAGCCGTGCGTGATCACGCCCCGAT
Organism: Planctomycetota bacterium; assembly: GCA_038747275.1. Lineage (GTDB taxonomy): Bacteria > Planctomycetota > Phycisphaerae > Phycisphaerales > Phycisphaeraceae > Algisphaera. The sequence goes on along the minus strand of JBCDJW010000004.1, from coordinate 26,799 downwards.
CGACACAACTTCCGATGAAGCTGTAATCGTTGAGCCTAAGCCCGCATCGGTAATGGAAACCGAAGCGAGCCTCGGCGAGCTGACCTACGAGCCCGAGCCGATGCCGGGCGAAGTCGCGGAGACAGCGACCCCAGCTCCCGTAGCGGAAGCCCCTGTTGATTTCACCCCGCCGAAGAAGCCCGCCCCCGCTTTCGCCGGCTGCATCGCCGACGTCTGCACCGGCAGCGGCGCGATCGCCATCGCCCTCGCGACGCAGCTCCCCTCGGCCACGTTCGTCGCCACCGACCTCAGCGAAGAAGCGTTGGCCGTCGCCCGTCAGAACGCCGCCGACCACGGCGTCGCTGACCGCATCGACTTCCGCCAAGGCGACTTGCTCGAGCCCTTAGGTAACGAACGTTTCGACTTCCTGCTCAGCAACCCGCCGTACATCAGCGATGCCGAGTGGGCCGACGTGTTGCCGAACGTCAAAGACTACGAGCCCACCACGGCCCTACTCAGCGGCACCGATGGCCTCGATCACTTGCGTCGCCTCATCGTTCAAGCCGTCGATACCCTTTCGCCCAACGGCGAAATCCTGCTGGAGATGTCGTCGACCCAAGGCGAAGCAATCGAAAACCTCGCCGTGGATGCGGGCTTGAGCGATCAGCAGATTCTCAAAGACCACGAAGGCCTGCCGCGGGTACTAGTCGCCCGCCGCGACGGGTAAGCCTTACCGCATCACGACCGACTCGCCGAGCAGCTGCACCGGCTGCAGGCGGAGCTTGGCGTTGCTGTCGAGCGTGCCGGGGGTGGCGTAGGTATAGGTCCGCGTTCGGCGGACGATGACCGGCTGCATGACGGGGTTGCCGTCTTCGTCGGTGAGGGCTTCGCCGGTGATCGGGTCGACGGCGGGGCGGAGCACGGGCTCGCCTGTGCTGGGCGAGAGCAGCTGCTTGGTCTCGCCGTCGGCGCCGGCGAAGAACACGGTGAACTCGTCGACGTCGCGGATCGACGCCGGCCAGATGGCGACGCTTTCCTTGGCGAAGTCTTCGCCCTGCAGCAGCCGACCGAGCACGTCGTCGGGGCTCTCGAGCAGCGGATTGCCCAGCCGCTCGGCGATCGCGGGGTAGACGGTTTGCGGGATCTTTCGGCCGGCGGTGACGATCCGGCCGTGGTTGTCGAGGATGGTCACTTCGGGGATGAACAGCCGGTCTTCGTCGGTGTTGTTGATGACTTTGTAGGGCAGGTACCAGTACCACGACAGCCGGCCGCGGGCGTTGGGCACCGCGATGGGCTGAGGCGTCGTCACCTCGAGGTCGAACTCCCAGGTCGGGTTGATGGTCGAAGGCTCGGCAAACGTGCCGGGGTCGGAGTGCTGCGCCGAGGCGGACCAGACACAGAAGGCAGAGACAACGGCAGACAGGATCAAGGCGTGACGCATCATCGGATTCCTCGCGAACAAAAAACACCGGCCCGGTGGGGCTCGGATCAGACCTTTGATTTTACGAGCGCCCGCGTCGGCGAGCAACGGTTGTGATCGGGGGTTCGGTTATTTCAGCTCGACCGACCAGTACGCGTCGTCCAGGAAATTCCGCCAGGCGGCGTACTTGTCGTGGCCCACGCGGAGGCTGATCGCGGGGTTCCGCCGGGGCTTGACCGGCTTGCGGATCAGCGGCATCCGGGCCTGGCTGGGCGTTCGGCCGCCTTTTTTCGAGTTGCACGACACGCAGCAACACACCAGGTTTTCCCAACTGCTCCCGCCGCCCTGCGAGCGGGGGATGACGTGGTCGAGGCTGAGCTCGTTGGTGGGGAAGTGCTTGCCGCAGTACTGGCAGCGGTTGTGGTCGCGGGCAAAGATGTTGCGGCGGTTCAGCTTGACGGTCTGCTCGGGCAGGCGGTCGTAGCCCAATAACCGGATGATCTTGGGCACGGCCAGCTCCATCCGCACGGTGCGGATGTACTCGTAGGCCCCGTCGTCTTCCTGGGCCTCGAACTCGGCGCGGGCTTGGGACAGCTCGGCCCAGTCGGCGAAGCCGTGGCCGGTGTAGCTGCCGTCGTCGACGCGGATCACCTCCGCCATGTCGCGGATGAGCATGGAGAAGGCTTTGCGGGCGTCGACAACACGGATGGCCATCCACATCTTGTTGAGGACCAAGACGTGGCTGTTGAGAGCAGTAGGCGCTGGAGTCATAACGACGCAAACCCTTTCTCTGATCCAACGAAATCGGTGCGGGAAAATCATAATCCGATAACCCGCTCGGGTCCACGATAAAACCGCGCAAAACCTCGTCACAAATAGGTTAAGACACGCCGTCGGGGCAGGGCCTCCCGATGCGTCGACAGCCCCGGCCGAATCCGCTAGGCTATGCGGCTCGTTCGGGCGAATGCCAGAGCGGCCAATTGGGACGGGCTGTAAACCCGTTGGCTTACGCCTACGCAGGTTCGAATCCTGCTTCGCCCACTCAACCCGTGTCGGCTCGATCTTGTTCGTGTCGACGCGGGTTTTTTCGCGGTTTTCGTGTGTTGCGGTGCCGTGATTTGAAACAGCTCCAGGCGAAGCCGCGAAGTCCGTGGCCACGAGCTTGGACCCCGTGGGGCAGTCGCGGCAAATACTTGATGGTTTTGCGTATTACGCGGGCTTCAGCCAGCCGCTGATTTGGTCGGGCAGATCGGGCGTAGCTCCGATTTGATTGGCGACAAAAGCGCCCATGGCGTTGGCTAAGTGCAAGGCCTCTTCGAGCGGCCGGCCGACGACGAGGGCGGACAGGAGGCCCGCGCTGCAGGCGTCGCCGGCGCCCACGGTGTCGGCGCCGTCCTGACGCGGGTAAGAAACCAGCTCGCCCGAGGTCCAGCCGTCGGGAGTCAACGCCGCGGTGCCCTCGGCCCCGCGGGTCAGGATCAACGCCCGGAGTTGGTAGCGGTCGACCAAAGTTTCGGGGTTTTCGGTTTTGGTGAGTCCGCAGACCGTATCGAGTTCTTCATCGTTGAGCTTCACGAAGTCGGCCGCTTCGCAGCCCGCGTGTATGCTCGATTCGTCGAAGAAATCAACCCCGTCGGAAGAACGCAGGTTGACGTCGAACAGCTTGATCGCGTCCGTTGCAGCGGCGAGAAACGACTGGATCGCCGTGCGGCTGGCGGGCTTGCGTTGGGCGAGTGTGCCGAAGGCGACGGCAATGCAACTCCGGGCCAAGGATTCAACATTTGGGGTGAAATCGATCTCGTCCCACGCCGAGTCGGCGGCGATGTGGAAGGTGTGGCCGCCGTCGTCGTGTTGCTCGATGTCGACCCGGCCCGTCGGTGCGTCCGCGTCGGTCTGGATGTCGCGGGGGTCGAGGCCTTGTTCCTCGACTTGCTGCAGCAGCTTGCGGCCGAGTGCGTCGTCGGCGATCCGCGAAACGACACGGCCCTCTCTGCCCGCGACACGGAGCAGGTTGTGGCAGTGCACGGCGACGTTGAGCGGCGCGCCGCCGAGCCGCGGCCCGGCTTCGAAGACATCGAATAGCGCTTCGCCGATTCCGACGACGCAGGGTTTGGGGGCTTGACTCGTCATCTCGTCCGTACCGGGTCGGGTGGAGTGGGGTTCATTCGTCGTCGTGGCGGTTACGGGCGTATTTGCCTTTGAATCGGTCGAAGACCAGGAGCGTCCGGCGGGCGATGCCGGTCCAGCCGAAGGTGCGGCGGGCGAAGCGGGCGCCCTCGACGGTCAGCGTGTCGCGGAGCCAGGGGTACTGCATGGGCAGGCTGAGCATCGCGGCGAACTCGGCGGGGCGTTTGGGGTCGGCGACCAGGGCGTGCTTGCCGAACTCGATCTGCTGGAACAGCCCGCCGTGGGTGGTGAGCACGGTGGGCGTGCCGCAAGACATCGCCTCGACGGCGGTCATGCCGAACGGCTCGTACCGCGAGGGCAGCGCGAAGATCCCCGGGGCGCGGTAGTAGTCGGCCAAGTCGTCGTCATCGATGTAGCCCAGCCACTTGATCGACCGGCCGACGCCGGCCTCGTTGGCCATCGCCTTCCACTTCTCGACGAGTTTTTTGTCCTGGGCCGAGTTGCCCCCGGCCGCGAGGACGAGGCGGGCCTTGGGCTGGAGTTTTTTGAGGTGCGGCAGGGCCTTGATAACCAGGTCGTAGCCCTTGTTGTGGGCGGCGCGCCCGACGACGTAGACGTCGGTGTCGCGCATCTTGAACTTTTCACGGATGTCGGCCAGTCGCGAGGGCGGGGCCGGGGTGAAGCGGGTCTCGTCGATCCCCGGCGGGATCATGGTGATGTGGTCGCGGGGGAGCTGGTACTCGCGTTCGATGAGGTCGACTTGTTGCTCGCTGGTGGCGATGACGTGGTCGCAGGAACGGAAGAGGACGAACTCTTTCTGGATGCGTTCGTCGAAGCGGAGGCTGCCGGCCTCGCCGGCGTCTTTAGCGCCCTTCATACGGTGGCGTTTCCACCAGCCGAGCGAGTGGGGCGTGTGGATGTGGGGGATCTGAAGTTCTTCGGCGATTTTTTGGCCGGAGACGCCGGCGTCCCAGTAGTGGCTGTTGACGAAGTCGTACTTGAGGTTCTTCTTGCGGATCGCGGCGAGGGTGTTGGTGACGAAGTCGCCGTACCAGTCGTGCATGTCTTCTTTACGGACGAAGTGCTTGCCGCCGAAAGGCACCCGCCAGACGCGGAGGTTGGCGTTGATCTTGTCTTGGGCCGGCTGGTTCTCGAACTGGCGGGTGAGGACGTCGACCTTGTAGCCGAGGCGGGCGAAGCGTTTGGCGAGTTCGAGGACGAAAACGACTTGTCCTCCGGTGTCGGGTTTCCCGAGTTCTGGGCTGCCGGCGACGTAGCCGTGCAGAGAAATCATGAGGATCGAGCCGTTGGGCCGAGGTGCCATAAAGAAAATATCTTTCAAAACAAGGAAAAGAGTCAAACGCCTTACGTTGTAGCGAACCTAGACGTCGGGTCCCGGCAAGTCAAACCCAGACGCCGAAGTGTTCGAGGCCTTCGAGCACCCCGGCGGCGTGTTTTGCCGGGGCGTGGTAGCTGTACGCGGCGGGCATGGCGTCGAGCAACTCGCCGCGGGCGTTACCCACGGCGACGCAGCGGTGCGAGACGTTGAACATGGCTAAATCGTTAGCCGAATCGCCGGCGACGACGAGGCGCGAGGCGGGGTCGACGCCTAAGTGCTGCGCGAGGAACAGCGTCGCCTCGTCCTTGCCGCCGCCGGGCGGGAGGATATCGAGGTCGTCGCTACCCGAAGCAATGATGCGGCAGGGCAGGCCGCGGCGGTCGAGCTCGGCTTTGACCTGTTCCTGGGCTTCGCCGCGGGGCACGGCGAAGCTGGCTTTGTGCGGCGTCTGGTACTCGGCGTCGTGGGCGCGGTGACCGAGGGAAACGACAACTTTGTCGATCTCGTCGCGGGGCCAGCCTTCGAAACGCTTGGTCCAGGCGTCGACCCATTCGCCGGCGACGCGGATCTGGGTGCCCATCGCGGTGATGACGGCGTCGGGCCGGAAACCCGCGGGGAAGACCTCGGCGAGTGTGGCGTCGACGCTGGCCGCGGGTCGGCTGGAGTTGAGCGCGACCCGTAGCCGTGGCCGGCGTGTTGCGATTGCGTCGGTGAAGCGTGACAGCGCGTCGTCGTCACCCGTGAGCGTGTCGTCGACATCGCTGATTAATAGCCAGCGCGATTCTGGTTCCGAAGCGTCTATGGAATCACTCAAGATTGATTCGTTTCGTTGATCGCCACGTCCATCGGGCTCATGTCGGGCAGCGGCTGCGTCGCGCCGGAGGTGTAGATCGGCCCGCTGGGCTCTTCCTGTTTCGGCGGTGTCAATCGCTGGACGGTGGTGCCGCGGAGCTCGATGTCGGCCGACTCGGTGTAGAAGCCGATGCGGCCCTCACAGTACGCATCATCAACCAGGCTGAGCGTGATGTAGCCGTTGATCGAGACTTCGAGGTACATGCCGTGGGCCAGGACTTCGAGGTCCCACGGGCCCTCGTCGCGGCTGACGAAGTAGCTGGCCTGCAGCTGCTGATAGGTGAAGGCGTGCTCGGACTCGGCCGGGCCATTAACGCCCCAGGCCCGCATCTGGACGACGCCTTTGAACAGGTCGAGCGAGAGGTAGTAGCCGTCGCCCTGGTCGTTGACGCGGAGGACCATGCCGCACTTGCCCGAGCCGTTCTGGCGGATGGTCGTGCGTAGCCGGAAGCTCTCGAAGTCGGTCGGCAGGAGGAACGCCTCGTAGCCGCTGGGGCAGCCGAGGTGGAGGTGGTCGGCGGGGCCGTCGGCGGTCGCCAGCGGGTTGTCGAACAGCCGATCGAGTTGGTCGGCGGCGGGGATGTCGCCCTCGGCGTTAACCAGTTGGTCGAAGCCGTCGAACGACTTGAGGCGTAGCCGACCCTTGCCGTCGGTCACGACCTGCTTGGGCGGGGGCAGGAGTTTTTTGGAGATCTGCTGGCCGTGGTGAACCTCTTGCTTGGCAAAGAAATTAAACAGCAGGATCTGATCGTCTTGATGGCAGATCCGTGCGGCGTAGTTACCGCGCGGCAACACGACGTTGTCGAAGAAGTTGAGGTACGGCCCGTCGAGCTCGTCGGCGTACCAGTAGTGAACCTTCGTGTCTTCGCGGATCGACCCGAGCAGGTAGTACCGCCCGTCGATGCGGAAGAGGTTGGGCACCTCGACGTCGTCGTACAGCCGGGGCTGGTGCAGCGGCGGGCGGAACTCAAAATTACCTGCCGCGGTTTCTTCGACGACGCCAACGCACCCCCGGCGGACCAGCGGCCCGGTCTTGACCCGCGTCGCGGCCAGCAGCATCCGCCGGCCGCTGACCGGGTCGTGGTAGAAGAACGGGTCGCGGAAGCTGACCCACTTCCGCCCCTCGTCCAGGCCGGACTCGTATTCGTTACCGGTGACCTCGAGCGGATAGCCGTCGCCCTCGACGCGGGTCCAGTGCAGCAGGTCGGTCGACGTCGCCAGGCCGACGCGCTGCACCCGGCCGTACTCCCGCCGCGACAGCCCGGTGTAGAACATCCGCCACCGGCCGGGCACGTCCGGGTCGGCCGTGACGTGCATGGTCCAGAGCATGTCGTCGTCCCATGCGCCCGGCTCGCCGACGTAGAGCGCGTTTTTCACGCGTCGCCAGTTCAGCCCGTCGTCGCTGACGGCGTGGGCGATAAAGTCGTGGTTGGGCAGCACGAGGTGGAAGAGGTGGTACACCCCGTCGTGGTACAAGACATCGACGTCGCCGATGTCCGAGCGGAGAAAACCGTGGGACGCGTACATGCTTTAAACATACGTGTATTCATTCACGGCGTCCAAGCGACGAGCGATCTCGTTCTTACACGTGTTGTCTGCTTAACCAAAGTGATCGGCTGGGCCTGGGGCGATACGCGGCGAAGTAGTGTCTCTGGCTAACGGCCTTCGGTATGCGGCATTTGCGTGCGCACGAAAAAATTGATTTTCCTGACAAATTTAGCGTTTTTAAATTTTTTTATTCCGCTTCCAATGCTCGGATTACGGATCCGGCACCCCGTAAAACCGCGCACAAAAACGACGTTCGGCCCCCTAGTAGACAGGCTAAATATCGGCCCTCGGCGGCGGGGCGGTGGTGACAGGCAAGGCCCACCGCTTCGAGAACGCCGGATCGGCCGGGCTCGCGCTTTTCAAGCGCGGAGGTTTCGGCGTTCGTCGGTGAGTCACCTTGCCGACAACAAACGCGAACGATCCCCCCCGGAAGTTTTTCACGCCGTGCTCGGTAGGGAAAATGAATTCCGGGAACTCGGAATAAAGTCACTCCCAATCGCGGAGTGAAAAATTCCGGGGGGGCCGCCTCCGGCGTGCGGGTCGAGGACGACGGTTGTTTTTGGTTCGGTTGGCGTGTGGGCCGTTGCACGCGTTGGCTGAGGGCCGAGCGTTCGCTCTTTGGAAACTTGGTGCTGGGGTTGACGCTTGATTGGTAGGTCGCGGGACGCTGCGCGTCGCCCGCTAAACGTGTTGTCTGTTTGGCTAGAAACGTATGCCCAGGATGTACACCGCGAAGAACGCAATCAATAGAAGCACGGCCGCGATGGTGAAGACGGCTTGTTTGCTCGAAGGCGTTTTTGGTTCGGGGTTGGCGTCTTCGAGATCTGGTAGATCGAGGCCGTCGTAAGCGGTGTCTTCGGACCAACCGGTCTCGCCGTCCGAGCCGCACTCGGGGCAGGCGAGCGCCCCGTCGGGGACCTCGGCCCCGCAGTTGGGGCAGTCGAAAAATGTTGGGTCAGCCATTTCGCACTTTAGGCGGCGATGCTCTCGAGTACCCGTCGTTTGAGGTCTTCGACAAGCTGGACGGGCGTGGTCTCGTCGGGTTGGCCGGGCAGGAGCATCGGCTGGTTGTCCTGGAGCTGCCGGGTCATGCGCTGCACGGCGGTGACGACGGTGGAGTGGCTGTCTTTGTTGAGGGCTGCGGCGATCTCGGGGTAGCTGAGCGTGGTCATCTGCTTGGCGAGGTAGACGGTGATGGCCCGGGCGAGGACGACGACGCGGTGGCGCGAGGAGCCGGCGACCTGCGCGGCGGGGACGTTGAGGTGGCCGCAGACGGTGTCCTGGATGTCGGTGAAGCGGACGGGGCGCTGGGCGACGAGCTGTTGCTGGCCGGCGAAGAGCTTCTCGGCCAACGCACGGCTGACCGTCCGCGTCGGCCCCTGCGGCTGGGCGAGGCTGGCCAAGGCGTGGAGGTGGACGACCGACCCCTCGATCTCGCGGACCGAATCCCCGGCGTGGGCGGCGATCAGCTCGTCGATCTGTGGCTGCAGCACCAAACCGCGGCGGCCGGCGAAGCGTTGCACCAACGTCCGCCGGGTCGCGGGGTCGGGGGTTTGGAGTTGCACGACCAGGCCTTGCATGCAGCGGCTGACGAGCGCGTCGCTGAACTTTTTGATGAGCTTGGGGTGGCTGTCGCTGGCGAGCATGACCCGCGAGCCGGAGAGCTCAATGTGGTCGAAGCAGTGCAGGAACTCCTGCTGGGTTTTTTCTTTGTTGGCGAAGAAGCCGATGTCGTCGATCGCCAGGAGGTCGAGGCGGCGCATCTTCCGGCGGAAGGCGTCGAGGGTGTTACCGCGGACGGCGGTGATGTAGTCGTTGGTGAACTGTTCGCCGGTGGTGTAGTGGACGCGGGCTTGGGGCTGACGTTCGCGGACGCGGCGGCAGGCGGAGAGGAGCAGGTGGGTCTTACCGACGCCGCAGTCGCCGTGGAGGAAGAGCGGGCCGTGGGATGCGGGGTTCTCGTCGTCGGGGTCGGCGTTGGCCAAAGCGACCGAGGCGGCGAAGGCCAACTCGTTGCACGGCCCGACGACGTAGTCCTCGAAGCGGTGGCGGAAGGTGTTGGCGGGGGCGGGGCGTTCGGCGGTTTTGGTGGTGGCCTGACGTGGGGCTGCTTGATGCAGTCGGCGGACGTCGGCGTCTACGGGGCGTTCGGCCGACACGTCTTGTGTCTCGCCCGTTTGTCCGTAGTTGTCGGGTCGGGCGAAGCGGTCGGGCTCGACGCAGAGGTCCAGACGCAGCTCGCCCACATCGTCGAGCCCGGCCTCGGCGCGGGTGGCTTGTTGGAGTTCTTCGGAGAAGTCCCGGCGGACCTTGTCGGCGACGAAGCGGTTGGGCACGGCGACGCGGAGGGTGTGGTCGTGGTCGCGGTAATCCAGCCGGACGGACGGCTCGATCCAGAGCTCGTAGCGACGCTGGCCGACGGATCGGGCGAGTCGGTCGGCGATGCGCGAATTGATACCGTCCTGGCGTGTGGCCATGAACCACCTGCTCCTTTCCGCCGGGCGGCCCGTGGAAAGCGGGCCGGGCGTGGTTGTTATGCGGTGAACGAGTGGAAGTGCCGGGGGCCGAGTGGCCAGTTACGTCCGGAGATATTTCCGGGTATTCCGGGAGTAATTCCGGGGGGGACTTCCTGTGCCGCAATCGAGTTGAAATGGTTCCTTCCGAAATGCCCTGACCTAAACGCCACTCGACCTCTCTCGCACGACGACTTGACCGAGCGGATGCTCGGCGGCAGCAGAACACGATCGGCACGGGCCGAGGGCGTTCGGTTTGCTTAGCCTGTCCGTGGCGTCGTGGTCACTGAATCGTGACGGTCAGCGTTTTCACGCGGGTCGCGGGTCCGTTCCGCGAAGGAGCCAAGATATGAACCGCGGACGCGGCTATCAACCCTGTTAGCACCGCGTTTATCGGCTTGACACGCAAAGACACTGAGAAGACAGCGGGTTAGCGTTCCGATTCTTTTTTTCCCCACGGATCAAGGTGTTTGTGAACATCGCTGTGGATAAACGCTAACAAGTCTTGAGCGCCGTATTAACACTTCGTTTACTCAGCGTTTACGCTGCTCACACGGTTTATCCACGGCAAATAAAACCCGCCCACGTTGGTTTCAGGGGATTGCCTAAGTGATTATTGATAGCTTGCGTGAAAGACTTGTTGCTCACGTCGGCGGCGTGTAGATCAATGCGGTCTTGCGTACGCTCACGCGGAACCCCAGCCCGCGGTAGAGACGCAGCGCGGGTTCGTTGCGGTCGTCGACGGCGAGGAAGAGGTCGCCCCGGCCGTGCTTATCGGTCAGGTCCAGGGCGTAACGCATCAGCAACTTCGACAGCCCCCGGCCGCGGGCGAAGGGCGACACGCCGAGGTAAACCAATTCGAACCCCGTGCCGCCGGTGGACTCGGCCATCAGCAGCACCGCCGCGGGCCGCTTCTGGGCGTCGTGCCACACGGTCCAATGCGCTGGATCGAAACGCCCCGTCGCCATGTGCCCGGCGATGATGTCGTCCATACCACGCAGGCCCAGCAGCCCGGGGCAGTCGAGCGTGTCTTCGTAGCTCTGGGCGATCGCCTCGCTGAACAGCGGGCGGGCCGACTCGGACCACGTCACGGGCGTCAACACTTCGCCCTCGAAACGCACCGACGGCAGGGGGGCGTAGGCCTTGCCCGGCCGCTGCATGTAGGCCAACTCGGCCAGGAAACGGAAGCCGCCCGCCTCGATCGCCCGCTGCTGCAATGTTTGGCCTTGCTCCAGCAGGGATTGGACGAGCTGGATCTTTTGGCCGTCGAGGGTCGACAACGCGTGGGCCACGAGCTGCCCGGCGATCGTGACCCGGCCGCCCGACGACATCGGCGAGAGGAACAGCATCGCGGTCTTGCCGACGCCCGGGACGATCAGCGTCGACGCCGCCATACGCTTGCCGTCCCAAGCGATCCAGAGCGACTCGAGGTCGAGCTCGTTTTCCTGGGCAAAGGTCAGGAAAGGCCGAACGGCCGCGTCTCCCGCGTTGGGCCGGCCCGTGAGCAGCACCGATAACGCGTCGTTACGCAACGCCTGCCCCGCCCGTTCGAAGCGCACCGACGGATCGGGCTGGGGGTTGAGGGGCGGACTCGGCGGGCCGGTGAGAGAAGCCATCGGGATACGGGTTGCGGGGCGAGAAAGGTTTTTTAGCGGTGGCTCGGCGGAAACGTGATCGTAAAGAATCGATCGCTGACATGAGCATCTTAGCTGCATCTCTATTCACGGTGCCCAGAACGTAGAGCCGTCGCTGTCGGCCTAACCGTTACAAACGTCGGGGCTTAAACCTCAAGCGGGTCAAGTAGGGTCAGGCTGTCCCCGATGAGACGTCTAGTGAAGTTAGGTAAGACCGTTCGGCACCCACCGACCGACGGCCCAAGCCTTCAACAACCGACGGGAGAAACACGTCATGGCTTCGACAAAAATCAACGGCGCAACCAAGAACGGCAAGACAAGTAAAGAAAAGTCGGCCGAGCTCTTCGCCAAGCAGGTTTTCACCACCGGCGAGGCGGCCGAGGTCTGCAAGGTCTCGCAGCAAACCATCATCCGCTGCTTCGACGCCGGCCGGCTGAACGGCTTCCGCGTCCCGGGCTCCCGCTTCCGCCGGATCCCCCGCGAGGAGCTGATCCGTTTCATGAAGGCCAACGATATCCCGACCGACGGCTTCGCCACCGGCAAGAAGAAGGTACTCGTCGTCGACGACGACCCGAATATCGTTGAGCTGTTCACCGACCTGCTGGGCCGGGATAACCGCCTCGAGGTCCGCAGCGCCGCCACCGGCTACGACGCCGGCATCGTCTCGTCGACCTTCAAGCCCGAGTTGATGATCCTCGACTACATGCTGCCGGATATCAACGGCAACGTCGTCTGCGAAACTGTCCGCCAAAACGAAAACCTCAAAGACATGAAGATCATCATCGTCTCAGGTGTGGTGAATCAGCAAGAGATCGATGCGCTGCTCCAGGCCGGGGCCGACGAGTTTGTGAAGAAGCCTTTCGATCTCGAAAAGCTGATGGGGCGGGTCGAGGCGTTGCTGGAAATTGCTTGAATCCTTAGTCCCGGGCTCTGCCCAGGCGTCTGCCGCGGCCTCCCCGGGCCAAGCCCGGGGTTAACGGTTAACCATGGTCTCCCACGAACTCTCCAAACCGCGCCGCATCGAGCTGATCCTGCGGCAGATCGAGACGTTGCCCACGCTCCCGGCGGTGGCGACGAAGCTGTTGTCATTGACCGCCGACGACGATTCGAACGCCAAAGAAGTCACGTCTCTCATTCAGAGCGATCCGTCGCTGACCGCGAAGGTGCTGTCGTTATGCAAGACCGCCGACAAGGGCGTGCGTAACGATGTGTTGACCATTGACCGCGCGGTCGTGTTGCTGGGTTTCAACACGATCCGCAACGCAGTCCTGTCCGTCAAGGTCCTCGAAGTCTTCGGCGGTCAAGTCGACGGCGACCTCGATCAGCCCGTCACCGGCGGCCGACTCGCCCAAGACGCTACCGAGACGGCCACCAGCCGCCTCGATCGCAAAGGTCTTTGGTTGCATAGCCTCGCCGTGGCGATCGCCGCCGAGCAGATTGCCAGGGTTCACCGAGACGCCGAGCTACCCGCCGAGGAAGCCTTCGTCTGCGGCCTGCTACACGACATCGGCAAGCTCGCCCTCGACCACGTCCTGCCCCGCAGCTACGCCCGGGTCGTCGAGCTCGCCGAGCTGCACCGCAGCAACATCGCCGAGGTCGAACGCAAGATTGTCGGCCTCGATCACCACACGGCCGGCAAACGCCTCGCCGAGCAGTGGAACCTGCCGCTTCGTCTGCAGGACAGCATCTGGCTGCACGGCTCGCCCTACGAAACCCTGCCGCAGGTTGAGCACCGCCGGATGATCGGCCTCGTCAAACTCGCCGACGCCGTTGTTCGCGGCCGCCACGTCGGCTACTCCGGCAACCACACGCCCGGCTACGTCGAAGAACTCGCCGAGCAGCTCGGCTTGTCGATCGATAAAATCCATCAAGCGACCGCCGACCTCTTCCCTCAGCTAGAAGCTCGCGGCCAAGCGCTCGGCATCCACGACGACCCGTCGCACGAGCTCGCCCTCGAATCGATCCAACGCGCCAACGCCGCGCTCGGTAAAGCCAACAACGCATTAGAGCGGCGCTCCCGCGTCGCCGCCGGCCAGGCCAAGGTCCTCGAAGTCTTGAGCGGGTTCAACGCCTCGGCCGCGCCCGCCCGTTCCGTTCAAGACGCGCTCGACGCCGTGGTCAAATCGTCGCACACGCTGATGGGCGACGGGTTTTACGCCGTCATCTACCCCACCCGTCACCACGACGTCGGCGACGCCGAGGCCGCGCCCCGGCCCGACGGCTACTGGCTCGTCAGCCAATACAACCAACAAGGCGACCCCGCCGACGCCCGCTACGTCGACACCCCGCCGCACACGCCCGACATCGCCGGCCTCGACGCGTCGCGGTCGATCGGCGTCGAGCTGATGGGCGTGTTGCCGTGGATCGCCGACTACTTGATCGCCGCCGATGATCTGCGGGACGTGAAGATGTTGCCGCTGCCCTGCGGCTGGGGCACGGTCGCGATCTTGCTGCACGACCGCGAGAAGCTGCCCGGCTGGAGCGTTCTCGGCCCGTTGGCGGGCAGCTGGGGCAACGCCATCGCCGCCGCGGCGCAGCACGCCGGGGCCCGCCGCCTCAGCGAAGACCTAGCCACTGCCAACGCCGCGCTCGCCGACGCCCGCGACAAGCTGCTGCACACCGAGTCGCTCGCCCGCCTCGGCGAGATGGCCGCCGGTGCCGCCCACGAGATGAACAACCCGCTGGCCGTGATCTCCGGCCGCAGCCAGCTCATGAGCATGACCCTCGAGCCAGGCAGCGACCAGCAGAAGTCCGCCCAGATGATCTTCCGCGAGTCGCATCGGCTCAGCGATCTGATTTCCTGCCTGCGGATGTTCGCCGACCCGCCCGTCGCCGACCGCAAGCCCGCCGACCTCACCGCGGTGTTGCAGAACGTCGTGACCAAGGTCCGCAAAGCCGCCAGCAAACGCCAGGCAAAGTACGGCATCGACCTGCAGATGCCCGGCGTCATGCCCGCGGTCGAAGTCGACGCCGCCCAGATCGATCGCGCCGTTACCGAACTGCTGTTCAACGCCGTGCAGGCCGAGCCTGAGTCGGCGGTACTCGTCAAGGTCGTGGTCGATCCGCCGTTCGCGACGGCCGGTAACGAAGCGAAAACCGTCGAGCCCGATACCGTTTCGCGGACCCTGCACATCCAGGTCACCGACGATGGCCGGGGCATGGACGAACACACGCTCAGCCACGCGTTAGACCCGTTTTTCTCGGCCAAAACCGCCGGGCGACAAGTCGGCATGGGGTTGCCCCGCGCTCAACAGCTCGCCCAGGCCCACGGCGGGTCGGTCCGGTTACGCAGCGAGGCGGGCAAGGGATCGGTCGCAACTTTGTCGATCGCCCTCGATTCGCCGCCCGCATCGCCCGATGAGTGAATCGGAGAAAGCCTGAGCCGTGGGTCTTCCGGCGTGACGAAAGTTCGTTGCGTCGCCCACGGACAGCGGGCAGACGAGAGTTAGTTTGGAGTTGAACTTGCCCGCGAAGCAGACCCCCACGACCCCGAAGAAAAACAAAGCCCGCCGCCGCACTTGCCGGGTCCTGCTGGTCGAAGCCAGCCCCGCCCGCCGCGTATCGCTCGAAGGCTGCGGCACCGTCCGTCGGCCCATGAGCGTGGTCCACGCCCCGACGCTGACCGAGGCCCGCAAGTATCTGGCCGACCACGCCATCGACCTCGCCGTGATCGCCCCGCAGCTGCCCGACGGCTCGGGCTTCGACCTCACCGCCGAGTTGTCGCGGATGAGCCACACCACCGCCAAGATCGTCGTCGGCGGCACCCCCGACTTCGCCAATGCCCAACAGGCCCTCCGCGCCGGGGCCGACGATTACGTTGTTGACGGCCTCGCCCCGCAAGAGCTCGCCGACCGCGTTGCCGCTGCCCTCGACCGTAAGACCCGGGACAAGGCTCACGTCCAACGCGTCGAACGCCTGCGTCGCCTTTGCAAGAAACTCAACGCCGCCCGCGAGGAAGTCTCGAAGCAGGTCGACGTGCTGTGCAACGACCTGGTCACCGCGTACCAGGAACTCGCCTGCCAGATGCAGAACGTGGTACAGACCTCGGAGTACGACAGCGTCGTCGAGAACGAGCTCGACCTTGAGACGCTGCTGCGTAAAACCCTCGAACACCTGATGGCCAAGCTCGGCCCGGCCAATGCGGCGATCTTCCTGCCCGCGACCATGGACGAGTTTTCCCTCGGCGGCTACGTCAACTACGACTGCACCAAAGAGTCGGCCGACCTGCTGCTGCAGCACCTGGCCGACACCATCGCCCCCCGCATCGCGGCCCACGAAGAGCTCGTCCACCTGACCGATCGCCCGTCGATCGAACGCTGGATCGGCGATGAGGCCGGCTCGCTGGGCGACTGCGAAGTTTTGGCCGTGCCTTGCATGCACGACGACGAATGCCTCGCCGTGCTGGTGCTGTTCCGCGACGTCGATCAGCCGTTCGCCGAAGAACACCTCGATCGGTTGTCATCGCTCGCCCCCGCGATGGGCGAAGCGCTCGAACGCATCATCCGCGTCCACCACCGCTCGGTCTTCCAAGACGACGAAGGCGAGTCCTACGGCGACGATTTCAGCAGCGACCCGGACACCCCGGATAACCCCTTCGGCGTCGACATGGACGAAGACTACGACAACGAAATGCCATTCTAATCGTCTTCCATAAAGCCGCGACCGTCGGTCGCGCGTTCGCCGGCACGGCGATAACGGTTATTCCATAACTACCCCCATTTGGCCTTTGGCCAACCTCGCGACCAACGGTCGCGGCTTTATGTCTGCGGTAGAATGCCGCGCATGAGCCAAAAACCCTGGGAACACGCCAAATCCTCCGGCAGCGAAGGCGACCCGCTCGCCGCCCGTTTCGTCTCGTCGCTCGACTACGACAAACGCCTCTACAAACACGACATCGCCGGCTCCATCGCCCACGCGCGGATGCTGCGTAAGGTCGAACTCATCACCGACGACGACCTCGCCGCCATCGAAGCGGGGCTCAAAGAAATCGAATCCGAGATCGACGAGCAGGGCGACGCCTGGCCCGGCTGGAAGGTCGAGCTCGAAGACGTGCACATGTGCGTCGAAGCGGCGTTGATTGAAAAAGCGGGAGACGCGGGGCGGAAGCTCCACACCGGACGTAGTCGCAACGATCAAGTCGCGTTGGACCTGAAACTATGGCTACGCGAAGCGACTGACCAGATCTGCATGCGATTGTCAGATTTAGAAAATGCATTCGTACAACTTGCCGTACGAGATGGCTATATGGTTATGCCGTCTTTTACCCATATGCAGAGAGCGCAACCTGTTGTCGTGGGCGGTGAACTACTGGCCTGGGCAGAGGCTTTTTCTAAATGCTTCACTAGATCCGCGGACTTGTTCACAGGAGATCAAACCGAAAATCCGTTAGGTTCGGGAGCAATTGCAGGCTCCAGCCTGGCGCTGGACCGTCAAGCAACGACGGATTTCCTGGAACTTCAAGAGCCGACAAGAAATAGTATTCAAGCCACCGCGTCCCGCGACGCCGCGGTCGACTTTACCTACGCTTTGACCATGACCTCCCAGTGGCTCTCGCGCTGGGCGGAGCAGTGGATCATCTATGCCACGACGGAGTTTGGTTTCATCACGCTCGACAACCTGTACACCACCGGTTCGTCGATGATGCCCCAGAAGCAGAACCCCGACATGCTTGAGTTGATCCGCGGCAAGACCGGGCAGGTATACGGTTCGCTCATGGCCCTCCTGACCATGTGCAAGGGCATCACCATCGGCTACAACCGCGACCTGCAAGAAGACAAGCGCCACGTCTTCGCCGCCTACGACGCGGTATGCGACTGCCTCGATATGGCCGCGGCGATCGTGCGCACGACGACGTTCAACGAAGAGAAGATCAAGGCGGGGCTGAACCGCGGGTATTTGGATGCGACGTCGTTGGCCGAGTATCTGGTGACCAAGGGCGTGCCGTTCCGCACGTCGCACCAGATCGTCGGGGCGCTGGTCCGCAAGGCGACCGAGCTGGAACGCCACGAGTTGAAGAAGCTGACCATAGACGAGATGCGGGCCGAGTGCGACGCGATCGAGGATGATGTGTTCGACTGGCTGGGCCCGGAGAACGTGGTCAAGCGTTACCAGAGCGCGGGCAACGCCGGCGTCAGCGGGTTCGAGGCCCAGCTCGCCGCGTGGAAAGAACGCCTCGGCACCGACAACGGTTCATAAAGCCGCGACCGGTGGTCGCGCCGTCAATCCGCGGCCGACGTATTTACGAGCGTTTCATCCAATCGATAAACCCCATAAAAACCGCGCGGCCACCGGCCGCGGCTTTATGATATTGGCATGCTGATCCTCACGATTATCCAGGGCCCGGACAAGGGCCGGCGTTTCGAGTTGCCCGACCATGAGCCGCAGCAGATCGGCCGATCGTCCGAGGCGTTGCCGCTGAAAGACCAGACAATCTCCCGCCGCCACGCCGAGTTGACGCCCGACGGCGGCCGGTGGATCCTGCGCGACCTGGGTTCGTCCAACGGCACGTTCGTCAACGGTGTCCGCGTGACCGAGGCCCGTATGTTGCAGCCCGGCGACCAGATCCGGGCCGGCACGTCTCTGCTGATCTTCGGCGAAGACCCCGCCAATAAGCTGCTTCGGACACCCGGGGTCCGCCTGGCGGGCAGCAAGGAGATCGACGTCAGCGTCGAGCACACGGTCGCCAGCAACGACGACTCGATGATCATGAGCTCGCCCGACCCGAAGCAGTCGGCCGAGTTTCAGCTGGGCATCATCTACGAGCTTGTGAACCTGATCGGCACGATCACGGACAAGCAGGAGCTGTACGAGAAGGTGATGGAGGTGGTGTTCACCTACTTCGACGCTGACCGCGGCTTTATCCTGATCAACCAAAACCCCAACGAGCCGCCCGAGCCGGTTGTGGTTCGTCGGCGCAATGATGGCGGGCGGAACCTGCTGCCGGAACTCGAGGCGAAGGGCAAGCCGATCACGATCAGCCAAACGATCGTGCAGTACGTTATGCGGAAGCAGGTGGGGGTGCTGTCGAGCAACGCGATGAGCGATGAACGCTTCGCGTCCGGCGACAGCGTTCAGGGCTACGGCATCCGTTCGGCGATGTGTGTGCCGATCAAGTACAAGAATTTCTTCTACGGCGTGATCCAGGTCGACTCGAAGATCGCCAACTACACCTACACCGAAGACCAGCTCACTTTGCTGACCGCGATCGGCGTGCAGACGGGCCTGGCGTTGGCGAACCTCCGGCTGGTCGAGGCCCGCTTGCGTAGCGAACGCCTCGCGGGCGTCGGCCAAACGGTCGCGTCGCTGTCACACTCGATCAAGAACATCCTCCAGGGCATGCGCGGCGGGGCGGACGTGGTCGAGCTCGGGCTGCGTAAGCAGAACATGGGCGTGGTGAACTCGGGCTGGGAGATCGTCTCGCGGAACCTTGAGCGGATCTACGAGCTGACGATGAACATGTTGGCGTATTCGAAGCAGCGTCGGCCGGAGATCGAGATGGAAAACCTCGTGCCGCTGCTGGAAGAGGTCAGCGCGTTGGTGAGTAAGCAGTACGAGAACAAGAAGGTGGCGCTGATCCAGGACTTCTCGCCGGACATGCCGCCGGTGCCGATCGACGGCGGGGCGATCCACCAGGCGGTGTTGAACCTGTTGAGCAACGCGTTGGACGCGGTCGAGCCGGAGTCGGGGATCGTGACGCTGCGGTGCGAGTTCGACGCCGAGAGCGACAGCGTGTTGCTGTCGGTGGCGGACAACGGCGAGGGGATGAGCCCGGCGACCAAGCGGGGCCTGTTCGAGCCGTTCCACTCGACCAAGGGGCTGCGGGGCACGGGTTTAGGGCTGGTGGTGACCAAAAAAGTGGTTGAGGAGCACGGCGGCACGATCTCGGTCGAAACCATCCGCCATCAGGGCACCACGTTCAAGATCCTTCTGCCCGTGGCGATGGGGGCCGCCCCCGCCTCGGCCGACACGCAGGGCCCCGGTCTGTCGTTGTAAACAATCGATATTTACGCTTCGTAAAGCCGTACTTGACGATTAATATTAAAGATCAAGTACTTACAGCCCGTTTTGAGGTTTTCGTAACGTTTCGCCCCTGGTGGCGTATTTCAGGCGAGAGTTTTTTTCTGGCCCGTTCGGGCCGATGATTGCAATAGTTCATCTTCTTAGGCGTTTAAACGTTATGTCTCTCGATACCTCGATCTCGGCGATCGCCCCGGACCGCTTCGACGCGGCGGCCGCTTGGCACCTGCTGAATAGGGTGGGCTACGGCGGGACGCCCGATGATCTCCAGCGGTTACACGCCCTGGGCCTCGACGCCGCGGTGGACCATCTCGTGGACTACGGCGGGGTCGACGCCTCGAAGCTCCCCGGGATCGACCTCGACCCGGACGTGATCCGGAATCTGACCAACGACGAGCGGAAAAAAGTCCAGGCGGCCCGCCGTAGCGGCGACCAGGACGTGCTCGACGAAGAGCGTCGCCGGGGCCAGGCGGCCCGCCGGGAAGACCAGAAGATGATGAACTGGCTGCGGCGTTGGTGGCTGCAGCGTATGGCCGACACGCCCCGCCCGGTGGAAGAACGCCTCACCTTGCTGTGGCACGGCCACTTCGCCAGCAGCTGGCGCAGCGTCCGCGATACCTATCTGATGTGGCAGCAGAACGAGCTGTTCCGCCGAAACGCCAACGGCAGCTTCGCCGAGCTGGCCCGCGGGATCATCCGCGACCCGGCGATGCTCAAGTACCTGAACAACAACCAGAACCGCAAGCAGCGGCCTAACGAAAACCTGTCGCGCGAGCTGATGGAGCTGTTCACGCTCGGCGTGGGCAACTACAGCGAGGCCGACATCAAGGCCGGCGCCCGTGCCCTGACCGGCTACGGCATCGACGACCACGACTTCGTCTTCCGCAAGGGCCAGCACGACACCAACGAAAAGAAAATCCTCGGCCGCAGCGGCACGTTCGACGGCGACGACTTCGTCGACATCCTCCTGCGTCAAGAAAGCTGCGCGAGATTCGTAGCGCTGAAGATTTATGACGATTTTGTTGCCGACGTGGGCGACGTCTACGAGGCGGTGCCCAGCGTCAATCGCCGGGTGATCGACAAGCTCGCCCGTCAGCTCGAACGCCACGACTTCGAGCTAAAGCCGGTGCTCAAATCGCTGTTCAAGAGCAAGCATTTCTACGACCCCGCGATCGTCGGCAAGAAGATCAAGTCGCCGGTACAGCTCGCCGTCGGCACGATGCGCAGCCTCGACCTGCCGACCCGCGACCGCAGCATCACGGACAAGGCGTTGGCCGCGATGGGGCAGGTCTTGTTCGAGCCGCCGACGGTCGACGGCTGGGACGGCGGCCGGGCGTGGATCAACACCTCGACGCTGTTCGTCCGCCAAAACCTGACGACCTACCTGATCAGTGGCAAACACCCGACCAAGAAAAGCACGCCCAAAGACGTCGGCTACGACCCGCAGGCCTGGGTCGCGGTGATGGACGACCGCTCGCCGCGCGGGGTGACGGATTTCATGATCGACCACCTCGTCGGCCCCCATACCCCGGCCGAACGCCGCGCCCCCGCCCACGCCTTCATGGCCAAGCGCGAGACCGGCGAGACGGTTTCGAACGACAGCGTCGTGGCGATGGCCTGCCTGATTACCGCAATGCCGGAATACCAACTCTGCTAACCCCCCCGGAATACCCCCCCGGAAATGGGCCGAAGAATCGATCGGTTGCTTTGGTTGACCGGCCCTCTCGAAATCTCAAATCGCTTGGACAACGTTTATGTGTGACCACTACCACCCCCAAAGCTGCGACACGCCCCGGATCACCGAAGCGGGCTTCACCCGCCGCCGCTTCCTCGGCCACGGCCTCGGGCTGATCTCCGCGGCGTCGACCGTGCCGGCATTCCTGATGCGGGCGGGGGACGCGTTGGCGGCCGACACGACGATGCGGCTGTCCAGCAAGCCGGGCGTGCCGGACGACCGGGTGCTGGTGATCGTCCAGCTGTCCGGCGGCAACGACGGCCTCAACACCGTCATCCCCTTCGGCCACGACGAGTACTACCAGTCTCGGCCCACCCTCGGGATCAAAGAACAAGACGTACTGCAAGTGGCGGGCAGCGACGGCGTCGGCCTGCACCCGGCGTTGGCCCCGATCCATGAGATGATGCAGGCGGGCCTGGCCGGCGCGGTGCAGGGCGTGGGCTACCCAAACCCCAATCGATCGCACTTCTCTTCGATGGATATCTGGCACACCGCCGACAACTCGGCCCAGGGCCAGGGCGGGCGCGGCTGGATCGGCTCGGCCCTCGACGGCCTCGAACAACCCACCGGCCTCGACTGTCTCAGTATCGGCAGCTCGGCCCCGCTCGCCACCCTCGGGCGCAGCGCACGCCCGGTCAGCTTCGAAAACGCCCAGCTCTTCCGCTGGGCCGGCCGCGACCTCGACCGGCAGGTCAGCGAGACCTACGACCAGTTCCACGACGCGGCTGCTGAGGCCCCCGGAAATTCCGGCGGCGAAGACCCGCTGGCCTTCATCAACCGGACCTCGATGGACGCGCAGGTCGCTTCGGACAAGGTGCGTAAGGCGGTGCGGTTCAAGAACGAAACCAAGTGGCCCAACCGGACGTCGCTGAGCCGGCAGCTGGAGATGGTCGCGAAGATGATCCGGGCCGAGCTGCCAACGCGGGTGTACTACGTCGCCATGGGCGGCTTCGACACCCACGCCAATCAACTCAATAACCACCAGCGGCTGATGGACCAGTTCGCCAAGGCGATGAAAGCGTTTTACGACGAACTCGAAGCCACGGGTCACCGCTCACGTGTGGTCAGCCTGGCGTTCAGCGAGTTCGGCCGGCGCGTCCGCCAAAACGCCTCGGCTGGCACCGACCACGGCTGCGCGGGTCCGTCTTTCGTTTTCGGCGACCACGTCAACTCCGGCATCATCGGCAAGCACCCCTCGTTGACCAAGCTCGACAAGGGCGACCTCATCCACAACCTCGACTTCCGCAGCCTCTACACCGACCTGCTCGATGGTTGGATGAAGCTGGATGCCAAGGCGGTGCTGGGCAGACGTTACCCCTCGGCGGGCTTACTTCAACCCGGGTTGGCCTAAGCCTTAAAACCAAGACAAATCGTTTATGATGCGGCGATGAAGACGCTGCTGAATAACGTCATGGTCGAGAGCCACCGTGCCTCGGCGATCAAGCGCCTGCGGGCGATGGAATACATGCTGCCCACCGCCGAGAGCCGGTTCGCGGTCCCTTTCCTGCTCAAGGGACGCGGCCACTTCCGCACCATCCGGCCGCGCCAAACCCCTATCGAGATCCACCAGCTCTACCACGCGATCCTCGACCTCAACCCCGCGACCGTGCTAGAGGTCGGCACGGCAAAAGGCGGCACGCTTTACCTCTGGACCCAGGCCGCGACCGATGACGCGACCCTGGTCTCGGTCGACCTGCCCGGCGGACAATTCGGCGGGGGTTACGCCCCGTGTCGGATCGACTACTACCAATCGTTCGCCAAGCCCGACCAGACGATGCACCTCTTGCGCGAAGACTCGCACGCCCCCGAGACCCTCGGCAAGGTTCAGGAAAAGCTTGGCGATCGCGAAGTCGATTTCCTCTTCATCGACGGCGATCACCTCTACCCCGGCGTGAAGGCCGACTTCCTGCAGTACGGCCCGCTTGTTCGGCCCGGCGGGTTGATCGGGTTTCACGACATCATGCCCGCCCCCCACGACCCCGATATCCAGGTCTCCCAGCTCTGGGACCAGCTCAAAACCAAGTACGACTGCCGCGAGTTCGTCGGGGTCGATACTTCGGGCCGGCGCATCGGCATCGGCCTGTTGCAGGTCGGTGAAGGCGGCTTCCCCGAAAACCTGGAATTGGACTAAGGCTAACGGTCGGGTTGTTGGATCGGGGCGAGAGTTTTTACGACACCAGATCGGACAGCCGCTCGACCATACGCGTCGCGACGCGATCGAGTGCGTAAACCTCATTTAGCCGTTCGCGGCCGGCTCGGCCCATCGCCTGAGCTTTATCAGCGTCACCGCACAGCATCACAATCGCGTCTGCCCAATTCTGCTGTGCGGATATATGCAGGCCGGTCTCGCCGTCGACCACGATCTGCCCGTTGGCCCCGACGGGGTCGCAGATTGTGGGCAGGCCCGCCGCCATGTACTGCAGCAGTTTGAACCCGCACTTGCCGCGGGTCCACGGGGTGTCGGTCAGCGGGCCCAGCCCGATGCCGGCGGTCGCTAAATCCTCAGCTTCAGTCTCCGATGACCAGGGTGAGGCCTCAACGGCGAGGCGATCCGATTCGAGGGTGAAGTCCGCGACGATCCGCAGGCTCAGGCCCGGCACCCGCTCCGCCGCGGCTTCCAGGTCGGGCATCACGGCTTCTAGGTATGGCCGGGTGCTCGAGCTGCCGATCCACACCAGCTTGCGGGGGTCGCGTTTGCCGATCGGCCGAGGGGTGTAGGGCGAGGGTTCCAGCGCGGTGGGCAGGACCTCGACGTGTTTCTTGCGATCGATGTCGAGCGCGGCTTGGCGGAGTGTGTCGTTGCCCGCCCAGACCTCGTCGGCCCGACACACCATCGCGGCAAAGCCCCGCTGCCGGCCGGCCGAACGCTTGTCGGGGGTGCGGTAGATCGCGTCGTCCAGGTCGAAAACCAGCCGTGAGGCGGCGCGTCGCAACAGAGCACGGAAAGAGCTTTTGAAAGTCCGGCGGAGCACCACGGTAACGGCTGCCCGCCGGGCTTCGCGTAGGATCGTTCGCTTGTGCGTAAACCCGCCTTGAGTGCTCAGGTGGAGCGGTCGAAACCCTGCCGATTCCAGTGCCGGGAAAAAAGCCGTGGCCCGATACCGTGTTGAAGCGGCTTCCTGGCCTTTGGACAAGAACAAAACGGTAGGGCGTGAATCGGCGGGCATACGGGTCAGAAGGTGCGGCGGTTCGGCAGACGCCGATGCGATGATACACTTGTCGACTACAAACAGCAGCCTATTTCGGTTTCGGCATAGTCCTTATGAATACCACGTCTTGCGATCCTTCGACCGTTGATTTGTCTAATCCGGACGGGCTCTGGGCGCTTCCCGAAGCAGAAGTTTTCAAGCGGGATCGGCGCAGCCGGGTGTGGCGGGTGGTGGACGAGGCCGGCCGATCGTGGGTCATCAAGCGTTTTGAATATAGTCCGCTGCGACAACGACTGGTGGCGAAAGTCGGCCAGCATCCCGCCCAACGAGAGATCGATTGGCACGCCAAGCTGATCGCGGCGGAGCTGCCGGTCGTGCCGATCGCCGCGGCGGGCCACGACGAAAGCGGTCGACGTTGGCTGATCACGCCCTGGATCGGCGACGACCTGGCGGATTGGGTCCGCGACGGGCGGCTGTTGGATCGGCCGAAGCTCCGGCAGGACGTCGCCCGCCAGCTCGGCTCCATCGCGGGGCGGATCATGCAGATGCGGGTGCTGCACCGTGATTTCAAGGCGCGGAACGTGGTGGTTGATGACGCGGGTAAGGCCTGGCTGATCGATGCGGGCGGCTGCCGGGGCGGCAAAGGGACGCCCCTCTTGGCGATCGCGCTGCGGATGCTGACGCTGCTGCACCGCACCGCACGCGGGGCTTACGAAGAATCCGGCTCAGCGGGAAAATTTCCGACCCGTGCCGACCGTCAGCGGTTCTTCCGGGCGATGCTGTCGGCCTGGCCGTCGCTGCCCGATGGGCTTCAGCACCTACCGCACTCACGCGAATTCGATTGACCCCTCAGCTCTTTGCTAACGGATCGAGAGATACCACCGGCCCTTGTACTTCTCAAAGGCCCAGCGCTCGGTCTGGTTGCCGGCGGAGGTTTCGACGGTCACCGCGCCCTCGGCCGTGTCGCCGTCGATGACCAGGTCTTCCAACCCGATGATCTCGGCGTCCAGCGATTGCTTGGTGTCGTCTTTATCCGTCTCTTCTGTATCTACGGGGTCGTTTGCTCCGGCGAGTTCTTTCCGCTGGTACTGCATGGAGAAAATCAGCGACATCGCTTCGGTGAAGAAGCCTTCGGGGTCTTCGATAAGCTCGGCGAGTCCGACGATCTCGGCCTCGGCGTCTTCGCTCATGACCAGCTTCATCGGGTCGAAATCGGGGGGCAGGTGTTTCTCAACCAGCTCGCCGATCCGCGGGTCGCTGCCGGGCTGGCTGGCCAGGCCGGCCATCGCCACGGCCATCTGTCCGACGATCTCGGCACGTCGGCCGGGCGAGACGGTGGCGACAAACGCGGGCCAGTCCCGGTCGTTGAAGGCGTCGCGGGCCGCAGCGTAAGCCGCTTCGGGCGAGTCGTAGCCGGGCGATTTTTTTGGCTTCTCGGCGGCTGCGCTGCCGGCTAGGCCGATCCACAGCAACGCGGCGACGGCTAGCAGGCAGGCGGATACTCTAAAGTTCATCAATCTGCTCCCTTGATCTTAAAACCTTATGATATCGATCGCTTTAAAAGCCACCAAAGCCTAAGTTGGCCTGCCGGTCACGCCCGGGTCGGTGGACCTAGAATCCGCTTGATAACGTAATTCAACACACGCCGAGCCCACCCCTGCGGCTTTTCTAAGCCCCAACGCTATCCCCGCCCGACGCCCACCCATGTCTACCCCGACCCACATCCGCAACTTCTGCATCATCGCCCACATCGACCACGGCAAGTCCACGCTCGCCGACCGCATGCTGCAGGGTACCGGCGTGATGCACGAACGCAACGCCCGGGAGCAGACCCTCGACAATATGGATCTCGAACGCGAACGCGGGATCACCATCAAGGCGTCCGCCGTGTCGGTCGAACACGAGTTCAAGGGCGAAACCTACGAACTGAACTTCATCGACACCCCCGGCCACGTTGATTTTCACTATGAAGTCTCCCGTGCTTTAGCGGCTTGCGAAGGGGCGGTCCTCGTGGTCGACGCGACGCAAGGTGTCGAGGCCCAGACGGTGGCCAACCTTTATAAAGCCGTGGACGCCGACCTCGAGTTGATCCCCGTCATCAACAAGATCGACCTGCCCAGCGCCCAGCCCGAAGACCGCGCGATGCAGGTCGAAGAGGTGCTCGGTCTCGACGCGGCCGACTGCATCATGACCTCGGCCAAGACCGGCGTCGGCGTCGCCCAGCTCCTCGACGCGATTTGTGAACGCTTCCCCGAGCCGAAGGGCGACCCCGAGCAGCCGCTGCAGGCCCTGATCTTCGACGCGATCTACGACGACTACCGCGGCGTGGTCGTCTACTTCAGGATGATCAACGGCCGGATGAAGAAGGGCGACCGCATCCTCATGATGGGCGCCCAGCGGACTTATCAAGTCACCGAGCTCGGCAAGTTCCGCCCCGAGATGACGCCGACCAGCGAAGCCTTCGAGGCCGGCGACGTCGGCTACATG
>JBCDJW010000003.1:0-141899 GCA_038747275.1 Planctomycetota bacterium | reverse complement strand
CCTACATGCGGACCGACAGCACGCACCTGTCTAAAGAAGCGCTGTCGTCCGTCCGCGGCTACGTCGCCAGCAAACACGGCGACAACTACCTGCCCGAGAAACCCAACTTCTACAAGTCGTCCAACAAAGACGCGCAGGAAGCCCACGAGGCCATCCGCCCCACCGACGTCACGATCACGCCCGACTCGATCCGCACCAAGCTCAGCGACGAGCAGTTCCGCCTGTACGACCTGATCTGGCGGCGCTTCGTGGCTTGCCAGATGGTGCCCGCCCAGTGGGACGCGACGGCTGTGACGATCGAACCGCAGGGAGTTAAAGCGGCCTTCCGCGCCACCGGCCGAACGCTCGTCTTCGACGGCTTCCTCAAGGTCATGGGCATGCCCAAGTCCGACGACGTCATCCTGCCCAAACTCGACGAAAACCAGCCGCTCGCCCCGATCGACCTCGATCCCACCCAGCACTTCACCAGCCCCCCCGCCCGCTTCACCGAAGCCTCGCTGCAGAAGAAGCTGGAAGAAGAAGGCATCGGCCGACCGTCGACCTACGCCGCGATCATCTCGACCATCCAGGACCGCAAATACGTCGAGACGCTTACGCCCCGCGACAAACGCCTCAAGGCCACCGATATGGGCCAGGTTGTCACCGACAAACTCATCGAGGCCTTCCCCCGCATCATGGACGTCGGCTACACCCGCGAGATGGAGGCCCACCTCGACGAGATCGAATCCGAGAACAAAGATTGGCGGGACACGCTCCAAGAGTTCTACGACCCGTTCAAAGAAAAACTCGAGACCGCCCACGAGAACATGACCCACGCGAAGGCGGCCACTCAGCCCGCCCCGCACACCTGCCCGACCTGCGGCGCGACCACCGAGTACCGCTTTGGCCGCAACGGCCGGTTCTTATCCTGCACCGCCTTCAATGTTCCGCCCCAAGAAGTGAAGCCCGAAGGACACGACGCCCCCGAGTCCGGCGGCCCGTGGTGGCTGCACAAGGGCAAGGGCAAAGCCCGCCCCAAGATCCTCAGCGAGAACGGCCAAGAAAAAGTCCTGTGGTCCAAGCTCGAGAAGCACGACAAGGAAGCCTTCCAGAAGCTCAGCGACGAGATGCCCGAGCCTTGCAAATACGCCGCGCCGATCGACAAAGAAGGCAACCCGATGGAGCCCGAGCTGACCGACATCCTCTGCCCCGAGGACGGCCAGCCGATGATCCGACGCACCGGCCGGTTCGGCCCGTTCCTTGCCTCGTCGAACTACCCCGAGATCCAGTACATCATCAAGCTCGACCCCAAGAAGGGCCACGTCGTGTTGCCTAAGGCTCCGCCGATGACGACCGACATCGCCTGCCCGACCTGCAGCGAGGGCGACAAAGAGGGCGCTCCGCTCTACGTCCGCGACTCGAAGCGGGGTTTATGGATGAGCTGTTCCACCTTCCCCAAATGCCGCGGCCGGGTCGGCTTCGGGAAACTCGAAGAGGACGTCCAGGCCGACCTCGAGAAGCAGTGGAAGAAGCACCTCAAAGCCAACCCGATCCCCGAGATCCAGACCACCTCCGGCCACGTCATCACCGAAGACGAGGAGTACCACCCCATCGTCGCCGGCAGCGAGACCGCCCCCGCGGAAGACGACGCCGTCGGCGTGGCTTAACGCCTGGGTCATCTAAACCAGTCCCCACTTTTATCCGCACGGTATCGCCATGCGGTTTTCGTTTTATCATCACACAATGAAACGTCCCAACCTCTTGATGATCCTGATCGACGATCTCGGCTGGGCCGACCTGGGTTGCTACGGCAGCTCGTTCTACGAAACCCCGCACCTCGACCGCTTCGCCGCCCAAGGGGTCCGTTTCACCGACGCCTACGCCGCCGCGCCGGTCTGTTCGCCGACGCGGGCAGCGCTCTTGTCGGGTAAGCACCCGGCCCGCGTGGGGGTGACGCAGTGGATCGGCGGCCACGCCGTAGGCAGGCTTCAGGACGTGCCGTACTTCCACCAGCTCCCCGCCAGCGAACGCAGCCTCGCCACCGCGCTGCGCGACGACGGCGGCTACCAGACCTGGCACGTTGGTAAGTGGCACCTGGGCGAAGGCCAGTGCTCGCCGGAGAACCACGGCTTCGACGTCAACGTCGGCGGCTGCGGCTGGGGTGCCCCCAAACACGGCTACTTCAGCCCCTACCGCTGCCCCGCCCTCGAAGACTGCCCCGATGGCGAATACCTTACCGACCGCCTCACCGACGAAGCGTTGAAGCTGCTCAAAGCCCGCGACCCCGAGCGGCCGTTCTTCTTAAACCTCTGGCACTACGCTGTGCACACCCCGATCCAAGCCCCCGCGGAATTGGTCGAGAAGTACACCGAAAAAGCCAAAGCCCTTGGCCTCGACCCCGCCGGCCCGCTCGAACCCAGTGACCGCTTTGCCTGCGACCACAAGAAACACCTTCGCATCGAACGCCGCACCGTGCAGTCCGATCCAACGTACGCCGCAATGATCGAGAACCTCGACACCAACCTCGGCCGGGTGTTCGATACGCTCAACCGCCTCGGCCTGGCCGACGACACGCTGGTCGTTTTCACTTCGGACAACGGCGGGCTCGCCACGGCCGAGGGCTCGCCGACCTGTAACGCCCCGCTGGCCGAGGGCAAGGGCTGGCTGCGCGAAGGCGGCAACCGCGTCTGCCAACTCGCCCGCTGGCCCGGCACCATCGCCCCCGGAAGCACCGCCGACGCCCCGGTCGTCACCACCGACCTCTACCCCACGTTCCTCGACGCCGCGGGCCTGCCCGCCCAACCCGAACAACACGTCGACGGCCATTCGCTTCTGCCTCTGCTGCAAGGCCAAAACGGCCCCGACCGCGACGCGATCTACTGGCACTACCCCCACTACTCCAACCAGGGCGATACCCCCGGCGGCGCGGTTCGGGCCGGGCGATACAAGTTCATCGAACACTTCGAAGACGGCCGACTAGAACTCTTCGACGTCGAAGACGACCTCTCCGAAAGCCGCGATATCTCGGCCGAGCAACCCGAACGCACCGCCGCGCTGCACGCTAAGCTCAAGACCTGGCGCAACGAAATCCAAGCGCTAGTCCCGGAACCGAATCCGAATTTCGAATCCTACGCCCCGGGCCCAAATGAAGACCCTGCGTCGGTATGAATCGAAAACCCCCGTCGTTAAGCGGGTGCGGCGAAGCCGCCCGCGGTCTACGCCAAGACGACCACGTGGGACGCTGAGCGTCGCCCGCTAAACACCAACCCCGTATTTCCCCGGTGTTAGATTCAGACCGACACACCTAACCCACCAAGCCCCATCCAACACACCGCCGCCCGTAGGCCGCGGAGCGGAACCGTCAGTCCGGCAGGTCATAACGCGTCAATAAATCAACGATCTGCGGCTGATTCGGGTTGATGCGCAGGCTGCTACGCCACGCGGCGAGGGCTTCGTAAAGCTTCGCCTTCCGCCGGAGGTTGCGCTGCTGAAGGTAATCGGTGAGGAGGCAGGCGCCGAGGCCGTTGAGCGCAGCCGGGGCGTTGGGGTCGTAGACCAACGATCGGCGGTAGTGGGCGATCGAGCGGTTGAAGTCGTACATCCGGAACAACGCGTAGGCGAAGCGTTCGTGCGCGACGCCGCTGGGGAACCGGCGGACCAGCTCGGCAAGCGTGTTGACCGCCCGCTGGAAGTTGCCGAGCTTCAGGTGCGTGTCGCCCATGCCCAGCAGCACCGGTGCGTCGAGGTCGCCGATCTCGGTCGCGGTGCGGTAGGCGTCGAGCGACTCGTCGAATCGGCCGAGGATCGAGTACGTCACCGCCAGGTTGCACCACGCCGGCTGCGACCCCGGCTCGAGCTCGACCGCCCGCTCGGCAAACGGCAGCGACAAATCAGGTCGACCAACTTGGAGGTACGCCGTCGCGAGGTCGCGGTTGGTCGCCGGGTCGTCGGGGTTGAGTTCGAGGGCGCGTTGGTATTCGACAATCGCTTCGCCGATCTCGCCGAGCACCTGCTGCATCAGGCCGAGGAAGTAGCGGGCGTCGGCCCGCTCGCCGTCGAGACCGACCGCCTTACGGTAGGTCTCGCGGGCCTGCTCGTACTGTTCTCTCGCGTGCTGCACCGAGCCGACGCCCATCACCGCGTCGACCGACCGGGGGTTGTCTTCAAGCACCCGGTTGAACTCGTTGAGCGCCGCGGCGAGTTGGCCGTTGTCCTTGAGGATCTGTCCCGCCCGTATGCGTTGATCGGCGGTGACGCTGGCGGTCGGTGCCGTTGCTCCCGACGTGGTACGACTAACAGCGCCGGTATTTCCGGGGGCACAACCTAGCGGGGCAAGCAGCAAAAACACCGCAGCAATTGGCAAAGCCTTAGCGAAACAGCAGGCGGGTTGGTAACGGCGAGGTTTCATCCGAGATCGTTTTGACATTCCGGTTACATATCGGCCAACACGGCGAATCAATAGAAATGATACGACTCTACATCTTCGCAAATTATCCTCGACGCGGCACCCTGACGACGATAACGTCAGCGTAAGTCACACAAGCCCCCGGCGTCCGGGGGCAACGAAAGGAGCATCAAGGACTCCATGCCGGCCACCCCGCCGGACCCCCGGGACCCCCGGAAGTTTCGGCCGACCGCGTTCGTTACGCCCCGGCCGACCCACGTGTTCGCCTGTAGATTGGTGAATCGCCGACCCGACACCTAATTGCTATTTTCCATCCCGATTCGATCCCCGTCGTTCGGCATTTCTCACTCCCGTCTTCCGCGGACACGTTCAATCTGATCCCTCCTGATCCCGTAGCTGGGCCGCGTTGTCACGTGGTCTTAGTTCACCGGCGTTAGGGGGTACCCTCGACTTTTCCTCTTCACAGGAGACGGTTCATGCTTTCATATCGAAACACCAAAGGATTCTCGGCAATCGAAATGATCATCGTTATCGTGGTGATCGTAATTGGCGTAGCGCTTTTACTCCCCATACTCGGACAAACGCGAGGTAAAGGAGGCCGCTTTATGAGCAACAACACCCAACTCCGCGGTATCCACCAAGCCTTCGTCACCTTCGCCCAATCCAACAAACGCGGCGGTTACGACGGTTACTTCCCCGGCCTCGACGCGTCGGGCCGAGTCATCCCCGACGGCGAAGATACGTTCTTCTCGGGCGACGGTACCTTCCCGGCGGCCCGGTTGGTCATGCTGCTCAACGGCAACTACTTCACCCCCGAGTACGTGATCAATCCTGCCGATACCCGAGCGATAGAGACGACTACCGATACCGGCGATTACGAGCGGCTACTCCCGGAAAACTACTCCTACGCGTTGCTAGAGATCACCGGAGCGCTCACATTTGCGGAAGATAAAACCCGGGACTGGAGCCAATACGGCCGGGCCATCGAGTGGCAGGAAACCCTCAACACTGCCGCAATCGTCATGAGCGACCGCGCCATCGGCACCGGTCGCGACGACATGTCCAGCGTCTGGACCGAAACCGGCAGTGGTGACTGGCGTGGCGGCGTCGTCCGTAACGATAACAGCACGTCGTTTGAAACCACTACCGAATTCGAAGACACCAAGTACGGCAACGCCGCGGCGAACAATCTTGATCATCTGTTCGAGGATGCTGCCGGTGCGGTAGATGCGTTTTTAGTTTTTGAAGACGCCACCACGGCGTATAGTGACGATTGACTTTACGACAGCCCGGGATAAACACCGGGCTGTCGATTCCCTAGTTATTTCCGGAGCATTAGTATGCCGTGCAACAATCGGATACGTGGACTGAGTATTGCGGAAATAACGGTCGCAGTCATCTTGGTTGCTATTGGGGTAGCGCTAATGCTTCCGGTGCTTGGATACCTCAGACCGACGGAACGCCGCATGGTTAGTCTCACACAGTTACGCGGTATTCAACAAGGGATGATGACATTCTCTGCTGCCAGCCACAGAGCCGGTGGAGATGGCCGCTTCCCGGGGCTTGATAGATCGGGCCGGGTGGTTCCCGATGGCGAAGCCACAGGTTTCTCCGGCGACGGAACCCAGCCCGCCGCCCGACTTTGGATGCTGTTGGACGGTAATTTTTTTACTCCCGAATACATCATTAATCCTGCCGATGGCAAAGCCGCCGAGTATGAATTTCCTCCGAATGGCGAAGCCAGCCCAGACCACCCTCTCACATCCGATCACTTTTCCTACGCCATGCTTGGCATCACCGAGGCCCTCAACCAAGACGAAGACGGTAACTTTGCGCCCAGTGACGATACCCGAGCAAACGAATGGCTTGAGACGTTAAATCCTAATGCGATCGTCATGAGCGACCGCGCCATCGGTACAGATCGCGACGACATCTCCAGCGTCTGGACTGAACCCGGCAGCGGCGAATGGCGTGGCGGTGTGATCCGCAACGATAACAGTACGTCGTTTGAGACAATCGCCGAGTTTGAACAAACGCAGTACGGCGATGCGGAGGCGAACGACCTTGATCATCTGTTCGAGGACGCCCCGGGTGTAACCGATGCGTTTTTGGTGCATGAGGATGCGACGACGGCGTACAGCGTGGAGTGAATTTTCATAAAGCTGCGACCGGTGGTCGCGCGGTTCACCCGCAGGGTGAAAAATTCTGTCGAGTACGTGATTGTGAATCCATCGGCCTGCGGCCGAATGCGCGACCGGCGGTCGCGGCTTTGTGGAACGGCCATCGAATCAAATATCGAAATACATGCAGAACTCGTAGGGGTGCGGGCGTTGACGCAGGGCCTGCACCTCTTCTTCGCGCTTGTACTTGATCCAGTAGTGGATCACGTCGTCGGTGAACACGTTGCCTTGCAACAAGAAGTCGTGGTCAGCCTCGAGGGCGTCGAGCGACTCGGCCAGCTCGGCGGGGGCGTGGGGGATCGCTTCGCGTTCGGCGGGGTCGAGGTCGTAGAGGTCTTTGTCCAGCGGGTCGCCGGGGTCGATCTGGTTTTGGATGCCGTCGAGCGCGGCCATGAGCATCGCGGCGAAAGCGAGGTAAGGATTGCAGGAGCTGTCGGGCGTGCGGAACTCCATCCGGCGGGTCGCGGCGGCCTGCGAGTATTGCGGGATGCGGATCGCGGCGCTGCGGTTGCGGGACGAGTAGGTGAGGTTGACCGGGGCCTCGTAGCCGGGGACGAGGCGTTTGTAGCTGTTGGTGGTCGGGTTGGTGAAGGCGAGCAGGGCCGGGGCGTGGCGGAGGATGCCGCCGATGGCGTGGAGGCCGAGCTGGGATAGCCCGCCGTAGCGCCGCCCGGCGAAGAGGTTTTTGCTGCCCTTCCAAAGGGAGAAGTGCGTGTGCATGCCGCTGCCGTTGTCGCCGAAGAGCGGCTTAGGCATGAACGTGGCGACCTTGCCGTGGCGGGCGGCGACGTTCTTGACGATGTACTTGTAAAGCATGCAGGCGTCGGCCATAGGTACAAGGTCTTGATATTCCAAGTCGATCTCGGCTTGGCCGCCGGTGGCGACCTCGTGGTGGTGGCACTCGACGGACAGGCCCATCTGCTGCATGACGGCTGACATCTCGCTGCGTAGGTCGTGCATCGTGTCCATCGGTGGGCAGGGGAAGTAGCCCTCGCGCTGGCGGACCTGGTTGCCAAGGTTGCCCGGCCAATCCCGCCCGCGGTTCCACACGCCCTCGGCCGAGTCGACCTCGTACACCGCCCGGTTCACGTCCTGGTCGTAACGCACCTGGTCGAAGACGAAGAATTCCATCTCCGGACCGAAGTGCGCCTTGTCGGCGACCTTCGATTCCTTGAGATACTTGGTTGCCTTGCGGGCGACGCTGCGCGGGTCGCGGCTGTAGGACTTCTGGGTAATCGGGTCTTTGATATCACAGATAAGCGACAGGGTCGGCCGTTCGTAGAACGGGTCGACCTTCGCGGTATCGGCGACGGGGACGATGAGCATGTCACTCTCGTTGATCGCCTGCCATCCACGGATCGACGAGCCATCGAACCCGAAGCCGTGGGTGAAGGATTCTTCCTTCAGTTCGGAGACGGGGTAGGTCGTGTGCTGCCACAGCCCGGGAAAGTCCATGAACCGGCAGTCGATGAATTCGATCTTCTTGGTCTTGACGAGTTGGAGGACTTGCTTGGGGGTCATCATTGACTTCCATTGTTAAAATCTTTTAGCTATTTATGCCAGATATACGTAATAGAATATCATTTAGCGAAATGATAAATTTTGACCAGTTACTTTGGTGCCATTTTTATTCCGTGGTTCAAAATATATTTATTTATCATCGATATGGCTTAAAGCCAAGGGCGCATCAAATCGCTTTAAAATCAAAAAACGACTGACCAGAATCGGTCATGCTATCAATTGAAAAGCTGTAAGACATGAATCAAACACCTGATAAATCTGAAAGATCAGCAACTACAGCACCAGAAACGGGCTGGTTGAAAATCATCGCCTCTATTTTTGGAGCCCTTGTCGCATTGGTCGGATTACCCAGTGCGGTATTCGGGACATCGGTGATTGAGATGTTCTCAGATATCAAAACCGTCAATTACACAATCGCAATCAACGCTTCATACGCAGGTATAGCA
Source organism: Planctomycetota bacterium (assembly GCA_038747275.1). Lineage (GTDB taxonomy): Bacteria > Planctomycetota > Phycisphaerae > Phycisphaerales > Phycisphaeraceae > Algisphaera. The sequence continues at coordinate 133,368 of JBCDJW010000003.1, read as the reverse complement.
GGTTACTTACTAGGTGCTTTAGGCCATCTTTTTGGCCGTGTATCTCAATACATCACTTTGGCCAGTACGACGAAAAAATCCTGCCCGTCATGCGCAGAAAACCCACAGTCGTTTATCTCATGCTTTTCAAGGGGGCTAAATGATTTTTTCAGAACGTCTTTTTGGATTTATGGGATTGTTTTTGCTTTGCTTTACATTTTAGGCGAACGTGTAGACAGCTACGCACGGGTACATGCTCTAGCCTGGTCACTAATGGGCGGGTTAATAAACGCAGTATTCTTCCCTCGCCTAAACGTCATCTTTTACAAAGACGCATCAGGCGATTCCACCCGAAACTATTTTTCGGGCAGTATCGGTTGGTTTGCAGCAGCAGGAATGATTTTCGGAATAACCGTAGCGTTGACCGCTGCATTTGTCGGTGCCTTTACAGGCATGCAATTACACGCAGTGGCGGGGGCTATTGTAGTTTCGGGCTTATTTTGCTTTTGCTATGGATTAATGCTCGGCGCCGTATCCTGGTGCATCGGAGGCTTTGGCCCCGGCGATATCAATCAAGACTCAGATGGTTTATTTGGCGCAGCGTTAACGCTAATCGCATTCATCCCAATAGTGATTGTCTTGGCAGTCCTACTGGGCCGAGACGGTGAGCTGGGAGTCTTTTTCTTTAGCGTGATCGCCCTGACAAATATCGCAATGTTTGTTGGCGCTATAGTTTTTACTCTGTGCGGAAGGGCAAATTTACTGCCGCGAAAGTATTATCTGTTTCGTGATTTCGTGCGTTTAGACACCAACAAATCTGCAATTCCAATAGCAAAATTCATTTTTGTTGTATTTTCCAGTCTTCCTTGGGGCGTCTGCGCAATGCTAGGCATTTCGCTTTTTCGTTAAAGCGTATCGCCGCGTCAATATGCTCATTTCCGAAGTAGAAGCCATGATCAAGTTCAATGACCCGCCGACTCAACGCCGAGCTTGGGCTTGATCTCGGCGAGGAGCTCGGCAAGGGTTCTGTTGTCTTTCGCCTCGGCGTTGAGGCGCAGCAGCGGCTCGGTGTTGCTGGCCCGGACGTTGAACCAAAAACCCTTCGAATCCCAGAGGTCGATGGAGACGCCGTCGAGTTCGGTGATCTCGGCGCCCTGGTCGCCGTAGGTTTTTTTCAGGGCGTCCATGGTGCCCTGCTTGTCTTCGTTCTCGAAGTTGATCTCGCCGGACTGGGGGTACTTGCGAAACGGGGCCATGACCTCAGAAAGCGGTTCTTCCGATTGGCTGAGGACGTTGAGGGCGGCGGCGAGGGTGATGGCGCCGGAGTCGGCGAAGCTGTTGTTTTTGAAGTAGAAGTGGCCGGAGAGCTCGCCGGCGAAGATGCCGTCGGTCTCACGGAGCTTGGCCTTGAGGTTGACATGGCCGACCTTAGCGACGGCGGGCGTGCCGCCGAGGGCGTTAACGGTTTCGGAGACGACCTTGGACGAGCGGAGGTCGTAGACGATGCTGCTTCCGGGCTGCTCTTTAAGGAAATGGTCGGCGAGCCAGGCGGTGAGGTGGTCACAACCGCAGAGCTCGCTGGCATCGTCCACGAGCATGCAGCGGTCGGCGTCGCCGTCGAAGCATGCGCCGAGATCCGCGGAGTGCTTCTGCACGCCGTCCTGCGTGGGCACCATGTTCTCGGCGACGAGCGGGTTGGGCTCGTGGGCCCAGTCGTCGGTCCACTCGGTGTTAGCGGTGATGACCTCGAGGTTGGGGACGTTGGAAAAGACCTTGTCGAGCAGCTCGATGCCGCAGCCGTTGGAGGCGTCGACGAAAAGCTTGAGGGGGCGCTTGAGCTCGCCCATGAAGCCGAGGATGTGGGCGCGGTAGGCGTCCCAGACGTCGGCCTCTTCGTATGACCCGACGGGCTCGGGGCAGTCGCCTTCGAGGCCGCGAGTAATCGCTTCGATTTCTTTGAGGCCGGTGTCGGCGCCGACGGGCTTGGCGCCTTCGCGGCTGATCTTGTAGCCGATGTACTCGATGGGGTTGTGCGAGGCGGTGCACTGCACGCCGCCGACGCCGCCGAGGTGTGGGATGGCGAAGTACTGGATCGACGTATCGCATCGGCCGAGGTCAACGACATCCATGCCAGCAGCGCGAATACCTTTGATTAGGGCCTCGGCCATGCTCGGGGCGGCGGGCCGGTGGTCGCGGGAGACGACGAGTTTGCCCGGGCCGTTCTGTTCTTTGAGGAACTGGGCGGTGGCGTAGCCGACCTTCCAGCCGGCGTCTTCGTTGAGCGGATCGGGGTAGAGGGCGCGGACGTCGTAGGCTTTAAAAATCTTGCCGATCATGGGGGGTCCTGGGGTCGTGCGTGGCGGGGCGAGTCGGAACGCGGCCCAAACAGAGCGGGCCGAGCAATCGGAAATGATACCGGCGGGGTGTGATTAACGCCCCGTGGTCGGTTTCGGGCGTACTTGAATCCCGGCGTCGGGGTGCCGACACTGTACAGATGGACAAGCGTTTTCTATTGATAGCCGGGGGGTTGGTCGCGGCGATCGCGGTGGTGACCCTGGCGATCCTCGCGGGCGGGCCGCGCAGCTCAGGCTCCACCGGCCCCCGCCCCACCCCGCCGCAGATCACCAACCGCGGGATCACGGCCGAGGACCTCGAAAACCCCAACGCCAAACCCGCCGAACTCGTCGAGGTCGCCGAGGGCATGCAGTTCTACAGCGAAGACGGCGAAACCGTCACCCTCTTCACCGGCGACCGGGTCGTGCCGCAGCCCAACTTCGTCTCCGACGTGATCCGCCCCGCCGCCGAGGTCCGCTTCTCGGCTGGCCGACTCTTGCGTGTCACCGCCGACGAAGGCCGGTTCTACCACCCCGGCAACGAGCCGACCCGCGGCGAGTTCCACCGCAACACCGTCGTTACCCAGTACGAAGCCCCCGACGGCGAGCCGATCGACCTCGACTCCGACCGCCACGTCCAGTTCCGCGTCTACCTCGACGAGCTCACCCGCTTCGACCGCGAGAACGGCCACATCCAGTCCGACGGCCCCGTCCGCCTCGTCGGCCCCGCCGTCGACTTCACCGGCACCGGCCTCGACCTGACCTTCAACATGCTCGACCAACGCGTCGAACGCCTCGTCATCGATCAGGGCGACGAACTCCGCCTCGCACAGGGGTCAAACCTCACCACCACCCGGAGCCCGGGGGAAGCTTCTCCCGAGAGTTCACCCTCTAACCTCGCCGACCCGCAGGCCTCTCCCCCGCAACAAACCGAAGGCCACCAACCCTACCTCGCCATCCTCTACGACAACCTCGACATCAACGTCGGCCCCGACAACACCACCCTCACCGGCGACCGCCTCGAAGCCCTCTTCACCCTCGCCCCCGGAAGCGACCCCGGAAGCGATAACGAAGACGCGGATAACGCGGTCGCCCGTAGCGCACCCGCGTCCGCAGCCTTCCGCCCCAATCACCCGACCGTATACGTCAACAACCTCCCGCCCAACGTACCCGCCGACCCCCGTGCCCTGCTGACCCCGTCCCCCAGCGACGTCGTTGTGAAATGGACCGGCCGACTCGAACTCCAGCCGATCCGCCCGCAGGCCCCGATTAGCCCCGCGTCGGTCGATATCCCCGCCCCCGACCAAGCCGTCCTCACCCTCCACGGCAGCCCCGCCGTGCTAAACAACCCCGCCGAGGACCAACGCATCTCCGCCGCCGCCGTCGGCTACCGCACCGACGGTAAAACGGTCTTCGCCGACGGCAGCGACGCCCACCCGTTCGTCCTCGACTCGCCCGAGCTCGGCAACCTGCAGGCCGTTGCCCTCACCCTCAGCGAATCCGACGCCGGCGGCCAAATCCTCGGCCCCGGCCGACTCAACGCCGACGAGCAAGGCCTCCGCGTCAGCTTCGCCGACCGCCTCGATCTGGCCTTCAACCGAGACGCCGACGACTCGCTGGCCGACCTCCGATCCGCGACCTTCCACGGCGACGTCAACGCCGTCGCCGAGTCCGACGACCCCGAACAGCAGCTCGACCTGACCAGCCAGTCCCTCGCCCTCACCCTGACGCCCGACGCCGAGGGCAACGCCCAGCCCTCGCACCTGCAGGCCCTCGGCTCCGCCGAACAACCCGTCTTCGCCCAACAACCCAACCGTACGTTCCAAGCAAACTCGCTCGACGTCGACCTGGGCCGACTTGAATCAACCCAAACCTCGGAGAGCGAAAGTACTGAATCCGAAATCGAGATAACCCGCCTCCGCGCTCTGGGCAATATCACCGTCCAGCTGATCGAAGAAGAGACCACACTCACCGCCCACGCCCTCGACGCCGACCCCCGCGTCGGCCGGCTCGCGCTCTTCGGCGAAAACGAACGGTCCTTCGCCACCCTCTCCCGCGAGGGTGCCGAGCTCGCCGGCGTCCACCTCATCCTCCAGGAAGACGCTCAGACCGCCGACGCTCTCGGCCCCGGCACGTTCTCCGCCGACGTCGACGAAGACGACCCGACCGCCAAGCTAAACATCGCCTGGTCCGAGTCGATGGCGTTCGATAACGCCAAGGGCAAAGCCAAGTTTGTCGGCGACGTCCGCTCCGCCTCGACCTCGAACACCGACGACACCTCGCTCGACGCCCACACCCTCTCCCTCGAGTTCGTCCCGCAAGACCTCGAAGACGAAACCAGCGAATCCGTTCCCGTGGCTTCCGCGGGAGCGCTCGACCTCCGCCGCGCCCACGCCCTGGCCGACCCCGAAAACCCCGACGACCAGGTTAATTTCACCGCCCAGGAATTTACCGCAGACGGCCCCGCCGACCGCCCGCTCACCCGCCTCACCCTCATCGGCCGGGAGCTGGTCTTTATCAACCAGCCGCCCAACCTCACCAACCTCACCACCATCGACGACAACATCACCGTCGAACAAGTGATCGTCCCCACGCGCGGCAACATGCTGCTCGAAGACTATCGCACCGAAACCGTGCGGAGCACCGCAGACAACGAAAACCCCGTCAACTTCGGCGGCCGCGGCGTGACGCTCTTCGCCTGGGAAGACCAGCTGACGCTCGACGCCCAGGCCAACGACCTTCGCCTCGAGAAAGACGTCTTCATGGTCCACCGGCCTGCCCCCGGAAGCGACGGCAAAACGCAAGAGCCGATCAAACTCGACGCCCAACGCCTCGTCGCCGACCTCACCGAGACCGGCGGCCTGGGCGCCTACCTCAGCGCCGACGAAGGTACCGCCCCGCAGGCCCAGATCCGCCGGGTCAACGCCGACGGCCGGGTCCGCGTCGCCCAGGGCGAGTCCAACATCGTCGCCGACCACCTCGAATACGAAGAAGCAGACCGGGCCGTACTGTTCTGGGCCGAGCCGCGGCGTGAGGTCGAGCTCAACCGCGACGACCAGCCCAACGGCCGGACCACCGCCCGTGCCCTGCGTTGGGACCTCGACAAAAACTTCTTCACCGCCGTCGAACCCGGTGCGGGCCTGATCCCGATCGAATGATGACATAAAGCCGCGACCGTTGGTCGCGCGGTTGGCCGACAGGCCAAATCGAGTTTTTGTCGCCCCAAGTTTTTCAGACCTCGGATCGCCCTACGGGCGAACGCGCGACCACCGGTCGCGGCTTTATGGGGATACGATCATTCGTTATTTGGGTGGCGTGTAACGCGGGAACAGGGCACCGCCTTTTTCGATGAGTGTGCCAGGCTGGAGTTGGCCCCACTGCACCCATTCGTCGAACTGGCCCTTACCGCCGTTCGCTTTCATCTGCTCGGCGTAATCACACCCAATCCGCGACCAGAACTTCTCGCACGCATCGGGGATGAACGGCCACAACAACACCGACGCGATCCGCAACGCCTCGGCACATCGATACAAAATCAATTCGACTTCTGGCTGATTCGCAGGGTCTTTTGCGAGTTTAAATGGCGTAGTTTGTTCGATGAATTGATCCACATCGGTCACAACATATAAAGCAGTTTTACCTGCTCTCTCAAGATCAATTTTCGCCATCACCTTCTTAAGAATTGTCGAACCCGCCTCAGCGGTTGCCTCATCCAGAGCCGGCTGTCCCTTCTCAGCTACCACCGCCAGTTTTTCTGGAGGAACTTCTGGAACAATACCGTTGCAGTATTTTCCGATCATGTTCGAAACACGTGAAACGGAGTTGCCAAACGTGTTCGCCAAATCGGAGTTGTACACCTCGATGTACTTGTCTTGGCTGAACTCCGAGTCGGTGGTGCCGAGGGGGCCTTGGGTGCTAAGGAAGTAACGCAGAGCGTCGAGGCCGAAGGTTTCGACCAGGACCCGGAGGGTTTCGGGGTCGAGGAAGTTGCCGGTGGACTTGCCCATCTTCATCACGACTTCTTCGCCGGTATCGAGCTTGGCCTTGCTGACCCAGTAGCTGTGGCTGTAGACCTGCTTGGGCAGGTTGACCCAGTCGTAGCCTTCGGATTTGCGCAGGGCCATGAGCAGGGCCGGCCAGATGCTGGCGTGAAACCAGAGGATGTCTTTGCCGATGAAGTGCGTCGCGCCGCTCTGCCAATAGTGTCGGCGGTCGGGTGTATCGACGTAGGTCAGGTAGTTGAACAGCGCGTCGATCCAGACGTAGATCGTTTGTTCTTCGTCGCCAGGCACCGGGATACCCCAACCTCCCGAACCCGTCCGGCTGATCGGCACGTCTTTGGCTTCCTTGATCCGGTTGATGATTTCGTTCTTCCGCGCGGTAGGCTGGACGAACTCGGGGTTCGCCTCGAAGTGTTCGAGCAGTGCGGGTACGTACTTCGACAAACGAAAGAAGTAGTTCTTCTCGCTCTTCTTCACCAGCGGCTTGCCGTTGACCTCGGACTTGTAGTCGAGCTCCTTAGCTTTGTTTTCGGGGACGTATTCTTCCTGTCCGGCGTCGTACCAGCCGACGTACTCGCCCTCGTAGATATCGTCGGAGTCGATCAGGGCTTTGACGTACTCGGTGACCTTGGCTTTGTGGTGGTCGGACGACGTGCGGACGAAGTCGTCGTTGGTCATCTCGAGTTTTTCGAACGTCCCCCGAAATTGGTCGGCGTTGATGTCGGCCCATTCTTGAGGGGTCTTGCCGTGCTCGGCGGCCTTGTCGGAGACCTTGGCGGCGTGCTCATCAACCCCGGTGAGGAAGAACGTGTCGTCGCCGCGGAGGCGGTGGTAGCGGGCGACGACGTCGGCGACCATCGTCGTGTAGACATGCCCGAGGTGGGGCTTGTCGTTGACGTAGTAGATCGGGGTGGTGACGTAGAAGGTATTTTTGTTTTCGGCGGTCATGAGGCGGTGGATTGTAGAGAAACCAGCCGTTTAGCGGGCGACGCACAGCGTCCCGCGGGGCGAGGCCGAGACGCGGGGCCCTGCGGGCCGTCCGCTAAACGAGGGGGCGGCTATGATCCGGCCCTTGCGTGCGATCAAGAGTCAATTTTTTCTTTCGTTTACAGTGATGGGCAGCGTCTTGCCGTACCTGTCGGTATTCCTGGATGACCGGGGGCTGACGATGGGGCAGATCGGGTGGGTACTGAGCTTGACGGGGGTGGCGGTGATCGTCTCGCCGGTGGTCACGGCGGCGCTGGCGGACACGCGGGTGCAGGGGCGGACGCTGCTGGGCCTGATGTTTGCGGGGTCGGGGCTGACGCTCGGCTTGCTGGCGTTAACTGAAGACTACTGGCCGATCTTGATCGTGCACGGGTTGTTCGCGTTGGCGTTTGCGCCGGTGACGTCGCTACAAGATGCGTTGTACTTCCAGCGGCGGGAGGAGTTGGAGGCGGACGGGCAAACCGCACAGGACTACCACGTCGTGCGGGTATTCGGGACGTTCGGGTTTATCGTGCCGTCGCTGGTGCTTTACTTCGTGCTGCGTTACACCGACGTCGATACCGCGGCGGCGGTGTGGTGCAGCGCGGTGTGCTGCGGGGTCGGCGTGCTCAACGCGTTTCTCCTGCCGAAGACGCCACGCGAAGAACAGGCCAACGAAAAGACTTCTCGAAATAAAGGCCAGCTGCCCACCGCCAAGGCGTTCGCGGCGTTGACCGAGCCGCGGGTGTTGGTTTTTTGCGTCGCGATGTTTCTCATCCACCTGGCGATCACCGCGTACTACGGCTTCTACCCGGTGTACCTGACGCGGACGGTCGGCCTCGACACCGAGTGGGTCGGTTTGATCGCCAACCTCGGCGTGGTGATCGAGATCGGTTTCATGCTCGGGTTCGGCTGGTTCCTGCGGCACTGGGGCCTGCGGAAGCTGATGGTCGTCGGCGGGCTGTGCATGGCGGCCCGCTTTGCGTTGCTCGGCTATTTCCCCGGGGTGGGCGTGGCGGTGGGGACGCAGGTGTTCCACGGGATCATGGTGCTGGTCGTGCACGTCGCCCCGCCGATCTATCTGAATCAGCGGGCGGACGCGGCGTACCGCAACTCGATCCAGGGGCTGTACGCGATGGCGGTGTTCGGCACGGGACGGATCGCGGGCAACCTTCTGGGCGGCTGGATCGCGGAGGTCTCGCTGACCGCGGTGTTTGTTTACGCGGCGGGGCTAACGGTTGTGGCGACAGGGTTGCTGGGGTTCGCGTTGGCCAAGCCGAAGGCGGCCAGTACGGCTTAGCGTTTCCGGGGCTTGTCGATTACCCAAGTAAACGCGACTTCCCAGTCTTCGGCGAATTGATCGTGCTCCGCTTCGCGGACGAGTTCGAGCCGGTATTCGCCTTTGGCGAGTTTGGGCAGGTAGAGGTGTTCGACGTTGTCCACGCGGCTGACGCTATCGGCGAGGACGGTTTCCGATCCGTCTTCGGCGATCGAGATTAGACGCAGATCGACGTCGGCCACGCGTGGGGCATCGAGCCAGAGGCCGACCTTTTCGCCGGTGTCTTTACGGGTGGCCACGGCGGTACGCCCGTCGATCCGGCGGTGCCAAGTAATCGTGAAGGACGCGCGGCCGGTGTCGACCGGGAGCTTGAGGCTGTAGTCCGCCGAGCCGCCGCGGGCGATCGTGGGGAACGACCAGCCCGCGAGGCGTTTGATTTGTTCGCCGGGCGGTGCGGGGCCGACGGCGAGGACGCGGAGCGAGCGGTCGACGTTGACCACGCCCGCGCCGAGGTGCGGGTCGAGCGGTTGGCCGGGGAGCGGGACCCACTTCTTCGGCTTGGTCGCGCCGCTAAGCAGCGCGGCCTTGATCACCTCGGCCCGATTGGCGGTGTCGTGGCCCGCTTCGACCAGTCGGTCGGCCTGTTCGAGCAGCAACGCGGCAACGGCGGCGACGACGGGTGTGGTGTAGCTGGTCTGTCCGCGGGGGGCGACGAGGTCGGGCTTGGAGCGGCCGGGCAGGTCGACAGACGTGACCCCGCCGGAGCTGTTGCCGCCGGTGGTGCCGACGGCGATGGCGTTGTAGCTGCTCCCCAGCAGCGGGGGGACCGGCGTGTCCCGGCCGTTGTTGACCCCGGCGACCATTACCACGTCGCGGGTGTCGACGAGGTAGTCGACGCGGCGGAGGATCATCGCGGACTGGACTTCGGGGGGGCTGCCGATCCAGGAGTGGGTATAGACGCGGGGCTCGAAGGGCGAGTCAGTGGCGGGGATCGGCGGGCCGGTGGTGGTGGAGTTGAGGGTGAGCTTGCCGAGGAAGTCGGCGGAGGTCATGCAGTGGACGACCTCGACGCCGGGGGCGAGGCCTTTGCTGCCGTAGATGATGCGGGCGGTGGCCGTTGCGTGGCCGCTGGGCTGGGACTCGCCGGAGCGGTAGGAGAAAGCGACGGCGTCGTAGGGCGGGCCGTCGAGATCGGGGCGGTATTGGCCGGCGTTGCCCTCGACGTGGGCGAAGGGCACGCCTTGGCCGGTCGGCATCTCGCGTCGGAGTCGCTTAAAGGCGTCTTCGTAGCCGATGAGCTGCCGCACGCTGCGGCGAGTTGGTGGGGAAGAGGTTGCTGGCTTGATCGGCTCGACGGCCTGGGCCAACGCCTGCTTCGGAACGTTTTGCATCACCGACCACGGCAGTACGCCGGACAAGCCGATCACGGCCGTGGTGATCAGCAGGCCGATGCCGAGCCGGGTTACGGTGCGTTGTTGCATGCGAGTTGATTCTACGAGCACCGGGTCCGATGGTTCGTGCGGGGTCGCCTCAGCGTTTGACCCAGTAATTACAAATCGGCGGGTGCGATCCGTGGAGCGTAGGTCCGCGGCGGGTTATAGTGTCTTATCGATCGGGCGACGCAGAAGGTAAAGAACGCAGTAGGTTTAATCGCTGCGGCTTCAACCCCCCGGCCCAACCCTCCCCGCGGCGTACGGACGGACCCACGCCCGGGCCGACGCGTCGATCGATCCCCCGCGACGATGGAGATTCCGCGATGACCAACCGCCCCGCCGCTTCGATGCCCGCTCCTTTCTACATACTGACCGCCGCGTTTGCCCTGCTGACGGCGACGTTGATCGTCGGCTCCGCCGAGGCGGCGACGCCGCCTTACGACGCAGTGGTGGTCGAAGCAAACACGCCGATCCGCTCCGGAGCGGGACGGGCGTACTACGAGGTCGGCACGCTGGGCGTCGGCGCGGCCGTGACGGTCGAGGCTGAGCTTTTCGGCTGGTATAAGATCGCCTGCCCCGAGGGAGTGTTCTGCTTCGTTGAGCGCAAAGATGTCAACGTCCGGGGCAACGGCAGCCTCGGCGTGATCGAGGCCGACGGCACGCCGATCAATGCCGCCCACGCCACCAAGGGCCCGGCCGACAGCTACCGCAACCTGATGAAACTCGACGCCGGCGACACCGTCGAGATTGTGGACGAGGTCGCCAACGCCTACAAGATCAAGCCACCCGCCGGGGCGTTTGTTTACCTGCCGCCAGGAGCCGTAAGGCCCGCCGACCGCGTCGCCCCTAAACCCGAACAGCCCGACGCGCCGAAGCCCGCACCGGTCACGCCGCCCGCACCCGAAGCCGAGGAGCCGCCGATCGTCGTCGAGCCGCCCGTATCTCCAGCCCCCCAACCACAACCCGAGCCCGTCGTTGTCGCGCCCCCGGCTCCGCCCGCGCCCGAGCCCGCCGTCACCGAAGTAGAGTTCGACGCACCGCCCGCTGAAACACCCGCCGCCCCGGCCGTCACCGCACAAGCCTTGCTCAACGACCCGACCGTCGAAATCCCGCTACCTGACGTTCAGGCCAAGACCGAAGCAAGCAACGAGATGCTGCGGGCCGTCGAGATCGCGATGCTGCCCTACCTCAGCCTGCCCGTCGAGCAGCAACCAATCGCCAAGATGGTGCGGGGCTACGCCGACGCCGCCCAGATCGCCCAGCTCAGCGACAGCGACCTCGCCATCGTCCAGGCGCGTCTGACCCAGATCGAACGCAACCGTGAAGCCGCCGTCGCCCTGGCCGAGGCCAACGCAATTACCGCCGGGGGCGACGGCAGCACCGCGACCAGCCTGCCCCCCGAGCCGACAGCTGAAGCCGCTGAAGTCGACGACCCGCTCGCCGACGCCCCGACCCCCGGCGAAGACACGCCGATCGTCGCCGAAGTTCCCGCAGCCCCGGAGGTACCCGCGGCCCCCGAGCCCGCCGCGCCGCCGGCCGCCCCCGTCACCCCCGCGGTCACCTCCGGCTACGACGCCATCGGCATCCTCACCGCTTCGACCGTCCACACCGGCAGCAACCAGCCCGTCCTGCTCCGCCTGCTCGACCCCACCGGCCGACGCACCGTCGCCTACCTCGAGCCCGACGCCGCCATCGATACCGTGCAGATGATCGGACGCGTCGTCGGCATCGTCGGCGAGTCGGTCTACGACCCAGCTACCAAACTCAACCTCATCCGCCCCACCCGCGTCGACATCCTCAGCCCGAATTAAATCGCGCTCTATCCACATAAACACAAAGCCGCGACCGGCGGTCGCGCGTTCGACCGCAGGGCGATACGTGTAATGAAACGGACGGCACAATAAACACAACCCATTTGGCCTATCAGCCAACCGCGCGACCACCGGTCGCGGCTTTATGTGCCAGGCGCAATACCGCAAACACCGCGACGCTTTAGCCCCGAACGCAAAAAAACTCCAACCACCCGTAAACCACCCCCGCCGTTCCGGCTGGTCGGTTTGTACGGCTGCGCGAACCAGTGACACCCCTTTTTGGTTCGCTGCGGGGTTATCTCCTGCCGCAACCCCGACGATCTCCCGGATAGCCCGGTGGGTTGGCCTTACGTTTTGCCAACAACGGGCTTTCCCTCAGGAGATTCACGTGACGCCATCCCCCATCCGCATCGGCCAGATCCTTGTCGAAAACGGCGTGCTCACCGAGCAGCAGGTCTTCGAAGTCGTCCAGGCCCAGAAAACACAGCAACTCCCCTTCGGCGTCCTGGCTGAGCAGATGTTCGACGTCACCCTGCAATCCGTCGAGGCCGCGTGGATCGAGCAGTACCACCGGTTCACCGGCACGATCGACCTCGCCGAACAGAAGTTCGACGCCGAGGCCCTCAAGCTCATCAGTCGGCGGCAGGCGTGGCAGTTCGAGATCATGCCCATCGGCTTCGAGCCCACCGGCGAGTTGCTCATGGCCGCCAGCCGCACCCGCCTCGCCCGCGCCGTGACCTTCGCCACCAACCGCATCAGCCGGGTGGTGTATTTCCGCGTCGCCGAGTCGGAGCAGCTGCGGATGTTTCTCCGCGAGCACTACCCGATGCCCGAAGTCTCGCAAGACATCATTGAACGGGCCCGCGACCTAGCCGACGGCGTCGAAGACTGGCCGCACGACGAAGACGCCGACCTCAACTCGCTGCTCGAATCGGCGTAATACCGAAAGTATTAATTTCCAAAAGGTGAACGCTGCAGCTCGCCGCCCGAACGGGTCGGCGGGCTTTCGCTTTCACGGGTATCGCTCGACGAAGAATCGTCCGCCGGCGTCGCCGCCCCGCCCCACGGCTCCATCACCAACTCGAGGTCGCGCCCGTCGGGCAGCATCATCTCGCCCCGCCACCGCCCCCCCGGCTCGGGCAACAGGTCCAACGGCTCTTCGATATCTTCGAGCGGAAGGTCCTGCACCTCGGTCGCGTCGAAGGCCTTGATCTGGCTGACGGTAGGGATGCGGATCGCGAGGCGGTCTTCAGGAACGCCGAGCTCGGGCGTGCCCCCAACAAAGCTCAACGATCGGCCGTTGGCGATGAGTCGGGTCACGCCCAGCGTGGTCCGCTGCGAAGTGACCACCGCGGCATCGGCGTCGTCGACGGTGATCACCGACGGGTCATTGCCCAGTACGGGATCGGAGGCGATCGCCCCGTCGGCACCGGCGGCGGGCCCGATGCCGGTCACAATCATCACGATACGGTAATCGCCCGCGGCGTCCGCGAGGCGGGCGGTATAGATGTCTTGGCGGGCCGCGACCCAGGCCTCGGCCATCTGGTCGGGGGTCTTCGTCGTGCGGTCGTCTTTGAAGCGATCGATCATCTTGAATTGCAGCTCGCGGTCGCCGCCGTCCGCCGCGGTCAACGCCGCGAAGGCCCCAGCCGCGAGGTTGTCGTCCATGCCGACCGTGGCCTGCATCAACGCCCGCTCGCCGCCCACAGCCTCCGCCCAAGCGATCGCTTCGGGCAGCTCACCCTCGGCCAACGCGTCAGCAAACCAGCCAACCACCCCGCCACGGCCCCCCGTGGTTTCGATTCGGATTAAGCCCACGACCGGCTCGGGGCCGTCGCCAAGCGTGTCGTAAACCCGGTTGGCGAAAATTTCTCGGCCGTCGGCGTCGAATTCGGCCAACTCCGCACCAAACGAACGCTCCGAACCCCGCAGCACCCGCACGGCCCGGCGGGCCGCGGACGCATCGCCTTCGATAACGACGCGGATCAGCCCCGGGTTGGCCCGGTCAGCGTCGGGCTGCCGGGCGAGGAACGGCACCAGCGTGTTGGGCGTCGCGTCGGCCTGGCTCAACCCCGCATCGACAATCGTCGTCAGCGGATCGGCTCCGCCTTCGTTACCCGCTGACGAGCGACCGTTGTCACTCAGCTCGAAATAACGCAGGGCTAACCAACCTTTCTTCCGAAGCTCAGGGTCGCCCGCATTCAGCAAGCGGAATAGCGAGTGGTTCGCTGAGTCCAGTGGCAGGCCGTCGGCGATCATGGGTCGGGGCGGGGCCACGCGGTCCGCGGCCGGCGGGCCGAACACCAGGCTTTGCAGGCCGGTAGCGATGGGTTCAATCAGCGGCGCTGGCTCATCCGCCCGGCCGAGCAGGTCCAGGGTACGCTCAACCACTTCACGGTTCGCCGAGCCGAGCAACTGCCGGTTGACCAGGCCGCCGACGACGTCGGGGCTAGTCCCGGCGTTCTGCAACACCGCGGACACCGCGGCGTCGAAACGCTCGTCCGGCAGGTTATCGAACCGGAGACCGCCCACCACCGCGGTGTTTGTTTCGGGTGTGTCGGGGATCGCGGACAGGAACTCTTCAACCACTCGCCCCGCGTCGGGGCCGTTTTCGTCGGCAAGCATGGCGTTCGTAAAGACCACCGCGCTAACGACCGCCTGCCCCGCGGCGGGGCCGGGATTGCGTCCGTTGAGCTCGGCGAGCTGGACGCCGATCTCGGCCCGCAACGCGGCGAGCTGGACGCCTTCGTCTCGGGTCGCGCGGGCGGCATCGCTCAGCAGCTCGGCCGCGGCCGGCGTGGCCGGGTCGAGCTGCGCCAACGCGTACGCCAAGCGGTTGCGGTTCACCGCATCGGGCGAGGCCAATACCGCCGCCATCAGCCGGGCCGCCGAATCGCCCGGCGACGCTCGGCCGGGAAGGTCAGAGCCGGACAACGCGGCCGAAAGCAGACGCTGGGTCCAGGGGTGAGGATCACCGGCCAACTCGGTGAGCCGGCGGATCCCGGCCAGCTCTTCGGTCGAGAAATCGCCGTCGCCCGCGGCCGAACGGCCGCTGCTTCGGCCGGCCAACTCGGTCAATAAATCCCAGTCGCTAAAACGCATCGACCAATCGCCAGCGGGGATCCCCCGCAGGGACCAGCCGTCGCCCAACGCGTTGATCTCGAACACCGCCCAGACCGTCGGCGGCAGGTCCTGCTCAACCCGCTCGGGCAGCTCGCGGATCGCCTGCTGCAGGTCGCGGTAGGCCAGCGTCAACTCGCGTTGCTCCGCGTTGGCGACCCGGCGGCGAAGGTTGAACTCCCGAGAACTCTCGTCGGCGTTACGGGTCAATCGATCGCCGCGTTCTGGCTGGCGCGCGAGGAGTTGCTCGCGGTCGAGGCGCAACGCGTAGAGCTGGTCATCGCCCGCGGACTTGACCGACAGTCCGGCGATCGGCCGATGGACTTCCCACGCGATCCGCCCGCCGGGTGAAGCCTCGGCAATGTCGACGCTGCCGGGGGAAACAAAGATTTCACGGGCGATCCGCGGGGCGTCGGGCGACACCTCGGGCTCTTCCTCGTCGATCATCGCCGCAGCGCGATCGGCGAAGACGCGGGAGTCCGCTTCCTCGCGACTCAACAGCCCGGCAAGATCCAGCAGTTGCTCGTCCGTAAGCTCTTGGGGGAGCGGCCCCGAACGGCTGGGGCGAGAAGTTGGCCGGGTCATTTCCGGCTCGGGCACCGACCAGAACAAGAACCGGCCGCCAGGGAACTCAAACACAGGCTTTTCGAAAACCGTCGTTTCCTGACCTTCTGGGCCGGCCAAAAACGACACCGGCAGCTGAATAAGCCGTCGGCCCGCGCGGGGCTCAACATCCCACACCGGATCGTCCAACGTATCGCTCAATACCCGGTCGGAACCCAAAAGCAGATCTACATCGATCTCCGCAACCGCCGGCTGAGGATCCGCAGGCTGCCCATCGATACCGACCCCACCTAACAAACTAGCCAACAGGGCAAGGTAAACCCTTTGTCTTTTGCTGGGTCTCATCAAGCCGGCACCGCTTTCCGTACTGAATGTCATATTGGGTCCTCTGATCCAAGGTTGGCTTAAATATACCGGTAACAACTTGTGCAGAAACAAACAAAAATCAAGAGTACATCGATGGTGTGTTGGAGTTCTGGCGTAAGCAATCAGAAAGCGCTGAGAAAATAGTAAATCTTAGAATCAAGCCAAGGTATTAACCGGTAAAAAGCGAGCGGAAATTCAATGAACGTAAAATAGGCAAAATGATTTAAATCGTCTACAAAACAGGCAGTCCTAGCCTTACGAGCAAAGCAAGATCACATTTTTTGATTTTACCCAATCCACAATAACGAATAAAAAGTATTGAAAATATTACATTTATTATTAACGCTGCAACGGCTCAAAATTTTTATCCGCCAAAACCATCGACTGGCATTTTTATTGCCTATGAGTTAATCGTCGACGCAAGCAAATCAGCAAACGACGACTAAACATGAAGCAGGCCACCCCCGAGGCGTTCTTGGGGGGCGATAAGCGGGCACCTTTGCGGGTGTCCGCTTTTTTTTGTGCTTTATTCAGTTTGGTTCGAGTATCGCGAAAAACCATACCGCCCATACGCAAGCTTACACCCGCAAAGACCTCGATCATCTCTGGCGGCAATCTCAAACTCAAAACTCTCTGCCTCAAACCCTCGCTTCAATGAAGAAGATCGCATTCCAGTCGAAATTCGTTAACTTTAGAAATGACTTGGGTTCATTCAAGTAGTCCGATAAATATAGCGATCGGTATTCATCTTTACCGGATCGATCAACTCAATACGCCTCAAAATAGTGCTATTACTAGGCGCTGAACGGTGTTTACGCCTAAGCCTTGGGCACAAAAATAAAATAACGATTGCAATACGCGCATCCCTTGGCTAGTATGCGGGCCAATTAATGGTATCGGCCGTGTCGCGTTGCCTGTGCGCCGGACCGATGGATCTCGTCCGCGTATCGGACTAAACCAGAACAGGAGCGAAAAAATGTCAATGTTGAGAGGTCGATGGGTACTGCTGCTTGCCGTCATGGCGGGTGGTTTATGGATGGCGGACGCGTCTTGGGCGCAAGAAGCCGAAGAGGTAGTGGCCGAGGTCACCGAAGCGGTCGAAGAGGCCTACAGCTTCGATTGGGAGACCGCTGAAGTCTCTGAAGAGATGTTCACGGTGAACAACCTCTGGATCATGATTTCCGGCTGCCTGGTGTTCATCATGCACCTCGGTTTCGCCTGCGTTGAATCCGGCCTGACTCGCGCCAAGAACACGGTCAACATCCTGTTCAAAAACACGATGATCGTCATGATCGGTATCGTCATGTACGGCGTATGTGGCTGGATGATCATGTACCCCGGCGACTTCAACGGCTACTTCAGCTTTGCCTTCGGCATCGGAGGCGGCGGTGGTTACTACAGCGACGGCTACGACTACGCCGGCCTGACGCCCGAGTACAACGCGGGCTACACCGTCTGGACCGACTTCTTCTTCCAGGCGATGTTTGCGGCGACTTGCTGCACCATCGTTTCGGGTGCGGTGGCCGGCCGGGTGAAGCTGCTGCCCTTCCTGATCTTCTGCGTCCTGTTTGTGCCCTTCGGCTACTGCGTCGTTGGTTCGTGGGAATGGGGTGCGGGTTGGCTTGACCAACGCGGCTTCGCCGACTTCGCCGGCTCGACACTCGTCCACGCGGTGGGTGGTGCCGGTGCTCTGGCGGGTGCCCTGCTGCTTGGCCCGCGTTTGGGTAAGTATGCAGCCGACGGCACGGTTCAGCCCATCCCGGGCCACTCGATGCCGCTGGTCGCCATCGGCGTCTTCCTGCTATGGTTCGGCTGGTTCGGCTTCAACGGCGGATCTGAACTGACCGCTTACGCCCCCGGCGTTTCGTATGTCCTCGTCACCACCGCCATGGCGGCTTGCGGCGGCGGCATCGCTGCCGCGATTACCTCTTGGGTCGTCGGCGGTAAGCCCGACCTGACCATGGCCCTCAACGGCATCCTCGCCGGCCTCGTCGGCGTGACCGCGGGCCCCGACGTGCCCTCGTGGGTTGGTGCACTGCTCATCTGCGGTGCGATCCCCGGCGTCATCGTTTACTTCTCGGTGCTGGTCTTCGACAAGATCAAAATCGACGACCCCGTCGGTGCGATCTCGGTCCACGGCGTGTGCGGTATCTACGGCACCTTGGCCGTTGGCTTCTCCGGTGGTCTGGATACGGCTCAGCTCGGCGTTCAGGCGCTCGGTGCTGCCGCCGGTGTGATCTACGCCTTCGTTGTTGCCCTGATCATCTTTGGTGTCCTTAAGGTCACCCTCGGTATCCGCGTCAGCGAAGAAGAAGAGGTCGAAGGCCTCGACCTCGGCGAGCACGATATGTCGGCCTACCCCGACTTCCAGCAGACCTACATCAAGAGCTACCACGCCCGCGAGATCTGATCCGGTCCATCCCCGAAGCCCGTGCCGGTTCGGCACGGGCTTCGAACCGGACCGAGACCGTCTTTACGACCCGTTTATTCTGAACCAAACACCGGCCGGCCTAAATTGGCCCGCCCGCACCGAAAGAAACAGGAGAACTCGTCATGCACATGATTGAGGCCATCGTCAAGCCGTCATCGATCGACGGCATCAAATCAAAGCTCGCCCAGGTCGGCGTCCTGGGGATGACCGCCCTGGAATGCAAGGGCTTCGGCAAGCAAAAAGGCCACACCGAACGCTACCGCGGCGGTCGGATGGACGTCGGCTTTGTGCCGAAGGTTTCGCTGAAGGTCGCCGTGAAGAGCGAAGACCTCGATAAGGCGCTCGAAGCGATCACCAGCGCTGCCCGCACCGGCAACGTCGGCGACGGCAAGCTGTTCGTCTACGAGCTGTCGAAGGTCGTCCGCATCCGCACGGGTGAATCGGACAACGACGCGCTCTAAAACCTCTCCCGCGATTAACCGCCGGAAGAGGGAGATAACCATTAGCCGGTACGCCGTTGACCTCGACGGTGTGCCGGTTTTTTTATGCCCTCCCCGACCACCGGAATCAGCCGTTTGAGTCTCGGTTGATCCAAGACGGATTGGTCGGCGGCCGGTTCGATACACTCTCGGCGTTATGCAAACCCTACGAGTCACACGTTGAAGCCACGTTTGGGCCGAGTTTTGTTGAACGCCTTGCGGGTGCTGCTGATCGCAGCGGGCGTAGGGTTTATCGTCTGGAAGGTCGAGTGGGGCGACGACCCGGAGACGGGCCGACTAGGCATGGTCTCGTTGGTGCGTTCAGCCGATGTGGGTTGGCTGGTGGGTGGGCTACTATTATCGTCGCTGGTGTTCCCGCTACAGGCGGTGCGGTGGTGGATGCTGATGCGTTGCCGGGGGATGAACGTGTCGCTGCGGAGCACGTTCAAGCTGGTGATGGTCGGGCTGTTTTTCAATTTCTGTGTGCCGATCGGGGCCAACGGGGGAGACGTAGCCAAGGCCTACGGCGCCGCCCGCGGGATCAAGGCCCCCGGCTCGACGGCGAAGGCGGTGGTCAGCGTCCTCATGGACCGGGTGGCGGGCCTGGCAGGCATGATCCTGCTCGCGGGGCTGGCGGGGCTGCTGATCTGGGACGACCCGGTCGGCCGACGGATCACGGTCTTCGCGTGGGCGGCGATGGGCGGGCTGGTCATCGGTGGAACGGCCTACGTCTGGCCGGTGACGCGGAAGTGGCTGGGCGTGACGACGCTGACCCGGCTGAACATGTTCAGGAAGATCGATGAAGCGGTAACCGGCTATCGTCACCACCCGGCGGCGGCGGCGGGGAGCGTGGCGATCAGCCTGCCGGTACACCTGAGTTTTATGATCGCGACGTCGATGGCGGGCTACGCGGTGGGAGTGCCGACGCCTTGGGCGACGCTGGTCGCGGTCTTGCCGGTGGTGATGCTGGTCGGAGCGCTGCCGCTGACGTTCCTGGGGATCGGGTTGATGGAGCCGACGCTGTTCGGGCTGCTGGAGTCTCGAAGCGCGGTGACGTTCAACCAAGTCACGGCGATGCTCATGGCCTACCGGGCGTACCTCTTGATCTACGCGATGTTCGGCGGGCTGCTGGTGCTGGTGAAGGGTGTGCGGCTGCACGAGACGCCGACGGAGACGGGTGACTAAGCCGGTCGCCACGATTCGTGAATCAATTTATTTTGCCCGCCGACCGGGGACGCTTCGCGTCTCCCGCTAAACGCGGAGTTGGCGGGAAGTAAGCCAATCGCCGGGGCTCACTACAATGCCGCGGTGTCGAACCGCCCCGCCGCACCGCCCGACGGCTCTAAAGCCCGCTCTTGGACCACGCTGATCCGCGTGGCGTGCGTGGTGTATTTCGTGGTGCTGGTCGTGGCCACCCACTGGCCGAACCTGCAAAAAGAAGACCTGCCGGACCTGGGGTGGCTGCCGTTCGACAAGACGATGCACCTGCTGACGTTCGCCGGGCTGGCGGCGTGGACGACGTGGTCGCGGTGGTTTGTGCGTTGGAGTTGGCGGCGTAACGCGGCGACGGCGGTTGTCCTCGGCCTGGCGTTCGGGGTGATTAAAGAATTCACGCAGCCCTACGTTGGGCGGACCGGGGCGTTGGACGATCTGGTGGCCGATCTGTTGGGTCTGCTTATGGGGTCGGCGGTCGCCTTGGGCGTGGTGCGGTTATTTGAAGGACAAAACAAAGACTCGTCGGACAACCAACCCAGTCCCCAAAGCACAGAGGAAATTTCCGGGGGGGCTTCCGGGGGCGGTGGGTTTGTGGGGCATGCGGTGTTGGTGAGTGGGTTGACGCTGGTGTCGCGGGTGTTGGGGCTGGTGCGGGATGCGGTGTTGGCGGCGGTGTTCGGGGCGTCGATAGTGTTGGACGCGTTTCTGATCGGGTTCATCGTGCCGAACCTGTTCCGCCGGTTGTTCGGCGAGGGGGCGTTGACCGCGGCGTTCATCCCGCGGTACACGAAGCTGCTGAAGGAAGACCCGGCGTTGGCCCGGCGGTTCGCGTCGCTGTGTGTGGTAGTCGTGGCGATGTTGCTGGCGGGGATCACGCTGGTCGGGGAGGTGGTGCTGGGCTTGTGGCTGACTCAGGCCGAGGGGGAGAAGACGACGCTGGTACTGCGGCTGACGATGGCGATGCTGCCGTACATGCCGATGGTCTGCGGGGTGGCGTTCCTCGGGGCGGTGTTGCAGGTACACCGGAAGTTCGGCCCGGCGGCGGCGGCACCGGTGTTGCTCAACCTGGCCATGATTGCAGCGGCTTTGGCCGTAGGGTTTTTCGTCGGCGGTAACGATGCGGCGGCAGGCGTTTCACGTATCGGCGTGGTTGCGGCGAGCGTCTTGGTGGCGGGTCTTTTGCAACTTGTCTGGCTGGGATTGGCCGTGTGGCGGACCGCCCCGCTGACTACGGCGTTTGCGGGCACCGGCAAACACTTCCGCGGAATGCTGCGCGTGATGGGGCCGATGGTCATCGGTTTAGGGGTGTTTCAGATCAACACGTTGCTGGACGGACTGATTGCCTATGGCTTCGCGGTGCCGGTGGACGACGACGGTAAGGTGTTGGCCGAGTCTTTCGAGTTGTTTAACCAATCGTACGACTACCCGATGCAGACCGGCGCGGTGACGACGCTGACGCTGGCCCAACGCCTATACCAATTCCCGCTAGGGGCGTTTGGCATCGCGATCGCGACGGCAATCTTTCCCGCGTTGGCGCGGGCGGCGGCAGGGCGCGACGTTAGCGTTAAGCCGCCTGCGGCAGGTGACAGCGGTGACGAATTCGCGGCGATCTTTCGGCGAGGAATACGGCTGACGCTATTCCTCGGGATACCGGCCAGTGTCGGGCTGATCCTCATGCGGGTTCCGCTCACGCGGGTGTTTTTTGAGTACGGCGCGTTCACGGCTGACGACGCTCTGCGCTCGGCCAATGTACTCATGGGTTACGCCGCGGCGGTGTGGGCGTATTCGCTGACGCACGTAACGACCAAGGCGTTTTACGCGGTAGACGATGCGATGACGCCGTTGAAGGTCAGCCTCGGCATGGTGGGAATTAACCTCGCGTTGAACCTGACGCTGATCTGGCCATTCGGCGTTGCGGGGCTGGCGTGGTCGACCGCGGCCAGCGCGGTATTACAGTCGCTGCTGCTGGTAGCGTTGCTGCGTCGGCACGTCGGCCGCCCCATAGACGGCGGAGTATTACGCAGCGTGGCGTGGACCGCGGGGCTGACGGCGGCGATGGGGTTGGCGGTCGGCGTTTTAGTTGGCAGCTTCGACGTGGCCGCGCTGAATAAACCCCAAAGCGTGGGGCTGCTGACGGCGGGCGTGGCTTTGGGCGCGGCGATCGTGCTGGGCGGGGGCTGGATACTCAAGCGTCCCGAGGTGCGTGACCTGCGTCGTTAGTATCAGACCGAAGCGTCACTCAGTTCGACGTCGCAGAAATACTACTGATGTCCGAAGAGTTGGCTTCGTTGTAGAGGGCCAGGGTCTCGGCCTCGGTTGCCTTGGCGGGGACGAGGGCGCGGAAGCTGCCGTTGCTGGGGTTGTACCAGAATGCGCCGCTGCTGGAGACGATCTTGCTGGCGGGGTGGGTTTCGTCGGACCCGGCGGAGGTATCGTTAATAATGATGCGGGATTCGGGGCTGGAGGCGAGCGGGTTGGAGGGGGTGGCGCCTTCGACGAACCATTCGTCTTCAACCGTTGTGGGGTAGTCGCCTTCAGTGGCGAAGTTTTCGAAGACTTTGGACTGGACCGTCCGCACGATGGAAGCAACCGCCGCGGCCCGGGACTGGTCGGTGGCGTTACTGAACTGAGGGATCACGATCGAGGCAAGAATGCCAAGGATCACCACGACGATGAGGATCTCGACGAGCGTGAAACCCGATTGTTTTTTGTGTACGGCCATCACGGTAAGCCCTCTCATGGTCATCTGATACGCCGCGGATGTGCGGCGACGTAAGACAAACATCGACGCAGAAAGCCATCTACTTGACGGCTATCGGCGAACGGGCGGGGATACCGCTTGCCTAATCGTTACAACCCGCAAAGCTTTTTGGTACGAGACAACCCGACGAGATATCGGAACGAGCTACGCCAACGCAACCACATCAGACGAAGGGATTCAGCGTTGCCAGGGATAGCCCGCCTGCTGGCGTTGAACCGTGCCGATCGATGCCTCGGTCAATTCGGCGTAAACGGTGAGCGTCCGGGTACCGGCGGTTTCGATCCGGGACGGCAGCGGCAGGGTCAAGGCGTAGTAGTCGCCGGTGAAGCCGCTGCGGTAGGCCGTGTCCCATTCGGCGGGCTCCCAGATACGCTCGGCCAAGACGGTCGGCTCTTCGCCGGCGACCTCGATGAGTTGGACCTTCGCCCGGCCGGCGACCACGAGCATTCGGCCGAGCTGATCGGTCGGCTTCAGGTATAGGCGAACCTCGTCGTCGATCCCGTCGTGGTCGGTGTCGACCGGCCCGGAGTAGCGGCCGAACTCGAGCCCCGTAAAAACGGGTACGACCGTATTGGGTAACGCGGCGTTGGGCGTGGCTTGCGAGCGGTGAACCCGCAGTTCGCTTTCGAGCCCGGCGAGTCGCCGCTGCGTCTCGTCGATCTGCCGACGCAGCTCCTGATTGTCTCGGCGTAGCTCGTCGTTGTGCTGGGACAACGAACGGCCATCTCCACCAACCCGTGGCGAGCAGCCGGTAAGCAGGACTGCCCCTGCGATAAACAGCGTGACAGCAGAACCACAACAGAAAAAAGGTCTTCGTGTCGGCAGGTTCATTGCGATCGACCGTGCTGAGGTAACGGGCTCAGTCTTCGTCGCCGGCGGACGCGCCGCCCAGGCTTTCGGGCAGGTGCTCGAGGACGCTGTCGACCACGCCGTATTCGACCGATTCTTCCGCGTCGATCCAGTAGTCGCGTTCGCAGTCCTCGGCGATCTTCTCTTCAGTCTGGCCGGTGTGGTTGGCCATGATGGTGTAGAGCCGCTTGCGGGTCTTGATCATCTCTTTGGCCTGGATGCCCAGGTCGGTGGCCTGACCCTGCATGACCCCGCCCATGAGCGGCTGGTGCAGCAGGACACGACCGTTGGGCAGGATGTGGCGTTTGCCTTTTTCGCCAGCCATGAGTAACAGCGAGCCCATCGACGCGGCCATGCCGATGCAGTAGGTCGCGACCTTAGGCCGGATGAACTGCATCGTGTCGTACACGCCCAGGCCGGCGCTCACGCTACCGCCAGGGGAGTTGATGTAGAAGTGGATATCGCTCTCGGCGTCTTCGTTGGAGAGGAACAATAGCTGGGCGATCAGCAGGTTGGCGGAGTCATCGGTGACCGGGCCGCCGAGGAAGATGATGCGGTCTTTGAGGAGGCGCGAGTAGATGTCGTAGGCGCGTTCGCCGCGGCCGGACTTCTCGATCACCATGGGGACTAACGTGCTCATCGCGTGGGATTCCTTGCTGATTCACTTCGGGTCGATCGCAACGAGCCTCGGCTTGCTGCGTTTAAATTCAGAAAACGATTGTAGCCTCGGGCTTTGGGTGGAGCGAACCACGGGCCTCTGTGTATGACGGATCGGGCATTTTCTCTGGTTTAGCAAATAAAAAACCGCTTGCCCCGGGCGGGGCAAACGGTCTGAGGGTGGTTTTGTTTTTTAAAAATCGATTGCCGGATTACTCGCTGGGGAGCAGGACCGCGTTGATCACGTGGATCATGCCGTTGGTGGTCTTGATGTCGGTCTTGATGATCTCGACGCCGTTGACGAAAGCGTGGCTGTGATCGTCGTGGGTTTCCTGCGAGAACTTGAGCTCGCCGCCTTGGACGGACGCAGCCTTGCCGGCCTTCATCGCGGTCTTGGCGTCGACGCTGCCGGCGACGACGTGGAAGGTGAGTATTTCAACGAGTTTGTCTTTGTTTTCCGGAAGCAGCAGAGACTCGACTGTGCCCTCGGGCAAAGCCGCGAAGGCTTTATCGGTCGGGGCGAAGAGGGTCAGCGGGCCTTCGGACTTGAGCGTGTCGACGAGGCCGGCCGCTTCTGCGGCGGCGAGCAGCGTGCCGAACTTCCCGGCCGAGGCCGCGGTCTCGACGAGATCGCCGGTCGGGGCCACCGGGGTTTCGGGCTTGGCGGCCGCCGAGCAACCACACGCGGTACAAGCCGCGGCGGGGCCGGCGGTGAGTGCGACCGGGGCTAAGCCGAGTGCAGCAATAACAAGAATACGGTTGAGCATTTGCGATTTCATCAAAGAGTCTCCTTCTGAGCTGTGAAGCATCTACTAGTTCTGCGGATGCTAGGTAAGGTTTTCAAGAGGGGCGCTTAAAAACACGAAAAACGTTGCTGGATATATGGAAATTGCTTTTTAGTGCACACTTACAGATCGTTGTCAACGCGATAAGTACCCCGTGACTACTGAACCGCCGCAACAACAAGCAGTGGGTTGTTGGACTTCACCACGCCGCCGGGTTTTTCGAGCGTGATCGCAAAAGCGGCGGGTTGATCGATCTGAAGCTTGGCGTCGATCGGCACATAAGCCCGGCCGTCAGCGGCTAGGTATTCGTCAACGTCGAAGACCCCGCCGTCGACGGGGAACTCGTCGCGGGTCGGGTCGACGATCCATAGCTGGTACTGGGCCTCGGTCGGGTCGTTAGCGGGGAGTTGGTCGAGCACCATGTAGCCGGCTTGTGCGATGCCGCTCCAGCACACCTCGCCGGTGACTTGTTCGTACCCCGCCTCGGTAATCGCCCACGGGTAAGCCGAGACGTCTTCCGTGTTCTCGACAAACTGCTGGTATCGGCTGTCCGCCGTTGCGACCGGCTGGGTATCACGGAGTTCCTGCGGAGCGGTGGTCAAGATCAACGCCACTAGGATCGATGCGGCCACGGCTCCGACCACCGCCCCGCCGATAAAGGCGAGGATGCCGGAACGGGCCTTGGTGGTATCGACGGGCTTAACCGAATTTTCTGTCTCAGGTGCCGGTGTCCGAACAAAACGCTCAGCCTCTGCCGCGATCTTTTCGCTCAACCACTCGGGAACGTCCCGCTGGGCCTCCGCGGTCGCGTCCGGGGCGAACGCTTCGGCGACCAACAGCAACGCCGCGGCTTCTTCGAAGCCTTGGCCTTGCTGCTCGGGATGGTCTTGCAGAAGCGTGTTCATTTCGTAAGTTTCGTCGGGCGAAAGCTGACCCAACGCGTCGTCGGCCAATAGGTCGAAAAGACGCTGTGTTTCTGGGTTCGCCGATGGGGTGGGGTTGGATTCACTCATCCGCTCCCCCCTTCTTTTCGCGGGCCGCTAGTGCTTCACGCAGCCGGATGAGACCTCGGCGGGCGTGCGATTTGACCGTGCCCAGCGGTATTTCCAGACGGTCGGCGACCTGTTGGTGGGTCAACCCGTCACAAACGGTCAGCCGGAGGACTTCGGGCTGGGGCGGCTTGAGCTCGGCCATCGCGGCGTTGATACGGCTGACCTCGTCGGACAACTCGGCGGGGAAGGCGGGCCCAGCGTCGGGCGAAGCGGGTGCCGCCGCCTCGGTCAACTCGGCTGAGCGGCCATCGGGGCGGGCCTGCCGGCGACGCAGCCGATCGATCAGCCGGCGGCGGGTGAGCACGGCGATGAAGGTCGCTTCCTTGCCCTTACTCGGGTCGTAGCGGTCGGCTTTCTCCCACAGCTCGATGAAGACCTCTTGAACCGCGTCCTCGGCTTCGGGTCGGTTGCCCAGTACCCGCCGAGCGAGCGACCACACGAGGCCGCGGTACTTCTCGATGCAGGCGTTGATCGCTTCGCGTTCGCCCTTCGCCACTCGCGGCAGCCAAGGGTCATCTTCGCCAAGGCGCGACGGGCGGGCAGCGATAGCAGCGAGGGGTGAGTCCATACGGTTCGCGGAATGATCCGGAGCGGCTTGGCCGGTCGGATCGAAGTCGTTACTCGCGGGGAGGACGGTCAAAACGCTGATGCTAGGCCCGTCTCCCGCTTCGGAAAGCAGACTAGGGGTAAACGAGTAGCGGCCCGCCGTTAAATCACGGCGGGCCGCTTTTTAGCCGATTCTCGCGTTTAGCTGCCGGTCGCGGGCAGCAGTACTTCGTCGATCACGTGGATGACGCCGTTGCTGGTCAGGATGTCGGCCTGCACGATATTGATGCCGTTAACCTGAGCCTGTTCTTCGTCGATCGCGAAGCTGAGCTCTTGGCCCTGGACGGTGGCGACATCGCCGGCCTTGAGCGCGTCTTTAGCCTTGGCCTTGGCGGGGATGACGTGGTAGGTCAGGATGGCGACGAGCTGGTCGCGGTTCTCGGGTTCGAGCAGCGACTCGACGGTGCCTTCGGGCAGCTTGGCGAAGGCTTCATCCGTCGGAGCCATGACGGTGAACGGGCCTTCGCCCTTGAGCGTGTCGACGAGGCCAGCGGCCTGCACCGCAGCCACGAGCGTGTTAAACGAGCCGGCCGAGACCGCGGTGTCGACGATATCGGGAGACGCGGCGGAGGCGGTCTTGGCTGACTTCTTGTCGTAATTACATCCTTCTCCGCCGGCGAGTACGGGGCTAGCGGCGAAGCCCAAAGCCGCGGCGACAGCGAGGGCAGAGGTAGTTCCGGCGAGAGTCGTGAAGCGTTTCATACTTAAATCCTTCCAAGGTTGGGAGAAAAGCGGGGACATCGACGCCGTGACACACGTCGCGGCAAGAGATCACAACAAGCGACGTTACGCAGCCGCGGACGCGGTGGATGCGGCGTTGCGCGGTTTTTTTGGATCCCGCGCCGTTCACCCAAGGGGAGGCGGGATGACCTAATATGCAGCGATGTCTACGGCCAGCGTCTCCAACCTGCCCAACCGCCCGAAGGACGAAGCGGACCGCCTCGCGGAGCCGACCAATGATCGTTCCGCGGCTGCAGTCTCCGCCGACCGCGGACCCGTCCGCAACGTCGCCTGGCCCGCGGTGGGCGCGATCTGGTCCCGAGAGGTCAAACGCTTCTTCCGCCAGCGCAACCGCGTGATCGGGGCGGTGGCCACGCCGCTGGTGTTCTGGCTGCTGCTGGGGCTCGGCCTGGACGAAACCTTCCGGCTTTCGCCCTCCGCGGCTGATCAAGAAACCCTGAACGCCGCGAGTGACGTTGGTTACCTCGAGTTCTTCTTCCCGGGGATGGTCATCTTGATGGTGTTGTTCACCGCGATCTTCTCGACGATCTCGGTGATCGAAGACCGCAAAGAAGGCTTCTTGCAAGGCGTGCTCGCGTCGCCGGCCAAGCGGTGGGCTATCGTGCTGGGCAAGGTGCTGGGCGGGGCGAGCATCGCCACGGCCCAGGGCGTGTTGCTGTTGGCGATCTGGTGCGTATTCTTCGCCTGGCCCGGCATCGGGAACCTGCTCGCGGCGGTCGGGGTGATGTTCGTCGTAGCGGTCGGGCTGACCGGGCTAGGATTGTGCATCGCTTGGCCGATGGATTCGACGGCGGGGTTCCACGCGGTGATGAACCTGTTGTTGATGCCGATGTGGTTCCTATGCGGCGCGGTGTTCCCGGTGGAGACGGCCGGGCCGATGAAGTGGATCATGTACGCCAACCCGCTGACCTACGGCAACACGTCATTCGCCTGGGCGTTGCAGGGCGACGCGGCCGTCGGCATCGGCCTGCCCAATGCGGTCGCGTTGGTGGTCACCGCGGCCGCGACGATCGCGGTTGTTGCTGGGGCGACTCGGTTGGCGTCGAAAGCGGGGAAAGCGTGAGCGGGGCGATGCGGAAGCTGCTGATCTCGACCGGGGTGTCGCTGCTGGTCTTGGTGCTGGCTCTGGCCGTAGTTTTCCCGGCGATCAATTCGTCGGCGCGGAGTGAGCCGACCGAAGAGCTGCCGCGGCTCTGGGACGCGCCCGACTTCACGCTAACCAACCAGACCGGCGAAACGATCACCGCCGACGACCTGCGTGGCCAAGTCTGGGCGGCCGATTTCTTCTTCACCAGCTGCCCCGGCATCTGCCCGATGCTCTCGGCCAACATGCGCGGCCTCAACGACGCCCTCGCCGACCACCCCCGGAAGTCGGAACTCCAGCTCGTCAGCTTCAGTCTCGATCCTGAGAACGACACCGTCGACGTCCTGGCCGAGTACGCCCGGGCCTTCGAGATCACCACCGACGAGTGGCAGTTCCTCACCGGCCCCCGCCAAGCGATCTGGGACCTGTCGATCGACGGCTTTAAGCTCGAGGTTCAAGACACGCCCGACGACCTGATGAACCCGATCCTGCACTCGGGCAAGGTCGTGCTCGTCGACCGCGAAGGGGTGATCCGCGGGTTTTACGACGGGCTAACCCCGCTGGGTATGGCCGAGCTGCAGGCCGATATCCGTCGGCTGTTGGAAGAAGGTTGACCCGCGTGCCCGAGCCGACCGACACCGTCCCCGCCACCACTTCCGCCTGGAACCCGCCGACGCCCGAAGCGCTCGCCCGGCACCTGGAAGACAACCCGCCGCAGCCGCCTTCGCCCTGGGTCCGGCGGACGCCGTTGTTTGTGCTGGGCGCGGTCGTGGTCATGGCCGTGATGCTCGGCGGGCCGGCGGCGTGGCTGCTGCCGTGGATGGCTTTCGTCGGCCTGATCGTCTACGGCCGACGGCGGATGCTCACCGCCCGCGGCTTCGAAAAACGCTTGGCCCGGGCCCAGGAACTCGTCATGCTCCGCCACCACCGCCCCGCCCTGCGTAGCGTCTGGCGGCTGATCCCATCGCTGGTCAACCACGCGCCGCAACAGCACCGGGCGATCGCGATCCTCGCCCACGTGCTCGACGACGTCGGCGCTCACGAATCTGCCATCGTCGCCTACGACCGGCTACTCAATGACCTGCCGAGCGAACACCCCGGAGCGCTACATCTCAAGGTCAAGAAGGCGATCGCTTCGTTGTTTACTTATCAGCTGAGCGACGCCGACGACGCGCTGCGGCGGCTGCGCGGCCCGGTCGAACCGTTGGCGAAGACGCCGGTCGGCGCGGCGTACCGATTCGCGTTGCTGTTCCAGTCGGTGCAGACTGCGCACTACGCCGAAGCGATCGAAGAATCGCATGGGCTGGTCGAGGCGCTGCGGCCGCTGGGCGTCGAGGCGGGCTACGGC
This sequence comes from Planctomycetota bacterium, assembly GCA_038747275.1. Taxonomy (GTDB): domain Bacteria; phylum Planctomycetota; class Phycisphaerae; order Phycisphaerales; family Phycisphaeraceae; genus Algisphaera. Next base: position 103,508 of record JBCDJW010000003.1, on the reverse strand, counting down.
CACGCTCTGTTGGCGTGCTGCTTCGCTCAACGCAACGACCCCGAGGCCGGCGACGCCGAGCAGGCCCGGGTGTGGTGGGGGCGGGCCACGACCCTGCTGCCCGCGGCCACTCTGCGTTCCCGCTTCCCCGAACTGCGGAAGATCGAAGAGGTGCCCGGTGAATGAAACAACCGCCGATCCCGAGAAGCCCGCAGCGCAAGACGCGCCCAAACAAGCCGGCCGTCAGCTGCCGCCCTTTTCGCCCGGTCGATTCCAACACGAACTCGCCTTCGACGGCCTGCTGCGCACCGGTGCCGGGGTATCGCTCTTCGCCGCGTTTTTCACGCTGCTGTCGTTCGGCGGCGGCAGCTCCGTCGTCGCCGCGGCACTCGCAATCGCCATCGTCGTCGGCTGGATCGTGCTGAGTGCGCTTGGCGCCAAAGTCGCTCAAGCGCTTCCGGGGGTGACCGCGCTCTTAGAAAACAACGCCGCGGTTGGCGAGTCGACGCTGGCCGAGCTCCTGAGCAAGCGGGCGCTACCCCGCGGCCTCCGGCTGATGTTGTTCCACCGCCTCGCCATGCTGCGACACCGCCAGCAGAACTTCGTCGAATCATCGGCGATCGCCCAGACCCTGCTCACCACGCCCCGCCCCGGGCCCGCGGCGGCCAACCGGGCGCACCTGCTGCTCATGCTCGCCGAGGCCCGGCTCGAGCTCCGCGACGCCGCCGGGGCCTGGCTCGCCCTCGTCGAACTCGCCCGCACCCCGCTCGGCCTGACCGAGGCCCTGCAACGCATGGCCCTCAACACCCGCTACGCCCTGCTCGTCAACCAACCCGCCTACGCGCTCGCGGGCTTCGAGCAGAAGATGAGCCTGTCCGAACTCATGCCCGCCCCGCAGTGCGGCGCGTTCCACGCCATGCTGGCCGCCGCCGCCAAACGGGTCGACCGGGACGACTGGTTCGAGCAGATCTGGCCGCGGGTCGAACTCTTGTGCAGCGAAGAAGAGATCGCGCACATGCACGAAAGCAGATTAATCAGCGGATGACCCTGGGACCGTTATGCATCTTTCCTCGCATTCATCCGCGTTCCTGCGTCACATAAATGCCGTATGATCGCGCCATGCTTCAGGTAGACCTCACCCCCGCGCTCGCGTCGCTCATGCCCAAGGCGGCCGAGGGCTGGCTGAACGACCAATCCACCTGGCTGCTGCTGCTGTTCGCCGCCGTCGCGATGACGGTCGTCATCAAAGGGGCCGACTGGTTAGTAGAAGGCGCCGCGGGCCTGGCCAAAAAATTCGGCATGCCCGAGGTCGTGATCGGCGCGACCATCGTCTCACTCGGTACAACTTCACCCGAAGCGGCGGTCTCCGTCCTCGCCGCGTTCTCCGGCGACGCCGGGCTAGCGATCGGTAACGGCGTCGGGTCGATCATCGCCGACACCGGCCTGATCTTCGGCGTCGGTTGCCTCATGACCCGCCTGCCCGCCGACAAGTTCGTCCTCTCCCGCCAGGGCTGGGTCCAGCTCGGCAGCGCTGTGATCCTCGCCGGGTTGTGCTACTTCCTGTGGGCGGCGCAGGGCAACGACGCAACCATCCCGCGGATCGCGGGCGTCGGCTTCGTGATCCTGTTGGTTGGCTACCTCGCGATCTCGGTCAAGTGGGCCAAGCAACACCCAACCTCCGCGCCCGCCCCCGTAAGTGAATTAACACACGCCCCGGCCGAAGAAACTAACCAACACGCCGAGCACGGCGTCGCCTTCCTCTTCGGCATCGGGCTACTCGGCCTCGCCCTGGTCATCGCCTCGGGCGACGTCTTGGTCGGCTCGGTCACGATCGTCGCCGAGCGGTGGAACGTCCCCGACGCCGTCATCGCCTCGACCATCGTCGCTCTGGGCACCAGCCTCCCCGAACTCGTCACCGGCCTCACCGCGATCCGCAAGGGCCACCCCGAGATCCTCGTCGGCAACGTCATCGGGGCCGACATCCTCAACGTCCTGTTCGTCATCGGCGTCTCGGCCGTCGCCGCCGACCTCCCGCTGATCGATCCCGACGCCGCGCTGCCCGCCGTGATCCTCTTGGTCATGATCCCGACCATGCTGATCATGCTCTTCTTCTTCCGCGGCTGCATCTTCAAAGCCACAAGCGCCGGCAGCTTCTCTAGGTGGATGGGCGTCCCGCTGGTGGCGATGTATGTCGCCTACCTTGTGGTGTCGTACGTCGTGTCGGTGGAGTGATCTTCGACCGGCGAGACCCACCACAACGGTCGCCCCACTTTTTCTGCTGTCAGCAACAGCGTCTTACCGTCTTCGGCGAAAGCGATCGCTTCGCTCTGGCCGCGGGGGCCGAGTTCAATACGGTGACCTGGGCGAACAAATGCCGCGGCCCAAGACTCGTCCGATTCACGGACGTATTGCCAGGCGTCGCCGTAGGTCGCCACGACCGCGCGGCGGCCGTCGGGCGAGATGTCCGCCGCGACCGTGATCCGCAGGTCCAACTCCGCTGCCTTCTCAACCACGATCGGCTCGGCCGTGCTCTCTTCCGGTAACGGCAAGACGTACACCCGGGCCTTGCCGGTCAAACGCTGCCGGGGGTCGACCTTAGTCACGATGACGACCTCTCGCCGGACGGGATCAAACGCGACCGACTCGCAGTCCTGCGGCCCCTCGGCATACGTGAAGTCGATCCGCCGAGTCACACCCAAACGGTGCGTATCGATATTAATCTTGCCCGAGTGGTACGTCGGCTCCGCGACGAGGTACAGCGAGACAAACTCCCGCCGATGCGGATTATCACCGACGTCGCCAACAAGCAGGTATGGCTCACCGTCGAGTTCGAACGAGCACATGTCTTCCCAGTCATTCGCTTCCGCCCCCTCGACCCGGAACTCTTCTTGAACCGCTCCCTGCCCGTTAATCAAGAACAGCCGCGGCGAATCGCCCGAATCGTTATGCGTCCAGAACAGCCCGGGGTTGCGTATCGACGCCGCGAGGCCCGAGCTCTCGTTAATCCGGGGGTCATCGATCTTCCCCAACACCCGCATCGGGCTGTAATCAATCGCTCCCGCCGGCTTGGGCAGCTGAGCACAGGCCGCAGAACTCAGACAGATCAACGACAAGCACGAAGTCACTAAACGCATGTTGGTCTTACGCCCCGCCGACTTCAGGGTTCGTCGATCGGTTGCGGGGTCACGACGGTACCGTCGGTCAGCGTCGCCTTCACGTCTGTAAAGAACAGGCGGAACGCGCGATTACCGCTGTAGTGGTCAAGCGACACGACGATCGGACCGAGCTGCCGGTGGTCTTCCCACGTCGTCGCGAAGCCGCCGTCGGTCTTGCCGCCCTTGCGGAAGACCCATTGCTGGACGAGGCGGTCGTCGCCGAGGTAGAGGTCGTAGGCGTCGCCGGGGGTGTAGCCGCCGACGTCGGGCCATTGAGTGACCACCTTCTTCGCCTGGCCGTCGCCGATCGGCAGCGGGGCCGAGCCCTTATCGGTCACGGCCGGATCAGACCAGACGAGCTGGAAGGGGAAGAGCAGCCAGTACGAGTCGTTGATGAATTGCCGGTCGACCTGGCGATCGGCCTCGTCGGTCGGCGTGCCTTGGCCGAGCGTGATCGTACGGCTCTGCCCGTTAAGCGTGCGGGTGACTTGTTGGTTTTGTACGTCCCACGCCCAACCGCGGGCGGTCTTGTCGCCGTTGGGACGCTTGACGTTGAAGGTGAACTCGATCGACGCGATCTGATTCCAGTTCGACAGGCCGTAACGCTCGGCGATGGCGGCGGCGGGCGAAACGGCGTGGTCATCGGCGTGGGCCGTGGCGAGACCGAGGCTGATCACAGCAAGAAACAGGGCGAAGAAACGGTGAGACAGGTGCATGCGAGGCTCCGAATTTCTGACATTTAGCCCCCGGCGAGTCGCCGGGGTGCCGCGGGATACGGCATGACGAAGGCTTTGATTTGCGATGCATCGTAGGCCGCGGCGGCCCGAGGTCAGTGACCCCGGGCTAAATTTCAGAACAACGCTTCATCGTCGCCTGCGGCAGCGTCTTCCGCTGGCCGGAACTTCACACCCACGTGCTCGGCCCCGGCCTTGGTCAGCATTCGGCCCTTCCGCGTCCGCCCCAAAAAACCGATCTGCAGCAGGTACGGCTCGACCATCGACTCCAGCGTCCCCGAGTCTTCGCCTAGCGTCGCGGCCACGGCCTCTAAGCCCACCGGGCCGCTTTCGTAGGTTGTACCGATGACAGTCAAATATTTACGGTCGATCTCATCTAGGCCGAGGTGGTCGACGCCTTCAAGCTTGAGCGCTTCGTCGACCAGCTCAGGGGTGAGGTTTCCGTCGGCCTTGACCTGCGCAAAGTCACGCACCCGCCGCAACAACCGGTTCGCAATCCGCGGCGTGCCGCGGGAACGGTCGGCGATGGTCGACAAGGCATCGCGTTGCTTCTTGCCGCCAAGATTTAACAAGCCCGCCGAGCGTTCGAGGATGCTCAAGAGATCTTCGTGGTTGTAGAACTCGAGGTTGTGCGTGATCCCGAACCGCGACCGCATCGGCCCCGACAGCAAGCCCGCCCGCGTCGTCGCGCCGATCAGGGTGAACGGCTTGAGGGTGATCGGGATCGTCTTGGCGTGCATGCCGGTGTCGATGGTGAAGTCGATCTTGAAGTCTTCCATCGCCGGGTAGATGAACTCTTCGACGGCGGCTGGCAGGCGGTGGATCTCGTCGATAAACAAGACGTCGCCGCGCTGGAGCTTGGTGAGCGTGCCGACGAGGTCGCCGCCCTTGGTCAGAGCGGGCCCGGCGGTGACGGTGACGTGGGTGCCCATCTCGTTGGCGATGATGTGGGAGAGCGTGGTCTTGCCCAGGCCAGGCGGGCCGTGGAGCAGGACGTGTTCCATCGGCTCGCCACGCTGCTTGACCGCCTGCAGCGTAATCTTGAGCTTCTCGACGAGGGCGGGCTGGCCGACGTAGTCGTCGAGGGTCTGTGGGCGCAGCGAGAGATTGAACGTCTCTTCGTTCAGGTCGGTCGAAGCGGCGGTGACGAGGCGTTCGGTGGCCATAGACTTTGAATCATACCGGGTGATCGGTTGGTGTTTGGGGAGTTTTCATTTCGGATCGCCTGCGTGGCGGGCGGTCAGAGCTACGCCCCGACACCTCGAAAACAAAAGACACCCGGTCTTAGCCGCTCAAAACTTGCGGGCGATCTCCTTTCACACATCCAAACTACTATTTACACATCTATGCCAGAAGCCAAGCAACACAGTCCCGGACCGACCGAGCTCTACATCCTCGCCGCCGGCTTATTGCTGGGCATCCTGCTCGGCCCCGCCGTGCTGGGACGCATCGCCCCCCAGGCCCACGCCGCCCTCTTTGGCGGCGGGCCCGCAACGCAACAACTCCTCGAATACGAAGATGAAACCGCCGCAATGATCACCGCCCTCAATGCCACCGGCGTCACGCCCGACGCGATGGACGAACAGATCGAATCCCGCTCAATGATGCGAGACATGATTCAAGAGGGCCGAGACACGCTGATGGACGTGCAAGCCTTTCGCTATATCACGTTTATCCTGCTCGCTATGACGGCCTGTTTGTTCGTCTGGGCTAGCTCCGGAAAAACGGGACCGATCTTGTCTTACCTTGCCTACGGAATATTGGCATTGGGGTTAGCCGTGATTGTGGCCCGACCAAGTATGTTCAAGCAAGCGCTATTATGGCCGTGGTCATAACCCACTAACCGCGCTCGGCAAGCACTGGGTCAAGGGCTTCACAGATCGTGTGGTACAGCAACAGGTGCATCTCCTGTACGCGGGCGGTCACGTCGCTAGGGACAAGCAACTCGACATTAGCTAAGCCTTTGCACACCCCGCCACCCTTACCGAGAAAAGCGATGGTTTTTAATCCTTCGCCTTTAGCCGCCTCGATCGCAAGCTGCACGTTCTGTGAGTTGCCCGAGGTGGTAAAGCCGACGAACACGTCGCCCGCCGAGCCTTGTGCCACCACCTGCTTAGCGAAGACTGTTTCCGGGGGGTAATCGTTGATCAGGGCGGTGAGGATCGAGTGGTCGGCGGTCAGGTCGATCGCGGGGTAGCCCTTGCGTTCGATCTGGTAACGCCCCGCGATCTCGGCGGTGAAGTGGGCCGCATCACAGGCACTACCGCCGTTGCCGCAGCACAACAGCTTGCCGCCAGACAGGAGCGATTCCTGAATCAACGCGGTCGCTTCCGCCAGCGGCTGGCTGAGCGCGGGCATCACGCCGGTGAGCTCGGCCATCGCGCGGAGGTTTTCGGCGAGTAGGTCTTGCGGGTTCATGATTCATCTCCTGCAATCCCCGGAGCGGCCCCTGGAACCGCCAGCGCGGTCTCGGGCTTGCCGTTCTTCTTCTCGTACCCCTTACGCAGCGCCCATGCCGTCACCCCCGGCAGCGCCGTCGCGACCGCCGCGGCGAACCGCGCGCTGCGCATCGGCCAGACCTCGGCCTTCGGCCGACGCAGCGCTCCGACGATCCGCTTCGCCACCTTCTCGGGCGTCTGCATCAGGAAGTCGGGCGTGTCGATGTTGTCGGCGTACTTCGGATCCGTATTTTTCTTCGCTTGGTCGAAAAACTCGGTCTTCGTCCCCACGGGGTGGACCGACGTGACGAAATACCCCTCGCCCGCCAGCTCGGCCCGCATCGACTGGGCCAGCATGTCCTGCGCCGCCTTTGTCGCCGCGTAGACCCCCGACGACGGCGGGCCCAGCTCACTCAAGCAAGACGAACAAATCAGCAGGTGCTTCAGCCCGTCCGGCGTGTTGCCGAGGTACGGCAGCGCTTCACGGAGCAGGTGGACGGTGCCGAAGTAGTTGACCTCGAACATCGCGCGGTGCTGAGCGAGCGACATCTCCATCGCCGGGCAGACGATGCCGTAGCCCGCGTTGGCGTAGACCGCGTCGACTCGGCCGAGCGCGGTGTACGCCTCGTCGACCCAGGCCTTGACCTGCTCGGGCTGCGAGACGTCACAAGTAAAAAAATGGGCCTTACGGTTGAGGTCGCTGACCTGCTTGGCGAGTTGCTCCAGCTTGTCGGTCCGCCGGGCGGCGAGCGAAACATTCATCCCCGCCCACGCACAGGCGAGGGCCGTGGCCCGGCCGATGCCGGAGCTCGCGCCGGAAATAAGGATCGTCTTGTTCTGCAGACTTCGTGCCATTTCGCATAGTTTAGCGGGTGACGCGAAGCGTCCCGCGGGGGTGTTCTCGTTGCGGTCGCGGGACGCTGCGCGTCGCCCGCTAAACGGTTGAATCATCGTTTACGCGAAACGATTAAATTACTTCCATGACCCACGACAAACTCATCGAACGCATCCGCGAGACCGCCCTCCTGCACGGCGACTTCACCCTCCGCTCGGGCCGGAAAAGCAAGTACTACCTCGACAAGTACCTCTTCGAGACCCAGCCCGACATCCTCGCGGCGCTGGGCGAAAAGTTTAAGGAAGTGATCGACGCCGACCCGCTGGGCGTCGACCGCCTGGCGGGCCCCGAGCTCGGCGGGATCCCGCTGGTCACCGCCGCCGCCATGGCCACCGGCAAGCCCATGGTCCTCATCCGCAACGCCAAGAAAGACTACGGCACCGCCAAGCAGTTCGAAGGCAAACTCGACGAAGGCGACCGCGTCCTCATCACCGAAGACATCGCCACCTCCGGCGGCCAGTCCATCGAAGCCGCCAAGTTATTGCGTGATGAGATGAAAGCCGAGGTCGCCAAGATCGTCGTCGTCATCGACCGTCAAGAAGGTGCCCGCGAAGCAATCGAAGAAGCAGGGTTTGCGTTTGAGTCGTTGTTTACCAAGAGCGATCTGGGGATCGACGAGTAGATCATTACTTGCGAATGGCAACAGAAACAGCCGCAGCCGGTACCTCGAAAGCGTGCTCGTGGAGGATGCGTTTAATCTCCGCGATCGCGTCGGGGTGGTCGTGGGCGTTGTGGGGGGCGGGGACGAGTTTTTCGCTGGCGGCGCCGTCGAGGTGGGACGACCAGTAGGCGACGATGCCGTCGGAGGTTTCGGGCGCGTCGTCGGGGTCGTTGATCAGTTCGCGGGTGCCGATGATCGAGTGGTAGGTCACTTCGTCGGCGATCGGGATGAGGTCGGCGGCGGCTGAGGCGGGGGACTCGGGGCGGAGGATATCGATAGACGACGGCGGGCCGTTGAGCAGCCAGGGGCCGTAGCCGGGCTGGAGGCGGTCGCGGTTGGCTTGGGCGATGGCGACGGTGAGATCGATGCACTGCCGGGGCAGGCGGACGAGCGAGCGGCCGAAGGCGCCGACGAGATTGTTGGCGAAGTCCGAGCCGCGGTGAGGCGTGGCGACGAAGACGACCCGGCGGACGTAGGGCCGGCGTTCGTAGATGTAGACGCTTTTGAGGAAGTCTATGGCGTTGGGGGCGCCTTCGAGTTCGTCGGGCCCGACGGTGAAGGCGACGTTCCACGCGTCTCGGCCGGTATCGGAGACGAGGGTGCGGGTGAGGATGCCGCCCATCGAGTGGCCGACGACGACGATGTCGTTGGTGGCGAAGTCGTCGAGCTCGGGGTCGAGGAGCCGGCGGGTCTCGTCGAGCTTGGTCCGCAGGTAGAAGGCGGAGTAGTACGGGCAGGTCGCGGTGGGGTAGAGGAAGTGCCAGACCTGGTACTTCTCGCGGAGCTCGGGGTCGGCCTGGATCTCGTTGGTGAGCTCGATCCAGGTCAGCGGCGTGGACATCAGGCCGTGGACCATGAGCAGCGGGGTCTTGTCGGGGTCGTAGGGCTCGAGGAGGTAGACGCCCAGGCGGTCTTCGCTGGCCGAGGGGTCGAGCATGCCGGCGAAGCCGAGCGAGGCGAGCTCCTGGGTCCGGGAGAGCAGCTGGGCGTAGGGGGCGGAGAAGTCGGCCGCCAGGGGTACTTCGATCTCACGCCGGGTGAAGGGCTCAGCGGTGATTTCGTTGCCTGCGTAAGACGAATCGCTGAGTTTGATGGTCGCGGTCTTCCGGGGGTCGAGTAAAAGTAGCCGGGGCTTATCGGGCCGGTCGAAAAGCAGCAGCGCGGTGGCGGGCCAAACGATCCCCTCGGGCGGGTAGAGGGCTTCGATTTCGTCGCGCTGTGCGGCGTCACGCGAGGCGATCAGCGGGGCGCCGATGCCGCGTTGGACGTGGTGCTCGCGTAGGCCTTCGATCCGGACGTCGGCGGCGGGCGTGTACGTGTTGAAATACTCGGGGTCGGGCCAAACCCCGTCGGCGGCGACGTCAATCGCAACCCGCGTGTCGAAGCGGCTGGGCGGCGAGGTGCGGATGTAGCCCGCCACCGCGCGGTTGTACACCTCGGCGACGATCAACGCCCGATCGTAGTCGCTTGTCGCGGGGTCGATAATCAGGCCGTAGGCCAGCTCGGCCGCGGCGAGGTAACGCTCCGCCGCGAGGTCGGGCAGCACGTCTTCGACCCGTCGAGCTTCCCTCAGCGTTTCGATCAGTTCGGGCGGATCGAGGCGGTCGACCAGGTCGGCCGGTCGGTACTCGTAGTGCGGCGTGAGGTCGGGTCGGCCGTGGGAATCGAACGTCGAGACCTGGACCGGCGCAGCACACGCGGATAGCAACGCCAAGGAAAAGGCGAGCAACGATTTCAACAAATTGGCTTGCCTGGACGATTGCATGTTCCAACAATCATATCCCGCCGCCCGCGGGAATCCAGAGCAATCGCGTTAGATCAGCCGATCAGCTCGATGCTCGAGATCGAAGTTTCCGAACCGCTGTCGAGGCCTTGGATCACAACGGGGTCGGTCGGCGCTTCGATGGTCACCCGGCCGTCGCCGTTGACGACGCAGACGGGGATCTTGCCGGCCTGCCAGTCGGCCAGCGGCAGCAACGGCCAGCGCTGAGGCATCTCGCGGTCGGGGTCGACGGTGATGTAGGTACCGACCGCTCCGGGGGCGAGGCGGTCGATCATCAATCGGGGCGAGGCGAGGAAGTAGCCCATCGTGACGACGCCGCGGGGGTAGTTGTGCAGGCGGTTCTGGATGTAGGTGTCGGTGTAGCCGAGCGACTGGGCGTGGGTGTTGCTCATGACCTGCAGGTCCCAGTACTGCTGGGCGGACGACTCGCCGCCGAGGTGGAGGTAGCGGGCGAGGAGGTCACGCCAGACGTTCTGGGAGATGCGGGGGTTGTTGGGTTCGAGGGAGGAGTGGCCGTCGCCGTATCGGCCGTTGCACTCGCGGTTGCTGCGGTAGACGTCCTGGGTGAGGCGTTCGCGGTCGAGCAGCGGGGGCTGGCCGATGAGCTCGGGCAGGAGCAGGCCGTTGGCGGTGTAGATCGAGTAGGCGTCCCAGCCGGGTAGTTCGTCGACATCGAGCGGCTCGCCGGTGACCGGGTCGTTGAGCTCGGCGGCAGACTTATCGACGGCCACGGCGTAGTGATCGCCCAGCCAGGCGGCGTCTTCGATCTTGCGGGTGTCGCGTTCGACGAGCTGCTCGCACTGACGGGCGAAGTCGCCCTGGCCGGTGCGGCGGAACATGCCGGCCGCGGCCCGCAGCGCAGCGGCCCGCTTCACGGCGAGGTAGGTCTGCTTGCGGGCGTACTGCATCGCCGCCCCGGCGTCGACCATCGCGTTGGCCACGCCCTCGGTCGGGAAGCCCGACGCGTCGCGGTCCGTCCAAACCAAGTACTGGGTCAGCTTCTTGGCGAGGTCGAGATAGGCCGTGGTGACGTGGGTGTCGCCGGTCCAACGGGCGTAGGTCTCGAGCAAGAGTAGGAAGTTAGCGTTCTCCTCCACCGGCATCGGGTGGTCGTAGGCGTTGCCCAGGGCCTTCATGGCGTGGCCCAGGTCGTGCGGCATAACCAAGCCGCCCGACTTGTCGTGCGTCACCGCCCGCTCGGCCCACTGACGCAGCTGCACCTTCAACAGCCGCGGCCAGAGCGTCAGGTAGAACAACGCGTTGTTGTATTCCACGTCGAGGGGGGAGTGGTACATCGGCGAGCCGTCCCAGACGCTAAACCACTCAATCGGCTCGGCCGAGCGTTCACCTCCGGCCGATGTCTCCGAAGACTCTTCCGCAGGCGGGACGGTTTGGCACCAAAACGTATTGCCGATGAAGTTCTGAAACGACTGGTTGGTGAGGTGCCGCTGCGCTTCGTCGAGGGGCGCTTGGCCCAGAAGCTTCTCGAATCGGCGGGACAACGCCAGACGTTCGTCGCGCGTCTTCACCGCTTCTTCTGCAACTTCGTCAACATCCGCCCAGTGCCGCGTGTAACGCAACGCCGCGGGATACGCTTGGCCATCCCGCTTCACGTCGAGCACCGGCTCGGCGACGTGCGAAGCCCACACCAGCCGCCACTTGAAACCCGAGCCCGAACGCGTCACGGGGAGTTCCAAACTCAACCCCTGACCGTCGGGCGTCACGGCACAATTCGGATTAAGCGAAACGATCTTCTCGCGGGCCGACACCACCGGGCCCTGCGCAATCCGCTCGGCGAACGGCCGAGGTGGCTCCCACGGGTCGCTCGGCTGGAGCGGGATGTCGTACGACAGACCGATCGTGTCGCCCGACGCTTTGATCTCCGTATCGGGACGACGCAGCCGGATGAACAACTTGACCTTGTCCGGCGCATCGCCAACTCTACCCATCAACCGGAATCGCCGCAGCGGGCTGACCCGCATCTCCAGGTAGAAAGCGGGCATCGTGCACAGCCGTTCGTTCTGCGGGTAGAAAACGCTGTGGACGTTGAGCTCGAAGCGCATGCCGTAGCGCTCGCTGAAGCCGCGGAAGGTGATCGAGTTGATCCGGTCGAACTGCTCGCAGTTGGCGAACTGGTCGATGCCGTCTCGGTCGTTGTCACATGTGAACGGCAGCACCCGCTCTCGGCCGTCCGGCTCGATCAGGCCCACCGCCAGGTCCATCGGCCGGTCGAGAAACCTCCCTAACGCCGAGTGCATCACCCGACGTTCGTACGGCTCGAACATCAAGCCGAACCGGCTCCCCAGACGACCAATCATCCAAGACATCAACTGCATCAGGCCGAACCTTTGCGATTAGGTGAAACCCTATTCTGTGACGTAAGTCTAAGAAAAACAAGCGGGCAAACACCCCGTTTTTGTTCAGACACCGCCCATCGGCATCACCCGCGATAGCCGTCCTACCACCTCCGCGACAACCTCCGCCGCCCGGTCGATCTCTGCTTCGGTGGTAAACCGGCTGAGCGACAGCCGGATCGACCCGTGGGCCACCGCTTCTTCGACGCCCATCGCCCGCAGCACCGGCGACGGCTCGAGGCTGCCGCTCGAACACGCCGCCCCCGCAGAGGCGCACACGCCCCGCTCGCTCAGCCCCAATAAGATCGCCTCAGCTTCAAGGCCGCGGAAGCCGAGATTTGTCGTGTTCCACAACCGCTCCTCGCCGCCGCTGTTGACCGACAGGTCTACGCCTTCGGGCAAGCCCGCTTTAACCCGTTCTTCCAAGCGATCACGCAAGCCGCGTAGCCACGCGATCTCCTCGTTGTTGTTGACGAACTCGGCCGCGGCCTCGGCGGCGACGCCCATGCCGATCACGCCCGGCACGTTCTCCGTGCCGCCCCGCCGCTCGGTCTCCTGCGGCCCGCCGAGCTGCTGCGGCCGAACCCGCACGCCCCGGCGCAGCCACAACGCTCCGACTCCTTTAGGCCCATGAAACTTGTGCGCCGCAAACGTAAGCAGGTCAACGCACGCCCCCCCGGAAAACTTCACGTCCACCGGCAGCTTGCCTACCGCCTGCGTCGCGTCGGTATGAAAAACAAACTTCACCGCCCGCCCCGCCTGCCGCGCCGCCTCTCGCGCCTCGGTCATCGCCCCGGCGATCTCTTCGATCGGCTGTACCACCCCCGTCTCGTTGTTCGCCCACATCACGCTAAGCAAAACGATTTGTGATTCCCGTGAAGCTTCGTCGAGTAACTCGGCCAACGCCCCGAGATCGACCCGACCGCCTTCGAGTATTGGCAGCCAAACCACCCTCCCGCCCCGCTTCTCGACGTTCTCGGCCAGCTCGCGCACCGCAGCGTGCTCGGTCTTAGTCGTGATGAACGTGGCCGCCGAAAAGTCTTCGCCCAGTGTCCCCCAGATCGCGAGGTTGTTCGCCTCCGTCCCGCCGGACGCCAGCACCAACTCCCTCGGCCGGGCCCCGATCAGCTTCGCCGTCGACGCCCGGGCCAGCTCCATCCGCTGCCGCACGGCCTGCCCGAACCGGTGCACGCTCGACGGGTTGGCCCACAGTTCTTCGTGCGCCTCGGCGACCGCTTCGGTCACCCCGGGCAGCGGCCGCGTCGTCGCGTTGTTGTCCAGGTAAATCACATCCATTTAAATATTCTAAGCTCGTCAAACGCTGCGGCAGGCTCTCAGACCTGCGAATCGCTGTACAAATCGCGACGGGTGCTGGCGGCAGCGGCCTCGTGCCGATAAATTGCTTGTTCTTATGCCGGTACTCGAACTCATTTCTCCCCACCGTACCCACCGCGTCTCGTTTAACGGGGTCCGCTTTGTCTTCGGACGAGACGAGGGCTGCGACGCCACGCTGCTAGGCGACAAACTCATCAGCCGTCGGCACTGCGAGGTCGTGCTCTACAAGGGCAGCTACCTCGTGCACGACCTCAAGTCGCGCAACGGCACCCTCGTCGCGGGCAAACCGATCGAGGCCGTCAAACTCGTCGACCGCGGCGTCTTCCAGGTCGGCCGGACCTATGTCCGCTTCTTCCTGACCCCTGAGTCCGCCAAAGCGATCCCGCTGGCCGAGTACCCCAAAGACGCCACTGTCCCCGACCCCGTGCCCGCCGCCAGCAAAGCCGGCGGTACCGACGACATCGGGCTGGCCGACGACGACGATGAACCGATCTACGACGTCGCCACGCTGGTCGACGACGACGAAGACGCGATCCCAATCGAAGGGTCTGCTTCGTACAACCCGTCCTCCCCCACCCTGCCCGAGGTCGCCCAGCCGCAGCCCGGCGACGTGCTCAAGAGCATCGGCGACATGGCCCGCATGGGCCGGGACCCCGGCTTCGGCATCGAGTCGATGTCGCTGCTCAACTCACGCGGGCAGGTCGTCCACGAGGCCGGCGCCGCCCTCTCCGATTCCACCGAATCGCTCGGCCACCTGCAGTTCGTCACCCTCGGCGCCCTCCGCTCGGGGGCCAGCGACATCCACCTCGAACCCAAGCAGTACGACTCGCTCGTCCGCATCCGCGTCGACGGCGCAATGCTCGAGGTCTGCCGGCTGACCGCAGAGCAGAACAAACGCTTGATCTCGCTCATCAAGGTGCTCTGCGACATCGACATCACCCGCAAGTCGATCATCCAAGAAGGCCACTTCTCGCTGGCCGTGCCCGGCCGAACCATCGACTACCGCGTCAGCTTCGCCCCGGCGATGTACGGCCAAAAGATGGTCATCCGCGTGCTCGACCCCGCCCACGCCCCGCAGCAACTCGCCGACCTGAACATGCCGCAGTACATCCAGGACAAGCTGGCCTCCACCAGCCAGCAGTCCACCGGCACGGTCCTCGTCTGCGGCCCCACCGGCAGCGGCAAGACGACCACCCTCTACGCCGTGCTCCGCCAGATCGACGCCGGCGTCCGCAACGTCATCACCATCGAAGACCCGATCGAATACGAGATCGACCACGTCACCCAGATCCCCGTCGACACCGACGAGGGCCACACCTTCGGCAACCTCTTACGCACCTGCCTCCGCCAAGACCCCGACGTGATCGTCCTCGGCGAGATCCGCGACCAGGACACCGCCGTCACCTCCATGCAAGCCGCCACCACCGGCCACCTCGTGCTCTCCACCGTCCACTCCAACGACACCATCAGCACCGTGCTCCGCCTGCTCGACCTCGGCGTCGAGCCGTACCTGATTGCCTCGACGCTCAACGTCGTCCTCGCTCAACGCCTGGTCCGCCGGCTGTGCCGCAGCTGCAAGAAACCGACCAAGCCCACCGAGCAAGACCTCAAACGGCTGAAGAAAACCGCCGACGACGACATCACTATCTACTCGCCCAGCGGTTGCCTCGAGTGCTTCAACACCGGCTACGCCGGCCGCGTCGGCATCTTCGAACTGCTCCAAGCCACCGACGCCCTCCGCGACGTCATCCTCAACAAACCCAACCTCGTTGACCTCCGCAACGCCCTCGCCGACACCGACTTCAAGACGCTCCAAGAACACGCCATCGAACGCGTTCTCGACGGCGACACTTCGCTTGAAGACGCCCACCGCACCGTCGGGCTGGACTGATTCATGCCTGCAGAAAAGTGGATATTCGTAGGTACTTCTTTACAACCCGAAACTTTTGGTTTAACTGGCGTAATCGACCTCGGCGAATCTTGTTGGTAAAAGGTTGATGGCGTCAACGCGGAAGTAAGTGAATCGCTAAACGGCCGTGAATTTTCTGCCACCGTCTATCGAATACCTCTGAAAAGTGGTCAATGCATAGATACGGTACGTTTTGCATCCATTGAGATGACACCGGGCGTTCATGGTTTCTGGATTCCAGCTACTGAGGAATCAGAACCATCAATCCAAAAACATCAGGGGACCAAGAAGCTGTCGCGGTACGTGTCGGCGGGGACTTCGTTGCCGACGTAGCCGCCGGCGTAGCCGCGGATCTGCCAGATGTTGTCGTCGCCGATGCGGGGGGCGACGGTCCAGCTCACCCCGCCGTCGAGGGTGAGGACGTTCTGGCCCTTGCCGTCATGCAGGGTGGTGGTGGCGTCGCGCTTGACGTTACGGTCGTGGACCACCTTGCCGTTGCGGACGACGAACAGCGGGTTCTTGTCGGCCAAGACGGCGAGGCGGGGCGAGCTGAGATCCACACGGATCGGGGCCACACCGTGCTGGTTCTGGTAGCTGTAGGAGATCGCCTGCGGCGAAGCCCAGTCGCGTTGACCGCTGCCGGGCATCGAGGCCACCGCCCGGTCGTTCGACGCACACGCCAGCCGCGACGGCGCGACGTAGGCCTCGCGGATCAAGATGTACAGGTGGGCGGAGTTGGACTGGTAACGGCCGTCGGCGTCGACGGCGTCGGGTTGGCCGGTCTTGATCCACGATTCACCAACGGGCCCGCGGGGGAGCATGCCGGCGTGGTCGAGGGCGTACTGGTTGATCTGCCGGCCGGCGATGCTGAGGTTGTAGCTGCAAGCGGCCTGCTGCTGGGCCTGGCGTTGGCGGTCGATCGTCGGCATGAGGACGGAGATGCCCAGCAAGAAGACCGCCGCCGCCGCGACGATCTGCCGGAGGCCGACGCCGAAGGTCCGCGGGGGCTGGGCGAACATCTCGATCTGCTGGGCGAACCGCTCGCGCTGCCGGGCCTCGTCGGCCGCGGTGACGGTCCGCTGGACGAGGTCTTCGTCGGCCCGCTCGTCGCGATCAGCTGTCTCGTTATGAACAAGCTGGCCGAGCAGCGAGAGCACCTCGGCGACCCGCTCCGGGCGTTCGCCCAGGCCGGCCGGCCGGGGACCGGGCTGTCCGCCGTTGGCCAGCACCGCGTCGAGCGCTCGGCCGTCGTCTTCGCAAAGCGGTGTCACCTCAACGGGCCGATCCGCCTCACGCTGTGCCGCCACGCGGGCCAGCGTGGCTTGAACCAACGCTTCGCCGTCGTCATCAGCCGATTCCGAGGGGACCGCATCGAGTAGAGCCAAAACGCCTCGGACCTTACCCGCCCGCTCGGCCGATCCCGCGGGCATCGGCCCGGTGTCGCTGCCCGCCGCCCGGGCACCCAACACCGCGTCCAGCACCGCCGCGTCCTCGGGCGAGAGGGCGACATCGTTTTCAGCGGATTCGGGGAGGTACGGGTCGGACATAACAGCGGAGAATCAGGGGTAAGGGTTCGATGTTTTACGAACGAATTGTTTTAACCCACCGGGTTCGGCCCGGGGTACTTGGCTTTCCAGAGCTGGGCGAAGGTGCCCACCGCGGCGTGCAGCCGGCTCTTTACGGTGCCGAGCGGGATGCTGAGCATCTCGGCGATTTCCTTGTAGGCGAACTGGTTGAAGTAGGCCAGGAGCAACACTTCCTTTAAGTGAGTCGGCAGCGAATCGACGACTTCTTTGACCAGCTCGGCGGTCTCTCCGTCCTGCACGAGGTCGGTCGGCAGGGGCAGGTCGGCCTCCATGAGGTCGATGAACGCCGGGCCATCTTCCTGTTTATTATCGACTAACGCCGAGAGCGGCACGGTCTTCTGCCGCTTCTTCTTACGAAGTAAGTCCCTGGCCTTGTTCGCGCCGATCGTGAAAAGCCAGGGCTTAAACCGCTTCGAGGTGTCGAACGTGTCGGCCGAGATGTGAACCTGGAGAAAAGTCTCCTGGAACAGGTCCTCGCCCGCCGCCCGGTTGCCGGCGAATCGGATCAGGAAGTGGAGAAGCTCCGGCCGATAACGGCGGACTAACGCTTCGAACGCGTCGAGCCGGCCCTCCCGATATGTGCCCAGCAACTGCTCGTCGCTCAGGTCTTCGAGCGCGACAGGCACATCTGCAGGCGTAGATTCATCGGTTTCGCCGGACATCGAGCGGGATTGTACCGCTTCACGTGTCGCTAACGTGGCAAGCTGGGGGAAGTTAAGCGTGGTCATAGAGATAGGTGCCTATCTGCTACGCCAGCCGTTCGGTCCCGGATCGCGCGGGTTTCACATTTTTGCGAAGCACCGCCCGGGGGCACCCAACCCCCCGTGTTTACTCTTGGCGTCAATCCAGCGGGCTGATCACCAGCCCGGTCGCAAGCTTGGGGTAAAAGTAGGTACTTTTTGGCGGCATCACCTCATCGGCCCGCGACACGGCCATGACGCTTTCGAGCGGCGTGCCGCGCATCACTACCCCGATCCGCGCCCCGGCCGGGTCGGGCTCAGCCGCCAGCCGCATCATCTCCTCCACGTCGGCCGTGTACTTAAAGCCGATACCCCCATCGTTCGCCCCGCCGAAGTTCGGCCGCAACACCCGCTGGATCAGCCACTCGTGCAGCACCGCCACGTCCAGCGACCGCCACACCTCCGGCTTGTCGCCAAATGCCTCGGCCAGTACGTCGTCAGTCGTGTCCAGCCCAATCGTATTCCCGCTCACCGGGTCGTACAGCCCGAACCGCGCCGTCGACGGATCGCCGCCAAGTGTGCACCGGCCGTCTGCTTTGAGAACCGCTTCCAGCTCCGACCACACGAACTCCTGCAGCCCGCAAACCACCCGGTGCGTCGGCAGCACGATCATCCCCGGGTCCTCCGCCGCGACCAGCACGAACAGACAACTCCCCGCCCCGGGCAGCTCGGGGTACTCTTTGGAAAACTGCAACGCGGTCGTGTAGCGGTGGTGGCCGTCCGCGATGAAGACTTCGGTCTGGGCAAAGAACTCGGACAGCGTGGCGAGGGTCGCCTCGTCGTGGACAGCCCAGCAGCGGTGGGCGACGCCGTCGTTGGCCGTGGTGCCGTGGTAGTCGGGCTCGCGCGACTCGCAGACCTCGTTCAAGATCGCCACGGCCTGCTTCCGGGGGTCGGGGTAGATGCCAAAGATCGGCGAAAGCTGGGCCTTGGTCGCCTCCATCAGTTTGGTGCGGTCGCCGATGCCGCCGGCGATGGTCATCTCGTGGCGGAAGATGCCGTTCGGCTGATTGAACTCTTCGACGCCGAGCCCCGCGAATAAACCACGCCGCCGGACGGTTTGACCCTCTAGTTCGTAGGCCTGCTCGTAGACCACCACGCCCGGCCGATCGTCGCGGGTCAGCACCCCGTCGCTCAGCCACCGCCGGTAGAGCTCGCCCGCCGCGGCGTAGGCCTCGTCCGGCCCGACCGTCTTCGGCGGCGTCACCGGCAGGTCGACCGCCACGATATTGTCCCCGTCTTTTTCCAACAACGCCGCCTTCGGACCCTCGTCCAACACGTCGTACGGCGGCGCAATCTTCGAAGAAAGATCGAAAGATACCGAATCCAGACCATCGTCAGATGCGTAACGAACGGCATGAAGCGGATGAAGTCGAGGCATCGGACGTTCTCCAGATCGAAAGCTCAGAAACCACGGCCCGTCGGCCGGCACCGGAGCGTAACCAACCTCACCACCCGTAGCGAATCACACCAAGCCCGCCCGCAAATTTAGCCCCGCCGTTGGCGGCGGGAACACATAACAAGCCGCAAACGAAGTTAAAACAACCCACGATCCACGAGACCGGTGTTCACCCGCCACGAATTTGCGAATTATCCAAATCCACACACCAAAATCATTTCTCCTGTTCCTATCTTTAAACAAAACAAAAGCCTGCACCGCGTCGCAACACAGAGAGGACGACATGAACCCTTCCACGCCAACAGACGGCCAGCCCAAGCCGATCCCCGAACGCCTCGGACAACTCATCGGTCGGGTCCGCGCTAAACAACTCAAGCTCGCCCGACTCGGCAAAGCCCAAGACTCGGCCCGCTACGCCAAACGGGCTAAACGCCTGGGCCGCTTCGGCTCAGCCGCCGCCTAAGTAAACTCAGCCCTTGCCTGCTTTCCGCTTCCGGGGGGGCGTTTCCGGGGGCAACCGCTATTCTGTGCGGCGATGACCCTGCTCGCCGTCCCCATCACCGTCCACGACCGCCCCACCGCCCTGGCCGATGCCGCCCGGGCTGCTGCTAAAGGTGCCGACATCGTCGAGTACCGCGTCGACACCTTCTTGCCGTCGCTTCCGGAAGAACATGACTTCGCCGAGCTCAAGCAACTCGTCGCCGAGTCGCCGCTTCCGTGCGTCGTGACCTGTCGGCCGGTCTGGGAAGGCGGCGACTACGACGGCGACGAAGCCGACCGCCTCGCCATTATCGAACAGGCCGAGGGGCCTGCTTACCTCGACGTCGAGCTCAAGGCCTACCAATCCTCCGGCGAGTTTCGCCAGAAGATCGAAGCCCTCGTCGACCACGTCGGCCAACCCCGCCCCGATGTCACCACCGGGCTGATCCTCTCGTCGCACGACTTCGTCACCCAACCGCCCGACCTCGACCGCCGGCTGATGGCGATGGCCGAGGCCGAGGCGTGCCGCGTGATCAAGCTCGCCTGGCGGGCGCGTTCGCTGCGTGACAACCTCGAAGCGTTCGAGATCCTTCGGCGTAAGCTCAAGCCGACGATCGCGTTGTGCATGGGCGACGAGGGGCTGCCGTCGCGAGTGCTGGCCAAAAAATTCGGGGCGCTGCTCACGTTCGCCGCCCTTGACCCGGCCCGCGGCACCGCGCCCGGCCAGCCGACGATCGACGACCTGAAAGACCTCTACCGCTGGGACGCGGTCCGTGAAAACACCGCCGTCTACGGCGTCATCGGCTACCCCGTCGGCCACTCGATGTCGCCCGCCTTCCACAACGCCGGCTTCGACCAAACCGATTACAACGGCGTCTACCTGCCGATGCCGATCCCCCCGGAGTACGAACACTTCAAAGCCACGGTGCTAAGCTGGCTCGACTATGAGCCGCTGCACTTCCGCGGGGCGTCGGTCACCATCCCGCACAAAGAAAACCTGCTGCGTTTTGTCGAAGAGCAAGGCGGCGAGATCGAGCCGCTCGCCGCGACCATCGGCGCCGCCAACACGCTCACCAAACGCGACGACGGTTCTCTGTACGCCAGCAACACCGACTACGCCGCCCTGCTCGACGCAGTGTGCGATGCGTTATCGATTACGCGCGAAGATTTAGCGGGCAAAACCCTCGGCATCCTCGGCGCGGGCGGCGCCGCCCGCGCCGCCGTCGCGGCGTTTACCCAATACGGCTGCAACGTCACCGTCTACAACCGCACCCTCGACAAAGCCGAGGCACTCGCTTCGCAGTTCGACGCCAACGCCAAGCCGATGGACGAGCTCGGCCAGACGTCGTACGACATCCTCATCAACTGCACCCCTTTGGGCATGTTCCCCCAGACCGACGCCACCCCCCTATCCGCAGACAAACAATCCGTCCTCGGCCCGGGCGTCGTCGTCTTCGACACGATCTACAACCCCCTCGAAACCGTCCTGCTCCGCGAGGCCAAGGCCGCCGGCTGTCTCACGATCAACGGTGCCGAGATGTTCGTCCGCCAGGGCGCCGCCCAGTTCGAGCTTTGGACCAAACAACCTCCGCCGCTCGACGTCTTCCGCCGCGTGCTCCACGACAAACTCACCGAAGACGAACCATAAAACACTCCCCATGAAAACCACCACCCTCGGCCGGACCGGCCTCGAAGTCTCGATCGCCGGGCTCGGCTGCGGCGGACACTCGCAACTCGGCATGCGCCAAAACCTGGGCGAAGACCACGCCGTCGGCATCATCCACCAAGCTATCGATCGCGGCGTCACGCTGCTCGACACCGCCACGTGGTACCAGACCGAGACCGTCGTCGGCCGGGCGTTACAGGAACTCGACGCCGCCACCCGCGACCGCGTTGTTGTCTCTTCCAAATGCAGCGTCGTCCAAAACGGTCCGCTGCTCTCCGGCCCCGAATACGTCGCCATGCTCGAAGCCAGCCTCGAACGCCTCCGGCTAGACTGCGTCGACATCTATCACCTGCACGGCCTCAACCCCGAACACTGCGACCACGCCTTGCAAGAAGTCGTCCCGGCCCTCGAACGCGCTAAGACCCAAGGCAAGCTCCGCCACCTCGCGGTCAGCGAGATGTTCGAATCCGACCGGGGACACCGCTCCCTAGAGCGAGTACTCGAAACCGACGTCTTCGACGTTGTCATGGTCGGCTTCAACCCGCTCAACCCCTCGGCCCGTCGAGTCGTTTTCCCGCAAACGATGAAACAAAACGTCGGCACCCTCGGCATGTTCGCCGTCCGACAAACCCTGACCCGACCCGATCGCTTACGCGAAGTCGTCGACGAACTGATCGACGCCGGCCACGTCGATCCGCAAGATATCGACCGCGACGATCCGCTGGGTTTTCTGGGCGACGTCACCGACGCCGGCTACCGCTTCTCCGCCCACGAGCCCGGCCTCTCGACGTCGTCCTCTTCGGCACCGGCAACACCGACCACCTCGAAGCCAACCTCAACTCCATCAACGCCGACCCGCTACCCGCCGAGCACCATACGAAACTAACCAAACTCTTCGGCCACCTCGACACCCACTCGGGCAATTGATCGCTGCTAATCATTGCATGCGACGACCCGCTGCCGCAGCAGCGAACACGTCGGGGCTTTGCGGAGCGGTAGGTCGTTGTGGAGCAGGTCGGCTTCGATCCCAGCCGGGCTGTGTAGGCGGTGGTCGTAAGCAATCACGATCGACTCATCACCCGGCTGGAGGTAGGTCGTCTCGCCAAGTTCGGTGTAACGGGTTGCGCCGATACTTATGACAGCGCGGCTCGGCCGGCCGGCGACGTTCAGCCAGTGCGTGAGATCTTCGAGTGGGCCATGGTCTTTTTGTTCGTTGAGGCGGTCGACGAGCCAGTCGAGGAGTTGTTGGTACATGTAGCCGTAGCCGTCGGGGCCGGCAACGGGCGAGTCTTCGCCGTAGGTCAAGAGCTCGCCGTCGCGGAGCAGGTAACACGCCAGGCGGAAGTTCTGCAGCAGGCTCTGCTCGTCGAACGAGTCGAGCGGCAGCCACTGATCGGAAGCGAGGCCCTTGGTGTTGGTGCCCCAGTTCTTCTTCTGGCTGATCTTGGTCGCATCGGGTCGACGGGTGGAGCAGTCGTTATACGCCGCGACGTGCGTTGGTCGGACCTCGGCGACGCGGTTCGACGGGTCGTAGTAAAGGTCGCAGAGCAGCGCGAGCTCTGGCTCGATCTGTAGGTTCGCGGGCCGGCCGGCGATATTACCCGGATGGTCAATGATCTCGGCCGAGAGCGGGTACGTGTGCAAGAAGTGTTCGGCGTCAGCACGATTAATCGCGGGAACGTAGAACGGGAAAACGCCCTTGGGCGCGCCGGCCTCGGCTTTGACGCCGACGAAATCAGAGGCTTCGCCAGCCTGCTCGAGGTGGCCGGTGAAGTTGCCCGCAACGCCGAGGCCGATGACGGTTCGTAGATCGATCATGCGGGGACGATAGCGGGTTTGCTTGGGGTTCGTCTCAGAAGTTTGCTTCAAACGCACTGACGTGGTGGCGGATTAGCGGGTCGCCCGAGTCGGGAAACTCGACGGCGATGACGTCGAAGCGGAAGGGGCTTTGGGTCAGCCGATAGCGACGCGCGAGCTGCGCGGTCAACGCGACGATCTTTCGCTGCTTGGCGGGCGTGACGTGCAACTCGGGCGGGTACGCGGGGTTGTTGCCGCCGGCCTTGACCTCGACAGCCACGATAGTCTTCTGGTCCGGAGCCAACGCGATCAGGTCGAGCTCACCATAGCGGTTGCGGACGTTGCGGGCGAGGATGCGGTAGCCGTTTTTCTTGAGGTGTCGGGCGGCGAGGCGTTCGCCGTGGCGTCCGCGTCGGCGGTTGACCCCACGCAGCGGTTTGACGAAGAGCTCGGCGAGGCGTTGCATCATGGACGCGGAGAGGCTGTCGACCGTTGGAGCGGCGAACACCTTAAGGGGTGCTGTAGCGAGCGACCGCGATGTCCAAGACGGCCCGGGTCATCCGCCCCTCGTCGGTGAAGCTCGCGTCGCGGCGCAGCCTTTCGCCCAGCTCGATCTGTAGCTCGCGTTCCTGCTGGGCACGCAGAGCGCGCTCGATATCGACCTGGGCATCAAACAGCGACCGCTGCTCGGGCTGTTCGAGCTTTTCAACGAACACAAACCACTGCTGGCCGCGGTTGGGCAACGGGCCCGCCCATTCCCCTTGGGCGAGCCCCATCACGGCGGGGTCGACGTTCGGGCCGAACATCGTGTCGTTTGATTCGAGGGCGATCGGCGTGGCCTTGCCGGCATAGCCGTTGGCCTCGCTGGCGGCGAGCTCGGCGAAGGGCTCGCCCGCGTCGAGCCGTTGCACCAATTCGGAAGCGGCGGACTCGTCGGACACGTAGATCAGCTGGATCTCGCGCTTGGTCGGCGGGTTAAAAGTCGCGTCGTTGTCGCGGTAGAAGCGTTCGATGTCGCGGCGGGTGACGTTGATCAGGGGCCGGAGATTGCGGTCGAAGTAAGTGCTGAGCAGGGCCCGGGTGCGGATATCACGCAGATTTTGCTGCAGCGTCTGGCCGGTGACCTCGACGATGCGGCGTTCGGCGAGGGCGAGCGAACCCTGGCCGTAGAGGCGAAGAAAGCTCTCACGCTGGCTGGCAACAACGCCCTCGAGCCAGAGCCGTTCTCTTTCGCCGAGGTTGCGCTCGGCTTCATCTTCAACGAGAGCGTTTTGGATCAAAGCGCCGACTTGTTCACGGATCAACGTCCCTGCCTGCTGACGAAACGCGGTCGGGGGCAGGCGTCGGCCGAGGCTTGCGAGTTGTTCGTTGAGGTCTTCCAGCACGTGGTGGGCGAAGATCGGCCGGCCGGCGATCTGGCCGACCATCGCCTCAACGGGGGTAACCGGTTCGGCGTTGGACTCAGGACCAGCCGACGCTTGTTCCGTGGGCTGGGGCGGTGTCGCCGAGTCATCGACAGCGTCTGTGGCGTCTTCTGTTTTAACGATTTCAGGGGTACGCACTCCGGTTTGCTGGCCTGCACTGCAGCCAACCAAGCCCACAGCAAACACGAAAATAAACATGCCGCTGAGCGATAGAAGTCCGTTTACGCGATTCATAAGCGGTAAATAATACCCTCCGCAAGGATTTCTCGGCGGCGTTCAATTAATCCACGCAAATAAAAAAGCGACGAGTGAGTCGAAACCCAACTCGCCGCCTTCCGGGGGCAGTATTAAAATCCCTACTACAAAAATCATAAACAAAACCACTTTTGATCAACCCTAGGCATAACCCTGAAAACACTATTGATTATGTCTACAAAGACAGATTTAATCAATTTAAATTAATGTTTTAAATCGATTTATAAATAATAAATTTTTTAGGCGATTTAGCGGCTGATTTTGCAGCGCAGGTATTAAATTACTCAAATGCTTAATATCTCCAGCAGTACCGGTGTTTTTCGGCGTGCGCGACAGAGGTGGATCTTTTTGACCTTATTCGCCGCGGTAGGAATGGTAGCGGTTATTCCGCAGGCGGAATATACGCAATTAAATGAAAAACATTGGCTTATAGCCCCTTTTCTGTGGCTACTCTTGGCGGTGCCGGCCACTTTGGGGATGTACGGCGGCTTCTTTGCCGGCAGGTGGGGTGGAGCTGAAGATGCCGAGAATTCGGATCGAGACCCGCTTCGCGAAAGCCACGGGGACAGCTATCTGCGGGGAGTGACTTCGGTCTGGATGGTCCTGGCCTTCGGGGTGGTTTTGTCGCTCGCGGCATGCCTGCTGGCGGGCTCGGCCACGCCGGCGATCTGGCCCGGGGCATTAATGATGATGTTGCTGATTCTGGCCCGTCCAACCGCACCCGCAAATTCAGCCTGAAGCCGACGGCGGATAAGAAGCAAAACCCCTTACAGTATTGCAGAAAATGGCGACGCTTGGGGCCTGACCCGAGGGCCCATAAACCCCTTGATACCGGCCGGATAATTGCGACCCGGTATCAATTTGAAAACTTATTTTCGGACGCATGTTTCGGCTTTGTCATCGCCGATAGATGTCGTTATTCTGGCGTCGTTGCAGGGGGTCAACCAAGCCGCGGGAGGTCGTGTCGTCGATGGGTAGTCGACGGCAGGGTGTGAGCCTAGAAATAGGGTCGCTCACCTCCCGAACGCGTTGACAGAATCATTGGCCAGGCAATCCAAAACGTGACTGATCAAGACCAACCTATTGCCCGCTTCGTGTTCCCACGTTGGGCGAACTATTTACTCCCGCTAATGCTGCTCGGCGCGATGGGCGGCGGCCTCTACGTGCCGACGGTCGTCGGCCTCGGCTTAAACCCCAACACGCTCAACAAAAACTACCAGCCAAAGCAGCCCATCCCCTACAGCCACGAACTCCACGTCGGCCAGCTCGGCATGGACTGCACCTACTGCCATACGTCGGTGAACAACGCCGCGTTCGCCGCCATCCCCCCCGTCGAGACCTGCATCACCTGCCACAACCCCGGCGACGGCGCGGGCGTCAAAAAGAAGAGCCCCAAGCTCGAGCCGCTGCACCGGGCGTACCTGCCCTACCTCGACGCGGCCACCGGCTACCCGACCAACGACCCGGGTGCCGAGGACAAGCCCAACCCCCGCAACCCCGACCAGGGCACGCCGGTCGAATGGATCAAGGTCCACGACATCGCCGACTACGCCTACTTCAACCACCAAGCCCACGTCACCAAGGGCGTGTCCTGCGTCTCCTGCCACGGCCGGGTCGACCGCATGGGCGAAGAAGGCGTCTACCAGGCCGAGAACCTATCGATGGGCTGGTGCATCGAATGCCACCGAGCCCCCGAGAAACACCTTCGGCCACCGAGCGAGGTGACCAACCTCGCCTGGACCCCGCTGGATGACCCGGAGGTCATCGAAGCCATCAAAGCCGGAACGATCGAAGCCGGCGACGTCGACGCCGCCCAGCTGCTCGTCGGCCTCCGTGTCAAAGAACAGTACAACGTCCACAACGCCGCCTACATGCAGGCTTGCTCCACTTGCCACCGATGAACGAACTCCTCGAACTCGACAACGAAACCGACGAACTGCAGGGCCAGATGTACTGGCGCAGCCTCGACGAGTATTCCCAGAGCCCCGAGCTCCTGGAGAAGATCGAGCAGGAGTTCCCTGGCTACGACCCCGACGAACTGCTGAACATGTCGCGGCGCAAGTTCATGAAACTTGCGGGCGCGTCGATGGCGTTGGCGGGCCTGTCGCTGACCGGTTGCCGGCGTTGGCCCAAAGAAAAAGTCGTCGCCTACAACAGCCGACCGGAAGGCACGCTCCCCGGCGTCCCGGAGATGTATGCGTCGATGACGCAGCGAGGCGGCGTGGCCCACGGCGTATTCGTCACCAGCTTCGACGGCCGACCCATCAACGTCGGCGGCAACCCGCTGCACCCGATCGTCGGCGACCCCAAGCGTCACGCCGAGGGCACGTTCAAAATGGGCGCGGCCGACGCTTTCACGATCGCCAGCATCCTCGACATGTACGATCCCGATCGCAGCCGGTCGGTGATCGAGTACACCGGGCTCGGCCAAGAACGTCGCGGCCGACGTTCATCGTGGGAATCGTTCGCCAGTGCTTTCGCCGCTGCCGACCCGAACCGCCGCATCGCCGTTCTCAGCGAAGCGAACTCCGGCCCGGCCTTCGCCGACGCCAAGAAGAACTTCCTCAAGAAGTTCCCCAACGCCAGCTGGACCACCTGGGAACCGCTACACCGCGACAGCGAGATCGAAGGTTCCAAGCTAGCGTTCGGCAAACCGCTGCGTTGCCAGTACGACACCTCTAAGGCGATGGTGTTCGGCCTGTTCGACAACAACTTCTTCGGCGAGCACCCCGCCGGGGCCAAGCACGCCCGCGGCTGGTCGGGCAACCGCCGCAGCTGCGACGAAGGTGTGATGAGCCGGGTCTACGCCGCGGGACCTTCGCTCGAACAGACCTCGGCCAGCGCGGACGTCCACATCCAGGTCAAGCCGTCGACCATCGCGACCATGCTCGAAGCGCTGGCGATCAAGGTCGGCGTCAAGGGCTTCAAGTCGACCATCAGCCTGCCCGACGCCGAGCAATACTTCATCAAGAACCTCGCCAAGGACCTTAAGAAGTACAAGGGCGAGGGCAAGTCGATCGTCGCGGTCGGCAAGGCCCAGCCCGCCGAGGTCCACGCTCTGGCGTGGTCGATCAACGACACGCTGGGCAACATCGGCAAGACCGTCTCGCTGTCCGAAGAGCCCGCCGGCGAAAACGGCCCCTACATCGACGGCATCGCCCGCCTGACCCAGCAGATGAACGACGGCGAAGTCGACACGCTGCTCATCCTCGGCGGCAACCCCGTTTTCGACGCCCCGGCCGACCTGAACTTCGCCGAGGCGATGAACAACATCGAGTCGCGCATCCACCTCGCCCACTACGTAAACGAGACTTCCGTCGCGTCCGACTGGCACCTCAACGAGGCGCACTACCTCGAGTGCTGGGGCGACGGCCGGGCGTGGGACGGCACGCTCTGCCTGCAGCAGCCGATCATCCTGCCGCTGTTCGGCGGCAAGTCGGCGATCGAACTCTTGGCCATGCTCAGCGGCGACGAAGCGACCGAGGGCTACGACCTGGTCCGGCGTTCGTGGACCGAATTCATCGGTGCCGGTGAGTATGACGTGGCGACGTCGGCCTGGCCCGGCGGGCCGATCGACACCTCGGCCGAGCAGGCGTGGCGGGCCGCGGTCCACGACGGCTTGCTGACGGGCACCGCCTGGCCGGTCACCGCCGAGAAAACCAAGGCCGCCCGCGGCACCAACGTCTCGGTCGAAACCGACAATATGCAGCTGTCGTTCCGCCAGTGCTCCAAGGCCTACGACGGCCGATACGCCAACAACGGCTGGCTGCAAGAGATCCCCGAGCTCATCTCCAAGATCACCTGGGACAACCCGGCCTGGATCAGCGTCGAAGACGCGGTCGAAAACGACATCAAGAACGGCGACGTCGTCGAGATCACCGTCAAGTTCGACAACGGCGAAGAAGGCAAGCTCGAGTGCGCCGCGATGGTCACGCCCGGACAAGCGCCCGGCGTACTCGTCCTGACCCTCGGCCTCGGCCGGACCGAAGGCGGACGGATCTGCCAGGGCGTCGGCTTCAACACGTACAAACTCCGCGGCACGACAACCCAAGGCTCGGTCTACTCGGCCAGCCTGCGGAAGACCGGGATGACCCACCCGCTGGCGACCACCGCGATCCACCACCTGATCGACACCAGCAAGCTCGACAAGAACTGGCAGAGCGGCGGCAAGGACCGCGACGGCACCGACGCGACCGCCGCCTGGAGCCTCGACAAACGCACCGGCAAAAAGCCCGGCGACGAAGGCAAGATCATCAAGCAGGCCAGCCTCGAGCAGTACAAAAAAGACCTGCTCAAGCCCGGCCAACGCTCCTTCGCCAACGACGACGCCCACGGCGACCTCAGCCTCCAGCTCTACGAGCCGCCGATGGTCGACCACTTCACCGAGCGGGCCGTCGAGCTCAAGAAGCGGGCCGAGGAGATGGTCGAACGCGGCGAGCTCGACCCCGAGCTGATCGAGGACTGGGAGCCCGCCCTCCAGTTCAACGACAAGCACGCCTGGGGCATGACCATCGACCTGACCGCCTGCATGGGCTGCAGCGCCTGCGTCATCGCCTGTCAGTCGGAGAATAACATCCCGATCGTCGGCAAAGACCAGGTCATGATGTCCCGCGAGATGCACTGGGGCCGGATCGACACCTACTTCCGCGGTAAGCCCGGCGCGACGCGCAACTTCAAGATCAAGGGCGAAGACCCTAAAAAAGCCAAGGTCATGGACGCGGTGCACCTGCCCGTGTCGTGTCTGCACTGCGAGAACGCCCCCTGCGAGCAGGTCTGCCCCGTCGCCGCGACGGTGCACGACACCGAAGGCCTCAACACCATGGTCTATAACCGCTGCATCGGCACGCGGTACTGCTCCAACAACTGCCCCTACAAGGTCCGCCGGTACAACTACTTCGACTACCACTCGAAGCTCGATTCCGGCAGCTTCCGTACCACCGGCAAGCCCGGCGGCATCTCGAACAAGCCCTGGCTGAAGATGCCCGACACCCAGCCGAATGCCGTGATCGACCAGATCCGCCGGATGGTTTTCAACCCCGACGTCACCGTGCGGATGCGCGGCGTGATGGAGAAGTGCACCTACTGCACCCAGCGCATCAGCCGGGCCAAGATCGAGGCCAAGGCCCGCTGGGCCGAGCACAAGACCGCCGTCGAAGCCCTGCCCGAAGGCCCCGAAAAGCAGAAGCAGCTGGCGGCCATCGAAGACTACCCCTACGTCAAAGAGCACGACATCGTCACGGCCTGTGCCGCGGCGTGTGCGACCGAGGCCATCAGCTTCGGCAACCTCAACGACCCGACCACCAAGGTCTCCCAACTACAGAACAAGAACAAGCGAGCTTACAAGCTGCTCGAAGAACTCAACGCCCGGCCCCGGACCCAGCACCTGGGCCTGGTCCGCAACCCGGTGAAAGCCTGACCAAGCCATGGCAACCCTGACCCCCGGAACCCTGATCCCCCAGCGCGTGGACAACACCCACGACGACCCGACCCAGCGCGCCCCGCTCGTGCTGGGCGGCAAGGACTTCCTGGGCGTCACCGACGCGGTCGCCATCAACGCCGAGAAGAAGGCCCACCTCTACTGGCTAATCTGCTTCGGCTTCGCGGTCAGCGGCGCGGGCCTGTTCTTTGGCACGATCGCCTACCTCTTCGCCACCGGCGTCGGGGTCTGGGGCAACAACCAGCCCGTGGCCTGGGGCTTCCCGATCATCAACTTCGTGTTCTGGGTCGGCATCGGCCACGCGGGCACGCTGATCTCCGCGGTCCTCTTCCTGTTCCGCCAGAACTGGCGCTGCGCCATCAACCGCTTCGCCGAGGCGATGACGATTTTTGCGGTTATCTGCGCCGGCATCTTCCCCGGTATCCACATCGGTCGGCCGTGGTTCGCCTACTGGCTGTTCCCCCTGCCCAACCAGATGGCCATGTGGCCGCAGTTCCGCTCGCCGCTGTTGTGGGACGTCTTCGCGGTCTCGACCTACGCCTCGGTGTCCATGCTGTTCTGGTACACCGGCATGGTCCCCGACATCGCCACCCTCCGCGACCGGGCCAAGGGCAAGATCAGCCAGATCGCCTACGGCATCGCCTCGCTCGGCTGGAACGGATCGTCCCGCCACTGGCACCGCTTCGAGCGGGCCTACATCCTGCTCGCCGCTCTCTGTACGCCGCTGGTGCTCTCGGTGCACTCGGTCGTGTCCTTCGACTTCGCCATCGCCCAGATGCCCGGCTGGCACACCACCGTGTTCCCGCCCTACTTCGTCGCCGGGGCCATCTACGGCGGCTTCGCCATGGTGCTCACCCTCGCCGTGCCCTGCCGCGTCTGGTTCGGCCTTAAGGACATCATCACGGAACGCCACATCGACAACTGCTGCAAGGTCATGCTCGGCGTCGGGCTGATCTGCACCTACGCCTACGCCCTCGAGTTCTTCGTCGCCTGGTACTCGGGCCACCACTACGAGCAGTTCGTCTTCCGCAACCGCGCCGTCGGCAGCTCGGCCCCCGGCTTCTGGTCGCTGATCATCCTCAACTGCGTGATCCCGCAGATCCTGTGGTACCGCCCGTTCCGTCGGCACTGGCTGCCGATCATGATCGCCGCGATGGCGGTCAACATCGGTATGTGGTTCGAACGCTACGTCATCACCGTTTCGTCGCTGTCCCGCGACTTCCTGCCCGGCAGTTGGGCGATGTTCAAGCCGACCTGGGTCGACATCTGGATGTTCGTCGGCAGCTTCGGGCTGTTCTTCACGAACTTCCTCTTGTTCCTCAAGTTCCTGCCGATCGTCGCCATCGCCGAGGTCAAGACCGTCATGCCCGCGTCGCACGCCCACCCGCACGACGACGATCACGATGACCACGGCCACGGCGATCACGACGACCACGCGAAAGAGGAGGCTCACTAAAAAATGACCGTTCTCGACGCCCCCCAAACGACGCCGATCGACCACGCCCTCGACTCCGAGGCCGCGGCCGCCGACGACGTCAAGGTCTTCGGCATCATCGGCGAGTTCGACAACGTCACCGACGTCATGGCTGCTACCCAGGCCGCCTACGACGCCGGCTACCGCAAGATGGACGTCCACTCGCCCTTCCCCATCCACGGCATCGACGACGCCCTGGGCGTCAAGCAGACCATCTTGCCTTGGCTGGTCCTGTGCATGGGCCTCTGCGGCATGGCCACCGGCATCTTCCTGACGACCTACACCATGGGCACCTATCAGGAACCCGATATCGTCCCGGTCACGTTCGAGCCCTACGACTACCTGATCTCCGGCAAGCCGTTCAACGCCTTCGCCGGCTACTTCCCGGTGATCTTCGAGCTCACCATCATGTTCAGCGCCTACACCGCGGTCTTCGCGATGTTCCTGCTCAACAAGCTGCCGCTGCTCTACCACCCGCTGTTTAATTCCAAAAACTTCCGCCGGGCCACGCAAGACCGGTTCTTCCTGGCCATCGAAAGCCAGGACCGCAACTTCGACGCCCAACGCACCGACGCCTTCCTCAAAGAGCACAAGGCGATGTCCACCGAACTGATCGACGAATAACCCAATAAGCCCCGGGCTCCGCCCGGCGGCCATACGCAACAAAACCCCGCCCCCGGGCAGAGCCCGGGGCTAACCGAACCGACCATGAACCTGCCCGACCTCCGACTCTTCCTGCCCAAACGCGTCCCGATGGTGCTGATCGCCCTCGGCACTTTGGCGTTGGTCGGCTCGTGGGTGCCGATCGTGCTCATCGCCAAGCACACGCAGGTCAAGCACGAGAAGCCGCGGATCCACCTGTTCCAGGACATGGACAACCAGCCGAAGCTCAAGGCCCAGGCGGCCTCGCCGATCTTCGCCGACGGCCGGGCCATGCGGCCCGACGTACTCGGTACGATCCGCCGCGGCGAACTCCGCGACGACGCCGAGTACGAACAGGGCTACACCGTCGGCCGCGAAGCCGGCGAGTTCGCCCCGGTCTTTGTCACCGGCATGCCCGACGACGTCGAGGTCGACCATCTCTTCCTGGCCCGCGGTCAAGAAAAATACAACACCTTCTGTTACGTCTGCCACGGCAAGGCCGGCTACGGCAACGGCCCGGTCAACCAACGCGCCATGGGTCTGACCCAAGGCGACCCGACGCTGTCGTGGGGAACCGCCTGGGTGCCCTCGGCCAACCTCAACGCCGTCCAGCCCGACGGCACGCTGCAGTTCGGCCCCGACGTTTACCCCAACGGCAAGCTCTACAACGTCATCGCCCACGGCAAGGGCAACATGGCCGGCTACGGCCACGCCATCCCCGTCGAAGACCGCTGGGCGATCGTCGCCTACGTCCGGGCGTTGCAGCTCTCGCAGAACACCGAAGCCACGCAGGTCGCCCTCGACCGCGTCGCCGAACAGAACATCCGCCTCGCCGAGGCCTCGGACACGCTGCCGAAGCCCGCCGAGAACTTGGACTAACCCCCGCCCCGGAGGAGCATCGCCCTTTGTCCGCCCACCCGCCCAAAGAACTCCAAGAGGTCGACAAGGCCGTACTCGGCGAGAAGTCGTGGACGCTGCGCCGCAACCTGCTGATCGCGGGCCTGGCGGGCCTGCTTATCGCGCTTATCGCCACGCCGTTCTCGACCCACACCTGGGACCGCTTCGCTTTTGCTTACCTGGTCGCGTTCTGCTTCGCGTTGGCGATCACGCTGGGCAGCCTGTTCTTCGTGATGGTCACCACGGTCTTCCGCGCGGGGTGGTGCGTGGTCTTCCGGCGGATCCCCGAGAACCTGGCGGCGAACATGCCGACGATCGGCATCCTCTCGATCCCGATCCTGATCACCGTCCTGCTGAACAACGGCTCGCTCTACCCCTGGACCGGCACCAACGCCGAGGGCCAGACCGCCCACTATGTCGGTAAGAAAGAAGCCAATAAGAACGAGCTCGCGCTTCTGCCCGGCGACGAGTACGAAAAAGACGACAACAAAAAGTCGAAAGCCGACGGCGAGCATCCGGCCAAGGACATCCCCTTCCTGCGGCTGGCCGCCGCAGCCCCTGCGTCCACCGCGACACCGTCCGAAGGTCACGACGACCATCACGGCGAAGATAAAGATCACAGTGAAGCGCATCACGATGACGAGCACCAAGGCGATGCCCACGGCAAAGCCGAACACGCCGACGCCCACGGGGCAGGTCATCACGGAGACAGCCACCACGGTGATGGCCACGGCGACGGGCATCACGCCGACGGTCACCACGGCGACCACCACGCCTGGACCCACACCGCCGACCACTGGCCCGACCACAACCACGCCCTGCCCTACTACGTCTACAAGAAGGGCTCGTGGTACACCCCCGTGTACTTCGTCGGCCGGATCATCTTCTACCTGATCGTTTGGTCGGCCCTGGGCATCTTCTACTGGAAACGCAGCGTCGCCCAGGACCGCGACGGCGACGTCGCCCACACCCACAAGCGTGAGTGGTGGGCCCCGCTGGCGCTGACGACCTTCGCGCTCACGCTGACGCTCGGCATCTTCGACCTCTTGATGTCGCTCGACCCGGTGTGGTACTCCACGATGTTCGGCGTGTACTTCTTCGCCGGGGCGTTCACCTCGGCGATCTGCACCATGATCGTCACGATCATGCTCGGCCAACGCTACGGCTACTTCCCCTCGGTCACCACCGAACACCTCCACGACCTCGCCAAACTGCTCTTCGCCTTCGTCTTCTTCTGGGGCTACGTCGGCTACAGCCAGTTCATGCTGATCTGGTACGCCTCGTTCCCCGAGACGACCTACTGGTTCGAGATCCGCGGGTTCACGTCCGTCTCGGCCAACGCGGTCCAAGACGCCCCGCCGTCGTTCGGCTCGGGCTGGTCGGTCATCGGCTGGACCCTGCTCTTCGGCCACCTGCTGCTGCCGTTCGCGATCCTGCTCAGCCGGCACGTCAAGCGCAACCGCGTCGTGCTGTTCACCATGGCCTGCTGGATGCTGACGCTCTGCTACATCGACATCTTCTGGCTCGCCATGCCCGCGCTGATGAGCCCCGAGATCTACTTCGGCCTGCCCGAGATCGGCTGCGTCGTGTTCTGTATCTGCATCATGCTCGCCGAGGCCCTG
Organism: Planctomycetota bacterium; assembly: GCA_038747275.1. Classification (GTDB taxonomy): domain Bacteria; phylum Planctomycetota; class Phycisphaerae; order Phycisphaerales; family Phycisphaeraceae; genus Algisphaera. Next base: position 68,846 of record JBCDJW010000003.1, on the reverse strand, counting down.
CGTCGGGCTTCGAGCGTCAGCCTCACCGCCCACCGCGACCCGCGGATGCACGAGTCGCTGGCCCTCGACACCTCCGCCTGGGCCCCGCTCTACCTCAAGCACTAACCCCCGCCCCCGGAAGCGCCCAAAAAACCGGAAGTCCTAAGAAACTCAGCCGCCGGAACCCGCCCCATGCCCCCAACCACCCGCGAACTCAACGCCAAAGTGATTTCCGTCGTGCTCGTCGTGTCGGTGCTGCTAATGGTCGTGATCGTCTACGCGGCCCAGGCCGGCTTCTTCTTCTTCCAGAACCGGCAGCTGGAATCCCAGTACTCCCGCGGGGCCGAACGCACCTTCGTCGAAACCGGGCGAAGGATGGACAACATCGATCTCGCCCGCCTCGAAAAAGAACAGCTCGAAGAGCTCGAGCGCAGCGGAAGCCAAGATGTCCTCGACGCCGACGGCAACGTCACCGGCCAGGTCCAGATGACTCCGATCGAACAAGCCATGAGCAACATCGCCGAGCAATACTGAAAACCCGCGGCCCGGCACCGCCTAAAATTTCTTTGGAGCTTAGTTCTCCATTGATACGCCCCGAAACGCCGTTGAGACCATGCTTCCGACCCGACCGCACAACCCGAAAAACTGCTCAACGCAGACGCACCGCTGGCTCGGCGGATCGGTGCGTAAGGTCCTGTGTGGTTTAGCGCTCTTAGTCGGCACCGCGGCAGCCCCGGCCTTCGGCCAATCCCGCGTCGGGCCCAGCCCCCTCGGCAACGCCGCCACCCCCCTGCCCCCCGAGGCCCAGGCGATCTACGAAGACCCCGTCGAGCAGAAGATCGGCAACCTCCTGCCGCTCGACGCCAAGTTCGTCGACCAGAACGGCCAGCCCGTCACCCTCGGCAACTACTTCTTCAAGGACAAGCCCGTCCTCATCGAATTCGCCTACTTCGACTGCCCCCTGCTCTGCCCGCTGGTGATTAGCGGCATGATCAAGGCGACCCAAGAAGTCAACGGCGTCACCTTCGACGAGGTCGGCCAGCCGATCAACCCCGACGCCGAGGGCGACTGGGTCCCCGGCGAATCGTTCACCATCCTGACGATCAGCATCAACCCCGACGACAACCCCGTCTCGGCCAAGCGGCAGCAGGACCAAGTCCTCGCCCGCTTCCAAGCCGGTGTCAACACCGATGCCCAAGGCGAAACGCCCCTGGCCGCCGGGGCCCGCGACGGCTGGCATTTCCTGACCGGCCGCGAGATCGACATCCAACGCGTCGCCGACGCCGCGGGCTTCAAATACGCCGCGATCCCCCAAACCAACGACTTCACCCACGCCCCGGTATTGGTCTTCGCCTCCCCCGAAGCGTCGATCACCCGCTACCTGCCCGGGCACGTCTTCCCCCAGCGTGACTTCCGCCTCGCCCTCGGCGAATCGGCCCAGGGCAAGCAAGGCTCGATCTTCGATGTGCTGCTACAGATCTGCTACCGCTACGACGACTCAGCCAACGCCTTCATCATCAACCCCCTGACCTTGATGAAGGCCGGCGGAGCGTTCACGCTGGTGCTGGTCATCGCGGTAATCAGCAGCCTGCTCTACTTCGAGAAGAAGCGGAACCGGCGGTTATCGGAAGCCGAGGCATTGGCCGCGGGGTAAACGGGGGCTTAATCGGGGGAAGAGGGCCGGCGGAGTCGGCCTTTGCGGACAAAAAACCGCAGATTTTTGAGGATTTTTGCCAGAAACCAAGGGGGAAGACGGCCGCAGGCCGACTAGGATTAATACTAAGGTTTGACTATGACACTCGCGTTCCTCACCGAATTCTTCAAATGGCTCAACGCCCCCTGGATGCCCGAGGGCGCCGGCGGGTTTGAAGACAACGTCGACGTGCTCAACGGCTTCGTGATCGCCGTGTGCTACTTCTTCACGATCCTGATCGGGGCGTTGATGGTGGTCTTCGCCGTCAAGTTCCGTCAGAAAGACAAGAGCGAGATCGGCGAGGGCATCACGCACTCGACACCGATCGAGATCGCCTGGACCCTGCCGCCGGTGATCATTGTGCTAATTATTTTTGCCGTGGGCTTCACGGGCTACCTCGACATGTCCACGCCGCCGCGGGCGGGCAACGCCTACCAGATCCGGGCCGAGGCGTACAAGTGGGGCTGGAACTTCTACTACCCCAACGGCGCGACCAGCCAGACCCTGTACATCCCTTCCGACCGGCCGACGAAGCTGATCCTCGAATCTAAGGACGTGCTGCACAGCCTGTACATCCCCGCGTTCCGGGCGAAGAAGGACGTCGTGCCGGGCCGGTTCAACCAGATGTGGTTCGAGCCGGACCCGACGATCGTCTCGGCCGAGAACCCCGAGAAATCGCTCCGCCTGCACTGCACCGAGTACTGCGGCCAGGGCCACTCGCAGATGAACACCTACGCGGTGGTCGTCCACGCCAGCCAGTGGGAGCAGAAGCTGGCCGACATCAACATCTGGAACCCCGGCGGGCTGACGCCCGTCGAACTCGGGGCCGAGATCTACGTCAAGGCCGGCTGCAACCAGTGCCACTCGGTCAACGGCTCGGCCGGCACCGGCCCAACTTGGCAGAACCTCTACGGCAAGCAGAACTACGCCATGGCCGTCGGCGAAGACGTCGACGTCGTCGGCATCGAGTACATCAACGAGTCGATCCGCTACCCCAACCGCCGCAAGGCCGCGGGCTGGGCGGCGGGCAACATGAGCGCCTACCCCGAGACCCAGCTCAACGCCGGCGACATCTACGCCCTCGTCGAGTTCATGAAGACCCACGCCCCGACCACCTACCCACAAGGCCAAGACCTCGAAGCCTTCCCCGAAGGCTACGACGGCACCGAAGACCTGCCCGCCGATGGTGAAGGCGGCGAAGAAGAACCCGAAACCGCCGCCTGATAAACCCCAACCGGTCTACGACCAGACCAGACCACCAGTTCCAGACCAGTTATTCGATCAAAAACCCGCCGACGGCATGATTCGCTCGGCGTAGCAGAGAAGACCGAGGACAAACCAATGTCTGTCATCCCCAACCCCGCCCCCGGCAGCGTCGTTACCGAAAAGGAACGCGTCGAAGCCGAGCACCACGGCGACAACTACATCACCCACGGCAAGGGCTTCCTGTCCTGGGCGTTGACCATCGACCACAAACGCATCGGCCTGATGTACATGGTCGGCGTGCTGTTCGCCTTCTTCATCGGCGGCTTCTTCGCGATCGCGCTGCGCACCGAGCTCATCCTGCCCGGCGCAACCCTCATGTTCTGGGCCGGCAACGACACCGCCCTGCTCAACTCCAACTGGCGGCTCTACAACCAGCTCTTCACCATCCACGGCGCGGTGATGGTGTTTATGTTTATCATCCCCGCGATCCCCGCGATCCTGGGTAACTTCGTCCTGCCCATCATGCTCGGGGCCAAAGACGTCGCCTTCCCTAAGCTAAACCTCACCAGCCTCTACTGCTGGATCGGCGGATCGATCTTCTTCGTCTGGATCCTTGCCGGCGGCGTGGTCGGCACGCTTTTCGGAATCCCGGACTCGGAGATGCCCTGGTTCTTCCCCAAAGGCCTCGAAACCGGCTGGACGTTCTACACCCCCTACTCGACGACCACCAACAGCGGCGTCATCCTCGGCACGCTGGGCGTGTTCATCCTCGGCTTCTCGTCGATCCTCACCGGCGTCAACTTCATCGCCACGATCCACATGCTCCGGCCCAAGGGCATGGGCTGGGGCCGGCTGCCGCTGGTGCTGTGGGCGCTCTACGCGACCTCGATCATCCAGATCCTCGCCACGCCCGTCCTCGCCATCACCGTGCTGCTGCTGCTGGCTGAGCGGACGCTGGGCATCGGCATCTTCGACCCCGGCCTGGGCGGCGACCCGGTGCTGTACCAGCACTTCTTCTGGTTCTATTCGCACCCGGCCGTGTACATCATGATCCTCCCCGCCCTGGGCGTGATCTCCGAGGTCATCACGATCCACAGCCGTAAGCACATCTTCGGCTACAAGTTCATTGCCGCTTCGTCGCTGGCGATCGCCCTGTTCGGCTTCATCGTCTGGGGCCACCACATGTTCACCTCCGGCCAGTCGGCCTTGCTGAACTCGGTGTTCTCGCTGCTGACCATGTCCGTCGCGATCCCCTCGGCGATCAAGGTGTTCAACTACCTCGCCACGATGTACGGCGGCCGGATCCGCCTCAGCACGCCCATGCTCTACGCCCTGGGCTTCATCTGGCTGTTCACCATCGGCGGGCTCACCGGCCTGCCGCTGGCCGCCCTGTCGACCGACATCCACTACCACGACACCTACTTCGTCGTCGCCCACTTCCACTACGTGATGGTCGGCTCGACGCTGTTCGCCTTCCTCGCGGGCATGTATCACTGGTGGCCGAAGATGTTCGGCAAGATGTACAGCGAGAAGTGGGGCATCATCGGGTCGATCATGACCTTCGTCGGCTTCAACGCCACGTTCTTCATCCAGTTCATCGCCGGCTCCCGCGGGATGCCCCGCCGCTACGCCGACTACGACCCGCAGTACTTCGTCTACCACCTGTTCTCGACGCTCGGCTCGTACGTGCTGACCATCGGGCTGTTCATCGTGCTGTTCAACTGGCTGCACTCGGTCTTCGCCGGCAAGCCGATCGGCCGGATGATGGGCACGATCTTCACGCTCGGCCTCAATAAGTGGGACAAGCCCGCCCAGGTGGCCCCGGCCAACCCGTGGGGCGCCAACAGCCTCGAGTGGCACACCCCCTCGCCGCCCCCGCACGCCAACTTCGTCGACGGCTACGAGCCCGAAGGCGTCGACCCCTACGACTACCACGGCTGGGAGTACGACGAGAAAACCGACAGCTACAACAAGATCGAGGGCTACGTCCCCGATCCCAACGCCCACCACTAAAACCAAACCCCGAACCCTCGGAGCCCCCGGCGGAAACGCCGCGGGCTCCTTTCAACAAAAACGAATCCCTGCGGCACCCCGGCCGCGACAACCGGGAAGCCGATCTGGTAATTTGAGAGTATGTCCATCAGAGCCGCTTCTGCGGCCACTTACACGCCATGAGCGACGCACACCACCACGATCACGACCACCCCGCCCACCTGGCGCACCACTTCGACACCTCCGAGCAGCAGCTCGAGTCGCACAAGCTGGGCATGTGGGTCTTCCTCGCCACCGAGATCCTGATGTTCGGCGGCCTGTTCTGTGCCTACTCGGTCTACCGCGGTAACCACCCCGAGATCTTCCTCTTCGCCCACCAGTACCTCGACACGACGTGGGGCGCGATCAACACGGCGGTGCTGCTGGCTTCGTCGTTCACGATGGCCTGGGGCGTCCGCGCCTCGCAGCTCGGCCAGACCCGGCTTCTCGTCGCCCTGCTCTGCGTCACGCTGCTGGGCGGGGCCGGCTTCATGGTCATTAAGTCGATCGAGTACGAAGGCAAATACTCGCACGACATCTGGGTCGGCGGGATCAACGGCTTCTACCAAACCGGCGGCGAGCTGATGAACCCCGACGGAGCGGAGCACGCTCTGAAATACCTCGAAAAGAAACAAAAGAAAAAGTACGGAACCGCCGGCCACGGCGACGAATACGGGGATCACGAAGGCGACCACGGCAAAGAAAAAGACGGTTACGCCAAGGCCGATGACCACGGCAAAGACGGCCACGTCGACGAGGCCCACGCCAAAGCGGACAGCCACGCCGACAACGCCGAACATCACGACGACGGCCACAAAGAAGATTCCTACGGCGGCGATAAATACGCCGAGGCAACGGCCGAGCCGCTGTCGACACCGGCCGCTCCCCCGGTCATCGAGGTTTCTACGATCGTCCGCCCCGCCTACGCCCAAGCCGGGCTGATCGACAGCCTTGCCGACGGCCGAGTCGACATCCCGACCGGCCCCCAGTCCTTCGCCACCGGCATCGGTGCCCGCCAGATCGAGCACCACGGCAGCCACTACCCCGAGTTCGACGAACTCGCCCCGCTCCAAGCCAACGCGACCCACATCTTCTTCCAGATCTACTTCATGATGACCGGCCTGCACGGCATCCACGTGCTCATCGGCATGGGTCTGATCGCCTGGGTCACCTACCTCTCCGGCGGGCCGATCATCAAAGCCCTCGTCGGCCCGGTTGCCTCGGTTGGTGTCGCTGCGTTCCTGGTGTTCGTTGGTATGCTCGTCGGCTTCCCGGTCTGGCTGTGGGTCTCTATCGGCGTCTGCATCGTCGCGGCCCTGGTCAGCGGCGGCCTGAACTTTGCCGGCCTCAGCGGCTACGGCGGCCCCGCCTTTAGCCCCGAGTACTACACCCCCGTCGACCTCGTCGGCCTCTACTGGCACTTGGTTGACCTGATCTGGATTTTCCTGTTCCCGCTGCTGTACCTGATCCACTGACCCCATTAGCCCCGGGCTCCTCCCGGGGGCGACCGGCGTAACCTGAAACCCACCCCCGGGCAGAGCCCGGGGCTAAAGATAAAAAAATGTCCGAAACCGCCCACCCCGAGCACGATACGCACCACGACGACGATCACCACGGTCATTCCGGGGGCGATCACGCCCACCACGTGGTGCCGTTGGGCTTCTTGTTCAGCATCTTCCTCGTCCTGATGTTCCTGACGTTCATCACCGTGGCGGTGACGAAGCTCGACTTTGGCTACGAGATGAACCTCGTCGTTGCGATGGCGATCGCATTGGTCAAGGCCGCGGTGGTCGGGCTGTACTTCATGCACCTGCGTTGGGACGCCCCGCTGAACGGCATCATCCTCGTCGTCTCGCTCCTGTTCGTGACGCTGTTTATCACGTTTTCGTTGATGGATACCGGCCAATACGCCGGGTATCAAGAAGCCGCCGCCCTCCGCGGTTCCGGGCAGTAGTTTTCCGTCCCAAAACGCGAACGGGGGCCATGTGCCGACCCCTGTTTGCCCCAGAATTTATCTCGCAGCCGCCCTATAGTCAGCGACGTGAGTGATGCCCCGCCCCTAACCCCCGTCGAACCGCCCAAAGACCCGCCGACGGTCTTTTCGAGCACCACCGGCAGCCACCGCGTGCCCCGCGGTACCGGCGAGTTGGGGATGTATCTGTTCCTCTCGTCGCTGGCGATGCTGTTTTTCGCGTCGATGCTGGGTTACGTTCTCGTCCGCTGGTCGAAAACGCTCACCCGCATCGATCCAACCGATCCCGAGCGGATTGCACAGCTGCCCACCGCCCCGCCCTTCGGCACGCTCGACTTCCCGGTCTTCGGGCTGGTGATCTCCACCCTCATCATCCTCGCCTCCAGCGTGACGATGCACCTGGCGATCAAGAACGTCCGCCTCGAACGCCAACGCAAGTTCCGCAGCGCGTTGATTATCACGCTCGTCCTGTCGCTAGTCTTCTGCATCGTGCAGACGCCCTGCATGATCAGCCTGCTCTCGGCCCACGACGCGGGCGACATCGACAACACGATGTACGGCATCGTCTTCTTCCTCGTCCTCGTCCACGCGCTGCACGTACTCGGCGGCATCATCCCGCTGGCCGTGACGACCTACAAAGCCGGCCAAGGTCGATATGACCACGAACACTACGCCCCGGTGAAGTTCGTCGGGATGTACTGGCACTTCCTCGACGGCGTCTGGCTATTCATGTTCGCCGTGCTGCTCGTTGTGCGTTAAGCCCAACGAAATGGCAGCCGTAACAACCGAAACCGAAAATCATCTCACCAAGGCTGGCCGGCTTCGAATTGCTCATCGATCTGCGGCCCCCAGTACTGCGGGTAGGCGAGATAGAAGTCTTTCAGCCGTTCGGCGATCGGGTTGCCGTTGCTCAGCGGTTCCAGCCGGAGTTCGTAGTCGGTGTAAAAAACGTCCCGCACCGGGCGTGACGGCGTCTGCGTCGGCACCAAGTCGAGCCCCTCGGTCACTTCGCGGGGTGCCTGGCGGATATCGAGGTACACGCCGTCCTCGACGTCGAACCACTGCCCGTCTTCCAAGACGAAGTTCACGAAACGCCAGTCGGTGTCCATGACCGTGTGGCGGTGGGAGATGTCGCCGGGGAACAGGCGTTGCAAAAGAGGAGAGCTCGCCGGTGAACCCACGAAGAAACGCATCGATCGGCCGCGCGGGAAATCGTTGAAGTACTGCTGGGTGAGGTCAAGGGCTCCCACCGACTCGACGGCCGCCGCCCGCTCCAGGCTCTCGGTCGGCTCGGCCGGGAAGAAGTCCGACGGCTCAAGCCGAAGCGTCGGGTCGTCGCCGACAAAGAACAATTCCTGCATCGGGCGGACGCTCGCGCCCTCCACCGCGTCGACCGCTGGGCCCGGGGCCTTCGCCGCGCCCCGCCACGACTCGTAGCGGTCCATCATCATGCCCCTCTGCATCCGCTCGAACGAGAAGCCGAAGTAGATCACCAACGCTAAAACCACAAAAATCAGCGGCAACACCAACAACGCCTCCACCATCACCGCCCCCCCCCGCCCCCGGAAACGCCCCCGGCCCCCGGAAGCGAAAACGGTCGAGCCGCCGCGAGCGGCTTGGGGATTACACAGACGGGCTCCGTTTTGATTGCTTGCCATCACTCACCCCCCGCCATCAGTTCCATCAACGGCAGCGACGCCCGCAGATACGCCGTCACCGACTGGACATCCGCCTCTTCGAGCCAGGGCATGTCTTCGGTGCCCTGCGGGTCTTCGAGCGTCTCGATCCAATCCTCCAGGCCCGACACCGGCGTGAGCTGGCTGTGCCACATCGCGGTCCACAAGTCCCAAGAATGGTTGTTAAACACCTCGGCCTGGGCGAGCGCGACCATCGTCGTGTCGGGCCGTTCGTCGTCGAACCGCTCCGACCAAATAGAAGCTTCGCGTGGCTGGTGGGCGACGCCCAACAGCCGCAGGGCGTCGCGGGTAGCGGGCTGATCGGGGGCGAACGCGTCGACGGTGAAATTGATCGGGCCGGGTAGCTCGGTGCGTTCTTCGGTATCGATGTTGAACGGGTTACGGATCGTCACTTCCTCGCCGATGTTGATACCCAGCCAGATCTGGTAGATGAGATACTGCTCGTCGCCTTCGCCGAAGCCGGTGTCGCCGGTGCTCGGCAGTTCTTCCCGCCAGACCTGGTCGCTCACCGGGGATAGCAACGCAGCCACGCTGTCGCCCGCCTGGATGATCGGCGTCTGCTCCGAACGGTGGAGTCCCCAGTTGATCAGCTCCGGCTCGCTGAAGGTGACGGGGAACGTGGCCGAGGTTTTGGTACGGCGGAACTCGAGAGTGAGGTAGAGGCCGTAGACGATCGCCGGGCCGTTCTCGGCTTCCGCGATCGCGACCGCGCGGTCGGCGTTTATCACCCAGAGCGGGTCGAAAACGGCCTGCCCCGAGGCCGCGGTGCCCGGGAAGACGCGGTTAATCTTGGCGTTGGCGGCGAAGCTTGCGCGGTCGGCCCAGAGGCTGGGCGAAAGCGGGGCGCTATCGTCGATGATCGCCGGGGGAGCCGGGGCTTGATAAAAAGAGCGGTCCTGGCTACGTCGCCGGCCGTCGGCATCGATAGGCGGGGTTTCGCCCAGACGGCGGATCTGCGTAAGCATCCGGTCATAGGTACCGGTCGTGAAGTAGGTTTCGACCGTGGCGCTTTCGAACTCCTGCGTGCTCGGCGGCGGGTTCCAGCCCAGCGCGTTTCCGCCGTGTCGTCCATCGGTGCCGAGTTCGGTGAAGTCGGTATCGGCCCGACCGATCTCGCGTTGGCCGAACAATACGTCAAACGGCCCGCGGCTGATCTCCGCGTCGTCTTGGCCGTCGGGCAGCCGGCCATCGGACACCGCCGGGCCGAAGTCATCGAAATTATTCAGTTCCCAGGGCACCTGCGGCACCCACGGAAGCAGCAGCCCGCCCGAGGACAGCCCCGCCTCCTGCTGCGAGATCTGGGCGCCGCGGAAAGCGCTCTGCTGCGCCAATACGCCGAGGCTTTCCATTACCGCCCGGTTCTTGGCCCCCAACGCCTCGAACGCCCGCCAGAGATCGCCCCGCGTGCCGTCGCTGTCTTTGAAGAACGTCATGCGGGCGACGTCGTAGCCGCTCTCGTTGAACAGGTCGTTGAGCGGCAGGAGGTAGTCGACCTGCTGCTGGATGTTGGGCCGAACGATATTGGCAATGGTGTCGGCGACCCATTCGTCGCTGCCGTAGCCGGTGCCGTCCTGGCGGTCGAGGGCGTCGAGGATCGCCTGCTGGTCTTCGAGGGTGTGTTCGATCGACAGCGGCACCGCGTCGAGCACCGCGGCCAACGTAATCAGCCGCGTCATCTCCACGTTGTTCATGGCCACCGTGTTGAACGACCGCGCCATCCAACGCCCGCCCGACAGCGCCGCGTTGTCCGCCGCGTTCTGCGACTCGACCCGCTCGGCCACGTGCCGGCCGACGTTGAAGATGTAGAACACCAGCGACGCCAACAGCACCAACGCCAACAAAACGATCACGATGATCGCGCCCCGGCTGCGGTGGCCGCGGCCTTGCGGGTAAAAAGCGGCATTGTTGATCCGTCTCATCCTCACTCGCGTGTCACCTCCGGCGGCGGGGGCAGGTTCACGTCGTGGCCCTCAAGCGTCATCGTGCTTGTCGCCGAAACGTCGGCATAGGGCGTATCGCCGAGCGCGGTGAGGTGGGTCCCGTCGGCAAAAACCCGCGACGCCCAAGGCACCGAGAGGTGCAGGCGGTAGCGGACGCCCAAGGTGACCGGGTCTTTGGGTCCGAAGGTCAGGGTGGTTGCTTCGCCGGAGTTTTCTTCAGCCAAGTTCAGGCCAACGTCGCCCGACTCGGTCACGCCCGTCTCGTAGAGATCGATGTCGGTGTGTTCTAATGCGTAAGCCAATCGCTCAGCCGCGAGGTTGCCGACCCACGCGGGCGGTTCCTGGCCGTAGGCGCGGTAGAACGATTCGAGGCCCGCCTCGAAGGCGTCGGGATCGCCCGCGGTCGCCGCCAGCCGGCCCGAGACGGGGGCCAAGGCGAACGCCGCCGACCGCTCGGCCCGGGAGAACGCGGAGTCTTCTTCTTCGCCGTTTTCTCCGTTGGGTTTCGTGATTGAGCCGCCGCCGCCCGGCTGGCCGTCGGGGATATTGACGATCGCCGACCGCGTCGCCGCAAACGCGGCGTAGTGCACGAACAGGTTGCCCGAAAACACTAGCACCGTCTGCAACAGCAGCAGCGACACGACCAACGCTGAAAACAACACGAGGAGAAACTCGATCGTCGCCGTGCCGCCCTCGCCCCGCAGCCGCTGCAGGGCCGAAGACTCACTTCGTGTCGACGGCCGAAGCCGCCAACCCGCCCGCACCGCTACCGCAAAAACCACTACGCCGACCCCAGCGATCACAGCGCACTTCACTCCGAGGCCGCTCGAAATCGCCGAGGACCACCACGGGCCGAAGCCCAAAACCAAAGATTGCGTGTGCGAGGGGAACATCATCAGGGCCTGATATTTTAACCCGCCGCCCGCCGATCACCTACCCCTATTCATCAGACCAAGCTCACCCCGACACCAACGCGTCCAGCTTTACCACCTCCGCCTCGATCAGCTTTCCACCCCCGGCGCCGGCCGCCCCCACCGCCGGGACCATCACCTTCGTCCCCGCCCGGTGCCGGCCCCAGCGCACGACCGCCAGCCCGATCCCCGCCTGCCCCCGCAGCGGCGACGCCGTCGAGCTCGTCACCCCGCCGATGACCTTGTCCTTCTTGTTCACCTCAAACACCTGCGACCCCGACACCCCCGGAAGCTCCAACGCCGCCGCGGGGTCGGCGTCCGTCACCCGCAGGCCCACGATCACTTTTTTCGGGTGGCCCAGGCTCTTCATACGTGCGACGACCTCTTGCCCCAGGTAGCACCCCTTCGTGAAGCTCACCGCCGCGTCGATCCCGCGGTCGCCCGGCACCTCGGCGGGCAGCGAGTCCCGCCCGAAGTCGATGTGGTACCACGGCACGCCCTCCTCGATCCGCACTGTGTTGAACGCCGACCAACCCACCGGCCGCCCCCGCATCGACGCCCGCCGTCGCTCGGCCAACGCCGCGTCCGGCTCCGCCCCCGCTTCGAAGCCCGACTCGACCAGCAGTCGGCCGAACACCTCCACCGCCCGCTCGCTCGGCACCGCCAGCCGCACGCCCAGTACGTTCCCCAGGTCCCACCGGTACGCCGTGCAGGGCAGCCTCTGCCCGTCGGCCGTCGGTACATCGATGACGTGGTGTGTCCCGGGCATCGTGCTCATCGCGGCGACCCGATCCGCTTGGTCGTCGCCCGCGGTTGCCGTGAGGAGCTGCGCCGCCGCCGGGCCGAGCAGCCAGAAGAACGTCCGCTTGTCGGTCCAGTCCTCGGCCGTCACGTCCTCGGTAAACAGCCGGGCCTCGATCAGGTCCTTGACCCACGGCAGGTCGAACACGTCCATCTCCAGCCACGTCGATTCGTCGCCGTGGTGCACAATCATGTCCGACGCGATATGACCCTTCTCGTCGAGCTGATACGTCCGCACGCTCTGACCGCCCTCGAGTCCGTTGATCTCCTGTGTGCACAGCCGGTGCAGGTAGTCCTTCACGTCCGCCCTGGTCAGCTGGATCACCGCCCGCTGCGGCAGGTGCATCACGCCGACACGCTGGCGGATCGCCGCGTACTCCGCCTCGAACCCGATCCCCATCGGCCCGCCGAACACCGCCTCGGTATCGACCCCGCCGCCCGACGGCCCGCCGAACATCTCCGCCACCTCGATCACCCGCCCGTCCGCCAACGGCGGCCCCCACGGCATCATTTCCGTGCTCAAACTCGCGTACAGTTCCGACCAATTCGTTGACGATGGCTGAGACATCTCACCAGTTTAGACGCCCGCCGATCAGATAACTTTCGGGTCGCTTTGCGTTAAGCCGAACTTTTCAAAATCTCGGGTATCCTGAAACGATGACTGACAGCCCTATCCGTACCGCCGTGATCCTCGGCGACCACCCGATCGATGTGCCCGCGTTCCACGCCATGCTGCGGGCGATGCCGGACATCGACGCCTACGTCCAGAACCTCGAAGACTTCACCGCCGACTTCGGGAAGATCGCGGCCGACTACGACGTGGTGTTGTTCTACAACTTTCATCAGTACGACCCCGCCGGCGAGCTGCCGTGGTTCAAACGCGATATTTTCACCGGCCTGGAAAAGCTCGGCCGACCGGGGCAGGGCGTTTTCCTGCTGCACCACGGCTGCGTCGCCTTGACGCAATGGCCGATGTGGACCGAACTCTCGGGCCTCCGCGAACGCGGGCTCAAGCCCCACCACGACGAGACCGTCACGACCCATGTCGCCGACCGCGGCCACCCCGTCACCGCCGACCTCGACGACTGGACCATGACCGACGAAACTTACGAGATGCCCGACGCCCGCGAGGAAGACGGCAACCACCTCCTGCTCACGACCAACCACCCCAAGAGCTGCAAGCCGTTGGCGTGGACCCGGACTTTCGGCGAGTCCAACGTCCTCTGCTACCTCGCCGGCCACGACGGCGAAGCGTTGGGGAACGCTAACGTCCGCCGGTTCATCCACCAAGGCATCCGCTGGCTCGCGGGACGCGGTGGGTGAAGAAGATCAATTCGGCTATCTGCCGAGTGACCAAAAATTCGTAGCCGGCTAAGCGATCCCGGCGATTTCCGCTGGGAATAACCCCCGCGATTGCGCATTGCGGCGAGATGATGCTGTCTGGTGATCGGCAGATATAACAAACCTTTATAGCAAGCTATGCATCGGTATCTGTATGCAGAAAAATCGCAGCTACTTCTGCAAGCTACGGCAGTGACTACAACGCAATCTACTAGCCCGTAAAGAATCGGAAACGTCACATCGACGCTGCCCGAAATCTCAACATCAGCTCCGGGTAGTCGCAGCGGCTTGTGCCCGCGACGATGCATTTTTAATCCGGCAGCGGCGGCGTATCAGGCGCTCGGCCACCAGCGAGGCGGCCACAACCCCGAGCCAATTCGCCGTTAAATCGGCCCAGCTAAATGTGCGGTGCACCAGCCAGTGCTGGGAGACTTCTTCCGCGGTGATGAGCAGCCCCACCGCGATCGAGCCGACCATCAACCGCAACACCCCGACCCGCAGCACGCGGCTCGGCCAAGCTAAATTCGCCAACAACGCCAAGCCGCCCACCAGAACGAAGTGGGCCGCTTTATCCCCCAATGGCATTATCGATTCCGCCGGAGGCAGCAACGCGTAGTCTGCAGCCACAATCAACAGCGCCAAACACAAGCCGGTGATCCCCGCGGCCAAGGCATAAGCGGTATTCAACAATTCCTCTCCTCCGCCCGGCTTTTAGTTCGAAATAACTTATCTGAGTTCGCGTATCGGGGCAACAAGCCATCGGAAAATACATATCGGCTCGAAACACGTCTGGCCGTTAGACCGCAAGTATGCGTTAGTGTTTGCTGGTACCGAGGCGAGTAACAGTCGGCCTTTTTCAATTTGTGCGTTCTTACCGACGGCTCGACCGTTTAGGCCCGGGCTTGCTGCAGGCGGTCGAGGCCGGCGGCCACGGCGTGGTCGATCATGGACGCGGGCATGCCGCCGCGGCCGATCACGGCGACACCGAAAGCGAGGGTGAGCAGCGTATCGGCGATCGCGGACGTGTCGCAGTCGGGCCGGAGCTGACCCTCGGCGACTGCGCGGCGGAGGGTGGTGTTCAACGCCTTGCGGACACGGCCGGTGAAAGCGCGGGCGATGACATCGGGGCCCTCGGGATCGGAGCGGTCGCCACGCGACATGGCCTGGGTAAACAGGCAGCCGTCATCGCGGGACGCGCCGGCGTGCCGCTTCCACAGCCGGACAAACGCCTCGACCGCGGCCAGCGGGTCGTCGCTCGATTCGAGGGCGGCGATCTGCGGGTCGTTGGCGGTGCGGCCGAAACGCTCAAGGGCCTCGCGGTAGACCCCCGCCTTGTCGCCGAAGCGGTGGTAGAGGCTCTGCATCGCCAGGCCGGTCTCCCGGCAGAGGTCGGCGACGCTGACCGCGTCGTAGCCGTCCCGGCGAAACATCGCCGCGGCGGTATCGAGCACCTGTTCCTCATCGAATTTTTGGGGGCGTCCACGCGGCATCGGTAAATTTTAGAGCGAAAACTCTAAAAATCAAAAAGCCGCCCTTGATTTATTGAGTATTCACTCTATTATTTGCCCGCTCCGACGCCCCGCCACGTAAACCCCAAATAAAAAGGAACGCTATATGACTACTCTCGCAGGCAAGAACACTCTCGTGACCGGCGGATCCCGCGGAATCGGCGCCGCCACCGCCAAGCGGCTCGCGGCCGAGGGGGCCCACGTCGCCGTCAACTACGCCCGCAGCCGCGACCGGGCCGACGCGGTCGTCGCCGAGATCACGGCCGCCGGCGGACACGCTTTTGCCGTCGGGGCCGACGTCGCCGATCCGGAAGCGGTCGCCAAGATGTTCGCCACGCTCGACGAGAAGTTCGACGGCCAGCTCGATATCGTTTTCGCCAACGCCGGCATCTACGAAGTCGCCCCGATCGATCAGGCCGACCTCGCCCATTTCGATAAGACACTGGACATCAACGTCCGCGGCGTGGTCGCCGTGCTGCTCGAAGCCGGTAGACGCCTCCGCGATCACGGCCGAGTGATCGTTACGGGCAGCGTGCTGGGCGAGCGGGTGCCCTTCGGCGGGCACGCGGCCTACGCGATGAGCAAGTCGGCGGTGCAGGGCCTGGTGCGGGGGCTGGCCCGCGATCTGGGGCCGCGGCACATCACGGTCAACTGCGTGCAGCCCGGACCGATCGATACGGAGATGAACCCCGACCACACCGACAACCCCGGGGCCGAGCCGCAGAAGAGTATGGCGGCCCTGGGCCGTTACGGCCGAGCCGAAGAGGTCGCCGAAGCCGTCGCGTATCTCGCCGGCCCTCACGCCGCGTTCGTCACCGGCGGAACTCTAAATGTCGACGGCGGCATCTTCGTCTGACACGCTTGGTAACCGTTTAATGGCAAACAAACAGCTTCCCACGCCGGGGCGTTGCTGAGTCGACGCCCCGGCGTTGTTATATTGTCCGCCTTCCGAACACACCGCAAACTTTTACAAGAGAACTCCCCATGGCTAAGAAAACCATCGCCGACCTCGACCTCGCCGGCAAAAAAGTGCTGATGCGTTGCGACTTCAACGTCCCGCTGGACGACGACAAAAACGTTACTGACGACCGGCGGGTCCGCATGGCGTTGCCCACGATCCAGCACGTACTCGACGCCGGCGGCAGCGTCATTGTGATGTCCCACCTCGGCCGGCCTAAGGGCGAGCCCGACCCCGCGTTCAGCCTCAAACCCGCGGCGGACAAGCTCGGCGAGCTGCTGGGCAAGACCGTCGCGCTGGCCGACGACACCGCCGGCGAAGACGCCGCGGCACTCGTCGCCGACATGAAGCCCGGCGACGTGGTCTGCCTCGAAAACGTCCGGTTTAACTCTGGCGAAAAGAAGGGCGACGACGAGACCTACAACACCACTCTCGCCGCCTTCGGCGACGTGTACTGCAACAACGCCTTCGGCACCTGCCACCGCACGCAGGCCTCGATGTACGCCGTGCCCAAAAAGATGAAAGAAGACAGCAAGCCCGCGGTCGTCGGATTCCTCGTCGAAAAAGAGATCAAATACCTCGCCGACACGTTGGCGAACCCGCAGCGGCCGTTCGTCGCGATCCTCGGCGGAGCCAAGGTCTCGGACAAGATCAACGTGATCGACAATCTGCTGGGGGTCTGCGACAAAGTGCTGATCGGCGGGGCGATGGCTTACACCTTCAGCCTCGCCGAGGGCGGGCAGGTCGGCGACTCGCTGGTCGAGAAAGACAAGGTCGACCTCGCCAAGACGCTGATCCTCAAGGGCGGCGACAAGCTGGTGCTGCCGATCGACACGCACTGCGGCGACGACTTCTCGGGCGACTGCAACAAGCAGGTCGTCAAGGCGGGCGAGATCGCAGACGGGTTCGAAGGGCTCGATATCGGCCCCGAGACCGCGGCGCTCTACGCCGACCTGGTCGCCGACGCCAAGACCGTCGTGTGGAACGGCCCGATGGGCGTGTTCGAGATGCCGCCGTTCGACGCGGGCACCAAGGCCGTCGCCCAGGCGATCGCCGACGGCGACGCAACCTCGATCATCGGTGGCGGCGACTCGGCCGCGGCCGTCGAACAGCTCGGCTTCGCCGACGACGTCAGCCACGTCAGCACCGGCGGCGGCGCAAGCCTCGAGATGCTCGAAGGCAAGAGCTTCGCCAGCGTCGAGTTGCTTGACGATAAATAGCTTTGCCTTACGGCGTGGCAGAATTAATATGAGAAGAGTTCGGCCGTAGCGCGACCGCTACGGCTTTTTTCTTGGTCATACCGAACGAAATAGAGATGGGGTTGGTCATGGGTTGGCAACGCGGTAAACAGTACATAGCGGTAGCGGGGTTGGTTTCGCTCTTCGTCTTGGCACTACATACGGCGCCGACGCCGTTAGCGGCCGAGCAGGCCCCGCCGCCGGAGGCCAAGTCGCTGGGCGTGCTCGCCCCCTTTCTGCTCTACGGCCCCGACCCGGACGGCCCGTGGATCGGCGAGACCGACGGCAACGGCTATCGCCTCATCAACCCCGACGACCCCGACCCGATCACCTACTTCTATGTCGAATCACCGCCGGACGAGCTCGGCCGACGGACGATCGAGGTCAAGACCGTCATGCTGCAGGGCGACGGCCGGGCCGGCCTACTCTACGGGCTGGAACAAAACCCCAAGGAATATTTCCTGCTGGTCGTCAACGCCGCCGGTCGCGTCCAGGTGCTACACCGCACGCCGAACGACGGCATCGTCGAAGCCATGAGCGCCAACCTCCAACGCGACGACGGCCAGGCCGCCGGCCCCGCGGTGCTCACTCTGCGGATCGTCGAATCCGGCGATACCGCCGAGGTCTTCGTCAACGACACCAAGATCGGCGGCCTCCAGGGCCCGGCCGTCGGCAGGGGCGGCGTCGGCATCGGCGCCGCGGGGATCGTCGATACCCTGTTCCTCGACTTCAAGGTCAAAGCGGCAGGGTCGTAGACTCGGATATCGCCAAGGCCGACACGGCGCGAGGCCCGGCGCCGTTTCATCGGACCGGTTCGATCCGGGTCCAGTTGCCGGGCAGGTTCAGGTCACGGTTGGGGTTGTAGTTGAGGTCGTTGCTGAGCAGGTACCGGCCGGTGCCGTCGGTGTGGACGTTGTCGTAGTAGTCAGGGATCTTCACGGTCTGGCCGCCGAGGTTGTAATCCGAGACCTCGCGGACGCCGTCGATCTGCTTGGCGAAGCCCTCGTCCCGCATCGCGTTGCGGGTGGCGTAGCCGCCGGCGACGATGGCGTTGGTGTCTTCGCGGTACTGCTGCATCTTGGCGTTATGCGCCCGCCAGGAGCGGTCGCGGTCGGCCTGGCCCCGCCGCTGGATGCGGGAAACCTCCTGCCAGTGCCTGCTCATCTCCGCCTGCCACTTCGGGTTAACGCGGACCGATTGCAGGATGGTCAGCAGCTCGGGGTCGTTGCCGTAGTCCGAACCCACCGGCCCGCCGAGGCCGACCATCAGCGAGATCGACCACTTGCCGCCGGTGAGCTGGCCCTGGGTGGTGTTAACGAAGTATTGCCAGGCCATCAGGATCGACTGCTCGATCGCGGTGCCGTTGTGGTCGTAATGCAGCTTAATGACGGTGGCTTGGGTGTCGAAGGCGGTGCCCATCCCGAGCTGGGCTCCGGTCTGGTTCAGCTGCTGGGCGGACTGGTACATCATGGCCGACTGCTGCTGGAGCTGTCGGGTCATGTTGGGCTCGGGCTCTTCGGAGATCAGGCGGACGTTCTTGATCTCGGGGTCCGGGTTGTTACGGATCAGTTCCATGATCCAGCTGCCGGGCGTTTCGGGCAGGGGATAGTAGAGGCTGCCGTTGATCGGCTGGAAGAGCTGGGCCCCCTGCTGCATGGCCTGGGCGCTGAACTCGAATGACATGCTGGGGAAAAAGTGCAGCCGCCGGCCGTCGGGGGCGGTGAACTTGAGGTCGAGGAACAGTGGGTTATACCACATCATGTTCGAGCCGCGGGTGATGCCGCCCTCGACCTTCCAGGTCTCGGGGTAGAGCATGCTGCTGGCGACGATACCGTTCATGCCCGGGTCGGTGACCTCGTGTTTGCGGAAGACGGTGGGTTGATTAACGGCGGGGAGAGACGCCGTCGGGGCGTTGGCCGCGGGAGCGGACGCGGCAGGCGACTGCGGGGACGCAGCTTGGGCGGCGGGGTTCGACGAGGACTTGGCCCGCTCGAAGTCGTAAGGGATCTCTCCGGCCGGCCCGGCCGGACTTGCGGCAACGGGGTAGGGTGCTTCGCCGTCGGCGGGTTGCGCCTCGGCGTCCCGCTGCTGACGGAACTCGGCGAGCAGCGCCTCCTCTTCCGCGGTGAGCTTGGGTTCTTCGCCCCCGCACCCCGCGAGCCCTGCCGATAGTCCCACGGCCAACGCCGCCCTAAAGAAAATCCCGTTCTTCAACATCGGCGATTCCCCATAACAGTCTGTCCCACAAAAACGGGTCCGTCCGCCGCAAAACCGCAGTCAAACCCGCGCCCGAGCCAACGAAATACAAGTCTACCGGCGAAACCCTAAAACACCACCCCCGCTGCGGAGATACCATACCGTAATGCCGCAATGCTCCTTCCTCCGCACCGTGATGCTGACAGTTGCTGCGCTGTGCCTCTGGCTGGGCGCGGCGGACAGCGGGGCCCAGGTCGGCAGCGCCCTCATGGCCATCCCCTGGCAGCCCGGCCAGACCGTCAACAGCATCAATTATTATCTAGGCCTCCAAACCGAATCCGAAACCGTCGGCGTCGACACCAACCTCACCCGCGGCGTGTCGCTCGGCCGGTTCCGCTTCGACGCGAACGACCCGCAGTCGCTCACGGTCGGCTGGCTGTTCGACCACATCGAGATCGATTCGCTCGACCCGCTCCTGCCCGGCCAACTCACCAACACCGCGGTCGCCGTCGGCAAGAACCTCGGCCAGATCACCGGGGACTGGAACGTTGCGGTCAGCGGCGGCGTCGGTTTCGCCGGCGATCAACCCTTCGGCGACGAGGACGGCTACTACACCCTGGGCAGCGTCCTGGCGAGCAAGCAGCTCGACCGCCAGACCCGCCTGACGCTGATCCTCGACTTCGACGGCAGCCGGGCGGTGCTGCCCGACGTACCACTGCCGGGTATCCAGTACTCGGTCTTTGTCTCGCCTCAGCTGCGGTATTCGCTGGGGCTGCCTTTCTCGACCATCTTCTATCAGCCGGACGACCGCTGGACTTTCGATATCCAGTACGCCCTGCCCCTCGGCGGGCGGGCCGACATCAGCTACCGGATCGACGACCGCCTCACCGCCTTCGCCGGCTACAGCGCGACCAACCGCGCCTTCCACATCGACGGCGAAGAGAATGAACGCATCTTCTTCAGCCAGGACCGCGCCGAGTTGGGGCTCCGCTTCTCGCCGGTGCCCGATCAGACCTGGACCGTCTCGGGCGGCTGGGCGTTCGACCAGGAATTTACCACCGGCTTCAACAGTTTCGACGACGGCGACCTGCGCGAGCTCGACGACGCGGCGTTCCTCCGCCTCGGCCTCCGCTTCGGCTTCTGATTTCTAGTCGCCTTTTCATTTCCCCGAGGTTTTTATGCTGTATCCAATTCTTTTCGCTTTGTCTCTGGCGTTTATCTATTTCGGCACCGGCTGCGCCGCGGTCGGGCCGTCGTCATCGTCATCCGCAGCCGAGATTCCGCCGCCGCCGGTCGCAGCTCCGGAAGGGTTTCGCTGGGTGCTGAACGAGCCGCTCAGCGACGAGTTCGACGGCACCGAACTCGACCGCGACAAGTGGCTGGACCACTACCCCGGTTGGGAGGGCCGGGTGCCGGGCAAGTTCGTGCCCGAGTCAATCAGCGTCAAAGACGGCATGCTGCAGATCCGAAGCCACATCCTCGACGAGCCCCAGGGAGACGAGGGGCAGTGGACCATCGGCTGCGGCGCGATCCAGTCGAAATCGATGACCGCCCACTACGGCTACTACGAAGCCCACATCAAAACCTCGAACGTACGCACGTCCACCACCTTCTGGATGAAAAACGACCGCGGGCCGAAGCCCGAACGGACGTTCAAGATCACCGAACTCGACGTGATGGAAGCCGTGGGCAACGCCGGCCGTTGGCCGAGCTTCGCCACGCAGATGAAGTCGAATACGCACATCGAGTACTTCACCGAGGGCGGCGACGAGCCGGTCAACTTAAAGAAAGGCGGCGGGTCCAACCTGCCCGACGGCGGCAAGTCTTACGACCGGTTCCGGACGTACGCCTGCTGGTGGGTCGACGCCAACACGATGCACTTTTATGTCGACGGCCAGCTGATGCACACCGTCGAACCCTCGACCGAGCTCGACCCCTCGCCGATGGACCTGCCGATGTTTATCAACGCGGTGTGCGAGATCTATACCTGGGAGTTGCCGCCCGTCGAGGCCAACCTGCGTGACGACTCGCGTAACACGTCGTACTACGACTTCATCCGCTCGTGGAAGCTCGAACCGGTCGAAGCCGAGGCGGACCGGAGTGAGTCGCGATATTGATCGCGTTGCCGGACGCTTCCCCGCGGCCGATGCGTCAACGGGTTAAGGTGTGGCCATGATCGCGTGGCTGTGGTTGTTGCTGGCGGGGCTGTTCGAGATCGGCTGGCCCGTGGGTCTCAAGCTCGCCCAAACGCCAACGCGGCTGTGGGCAGGCGTCTCGATGGCGGTGGGCTGTCTGGCGATGAGCGGGGGGCTGCTTTTTCTGGCCCAGAAGTCGATCCCGCTCGGCACGGCATACGCGGTCTGGGCCGGCATTGGCGCGGCGGGGACGTTCCTCGTCGGCGTGGTGTTCTTCGGCGACCCCTCTTCGCTGGGCCGGTACCTCGGCGTTGCGCTGATCGTGGCGGGTGTGGTGCTGCTGAAGATCAAAACCTGACCGCAGAGACAATCCCGGAGGAATCATCCGTCGGCCCGCTGCCGAGGCGGTACGATGCCGACATGATCAACCTGTCCGAAAAACCGGAACGGCCGCTCGTGCTGCCCTCGATCCTCGCCGCCGACTTCACCCGCCTCGGCGACGACGTGGCCGACGTCCTGGACAAGGGCGCCCACGGCATCCACGTCGACATCATGGACGGCCACTTCGTCCCCAACCTCTCCATGGGCCCGCCGGTCATGGCCTCGCTGCGCAAGCGTTTCCCCGACGCGTATTTCGACGTCCACCTGATGGTGACCAACCCCGAGATGTTCGTCGAGCCCTTCGCCGACGCCGGGGCCGATCACATCACGTTTCACATCGAGGCGACCGCCGGCCGCAAGCAGCACCACGAGTTCGACCTCATCGAACAGATCAAGAAAACCGGCTGCACCGCCGGCGTCTGCTTCAACCCCCCCACCACCGCCGCGTCGGTCCAGCATCTCATCGGCCACGTCGAGATGTTCCTGGCCATGTCCGTCCACCCCGGCTTCGGCGGACAGAAGTTCATCCCCGGAGTACTGGCTAAAATACAAGAGCTATCGGCCAAGTTGCCCGCCGACACCCGCTTCGAGATCGACGGCGGCGTCGGCCCGGGCAACGCCGCCGAGGTCGCCGCCGCCGGCATCGACCTGATCGTGGCGGGCTCGGCTGTGTTCGGTGCCGAAGACCGCGCCGCCGCCATCGCCGCGATCCACCGACCCCAAGGCTCGCCATGACCACCAACACCCCCACCGAATTCAGCGACCGCCTGCGCTACGAACCCGCCCGGGCCGGCCACGCCGCCGACCTCGCCGAAGCCATGGTCGACGGCCGCGTCTACGAACACATCCCCGGCCAACACCCCGAAAACGTCGACGACCTCGCCCAAGCAGAGTCCGGCCCGCCCCCGCACCGCGAGGGCGAGACGTGGTGGACCTTCGCCGTCTTCGAAAAAGACACCGGCCGTGGCGTCGGCCAGGTCGAAGCCAGCATCCTCGGCGACCGCGCCGAGGTTGCCTACCTCTTCGGCGTCGCCCACTGGGACCAAGGCTACGGCACCGAAGCCCTCGGCTGGCTCCACACCCGCCTCAAGCAGCAGCACCCCGAGGTCCGCACGCTCTGGGCCTGCATCACCCCGCCCAACGACCGCTCCCGCCGCGTCGCCGAGAAGCTCGGCTATCAGCTCTGGGACGGCGAGTACCCCGAACTCTGGCACTACGATCCCGGCGATTGGGTCTATCGGCACGACCTAGAACCAGCCGAGTAAGCGTTATTTGGTGACCGGGTTTCAAGCTTGTATCCGATGTTTGACGATCTCTTTGTGTCGCCGTAGTGTTCGGTGATACACACCAAGGCCCATGGTGTAACGGTAGCACGACTGGTTCTGGTCCAGTTAGTCGGGGTTCAAATCCCTGTGGGCCTGTTAGCGGAGAACAAGCAGAATCATTTCCGGTCTTCTATCATCCGCAGATAACGGATATATAACGCGGTTCTGTCATTAATCTTCTCGAAGCAGAGCGGCGGGGGATTACAATGTTGACTTTGTAGCCAACCGGGACTTTCTGTTTACTTTCCACATAGGGGCGCAAGATGTTCAGACGTAGGGCTTACGCGGCGGTGGCTTCGATGATTGTTTTGGCTTTGCCGGCGGTGGCGATCAATCTCACGGCCGACCCCGAAGCCTCGAAGCAGCAAGCTAGGGTCCACGCCCGAGCGCTCAACGAGGCGTTGGTCCGCTTCTTCGACGATCACCACGCCCAGAGCGACCTGCCCGCCGAAACGGTCGACGAGGTAAACCGCATCCTGGGCGACGCCGCCAAGTGGGCGGCCCACACACAGCATCTAGGCCGGCCCCGTCCCGAGGATTGGCCCGACCGGAAGGACTCGCTCCCCGCGGCGAAAAAACTTCTCGACGCCGGGTTCGAAGACCCTCTATTACTTGGGGTCACCGGTGCCCTGCACCGCGACGGCATCGGGCCACGCATGCAGCGCGAGATGCACGGCGCCCGGAGCATGCGGGCGGCCGGCTATCCGCCCGAAGCGGTCCTGATCGTGGCCGACCTCGGCCTGCTGGTGAATTGGGCGGAAGACGGCACGTGGGCCCGCACGCCCAGCCTGAACCAGTTCCGCGACGAGCTGTACCGCGATCTGGCCGCGTGGTGCCGTAGCCCCGGGTCGATCACCCCCGATCTCGAAAACTGGTGGTCGAACCTGGTCCTCCGCCTGCGAGACGAGGCGAACCTCGAACAGGTCGAAGCCGCGTATAGAGCCTTCGCCGAAGACGCTTCCGACCAAGACGAGAAGGCGTGGCTACGTCATTTAGCCCGCGGCGTTCTATCGCTGGAAGCGGCGTGGGAGCACCGGGGGAGCGGTTGGTCGAGCACGGTGACCGACGAAGGCTGGAGCGGTTTCGAGGCGTCTCTCGAACGGGCAGCGGTCGACCTCAAAGCCGCCTACCAAGCCCGCCCCGATCTGCCGCAGGCCGCGACGGCGATGATCCGGGTTTCGATGGGGCAAGGCACGGGCGACGAGCAGCTATGGTTTGACCGGGCCGTAGCCGCCGACCCGTTCGATGCCGAGCCCTGGGACGGCTACGCGTGGGCCCTGCGGCCACGCTGGGGCGGCAGCTACGAAGCCGTCCTCGACCTCGGCCTCCGCGCCGCCGCCGAGGGCCCCGAGCACAGCCAGGTCCCCGCCGTGCTCACCGACGCGATCAAAGACATCCTCAACGACGACGGCCAGGACTGGCTCGTCGAGCACCGCTACCGCTGGCTGCCCCCGCTGATGCGTCAACTCGAACGTTCCGACGCCACGGGCGCGTCGAAGCAGAAAGTCGGCACCCTCGCGTTTGCCGTAGCGATGAAGAGCGAAGACTTCGACAAGGCGCTACGGCTATACGAATTACTCGAGACAGACCCCGAGCGTGAAGGCGGCGGCTGGGGCGTCGGCCGGGTGTTGGACTTCGAGATCGATAAGCGGTGGGACGTCGGGATCGCCGCGATCCGCAGCAACCCCGCCTCGGCCGAGGCGATGGACGCGGCCGTAGCGGAATGGGAAAGCGAACCCGAAGACGCCGCCGTGATGCTACGGGAAGCCGCGGCCACCGACGACGACCCACTCCGCAAACGCAGCCTCAATGACCTGGCCCACACGCTGGAACAGCAGGCCGCTTACGACCGCGGCGAGTCGGTCGATCTCTTGGCTAACGGCCTGTCGGGTTGGCGTATATCACGGGGCAAATTCGAAGAACTGCCGGGCGGCGGCATCAAAGCCCACCGCATCCCGAAAGAAGGCTCCCGCATGCTCTCTACGCTGAGGCTGGGCGAGCATTACGAAGTTGCTCTCGACCTCACCCCACCCGCCATCTGGGGCGGCCCGACGCTCTTCGCCGTGACCGGCCTGCAGTTCGGCGTCAGCGAGAGCGGATCGACCCGGGCGCAATCCGGCGTGTACTACGAAAGCAACGGCCTGCTCGAGTTACGCAACCGCAACGACGAGGGAAAGAGCGAATGGATCGGCCTGGAAGCAGTTAAACACCAACAAGCCGGCGGCCGTGAATCGGCCCGGATCGTCGTCCGCCGATTCGGGGAGACGGCCGACATCTACCAGAACGGCGTGCCCGCGCAGCGCGACTGGACGTTCACCGAACGGAGGCCCGGCGGCCCGCTCGCCCTGGCCATCTACTGGAACAGCCGCGGCAAATACGGCGTCCACGACCCGGTGCACTACCACCGACTCAAGGTTCGCAAGCTCGACCCCTCCGCTGTTTCCAAGCGGGCCGAAGAAGACACCGAATCGGTTTTACATACCCTGAACCCGCTCGATCCAGTTATCGATTCCCCGGGCCAAGAGCCCCGATGGACAGCGGTTCCATCGCCCGACGGCCCGCTGCCCACCGACCCGACGCCCGTCGCCGACCCGCCGATCGCCCGCGATGAGGTGCATGCGCTTTTTGCCGAAGGCTGGAAGGATTCGCTGGCCCAGACCGCCCACGCCGAGGCTGAATGGGCCGACGCGGGACGCCAGATCATCGAGCGTGAAGCCATACGGATGGCGGTCGCCTCCGAACCCGGCCGGACACGCCCCGACGGCTACCTCCACCGAGACGAAGAGAAACCCGAAGCCCAACGGATCCTCGATATCGGCGGCCGCGACGATCTTCTGGTCCGCGCCATCTGCCGAGCCAACCTGGAAAACAACCCCATCAACCGCAGCGTCCCCTATAACGAACCTACCTATCTACAGCTCCGCGACGCCGGCCACACCGAACTCACCGGCCTCCTGCTGCGGAAGCGTGCGTGGCTGCACGACCCCGACTACCGCCCCTGGGCGTGGGTCAAGCGTGGCGAAAACAACGCGATGTGGGCCGAGCGCGAAGCCGCCGGGCGAGCATTAACCGACCGGGCCGACTGGCTTTTGAATAACCCCCACAACGCCGCCCCGCTAGCCCGCCTGGTCTCGCCGCGCGATCTCGAACACCACGAGCGCCACGCGAACCATTGGCGCCGGGTCAGCGTGCCCGCGATCCAGGCTGGGGGGCCGGCCGAGTGGTGTGCCCGGTCGCTCCGCCTGGTTTACGACGCGATGGCGGCCCGCACGCTGATCGATGCGTGGTACGACACCGCCCCGGCCGACCGAAACGGCTTGGCCTTGGAGCGGGCGTTAGATTTGTTGTCCCGGGCAGAAGTCGAGGCCTTGACGGCTTGGCCGTTGGCGAGCGAGCCGGCGATGCGGGCCTACCTGGCCGGAGCGATCGCCGAAGCCGCGATGGATACCGCCCGGGCCGTCACGGGGCTGGGCCGAGCGGACGACGCCCACCGCTTCGCACAGGCCTCCCGTGACTGGTTCCTGGTGTCGCTCGCCGCTACGCCGCAAGACGCGCGTCTGATTCACCAACGATTCGATACGCTCAAAGACCTGCACGAGGCTGGCGGGGTCTTGGCGGGAATGCCGCTTCCGGACCCCGATGATCTCGAAGCTTGGGGCAAAACTTATCGCCAGATCTGGGACGCGCAATTCACGCTCAGCCAGATGCCGACCGCTCAGCGGCTAGGCGCACTTCAGCCGGCAATCGCCGACTGGCGTTTTGTCCCCGCATCAAAGTGGTCGGACGCGGAGAGACGCGAGCACGTCATCGCTTCTTCGCACACGTGGCTCCGCGAACACGGCGACTCCGTACTCAACGACGTACTCGCTTACGCCCGACGCTTAAAAACCTACCCGCGGCACGACGACCCGACGCACCAGCGATACGGACAGGCGGTTTCCTTGGCCCGCTGGCTCGGCAAAACCGGTCTGGCCGCAGAGATCCTCGAAGAGGCCGGCGGCCCGGAAGCGATCGGGGACACCGGGAGCTATGGCCTCCGTCCCGGGCCGGTGCCCGCAGCGTTGCAGGCCAGCTACGACGCGGGGGATATCATCGACCTGACGACACCGGCTAACGACATCTGGCAAAACCTTACCGGCAGGCTCAACCGCATCGAGCAGGATGGTAAGCTGACTTTCGAAGTGCCAGGCGGTGTCGTTCACGATCACTGGGTCTACTGCCCGCTTGAACTCGGCGATCAGTACCGCATCTCGTACACCATGACCGACCCCGGCGGCTGGCGGCACACCGCGGTGGCCAGCAGCAGCATCGGAGTCGCTTTCAATACGGGCCCCGACCTCGTTCTTCCCTTCTTCTCTGAGTTGCCGTATCTCGGTTTGGCGAACAATCAGAGCGTTATACGCAGCATGTCACGCCCCGAAATGACCTGGGGCTATCGGTGGGGCTCGGGCTACAGCTTGGACCTGCTGGAGAAAGCCAACCTGCAAGGGCCGACCTACCGGGTCGTGATCGAAAACCGTAAGGGGTCCCTGAGCCTGCGGGTCAACGGCATCTTGGCGCGAGAGAGCGAGCCCTTGCCGGGCGGTCAGCCCGGCGGCGGCTTCGCGATCGGCCTCAAAAAACACTACGGCATCGAGGTCCCCGCGGTGCGTTTCGGCGACATCACCGTGCAGAAAATCACGCCCCGGCAGATGGCCGAGCCGATTCAAGAACCCGAAGATCGGGAACCGGTGCCGGCACCGAAACGAAAGCGGCCGCCGCGGGCACCGCACTGAGTTGACGCCTGACCCGCCGTCGACATGCTCTGCAAGTAACCAAAGACCTATAAAACACAATTCGGGTGAGGAACGTACTTCGACGATATAAACGTTTACCTAAATGCATTTCTAGGCCAAATTAGTTGACTCGCCGCTCAGACCGCAACCAAGAAATTACGGATCCCGATGGACAACCCGATCGCCAATATCAGCCGCCAAGACGAACGCGTGAACGTCGAGTTCACCGAACGCGAGGTCGATACCGACCACCTCCGCGACCTGATCCACGAGCTCAAGCCGACGCTCGAAGACGGGGCTCGCCTCTTCGTCTTCCGGCTCGAAGCGGTCGAGTTTTTGCCCTCGGCCTGCCTGGCCTTGCTGCTGATGTTCTACCAAGAGGTTAAGAATTTTGAAGGCCGGATCGTCCTGCTCAACTGCCAGGAAAACGTCGCCTTCCTGCTAAGGCTCGCCCGGCTGGACAGAGTCTTCGAACTCGCCGAAGGCGAACCCGAAGGGGCGTAAACCTCGCCAGACGCGACGTCCCAAGTATTGATTACAGATCGGAAGTCGGCATTGCGGTCTGTAACGGTCGGGTAACCCGGCGAGAGTTTTACTCTCGCGTAGACCAACAAAGTAGCTCGCCTGTGTCTCCGATAAATCGTTAGCTGTTACGCGGTCTAAACATCCTGATCCGCAACCACTAACTGCGAGGCACGACATGGCAAGCTACGAATCCGACATCGAACAAACCGGCCCCAACGTCACCGTCACGGTCGTCGGCCCCGATGCCTCGCACCAAGAGATCAGCGAGGTCGTCGCCGAGTGCTGCGACCGCATGCGCTACGAGTCGGCGACCAACTTCGTCTTCGACCTCGAACAGGTCGAGTTCCTCGCCTCGGCCTGCATCGGCTCGCTCGTCGAGCTGCTCCGCGAGGTCGAACCGATGCGCGGCAAGATCGCCCTGGCCAACTGCGACGACAACGTCGCCTTCCTCTTCAAGGTCACCAAACTCGACGATATCTTCGGCCTCTTCGACGACATCGACGAAGCCCTCGAATCATTCAAGAAACAAGACGCGCGGTTCTAAACGGTTAGCTGCTGAATAAGAGTTAGTTTCTCTAGCGCCCTTCGAGCAGCCGCTGGCCCAGGAAATCAGACAGTTCTTCGATCGGTTCGATCTTCGCGATCACCGCCTGGATATCGTATTCGAGGCGGACGAACTCGACGCGGTCGTCGTGGAGGACGGCGTAGCTGGCGCGGGGGTCGCGGTCGCGGGGTTGGCCGACGCTGCCGGGGTTGACGATGCACTTCTCGTCGTCGCGGAAGGTGTAGGCCTCGCCGAGGTCGCCGGGTGGGTAGAAGTCGGGCTCGTCGGTGAACACGCCGGTGACGTGGGTGTGGCCGCAGAAGGCACGAGTCTCGATGCGGTCGAAGATGGCGGCCATCTTGTTGGGTGCCGCAATCACGTCGTCGGGGAAGATGTATTCGTTGATCGGCCGACGCGGCGAGGCGTGGACCCACAACGCCCCGTCGTACCACCGCCGAATCAGCAGATTACCGAGATATTCGAACCGCTTGCGGCGTTTATCGGCATCCGGCTCGTCCTCGAACTGCCGACGGGTCCAGAACGACGCCTGCTCGGCCGAGGTGTTAAAGCTCGTCGGCTCGTACAGCACGGCGAAGTCGTGGTTGCCCATCATCGCGAACTCACACCGCTCCATGACCAGGTCGAGACAGTCGGTCGGGTTCGGGCCGTAGCCGATAATGTCGCCGAGGCAGACGATGCGGTCGATCCCGCGTTCGTCGATGTCGGCGAGCACGACCTTCAGGGCGTCGACGTTGCCGTGGATGTCGGAGATGATGGCGGTGGGCATGGGAGAGTAGAGATCGATGGGTTCGGATTGGTAATCGAGGAAACGTTCGCGGACCCGATTTCATCGGCTACATGGGATTCGCAAGATTCTTAACATAACCAATTCAGCCTGTTTACGCCTTTACCCGAGGCCCAAAGTTATCGATAGCCCGGCCAAAATCCTGATCGTCCGCCCCTCGGCCCTCGGCGACGTGGCCCGTACCGTGCCCTGCCTGACCTCGCTGCGGAACGCCTACCCCGAAGCGCAGATCGACTGGCTAGTGGGGTCGGCGTTCGTCGACGCGGTGCGGGCCCACCCGGCGTTGACCGGCGTCGTGCCGTTCGACCGCAAGAAGAAATCCACCGTCTGGCCGCTGCTCGGCCGACTACGCTCAGCAAAATACGATCTGGTCTTCGATCTACAGGGCCTGCTGCGATCCGGATTCTATAGCTGGGGCACGCGGGCCGCGACCCGCGTCGGCTACGCCAACGCCCGAGAGTTCGGCTGGCTGGGCTACAACCACCGCCACCGGATCGACCCCACACTCCACGCCGTACCGCGCATGACCGCACTGCTCTCGGCCGAGGGTATTGGTGTCGCGAATAATTTATCACTGTATGTTCCTACCGAAGATACGGCCTGGGCTGAAGCCTTCGCCTCCGAAAATCAACTCACGCCTGGCCGCTACGCCTGCGTCGCGCCGACCGCGCAGTGGGGCTGTAAGTGTTGGCCGCTACCGCGCTACGTCGAGCTCACTCGGCGCTTACTCGAACGCAGCGACATCGATCACGTCGTCGTCCTAGCGGCGCCGCACGAAAAGCCGGCCGTCGAAGCGGGATTCAAAGAACTCGACGCGTCTCTGCACAAACGCGTCGTTGTCCCCACGACGAGCGTCGGCCAACTCATGGCCCTGATCCGCGACGCCCGGCTGCTGCTGTGCAACGACTCGGCCCCGCTGCACCTGGCCGTGGGACTCGACACGCCGACCGTCAGCCTCTTCGGCCCGACCGACCCCGCCTTGGTCGGCCCGCCGCCCGCCGAAATCGTCGGGGCCGAGTTTGCGTCGAAACACCGCGTCTTGCGTTCACCCTCCGCCGACGGGCAAACCTTCAACTACCGCGCGCACCGCGAAGACAACACTCTGATCGCTGAGCTGTCGAGCAACGATGTTTGGTCCGCCGTCGACGACGCGTTACAACCTTAAGGGTGCAGACGCCCCGGTCATTCGAATCCCTCAGCGACGAAGAACTCATCGAAGCTGCCAACCGCGGCGACCGCCGGAGCCCTGCGGCGTTCGAGGCGCTGTATCGCCGACACCGCGACTACGTGCTGCGCCTCGCCCGGCGGTACACCCGGGGCGACGAGGCCCTGGCCCTCGACGCGGCGCAGGAAACCTTCGTATATCTGCTGGGCAAGTTCCCCCCGCCGCCGGAGAACCGGCTCACGCTGACCGCGAAGCTCACCACGCTGCTTTTTCCCGTAGCCAAGCACGCCGCCCTCGCGGCGGTCAAAAAGAAAACCCGCCTCCGCCTCACCCCGGACGACGCCCTGCCCGAGCCGGCCGCGCCCGAGGCCGAACCCAACCCCGATGGCCTCGACGCGTTGCTCGGCCGGCTCAGCGAAGAACACCGCGAAGCCGTCCTCCTGCGTTTTGTCGACGGATTGACCATCCCCGAAATCGCCCAAACCCTCAGCATCCCCGAAGGCACGGCGAAGTCCCGCGTGCACCACGCCGTGGCCCAGCTCCGCCGCGAACCGGCCACAAAAAAATATTTTGAAACCGATTGAACGGTCCGGCCGGCCCGCGCCCTATAACCCCCGAACCCCTCACCGCGGCAACGCACCGAGGCCCCTATGACCCACCCCGACGACCCCCAATTCCCCGACGACCTGATTGCCGAGCTCAGACGCCGCGATGCTCAACTGCCGGCTGAGGCGTCTCGGCTTGATGAACGTATCCGTCACGTCGTGGACGAACACTACAACCCCGCGGCACCGGTAACCTTGACGCCGAACCGTTCGGCGTGGAAATTCCGTCGCCGCTTAATCGGTGCCGGCCTCGCAGCCGCCGCCGCGGTGGGCCTCGTGGTGTGGCTGAACCCCGGCAACCCGACGCAACCAGAAAAGCCGACCGCACTCGTGACCCCGCAGCCCGCACGCCCACACGACCTGAATGGCGATGGACGAATCGACATCCTCGACGTCTTCCAGCTAGCCCAACACGTTCATAACACGCCGCCTTCCGAGGCAACCACGGACCCCACAGCAGGTCTTGATATCAACCGCGACCACCAGGTCGATGTGCTGGATGTTGAAACGCTCGGCCAAACCATCGTCCGACTCACTCCGCGCGTGGAGGATGAGGTATGAAGAGCTTCTTCGCCGTTTTCTGTATAGTGATTGGCCTCGTCCTCGCGTTGGTGTCGACACCACTGCGGGCCGCGGGCGAGGCGCAGCCTAAGGCCTCAACCTATTTCGAAGCCGTGCCCATCGTGATCGATCCGCAGGGCCAACCGCTGGCCGCGTATCAGTTCGAGCTGTCGTCGCCCAACGCCGAGCTCACCATCGTGGGCCTGGAAAACGGCGAACACCCCGCGTTTGCCGAAGCCCCGCTTTACGACGTCGACGCGGTCAACCTCGGCCGGGCCGACCGCATCGTCGTCGCCGCCTACTCCCTACGGCCCGGCGAAGAACTGCCCGCGCAGCCGACCCGCGTCGCCACCGTGATGGTGCAGGTGCAACTCCCGCCCGACACCGAGCCGGGTGCCGACGTCGTTTATCAACTCGACCTGATCGCCGCGGGCAACCCCGCCGGCCAGCCGATCCCCGTTGACCTTTTCCGTGGAGCGCAGCCTTGAAGAAACACCTTATCCATCTATCGATCCTGATCCTCGCCATCGCAGGATGCACCGCCACCTCCCGGACCGGGGCACCCAACACCGCTTGGCAGTCCGTCCGAAGCGCAAACTCGTATTCGTATTTCAACCACTCCATCGCCCCGCTTGCGGCAGACGCTCAGCTGGGAGGAAAAGCCTCGCCGGTCTTCACCGCCGTCGCCCCCGACGAAGAAGTCTGGATTATCGCAACGCCCGGCAATCAACGCACCGCCCAAGCCAACCCTAGGGAAGATGACACCCCCGGCAGCGGCGCCATGCTCGCCCTGATGCCCCCACCGGACGGAGGCGGCGAAGCCGAAAAAATCCCCGTGCCGCTCGAGCACACCGACGTGCAGGCCCGGGTCGACGCCTACCTCGCCACGGTCGACGTCACCCAACAGTTCCGCAACCCCTACGACACCAAGATCGAAGCGGTCTACGTATTCCCGCTCCCGCAGAACGCGGCGGTGAGCGAGTTCGTCATGGTCATCGGCGAACGCAAGATCCGCGGCATCCTCCGCGAAAAAGAAGAAGCCAAACGCCTCTACGAGCAGGCCAAACGGCAGGGCCACAACGCCTCGCTGCTCACCCAAGAGCGCCCCAATATTTTCACGCAGAAGATCGCCAACCTCGAGCCCGGCCAACGCATCGACGTCAAACTCAGCTACTTCCAGACCCTCGCCTATGCCGACGGCGTGTACAGCTTCGTGTTCCCCATGGTCGTCGGACCCCGGTTCAACCCGCCCGCCACGGCCGATACCGGCCAAGGAATAGGTGCCGTTGGTCACGGCCAGAGCGGCCGCTCGGGGCAGGCGACCGAAGTCAGCTACCTCCGCCCCGACCAACGCACCGCCCACGACATCAACCTCGCGCTGACCCTCGCCCCTGGCCTACCCGTCGAGGGCTTCCGTTGCCACCACCACGACGTTACCACCACCCGAAACGACGACGGCTCAATCACCTACGCGCTGGACGACCGCTCCAACCATAAAAACAACCTCATCCCCAACCGCGACTTCGTGCTCTCGTACCGTGTGGCCGGCGAAAATATCCGCACCAACATCATCACCCACGTCGATGAGGCGACCGGCGAGCGGTACTTCACCATGATGCTGATCCCCCCGGCCGAGCTCGACTCGCTCCCGCGGCAGCCGATGGAGATGGTGTTCGTCCTCGATTGCTCCGGCTCGATGAGCGGGGAGCCGTTGGCCCAGGCCAAGGCGGCGATCGTTGCCGCGCTCGATCGGCTGGGCCCGGACGACACGTTTCAGATCATCCGCTTCTCGTCCGACGCATCCCAACTCGGCCCCCAGCCCATCGCCGCCAACGACCGGAACCGCCGCGACGCTGAGCGCTTCGTCCGCGGCCTCCGCGGCGGCGGCGGGACGATGATGATCGAGGGGATCAAGGCGGCGCTCGACTTCCCCCACGACCCCGAACGCTTCCGTGTCGTCACGTTCCTCACCGACGGCTTCATCGGCAACGACCGACAGATCATCGGCGAAGTATCGAAACGCGTCGGCCAGGCCCGCATCTTCTCCTTCGGCGTCGGCTCGTCGCCCAACCGCTACCTGATGAACCGCATGGCGAAGCAGGGCCGGGGCGCCGCGGCCTACCTCGGGCTCAACGACGACGCCGCGGCGGTGATGGACACCTACTTCGACCGCGTCAGCCGGCCGGCCCTCACCGACGTGGCGGTCAACTTCGGCGACGCCCGGGTCAGCGACGTCTACCCCGCCGTCCTACCGGACCTGTTCGTCGGTCGGCCGGTCGTGGTCACCGGCAAGTACACCGGCACCCTCGACCGCGTCCGCATCGGCGGGTTCGCCGGCGGCGAGAAGCGAGTGGCCAACATCGCCCCGCCCACCCAAGACGCGACGCACCCGGCCCTCGCCCAGGTCTGGGCCCGCCAGCGCATCGCCGATCTGTCCGACCGCATGACCTTCGCCGATCAAGTCCAGCGGCAGGAACTCGCCGACGCGATCCGCGACACGGCGCTGCGTCACACGCTGATCAGCGACTACACCGCGTTCGTCGCGGTCGACGCGACCCGTGTGACCGCCGGCAGCAGTGGCGTCACGGTGGCCCACCCCGTACCCGTGCCCGACGGAGTCCGCTACGACACGGCCGTCGCGCAGTGAAACGCTCCGGCCGGCCGACAACGTCTGCACCGATTACAAAACGGAAAACGGAAAGCCTTTTTCGGGCAAGTCCGTCCCGACAGAAACCGATGTTGGTGCTGACAGGGGTGTCCCGAAAGAGACCATTTCAGCATGCCGGGCAACAACGACATACTTCTGGTGATCGACGACGACCCCACGGTGCTGGGAATCCTCCAGAACACCACCGCGGCTTTCCCGTTCGAATGCCACGGCTTCACCGGACCCGCCGCCCTGCTGGCCAACAAGCCCGACCCTCGTAACGTCGCCTGCATCCTGCTCGACAAAGAACTGGACTGCGGGATCGACGGGATCGAGCTCATGCCGTTGTTCGAGC
This sequence comes from Planctomycetota bacterium, assembly GCA_038747275.1. GTDB lineage: Bacteria > Planctomycetota > Phycisphaerae > Phycisphaerales > Phycisphaeraceae > Algisphaera. The sequence goes on along the minus strand of JBCDJW010000003.1, from coordinate 33,552 downwards.
GGGAGTACGCCACAGCCCCCGTCATCGTCATGGGCAACGAGGCGTTTTCTTGGCCGCAGACGCTGCGCTACGTCGTCGAAGGCCACGCCTACGCCACCTGGGACAAGACCCGGAACGCGGTGGACCTGTGGAACCTGGTCCAGTCGGCGATGGCGGTCCACCTCAAACGGACCGAACGCTTCCGCCAACGCAAATGGGAAGACATACACCGCGAAGAGATCGAGTTCGCCTTCAACCGCAACCGGGCGGGCACCCTCGACGACGTCGCCGCCGACCTGGGTCTCAGCCTGCGTCAACTCCGATACCAGATGCGGAAGCACGACCTTACGTGGCTACGCAGCGCGTGAATTGATGCTTCGAGGGATTAGAAAGCGAAACAGATGTGTCACCTCAAGACCACACAGAATAGATAAAAGCAGCCGAATGTTATATTTAACGACAAAATTGAAATCGGGAATTTACCGATAATATTCTCGGGACAACACGAACTTGCACGCCTGAGCAATTTACTTATATTTATCACTGTTGCTTAACGGCGACACAACACAGCCCCCGGAAGGTCGGCGGTGCGGTCCTCGGATCGCCCGCCGGCTTTTTTTATGGCTATACAGCCTTTGTGTTGAAGCCGATCGCGGTGCTCAGTCCGCAGCGGCCAACGCGTTGGGCGGAGACAACTCAAGCAACGCGTAAAGTTTGGCCTGCATCGCCGCGTCGCCGGCGTAGAGGTAGCGGGTAGTCTGCTCCAAACGCTTCCGCGTTCCGGGCTCGAAAGCTGTGCCGTCGGGTAGCGCCGGATCGGCAGGCATCAGCGCGGCACCGCCACGCAGGTCGCCGGACAAGGCTGCTGCCAAGGCGTGGCCGGTACGGATCGAGGTGTCGTCCAGGCCGCCGAGCGTGGCGAAGCGCTGGCGGGCTTCGCGGTAATAACCTTGGTTAAGGAGCGCCCACGGGTCTTCGCGCAAAGACTCCGGCAGCTCCACTATTTCCACCGCACTAACCGAGATATCTTCGGAAAGGACCGGCACCAACAACGCCGTAGCCGAATCCGATTCAGCCTGTTCGATCGAGGCCGACGCTTGATCAGCATTCGGATTGGTGTAGGTCTTCGGCTTATGGCGCACCGGCGGCCGGTACACGCGGAACGGCCGCACTACCCCGATCGATTCCTCGAACCGCGGGAACGTATCGAAGAACACGCCCGAGGTGCCGACGGTATCACAACGATCCTCGAACACGCTCGGTACCCGCCGCAGCGGGCGGACCACACCGATCGATCGGCGGTCCTCGGCGAACCGCCCCACACGGACCGCTTGGCCGCGGAACGTCCGCAGCGGCCGCTGCGTGACCACCACCGTCTGCGTCCGGCCCGTCGCCGAGACGTCGGCGTCCGCGATCACTCGCGTCTGCGCTAAAGCCGGCGTCGGCCCGCCGAGCAGGCCCATCCCCATTAGGCCCGCCGCCAAGTAACCCGACGACCACGTCAAGACACGTCTCTTTCTCATCTTTAAGCTCCGGGCGATTGAACCGATTTCACCAGTTACATTATAGGGACGTTCCCGCCGGGTTTAGCGGCTTCGTCGCGGCGTTATGAGCTTTTAAACCAGTCAAGGAAATGGTTTATGTTTATTTACGCGGGCATCGACGAGGCGGGGTACGGGCCATCATTCGGCCCGATGACCGTCGGCCGATGCGTGCTGCGGATCCCGAAGCTCGAGCACGACGCCCCGCCGCCCGACCTCTGGGCTCGGCTCAACAAGGCCGTCTGCCGTCGGCTTTCGGGCCGAAAAGGCCGGCTGGTGGTCAACGATTCGAAGAAGCTCAAAACCAAGGCCGCGGGGATCAAGCACCTGGAGATGGGCTGCCTAGCCTTCGCCTCGCTGATGTATCCCTCGGCGGAAGACGGCCCGGGTAACGTGGCGGAGTGGCTGGATGTGTTGGGGGAAGACAGCCACCGGTCGCTGCACGGCATGCCTTGGTACACCGTGGAGGAAGTCGGGCCGTGGGCGGAACTGCCCGTGTCGGCTGACGCGGGCGAGTTGGCGATCGCCCGAGGGGTGCTGCGTCAGACCTGCGGCCGGATCGGCGTCGAGGTGGCCGACCTGGGCTGCGCCGTGGTCTTCGAGGACCGGTTTAATCGTATGACCGAGGCCACCAAATCCAAGGCGGCGGTCAGCTTCACCTTCGTCGCCGGCCACCTCCAGCATATCTGGCGGCAATACGCCGAGCACCGCCCCACCGTCGTGGTCGACCGCCAATCCGGGCGGATGCGTTACCGCGACGTGCTGGCGATGAATTTTCCCGACGCCGAGGTCGATGTCCTCGGCGAGTCGGCCGGGCGATCCACCTACCGGATTCAGGCGGCTACCGGCCCCGAAGCCGGCGAGATGACTATTCATTTCCAGACCGCCGCCGAAGAACAGCACATGCCCGTCGCCCTGGCGTCGATGCTCGCCAAATACAACCGCGAGCTTCTGATGGCCCGCTTCCAAGCCTATTTCAGCCGAATACTTCCCCAAATCGCCCCCACCGCGGGCTACGGCAGCGACGCCAAGCGGTTCTGGCAAGAACTCCAGCCACAGCTATCAAAACTAGGAATCGACCCCGGAATAGTCCGGCGACGGGCGTGACTTTATCGCTCGTGTAAATTAATCAAGCATGAATGAAACAGTTGACGAAAATGTATCAATAACGATAATTGTGATAAGACTACGTGTTTGGCAGAGTGAAGAGCCACAAAAAAGCGTATAGCCGCTAAAAACCAATTTTGCCCCCGGAAGGGCTCGGCTTGGGACTTCGGTCCCAGCCGGGCCTTTTTAATCTGTACAACTCAGGAAAATCTGAGCAACACGTGGCTATGGGTTGATCGCCACAGTTAATAAGACGAGCTTTCGTATTCATCGGCGGATGAGTGCGGCTTGGATTTCGCCTGCTCCTGCTTATCGATTTCGTTACCGATGACGTAGCCCGTGCCGGCCCCGATGACGCCGCCGATGAGGGTGTCCTCAGTGTTGCCGCCGATCGCCTGCCCCGCCAGCACGCCGATCCCGGCACCGATCGCTGCGCCAGACTGGGCGCTGGTCTGACAGCCCGATAGAAAAAGTAAAACGGTCAGTAAGCCAGCCGTAATACCGGTGGTGCGGATAAGTCGGCGATTTTCGGTGTATGAGGTGGTATGCATGGCGAGGTCCTTTCCATGAGAACCTCACCCGGCGAACAATTATTTCGATCCGGGGGCTGAGGTTTCGCCCTCATCGGTCGGTGGGTCGGCGGCATGAGTCTTTGTTTTAACCGTTACGGGCCGGAACTTCTCGGCCATGTTCTGGATCACGTAGAAGAACACCGGCACGAAGACGATGCCGACCACCGTCGCCAGGAGCATCCCGAAGAACACCGCCGTGCCCAGCGACCGCCGGCTGGCCGCGCCCGCGCCCGTCGCGATGACCAGCGGCGCGGTGCCGAGCACAAACGAAAACGCCGTCATCAAGATCGGCCGGAACCGCAGCTTCGCCGCCTCGAGCGCCGCGTCGCGGATCGATCGGCCCGCCCGCAGCCGCAGGTCCCGCGCAAACTCGACGATCAGGATCGCGTTCTTCGCCACCAGCGAGATCAAGAGCACGAACCCGACCTGCGTGTAGATGTTGTTGTCTAGCCCCAACGCGTTGACGCCGACCAACGCCCCGAATACGCCCAGCGGCACCGTGAACAAGATCGAGATCGGCGTGGTCCAGCTCTCGTACTGCGCCGCCAACACGAGGAACACGATGATGAACGCCATTCCGAACGCGATCGCCGTCTGGCTGCCCGCCGCGAGCTCTTGGTACGTCTGCCCCGACCACTCGTAGCTGAAGCCCGGCGGCAAGACCTCGTCCGACAGCCGACGCATCGTGTCGATCGCCTGCCCCGACGAGACGCCCGGCACGGCCGAGCCGGTGATCGTCGCCGCGGGGTACTGGTTGAACCGCACGATCGCCGAGGCCCCCAGCGAATCCTCCACCGTCGCGACCGTGTCCAGCGGCAGCGTATCGCCGTTCTGGTTGCGGACCTTCAAAAGCGTGATGTCCTCGGCGGTGCGGCGGAACTCGGCCTCGGCCTGGGCATAGACCCGGAAGACCCGGCCGAAGTAGTTGAAGTCGTTGACGTACGTCCCGCCCAGGTTCGTCGCCATCGTGTCGAACACCACGCTCAACGGCACGCCCAACTTCTGCGCCTGGACCCGGTCGATGTCGACGAACAGCTGCGGCACGCGGGCCCGGAAGCTGCTGAACATCTGGGTCAGCGTCGGGTCCTGCTCGCCCTGAGCGACCATCGCGTCGGCGACGTCCTGCAGCGCCCCGACGCCCGCATCGCTTCGGTCCTGCAGCTGGTACTCGAACCCGCCCGAAGAGCCAAGGCCCTGGATCGGCGGCGGCGTAAACGGGAAGACGATGCCCTCGGGGATCTGGGCCAGCCGGGGGGCGAGCCCGCCGAGGATTTCGAAGACGTGTGGCCGATCGTCCCAGCTGTCCAGGATCACCACGCAGAACGCGTTGTTGCTTGCCTGCGTCCCGCTGAGCAGAGAAAAGCCGTTGACGCTGACCACGTTGACCACCCCGGGTGTTTCTTCGAGCAGCATCTCCTCGACCTGGTCGAGGACGCCGCGGGTACGGGCGAGCTTGGCCGCGTCGGGCAGCTGGACGTTGACGAAGAAGTAGCCCATGTCGTCGGCCGGCACGAAGCCGGTCGGGGTCTTCTGGTATAGCCCGCCGGTGATCGCGACCAACCCGCCGAAAGCGAGTATCACAATGATCGCGAGGCGGACGCCCTTCTGCACCAGCCAGAGGTAGCCGCCGCGAGTTCCGTCGAGCGTCTTGTTGAAAAGCACGAAAAGCGGGAAGCGGACTTTTTTCTGGGGCCGCAGCAGGATGCCGCAGAGTGCCGGGCTGAGGGTCAGGGCGTTGATGGTCGAGAAGCTCGTCGCCACCGCGATGGTGATCGCGAACTGGCGGTACAGCACGCCCGTCATCCCGCCGAGCAGGGCCGTGGGGATGAACACGGCTAGCACGACCAGCGTCGTGGCGATCAACGCCCCGCTGACCTCGTCCATCGCCTGCCGCGCCGCCTCCTTAGCGCCCAGGCCCTTCTCGTCGATGTTGCGGGCGGTGTTCTCAACGACCACGATCGCATCGTCGACCACGATGCCCACCGCGAGGATAAGCCCGAACAATGTCAGCATGTTAAGCGAGAAGCCGAAGATCAATAACACGCCGAACGTCGCCAACAACGAGACCGGGATCGTCACCGCGGGCACGAGCGTCGCCCGCAGGTTCTGCATGAACAGGTACGTGATCAAAAACACCAGCGTGATCGTGATGAACAGCGTGGTGATGACCTCTTCGATCGAGGCGGTGACGAACTTGGTGAAGTCGAAGGTGACCTGCTGTTTGAGCCCCGGCGGGAAGTCGCGCTCGAGCTCGGCCATGGCTTCGCTGATGCCCTCGGCCACGGCGACCGCGTTCGAGCCGGGCAGCTGGTAGATACCCATCGTCGCCGCGGCCCGGCCGTTGACCTCGGCCGACCATGCGTAGTCCTGGCTCGACAGCTCGACGCGGGCGACGTCCTTGACCCGGACGACGCGCTGGTCTTCGCCGACCTTGACGATAATGTCCTCGAACTGCTCGATCGAGTCGAGTCGGCCGAGGGTGGTAACCGTGTACTGGAAGCCGTCTTCGGTGTCGGCCGGCTCTTGGCCGATCTTCCCGCCGGAGACCTGCACGTTCTGCGAACGCAGCGCGTCGAGCAGGTCGACCGTGGTCAGGTCACGAGCCGCAAGCTTCTCGGGGTCGAGCCAGACCCGCATCGCGAACGGCTTGCCGCCGAAGACGAACACCTCGCCGACGCCCGGCACGCGGGCGAGGCGGTCCTTGACGTAGATCTCGACGTAGTTCGACAGGAACAACTCGTCGTAGGCCGGGTTGAGCGGGTTGCCCTCGTCGTCGGTCTCGGCGAAGACCGAGACGACCTGCAGCAGGCTGGTCGACCGCTTCTTGGTCTGCACGCCCTGCCGAGTCACCTCGGCCGGCAGGCGAGGCTCGGCGATGGCGACGCGGTTCTGCGTATACACCGCGGCGAGGTCCGGGTCGGTCCCTAGCTCGAAAGTCACGTTGATCGTGCAGGTGCCCTCGGACGTCGAGGTCGAGGACATATAGATCATGCCCTCGACGCCGTTTAGCTGCTGCTCGAGCGGCGCGGTGACCGTGTCGACGACGGTCTGCGCATCCGCCCCGGGGTAGGTCGCGGTGACCTGCACCACCGGCGGCGCGATCTCGGGGTACTGCTCGATCGGCAGCACCAACACGCTGACCGCGCCGATGATCACCATCAGGATCGCCACGACGGCGGCAAAAACCGGGCGGTCGATGAAGAAGCGGGAGATCATCGGCTCAGGCCCCCGCTTCCGGGGTTTGCGGTTCGGCTTCCGGGGTTGTAGCTGCGCTCGGCGGCGACGCAGGAGTGTTACGGATAGTCACCGGCTCACCCGGTCGGGCCTTCTGGATGCCGACGGTGACGTAGGTCTCGCTGCCGTCGAGGCCGGAGGTCACGACGATGAAGCCGTCGTCGGTCTTGTCGCCCAGCGTCACCGGCCGCTGCTCGATCACGTTACCCTCGCCGACGACCAGGACAAACTTTCCGGTGAGATCGGTGCCCAGCGCGTCCTCGCGGACGAGGACGGCGTTTTCGACCGTGTCGTAAGGCACCCGCGCCCTGACGAATAGACCCGGGAACAACCGCCGCTCGGGGTTGGGGATGCTGCCGCGGACGCGGAGCGTGCCGGTGGATTCGTCGACGACGTTGTCGACGTAGTCGATCATCCCGCCGAAGGGGTACGCCCCGGCCGGATCGCTGGAGCGGGCGATCTCGATCGGCGGCGCTTCGGGGGCCCGCTCGCCGTTGACCTCGCCGTTGTGGTCGCGGTTGAGGTACTCCTGCACGATCCGCTCACTCACGTCGACGTAGACGTGGATCGGGTCCATCTGCACCACGTTGGTCAGCAGCGTCGGCTCGCCGACCCCCACCAGCGTGCCGACGTCGACCATGTTCCGGCTGACCACGCCGGCGATCGGGCTGACCACGTCGGCGTACTCGCGCTGCAGCTCCGCATCCCGCAGCGTCGCCTTCGCGGCCAATAGCTCCGCCTCGGCGGTCTTAAGCGCGGTGATGAACTTCTGTAATTCCCGCTCGTTGGCCGCCTGCTTATCGAAGGCCTCCTGGACTTGGTTCTTCTCGATGGTGGCGAGCTCGACCGCGGCCTCGGCCGACTTAACCGCCGCCTGGGCTGACTCGATGCCGATGTCGTACGGCGCGGTCTCGATCGTGAACAGCTTGTCGCCTTCTTCGACCGGCGAGCTCACCTCGAAGTGCATCTCTTCGAGGATGCCCGACACCCGCGCCCGCACCTCGACGCTGCTCACCGACTCGAGGTTTCCGGTGTAGTGGTAGTACGACGTCACGTCCCGCCGCTCGGGCGTCGCCACCTCGACCGCCGGCGGCGGGGGCGGGGGCGGCACACTCGGCCCACCGCATCCCGCCACGGTCAAAACCATCACCGCCGCACCGTACCCAGCAAAACTCCGCATCGTTGGCTCCCAGATCATCGTGAACAGTCGATCATAAAACATTCCGCCTTGCTTCGCGACGATTTATTTCGGTGGGTCTGGGTATTAATCCGGTTCTAAATAAAGTTTTGAATCAAAGTCTTCGTGCCCGACCTCAACGCCGACCACGGCCCGCCCGCACCGCCGACGGGCTCGCGCCCAGCCCACGCCGCACCGCCTTGTTGAACTGCTGGGCGTCCAGCCCGATCTCGCCGGCGATCACCTTCATCGGCAGCGTCGTCTCGACCAGCATCCGCTCCGCCTCAGCCAACCGCTGGGCCTGCAGATACGCCACGACCGTCGTGCCGTACCGCGCGCGGAAGCGGCGGGTGAGCTGGTTGTGCGACAAGCCAACTTCCTCAGCCAGGTCGGCAACCCGTAGCGGTTCGTTGAGACGCGTACGGATCTGCGCCGCGGCGACCTCAGCAGGGTCGGCCGGCTCGTCTTCGCCAGCGGGGTCCGAATCGGTGAGCTGCCAGAGCATCTCCCACAACGCCGCCGTCGCCCGCCCTGGCCGCGTCGCGTGGTTCTCCGCCACACGCTCAAACCGCCGCGTGAACGCGGGGCCCAGCGCCGCCCCCTCCCCAAAAACGCGGTATGACGTCGGCGGAGCGGCAGCGTCCAAACTCTCCCGCTCGACGCGGCGGCTCGGCGGATCGAGAACGAAAAGGCAGTACAGGTGTCGGCAGCCTGGCCGGGGATAACGGAAAGCCATCCGCACCCGCGGCCGAATCAGACTCACCGTGTCCGGCTCCACCCGGTGCGTTACGCCGTCGAGCTCCAGCGTGAAGCGATAACGATAGAGGTGGATACACCACACGTCATCGAAACAAAAACGCTCGACCGGACGGTGGCCGTGGGTGCTACGCCCCGCCACCACAATCCGCGGCGGCTGATTGAGGTCGATCACACAGCCTGAACCTGCATTCGACATGGTGAATATATACCACAAATAGGGATCGCCGCCTATTGTGCGAGCTATTTCACGGCCTACTTTATGTCGCATGAATTGTCATCTGAAACAACTCAAGGAGACTCAAACATGTCCACCGCTCTCGCCACCGTTACGCCCGAAGACGTTAAACAATACCACGAGCAAGGCTATATCCTCCTGCGTGGGGTGCTCCCGGAAGAGTTGCTCGAGACGTGCCGCGGCGTCTGCCGACGGTGGGTCGACGACCAGGCCGGAGCGTGGCTCGATAAGGGCCTGATCCAAGACCTCAAGGAAGACCTGCCGTTCGAACGCCGGTTCAACACGCTCTGGGAAGACGCCGGCAAGCCGGTCCACGAACGCAGCCCGCGGGGCCAACTCGTTGAGCTCGACCCCCGCCCGGTCTTCGAATTCCTGCGTCACCCCGTGCTGCTCGACGCCGCCGGCGCGCTGCTGGAGTCCGACGAACTGGTCAGCCACGGCATCTGGAACATGCGGCCCAAATGCCCCGGCGCCAACTTCACCAACACCCCGATGCACCAGGACGCCCAGTACTTCATCCCCCAGGCCCGCACCAACGTCATGTCCGCCTGGTTCCCGCTCCACGAAGTCGACGCCACCCGCAGCTGCCTCGAAATCGTGCCGAACTTCAACTCGAACCACCTCTTTGACGGCGACGAGTCCTCCGGCACCGGGTTCATCGGCATCCGCCCCCAAGACACCAAAGACATGGAACGCCTGCCCATCCCCATGCAGCCCGGCGACCTGCTCTGCTTCACCGACCTCACCCCCCACGGCGCGATGCCCAACACCACCGACAAGATGCGCTGGTCCATGGACATGCGTTTCGTCCCCACCGCCTCGGCCCACCCCGACGCACTCAAACAAGGCTTCGTCGCCCGCTCGTCCGACCCCACCAAGGTCGACAGCTTCGAAACCTGGCACGCCAAGTGGGCCAAGCCGTAAGTAAGTCCACCACCACACAAACCGCAGCCCCCGTCGCCCGACGCCACCCCCGCACGTCAGCCCGCCTGCGTGTCCCACACCTCGGTGCCGTCCGCTTCGGGGGCTGCCTGCTGCGCACTAGCCGACCTCAGTTCACCCCAGCGGTACGAACATCGCAGCGTCACCCACCCCGCCAGCCCGCCGAAGAACCCGGCGAACGCCCACCACAAAACCTGCCCCCGCGGAAGCCCCGCCCGGCGGGCTTGGTAGATGCTAAGCCCGCCGAACAGCAAGCCGATCGACACCAACACCGCTAGCAACGCCTCAAAGCTGAACGAAAAAATATTCATCGTCCACGTCGCGTAACCCCAACCGTACTCTTGAACGGCCGTCCCGTAAGCCCAGATAATCAAGCCGAACGGCGTTAAAGCCGTAACCAACACGCTCGCCGGCCACCCCATGTCGTCCGGCGTCCACCCGCCGTCCGAAAGAACGGGAAGCGTAAATCGCTCGAGTTCTTCGCCCGCCGCGGAACGCCGAACCACCAATACCTCGTCACTTTCGTAACCGTCATATTGCACCTTTGGCCAATACATCACGACAAATTGATCCGCTTCACTAGGATCGTAAACCCATGCCGAAGCCCAGTCGTCCTGGTCTTCGGCAAAAGGTAAGTCGATAGTCGTCACCCCTCTAGCGTCTTCCCGGATTTCATGTGGAAAATCACGCCGTACGAAACGCCCATCGATGATCATCGCAAATTTCAGTGGTGTTGCATCCATTACTCGTACACTCGCCGCTTCAGCGTAACCGCTGGGGATCGCAGCGCGATCTATAAACATCAGATCACGTGTCCAACCATCAAACACAAATATTTCGTAAGGCGTTACGAACGCTTGTACGAATCCCGAATCATCTTTTCGGATCGGCCCCTTGAACCCCGCCGGCTCGGCTTGATCGGCGGGTACGTAGCCTTGCGGGCTCATCCAGCCGACAAAACCGCTGGTCTTTTCATTGAACTCGAGGAATAGATTGGTTCTGCGGTCAAGGTACCACTCGCTAGGATCACGGTCGCCAATCACAAAAACTTCATTTTCATACCCGCCCCCGCGATGCAAATATGGGTAGACCGGCGCGTACAGATCGCTGAAAAGTCGCCAGTCTTCCGAGCCCCGCCGCAGGTTGTTCTTCGCAGGCCGAAAAATATCGTTCGTCGCCGTTAACCCGTTTTGATCCTTCCAAGACCACGTTTCGGCCTCGTTATCCGGGTTGGGGATCGTGCCGCCCTGCAGATCTCGGACCGCAATTAAATTCCCGTGAGAATCTTCGAAAGTACCTACAACAACGTCGCCGTTGTTCGTAACAAAGTATTTTTCTTCAGTGTGTATCGATTGTTCTGTTGGTCCAAAAAATACCGCGAAAAATAACGCAATTAAAAGCACTGCCGTCACCATTACGCCGGCAAAAATGCCGAGCGATGAACTAACCTGTTCCCGCAAGCCCAACTGCCCACAAGCACGGGCCGCGAAGTGGGCCCAAGATACGTATCCCAGCAGCAACCAGCCCGCTGCGAGACTTAACAACGTCCAAAACAGTTCCGGCAGCGTCGCGACCAACGTCGCCCCCAGCCCCGCCGTCAACAACCACACCCCGCGGCTCGCCCACCACCGCGCACGGCGCACCACCGTCAGCATCCCCGCAAAATACATCAACCCACCACCCGCAGCGTTCACCACGCCGGGCCACAGCATCTCGGGGTACCACGGCCCACCTACGTTGCCCGGCACCGAACACCACCACCCCGCCAGGAACCACGGTACCAGCGTCGCCGCGGCGTACACCCCGAGGTTCACGCCGACCTTGCCCAGCCACCACTGCCCCCGTGTCGCCGGCCGATGTAGCAGCAACCCCCAGCGGTCCGGCGTCACATCAAACGCCCACGACATCACCCCCAGCAACAAACCCACCGCACCGCACGCCACCGCGTAGAACCCCAGCACCTCGTCGCTTTGTAGTCCTGTGTGACCGCCCGCGTCGCTCTCGTGGTAGAGCCCAAACGTCAGCGTCCCCGCCACGGCGAGCAGCCCCGCCACGCCCCACTTGGCCGACTCCCGCCACTCCTTCCAAACAATCGCCCGCAACGCACCCCCGCCCCCGGAAGCTGCTTTCTCCGACGCCGACGGCGTGTTGCCTAGATCGTTTAGTTGTTCCGATACGTTCAGGCTACTCATCACTTCGACTCCTGCGTTGCTACCCACTCTTGCGTCGACGGCGCCGTGCACGGCACGGCCGCCCCGGAAGTCTCGGCCGTGCCAATCCGTTCAAAGAAGCTCGGCCGGGGGCCGCGATCGTCGAGGTACGACGTGATCGCCTCGGCCAAGCCCAAGCCTTCTAGTTCCCAAGTGGTCGGCTTAGCCCGCTCGATCGCCGCCGCCTGCTCGCCGCTCAACCGGCCCGGCTCGGCGACCACCGCCGCGACGATCAGGCTGCCGCCCTCGCGTCGGCTGTTGAGCAGCCCCGGAAAACCGCCCACCGTTTCGGGTGGTTCGGCGTTTTCAAAGACCAGCCGGACCCGAACGATGCGGTCGCCGAATTCGTTGGCCGGGCAGTCCGCCCGCAGCACGCCGCGATCGATCACGGCGATGCGGTCGGCCACGCGTTCCACGTCGTCAAGGTAGTGCGACGAAAACAGTACCGTCCGGTCCTTCCGCCGGGCGAGGTACACCATGGCCTCGAGCAGCGACCGCCGGGCCACCGGGTCGAGGCCCAACGCCGGGTCGTCGAAGATCAACAGCTGCGGGTCTTGCGCCAACACCAACGCCAGCGTCAGCCCGCCCCGCTGGCCGCGTGAGAGCTGGCGGGCGCGTTGCTTCGGGCTGATGCGGAAGTGTTCGATGACTTGATCGAACAGGTCCTGGTTCCACCTTGCGAAGAACTTCTTCTGGAACTTGGCTGTGTCCCGGACGCGCATCCACCCGTAGACCGGGTGCCCTTCGGGCAGGTAACCGATGCGGGCCCGAACCGCCGGCGTCAACGCCCGGCTGTCGCACCCGAGGACCGTCGCTCTGCCCTGCGTCGGCTCCAACAGCCCCAGCATCATCTTGACCATCGTCGACTTCCCCGAACCGTTACGCCCGAGCAAGGCAAACACGCCGCCGGTCGGCACCGCGAGGCTGACCTGATCGACCGCGCGGTGGTTACCGAAGCAGCGCGTCAGACCGTGGGCTTCGATCGCCGGGGCTGGCGTGCCCGCAGAGGTTTCCAGGGGCGTGGGGCTTTCCGTTTCTGTCACCGCTTGAATCATTTCGAAGCACCCTTCTTTTTGGGCGTTTTGCTCAGCCCGTGCGCATCGAGCCGCTGGCGGAACCGCTTCACGACTTGGTCGGGCTTGAGGCGCAGCTCGACCATGGTGTTGACCACCGCATCAAGCGCGAGGTCCAGCCGACGCTCGGCTTCACCGTCGGAGTACACCGCCCGCGCCTCGCCGACGAAAACACCCCGGCCGGCCTGCGATACCAGCACCCCCTCGCCCGTCAGCCGGGAGTACGCCTTGGCCACCGTGTTGGGGTTGACGACCAAACGCTCGGCCAACGCCCGGACGCTCGGCATCGCCGCACCCGGCGGGAGCTGCCCGTTGGCCACGGCCAAACGCACTTGATCCACGATCTGCCGGTAGATCGGCGTGTCGCTGCCGGTGGCGATCTTGGGGCGGAAGGTGTGGGGGGTGCGGGCCATAGTCTGCTCGATCGGACGACCGTACTACTGTACTATATCAAATAGTACAGTAGCGACGAACAAGAAAAACGCTCTTTTTGCCGGGATATTTAGTGGCTCGTCGTTAAAAGTGATTTGCGGTCAAGTTTTCGCCCGCGTTCCCGCCCGCCTCACGGCCGATACCGTGCGATGCAACCCGGGGCTTCGCCGACGGAAACCTCTTGCAGCCCGACGCCTTCGGGCAGGCCCACAGATACGGCCGCGGCGATCTGCTCCGCGACCCGCTCGGCGCTGGGGTTGATCGCCAAGCCCTGGATATCGCCCTCCCCGCCGACAAACGGGGCGACCGCGTTGAGGTTCTGGTGCCGCCAGGGGGCGACGCGGGCCTCGACCAGCTTTTCCAGTTCGTGGAAGTCCATCACGGTGTCCATCGCGTCAAGGCCCGCGCTGGCAACGGTCACGGCGACGCGCCAGTCGTGGCCGTGGAGCGGCTCGAGGCTGCCGTCGGGCAGACGCAGAGCGTGGGCGGCGCTGAAGGTGGATTCGATGGTGGCTTCATACATGCCACCACTGTCGCGGCCTAGGCTCCGATCCGCAAACTGCAGTAGACGCCATCCGTCAACCTGAAGTCGAGTTATTCATTGCTTTTAAGCCAAGAAACTTGCCCTGAATAAAACGGGCAAAATTACTGCAATCCGTTTGCATCGCGTCTTCATTGGGGTATGTTTCGATCGAAAGGCCCTCTACAATCAAGTTGGCCTGAAAACGGGCGGCCCGCCCCCACTTAACCCCGGTGTCCTTGTGGCCCGGCCTGTCTTCCACCATACCGCGGCTCCCGCGACCGTATGGACCGTTTTAAGTTGTCCACCCAACCGCCCCTATCCATCGCCCAAGCCCGCCCCCCGGCTTCGCCTTTCGTGCCCGCCGGTTCTTCGGACCCGCAGTCCGGACCGCCGCTGCACGAAACGCTGTCCGCCGACCTTGTGGTCGTCGACTTCGACGAGACGCTGTTCCTCGGGAACTCTACCGAGTGCTTCCTCGATGCCGCTAGGCCGCGGCTTTTGGGCGCTCTGGTTTTAGCGTTGCTCTCGGCAATCCGGCCCTGGCGTTGGCATCTCCGCAAGGGGCTGACCACAGAGCAACGCGATCAGTTCTACCGCGATCACTTCCGCGTCTGGGCGGTGCTGCTTTGTGCGCCTTGGACGGTGTTGCTCTGGCGACGGCGGGCCCGGGCCATCATGCAAGAGTTCGAAAACCAAGAATTGGTCGCGGCATTGCAGACGGCCAAGCACCAAGAAGTCGTGATCGCCAGCTACGGCTACCGCTTCATCATCCGGCCCCTGCTCAAGCACGCGACGGTTCCTACCGACCGCCTGGTCGCCGGCGGCCTGTTCGGCGGGCCTAGCCTGCGACGCAATGGCAAAGCGAAACGCCTGGTCCAGACCCTCGGCGAACCCGCGCTCTCCGAAGCCGCCGCGATCACCGATTCGCCGCGCGACCGTGACCTGCTCGACCTCGTGGCTCAGCCGGCGCTCGTCGCTTGGCCGGAGGTCGACGCCCGCCGGGCCCACGAGGGCGTGTACCTCCCGCTGGTCTACACCCAGGACGTCAAACGCCGCGGCGTCAATGAGGTGATCCGCCAGGTGCTGCTCGACGACTATGCGTTGATCCTGCTCTGCATCTTCGCCGTCAACCCGCTGATCCTGGGGAACCTGATCGGGCTGACCGCCGCGTTCTTCGCGTTCTTCTGCGTCTACGAAGTGGGCTACCGCGAGAACGACCTTGTTGCCGCGAAATTCGAGTCTCGCCCCAAGCTCGACCCCAACCACAAGCACTACGAAAGCCTCGGCACGATGGATTCGCCCGCCCCGTGGGTCTGGGCGATGACGCTGACCGCGTTGGCCGCCGTGTCGTTCAACGTTTCGTCCTGGGGTGAGACCGGCTTCCTCGTCGAGGCGCTGACCACGTTCGGCGTCTGGGCCGGGGTGCTGGTTACCACCCGGCTACTGTTCCGCGTCTACAACCACCTCAACGAGCCGACCCGCGTCCAGCTCTTCCCCATGCTGCAGGTCGCCAAGACCTTCGGCTTCTTACTGCTTCTGCCCACGACCCTGGCCGGCGGGCTGTTTATGCTCGCCCAGATCGTGCGGCGATGGATGTCTTACGCCGCTTACCGCGTCGGCGGCGACGCGCCACAGATGCTCAGCCTCGTCGTCCGCATCCTGGCGTTTGTCATCCTCAGCGTTGGCGTCGCCGCGGCCATGCAGAGCCTCGATCTCTTCCGCCACTGGCATTTCTGGGCCCTGCTCGGCTGGGCCGTCATCCGGGCCGCGGGCCACCTCCAGCTGTTCGCTCGCCGCAGCGGCCGGGTGAAAAACAGTTCGCCCACCGCCTGAGTCCGACAAAACCAAATCGGCCGGCTAGATCACGAGACTTCGTGGAAGGCTAATTGCCCCCGCCACGCCAAACCTTACCGGCCGGCGTTTGGTATCTGATTTAAAAACCACACCAGATTGTTTACAATTTTGTGCGCTAGATATCTCACTGCTCGGCGGAATTTGTTTCAGCTCCACAAACTCTCTCTTGGAAATGCAATGCATAGATTTCTCTTGATCGCTTGGCTTATCGCCTTGGCCGTCACCGTCCAGGCCGACGACCGTCCCAACATCGTGATCATCATGACCGACGACTCGGGCTACTCCGACCTGAGTAGCTTCGGCGGAGAGATCGACACGCCCCACCTCGATCGGCTCGCCGAGAGCGGCATCCGACTCAGCAACTTCTATTCGAACGGGCGCTGCAGCCCGACGCGGGCTTCGTTGCTTACGGGCCTCGACTGCGCGAAGGTCGGCTTCGGCGGCGGGGTCGTCGGCGACTGGGGCCGCGAGATGCCCTACCCCGCTCACCGCGGCCGCCTTCCGTACGACACGCCGCTCCTGTCCGAGCTCCTCCGGGACGCCGGTTACCGCACGCTCATGTCCGGTAAGTGGCACCTCGGCGGCAGCACGATGAAGCGTAATACCCAACAACAGGAGGTCTGGAAGCAGTACCACCCCGGCTGGGAACTCACCGAGGAAGAGATCGAGCTCGACTGGCTAGCCCTCCCCAAACAGCGAGGCTTCGACGAATACTTCGGCCTCTACGGCGCCCAGGACAGCCTCTTCTTCGTCCCCGGCCAGCCCCATCCCATACGCGAAGGCAACGACCCCGCCACGCTCGTCTACGACCGCGTCTACACGATGCACTGCCACTCCAAGTGGCGGCAGCATTACAACGTGAACCACGGCAAGACCGGCAAAGCCTTTTACGCCACCGACGGTGTCACCGACCGCGCGATCCAGATGATCGAAGACGCCGCCGGCGACGACGCCCCGCCGTTCTTCCTGTACGTCGCCCACCGCGCCCCCCATCTACCGCTCCAGGCTCCCGAAGAACTCGTGCAGAAGTACCTCAAGAAGTACGAGGATATCCGTGCGATCGAAGCCGCCCGCCACCGGGCGGTCCAGGCCCTCGGCCTTTACCCCGACCATCTTGACTACCAACCCGCCTGGATCAACCCCGGTCAAGAAGACGACTTTCGCCTGCGGATGGCCCTGCACGCCGCGATGATGGAAAAGGTCGACGAAGGCGTCGGCCGGATGATCGATACCCTCGAGAAAACCGGCGAGCTCGATAACACCCTCGTCCTCTTCTTTTCCGACAACGGCAACGCCGCCCACCTCGACAACATCTTCAACACGCCGTACCGCGGCATGAAGGCCCTGCTCTGGGACGGCGGAACGAAGACCCACTTCATCGCCTCCTGGCCGGGGCGTATCGAGCCCGGTTCGATCTCGCACGAGCAGGCCTGGGTCGCCGACATCCTGCCGACCTGCCTGGATCTGGCGGGTGTCGAATACCCGGCAAAATTCCGCGGTAAGGCGACCGAGGAATTAGCGGGCCGGAACATGTTCGCGGTGCTCCAAGGCGAGCCCCGCCCCCCGGCGGAAACGATCTTCTTCAACGACAAGGGCCAGCAGAGCGTCATTTACAAGGGGCGTTGGAAGCTCCTGATCGAGCCCGGCTGGTACACCCAGACCCTGAACCGCCCGGGCATCGCCTACGAGCTCTACGACCTCGAAAAAGACCCCGCTGAGTTGAACAACCTCGCCGACGCCAAACCCAAACTGGTGCAGAAGCTGGCCGACATGTGCGAAGCATGGAAGCAGGAGATGGGCATAGTCGAGTACGGCAAGCTGCTCGAACTCCGCCCAGGCGATAACAAGTAAGTCCTGTCCGTTTGGTGTCCGATGGTGTGCCATAAAGTACGTCAAAGGCCCTGAACCCGACGGCGTCATCTACCTGCCTGGATGTGTGTTCAAGCTCTACGTCTGCGTCTCCGCGGCCAAGCACCGCGATGCGGCCTACCTAAAGAAGTTGCGGTATACCGGGTGAGTGTGCGTTCATCTGGCAGCAAAATCGAAGCTGGCGGGCTTTACCGTAATTTTCGAAATTCGTCTGGGGTGCACCGTGCTGTGCGTTTGAAGAATTTGATGAAGTTGGTCGACTCGGTGAAGCCCAGGGCCAGGCCGATAGATTCAACGGAGTGATCGGTGGTGGAGAGGAGCCGCTTGGCTTCGAGGGCGACACGGTTATCGATCGCCTGTTTGGGGGTGAGGTTGAGGATGGTTTGGCAGGCCCGGGCGAGGGTGCGGGGAGTCAGATGTAGGTGGTCGGCGTACCAGGCGACGCTGCGCGTGGTGGCGTGTTGCCGATCGAGTATGTTTTCGAATCGGCGGACGATCGATTGGTAGCCGGGGTGGGACGGCGGGGCAGACCGGTCCTGAGCGGCGAGCACATCACTCACACCAGCCAAGAGGGTGGCCAACAGGTGCGGCGCGAGGTGTTGGGGGGCGAGGTCGGCTGATCGTTGGTCGAGGCGTTGCTGGAAGCTGAGGAGATCGACCAGCAGACGGAAGTCTTTAGCGTGTGGGCGGATCGCCCGGCCGGCTGCCCAGTGCGGCACCACACCCGGGGCTTGGTGGATCGCGTCGGGGGTAAACGCGAGCAGTTGGGCGTCGTGTTGGGAGTCGGGATCGAAGGCGTGCACCTGATTGGCGCGGACGATGAGGAGGTCGCCGGCCTGGAGGTGGATCGATTCGAAGTCGCAGAGGTGCTTGCCTCGGCCGGAGACGATGAATTGGATGAGATGGAAGTCGAGCTGGGTCGGGTCGTAGATCGAATGGTCCATGCTCCGCTGACGTAATTCGGACAAAAGGATGATCTCGACCGGGAGGGGCTGGCCTGAGGTGTGGGCAAATCCGATGTGTTGAATGGCGGTCGTCATGGGAACAAAACAGAAGACGTGTTCATCGACATGTCGTTAATTTACCGTATAAAAGATCAATTATCCGAGCGATTTAGAGGTAAATAAATTTAGGCTAGCTAAATTGTCAAAAAATGACCACATAATGTCGTGAGGCGACCTTGTTTGGAGGGTGGGCGATGCGGACTATTTGGGGACGATGCGGGTGTCTGCATCTTTAACCAGAGGAGACCGTGCCCATGTTGAAATTTCCCGTCCACTTTTTCTACACCGCGTTGGCTATCGCTTTGACGCTGACCGCGACGTTTCCCGCTTCGGCCGATGAAAACATCCTCGCCGAATTAACTCCGCATCAGCAGACCCGAGCCCTCGCTCTGGCGGCGATCGATGCGTCGATGGAGAACCCAAGCGTTGATGTTGTTAAAAAGCTCTGGAGCCCCGACTACATCCAACACAGTCCGATCCAGCCCACGGGCGTCCAGCCGATCCTGGATTGGGTTGGTGCGATGGAAGCCAACGGGCGCGGCGGCTTCGATTATCAATTGCACCGCCTGGTGGTCGAAGGAAACCATATCGCGTTGCACGGCCGAGCGGTCGGCTTCATGGACAAGCCGGTCGTGCTGGTCAACATCTGGCGGGTCGAAGACGGCAAGCTCGTCGAACACTGGGAAGGCGTCCAGCCCGAGGTCACCGAAACCGCCAGCGGCCGCTCCATGTTCGACGGCGAACAGGCCATCCGTGACCGCGACAAGACGCAAGCCAACAAAGCCCTGATCGAAGAGTTTTTGGACACGGTGATTGTCCAGGGGCAATTCGACAAACTCGGCAACTACTTCGACGGCGATAACTACCTGCAGCACAGCCCGATGATCCCCGACGGGGTTAGCGGCCTGACCGGGACGCTCGCTAAGCTCGGCGAGCAGGGCATCACCATGGTGTACACCAAAGTCCACCGCGTCATCGCTGAAGGAAACCTAGTCGTGACCCATTCCGAAGGCACGTTCGGCGGCAAGCCGATGCAGTTCTTCGACTGGTTCCGGATCGAAGACGGCAAGATCGCCGAGCACTGGGACGTCATCATGGACATCTCCGGCGGATCGAAAAACGACAACGGGATCTTCTGAGTGTCGTCAATCAATCGATAGATTTAGTTCGCCATCACGGTCCGCGACTCGGCCCAGCGACGCAAGTGGTCCAGCTTCTCGCCCATCGTCACCGACAGTGGCGGCGAGCGGCGGACCGACGCGATCAGCGCCGCGGTGCCGGGGCGTTTCCGGGCGGGGAAGCCGTCGAACAGCGCCGACTCGATCGCCGCTTCGATCTCGGCCCCGGTGTAGCCCGCTGAGGCTTCGGCGAGTTTCTTGAGGTCGAACTTTCTCGGGTCGAGGCGCCGCCGTTTGAGGTGGATGCGGAAGATCGCCTGACGCACCGACGACGAAGGCAGGTCCACGAAAAAGATCTCGTCGAACCGGCCCTTGCGGAGCAACTCGGGCGGCAGCGCATCGATATTGTTCGCGGTGGCGACGATGAAGACCGGGGTGGTGTGTTCCTGCATCCAGTTCAGCAGCGTGCCGAACATGCGTTGCGACAACCCGCCGTCGTTGCTCTGGGCCGCGGCGGAAGCGAAGCCCTTCTCGATCTCGTCGATCCACAGCACCAGCGGGCTCATCGCCTCGGCCTGCTCCAGCGCCAACCGCAGGCGTCGCTCCGACTCGCCGATAAAGCGGTCGTACAACGCCGAGGGGTCGAGACGCAGCAGCGGCCGCTGCCACGACGAGGCTACCGCTTTAGCACACAGACTCTTGCCCGCCCCCGGTACGCCCAGCAGCAGCATCCCCCGCGGCGGCCGGAGGCCGAAGTCTTCCGCATCGTCGCTGAACGCGTCCGCCCGGACCTTTAGCCACTGCTTCAGGTTTTTGAGCCCCGCGATCTCGTTCAGCCCCAGCGGGGTCTGGATGTATTCCAGCAGTCCGTCTTCGTGTAGGAGACGCCGCTTGGTCGCCAGCATCGTGTTGGCGTCTTCGTCGGTGAAGGCGAAGTCCTCCATCATCGCCTCGCCGACGACCCGCCGGGCCTGAGCGAGCGTCAGCCCGCGGAGGTTTCGCACCATCGCCTGCATCGCCCGGCCCGAGACCTTGACCCGGATACCCTTTTTGCGGTTCGCTTCGCGGGCTTCTTTCTGCACCAACTCGTGCAGCGCTTCGTCGTTAGGCAACGACATCTCGAACGGCACCGCCACCGCGCCGATCGACGCCGGGAGCTTGGCGGTGTCGCCGACGAAAAACACGGTCCCGCCCTTGGCCTCGTACGCTTCACAGACCTCCTTCAGCAGACGCGCCACCTTCGGGTCCGGCAAGAACTCGAGCACATCGAGCAAAATCAGGATCGGCCGAAACGTTTTCGACTGCAGGATGTAATACAACGCCGCGGCAGGGTGCTCGGTCTCGTCTTTCTCAACCGCCTCACCCAACACGCCCCGACGTAGCCCGCTCACCGCCGACCACCGCCACACCTGCTGCAGCCCGGAACTGGTGGCCACCAGCAAACCGTCCAGTAGCATCGTCTCGTCTCGGCCATCGGCCGTCACAACGGGGTGCTTGGCCCGCAAGAGCTTCGCCAGTTTGTCCAGGTCGTCTGGTGCCATCGCGTCCCCAAAATCAGAGCCGGGAAACAGACCGAGTAAAAAACAACGCCCCGCAATCGAATGCAAGGCGTTTGAGAAGCTCCCGCGGCTGGACTCGAACCAGCAACCAAGTGATTAACAGTCACCTACTCTACCGATTGAGCTACGCGGGAAACGTGCGGTGAACGCAATAGAGTAGCGATTTGCGGCGGCGGATCAAGCGATACCCGCCGTCACCTGCATTGAGTCAGTCGCTGAGGATCACCACGTCTTGAGGGTCGACCGCGGCCGACTGGATGGGGCCGACGGCCTCGACGAAGCGGGGGTTGAGCTCGAAGGCCTTGAGGCTGGTGTCGTCGTTGATCGCCAACCGGTACTGAGCCATCTCGCCTAGGTAGACCGAGCCGGCGGCCGTGGCGGCGAAGTGGTTGGTTCCGCCGAACGCGGTGTTGGGTGAATCGGGGAAGGCCTGGGGCGACAGCGTGATCGTCTCGGGGCGGATCGAGACGGTGACGTTGCCGGCCTCGGGCAGCTCGTCGGGGTAGACACTCGAGCGGAGCGGGCCCATCGGGGTGTCAAGCACGACGTATTCGCCCCCGTCCGGATTGGGTTCTTTGCCCCGGACCTCGGCGGTGATGAAGTTGGTCTCGCCGAGGAAGTCGGCGACGAAGCGGTTCGCCGGCCGTTCGTACAATTTACGCGGCGGGCCGACCTGCATAACCCGTCCGGCGTTGAGCACGGCGACACCATCGGCCATCGACAGCGCCTCCTTCTGGTCGTGGGTGACGTAGACGCCGGTGATGCCCGAGGCTTTGCAGATGTCACGGATCGACTGCCGCATCTCGAGGCGGAGCTTGGCGTCGAGGTTCGACAACGGCTCGTCGAGCAGCAGGACGGTCGGTTTGATAACCAGTGCCCGGGCCAAGGCGACGCGCTGCTGCTGCCCGCCGGAGAGCTGGTTGATCTTGCGCTCGGCCTGCACGCTGAGCTGGACCGAGGCCAACGCTTCGTCGACGCGTTGATCGGTTTCCGCTTTGGAGACTTTGCGCACTTCGAGGCCGAAGGCGACGTTCTGGCGGACGGTCATGTGCGGCCAGAGGGCGTAGCCCTGGAACACCATGCCGGTGTTGCGTTTGTTGGGCGGCAAGTGGGTGACGTTATCGTCGCCGAAACGGATTTCGCCGGAGGTCGGGTCGGTGAACCCGGCGATCATCCGCAGCAGCGTCGTCTTACCGCAGCCCGACGGGCCAAGCAGGAAAAACAGATCACCCGCGTCGATGTCGAGGTCGATCCCGTCGACCGCGACGGTCTGGCCGAAGGCCTTGCAGAGTTGGCGGATGATGATCGGCGTCATGTCGCGATAGATTAGAACGGATACGGCAGCGGGTCCACGATTACGAAACCGTGAGCGGTCGAGGGCACCGTGTTAGCAAACAGCAAATTTTATTGCCGAGGGGTGATCAATGCCGCGAGGTGGCCGACGCCTTTCCCCTCACGCCGAAAGCTGAAAAACGCCTCGGCGTCTTCGTAGGTGCAACCTGGGAAAACGTCGATGCGTTCCGCTGCGACCCCCGCTTCTCGCAGCTGTGCGACGGCGACCGCGCGGGTGTCGAGGTGCGGTTTATCGCCGAGGTCGTCGCGTAAAGCGTCCGGGTAGCGGTCTCGAAACCGTGACGCGACCTCTTCGCCCACCTCATAGTTTGGTACCGAGATGCAAGGCCCGACCGCAGCCGACAATTCACCGACGCCCGATACGCTGCCCCTCGACAACATCGCGGCGACCGCCCGGCCCAACACCCCTACCGCCGGGTCCAGCCCCCGCCAGCCGGCGTGCAGCGCGGCGACGAGCTTGCCATCGGCGGTACTCAGAAGCACCGGCACGCAGTCGGCAGTCCGCACCGCGACTACCTCCCAAGGTTCGTCGGTGACGTGAGCGTCCGCTTCCGCGAGACGTGAGCCGGGAGTATCGACGGCGCAGCCGTGGACCTGTTTCGAGAGCACGATCCGAGCCGGCGGATCGTTGGCTCCGAACCACCGTGCCGTCGCTACCAGGTCGACGAGGTCATCTGCCGATCGCGCATTCAAGTCTCGGGTCGTGAAGAGGTGGGGTGTACCACAGTCCTCGAGAAGCGACGAACGCCAAACCATTCGCCTAGGGCCCAGTCTGACGGCGTTGAACATGTTGTAATTTTATGTCACGTGACGGACAGGTCACACCACATCGCTAACTCCGCTAAGCAGACCGATTAAACTGACCAAATGAACGGAACAGCCCAGAGAAAACCACCCAGTCCGGGCGGCGACCAGGACGCTATGGGGCTGCGTGGCTTGGTGCTGGGTTGGAGCTTGTGGCTGCTGGGGACGTGGGTGGTGCTGTGGGTCGTAGGCGGGTGGACGATGCCGGCGCTGCGGGTGATGGTGTTTTCGGGGCTGGTGGGGATGATGGGGGTTTGGCCGGCGTTACGGCTGAGTCAACCGACGAAAGCCCGCGGACACCTAAGACCAATCAATATTACCCCCGGGGGTCAAGTTTCCGGGGGCGGGGGTGGGGGTGAGCTTTCCGGGGGGGATTGGGCGCGGGCTTGCGGGCGGGTGGCGGCGGAATGGTTCGCGTTGAATGCGGTGTTCCAGGCGGTAATCTGGCCGCTGCGGTTGGCGGCGCAGTGGTCGCTGGAGCAGGCGGCTTGGCTGGCCGTGGCGGTGGCGGGTTGGTCATTAATGACGGGACTGATCATCGCGTGGGGGCGGGGGAGCAACCGGGCGGGTTGGCGGTCGTGGGCGATGGTGGTGTGTGTGGGAGTGGTGGTTTTGGAGCCGGTGCTGTGGTGGATGGGGCTGGCGGCCGGCGGGCAGATAGGCCGCGAAGTCGGGATGCCGGAGATGCGGTTCAGCCCGCTGCAGGCCGTGTGGGGCGTCTCGGCGGCGGGGTCGCCCGGCCAGGCCCAGGCGGCGGTCGCAACTCACGGCTTCCAGATCTTGACCGTCGCCGTGTCAGCGTTTGTAGGTTGGCTGGTGTTGTGGACGCTGCTGGGCATCATGGCATTACGGCAACGACAAACCCCATCGCCTTGAACCATCAGTTAAAGGTTACCCCAGTCAGAGTTCCGGCTTCGGGGGGCGTTGACTTCCGGGGGCGGGGGTGTGCTAGGATGGCAAATTGGATTAACGAGCCGTTTACACGAAGGAGCTAACGGTGGAATTCATCACGCAAGAAGAAAAAGAACGGCTCGAAGCCAAGCTGCAAGAGCTCATCGACCGCCGGCCCGAGGTGACCGCCCGCATCGCCGAGGCCCGGTCCCACGGCGACCTAAAGGAAAACGCCGAGTACCACGCCGCCCGCGACGACCAGGGCATGGACGAAGCCGAGATCCGCCGGCTGACCGAGCGCCTCGAAAACGCCCAAGTCGCCGACGACGTCGAGCTGCCGGAAAACATGGTGTTCCTCGGCAGCGTCGTGAAGCTCAAAGACCTCGACGCCGGCGACGAAGACCTTTACAAACTCGTCGGCGAGGCCTCGGGCAACTTCGACGCCGACGAAATCGAAGTCACCGTCAGCAGCCCGCTGGGCGAAGCCCTCATGAAGGCCAGCGTGGGCGACACGGTCAAGGCCGAGCTACCCCGGGGGACCAAGCGGTTCGAAATCCTCGAGCTGCTTTGATCCGTCGGCATTTGCTGTTCGCGGGTTGATGTATTGCCAAAGCACGGAAAGCGCGAATCATTCGTCAGTTGCGGGGGTTATTCCTCGGGCGGGTTTCGATTTAACGAGTAAAATGCTAACCGGCGTCCGAGGGCTGAATCCTCGCCCGAGTTGATCCGAAACGAGGAAGGAAAACCGATGCTAAATCTACGTCTGCCCCTGTCCGTGGCTGCCGCAATCGCCGGCTTGACCCTGGGGCTGCCCTCTTTCGGACAGCTCCCCGCCAGCCAAGGCGGAGGCCGAGCCCTCGACGCCAACACTCAAGTTGGCTCGGGCGGCAACAACGCCATCCAGAACCAGATCGACTTCGCCGCCCGCAACGACCTGATCACCGGCAACGTCGCCGGAGGCTTCGGCTTCCAGGGCGACATCGACTACGCCGCCCCCGGCGCGTTCATCGGCGGCCTGGGCAGCGACGACCTCTTCGGCTTCCGCGCCGAGAGCCTCGCCAGTTCCCCCAACCTCACCAACCTGCCCGGCCGTGGCAGCATCCGCGGCGGCAACGTCGTGGTCTTCGACGACTTCACCGCCATCCCCCCCAGCCGAACCATCAACACCAACACCCGCTTCGCCCCCACCGGCGGCGCGTTCCGTGTCAACCGAGACTTCCGCGAAAACCTCCCCGTCGAGCTGACCCTGGACCGCAGCTCCACCACCACCTTCAACGACAACCGCTTCAACGCCGCGGCCGGAACGAACACCCTCGGCGTGCTGCGGGTCCAAGACGGCACCGCCCTCGCCGTCACCGCCGACCCGCTCCGCGGCGTCCGCCGCCGGCCGCTGCCCAGCCCCGAGCCGACGGCCTCCCCCCTACTCAACGATCCGTCGGCGGCCGATGAAGACAGCCGGCTCGAAGGTTTCGGCACCTCGCCGGACAACCTGGTCCCCGTATCTCCGCTGAACAGCAACAACACCTTCACCCAGGGCCCGGCCGACAACGCCGAACTGATCGCCCGCAACGCCCGCCTTGGCTTCACCGACTCTACCGGCCTGGTTAAGCCCAGCCTCGAACTCGGCCAACTCGCCGTGAACCGCGCCAACGCCAGCAACGCCACCGTTGAGCAGCGCGTTCAGCAACTCCAAGAATCGATCTTCGGCCCGGCCGCAACGCCGCAAGAACAAGAAACCGAAGCCGCCGAGGGCGAAGACGCCGGCAACGCCTACACCCGCCTGCTCACCGAGATCCGCGAGCAGGCCGAACGCTCCGCCGCCGAACGCCTCGCCGAAGGTGGGCTGAACCGCGAGGGCCGTACCGTTCGCCCCGAGTGGATGCGGTCACTCGAAGAGCCTTCCGAAGACGAGATCGCCGAGGCCGAGAACACCCTCGAAGCTACGATGCGTCGTATCCGCAGCCTCTCGTCGTTGACTAGCGAAAGCGAAGACGAAACGGCCGAGGGCGAAACCGAAGGCGAGTCGCCCTCCTCTGCGGTCGACGAACTGCTTAGCGACCTGTCCTACAGCGTCCGGCTAGAAACATTGGTCGCCGAACGTGAGGGCCGGGTCAACGCCCTGTTCGCCGAGGCCGAGCAGCAGCTCGCCTCCGGCCAGTTCCTCAACGCCAAGCGCACCTACCGCCAGATCCGGATCGAGGCCGCCGACAACCCGTTGGGCCTCGCCGGCCTGATCCACGCCCAACTCGGCGCGGGCATGATCCGCTCCGCCGCGTTCAACCTCCGGTCCCTCTTCGAGCAACACCCCGAACTCATCGCGACCCGCTACGGCCAAAACCTCCTGCCCCCGCAGGACCGCCTCGCCTGGCTGCAGAACGAAATCCAACGCGGCATCGACACCGAGAACAGCTCGATCGACCCCGGCCTGATGATGGCCTACCTCGGCCACCAGATCGAGTCCCGGCCGCTGGTCCGCCAGGGCTTGGCCATCGCCCAGAACGCCGCGCCGCTCGATCCGCTCCTGCCCGTGCTGCGCAGCATCTGGCTCGGCCAAACGCCCGACACCTCGCTCGATTCGACAAAATAATTAACTCATACTTAGGACCAGAAACCCAAAACCATACGGACCGTCCACAAGTTGCCCCGAAGCGCGCAACGCCCGGACCCGAGGGGTATTCTTTGTAGTCCACTAAGGCACGGATCGCCGACCCATGGCTCACCCTCCCCCGCCTATTTCCGACCCTTCCGCGAAACCTCAGCCGACTCCCGCCCGGCCGAGCATCACGCCAACCGCCCCGCGCCTCTCACTTACCGATTTTGTCGACCTCGGCACGTTGCAGGAGATTCAGGACGCCTTCGCCTCGGTGACCCGCCTCTCGACCAGTATCCTCGACGCCGACGGCCAACCCGCCACCGCCCCGACCGACGCCGCCAAACGCCAGCAGTCCGACCTCGTCTTCGAACAGCTGATCGACCTGGACGAACGTAGCCACAAAAGCGCCGACGCCGGCGGAGGCGCCAAGCAGTTCCAAGCCCCAATCACCGTCGAGGGCCAGACCCTCGGCTCGATCGTCATCAAGCCCTCCGGCCAGGCCACCGAAGAACTCGGCCCCGACCTCAAAGAACTCGAAGGCCTCGCCGACGCGCTCGATCTCGATGATGTCCAACGTCAGGAGCTCCTCGACTCGGCCGAGCTGGCCTTCGGAACCAACCGCGGCGCCGCGATCCAGTTCCTCTACCTCATGGCCAACGCCATCGCCCGGCTCTGTTTCGAGCAGTACCACGCCCAGCAACGGCTCGAAGAACTCTCGGTGCTCTACAAAGTCTCGACCGTCCTCGCCGGCCGGGAAGACCTGCAACAGACCCTCGACACCGCGGCCCGATCCGTCGCCGACCAGATGAAGGTCCGGGCCGTGGTCATCCGCCTGCTCAACGACACCGAAGACGGCCCGGTCCTCGAACGCCACGCCAACACCGGCCTGTCCGAGGACTACATCAACAAAGGCCGGCTGCTGGTCAACCGCAGCGAGATGCTCGCCACCGCGCTACGCGGCGAGACGATCTACATCAAGGACATGACCGACGACCCCCGGGTCTATTACCCCGAGCAGGCCCGGGCCGAGAAGCTCGCGTCGATGCTCTGCGTCGGCATCATTTACCAGGGCCAGGCCATCGGCACCCTGCAACTCTTTACCGAAGACATCCGCCAGTTCACGCAGTTCGAGATCGACCTGGTCCGCGCGATCGCCCAACTGCTGGCGACCGCGATCGAGAATACCCGCCTCGATGCCGCCCGGGCCGACAACCAGAAGATGCTGCGTCAGCTGCACCTCGCCGCCGACGTGCAAAGGCGGATGCTGCCGCGGAAGATGCCCGAGCTGCCGGGCTACGACATCGCGGCGCGGTACGTACCGTCGTTCGAGCTGTCGGGCGACTTCTACGATTTCATCAACCTGGACCACTCCTTGGGCATCGGCGTGGGCGACGTCGTCGGTAAGGGCGTCGCCGCGTCGCTGCTCATGGCTAGCGCCCGCTCCTCGCTGCGGGCCTACGCCCAGGACGTCTACGACCTCGACGAGGTCATCGCTCGGGTCAACCGCCAGCTCTGCCGCGACACGCTCGACGCCGAGTTCGTCACGCTGTGGTACGGCACGCTCGACCGCGACTCGGGCCGGCTGACCTACTGCAACGCAGGCCACGAAGCCCCCCTGCTCGTCCGCGACGGCGAGCTCATCCCCCTCGACATCGGCGGCATGATCGTCGGCGTCGATCGCGACCAGTCCTACGCCAAGGGCGTCTGGGACTTCCGCCCCGGCGACATGCTCCTGCTCTACACCGATGGCCTACCCGACGCCATGAACGCCGACGGCAACCGCTTCGGCCGAGAACGCACCGAAAACCTCCTACGCGAAGTCGCGGACAAATCCGCCAACGAAGCCCTAAACCAGATCCTCTGGACCGTCCGCCAATTCACCGGCCCCCGCCGTGCCACCGACGATACCACGCTGATTGTCATAAAAGCCGAGTGAATACGCGGTTCCCCACAGCCTTATAAAAAAGCGCGACTGAAGCCTGTGGACTTTGTTTCTCGGCGAATCTGTCCCAAAAACACCGTTTTTTGGTTATTTATGGCGTACAAATCGTAATTAAAGAAAAATTAATACTGTAGTTTTTGATAATGAATACAGCTTATGCTATCATTTTGTTGTGCAAAATATGCGACTTTTTGCCGACGTAGCCCGCTGCCGCAGCCTCTCTGAGGCCGCGGCTTTACATGGCATTACGCAGTCGGCGGCAAGTCAACGTATCCAAAGCTTAGAAAAGCACTTAGGCGTCCGCCTGCTCGACCGTAGTGTCCGCCCGATCTCGCTGACGCCGGCCGGCAAGGTCTATTTTCGGGGGTGCCAAGAGCTTGTAGCCCGTTCGGAAGCGATTGAGCAGGAAGTACGGCTAGTTGACCACGAGCTGAGCGGCGTCATCCGGGTCTTCGGCATGTACTCCACGGGCATCGGCTGGATGAGGGAGGTTCAGTCGCGGTTCATGGCCCGCTGCCCCGACGCGGAAGTCCAGGTCCACTACGACCGGCCGGACGTGATCCACGAAGCCGTGCTCGACGGTCGCTGCGACCTAGGGCTGGTTTCTTTTCCTGAAGAGTGGCCGTCGGTCGATTTCCGCCCGCTGCGGGATGAGTCGATGGCGCTCGTCTGCCCGACCGACCATCCTTTGGCTCAGGAACCCGAGCCGATCGACCTCGCTGCGCTGACCGACGTGCGGATGGCCGTGATCGCTCCGGACCTGCCGATGGGTCGGCACACCTTGGACGCGATCAAGCGGGCCGGCGGCGAGCCGATCCTGATCGACCACTTCGACAACATCGACACGCTGAAAGTCGTGGCCATCGAGGCCAACTGCGTTGCGATCCTGCCGACCCGAACGGTGCGGCGGGAGGTGTCGGCGGGCGTGCTTAAAACGATGGCCATCGCGCCTAAACTCATTAGGCCGTTTGGCATGATCTACGACAAAGCACGGGGCCTGAACCCCGTGGCCACCGCCTTCGCCGAGGAGATGGCCCGCTACCGGGATTCGGCCGACCCCCCGGAGAATCTCCGGGGCCCCGAAGTCGGCGAAGACCCCGCCCCCGCGGCACTCAGCACGTCTCTTCCCGCTTTCTAGAACTCAGTTGCTCGTCGATCACGCCGAAAGGCCCCGCCGCAAAGGACGCGGCAGATCCGCCAGCCGAAGTAACGACAACCCAACACACCTCAGGCGACAGGAAGTCGCTCCGCGGCGGTGCCGACGACGCCCCCGCCCCCGGAATCCGCCCCGCCAGACCGAACTTCAAAAAGCCGCCCTTCAACCCCGATCCAAACCTTGCCTGTACCCGACCCCACCAATCTGAAGCACGATTACCACGGCCAGTACCCGCCCCTGACGCCCACGGGCCTCTACGACCCCAACGACGAGCATAGCGCCTGCGGTGTCGGCTTTCTGACCCGCAAAGACAGCGTGCAGACCCACGACGTCTTGGTTAAAGGCCACGAAGCCCTATGCGGCGTCCCGCACCGCGGCGGCATGTCGTCTGAAGGCGTCGGCGACGGCGCGGGGATCTCGGTCGACCTGTCGCTTAAGTTCTTCCGTAAAGTCACCGGCGTCGACCTCGAGCCGGGCGCGTTCGGCGTAGGCAACTTCTTTATGCCCGCCGACCCGAACGAGCACGAGACGGCTGTCAACATCATCAACGAAACCTTGGACCAGTGGGGCTTCGAGATCGTCTGCCTCCGCGAGGTTGAAGTCGATAACGCCAGGATCGGCGAACGGGCGGCTAAGTGGCAGCTTCCCATCCGCCAGTGGGTCTTCCTCGCGCCCGACGGCGTCCGCGGGGCTGAATTGGATGCCAAAATCTACGAAGCGTTGCTGGCCATCGAAGCCATCGCCTACACCAACGAAGCTTTAGCCGGGATGTATCCGCTGTCGCTCTCGGCCCGGATGCAGGTGCTTAAGGGTCGGCTGAACTCCTGGGAGATTATCCCCTACTACAAGGATCTCGACGACGCGGACCACGAAGTGCACACCATGTACTTCCACACCCGCTTCTCGACCAACACCGACCCCCACCCGTCGATGGCCCAGCCGTTCCGCCTTATGGCCCACAACGGCGAGCTCAACACCGACAAGAAAAACCGCCTTAGCGAGGCCGCTGTTGCGTTGGCACGCAGCCAAAACATTGTCCGGCCCAAGGGCCAATCCGATAGCTGTCGTCTCGACCAGACCCTCAACGCCGCGGTCATGGGCGAGGGTATCGACCTCGTCACCGCCGTCGTCGCCATGATGCCCCCCGCCTGGGAAAACGACCCGCGGGTGCCCGACGACGTCCGGGCGATGCTCGAATACTTCTCGCTCTACCAAGAAAAGAACGACGGACCCGCAGCGCTGATCTTCGGCGACGGCAACGTCATCGGTGCCCGATTGGACCGGCTCGGCCTCCGCCCGCTGCGCTCCGTCGAGACCGATGAATACCTGGCCGTGATGTCCGAAGCCGGGCAGGTCTACTTCCCGCCC
The DNA here is from genome assembly GCA_038747275.1 of Planctomycetota bacterium. Taxonomy (GTDB): domain Bacteria; phylum Planctomycetota; class Phycisphaerae; order Phycisphaerales; family Phycisphaeraceae; genus Algisphaera. The sequence goes on along the minus strand of JBCDJW010000003.1, from coordinate 2,257 downwards.
GAAGAGGTGCTCAAGCGTGGCCGCGTCGAGGCCGGCGGGATGATCTACTACAACCACACCGAGCGTAAGTCGTACCGTACCGACGAAGCCCTCAAAGAGCTCGCCTCGAAGCACGACTACCCCGCGCTGCTCGCCAAGACGCAGGTCAACATCGACGACCTGCCCGCCCCCGAGGCCGACCCCAAAGAGGCGGCCGGGGCCTACGACGGCGACCTCAACCCCACCGCCCGCTACGTCGCCTACACTCTGAACCAGGAAGCCTTCAAGTTCCTCATGGACCCGATGCTGCAAAGCGGCGTCGAGAAGGTCTCGGCGATGGGCTACGGCAACGCGATCAACGCCCTGTCCGACCACGAGGGCGGCGTCGCCAAATACTTCAGCCAACGCTTCGCCCAGGTCACCAACCCGCCGCTCGACTCGATCCGCGAGAAAGACGGCATGACCCTCCGCGTTGCTCTCGGCGAAAAGCCGCACCTCGGCGAGTCACGCAGCCGGCAGATCGTCGTCAACACGCCCGTCCTGCGGATGACCGACGTGCTGAAGATCAAGGCGCAGGACCAGACCCCGGTCAAAACCTTCAACCTTTTGTACAAGCCCGTCTTCGGCGACGGCCCGGCCAACGAAAAGGCCTTGGTCGCGGCGATCGACGCCTCGGCCGGCGAGGTCGTGGACTTCGCCCGCGACCACGGCGGCATCGCGATCCTCAGCGACCGCCAAGTCACGCAACAACTCGCCGCTCAGCCCATGACCCTCGCGGTCTCCGCCATCAACCAGCGGTTGATCGAAGAAGGCCTCCGCCTCAAAGTCTCGCTGATCGTCGAGAGCGGCCAGATCGCTTCGTCACACCACATCGCCTGCGCGTTGGGCTTCGGGGCCTCGGCCGTGTACCCGCTGGCGGTGCGCAAGCGCGCTGAGGAGCTGTTTGGTGACGATGCCACCACGGCCTACGGCAAGTTCCAGAAGGCCGCCGAAAAGGCGCTCATGAAGACCATGGGCAAGGTCGGGCTCTGCACCGTCGAGTCCTACTCCGGCGGCGAGTTCTTCGAGCCCAACTTCCTCGACACCGACGACCCGGTCTTCAAGAAATACCTACCCAACATGAACACGCCCGTTGGCGGCGTGCGCTTCGACCGCGTCGCCCAGTCCGTCGCCGACTGGCACGAACGCGCCAAGACCGTCGAGGCCGACAGCGACATCCCGATCCTCGGCCTGTTCAAGGAACGCTCTGAAGGTGCTGGCCACAGCTACGGCGTCACCGCCGTCCGCGGCTTTGTCGACCTCACCGAAGAGCCCGTCGCCTTCGATCAATCCGAAAAGACCCCCGATAGCGAAGAACAGGCCCGTAACTTCCGCCTGCTCACTTTGCGTCAGATGGACGACGCCTTCGGCATCACCGAAACCGGCTACGTCAACACCAGCTTCGACAAGCTCACGCCCGAACAGATCAACACCTTCAAAATGACCTCGGGCTACAAAGACTTCATCAAGATGATGGGCGACGAGCGCGGCCGACGCCCAGCGGCGTTGCGTGATGTGCTCGCCTTCCCCGCCGACATCACGTTCCTCGAGTCGATGGAAGACATCAAAAAGGAGATGATGCTCTTCAACCGCGCGGGCAATAACCACTTCGTCGTCCGCGGCGTCGAATGCGAAGCGATCTCGGAAGGCGACGGCGAAGGTGAATACCAGCTCAAGCTCACCGGGCCAAAGGCTAAGGACCTCGCCCGCCTTGATGCGCTCGCCCAGTCACTCGTCGAACGTTTCGGCGACGACGTCAAAAGCCACTACATCACCGAAGGCGCGTTGCGGGTCAGCGTGACCGGCTGGGCGCACGACTACGTCTCCCGCCTCCGCCCAGCCCTCGAGCCGCTGGACCTCGACGAGGTCCAACCCGCCGCCGAGATCACGCCCCGCCTCGCCTCGGGCGCGATGTCGCACGGCGCACTCGTTGCCACCGCTCACGAGTCAGTTGCCCACGGCACGAATATGGCCGGGGCCATGTCCAACTCCGGCGAGGGCGGCGAACACATCTCCCGCTACGGCACGATCCGCGCCTCCCGCATCAAGCAGTTCGCCTCCGGCCGCTTCGGCGTCTGGGCCGGCTACTTGGCCGACCCCAACCTCGAAGAGATCGAGATCAAGATCGGCCAGGGTGCCAAGCCCGGCGAGGGCGGCCAGCTACCCGCACCCAAAGTCACCGTCGAGATCGCCGCGGCCCGCGGCGGCACGCCCGGCGGGGAGATGAGCTCGACGCCGG
>JBCDJW010000002.1:0-150368 GCA_038747275.1 Planctomycetota bacterium | reverse complement strand
ATGATGATCACGGTGTTCTTGAAGTTCACCGTTCGGCCCTGGCTGTCGGTGAGTTGGCCGTCGTCGAGCACCTGCAAGAGCGCGTTGAACACGTCGGGGTGCGCCTTCTCGACCTCGTCGAACAGCACGACGCTGTAGGGCTTGCGTCGCACCGCTTCGGTGAGCTGGCCGCCCTCGTCGTAGCCGATGTATCCGGGCGGGGCGCCGATTAGCCGGGCGACGCTGTGCTTCTCCATGTACTCGGACATGTCGAGGCGGACGAGGTTGTCCTCGCTGTCGAACAGCGCTTCGGCCAAGGCTTTGGACAGCTCCGTCTTGCCCACGCCGGTTGGGCCGAGGAACAGGAAGCTGCCGATGGGGCGCTTGGGGTCTTTGATCCCGGCCCGGGCGCGCAACACCGCGTCGGCGACGAGCTGTACCGCTTCGTCTTGGCCGATGACGCGCTCGTGGAGTTGGTCAGCGAGCTTCAATAGTTTTTCGCGTTCGCCCTCGACGAGACGGGCGACGGGGATGCCGGTCCAGCGGGCGACGATCTGGGCGATCTCGTCGTCGGTCACCGCGTCGCGGAACAAGCGCGCATCCACAAAGCCGCGACCGTTGGTCGCGCTGTCTTGGGTGGGCGTCTCGTTGTCCGGCGCGACCGGCGGTCGCGGCTTTATGGTTTCTTCAACGGCGAGTTGTTTTTCGAGTTCGGGCAGCTTGCCGTACTTGAGCTCGGCGGCGCGGTCGAGGTTGTAGCTCTGCTCCGCCTGCTCGATCTCTAGCTTCGTCTGCTCGATCTGCTCGCGGAGCTGACGCACCTTGTCCACGTTGCCGCGCTCGTTCTCCCACTGCGCCCGCATCGTGTCGGCCTCGGTGCGCAGGTCGGCGAGCTCTTTCTGCAACGCGTCGAGCCGCTGCTTCGAGCTGTCGTCTGTTTCCTTCTTGAGCGCCGCCTCTTCGATCTCCAGCTGCATCACCCGACGGGTCAGGCCGTCGAGCTCGGCGGGCATCGAGTCCATCTCCGTGCGGATCATCGCGCACGCCTCGTCGACCAAGTCGATCGCCTTGTCCGGCAGGAATCGATCGGTGATGTAGCGGTGGCTCATCGTCGCGGAGGCGACCAGCGCGTTGTCCTGGATCGCGACGCCGTGGAAGACCTCGAAGCGCTCGCGCAGGCCGCGCAAAATACTGATCGTGTCTTCGACCGTCGGCTGATCCACAAGCACCGGCTGGAACCGCCGCTCGAGCGCCGCGTCCTTTTCGATGTGTTGCCGGTATTCGTTGAGCGTGGTTGCGCCGATGCAGTGCAGCTCACCGCGGGCCAGCATCGGCTTGAGCAGGTTGCCCGCGTCCATCGCGCCGTCGGCCTTGCCCGCACCGACGATCGTGTGCAGCTCGTCGATGAATAAGATGATCTGGCCGTCGGCCTGCTTTACTTCGTTGAGCACCGCTTTGAGCCGTTCCTCGAACTCCCCCCGGAACTTGGCACCGGCGATCAAAGCGCCCATGTCCAGAGAGAAGACGCTCTTGTCTTTCAAGCCCTCGGGCACGTCGCCACGCACGATGCGCTGCGCCAAGCCCTCGGCGATCGCGGTCTTGCCCACGCCCGGCTCGCCGATGAGCACGGGGTTGTTCTTCGTCTTCCGCGACAGGATGCGGATCGTCCGGCGGATCTCTTCGTCCCGGCCGATGACCGGGTCCATCTTGCCGGTGCGGGCGTATTCGACCAGGTCTCGGCCGTACTTGGCGAGGGACTCGTAGGTCGCTTCGGGGTTGGCGGATTGCACCCGCTGGTTGCCGCGGATTTCGGTCAGCGCCCCCCGGAAGCTGTCGAGCGAGATACCGAGGTCTTTCAGGATTTTCGCGGCTGGGGCTTTGCCGTCGGCCAGCAACGCGAGCACGACGTGTTCGACGCTGACGTATTCGTCTTTGAGTTGACCCGCTTGTTTCTCCGCCGCGACGAGGAGTTGCTGCAGGCCCTGTGTGACCGCGACCTGGCCCTGGCCCGCGGAGGTCGTGGCGCTGCCGCCGGAGACCGACGGGCGGGTGTCGAGGTTCCGCTTGAGTTCGCCGGCCACGACGTCGGCTGGCCGCTTGAGCTTATCGAGCAGGCGTGGCACGAGGCCGTCAGCCTGTTGAACCAAAGCGAGGATAAGGTGCTCGACGTCGACGGCCTGATGGCCGTGCTCGATCGCGAGGTTCTGCGAAGTCTGTAGTGCTTCCTGGGTTTTCTGGGTGAATTTATTGAAGTCCATAGGTTTGATATCCGCCTTTGCTTTTTATGTTGCCGTCGCCTGCGCGGCGGGCGGTCAGGGCTTTGCCCCGACACCCCTAAGACGCAAGCGTCGGGGAGTTGGTTATGTGGAATCGGGGTTGGGTTCGAGATCGCGTAGTTTTTCGTAAAGCTCGCGCTGTTCGTCGGTGAGTTCTTTGGGCACGGTGATCAGTACCCGCACGAGTTGATCACCGTCTTTACCGAGCCCCTTATCACGAACGCGGAGCTTGCTGCCCGAGGCGATGCCGGCGGGGACCGACATCGTGACGGTGCCGTCCATCGTGGCGACGTCGGCCTTGCCGCCGAGGGCGGCGAGGGCGGGGCTGATCTTCAGGTCGCTGACGAGGTTGACGCCTTCGACGCGGAACCGTGGGTCGGGGGCGACGTTGATCTTCAAGAGCAAGTTCTCGCCGCGGAGCCGGATTTTGCTGCCGGGTTTGATGCGGGGCGGGATCTTGACGTCGATCTTTTTATCGCCGCCGCCCCCGGAATACGATCCCCCGCTGAGCGTGAGCTGGCGGGTGCCGCCGTGGTACGCCTCGTGGAGGGACACCGTGATCTCGGCCTCTTGCTCGCGTGGCGGGGCGGCCCGACCGCCAAAGGGATTACCGCCGCCACCTCCGGGTCTGCTTCCGGAGGTGCCGCCGAACATCTGCTGGAAGAAGTCGGAGAAGTCGCCGCCCTCGAAGCTGAAGCTCTGGCCGCCTCGGCCGCCGCCAAACCCCTCAAAGCCCGGGGGCGGGCGGAAGTCTTGCCCGGCTTTGTAATTCTGCCCGAACCGGTCGTACCGCGACCGCTTCTCGGGGTCCTTCAACACCTCGTACGCCTCGCTCACCTTGCTGAACCGCTCGGCTGCGTCCGGCTCCTTGTTCCGGTCGGGGTGCAGCTTCTGGGCGAGCTTGCGGTAAGCGCGCTTGATCTCGTCCGCCGCCGCATCGCGGGCCACGCCGAGGGTCTGGTAATAATCTTCAAACTTAACGGACATAGTTTTCCTCTAAAAAAATCTACGCAAGATGCTTGCCAAATTTTTTGGTTTAAACAATGTAAAAAAGGGGTTTATACCGCTAAAACCGAACCGCTGCGTGCCATATTGGCAGTGTTCCTGAGCCTCGCGCGGCACCGCTTGGTGATTAAAGACCCGCTCCATCCGGTCGGCCCAATTCTTTTTGAATCCGACCCCAAAACCTAACGATCTATTCTTGCGGTTGAACCGATACAGAGGTTATCTCATAGTGTTGCCTCAACCCGTCTGATTCACCGATCTGCCTCTTTTCTCCGTATCCCAGAGCATCTCCCATGACCGATCAGCCCACGCCGCCCGCCGTCCGTTCGTTCCGCCTCTACCGGTCGGTCCCCGTCGATGCCCCGCTCGACCTGCAGGACGCCCCGCGTGAAGAGCCGCTCCGGCCGCTGCACCCCGAAATGGTCACTGCCACGATGGAAGCCATCCGCGACGACGCGGCCAACGCCGACCTGCCCACGACGCTGGTCCTCGACGCCACCGCCAACGGCGCCTCCGACATCCACCTCGACCCCACCGGCGACGGCTGCGTCGTCCGCTTCCGCATCAACGGCGTGCTCTACGACGCCGCCGAGTTCCTCGCCGACAGTACCCAACGCCTCGTCAACCAGATCAAAGGCGCCGCCGAGATCGACCCGACCCGCAGCTTCACGCCCCAGGAAGGACGGTGGCGTCTCGAGATCGACGAACGGCCGATCGACCTCCGCGTCACCACGATCCCCTCCGTCGCCGGCGACAAGATCGCCATCCGCCTGCTCGACCCGCAACGGGCCAACCAGCAGCTCGACAGCATCGGCCTCAGCGAAGCCGACCTCTCTCAGCTCAACCATTGGGCCGACAACCCCGACGGCCTGCTCCTGACCGTCGGCCCCACCGGCAGCGGCAAGACCACCACCCTCTACGCCCTGCTCCAACGCTTCCGCACCTCCGCCCGCAGCATCGTCACCGTCGAAGACCCCGTCGAGTACCGCCTCGAAGGCCTCACCCAGGTCCAGGTCAACGAACGCCAAGGCCTCACCTTCCCCGCCGCGATCCGCTCGATGCTCCGCCTCGACCCCAACATCGTCATGGTCGGCGAAGTCCGCGACAACGCCTCGGCCACCGCCGCCGCCGAAGCCGCCATCACCGGCCGCGTCGTCATGAGCAGCCTCCACTGCCGCGACGCCGCCGGCGCCGTTACCGCGCTACGCAACCGCGGCGTCTCCAACCACCAGATCGCCGCCAGCCTCCGCGTCGTCGTCGCCCAACGCCTCGTCCGCCGGCTCGACCCCGACGCCCGCATAGAAGTCCAGCCCGACGAAGCCGACCTGCACTGGCTCAAGGTCATGGGCAAGCCCGCCCCCTCGGTCTGCTACGACACCCCCGCCCACGCCGGCCGGCACGCCCTCACCGGCGAGGGCCGCATCGGCGTCTACGAGCTGCTCGAACTTACCGAACCCGAGATCGAGCTCATCCTCGCCGACGCCAGCGAACGCGAGATCCGCAACGCCCTCGTCGCCCGCGGCCACGACACGCTCGTCGACGACGGTTTAGCAAAAGTCGAAGCCGGCCTCATCAGCCTCGCCGACCTCCGCCAAGCCGTGGGCGTCAGCCGCGCCACCTCGGCCATGTCCGACGACGTCCCCGCTCCCGGCAACCCCGCTCCTGGAATGTCGGGCGACGAGCCCGGCCTCGCCCTGGCGTAAGGTTTCGCTTAGGCCCCGACCCGCTCGCTCATCCGCGTCTGGCCCGCCTGGTTTGCCTGCCAGATCCGCCCGGTCTTGGGTTCGAGACACGTCAGCCAGCCCTGCCCGCACGCCCACGTGTCGATGCACACCGCGTGGCCCAGGTCTAGCACCTCGCCGGTCTTCTGCGACGTGTGCCCCGCGACCATCGTCTTGCCCGAGACGTGCGGCTCAGGATCGTAAAACTTGTCCCACAACAAAGAGTCGGTCGACTGCTGCTTCAACGGCAGCTCGTGGTTCACGTTGCCGTGCACGTAGAAAAACTTCGGCATCTCGTAGTACAGCCGGGTCGACTCAAGAAACGCCCAGTGCCGCCCCGGCACGCTGCTCAACGGGTCGCCGTCCCGCGACGGCGGGTACGCGTCCAGCGTCTTGTCGCCGTTGCTGAACCACCAATCTTTAAACGCCGCCTCGCTGTGCCGGGCGTCCAGCATCATCTGGTCGTGGTTCCCCCGCAGCGCGATCAGCGAATCCGGGTTCCGCTTCGCCCGCGCCCCCAACCAATCCAACACCCCCGGCACGTCCGGCCCCTTGTCCACGTAATCTCCCAACGTGATCAGCCGATCGTCGTCCCGCACCCCCACCAATTTGACCAACGCCCGCAACGCCCGGGAACAGCCATGAATATCACCGATCGCAAGCGTCCGCATGGCGGGGAGTGTAAGGCAAGCAGGCCCCTCGAGCAGCGTTTGCGCGCGCACAAAAAAATTCGTTTTTCTAACAAAATAGGGCTTGAGTAAAAAAATTTATCTCTCGGCCAAAAAGCCCCTTACAACACCCGAGGCCCGAAAAACCCGCGTTTTTCGCGCACAATCGTGTCGTTCCGCCCCCTAGTAGTCGGACCCCGGTGGCAAGCGAGAAGGTCGCAAGGCAAGGCACCAAGCTCGCTCATATCTGGGCCCCCGGAAGGGGGATTCCGGACTGACGTGATGACGCGGACGTGGCGGTCTCTGGCAATCCCTACCTTGCCGGGCAGGATCAGAGTCGGAGCCCGTCATCGTTGGTCGAGGACCCGGGTTCACGGGTTGTGGTTTTTTCGATCCACCACGGAGGACGCGGAGGCACGGAGACACGGAGAAGAAAAAAGGCATTGGAAAAAAACCAAACGGTCTTCCTGCCTTACTCCGTGCCTCCGTGTCTCCTCCCCTCCGTGGTGGATCGAAAAACCACCACCCAACCGCTTACCCCCACAGCCGGCCACGGCAACGGGTGAGCGGGAAGCGCGGGTTCGCTCTTTGGCAAGTTGGATATCGTTCGGATCAACGTTTAGCGGACGCGGCGAAGCCGCCCTCGGTCGACAAACCGCGGGACGCTTCGCGTCGCCCGCTAAACGGTTGGTTGATCTATTGTGTGGCTCAGGCCGACAGCGGCGTGCAGAAGAACGTGCGTTCGTCGCCGACGGCGACGTCACGCAAGAGGTGCAGCTTCAGCAGGTCGCCGAGGCGGGCGACGAGGTTGACCGACAGGTCGGCCCGGTCGGTGAACAGGTGCAGCACCGGATCGGCGTCCGCATCAAACCGTCGGCCACGCTCGGTGAGTTGCAGGAGCTGGCGGTGCTGACGGGCCCAGTCGCGGACGGCGACGAGCTCGACGATCGCTTCCTTCGGCGTGGGCGGATCGCCCTCGGCCGAGTCGTGGCGGTGCAGGAGGTGCAGCCGACCCATCGCGTCGAGCGCGAGCTGGGTGTGCGGCTGCGAGGGGCAGCGGGCTTCGAGCGACAAGCCGCCGGGGATCGATGCGGTCGCACGGGCGTCGGAGTCGATCAGTTCGAACAAGTCGATTTCTTGGTCAGCAGCAGCCTCGGGTTCGGGTGTGAGTTCCCAGGCGGGCGCATTCGCTTCGACTTGCACCGGCTCGTCGAGCGGTGGCAGCGTTGCCCCACGCGGTTCGGCGTGATCGGGTTCGCTGACAACATCGGTCGCCGCGGTTTCGACTTTGGCTTCCGGAGTGGCTTCCGGCGTAACTTCAGGAGCTTCGAGTTTGGATAGCCACTCGGTTAAACGTGGCCAAAGCGCTTCAAGGCCGGTGAAGGTGCCGAGCGTGCGGCAGCGGGCGGGGATCATTTTCTGTTGGTAGCCGATTAGCTCGATCGGCGTGTGCAGGAAGTTGGCCACGGCCGAGCGCAGCTTCTTCGCCGCGTTCTGCCCGGCGTCCTGGTCAGAACCCACCACCATCAGGCCCACGTGCGCCCGGGCGACCCGGTCGTCCGACTCGAGCAGTTGTTTGAGCAGGCGATACCCCGCGACGATGGCCGCGTCGTCCGCGCCGCTCAGGAGCGTCCAGTATTCGAGGTCTAATAGCCGGGGCAGCGCTTCGGGCGTCGGGTCGATGTTGAACAGGATCGTCTGCACCGGCATGACTCGCGATCGGCAGAGCTGATCCAGCACCGCGATCAGATCACGGCCGGCGAACCCGCCGGGCGGCACGCGGAGGCTCGGGCCGTTGAAGGCGGAGGCCATTCCGGGAGTTCCGGGGGCGTCGTGTTGGGTCGGTTCGATGACTTCGAGGTCGATGCTATCGGCGTCGACGTGGAGCACCGCGACGGCCCCGTCTTTCTGAGCCAGCAGCTGGCCGTACTGCGTCAGCCAAGGCCCGGCCATGCCCGGCAGATTGCCCAGCACCACCGCCTCGGCCACGCCGACGATCGGCTGCGAGGCGCGGGGCGACCACTCGTCGGCCGCGGTTGGCTCGTCAGAGCCGCCGGCCAAACGCAGCGTCGGGGCCGATCCTTCAGCAGTCTTCGATTGTGTTTCGTTTTCGAGGGCCGCGCCGACTTCGAGCAGTTCTTGGGTCAGCTCTTCAAGCTCGTCGAGCGTGGGCTCGGGCGGCTCGTTGGAGTTTGCGGGGCGGGGGGGGGCGGCGGGCTTGGGCCGCATCTTGATCGGGGCCGGGCCGGACAACGAATCGCTCACCGCATCTTCGGTCAGGAAGAGGTCGGCTAGGGCGTCGAGCGTGTTGTGGGTCTTGTCGTCCATGACAATCCTGGTGGGTTGATTGGTCGAACCTTGTTAGCAGCGGTTTAACGCCGCGGAGTGGGTTGACCCCCGCCCGCCGGGAGGGGCGGGGCTAAATCTGGGTTCACGCTTTGATCTCGATGATGTTGTTCAGCTCGCCGAAGGGGTTGGACTCGACGGTACGGTTGAACGGGTCCTGGACCCACTGGCCGTTCTTGACCAAGCGGTAGCGGTAGCGTCCGGGGGGGACGTTGACGCAGGCCCGCCAGACGCCGAGGTTTTCGTCCTTGGTCATCGGGGTCTGGGAGGGGTTCCAGTTGTTGAAGTCGCCGGCGATGGCGAGCCCACCGGAGGAACCTCCGGGGGTTCCTGGGGCACCGGTGGTGCCGGTCGGGGCGAGTTCGGCGCTGTCGGGCTGAACGAAGAGGACGCCGCGGGTGGTGTGGCGGACGCCGTAGAGCTTGGCGAGTTTTTCTTCAAGGGTTTCGACGGCGGGCGTCGCGGCGTCTGTGGCGGCGGCGGTTTGCGGGACGGCGGCAGGTTCCTGGGGAACTTGCGGGGCGAGCGTGGTGCTGCCGTTGTTGACCGGGGCGGCAATCGCCTCGTCTGCAGCGGCCGATGCGGCGGGCAAAGGCGTGGCAACCGGCTCGGGCCGGGCGGCGGGGGCCGGGGGCGGGGCGATCGGGGAGGTGAAGGCGTCCTGGTCCGGGTCGTCTTTAAACCGCTCGGCGAGGCTGGCGGTGCGGGCCGAGAGGGCGCGGGCCCGTTCGACCAACTCGGCGGCCCGGCTGAGGGCCGGATTGGTGCTGCGGCTAGGCGTCAGCGGGGCGGCCGGAGTTCCGGGAGCTTGTGTAGGCTGAGCGGACGGCGCGATCCGCGAGACGTCGGGCATGCGGGCCGAGGCCAGCTCGCCGTTCTCGATGGTCGCGTCTTCCTGGGGAGGCAGGGTCACCGGGGCGGCGGGAGGGTTGGCCATCAGCCAAGCGGCGAGGGCTTCGAAGTCCTGCATGCCGCGGCTGGCGGCGTCGTATTCGGTGATCGGCTGGCCGAAGCTGGCGGCTTCCTTGAGCTTGCTGTTGAAGTTGATCACCAATGGCAAGACCCGCTCGGCGAAGTGTTTCTTAAGCTCGCCAAGTATCTCGCGGGCCAGCTTCGTGCGGACGTCGTACATCGTCGGCAGCACGCGGAAACGCACCTTGTGACCCACGCGACGCACGAGCATGTCGATCGTTTGTTCTTGGCGGACGCTGCCCTGCATCGCGAAATAGCCGGTCTCGACGGGGATCAATACCTCGTCGGCGGCCCGCAACGCGTTAAACGTCAACAGCCCGATGCTCGGCGGGCAGTCGATGATGCAGAAGTCGTACTTGTCTTGGACGGTCGAGAGCACCTGCACCAGCCGGCGGTCTTTATCCGGAGCGGCGGCGAGCTGCTGCTCCATCGCCGCCAGGTCCATCGACGACGGGGCGAGGTCGAGGCCGCGGCTGATCTGCCAGGTCACGTCGGCGACCGACATCGAGCCGTCGAGGCCGTGTCTTAATAGGTCCGCGGTGCTGCGTTCGATCTGGGTGTCGGGCACGGCCAAACCGAGCGCGCAGTGCGACTGGGGGTCCATGTCCACCAGCAGCGTCCGGTGCCCCTGCAGGGCGAGGACGGCGGCGAGGTTGATGGAGGTCGTGGTCTTCCCACACCCTCCCTTCTGATTGATAATCGCGATCGTGCGCACGGCTGATAACCTTCCGTCCTTGAAAGGAATGGACCTCAGCAATGCTTATCGGGGTTAAGCCAGGGGAACCTTGAGGGTTTTTTTATTGTGGTTAACCCGCTCTACAATGCGGGCCGTGTCCCCGGCCCGCTCCCCCGACTCTATCGCCCTCGTCTTGGCCAGCCGATCGCCCCGCCGAGCGCAACTTTTGCGCGGTGCGGGCTTCGAGCCGATCCAGGTCACCCCCTACTTCCAAGACCCCGCCGACCCCAACGAGGCGTTTGCCCGCACACCCAACGGGCCGGACGCGGCGCTGCACTTGGCCGAGCGTAAAGCCGAGTCCCTGCCCCCGGAGCTGTTCACGCGGTACCCCGACGCGGTGTTCCTCACGTCCGACACCGTCGGGATCGCTCCCGACGGCCAACTCGTCGGCACCCCGGAGTCGAGCGACCAGGCCCTCGCCATGCTCCGCGGCCTCGTCGGCCGACGCCACGTCATCGCCACCGGCGTCTGCCTCCACCAATCCGACGGCACGTTCGAATCCTTCGTCGCTACCGCCGCGGTGGACCTCGGCCCGGTCGACGAAGATGAACTCCAACGCTACGTCGCCTCCGGCCAATGGGCGGGCAAAGCGGGGGGGTACAACCTCATCGAACGGCAAACCGCCGGCTGGCCGATCACCGTCGAGGGCGACCCGGCGACCGTGATGGGCCTGCCGATGGATCGGCTGACCCCACTTCTCGAACAACTCGGCGTCCCGCGGATCGCGACGCATGCCTGACCGACCTCGCCTGACCCAGACCGATCGGCTACACGGCATCATGTCCGGCGAACACCGCGACCCGCTGGCCGTGGGTCTCCGCCTGGCGACCAACCTCGGCACGCCGGCTTACCGCCTGGTCACCGGCGTCCGCAACACGCTCTACGACGCCGGCGTATTGCGGTCGCACCCCCTCGGTCGGCCGACGGTCAGCATCGGCAACCTCACCACCGGCGGCACGGGCAAGACGCCCATGGTCATCGAGGTCATCCGCCGGCTGCAGGCGATGGGCCACCGCCCGGCGGTGCTGATGCGCGGCTATGAACCCGCGGGCCTCGAAAGCAAGAAGGGCAGCGACGAGGCCGCCGTGCTCCGCGGCTCGCTCGGTGGCGACGTGCCGGTGATGGCCAACCCCTCCCGCGTTGACGGGGCCCGCGACGTCTTGGCCGAGCGCCCGGACGTGACCGCCTTCGTACTCGACGATGGGTTCCAGCACCGCCGGGCGCAGCGCGACTTCAACCTCGTCCTGGTCGACGCGAGCGTGCCCTTCGGCTTCGGCCGAGTATTGCCGCGGGGGTTGCTGCGTGAACCCATCCGGAACCTAAAGCGGGCCGACGGTGTCGTCATCACCCGAGCGGATCGAGCCACGCCCGACGAGTTGGCCGCGCTCGACGCCCGCATTAAAAGCACCACAGGCAAGGCCACGCTCGCCCACGCCCGCCACCGCTGGGCCGGGCTCCGCCAGGGTCATCACGACCTGTCCGTCGACTACCTCGCCGACAAGACGGTGCTCGGCTGCTCGGGCTTGGGCAACCCGGCCGACTTCGAGGCCTCGCTCCGCGAAGCCGCGGGCCGATGCGTCGGGCACATCGTGTTCGAGGACCACCGCAACTACAACCGCTCCGACATCTCCGGCGTCTTCAATACGGCCGAGGAACGCGGAGCCGAAGGCGTGGTCATCACCGAAAAGGACTGGGTCAAGTGGCGTAAAAAAGCCGGCGGCGTGAAGTCGGGCCTTCCGGTCTTTCGCCCCGTGGTGCAGATGGAATTCATCGATGGCGGCGACGAACTCGACGCCGCTATCGCGCAAGCAGTCGGCGATCCCCCGGCTTCAAACTAAACTGTTGCGATGTCTCACGCCGACCTCATCAATCACCTCGATCGCTGGCAACGCAAACGCGTCGTGGTCGCCGGCGACTTTATGCTCGACCGCTACGCCTACGGAAACGCCGACCGCTTGGCCCCCGACGCCCCGGTCCCCGTCCTCGCGGTCCAACGTACCGAGTCGATGCCCGGCGGCGCTGCCAACGTCTGTCTCGACCTCGCGGCCCTGCGCTGCGACGTCGCCTGCCTCGGCCTGATCGGCGACGACGAGCCGGGCCAAACGCTTTCCCAAGCGCTGCAAGACGCCGGCGTCGATACGACCGGCCTCGTTAATTCCGGGGGTGGAGGTCGGCCCACGACGGTAAAGCACAACCTCGTCGGGCTCGCCCAGCACCGCCACCCGCAGAAGATGTTCCGCCTCGACACCGAAGACAAATCGCCGGTACCCCCGGAAGCGACCGCGGCGTTACTGGAACAAGCCGAAGCCGTCCTCGACGGAGCCGATGTGCTCTGCCTCGAGGACTACAACAAGGGTGTGCTCAGCGAATCGTTATGCCAAGGCCTCATCGCACTAGCGGAAGCGAAAAACATCCCCGTCTTCGTCGACCCCGCGGCGATCGACGATTATTCCAAATACCGCGGGGCGACCTGTGTCACCCCCAACCGCACCGAGGCCCGACTGTCCACGGGAAGCGACGACCCGCACGCGATGGCTCGGCAACTCAAAGCCGACCTCGGTCTCACCCACGTCGTGCTGACGCTCGACAAGTCCGGGGCGTTGCTGCTCGACGATCAAGACGAGACGCACACCGTGCCGACGGTCGCGCGTTCGGTCTACGACGTCACCGGCGCGGGCGACATGGTGCTGGCGATGCTCGCTGCGGCGCGGGCGAACGAAGTGCCTTGGGTTGATGCGGTCGCGTTGGCCAATGTCGCCGCGGGCCTCGAAGTCGAGAAGTCCGGTGTCGTGCCAATCCCGCTCGACGAAGTCCTACTCGCGCTGCTCACCCTGCACCACGGCCAACTCGGCAAAGTCCGACCCCCGGAAGCGTTGTTCCGTGAGCTTGAGGCTTACCGGAAACAGGGCCGATCCATCGTATTCACCAACGGCTGCTTCGACATCCTCCACGCCGGCCACGTCGCCTACCTCCGTGCCGCGGCCGCCCACGGCGACCTGCTCGTCGTCGGCCTCAACAGCGACACCTCGATCAAACGCCTCAAAGGCGACGGCCGTCCCGTCAACCACGAGGCCGACCGCGTCATGGTGCTTAGCGAGCTGCAGAGCATCGACTACATCGTCGTCTTCGACGAAGACACGCCGCTACACCTGATCGAAACGATCAAGCCCGACGTCTTAGCCAAAGGAGCCGACTACACCCGCGAGACCGTCGTCGGCCATGAGGTTGTTGAAGCAAATGGCGGTCGGGTCGAACTCATCGACCTCGTCGAGGGCCGAAGCACCACCAACATCATCCGCAAGCTCGCCGAATAACTCAGGAACTATCCCTCACCCCTTCCGGAAATCACACCATGGAAAAAGTCACAGGCATCGGCGGCTTCTTCTTCCGCAGCCAAGACCCCAACACACTCAACGCTTGGTACGAGAAACACCTCGGCGTCCGCCGGTGCGGCGAGACTTACGAAGAAGGCGCGTGGTGGCAACAAGAAGGTCCCACTGTTTTTGCTGCCGATCCGCCCACCCAAGGCGCCGGCAAGACTACCCCCGTCTGGCGAATCAATTTCCGGGTCCGTGATCTCGACGCCATGGTCGCTCAGCTCCGCGCTGCCGAAATCAACGTCGAGGTGGAAGACACCGTCTACCCCAACGGCCGCTTCGCCCACCTTGTCGATCCGGAAGGGAACAACATCGAGCTATGGGAACCCAACGACGCCGCGAAAGTTCCCCCGACCGGCTTCTAATCGTCCGCCCGTTTTAAATATCAGGGCAACGCGGCGCGTAGTTTTGTGATGGCCGGATGATCCGGGGCGATTCCTTCAAGCCGTTCGAGCATCGCCCGCGCCGCCGAGGCGTCGCCGCCGGCCAGGTACCACCGCGCCGCTTCCGCGGCGTACCGCGCCTCGGCCGGGCGTTCAGCCAACGCCATCTCGTACTGCAGACCCGCCAACGCCGTCTGCCCGTTCGCGTCCAGGTACCCCGCCATGTCCGCCAAGACCTCGGGCGAGAACCGCGCTGCGTCGGACAAGGAATCCAACACCGCGACCGCCTCGATCGGCTCATCCCGGTCCGCGAATAACCGCGCCAACTTCCGCGCGTAAATCACTCGATCCTCGGCCCACTCCTCGGTCAGCGGCAGCTTCGCCAGCGCCTTTTCCATGTGCTCGATCGCCAGCGTGCTGTCACCCTCTTGGCCCCGACCGACAAATACGTCGGACATCGCCGCGTGCGGGGCGTGCTGCGTCAGGTCTAGTTCTAAAGACCGCAACAAGATGTCCCGCGCCTCGTCCCACCGCGCGGTCTTGATCAATACGTCCGCTAGTGGCAGCAACAATTCCGGGTTGTCGGGCTCTTGCTGCACGGCCAAACGGTGGTGCGACTCCCCGGCCGTGACCTCGTCAAGCATCATCGCCGCGGTACCCGCGAGGTTCTGCAGCTGGGCGCCCTGCGGATCAATCGATAGGGCTGTGGCCAAGGCGTCGTAGGCTTTTTCAGGATTTTCAAGTTCGAGATAGATCTGCCCCAGCAGGGTCTGCCCGTCGCGTGACCGCGGGTGCTGGGCGACGATCAGCCGCACCGGCTCGAGCAGGGGGGTGACGTCGCGTTTGTTCTGGATCGCTGCGGTGAACCGCCCGCCGAGGGTTTCGAGCTCGGCCTGGGCCTCTTCCGGGCTCATCAACGCCGACTGCGGCCGGGTCACGCGGTAGATACCAAACATGAGCAGCAGCACCGCGGCGGTCGCCCCGAGGATCGAGAGTGGACGTTTCATAGCCCTAATAGAATACCCGCGCTTCGGCCTCCCGCCGACGCCGGGGCGCTATACTCGCGGGCATGCTCGAGCTCTCCCGCACGGTCCGTTTCTGCCTCTCGCCCGACCCGGCCGACGACAAATCGCCCCGCGACAACACGTTCGCGTCATGGCCGGCCATGCGCGGCTTGGGCCGGTACTACGAGCTGCACGTCGTCTGCCACGGCGAGGCCGAGCCCCGCACCGGCTACTTCATCAACATCAAGCACATCGACACCGCCGTCCGCGACCACGCCCTGCCGCCGCTCCGCGCCGCGATCGCCGACGAACAGGCCGCGCTCGATCTGCCGATGGGTGCGTTGATGCGTGACCTGTTCACCGCGCTAGCCCCCGCCCTCGACGGCAGCGTCCACCGCCTCGCCCTGCAACTCACCCCGACGCTCGCCCTGTCGATCGAGAAACCCGCCATGGACACCATACTCACCAAGCAGCAGTACGAGTTCTCCGCCGCCCACCGCCTCCACGTCCCCGAACACAGCGACAAAGAAAACCGCCAAACCTTCGGCAAGTGCAACAACCCCGCCGGCCACGGCCACAACTACCGTGTCGAGGTCGTCGTCCGCTCGGCCATCGACCCGCGGGGCCGGGTGCTCTCGCCCGCCGCGCTCGACGCCGCGGTCGACCAACACGTCATCGAAAAACTCGACCACAAACACCTCAACGTCGACGTGCCCGAATTCGCCGACCTCAACCCGTCGGTCGAACACATCGTCCGCGTCGTCTGGGACATGCTCAGCCCCAACATCCCGATCGCTCTGCCCAACGCCCAACTCGACGAGGTCAGCGTCTGGGAAACCGGAAAAACCGCCTGCACCTATCGCGGCCCCGCGGCCGTAACGAACTGACCGAAAGCTCCGACTTTCAACCACCAAGACCCGACGGTCGTCCGGCCCCTATGACTCACGCAACTACGGATTACAATGTCCACGTGAGTTTTCTCTCTCTCCTCGTTGCGGTCGCTGACCCCACCAAGCCCACCCCCGAAGAACGCATGCAGGCGTTCCGCGTCGGCCTTATCCTCATCGTCGGCATCGGCATCGTCGGCATCCTCCTGATCGTCGCGATGCTCGCTGCTTGGCGTAACTTCCACAAACGCATCGCCCAGCTCGAAGCCGAGCGCGACGAACGCCGGCGAGATGAGCTGCCCCCCGACGCCTGGCGCGAAGCTGGCGACCGTGTCGAGATCGAAGACAGCTCGGGAGACCAGGACACCGACGACCTCGACCCGCCGGACGACGACACCGACCTCTACGGCAAGGACTGGGAACCCGGCGATGACGACGACAACCCCGACGAACGGTCTTGGTGATCAGCTGCCAAAAATTTCCGCAAGACCCTGACGCATCTATGCGGGTCATCGAAACTGTTGACCCCAGCCTTTGACGGGCTTTATGCTGTTTCAGGTCTGTAATTACGTCATCTTTCTTGTTCCGAGGATAAAACCGATGGCCGCCCTTTCTCGTTTCGCCCCGAGCTTCGCCTTGATCATTGCCTGCGGGTGGGGAGCCTTTACCGCCAACGCCGAACCGTTCATCAAGAACCAATCGACGATCCAGGGCATCGTGGTCACCGAGACCCCCGCCGGGATGATGGGTAAGGCTACCGACATCATCGTTACCTTCTCGCCGCGCGACACCAAGCCGGCCCATTTCGAGCGCAAGGTCGGCGAAGAGATGTCGACCTCGCTCAGCGAGGCCGTGCGGGCCGTGCAGGTCGACTACCCCGACTGGGACGGCACCCAGGTCCGCGTCAGCTTCGGCGACAAATACAGCCAGAAGGACGGCGGCTCGGCGGGCACGGCGTACGCCGTCTGCCTGATCTCGATGCTCGACGGCTTTGACATCGACCCCGACTACGCCATGACCGGCGACATCACCGTCGACCGCCGGGTGCGTCAGATCGCCGGCGTCGCGGCCAAGATCAAGGGGGCCACCGTCGACGGCGCTAAAGTCGTCGGCATCCCCGCCGAAAACCTCGACGCGCTGAGCGACCTTGTCCTGATCGATTCGCTGCAGCCGCTGCTCGACACGCAGGTGTTTACCCTCGAGACGCTCGAACAATCGGTTGAACTCGCCCGGGCCGATCGGCCCGAAGACCTGGCGAAGGCGATCGCGTTGTTCGACGACTTCCGTGAAACCGTCGGCCCGGGCGGAGCCAAAGCGATACGCAAGCCCGGCTACGAACAGATGCTCGCCGAGATCGTCGAACTCGCGCCCCACCACGCCTCGGCCGACATGCTGCTCAAGTCGCTGCGCAACGAGGGCCCAAAAAAACTGTCCGTCACCGGGTCCCTGGTCGAGGTGCTCGAACGTGGTCGGCCCGCGATGGCGGTGCTCCAAACGGTCAAGCCCGGCAGCGCGACCAAAGAACAACGCCGAATCATGCGGGAGGCAAAGTCGCAGGTCGGCCGGATGCGATCGATGACCCACCCCGAAGTCCGCGAGTTCCGGGCCGCGATGGAGTCTTACCTCGCCTCCGGGAGCCGGCTCGTCCACGCCAAGTCGATCAACAAGAGCCAGTACGATCGCTTCGTCCGGGCCAGCGAACAATTGGTAGACGAATACAACGCGCTGAGCTCAGACCCCAAGACGATCCAGGCGCTGCTGCGAGAGAGTCAGTAATCGGGTCGTAATCCAGCCTCTTGCTTGAGCATCACGCGACGGCCCGAATGCCACAAGTCAGCTCGGAATATCTGCGCCGATAGAAAAACGCGCAGGTTTTTTGGCTGCACACCGCTTCTTCGCAGGTGCTTTCAATCGGCCTGTGTTTCAGCGTCGTACTTATCCGCATCACGGTCCCCAAAGACCACGCAAGGCACAGATTCTCTCATTCCGTAAGATGCTCAGCCCGCAATCTACCCCGGAGAATATGACATGACCCTCAACATCGCCAACCTCGCCGGAGACGGCATCGGACCCGAAGTGGTCGACCAATCGTTCCGCGTCCTCGACGCCGTGGCTCCCGCCGTCGGCCTCGACTACGCCCAGACCGATTTCCCCTTCTCCGCCGCCCACTACCTCGACACCGGCCACGTCCTCACCGACGACGATATCGAGACCTTCCGCAAGTACGACGCGATCATGCTCGGCGCCGTCGGCGGCCAACCCAACGATCCCCGCCTCGCCGGCGGCGTCATCGAAAAAGGCATCCTCCTCAAGCTACGCTTCGACCTCGACCAGTACATCAACCTCCGCCCGGTCAAGCTCTACCCCGGCATCGACACGCCGCTCAAAGACAAGACCGACAAAGAGATCGACTTCGTCTGCGTCCGCGAAAACACCGAAGACCTCTACTGCGGCCTCGGCGGGATCATGCGCAAAGGCACCCCCCAGGAAGTCGCCAACCATACCATGGTCGCGACCCGCCACGGCGTCGAACGATGCGTCCGCTACGCCTTCGAAACGGCCAAAGCCCGCAAGGCCGCCGGCTACCGCGGACACCTGACGCTGGTCCACAAGACCAACGTCCTGAACTTTGCCGGCGAGACCTGGCTACGCACCTTCAACGAGATCGCCGAAGAGTTCCCCGAGATTGAAACGGGCTACCACCACGTCGACGCCTGCTGCATGTTCATGGTCGCCAAGCCCGAGGTCTACGACGTTATCGTCGTCCCCAACATGTTCGGCGACATCATCACCGACCTCGGCGCCGCCATCGCCGGCGGCATGGGCATCGCCAGCTCCGGCAACCTCAACCCCGACGGCACCGCCCCGAGTATGTTCGAACCCGTCCACGGCAGCGCCCCCGACATCGCCGGCCAAAACAAAGCCAACCCCATCGCCGCGATCGACTCGATGGGGTTACTTCTCCGCGAAGTCGGCCGGATCAAAGCCAACGACGCCGCGTTCCAGGCCGGCGAAAAGATCGGCCAAGCCGTCCAGGCCGTCACCCCCAACTTCGCCGGCAAATCCCTCGACCGTTCGGGCTACTCGACGTCCGACGTCGGGCAGATGGTGATCGATGCGTTGAGCTGATCGTTCTACTTTTGTCACGCTTAGCAGATGCCTGCGTAGTACGAAGGCGGCCGGTCGTCACAGCTGCCCGAGGTTTTTTTGTAAACGGGAAACTGCCGGAGGATTCGACTTGTCAACCCAATCCATCCCGGGCACCCCTCTGAGCGAGCGTATCGTCGGTATCGATGTCCTCCGCGGCTTCGCGTTGCTGGGCATCCTGGTGATGAACATCCGCGGGTTCGCGATGGTCAGCGCGGCGTATATCAACCCGCTGGCGGCCGGGCCGATCGATTCGGCGGACCGGGCGGTGTGGTGGATCACGACGCTGCTGGCGGACCAGAAATTTATGGCGTTGTTTTCGATGCTCTTCGGGGCGGGCGTGGTGCTGATGTACGAGCGGCGGGACGCGGCGGGGCTGCCCTCGGCCGGGCTGCACTACCGGCGGATGGCGGGTTTGTTCGCCTTCGGCTTCGTCCACGCCTACGCGATCTGGTTCGGTGACATCCTGGTGACGTACGCGTTGTGCGGGCTGTGGCTGTTTGTGCTGCGGAAGTTTCCCGCGTGGCTATTGATTCTGATCGGGGTGTTCATGCTGTTGGTGGGCACGGGGTTCAACCTGTTGTTCGGTTTAACACTGCCGTACTGGCCGGACGACGTAGCAGCCGAGATGCAGACGGTACTCCAGCCCACCGCCGCGATGATCGCCGACCAAACCGCGGCCTACCGCGGCAACTGGTGGGCGCAGATGGCCTACCGAGCGCCGGAAGCCTTCGGCATGCAGACGTTTTATTTCGGCATCTGGGGCATATGGCGGGCGGGCGGCGTCATGCTGCTGGGCATGGCGTTTCTGAAGCTCGGCGTCCTGCGGGGGACTGCGTCGCGGGGGACGTATCTGACGCTGATTGGAATTGGTTTCGGAGTAGGGTTACCGCTGATCTTGCTCGACCTGCTGCGTTACCCGGCGGACGACCGCGGCTCGTTGGAGGCGATGTTCCTCGGGATGCTGGGCAACTACTGGGGGAGTCTTTTCGTCGCGACGGCCTACGCCGGCGTGGTGATGCTGATCGTCCGCGGCGGGAAGCTGGCGTGGGCCACCCGGCCGTTGGCCGCGGTAGGGCGGATGGCGTTGACGAACTACCTGGCCCAGTCCGTGATCTGCCACCTGCTGTTCTACGGCACGCTCGGGCACGCCGGGTTGTTCGGCCGGGTGGGCTGGGTCGAGCAGATGGGTATTGTCGCAGGAGTCTGGGCGCTGCAGATCGCGTGGTCGACGTGGTGGCTGAAGCGACACCCGATGGGGCCCATGGAAACACTCTGGCGGCGGATGAGTTACGGCAAGCGTCCGGCGTAAGAGGATCGGCTGAAGCCCCGTAATTTTTATCGCAACGTTGCCACGGGGGCCTGATTCACTCTGCGGCTTCGACGACGAATCCCGCGGTGGTCAATTGCTTACGGATGGCAACGAGCACGGCATCGCCGAGGGTCGCGTCGCCCCCGGAAGCCGCGGCGGCCTCGGCGGCCTGGCGTTCGCGTTCGGCGGCGACGAAGGCGTCACGCTGGTCGGTGGCCTCTTTGAGCTGGGCCTTGATCGCGGCCCGCTCGTCGGCCTTCTCCTGTACGTAGGCCTCCCGCTGCTCGGCGGTCATCTCTTGCATCGCCTCGGGTAATTCTTCGTAGTCGACGTCGTCGAGAACATCGGCGTCGGCGGCGTAGCTGTCGACGAGGTCTCGGCCGACGTTGCGGTACACCGCCGAGTTTTTGGCTTTTATACGCTGCACCGCATTCGATTCGGAGATGCCGAAAGAGTTGCGGTCCTGGACGACTTGGTTGATAGCGAGTTCTTCGGCGTCTTCGCCGTACCAGAGGTAGGTCGCGTTGAGTTTGGTGTTGAGCTCGATGATGATTTTGTCGTGGGGCGAAGGGATATCGACGACGACGCGGTCCTGGTCGATGTTGAGGTACTCGCCCTCGGCGATCTGCGCACCGAGGTTCCAATGCCCCTGGATCCCCGCGTCGTAGTTGCCGCAGTGGATAGTATTGACGATGACGCCGGCTTCGATCGCGCGCTTGCAAGCTTCGTTCGGCAGGATCGGGCCCTGGGTGAACGGCTCGTTGCCCGCGATGAAGATCGTGCGGTACGCGTTGGGGTCTTTCGACCAGTCGAGGCGGGTGATCGCTTCGTCGATGACCTGGCCGCAGTACTCGTCGCCGCCGTTGGTGGTCAGGGCGAATAGCGCCGCCGACATGGCGTCGAGGTCGTCGGTGAGCGGGACGACCTGGCGGATGTAGCCCTCGGAGGCGGGGAGGTTGGTGTTGCCGTACTCGAAGAGGGCGACGCGGAGGTGCGGCGTTTGGCCGGCCTTCTTGGCGGCGGCGAACTGGCCGACGATGGTCCAGAGCTGCTGCCGGGCCTGGTCGATCAGGCCGTCCATCGAATTGGAGGTATCGAGCAGGATGGCGAGGTCCACCGCGGGACGAACGCCGATGAAGGGGGCCGCCGCGGCGGGAGGCTCGGCCGGTACCGGGGCCACGCGGGGCTCCGACTTCTCAATTGTAATCTTGACCGGGTCGGCCGACGTCGACGCCGGCAAACCGACGCCGAGGGCCGCGGCTAACACAAATCCCGAAAACGACCACGCAGACCGACAAGCAGCAGATTTCATAACCAGGCTCCAGCAAGAGGAAAAAGCGGCGTCCACCTAAATACAGACGATCGGTGCGGCGCAAAGTTCCCGCTCGGTAATAAAAAGTAGCCCTCAACGAGGGCCATAAAACTGAAGCAGGTCACTGAGCGTTAATTTTGGCGGGCGTTCGGCCGCGATCGTAATGGCGGGATTTGTTGCGCCCGGGCGAACTGTCCGGGCGTCATGCCGACGTGGCGTTTGAAGTGGCGGTTGAGGTGGGCCTGGTCGGAGAAGCCGCAGCGGTAGGCGACGTCGACGAGGTGGGTGTAGCACCTGGGTTTTTGGCTGAGCAGGTGCTTGGCGTGGTCGATCCGCAACGCGATCAGGTACTGATACGGGCTCAAGCCGGTCGTGACCTTGAATTGCCGGCAGAAATAGAACGGGCTCAAAAAACAGAGCTCGGCCATATCGCCGAGTGTCCACCGCTCGCTGAGCCGTTGCTTCAGGGTACGACGCAGCATCCGCACTTGATCTTGGTTCAAGCCGCCCGCGCGATCTCCGGTTGCTGCCAGAGAGTCACTATTATTGGGTTGAGCACACGCATCCATGATCAGATTGGATGCGGGATAAACCTTAGCTACTAGCACCAAAGCGCGGTGCATTAGGACCGAAACGCTCTAGAAGGACCGCGCCCCGGAAAATACGGGGACGGCCTCGGCCCAACTAAGGGGATGCCCCAGATTATCCCAGGCGGAATTCCGCAGGCGTTACCCCAACGATACGCTTGAAGTGTCGGCCGAGGTGAGACTGATCGGTGAAGCCACAGGCTAGGGCGATCGACGCGATCGTTCGGAAGTCCTCCGCGGGGCTCCGCAGCAGCTGCTTGGCTCGCTCAACCCGCCGCTCCATCAGGTAGCGGTGGGGCGTCTGGCCCATCGATTGTTTGAAGAGCCGGGCGAAGTGGTGCTTACTCAACTCAGTCACGCCGGCGAGCTGGTCCAGCGTAATGTCGTCGCCCAGATGGGCTTCGATGTACTGGCGGACTTGGTCGAGGTCGCGATGCCCTATGCGGGGCGGGCCCTGTGGGGCGGGCGGCGCATCAACGGCATAATTCCTCAGCAGATGCAACGCCAAGGCTTGGGACAAAGAATCAACGTATAACGCCGACCCGACGTCTCCGCCGGTCAATTCTTGGTGTAACAGGGAGATAAGGCGGTGCATCTGCTGGTCGTGGACGTTAAAGAGGTGCCGCAGCTGTACCACATCCGGGTTCATCCCCAGCACCTCTTCCGCGACCCGACGCACCAGGGCGGGGTCAAGGCAGGTGTGGGTCGAGAGGTAAGCGTTTTTACTGTCGGCCCACTCCCACGTGTAGGCCTCGTAAGCGGGTACGAGATTAATCGCGTGGGCAGGGTATTCCGATTCGTAACGCCGGCTATCGCGGTTCTGGATGCTGTAAGGGTTGGGCTTCGTGTTGAGAACTAACAGATGTTCGACACCACCCTCGGGGACATCGACGTAGCCTTCCTTGGATATATTCCGCTGCATCAGCGTGATGTGATCCCAGGAA
Source organism: Planctomycetota bacterium (assembly GCA_038747275.1). Taxonomy (GTDB): domain Bacteria; phylum Planctomycetota; class Phycisphaerae; order Phycisphaerales; family Phycisphaeraceae; genus Algisphaera. The sequence continues at coordinate 127,712 of JBCDJW010000002.1, read as the reverse complement.
CGGCTGACCTTGATTGATTCGGGCAGCAACTCGTCCGCACGCCGAGGCACCCCTCCCCCGGAAGGGGTTTGGCCTAACAGCCGCTTGCTTGCTCGTCTTCGGCTACCCAAAACCTATCGTCTCCAGGATCGAGGATTAGTAATACATTACGTTGATAATAAACTAAAGCTACTTGGCCGCCATGCCCCCGATATAAACAGCAAGAAAGCTATATCAATTTCACTAAAACAGGGCACAGTGAAGAATAATGCACACAAAATCGAGATGTTTATCCATACGAATTATCGCTGGCTATGGACGTTATAAACGCGAAAAAAACTTTGAAAATACGCGATGTACAGTCAATCTAAAGCTTGGCCCGACAGATGTTTTTAAATGATATTGCAGGTTTACCGCAATCGATTTACTCGTTTACAAAGATAAATACACCCATAATTGATCGATCTGATACTTAAATGAAATTAAACTTGCTTTAAGCAATAAAACAAACCCAACGTCGTATTTGGTTGATGCCTGTTGCTACAACATCTACTCAAACCAACCACAACGGCGTTCGTAAAAGTTAATACGTGGCAATGGAAAAGCGCGGCCAAGGGTTCGCGTTAGACAGTCACCCGATCCCCGTCGCGATGCCGACGAGACTGATCACCGATGTTGTTATTAATCAAACAAACAAGCCTACTCGCTTATCTGGTACGTTCTATATAGAAGCTTAGCCGAGTAAGAGGCCAAGTGATTTATCGCGCCGGCTACGGACGCAGGCGCGAACGTCATCCCGGACAAGAGGCGGAGTTCTGCCGGCGCCGCCAAGCCCTCAACGGTTCTCCGCTAGGCGCACGGCAACTTATTGCTTCGATTAACCCGCTATTGGCCGAGGTTATGCCGAGCCTCAACGCCATCGGCCGGGTCATGAATCAGAGCGAGCCCTACGCCGCCGCCCTCATCGAGGCCGTACTCGACGCGTGCCGCAACCCAAACGGCTGCTCGGCTTGAATCACAATTCAGCTAGCTAGTAGGAATGGCGGGACCAGCCGCCGTTAATCAGTCGTCTTACGAATCGTCGGCTGCGGGATCCCCATCCTTGCGTTCTAATTCTTCGGCCCGCTGCTTCAGTAAGTCGATCCGCTCTTCCAGCCCACGCTTCGCGCCGTCGTCGGCGTCGCGCAGCTCGGCTTCGTGTCGCTTGATCTGCTCAGCCAGATCGGCGGCTTGCTGCTCTTTCTCCGTCGCGGCGTCGGCCTTATCGAAAGCCACGCCCTCGGCGGTGGCCTTCGGCTTCAGGCGATCTTTCTTACGCACCGACTCGGGCACTTCCGGAGGGTGGTCGGGCTGGGGGCGTTGGACCATGAAGCTGGGCGACATGATCTCGACGCCCTTGCCGTGCAGCGTGTCGAGCACCGCGTGGTGCAGGCGAGAGCGGGTTGTCAGCAGCTGACGCGGATCGGCGAGCAGGCCGCTGATCCGGTACGTCACGGTGTAGTCGTTGAGCGAAAGCACCTGGACGAACGGCTCGCCGAGTTCGACCTGTCGGGCCGCTGAGAGCAGCAGCGGCTCGACCACCGCGTGGTGCACGCCGTAGCCCAACCCGACCTCGACCGACACGATCGTGCCCGACGCCCGGACGACGGTGTAGGGGTGCGTGATCAGGTGCAGGTTGGGCAGCGTGGTGAGGTCGCGGTCTTCGGTCTGGATCTCGGTATGCATCAGCCCCCGCTCGGTGACCCGGCCGAAGTGGTCCCCGATCTTGAGGAAGTCGCCTACGTTAAAGCTCTTGGTCGACCGCAGCATGAAGCCCGCCATCGCGTGGGCCACGAACGTCGTCGACGAGAGGGCGATCACCGCTGTGGTCACGAGGCCGACGAGTTGTAGAAGTTGCTCCTGGGTGCTGTCGTCGACCGGAAGCGCGATGATCGTCAGCACCACGCACACCGCGATCACCCCGAGCAGGATGAGCTGCCGCGTCCGCCGAGCTTCGTAGCCCAGCACCGCGCTTCGGCGTAGCAACGCCCAGTGAGCGAAAACGATCGCGCCGGCGAACACCAAAAGTACCGCAACAAACGGCAGCGCTTTCGGGATGTTGTCGAGCAGTTGGTCGAACATGGCCAACTACTAGTCTAAAAGACTAATACCGCAGCTGCTTGGATTTAAATTCTTCTTCGACGTGATTGCCCGCCTTTTTCAAACTCACTCGGCGGTAGGGTAAATTTGCGGCTTCAGCGAAACGACGGGTCAAACGCTTGAGGTTCTGGGTGGCTGTAAAAACCAAGTAGATTTCCCCCTCAACCACTAAGACAATCTCATTAAATTTATACTTGTGCGTGCCACGCACGTCCCAAGCCGTCAACAAAACAAGCTCTTCGACTTGATCCAGCGGCCAACGGCCTGACAGATCACGGCCGTAAAGCTCTTGCGTGCTTTGATCAAGCTCCAGCCACGCCCCCCGGCGGCGTTCTCGGGGATATGCCCAAAGAGAAACAAATACGTTGACCGAAACAACCACTAGGCCGATCGCCACTGGTGCCCAACGCATCTCAGGAAAAAATCGCCAGAAGATCCATATGAAGACCGCACACATCGCCGCGATCAACGCCGAAACCGCCAAGCCGCCGGTTCGCATGCGTGGGCTGGGCTCGATGGCGATTCGATCGCCGTGGTCCGCAAAACCAGCCCACACAATGCTGGTATTCGAGGTCGACACCCCGCGTAACTTCAGTTCGGGATCATCGACATCAAGCATGACCGACCCATCATTTAAAAACTAGAAACGACACGGTATCCAGCCGGTTACACGCCCGTCACCGTCACGACCAACCGGCGCGTGTGCGGGTGGTCGCGGTGTTCCCAGAGGAACAAGCCCTGCCACGTCCCCAGCAGCAGCCGACCGTCGGCGAACGGGATAGTCTCGCTGGTGCGGGTCAGCACCATCTTGATGTGCGACGGCATGTCGTCCGGCCCCTCGGCCGTGTGCACGAAGTACGGCTCGTCCTCCGGCACCAGCTTCGACAAAAACGCCTCAAGGTCCTGTCGGGCCGACGGGTCGGCGTTCTCCATCAACACCAGCGAACACGACGTGTGTTGGCAGAAAACGTTGACTGTCCCCGCCATCAGGCCCGATTCGCGGAGGGCGTCACGAATCTGGGACGTGATTTCAGTGGTACCTTGGCCGTAAGTAGAAATCGAAACCGTGTGGTGAAACACCTGCATAGCCGACAACATAGCCGATGTATGAGGTCACGGCGGAAGCGGCTATTTAGCGACGACCTGCTGCTGCTCCAGTTCCTGTACCTCGACTTGGTGCCACGTCCCGTCGACTTGCTGGAGCATCGCGGCAAAAACACTCCATTCATCGGTGCGGCATGACTTGCCCACATAAAACGTAGCATTCTGGCCTTTGTAAGGCCCATCAATCACCCGGACATGCAGCATATCAACGTCTTTGTAGGGGCCCCCGTGATTGGGGACGCTGATCACAAATTTGTTCGTCTCGTCTAACCCCTCAATGTTCCCCGCATCCACTGCATGTCGCACGGCCTGGGTGCTGTGCTTCCACGAACATCCTCCGGTAAATATGGCTAGAACTAATAAAAAAGCAGCAGGTGATTTCATAATGTGTGCTCCACCGATTCGGTCTTTTAGCAAGGTGTAGATCAACACCCTAAAGACGCCGCTGCACACGATTTTTTTCATCATCTAAAAAACATACTTGGCATCGACTCTCTTTGATCGAAGGTAATCGGTCAGTGGGGCAAACCTGGATTTCATGAAATAGGTTTCGCCCCATCTTTTTCGGTTTCGGCAAGCGGCGTCGGACTCAGTCGCGTTTTGTCTGACTTAGACTCGGGTGTTGATTTCACCTTGCCCAACACCTCCGGCAGATCGATACCCGCTTGGTCGGCGAGTTCGTGGATCGGGGGGAGTGAGCCGATGAGGCCCTTGAGGAAGTTGCCGGTCGATCCCGTGCCGCCGTCACCGTTTCCGGGGGCGCCGGAGTCCCAGACGGTGATCTTGTCGATCTTGAGGTTCTGGATCGCCTTGACCTGCTCGGCGACGAGCTCGGGCAGCTTCTCGATGATGAGCAGGCTGGGGGCGAGGTCGGGGCGGGTCGAGCACGCCTCGATCAGGTTGTTGTAGCCCTCGGCCTTGGCGTCGAGGACCTTCTTCAGGCCTTCCGCCTCGGCGTTGTACTTGGCGAGCACGGCGTCGGCTTCGCCCTTGGCCACGCGGCGGATCCGCTCGGCTTCGGCTTCGGCGTTGATCTGGACCTGCTGCCGCTCGATCATCTCCTTGGCGATGACCTCCTTCTCCATCCGGGCGAGCTCTTCTTCCTTCTCGGCGGTCAGCACGTCCCGGCTGGCGTTAGCCAGGGCCACGTCACCGCGGCGGCGGGCGTCGGCGCGGGCCTCGGCGAGGGTCGCTTCGTAGGCAGCGATCTCGGCCTTGGATTTGTTTTCGCCTTCAATCGAGTTGGCTTCCAGCTCGGCGACCTTGATCCGCTGGTCGGCCTCGGCCTGCTTCTTGCCCTGGATCGCGATCGCGTTCTGCTGGGCGATGGCGATCTCTTGGTCACGTTGGGCGTTGGCTTCGCCGGAGATACCCTCGGCCTCGAGCGCGGCGGTGCGGATACGTTGGTCCCGCTCGGCCTGCTTCTGGCCGATGTTCGACTCGGCGACCTGGGCGGAGACCTGGACCTCGCGTTCCTTGTCGGCGTTCGCGGTGCCGATCGCGCCTTCGCGGTCGGCCTGGGCGGTGTCGATCTTCGCTTGGTTGATCGCCTCGGCCGCGGCCTTCTTGCCGAGCGCCTCGATGTAGCCCGACTCATCCGTGATGTCGCGGATGTTCACGTTGATCATGTAGAGCCCGATCTTGTTGAGCTCGTAGTTCACGTTCTTGTTAACCAGGTCGAGGAACTTTTCGCGGTCCTGGTTGATCTCTTCGATAGTCAGCGTCGCGATCACCAGACGCATCTGCCCGAGGATGATGTCGCGTGCCTGGGCGGCGATTTCTTGTTCGCGGAGGCCCAGCAGGCGCTCGGCCGCGTTGTTCATGATGTCGGGCTCGGTGCTGATGCCGATGGTGAAGGTCGACGGCACCGCGACGCGGATGTTCTTCTTCGACAGGGCGCTGGTGAGCTCGATGTCGATGGTCATGGGCTCGAGGCTGAGGAAGGCCCAGTCCTGGAACACCGGCCAGACGAACGAGCCGCCGCCGTGGATCGCGCGGGCGGCGCGTTGGCCGCCGACCTTGCCGTAGATCACGAGGATGCGGTTCGACGGGCAGCGTTTATAGCGCTTGACCACCGCCATGAACGCCGCGAAGACGATCAGGATGAGCACGGCCACGAGGATCAGCCCGCCGATCCCCGAGAGGAAACCGTCGGACGCGTCCTCGGTGTTACCAAAATCAAATTGGGCCAAGATCGGGAGCAAGGAATTCATCATGGAGTGACTCTCGTGTGGAGGCCGGGTTCAATCGATCGGCCGAGGTATCGGAGTTTTAAGGTTCTACCAGAGCGTAACGGCAAGGCCTCTCTCAGAGTTGCGAATCACCGGAATCGGACTCGCGGATGCGGCGTGGTGAGCATACGGATAGCTCACGCCGACACCGGGCCGACCACTAGCGTCTGGTCGTCCCGCGCATCGACGACGGTGATGTCGGTGAACGCCTCGAACGCCGGCCCCGCCGAGATCGCTGCGACGATCATCGACCGCCCCGACACGCTCACGCGGACCTGCCCGGCACCTTTGCCCTTGGCCGGGATCGACATGTAAACCTGACCGGTTCGGCCGACGGCGGTCTTAACGTCGTAGGTCACGTCCTGAGTCAACTTACGGGCGCCGAACATCAGGCTGGCCGAAAGCAGCATGCACAAGAATCCAAACCCGCCGGCGGCGAAAGACGAGGGCACGGGTTCGAGGCCCCAGTCCACCCGGGCGATCAACCCCATCCAGCCCGCGCCCATGAAGAAGGACGTGATCGAGAGGATCGAGATCAGCGGGAAGCCGCCGTGGTCGAGGTCTTCGACGTCGAAGTCGGTCTCGCCAAAGCCAAACAGCAGCGACAGCCCCAGCCGCAACAAAAACAACAGCGTGCCGGCCATCGCCAGGCCCGCGTATATCACGGCGTCGAGGCCGAAGTCGGTGCGTAGTTCGTGCCAGTTCAGAAGCAGTTGAAGAAATTGCATAAGAGAAAGTCCCCTTGAGACGGATCAAGGATACCAACCCCGCCGTTCGCGGGGGTAGGAAAAGTGGGTGGCGGTTTCGTAAAGCTGAGTCTTACGGAGGGGGGCGGCTTGCTTAAGCCGGGGCGTCGGCTGACGAATACCGCCGGCCCTTCCAGGCGTTGCCCTTGGTGTGATACTGCAAGACGCTGGCGGCGAGGATGACGCCGTAGATCGCGCTACCGATCGGCATCGTCCAGGCGTATGGCCAGGGCAGCTTCATGAGCTTTCTTCCCGCGTTGAGCGCCCGCGCTTGCCACGCCACGGTCAGCAGCGACACGCCGAAGATCACGGCCGGAAATACACTTGGTGAAAGCCCCAGCCACATCGCACTTCCTACGGCATAGATCACCGGGCCGACGTTGACCAGAGCGGTGGCGATCAACATGCCCGCGGCGGCCCACCAGCGGTGGCCTAACCCGGCGTAGGCGTTCTTGGTCAGGCCTTCCCACATGTCGGCCCAGCCGTCGTACATCCGGCACCACTGCAGCTCGCCGGCGGTGGCGACGACGTGTTTCGCCCCCGCGGCCTTGATCGTCTTGCCGAGGTTGAGGTCTTCGAGCATCTCGCCCTTGACCGCTTCGTGGCCGCCCACCGCGTCGTAGAACTTCTTGCGAATAAGGATGAACGCCCCGCCGGTGAGCGCGACCTCGCTGTCGGGGTCCATGGCTTTTTCGAACGGCAGCAGCAGGCCCAGCGCCAGCACCAGCTGGAGTTGGACGATCGCCTCGCCCGGGCTGCCGAAGCGGAGCGTCGGGGTAACGCCGACCAGATCGGCTTCGTGTTGCTCGGCGTGGGCGATCGCGGTGCGGAGGAGCTGGGGGTGCCAGTGGATGTCGGCGTCGGTGAAGCAGACCCATTCGATTTCGGATTGTTGATTTCGGATTTCGGAATCGAGCGCTCCGTAGCCTCGGTGGACCGCCCAGCACTTGCCCATCCAACCGGCGGGCGGCTCCTGCTCGTTCCGCACTGCCATGAACTGCGGGTAACGCTCGGCCATCGCCGCGGTGATCTTCGGCGTGTCGTCGGTGCTGGCGTCGTCGATGAACACGACGCGGAGGTTGGGGTAGTCCTGCTCGCACCAGCCGGGGATCACTTCGGGCAGGTGCTCGGCCTCGTCCCGGCCCGGCGAAACGATCGCGGCGGCCGGCCAATCTCTTTCTGTTTCATGCGAAGTAGCTATTCCCGATAGAGATCTCGGATCTTCTTCCGAGGGTTTCGGAGGCTGGGGCAGCTGATACCGCAGCGACTTACCGAAGCCCGCGTAGTTGATGTAAGCCCACACCACCGCGGCGAGCGAGGCGACCGAAACGAAGAGCCAGCACCACCACGTTTCCACGAAAAAACGCCTCCGAGCGGAGCCTGCGGTTCGTCCCCCAAACCGCTTGCGGGACTCGGTCATCTTAGACCGTGTTTATCCCTTAAGGCTCAACGCTCGAAAGGCGTTCGCTTCCCCCGGATTAAACCCCGAAAGCCCCCCAGCTACCCCGAATCCACCCCCCCTGCGTAGCTCCCAAAAGCGATTGAGAGCGCCCCACCCGCGGCCCCGCGTTAACGGGGCACGCGAATTCGTAACGTCGGCCTCACATCGTGCCGTACAGATATTCCTCCAGTGCCGCGATCTTGCACTGCTGACCGCTGAGTTCCCAGGCGTTGAGGTCGCCGATGGAGATCATCCCGACCAGGTGTTGCTGGCTGTCCAGAACCGGCAGGTGCCGGATCCGTTTTTCCATAAAGACATTGCGGGTTTGCGCGATGCTGTCGCTCGGCGAGCAGGTCACGACCCGATCGGTCATCACCTCACGCACCCGCGTCACCGCCGGGTCCCGCTGCTCGGCCACCACCCGCCGCATGATGTCCCGCTCGGTGAACATCCCGCAGACCCGTTCGTTTTCCAGAACCACGAGGGCGCCGACCTTGTGTTTGTTCATCAACTCCGACGCCGCGAGTACGCTGGCCTGTGGCCGTATGATGAGTACCTCAGAGCCTTTACAAGAAACAATCGCTTGCACATTTGCCATGTGTATACCTTCCGACAGAGGTTGTTTCGCGACAGCTTAAGAGTGGTAAAACAGACAGAAAAGACGATAAAGTTTCTGAAAAACGTCTAGATAACGACGCTAAAAATTGACGTGAAATTTCATGTTAACGATCAAAGCCTTCATAAATCAAGGTTTTTCTTCCCCGAAAATTATTTTTCTCGTTCGTGGTACGAGAAGTGAATTTTTTTTAGTTACGCATCTGCTCAGCTTAGGGTTCACCTTGATCGCGGTGTTTATGTTGTGCGGTTGTGACTTTCGCCAACCACAGCGGCCCGTTGTTCGGCTGTCCGCGGCGGCGAGCCTCGGGCCGTCGCTCGAAGCGCTCAAACCACGGATCGAAGCCGAGCTCGGTATTACGCTCCGGCTCAATCTCGCAGGCTCGGGCACGATCGCCCGGCAGCTGATCGACGGAGCCCCGGCCGACGCTGTGATCCTCGCTCACCCCGCGTGGATAGATGCGGTGACCAGCACTCATCGGGCCAACGTGCAGAGCAAAGTCGATCTGCTGAGTAATACGCTGGTCGTGGTGGGGCGGGGCGGGGAGATGGAGCTCGGAGAACTGCGTGACGCTGAGCGTTTCCGACGGATCGCGTTGGGCGATCCCGCGTCCGTGCCCGCGGGCCGCTACGCCGAGCAGGCGTTGCGGCCCGTGGGCGTGTGGGAAGAAATTCAGTCCCGTCTCGTCACCACGGCCGACGTCCGCGCCGCTTTGCGTTATGCCCAAATCGGCGAGGTCAACGCCGCCGTCGTCTACGCCAGCGACGTAACCGGTCTCGCCGAAGTTTCGCCGCAAGATCGGAATAGCCTCGCGGTGCTTTGCCGGATCGACCCCGCTCGGCACGAGCCGATCGTCATCTCCGCCGCAGCGATCGACCGATCCGCTGAGGGCCGTCGCCTGATCGACTGGCTGCGGAGCGAGGCCGCTCGGGACGTCTTCGTCGAGCAAGGGTTCATCCCGCGGTGAGCGGTTTGTTATCGTCGTGGCGATGGACTTCGACGCGATCCTCTCGGCGGTGGGTTTGTCGCTGCTCTGCGGCGTAGCGGCGGTGGGGCTGTGCCTATTTCCCGGGGTGGGGCTGGCGTTGCTATTGGCGAGGAAGCGATTCCTGGGCAAGGGGCTGGTCGAGTTGGGGGTGATGCTGCCGGTGGTTGTGCCGCCGGTGGTGACGGGGTACGTATTACTGAAACTGCTCGGAAACACGGGGCCGTTCGGCGGTCTAATTCCGGGGGTGCTTCCCGGGCGAGGTATCGTCTTTACGTGGGTCGGCGCAGCGATCGCTCAGGCGGTGGTTGCGTTCCCGTTTCTGGTGTTGACGCTGCGGGTGGCGTTCGCCGGGGTAGACCGTGATCTTGAGAAAGCAGCCCACACGTTCGGGGCGGGGCGGTGGCGGACGTTCTGGAACGTGACCCTGCCGCTGAGCTGGCACGGCCTAGCCGCGGGCTGCCTATTGGCCTTCGCCCGCGCGTTGGGCGAGTTCGGGGCGACGATCATCGTCGCCGGCAATATCGAGGGCCAGACCCGCACCCTGCCGCTGGCGATCTATGCGGCCCTGCAAACCCCCGGCGGCGACGCCACCGCGGCGGGCTTGGCGATCATCGCGGTGGGGCTAGCGTTTGCTGCGCTAGGGCTGCGGAAGCTGTTGGGCGACGGCCCAACGCGGTGGTAGATTGACCGCTTGCAAATCTCCCCCACCGATTCCTCCCAATAAAAAACATGGCCATCTCCATCAGGCCGGCTAAGGCAGACGACATCCCCGATCTGCTCCGACTCAACGCCGAAGTACACGCACTACACGTAGACGCCAAACCGGAGTTCTTTCAGCCAGCCGCTCCGAACAGCATGTCGGATCTATTTGCGGAACGATTGAGCAGTGAGAATTCCATGCTTTGGGTAGCACAGGATGATCAAGAAACCGTGGGCTATCTCGTGGCCATTATTAAGCAACGTCCCGCCAACGCGTTTTCCCCCGCCCGGCGATGGTTCGATATCGAAGAGATAGGCGTTGCCTCGGATCAACGGCGTCAAGGTATTGGAAACCGACTCATCGAGACCACAATCGCCTCAGCTAAACAATTAGGTATCGATGACATCGAGTTGACCGTATGGGCCTTCAATGGCGCCGCTCGACAAGCTTTTCAGCGCATGGGTTTCACCGCGCAAAATACACGTATGACTTACCAAAAATAAGTATGAGGTCTTCGGGGTGCAGGGGCGGAGCCCCTGCCGCTCGCCGCGGAGGCGCTTGCCTTAAAAAACCTTCACCATCAGAACAAATTTCCCTGCTCCTTCGCCGGCGGCTCGGGCTGGGTTTCTTTTACTTCGAGCATCTCTTCCAACAGATCGTCGATATTCGCGATCTTCATATACACACTGGCGAAGCGGACGTAGGCGACGTGGTCGAGGCGTTTGAGTTTCTCGACGCACAGCCGGCCGATGTCGGTCGACTCGACTTCCTTCTTGCCTTGCTTGAACAACTCGGTCTCGATCTCGTCGACGACCGTCGCGAGCTGGTCGGCCTTGATCGGCCGTTTGTACGCCGCTTTTTGCAAACCGCCCAGTAGCTTCTCGCGGTCGAACGGCACGCGGTTGCCGTCGCGTTTGATAACGGTCAGCCGGGTGTTGGTCTCAACGTGCTCATAGGTCGTGAAGCGTTTTTTACAACGTTTGCACTCCCGCCGACGGCGGATCGACGCCCCGTGCTCCGCTTCGCGGGAATCGATGACCTTGTCGTCGTTGGCTTCGCAGAACGGGCAGCGCATCCAAACAGGTTACCCTTTAGCCATGCGTATCGCCTACCTCGGAGACATCGTCGGCACCCCCGGCCGCCAGGCCCTGACCCAGCAGGTCAAAACCCTGCGCGAGCAGCACGGGGCCGACCTCGTCATCGCCAACGCGGAGAACATCGCCAACGGCTCGGGCATCACGCCCGAGCAGCACAAGAAGCTCTGCGCCGCGGGCGTCGACGGCATGACCCTCGGCGACCACGCCTTCCGCAAGCAGCAGATCAAGAACACGCTCAACACCGCCGACAACTTGATCCGCCCGATCAACCTGCCGCGGCCGGCTTGGGGCAAGGGCTACATGCGGCTGGCGTCACCCGTTGAAAACGGGCCGGATGTGGTCGTGGTCATGGTCATGTGCCGGCTGTTCATGAACTCGGTGCAGGCCGACGACCCGTTCGCCGCGATCGACCGCTTCCTCGAATCGTTGGCCAAGCAGGGCGGTACACCGCCGATCGTCATCGTTGAGATCCACGGCGAGGCGACCAGCGAAAAGATCGCCGTCGGCTGGCACGCCAACGGCCGCGTCGCCGCCGTGCTCGGCTCGCACACCCACGTCCCCACCGCCGACCACCGCATCCTCCCCACCCCCGGAAGCGATCCGTCATTACCCGGTACGCCCCAGCCCGGGCTCGGCAAGGGAACCGCCTACGTCACCGACCTCGGCATGACCGGCCCGCAGGATTCGGTCCTGGGTAGACGGGTCGACCGCGTCGTCCACCACATGTCCACCGGCCTGCCCGCGGCGTTCGACGTGGCCGAGGGCAACCCGGTCGTTCAGGGTGTCATTATCGACATCGATCCCGCCACCCGGCTGGCCACCGCGATCGAGCGCGTCGCCCTGCCCGCCGACGTCACCCAGCCGCCTTTCGTGGTCTGATAACCATTCAGCCCAGCGCGACAACCCGCACAACCGTTCGCCGCGGCCCGCCGACCCAAAGTAAGTCTCCGTAAGGCCTTCACGCCACGAAACCCGGCCACCCCGCTCGCCGATGCGAGTTCGTGGTCGAAACCATCGCCGACAACCCGCACCCCATGGGCTCCCGCGAGGAAGCCAAGCTCGACAAACCCGCCCACCAACGCGGCGCGTTGCGGAGCCAGCTGGCCCTGCTGATCGTGGTCACGCTTGGCCTCGGCTTCGGGCTCGGGCAGCTCCAGGCCGCCAACGACCTCAGCTCTATCCTGGCCGCGCCGCTTGTCGTGATCGTTGCCTTCGCCGCGGTCTGGTTCGCCTGGAAACTGATCGCCAAACCGATCCGCGACTTCGCCGCCCAGCTCGACTCGCTCGCCCTCGACCAACGCCAGACCCAGATCCGCGAGCTGCCCACCGACCGCGACGACGAGGTCGGCCGGATGGCCGCCGCCGTCCGCACCCTCGCGGTCAGCCGAATCCGTGACCACCACGACGCCCGTCAGCTCCGCCGGACGCTCGACGACCGCATCCAAAAAGCCACCCGCAAAGCCGTCGGCACCCTCAACAACCTCGCCATGCGCGACGCCCTGACCGACCTGGGCAACCGCCGCTTCCTCGATACCCACCTCCCCGCGTTGATCGAGGCCTCGAAACAATCCGAGACCGACCTGCTCTGCGTCATGATCGACATGGACAACTTCAAGCAGGTCAACGACACCCTGGGCCACGGCAAGGGCGACGAGCTGCTCGTCCTCCTCGCCGACCTGATCAAATCAGCGATCCGCCACCACGACGACCTGGCCGTCCGCCTCGGCGGCGACGAGTTCGTCTTGTTTATGCCCGGCGCCACCCTCGGCCGCGCCGCCGAGCTCACCGCCCACGTCCGCCAGCTCTACCGCCAGCAGGCCGGCGCACTGCTCGGGCCGAGTCTGGCCGTCGACCTCTCCGTCGGCGCCGCGTCGCTCCGCCGGGAAAACTGCCGCGACGGTGAAGAACTCATGGAACAGGCTGACCAACACCTCTACCAGGCCAAACGGGCCGGCAAGGGCGTGACCTGGACGATGCACGGCCGCGCCGCCGCCTGAGCCGGGTGTCCGTATCTGTCAATTATGTCCGAACCCGGTCGCTTATGCTGTCCGCTATGGCTATCCGACCCCGCTACATCCTGACCCTCCGCTGCCCCGACCAGGTTGGCATCGTCGCCGCCGTGACCTCCCTCACCGCATCTTTCGACGGCTGGATCGTCGAGGCCGCCCAGCACGCCGATCGCGACACCGGCCTGTTCTTCATGCGGCAGGAGATCCTCGTTGAGTCGGTCCCCTTCGGCATCGAAGAGCTACGTGAACGCTTCGCCCCTATCGCCGAGCGGTTCGACATGACCTGGAAGCTCCGGGACCCGGCTACGCCCCACCGCGTGATGCTGTTTTGTAGCAAGCAGGACCACTGTATCGCCGACCTGCTGCACCGCTGGAAGACCGGCGACCTCAAGTTCGACCTCTGCGGCGTTGTCTCCAACCACGACGACCTCCGCTCGCTCACGGAGTACTACGGTGCTCCGTACCACCACGTGCCGGTACCCAAGGACGCCGAGGGCAAGGCCGCCGCGTTCGCCGAGTCCGAGCGGCTCTGCGCCGAAGCCGACGCCGAGACCATCGTGCTCGCCCGCTATATGCAGATTATGCCCCCCGCGCTCTGTGAGCAATACGACGGCCGGATGATCAACATCCACCACAGCTTCCTGCCCAGCTTCATCGGGGCTAAGCCCTACCACCAGGCCTACGAGCGCGGCGTCAAGCTGATCGGCGCGACCTGCCACTACGTCACCGAAGAGCTCGACGCCGGCCCGATCATCGAGCAAGACGTCATCCGCGTTAACCACGCCCACGACCCCGACGAGATGGTCCGCCGCGGCCGCGACGTCGAACGCCTCGTCCTCACCGCCGGCGTCCGCGCCCACCTCGAAGACCGCGTCATGCGCTACGGCAACAAGACCGTGGTGTTCGCCTGAGGCTGGAACTTAGTTAACATTTTTAATAATTTTCTTGTGCTATACACAAGGCTTCCTTTAGCATGCCGCGACCGGTGTACAGATATTACTAGTTTTTGGGGCATTTTATGAACTTCCGGAAATCGATTCGACCTTACGCGGATTTGCGTTTGGCCATGGTTAGCGTCGCTTTGCTGTTTGTGTTTACCGTGACGGGCTGCGATAGTTTTCAAAAGCAGAAACGTCAAGAAGTCAAAGCGTTGCAACAGCTCCAGTTCTACGGCAACCCCGAAATCGAACGAGACCTCGAAACAAACGGCCGGTGGGACTTCATCCTCGACCGCTGGAGCGAAGACCGAGAAGTCGAAGAGTACTGGGGCGGGCTCAACCACCTGCGACGGCTCAAACAAGCCTACCTGCAACGACAGATCGAGGAAGAGGAATGGGAATACCCCGATGTGGTCGGCTTGTCGTTGGAGTCGCCCGGTATCGTTCAACTCACCGGCACCACCGACGACGCCGGCCGCACCTTCTCGTTCATCCTCACCGATCACCTAGCCAAACGCGAAAGGTACGACCCTCAAGGTTACCCGGACAAAAACGCAAAAGAAATTAAACCGATCGATTCCAAACCCATCGAAAGCCTCCAGGAACGCCTGTCGATCCGTGTGATGCCGGTGGGTGAAAAAGCCCGGATCACGCCGCTGACCTATTTCGTCAACCCCGTCGAAAACGAGATCCGACGCCTCGAAGAAGACAACCGGACCGCGCGGGCCGAACAGGTCCAACTCGAAAGCAACAAACAACCACTAACCGAGGTGACCGACGAACGGGTCGCCGAGGCCGAAAAAGAACTTGAAACCAAACAGACCGAAAGCACTGAGGCAGAAGGCAAAACCAAGACGGCGCAAGAAAAACTCAACACCCAGAAAGAAGAGCTACGCAAAGCCTTCGACGCAGACGACCTTAAAAAAGCACCAGAAAGCAGCACCGCACGCCTATTTTACAATCAGCACCACGAGACTTTTTTCGGCAACCTGAAACTGACCGAAGACAGTTTCGTAGACCGAGATGACGCTTTCCGAGCCCAGGCCTACCGCACTTTTCAATCGGGCGTCGGCCAGAACCTCAAATCAGCGATCGACGCCACGATTTCGCAGATCGAGGCCCAGATCGAAGGGGAGCAGGATCAAGGAGAAAAAACGAAGAAGAAAGAACAACTGGCCGCCGTTCAAGCCGTAAAAGCTGCGTTCGACGGATTCAGCGCAGCGATCGAGAGCTACGCCGAGATCACACTCGAAACACAAAACAAAGCCATCCAGACGCGTGCTGCGCAGCAAAAATTGAACAGCCTGAAGAGGCGCCAGGCCCAGCTCAAAAACCTGGACGATTCCTTAAAACGGGTCAACGCACGCATCACCGCCAACGACAAGTTGATCACCAAGCTCTCGACCCAACTCAGCGACGCGCAGGGCCTCCAAAAATGGACCGACCCCAGCAGCCTGCAGATCCAGATCGACGCAAGCGACTTGGCCGACGTGCAGCACATCGAGATCATCGCCGAGCGGTTCGAGAAACCGTTCGTGCCGGAGGCCAAGAACAAAAGTGAATCGAGTAGCTTGGATATAAAGGCAACCCCAGGTAGAGGCAGCCAGAACGGTAGAACGGCTACCGGCGAAGCATATCAACTCGGAAAGCCGCCTGCCGTCCTCCCGCGGATCAAGCGTTTCCGCGTGCCGGTGTACCGCGGGGTCGCCCGGACCCGTTTTGTCGTCGTGCCTTACGACGAAGTCAAAGACCGCTTCGGCAAGATGTTTGCCGATACGTTTATCGTCGGCCGGGTCGAAGTCACTAATACCGACGACAACTTCCCCATCCAGGTCTACGCCTCGAGTATGTGGGTCAAAGTCTCCGTCGCCACGCATCGACTCGATCTCAAAAAAATTGTCGACGATTCCAACGACCCCACACTCTCCGCGAAACAAAGAAGAGACGAAAAGAAAGAACAGAAACTATACGGCAGGTCTTGGTCCAACAATCCTTATCGCTTCGTGGGCGAACGCGATCCCAAAAACTACTCGGATATCCCGGAATCGGTAGACGACCTGCAACGCGAGTGGATCATCTTCCAGACCCGCTTCCGCCCCTACACGTTCCGGGACATCTTGGCGACCTTCAACGCTCAGAAACTCACGTCCTGGCAGTCCAAGCTTGACGCCTGGCTGGAGTTCAGCGGCGAGATCCTCAGCGGAGCCGCCTTGTTCACCGCCAACTTAGACTACCTCAAGGGCGTCAACTTTTTCAACGGCATCTTCCGGCCTGCGGCCAAGGATATCCTTTTCCGCGAACTGGTCGCCAACCTCCAAGACCTGGAACAGAGTAGCTTCCGCGATATCGAACCGGTCGCACCAAACAGCCGGGTCGATAAGCTCGTGTTCCTGCCTCGCGGTTTCCTCTCACATATCCACGGATTTGACGTCCACGAGGCCGACGCTCAACCCGGGCCGGAGTATAAGTCTTACCACCGCTTCGGCCCGGCCTGGTCGCAGATTGTCGAGATCCGAGACGCCGCGGTCTACGTCGGCGGTCAACGTATCATCAAATCGGACGACGTCACCACCCCTCAGGGTAACTGACCGCGGAATCGGCGGCTGGCGCCAAACAGAAGGTGCGGTCGCTACAATCCCTGAACTATGGCTGATTCAACCAATTTCGATCTCATCGTCGTCGGCGGCGGGCCCGCCGGCTACGTAGCCGCTATCCGCGCCGCCCAGCTCGGCAAGTCCGTCGCCTGCGTCGAGCGCGACGCCCTCGGCGGCGTCTGCCTCAACTGGGGCTGCATCCCCACCAAAGCCCTCATCGCCGGGGCCGAGATGTACTCCAAGATCCAACACGAAGGCGAAGCCTTCGGCATCAAGGTCGAGGGCCTCGGCTACGACTGGGACAAGATCATCGGCCGGTCCCGCGGCGTCGCCGGCAACCTCAGCAACGGCATCAAGTTCCTCTTCAAAAAGAACAAGATCAGCCACTTCGCCGGCCACGCCTTCATCCCCACCACCGGCAAGGTCGCCGTCTACGACCACGCGGATGTCGACTCGTCGATCGACCCCAAACGCCCGGCCATCGACCAGGACATGCCCGCCGAGGTCCGCTTCAAGAGCAAGCCCCGCGAAGTCCTCACCGCCGACAAGATCCTCATCGCCACCGGCGCCTCGCCCCGCGCCCTCCCCGGTGCGCCGTTCGATGGCGAAAAAATCATCACCTCGAAAGAAGCGATGAACCTCCCCGAGAAGCCCGAGAAGCTGCTCGTCGTCGGTAGCGGCGCCATCGGTATGGAGTTCGCCTATTTCTACAACGCCTTCGGCACCCAAGTCACCGTCGTCGAGATGCTCGACCGCGTCCTGCCCGTCGAAGACCACGACGTCTCCAAAGCCGCCGAGAAGGCCTTCAAGAAACAAGGCGTCAACATCCTCACCGGCCACGTCACGAAGTCCATCGAAAAAACCGACGCCGGCATCAAGGCCGTCATCGCCAAGGCCGACGACGATTCAAAGACCCAAGAAATCGAGGCCGACAAAGTCCTCGTCGCCATTGGCGTCCGCGGCCGGTTCGACGGCCTATTCGAAGAACAGCTCGGCATCGAACTCTTCAAAGGCCACATCAAGGTCGACTACCACGCCCCCGGGGCCGACTACCAGACCTCGGTCCCCGGCATCTACGCCGTGGGCGACGTCATCGGCCCGCCGTGGCTCGCCCACGTCGCCTCCGAAGAAGCCATCCTCTGCGTCGAACGCATGTACGGCCACGAAGCCCCCGACGTCGACTACGCCTCCATCCCCGGCTGCACCTACTGCAACCCCCAGGTCGCCAGCATCGGCCTCACCGAACAAGCCTGCCAAGAACAGGGCCTCGAGATCAACGTCGGCAAGTTCCCCTTCCAGGCCTCTGGCAAAGCCCAGGCCCTCGGCGAAACCGAAGGCTTCGTCAAACTCATCAGCGGCGCCAAACACGGTGAGATCCTCGGTGCCCACATGATCGGCGAAGGCGTCACCGAAATGATCGCCGAGATGGGCTTAGCAAGACGCCTCGAAGCCACGGCCGAGGAGTTGATCAGCACCATGCACGCCCACCCCACGATGTCCGAAGCCGTCCACGAAGCGGCCCTCGGCACCGACGGGCGGATGATCCATTTTTAAATTCGGGCTAGACGCCAAGCGATCCGCTACCGATAATTAAACTATGTCACAGCTTGAGGAAGATTTCCCAGAGCTTGCCGAACCCCCAAAGCCGGGGCACTCGGTATTTCCAATCCACCAGCAACCAGCCGAATGGTTAGATTGGCGGAACTATTCTATGGCCGAACGCTGGCGTTACGGCGAGATGTTGAGGCGGATCGCATATGGCTACGACCCCGCTACCGCAGACGTATCTGACACTCTTGAAATCGTTGAGAGACGCCGACGTTGATTACCTCGTGGTCGGCGGCTGGGCGGTGATCTGCCACGGGTACGTCCGTGCAACCAAAGACATCGATATCTGGTTCGAGCCTGATCCTCACCAAGCAAGCCAAGTCATCAGCGTGATCGAGTCGCTCGGACACCGGGTCGAGATCGACACGATCATGCGTCTGTCGACCGAACGCTCGGTCCTCCGCTTGGGACGCGAACCCTTCGGAATCGATTTGATGACCTCGTGCGACGGCTGCAATTGGCCTTCGGCGTGGAAACGCCGGGTTTCTTTCGAACTTAACGGCACCTCGGTCTCGGTCCTGTCCCTGGCCGACCTGCGCGCCGCCAAACGCGCCGCGGGCCGATATCGCGACCTCGACGACCTCGAAAACCTCCCCCCAGTCGACGGCGAAAACGATCCCGTGCGGTGACAACTAATCGCTAACCGACAAAGGCTTCGCCTCGTCTTCCTTAATCACCTCATGGTCCGCCTCGCTGTCGGTACTGACCTTCACCCGCAGCGTTTCACTCAGCCGGTCGCCGACGTGGGCTTCTTCGTCGACCACGACGTTCGCCCCGGTCGCGTTTAACAGGTCAACGTAGCGGTGGTAGCGGGAACGCACCACGATCTGCAGCTTCGGCGACAGCTCGCGGGCCTCGACGATTACCGCCATCGCCAGGTAGTGGTCCGGCAGCGTGATGACCAACGCCTCGGCCGACTCGATCGCGACCTGCTTCAACAAGTCCGGCGACGACGCATCGCCCAGCACGCCCCGCATCCCCGCTTCGCGGGCCGCCTTGATCGACTTGGGGTTGAGATCGACGACCACCACCGTCGAGCCGGACTGCACCATCCGGTTCGCCACCGCGCGTCCCGCGGGCCCGAAACCCACCACCACCACGTGGCTCGAAAGCTCCCGGCCGACGCCCGAGTCGTCGCTCCCGCCCAGCTTCGCTAGACCCCATTTACGCAGCTGCCGTTCGCCTTTTGCTCCGGCCGTGGGAGCGAACGCGACCAAGTACGGCGTCAGGAACAGCGTCACGATCGTAATGCTCACCACCAGCGAGAACGTCTCGGCCGAGATGACCCCGCCGTCCTGCGCCGAGCGGGCCAACACGAAGCTGAACACCCCGACCTGGCCCATGCACACGCCCGCCGCGATCGCGTGGCGGTGGGCCAGCTTGAACACCCGGCCGACGCCCCAGATCACCGTCGGCTTCACCAACAACAGCAAGCCCAACGCGATCGCCACCGACCCGAAGTTCTGCACGATCCACACCGGGTCGCCCAGCATCCCGATCGACGCGAAGAACATCGTCACGAAGATCGTCTTGAGCGGACCCACGTCGCCCCGCAGCCGCGGCGCGATGGCCGACTCGCCCAGGAAGATCGCCGCGATAAACGCCCCCAACGCCGGCGACAGCCCCAGCTTGTTCGCCCCCCACGCCGCCCCCAGCGACAGAACGATCGCGAACAGCACCGTGACTTCCCGGTTGCCCGTCGGCGCGTTGAAGCCGACGACCCTCGGCACGACGAACTTCACGAACAACACGCAGAACACGATGAACCCCGCGACGATGCCGAACTGCCCCGCGGTGTGTAGCAGCACCTCGCCGGCCGTCCCCGTCCCGCCCAACGCCGCGATGACCAAGACCAGCGGGATCACCGCGATGTCCTGCACCAGCAGAATGCCCAGCGCAAACCGGCCGTGGACCGAGTCGACCTCCGACCGCCGCGCCAACGCCGGCATCACCACCCCCGTCGAACTCAGCGCAATAATCCCGCCCAGCGCAACCCCCGCCGAGAAGCCCATCCCGAACAACACCGCGATCCCCGCCACCACCGCCATCGTCACCAGGATCTGCACGACCCCCGTCGCGATCGCCGTGAACCCCAACCGTTTCAAACGAGACCACGAAAACTCCAGCCCGATCGTGAACATCAAGAGCGTCACGCCCAGGTCCGCGACCGCCGTGATCTGCGCCGGATCGATCATCGTCCGCAGCATCGCCGGCAGCTGCTCCCCCGGAAAACCTTTCCCACCCGCGTCTTCGACATCCTGCCACCACCGCAATACCCGACCCAACACGTTCG
Organism: Planctomycetota bacterium; assembly: GCA_038747275.1. Classification (GTDB taxonomy): domain Bacteria; phylum Planctomycetota; class Phycisphaerae; order Phycisphaerales; family Phycisphaeraceae; genus Algisphaera. The sequence continues at coordinate 107,229 of JBCDJW010000002.1, read as the reverse complement.
GCCCCAGCAGCAGCCCCGCGAGCATAAACCCCACGATCGCCGACTGCTTCAGCCGCTCCGCAATCGAACCCAACGCCATCGCCAACGCCAGCAAGACGATGATGCCGAACAAGGGTTCCCAGATCGAAGGCAAAACAAGACTCCCGACACTCATCCGTGTCCCAAACAACTAATGAACTCAGTAGAAACGATCCTACCATGCGTCCACGCTCCCTAGGCGTGACGTTATGGTGTACCTAGAAGTTATCGTCCAGAACTACCTACAAAAGAAGTCAACAACATGGCCCAAACACCGTCCACCATGCTCGCCCTCGATACGCCCGCGCCGGGCTTCGCCCTGCCCGATACCGACGGCTCAACCGTTTCGCTCTCCGATTTTTCCGGGCGGCCGGTGCTGGTCATGTTTATCTGCAACCACTGCCCGTTTGTGCACCACGTCGCTCCGGAACTGGTGCGGCTGAAGGCGGACTACGGCGATCAGCTTGGGGTCGTGGCGATCCAGTCAAACGACGTGGCGAACTACCCCGACGATGCCCCCGACAAGATGGCGGCGGAGAAGACGAAGCGTGGCTACACGTTCCCGTACCTTTACGACGCCGACCAGTCGGTGGCCAAGGCTTACACCGCGGCGTGCACGCCGGACTTTTTTTTGTTCGATCGCGACCACAAACTGGTCTACCGCGGCCAGCTCGACAGCACCCGGCCGTACCGCATCAGCAGCGGCAACTACGACGACCGCAACGGCGCCGCCAACGGCGAAGACCTGCGAGCCGCGCTCGACGCATTGTTAGCGGGCAAAGAAATCCCGGGCAAGCAGTGGCCATCGATCGGCTGCAACATCAAATGGATCGCGGGCAACGAGCCGGCGTGCTACGGATAGTCCGTTTCAATTAGCACTATGACAGACACAGTGGCCTCGGGCCTATGGTTTCACTCGCTTCACTTTTCCAAATCGATCGCCAAGGCAAATAGACCATGAATCCGCTGCGTAGCGCTTTAACCGTCGTTTTTTCTATCGCGATCACCGCTCTTGCGACCGCCGCGCACGGGCAGGAAAGGCCCAACCTCCTGGTGATCATGGCCGACGACCTGGGCTACGGCGACCTGGGCTTTACCGGGGCTCCCGACATCAAAACCCCCCGCCTAGACGCCTTGGCCAACAACGGCGTGGTCTTTACCAACGGCTACGTCACCCACCCCTACTGCGGCCCCTCGCGGCTGGGTTTCATCACCGGCCGATACCAGGCCCGCTTCGGGATCGACGTGAACTTCCCGACCGCGCCGTTCGACCGCCACATCGGCCTGCCCCAGACCGAGACCACCTTCGCCACCCGTCTCCAGAAAGTTGGCTACCGCACCGGCCTGATCGGCAAGTGGCATCTCGGCATCGCCGCCCACACCCACCCCAACCGCCGGGGCTTCGACTACTTCTTCGGCTTCCTCGGCGGCGGGCACGACTTCTTCCCCGAAGACGTCACCGAGATGCACACGCTGCTCAAACCCGACGGCACCCCGAACGTCTACGCCGGCAACGGCTACCAGAAGGCGCTGCACCGCAACGACCAGGTCGCCGGCTTCGACGAATACCTAACCACCGCGCTCAGCCGCGACGCCGCGGCGTTCGTAACCGACGGCGATAAACCGTTCTGCCTATTCCTTTCATACAACGCCCCGCACACCCCGCTGCAGGCCCCACAGGAACTGATCGACAAGTACCAACACATCGAGAACCCCAAGCGACGCGTCTACGCCGCGATGATCGATTCGATGGACTCGGGGATCGGCATCGTTGTCGATGCGCTCGAAGCCTCGGGCAAGCTCGACAACACGCTGATCTTCTTCCTCTCGGACAACGGCGGGGTGACCGACGCTTTCCCCTGGTCGCCGAATGCGAACTGGGCCCGCAACGCGCCGTTCCGCAGCGGCAAGGTGGCGTTACTGGAAGGCGGCGTCCACGTGCCGTTCATCGCCCACTGGCCGAACGGCCTGCCTTCGGGGGCAACCTTCGATGCGCCGGTCATCTCCCTGGATATCGCCGCGACGTTCGTGGCCGCGGGCGGGGGAGACACGGGCGGCAAGGCGATGGACGGCGTGAACTTACTGCCGTTCGTAAACGGTAAGACAGCAGGTGTGCCGCACGAAGCGCTCTACTGGCGGAAGTACAACGGTGACCAGTGGGCCATCCGCACGCCGACCGCCAAATACCTCAAGCCCACGCTCACGCCCAAGCCCGAGCTCTACCTGCTGGAGTCCGACCCCTACGAAACGACCGACGTCGCCGACGGAAACCCCGAGCTGCGGGCGGAGCTCGCGCGGATGTGGAACGCCTGGAACGCAGAAAACGAGGCGGCGGTGTACCCCGAAGCGCACGTCTACCAGCAGATGCGTCTCGACATGTACGACGACTTGAATAAACGGCTGCGGGAAGAGGCCGAGGCGAAGCACCCGGTGGTGATCGAGTAGGCTGACGCCTCGTTATGCCGATCCTGGAGACGCTGAGCGCAGCGCAGATTCTGTTGGCCGTGGGCGCGTTGCTGTTGGGCGCTTTCGTGCAGGGAGCGGTGGGGTTTGCGTACGGGCTGATCGCGACGCCGTTACTACTTTGGGCGGGGCTACCGCTTCCCGAGGCGGTCGGAGCGGTCGGAGGCGCGGGGCTCGTGCAGACGGCGACGGGCTGCTGGAAATTTCGCCGACACATCGTCTGGCGGGACCTGCCGGGCTTGGCCGCGGGGCGTACGCTGGGCCTGCCGTTCGGCATATTGGTGATGGCCTGGTTGACCGCGGGCGGGGCGGTGCTGATGAAACAGGGGGTAGGGTTCGTGGTTCTAGGGACGGTTTTATTAATTTCGCTGCTCCGGCCCAAGCCGCGGTCGCGGGTATCAAGGCGTTGGGTCGCACCGGTCGGACTCAGCAGCGGGGTCATGAGCGGAGTCACGGGTATAGGCGGCCCACCGCTGGTGCTTTGGGTGGTCGCACACGACTGGTCGACGAAACGCGGGCGGGTCTTTTTGTGGGTGCTGTTCCTGCAGCTGATGCCGATTCAGCTAGCGCTGATGTGGTGGAAGTTCGGCGGGAACGTCGGGTGGGCGATCGGCCTGGGGTGGGCGATGGCCCCGGGCGTTATCTGGGCTACTACCCTTGGGGCGAAGCTCGGCTCGCGGTGGTCGCGGGAGAGGATGCGGCGGGTGATCCTGGGGGTGTTGGTCGTGTTGGCGTTGGCCTCGATCGCCAGCCCGTGGCTGGGGTAATGGTTACTCTTTTCACCCATGCGGATCCTCGCGCTCAACCCGTACCACGCCGGCAGCCACGCGGCTTTCCTTAAAGGGTGGACGAAGAAATCGCGACACGAGTTTGAGGTGCTCACGCTATCGGGGCACCATTGGAAGTGGCGGATGCGGCACGCAGGAGCGACGTTTGCGGAGCAACTCTGGGCTATACCGCAAGCGGTAGATAAACCATTCGATGCGCTTTGGTGTACATCGATGCTCGACCTCGCGTCTTTTTACGGGCTATGTGATGACCGGTTCCGGTCTTTGCCGGCGATGGTGTACTTCCACGAGAACCAGTTGACCTACCCAACCCGGCAGGAAGATTCCCGGGGCCGAGACCATCACTTCGCGATCACGCACCTGACCTCGGCCGCGGCGGCGATCCGACGATCTCCGGCCGGCGGCAAGCCGATCGCGTGGAACTCAGATTTCCATCGGCAGAGTTTTTTGTCCGCAGCGCGGAAGCTGCTGAAGAAGATGCCCGGGCGGCAGCTGGACCACCTGCCGGACCTCATCGAAGATGCGTCGTTGGTGTTGCCGCCAGGGGTAACGGTTAATTCTGGGAAACGAAACCCAAGCGCCGCGGATCGGCCGCTGCACATCCTCTGGGTCGCGCGGTGGGAGCACGACAAAGACCCGGACGCGTTCTTCGCCGCTCTGAAGAAATTGAAGAAGCGGGGCGTACGGTTCAAGCTCAGCGTGTTGGGCGAATCGTTTGAACAGGTTCCCGAGTGTTTCGATGTAGCGCGGCAGCGTTTCGCCGACGAGATCGTGCGTTGGGGGTTTCAGGAGACGCGGGCGGAGTACGAGGCCGCTTTGGCCGAGGCGGACGTGGTGGTATCGACCGCGCGGCACGAGTTTTTCGGGATCGCGGTGGTCGAGGCGGTCGCCGCGGGCTGCTTCCCGGTGCTGCCCCGGCGGCTGGCGTACCCAGAGGTATTCGGCGACGACCCGCGGTTCTACTACGACGGCACACCCGACGGCTTGGCGACACACCTGATGAAAATCAATCCTGCTGAACTTCCGGCAACCGAACAAACTAAGGTCGAATCATACGGGTGGAAACGCTCAGCGGAGCTTTTGGACGCTGCCATGGATGACTTATTGGGTTAGGTGCATCGCTCAGGCGGAGAGCAGGTCGACGTAAACGGTTAGTCCGAGTTCGCGAGCCAGATCGAGGGCGGTCCGGCCGTAGCGTGGATCAACGACAGAGCGGTCGGCCCCGCGTTCGAGCAGTCGCTCGGCCACGGGCAGCGCCGCCTCGCCGAGGGTAATGCAGCGGTGCAGGACGGTGAAGCCGTCGGGTTCTTTGGCGCAAGTCGCCGTGAGGTCTGCTCCCGCTTTGATTAGCGATAACGCGGCGGCAGGCTCGAAGCCGGGGGCGTCTTGCGAACCGGTGAAGACCGAACGCAACGCCTCGGGGTCGCGGTCGAGCTGGAAAGACGGCTCGGCAGAAGGCCGGTGCAGCAGCGTGGCATGCAAGGGAGTGCGCTGCTGGGTGTCGCGGGCGTCGATCGACGCGCCGTGTGCGAGCAGCAGCGCGGTGGCTTCGGGTCGGCGGTGCCGGGCGGCGCACCACAGGGGCGATCGCTGCTGGGCATCACGCACCTCGACCTCGGCCCCCGCTCCGAGTAGGCATCGGACCACCTCGGCGTGGCCGGCGGACGCGGCGAGGTGCAGCGGGGTCTGGCGGGCGTGCATCGGAGTGGTGAAACGGGTCCGGCAGTCGGGGTGGACCCCGCGGGCGAGCAGCGCCTCGACCGCCGGGAGGTACCCGGCCCGGGCGGCGTAGTGCATGGGCATCCACTGCTCGGGGCCGTGGGGCGCGGGCTGGACGAGGAAGGTGTTCATCCGCCGGGGGTCAGCGTCGAGCCGGTCGGTCAGCTCGTGGAGCGGGCCTTGCTCGAGGATTTGGATGAAACTTTCAGTGTCGGGCATGCGTGGGCCGATCTGGTAATTGGTCGATGTTGTTCCGCATCGTAGGCTGCTGCGGGCGGCGCGGTGGATTACCATAAAAGACCCTCACGGCAGCGTTTCAGTTCCCGCTTCTCCCGACCCAAACATGAATCACGACGATCTCAGCCACGCCAACGACGCCGAAGTCATGGAAAAACCCGCCCGAAGGGGCCGGCGGGCCGACCCGATGCTGGTCGAGATCGCGTGGGAGGCGTGCAACCAGGTCGGCGGGATCTACACCGTGCTGCGCAGCAAGGTGCCGTCCATGGTCAGCCGGTGGGGCAACCGGTACTGCCTCGTCGGGCCGTACAACGACAAGAGCGCCCCGATCGAGTTCGAGCCGACGCCGCTGGTCGGACCAATGGGTCAGGCGGTGAAGCAGCTCAACGAGATGGGCTTCGGGGCGCAGTACGGCCGGTGGCTGGTCTCGGGCCGGCCACACATCGTTTTATTGCACATCGGCGACATCCACCGCTACCTCAACGACGTCAAGTACCGCCTCTGGGCGGACCACGGCATCCCCTCGCCCGGCGACGACGCCCTGATCAACGACGTGCTCGCCTTCGGCGAAGCGACCCGGCTGCTGCTGACGATCCTGGGCGAGCGCGAGTCGCACCGCCGACGGATCGTGGCCCACTTCCACGAGTGGATGGCCGGCGCCGCGGTGCCGATGCTGCGCAAAGAACAATGGCCCGGCTCGGTCGTCTTCACGACCCACGCCACGCTGCTCGGCCGGTACCTTGCGATGCACAACCCGGTGTTCTACGACCACCTGTCGTTCTTCGACGCCGGCCACGAAGCCAAGCACTTCAACATCGAAGCGCAGCACGGCCTCGAACGCGCCGCCGCCCACGGCGCCCACGTCTTCACCACCGTCTCCGACGTCACCGCCAGCGAATGCACCCACCTGCTCGGCCGATCGCCCGACCTGCTCTTGCCCAACGGGCTCAACATCGAACGCTTCGCCGCGATCCACGAGTTCCAAAACCTGCACAACCAGTACAAAAAACAGATCCACGAGTTCACCCTCGGCCACTTCTTCCCCAGTTACAGCTTCGACCTCGACCAGACGCTCTACATGTTTACGTCCGGGCGGTACGAATACCTCAACAAGGGCATGGACGTCACGATCGAGGCGCTCGCGAAGCTGAACCACCGGCTGAAAGAAGCCGAGACGCCGATCAACGTCGTGTTCTTCATCATCACCAAAGCCCCGGTGCATTCGATCAACGTTGCGGCGCTCGAGAGCCGGGCGATGCTCGAAGAGTTTCAGAACGCCGCCGACGCGATCAGCGAGACGATCGGCCAAGAACTGTTCAACAGCGCTGCCGCCGGCCACATCCCCGATCTCAACACCCTCGTCGACGACTACTGGCGGCTGCGGCTACGGCGGTCGATCCAGTCTTGGCGACGTGACGGCCTGCCGCCGATCGTCACCCACGACATGGTCGACGACCAGACCGACTCTGTGCTAAACCAGCTGCGCGAGTGCCAACTCTTCAACGCCCCCGAAGACCGCGTCAAAGTCGTCTTCCACCCCGATTTCATCAACTCGACCAACCCGCTGTTCGGCATGGAGTACGAGCAGTTCGTCCGCGGCACGCACCTGGGCGTGTTCCCCAGCTACTACGAGCCATGGGGCTACACGCCGCTCGAGTCGATCGCGCTGGGCGTCCCGGCCGTGACCAGCGACCTCTCGGGCTTCGGCTCGTACCTCGCCAACGTCATGCCCAAACACGCCGACCAAGGCATCTCCATCATCCAACGCCGCAACACCGACGCCAACGGCGCCGCCCACCAGCTCTGCGACACCATGTTCGACTTCTGCCAGCTCTCCCGCCGCGAACGCATCAAGCTGCGCAACACCGTCGAGTCGTTCAGCGAACACTTCGACTGGCACAACCTCGGCCGCCGCTACCACGAAGCCCACGAACTCGCCCTCGACCGGGATCACCACTGACCCACAAACCCGCTCTAGAAGCCCAACGAAACCGTCCGTAAGTCTCAACCGCGGTTAAAATCTGCCCATGTTTAATCTACTCGCGGCGGTCCCTACTGGCGGCGGCTCCTACGTCACCGGTGAAGGCCCCACCGTCGCCAACATGACCCTGCTGGGCGTTTACTTAGCCCTCGCTATCGGCGTCTCGTTCCTCTGCTCACTGCTCGAGGCGGGCCTGCTTTCGGTACCGACGTCTCACGTCGAGTTGATGGCCCAGGAAGACCGCCGCGGGGGCAAGCGGCTCAAGCACATGAAGACCCACGTCGATCGCCCGCTCGCGGCGATCCTCACCCTGAACACCGTCGCACACACGATCGGCGCGGCCGGCGTCGGGGCCCAGGTCCTAGTCATCTGGGGCAGCGGGGCGGTCGCCGTTGGCAGCGCCGTCGTCACCCTGCTTATCCTCGTCTTCAGCGAGATCATCCCCAAGTCGATCGGCGCCGCCCAAGCCAAACCGCTCGCCGCGTTCACCGCCTACGCGATCCAGGGCATGATCTGGATGACCCTGCCGCTGCTGATCCCCCTGCAGTGGATCTCCAGCCGGCTGGGCGGCGGCCACGCGGTAAAGATCACCCGCGACGAGGTCGCCATCACCGCCGAGCTCGGCCACTCCGCCGGCGAGATCGAACCCCGCGAGGCCCGCGTCATCCGCAACCTCTTCCGCCTCAACCAGATCAACGTCAAAGACGTCATGACACCCCGGCCCGTCGTCTTCACCCTCCCCCGCGACACCACTCCCAACCGCGTCCTCGAAGAGCACGGCCGGCTCCGCTTCAGCCGCATCCCCGTCCGCGGCGACAACATCGACGACATCGTCGGCCACCTCACCCGCCACGCGCTTTACCAGGCTAGCAACGAAGACCGCGGCGACCAACCCGTCGAGCAGCTCGCCCAACCGCTACGGACCGCCGCCGAGAGCGACACCGTCGCCGACACTCTCGACCGGTTTATCGCCGAGCAAGAGCACATGTTCCTCGTGCAAGACGAGTTCGGCGGCACAGCGGGACTGGTTACGCTGGAAGACTGTGTCGAAACCTTGCTCGGCGTCGAGATTGTTGACGAAACCGATACGGCCGAGGACATGCGCGAAGCGGCGCGCAAGCTGCTCGAACGCCGGCGGTCCGAACGCAGTTGACGGTTAACTTTCCGACCGCGCGTGGATATCACCTGCATAAGTCATCGCGCGCATCGAACGGCGAGACAAAGCGTGAGACAAAAACACGCTTAACGCAACCTAGAAGCAATTAAGTTAAATACCGGATTGACACCGTGACATGTGGCGCGGTAATTTTCCGGATCGCAAATAAAAATGCGTCGGTGCAGCGTTGGTTTGATTGATCTCCGGTCGTCTTGGTGGGCTCCCAGAGAAAAACGCGGCACCGCAAAACGTTTGAGTTGTAACAACATCTAATCAACGCAACGGCGACAAAGACCGGAGGGCCTCCGCGTCGGCGCACGCTGCTCCGCTCCAACAGGGTCGACGCATGCCCCAATTCGATACGAACCAGTGGCAAGAGGTGCTCGACGTACTCAAGGAGCGTCACGCCCCGATCTGCCGCCAGTGGTTCTACGACGACCTCGCCCCCGGCCAGATCAACAACGGCCTGCTGCAAATCCACACCGCTACTGCAGTCCAGCAAAACTACTTGCAAAAACGCTGCTTAGAGCCTTTCACCGAAGCCGCCCAAGCCGTGACCGGCCAGCTCGTCGCCGCCCGCTTCGTCTGCGAACCCGACGCGACCCCCATATCTAAGCCGGACGAACCCGCCGATCCCCCGGCATCAAAAAACGGCAACACCCACGTTGTCGACGAACCCGCCGCCGCAGACCTCGAGGCCCACCTCCCGCCCGCCCCAAAAAACTCCGACGAACACAGCCAACCTGCTTTCGTCCCCAAACCCGCCCCGATCCACCTAAACGCGCCGCGTTCGGCCAACGGTAATGGCAACGGCAACGCAAGCACCTTCGATTTCGACAACGAATCGATGGTCCTCAGCCCCGACAACTCGTTCGATCACTTCATCAGCGGCCCGAACAACCAGCTCGCCTACGCCGCCGCCGTCGCCGTCGCCAACCAGCCCGGCACGGCCTACAACCCGCTCTTCATCCACGGCGGCGTCGGACTAGGCAAGACCCACCTCCTGCAGGCCATCTGCCAGTCGATCCTGACCCAGAATCCGCGGACGCAGATCCTCTACGTCTCCTGCGACGCCTTCATGAATCAGTTCATCGCCTGCGTCCAGGCCGGCAAGATGGAAGAGTTCCGCACGCACTACCGCCACGTCGACCTGCTGGTCATCGACGATATCCACTTCCTCTCCGAGCGCGAACGCTCGCAGGAAGAGTTCTTCCACACCTTCAACGAGCTCTACCAGTCCAACCGGCAGATTGTCCTGTCGTCCGACGCGGCGCCGCACGAGATCCCGCACCTCGAAGAACGCCTCGTCTCGCGGTTCCAGTGGGGCCTCGTCGCCCCGGTCTCCCGGCCGAGCTACGAGACCCGTGTCGCCATCGTTAAAGCGAAGGCCAAGATGCGCGGCTTCGAACTACCAGAAGCCGTCGTCGAACTTGTCGCCCAACGCCGCGAGACCAACGCCCGCGAACTCGAAGGCGCGATCAAGGCCCTCCAAGCCCAGCAGATGATCGAAAAACGCCCGGTCGACCTCACGATGGCCCGCCAAGCCCTCGGCGAGCCCGCAGTCCCGGCACAGGCCAACCAAACCACTCTCCAGCACATCGTCGACGCCGTCACCCGGTTCTACAACGTCAAGCTGTCTGATCTCCAGTCCCGCCGCCGCTTCAAGTCCATCGTCGAGCCCCGCCAGATCTGCATGTATCTCGCCCGAGAGCGCACCCGCTTCAGCCTCGAAGAGATCGGCGGCTTCTTCGGCGGCCGCGACCACACCACCGTTATGCACTCGGTCACCGTTGTCGAGACCCGCCTCCAGACCGAAGACCAGTTTCCGGCCCAGATCAAACGCCTCCTCGAAGAGATCGACCGCGCCACCGGCGTCATCGCCTAGCTGGAATCGACACCCCACCTCTCCCAATCCAATCAAAAACTCCACGTTGTGCCGGCGATCCGACATCGCCGAGCTATCTGCGTAATCCTGGCCAAGACAACCATCAGGACCAGCCCTTGTCCACAGCCCTGTCAACAGCATGTGGACAACCCGACGCGATGCGCTGCGGCCTGACCCGGAGAAGCCACAAAACCGACAAGCTCCTACAAATCCCCTCGAAATATCAGACTTTCCGCTCCAACATACCCACTGACTGACGGGCTAGTAGCATCTCTCGACAAATTTAACACTTACGGTTTATTGATATAAAACTATTTTGTTTATTTGTTAATAAACCCATGGTCGTGTTTGTCCACATTCCGGCGCGGTTTACGACGGTGAATAGAGATTTATTTATCTATCTTTATCAGAATCAATCGTTCCGATCTGACAAGCCCCGCAAGCCGTGGTCGTCCGTCCCGCAACCATCATCTGATCCAAGATCTCTCCACACCCAAAGCACACCTCGCCACCCCGGCCGTAAACCCGGTGTCGATTCTGAAAACCGCCCGTTTGACCGTCGGCATCTACGTAATCCCGCAGTGTTGACCCGCCGGCCTCGATCGCTCGGCCCAAGATCCGCCGGGTCGCTCGCACCAGCCGCTGGGCCTCCGCCCGGGTAACCGTATCAGCCGGCTTCAGCGGGTGGAGCTTCGTGGCGTACAACACCTCGTCGACGTAGATGTTGCCCAGCCCAGCTACCAGATGCTGATCCAGCAGCGCCGCCTTCAGAGCCCGCTTCGTCCGGCTCAGGCCGGCGTGGAGCTGTCGCGGCGTAATAATCAGCCCATCGGGCCCCAGGCGCTGCCACCGCCGCTCGTGCAGCTCCTCGGCATCCTCGAACGCCCACACCCCGCCGAACCGCCGCGGGTCGCGGAAACGCACCTCCCCGCCGTCTTCGAGCTTCCAGACGACGTGCACGTGGTTGGCCCGCGGCTCTTTTCGGGGCCGGGCCACGACGCGGACCGACCCGCTCATGCCCAGGTGTACGCAAACACACCCTCGGTCTCGCCCGACCATCGCCAGCTGCTTGCCGTGGCGGATGACCGAACCGACCTGCTCGCCGCGTAGCAGCCATCTCGGCCCCCGGACCACGTCGGCCCGATTGACCTTCACGCCCACCACCCGCCGACCGACTACCGCCACCTCCAGCGTCCTCCGCACGGTCTCGACCTCGGGCAACTCCGGCATGATCCGATGATAGCCTGCCCCCAACGCAGCTATACTCGAAAGGCCCAAGCAATACGTCGCGCACCCCGCGGAGCCGTTCATGTCCGATCCCGATTCCCCTCCCAACCCCGAACAACTCATCGCCGAGATCCGCGACGCCTCCGCGGCGCTGTCCGAACAGATCGGCAAAGCCATCGTCGGCCAGCAGGACGTCGTCGAACAGGTCTTCCTCGCGTTGTTTACCCGCGGCCACGCGCTGCTCGTCGGCGTGCCGGGCCTGGCCAAGACGCTGCTCGTCTCGACCATCGCCAAGTCGCTCAGCCTCGACTTCAACCGTATCCAGTTCACCCCCGACCTCATGCCCTCCGACATCACCGGCACCGAGGTCATCGAAGAAAACCGCACCACCGGCCACCGCGAGATGCGTTTCGTCCGCGGCCCGGTCTTCGCCAACCTCATCCTCGCCGACGAGATTAACCGCACCCCGCCCAAAACTCAGGCCGCGCTGCTCGAAGCGATGCAGGAGCACCACGTCACCGCCGGCGGCGAGCGCCACCCGCTCCCCGATCCTTTCTTCGTCCTCGCCACGCAAAACCCGATCGAGCAGGAAGGCACCTACCCGCTGCCAGAAGCCCAGCTCGACCGCTTCATGTTCATGATCCGCGTCGGCTACCCGACCCAGGAAGAAGAACTCGAAGTCATCCGCCGCACGACCTGCCGGGAAAAGCCTGACGTCCAGCCCGTGCTCACGGCCGAAAAAGTCACCGCGATCCAAGAGATGGTCCGCGACGTGCCCGTGGCCGACCACGTCATCGAGTTCGCCCTGCGTTTAGTCCGCGCGACCCGTCGCCCCGACAAAGGCGCTGCCGACGAGCGCCCCGACTTCATGCAGAACTACCTCCGCTGGGGCGCCGGCCCGCGGGCCAGCCAATACCTCATCCTCGCGGCCAAGGCTAAGGCCGTGCTCGGCGGCCGGACGCACGTCCACCCCGAAGACGTGAAGTCTATCGCCCGCCCCGTGCTGCGCCACCGCATCCTGACCAACTTCAACGCCGAAGCCGATGGCGTCACCGCCGACGACCTGATCGACCGCCTCCTCGAACACACCCAGGTCGGTGGTAGCACCGATCCCCAAGCCGCGGCGGTGCTTCACTGATTGTTGCGTCCGATTTCTAAGCCGAAGCGGTCGGCCGTTCGAGCACATGGCCAGCGATATCCACATCGTAATCTTGAAAAGTGGTGTAACGCCCGCGCATCCACAGCAGAACGCGGTAGCCGCCGCCGGTAACGAACATCGGCCGTATCTGCCGGTGGTCGGAGTCTGAATTCAACGGCCGCCAAGAGATAGTTTCCCGGTGGTCTTGCGGGCCGACGCTGCCGACAAATAGCTGGTGCGGTTGCCCTAGTGGTTCACCGGTCCGTGGATCGGCGTCGGTTGAGATTACAACCTGCATCGGATAATTAGGGTCAAGAGTAATCAACCCGGTATAGCTGTCTTTGATCGGATAAAGAAAGCCGCCGGCGTCGGCGACCTCACGGTCGTTCCACCGCTGGCCGTCCCACGACGCGATGCGGTAGCGCAGGTCGCCGTGGCTGAGGTAAACGCTGTAGCCGATATGAGGCCAGCCGTTACGGTCCGTTACGACCGAACTGGTCCACGCGGCGTTGGGGACGCTGCGGTCGTGTCGATCGTCGCCGTAGTCTCCGCTGCCCCGGTAGATGAGGTCGGCTTCGGCAGGCAATAGCGGCCCATCGGCGAGCGCTTTGATTCTGGTGCCGTCGACTCTTTCGTAAAAACCGTTGCGGATCTGGGCGTAGTACAAGCTGTTACCGAAGTCGCGGGGGTGGGCTTCGGTAAAAGTAACGCCGATCGTGTCTTCGTCGCGTTGGACGTAGCGAGTGTAAGGGCGGGCACGCACCGGCAAGCCGTCGTCGATGAAATGGGTGCGGTGGCCCCACGTCTCCCCGTGGTCGTCCGACGAAATGAACCACGGGTTGAAGTCCGGCCCGTTGCGGAAAAAGTTGTACAGCCGGCCCTGTTCCGCCGAGGTGTAGAGGTTCATGTAGGTCACCCCGGTTGGCTGGTTTTCGTTTACCGGGTGTTCGTATGTCGTTTCGGGGCCCCAATCGAGGAAGTCGCCGGGTTCGGACAGCCGAAAATAATGCCGCGGTTCGCAAGCGTGCTTGGCGTATACCGCGAGCAGCCGGCCGTCGGGCCGAGCGTAGAAAGCCGGGGTGTTGTGGTCGTCACGCTCGAACCCTGGGTGGAGCACGACTTCGCCAATAGACGTATTACCCTCGAGGTCGTACACGCCGACCCGCACATCGCCCGTTCGGCCGCTGATTCCGCCGATGATCATCTGGTCACCCACAATGACCGCCCGCGGGTCCTGAAACCAGCACCATCCGCCGGCCTTCATGAAAGTCGTCGGTGTTTTATTCGTGATGTCCATAAGAAACGCTCCGGCGAGATGGGATATGCTTCTGTCCGATCGTCGGTCAATTTATCCTCAAATTTACCCACCATCCCGTCGGCCTATTTGCCCCGCTGTGGACTAAACTGAGCAGTAGTGGAAACCGTGCCGAATTTCCTGGACCCGCAGACCCTAGCGGCGATCAAGACGATCGACCTGCGGGCGCGGATCATCGTCGAAGGGCTCATGTCCGGCCAGCACCGCTCGCCGCAGCAGGGCATTTCCGTCGAGTTCGCCCAGCACCGTCAATACACGCCGGGCGATGACACCCGTTTCCTCGACTGGAAGATCTACGGCAAGACCGACAAGCTCTACCTCAAGCAATACCAACAAGAAACCAACCTCGACCTCGTCGTCCTGCTCGACTGCTCCGGGTCGATGGGTTACACATCCTTGAACGATCGGCCGGCCGGCTGGACCAACAACTGGACCAAGTGGAACCACGCCTCCTGCATTGCCGCGGCGATGGCCAACCTCGCGCTGCGGCAGCAGGACCGCGTCAGCCTGACCCTGTTCGCCGACGACGTGGTCAGCGGCTCGCGTCTGAGCAACGCCCAGAACCACTGGAAAACGATCGCCCAGCTGCTGCACCGCGCTGAGCTGGTCGAGGAAGAAAACGAAGAGCCGGTGCCGATCGACAATACGCACACGCACACCGACCTCGAGCAGATCGTCGACCGCACCGTCGCCCGGCTGACCCGCCGATCGTTGGTGGTGTTGGTCAGCGACCTCTTCGACGACCCGCAGCACCTCGAAAAAGGCCTCGCCCGCCTGCACCACCGCCACCACGACGTGATCATCCTCCAGGTCATGGACCCGGCCGAGCTCGACTTCGACTTCCGCGACCTAAGCGAGTTCGTCGGCCTCGAAGGCGAAGGCAAACTCCCCCTTGACCCCGCTGCCCTACGCAACACCTACCTCGATGTCGTGCAGGGACACCTCCGCGGTATCGAACAAGTCGCGCGGAAATTCGACTACGACTATTTGCTTATGAAAACCGACGAGGCCCTCGGCCCACCGCTCAGCCATTTCTTAGCGCGACGATCCGCGTTAATCGGGAAAGGTTAAATATTTTCGATCGCGTATGACGGTTTCTCTCGCTCAACTCGCTGGACTCTTCACCGCCCCTGCACTCGCGGCGGCGGGCGCAGCGTGTGTGGCGATCCCCGTCATCATCCACTTGCTTTCACGAACGCGGCGGACGCGGGCGGAGTGGGGGGCGATGCGGTTTCTTCGGCTGGCGTACAAGAAACAGAAGCGCAAGCTACGGATGGAGAAGTGGTTGCTGCTGCTGCTGCGATGCGCGGTCATGGTGGTGGCGGGTTTGGCGTTGGCCGGGCCGTTGCTGTCGGGGGCGTGGGGCGGCCTGACTTCCGGAGGCAATTCGGGGCGGACGGTACACATCGTCTTGGAAGACGGCCTGAGTACCCGCGCGGCCGTTGGAGAAGCGACGCGTTTCGACGCGCTGCAAAATACTGCGATCGAATTGGTCGACGGCCTGTCGCCGAACGACACGGTCCAGCTCTGGCTCGCCTCGGCAAACGATGGGCCGCATCCCGACACCCCGACACCCACGCTCGACCACAGCCGGGTCCGCGACATCCTCGAAGACCTTGCGCCCGGCTACGGCCGATCGGTTTTACCTGAGGTGCTGCAACGCGTCGCCGAGTCGATCGGCGCCGAAGGTGGTGTCTCGAACCGGCCGCCGGTGGTCGCGGTGTTGAGCGATTTTTCCCGCGGTGCGACGCCGATCGAACAATCGTTGGCCGCCGAGCTGGCGGCGCTCGGCGGGAGCGCATCCGTGGTGGTGACGCGTCCTGATCTGGGCTCTGGCAACCTGCAGATCCAGAGCCTCCGGCCGCGGCGTGGGTTGGTGCTGACCGGAACGGCGGCAGGCGAGACCCCGACGGTATCGGTCGAAGTCGTCGCCCGCCGGTTCGACGCCGCGACCGCCCCGGCCGGTGGGCAACTCGAGTTGTTTCTTACCCGGCCAGACGGCGAGGCGCTCCCCGCAGTATCGCGACAGGTGCGTTGGTCGACCGGGCAGGCGACTACGACGGTGAGCGTAGAGCTACCGCTTGGTGATCCAGAAGACGCGGGTGGAACAAGTCTTTTGGCGGCTGGGGGCGACTGGGTTATCACCGGATCGCTAACCGGCGACGCCGGTGTGGCCGACGCGGTAAGCGAAGACGGCAAACGCTTTGCCGTGGTCGAGGTCCGCCCGCGGCTTAACGTCGGCATCATCGATGAGGGGTTAGGCGTTGTCGGCGGCGGTCTGAATCCGGCAGCGTTCATCCGCGCCGCGTTAAGCCCCGAGCAGACCGGCCAGCGTTTCGCGGTCAACGCCGAGACCTTCGCGGCGGCGGAGACGGACGAAGCCCGGCTCAACAACCTCGACGCCGTGATCGTCCTGCGTCCCGATACGATCGGCGCGGCGGGTTGGTCGAATCTGTCGACTTTCGCCGAGCGGGGCGGCTTGGTCTGGGTCTACCCGCCAGCCACCGCCGAGGTTTCCGCCGCAGACTGGTTCGGTTTGGTGCGGTCGAGTTTCGGGGTCGACTGGCAACTCCGCGAAGACGCGGCGGTTTTTACGGCCCCGTCGGATAGCCCCGCACGTTTAGACACCGAAGCCCGGCCGCCCGAAGAACTGCTGTTACTCTCGGCCGACTGGTCGGCGTTACTCGGGCCGATCCGCGTGAGCCGCGCCCTCAGCCTCGACGCGATCGAATCCTCGCAAACCTGGATCGGCTTGGTCAGTGCGGCGGCGGCAGAACAAAATGATGCCGCAGCGTTCGGCGATCGCGGCGTGTTTTTGGCGGCCTCGGCGGTGGGGGAAGGGCGATTGCTGCTGTCAACGGTCGCGATCGATCCGGCATGGACAAACCTGCCGACCAAGCCGGTGTTCCCGGCGCTATTGCACGATGCGTTACGCGGCGTGTTGGGCGATGCCGAGGCGAACGATGACGTCGTCGTTGGCGATACGCTCACGCTCAACCAGACGTGGGTGGGCACGACCCGGCTGCAACAACTCGGCGGCGAAGCGGCGGTACCGGTCAGCGAAGGACGAACGCTGTCGCCGGTTGCGGAGCCGGGCGTCTACGGACAGGCGGGGGCCGACGGCACGTTCACTTCCGGGGGGCGACTGGCGGTCAACGTGCCGGCCGAGGCGGGCGACGTTCGCGCGGTCGAGGAAGCGGCGCTGGCGGGCTGGCTCGACGGGTTGGGCGCATGGGAATACCTGGATGCCGACGAGCCGGCGTCGGTGTTGGTCACGGCCGAGCGGCGGACGAATCTCGGCTGGGCGTTGTTGTGGGTGCTACTGGCACTTGTCGTGTTCGAGATGTTGTTGGCCCGTTGGTTCAGCCACGCCGAGATGCCGCGGCGCGGCCGGGCGGGCCAAGTGAGCATGAACCGCCGGGCGGGCGACCGGCCGATCGTGACAAAGAAGAAGTGGCGGCCGTTCGGCAAGGCGGCGTTGTGGGGCGGGGCGTTGTGGATCGGCACACCCGTCCACGCCGCATCGTCGGCCTCGGGTTGGGACACGTGGTTGGGGCTGGACGAGGTGAGCTTTGCCGAGGCGACGGCGATCGCGTGGCGGTACGCGTTGCCGGCGTGGGCGTGGGTGTTGATCGCAGCGGCGGCGTTGGCCTGGTCGTGGTGGACATACCGCCGGCTGCTGGGGCCGACGTGGGCGCGGATGGGGTTGGCGGGTCTGCGGGGATTACTGCTGATCCTGATCGCGGTGTTGCTGGCGGGGCCGGAAGTCGTACGGACCGACGAGACGGTCGAGGAGGATGTGCTGCTGGTATTGGTCGACCGCAGCGCGTCGATGACCGTGGCGGACACTCCGGACGAAGATGCGGGTTTGGTCAGCCGAGAAGAAGCGCTGCGCGATGCCTTGACGCAGCAGGGCGAGGTCTTCGGGGAAGAACAACTCGGCCGCGGCCGACAGGTCGCGTGGCTAGGATTCGGCGAACAGGCGTTCGAGTTGGCCTCGCCGCTGGGTGAAACCGGCGTTGATGCCTTAGGCGAACCCGGCGACCAGACAACAGCGCTGCGTACCGCGTTAGAAGCCGCGTTACGCCGCGGCGCGGGCCGGCCGATCAGCGGGATCGTCTTGGTCAGCGACGGCCGGAGCCCCGAAGCAACCGGAACGGATTTGCTGGCGAAGCTCGAACAACAATCGGTGCGGGTCTACAGCGTGCCGCTGGGCGCCGAGCGGCTGCCGCTTGACCTAGCGTTGTCGCGGGTCGATTCGCCGGCGACGGCGTTTATCAACGACGCGGTGCCGGTGACGGTCGTCGTTGATCAGCCCGGCCGCAGCGACGACTCCGAGCCGGTCGATCCGTCGCGGGTGACGGTGCGGCTGATCGATACGGAGACCGAAGACGTCCTCGACGAGAAGACGCTCGAGGGCGTCGGCCTCGGCCAACCGCTGCGGCTCGAGGGCCGTTCGAGTCAGATCGGCGAGGCGCCGTGGGGCGTCGAGATCGTTTACGACTCGCCCGACGGCGGCGAGCAGGAACTCAACCTGATCAACAACGTCGAGGCCTTTGCGGTGAGCCTGATCGATCGGCCGATCCGCGTGCTCTACGTCGAGGGCTACCCGCGGTGGGAGTACCGCTACCTCAAGAACATGCTCATCCGCGAGCCGTCGATCGACTCGAGTATCTTCCTGCTCAGCGCCGACCGCGCGTTTGCGCAGGAGGGCGACACGCCGATCACCCGCCTGCCCGCCGATCCGGAGGAGTGGCGGCGGTACGACGTGGTGATCGTCGGCGACGTGCCGGCCGACGCGTTCGACGCCACGCAGCGCAAGCAGCTCTTTGATTTGGTCGCCCAGCGGGGCGCGGGCGTGCTGTGGATGGCCGGGCCGGGCAGCATGCCGTCGACTTACGCGTCGACGCTGCTGTCTGACTTGTTGCCGATGCGTGACCCCGAGGCGGTGAGCGTGTTGCCGTGGGCGCGGGCGGGCGTAGTGCCGACGTCGCTGGCCGAGACGCTGAGCGTGCTGCAGCTGCGGTCATCCGGGGCTTCCGGGGGGAGCGAGGGCGAGACGCCGGGCTGGCCTGAGGGTTTGCCGGGGCTACGGTGGGTACAGGACCTGGGGTCTATCAAGCCGTCGGTCGAAGTGTTGGCCGAAGCGGTCTTGGGCAATGATTCAAACGTGAGCTATATACCGGGCGATGGCGATGCGCCGTTGGTGTCGCGTTTGCGTTTCGGGGCCGGCCAGTCGGTCTACGTCGCGACCGACGAGACCTGGCGTTGGCGTTACGCCCGGGGCGAGGTGTACTTCGAACAGTTCTGGGTGCAGCTGGTGCGGATGCTCGGTCGGGCCGCGGCGACGCGGGGCGACGAGGCGGTGCGTATGGCCGTCTCCACCCGCAGCACCCCGGTCGGCGGGACGGTCGTGGTCGATCTCGACCTCGAAGACGCGGCGCTGCTGGACCGCGGTCTGCCGAGCATCAAGGTCGCCGTCCGGAAGGCGGGCGACGCATTGGAACGAGACCTCGCCGAGTTCGATCTCCGCCCGACCCCCGCCCCCGGAAGCGGCGACCGCTTCGCGGTCGACAGCGACGCTGCGGGCCGCCGTTACTCGGCGCCGTGGCTGGCGAATCTCTCGGGCGAGTTAGAACTAGTGGTCAGCGATCCCGCGTTGTCGGGCTTGGACTTGCGGGTGCCGCTGGACGTGATCGCTTCGGACGACGAGCTGCGCCGGGCCGAGGCGGACGTGTCGCGGTTGGTCCAGCTGTCGGAAGCCACCGGCGGGCGGGTCGTACCTTTGGATGATTTGCAACAGCTGGCCGAGCCGGGCGTGGTGCGTAACCTCGCGCGCAAGACGGCGAACGACGTAGCCGAGCCGATCTGGAACTCGGCGTTGGCGTTGGTCTTGGTGGTCGGACTGATCACCCTAGAATGGATCGGGCGGAAGCTGGTGCGGCTGGTTTAAAACGACATGCAGCAAGTTGCACAACAACTCGACCGGGTTCGGCGTAAAGGTCGGGCGTTGCTGATCACGCAGCGGCTGGCTCAGGCGCTTGCGGCCGTGTTGCCGGTGCTGGTGTTGCTGGGCCTGATCGACTTCGGCCTGCGGCTGCCGGGGTGGCTGCGGGCGGTGACGCTGTTGGTGTTGCTGGGTTTCGGGCTTAGCTGGTTGGTCGGACGGTTGATCACGGCGTGGCGGTTCGGGCCGAGCCTGAGCGCGTTGGCGCTGCGGGTTGAGGCGATGGTGCCGCGGCTGTCGGGGCTGCTGACCAGTTCGTTGGAGTTCGGGTTGTCGCCGGAGAAGTACGCCCAGCCGGCGTCGACCGCGGCGATGGCGCAGGCGGCCGTGGCCCGGGCCGAGCGGGAGCTGGCCGGCGTCGAAGTGGGGCAATTAATCGACCTGCAGCCGACGCGGCGGCGTGCGGCGTGGCTGCTTGGGGCGGCGCTGCTCTTCGGCGGCGTGGTGGCAGCAACGCCGACGCACAGCGCGATCGCCGCGTCGCGGTGGCTGATGCCGTGGGGCGACACGGCCTGGCCCAAACGCACGCAGGTCGACGGCGCCGACTTACCGCCCGCCGCGGCGATCGACAGCCCGGTCGAGTTCACCGCCCACGTCGGCCGCGGCTTCCGGCCCGGCATGCGGGTCTGGCTCAACACGCAGTGGCTAGGAACCGACGGCCAGCCGAACGACGAAACCCCGCAACGCCTACTCATGACCGAGCAGGCGACGGCGACCGATTTGATGATGCCGTTGAGTGACGGGTCGGACGTCGGCACGCCGTTCAAGCTGCAGTGGCGCGCCCCGGCCGACCTCACCCGTCGGGTCTCGTCGGGCAGCGAGGCGTCGGCGAAGCTACGCGTGTGGTTCGAGGCCGGCGACGACCGGACCGAACCGCAGGTGATCACGCTGGTCGCCCGTCCCGCGCTCATGGCCGTGGTCGCCGATATCCAACCACCCGCTTACGCCGCCGGCCTGGCCGCACCACAGACCGTGGCGTTGCACGAACAGTCGCAACGCATCGCCAGCGCCGCGATGCTCGCCGGGGCCCGGGTCCGCCTCACCCTGAACCTCAACAAGCCGCTGCCGGCCGCCGCGCTCGACCCGGCCGTGCTCACCCCCGGCCTCGTATCACTCCCTAGCCTCACCGCGGAACAGCCCGATCCGCAAACCGTCGTCCTCGGCTTTACGCTCGACGCGACTACCCAGACCACGATCGCCCTGACCGACGCCCACGGCCTATCCGCTGCCGCCGAGCGTACCGTCCGCTTCGAAGCTCTGGAAGACCGCCAACCCACGGTCACGATCCTCGAACCCTCGGCCGACACATCTGTGCTTGCCTCGGCCGTGCTGCCCATAACGGCGCAGGCCAACGACGACGTCGGCGTCGCCACACTCCGTGTCGAGGCCGAGCACCCGAGTCGCGTGTCCGTTGATGACCCCGTCGATGAAACCCAACCCACCACGCGCCTCGCGCTCGCCGACCGCGTCGCCCGCTCGGCTCAACTCACCGCCAACGCCTCGCTCGACCTCGCCGCGCTGCCGCTCCGCGTCGGCGACGCGGTCACGCTCCACGCCGTGACGCAGGATGTCTACGACCTCAACGGCGTCGCCCACGAAGTTGTTAACGCCACGCCGCGTCGCCTACGCATCATCGACGCCAACACACTCATCGATCAGGTCCGCGGCGACCTCGCCGGTGTCCGCCAACAGGCCCAACGCCTCGAACGCCAGCAAGAGCAACTGCTCAAACGCCTGGCCGACGACAACCCCGCCCGGCTCAACGCCGAGCAGTCCCGCGTCACCCGCGCCCTCGAAACCCAACGCCTCCAGCTCGACCGCATCCGGGACCGCCTTGAACTCAACCGGTTAAACGACGCCGCCCTCGACGAGTTGATCCGCCAGGCCGACGCGTTGGCCCAGCAAGCCCAGACGTCGAGCGACGCGGCTCAGCAATCGCTGCAAGAAGCCGCGGCCGCCGAAGCAGAGGAACCGAACAGCGAAGCCGGTCAACAAGCCAAGGCGACCGCCGAGCAGCAGCAGACCCAGGCCCGAGAGCGTCTGGACGACCTCGCGAAATTACTCGATCAGGGCCGCGACGCCCTGGGCCTCCGCCTCGAGCTCGGCCGACTGCAGGCCGAGCAGGAAGCGCTCGCCCAAGACACGCGTGAGCTCTTGCCCCGCACCGCGGGCCGCGCCGCCGAGGACCTGCCCGAAGACCTGCAGCAGGCGTTGCGTGACTTAGCCGAGCGACAAGAAGCGTTGAGCGAACAAGCCGAGGACGCGATCGAACGGCTGCAGAGCAGCGCCGAATCGTTGGCTCAGCAGGGCGAATCCGATCAGGACCGCGCTGCGGCCCAGGCGTTGGCCGAGGCCGCGGCGGTCGCCCAACGACAAGGCCTCAGCGAGCAGATGCAGCAGTCCCAGCAAGGCCTCGAAGACAACCAGCTCTCGCAGGCCGGCGCGTCGCAGCTGCAGAGCCTCGACACGCTCGACCAGATGATGCAGCAGCTAGGCGAGCAGGACGAGCGCCGGCAGGAGTTGCTGCGTCGCCGGCTGTTGGCCCTAGCGGATCAGTTGAAGAGATTGATCGAGGGCCAGACGCTGGCGAACGTCGCGGTCGATCAGCTGCCGGCCGATGCGTCCGCGGAAGCGTTGGCGGCGCAGGTGCCCGACCAATCGAACCTGTGGGTGCGCACGATCGCGGTGCAGACCGAAGCCGAGGCCGACCCCGAGACGGCCGAGGTTGGGCCGGTGGTCGAACAGGCGGTCGCCGCCCAGGCCTCGGCGCTCGGCGGGCTGCGCCGTGGCGAACGCGAAGCAGCGCAGGCCGGCCAGGGCGTCGCCCTCGAACGCTTGGAAGAAGCCCTCGCCCAGATCGAAGAGAAACAGGCCGAGGCGGCGCAAGACCAGACCGCCCAGCAGCGGGCCGAGCTGCGGAATAAGTATCTGGAGCTTGCTGGCCGACAAGCCGAGCTGCGTGACGAGACCGCGGTTTTATTGTCCGAAACGCCGCTGACCCGCAAGACGCGGGCGGCGCTGCGGGGCCTGAGTCAATCGCAAGAAGAGGTCCGCGTTGCCGCTGCCGAGCTCGGTGAAGAAGTCGGCGAGACCATCGTCTTCCGGCGGACCCACGAGCTGATCGACGAGACCGCCGCCGCGGCATCCGCGTCCCTGTCGCGCGGCCGGGACGACGACGGGCGGGTCATACGTCGTCAAAACAAAACGGCGCTGCTGCTCGAGTCGATGGCCGCGGCGCTCGACGACTCGGGCCGACGCCCCGAATTCGCCGATAGCAACAGCGGCGGGGGGGGCGGTGGAGGTGGAGGGGCCGGCGGCGCGGGGCAAGAGCCTCCGCTGGTGCCCTCGGCCGCGGAGCTCAAGCTGCTGCGGGCGGTGCAGCAGTCGGTCTATGATGAAACACGAGGGCTAAACGAAACCGTACAGGGCGAACCGACAACGAATCAGACCGGCCTGCTGACCGAGTTGGCCGACGAACAAGCCGAGCTCTCAACGCTGGGCGAAACCTTGATCCGCCAGATGCAGCAGCGCTGACGCGAGAACAGGAAAGCATGAAAGCAAGAAAGCAGGAAAAACCTCGGATCATCGCAAGCCGATTTCTCTCGCGCGGCCTTCTTTCGTTTTCCTGCTCTTCGGCTCTCCTGCTCTCCTGCTCTACCTTCGCCCAAGACCAACCAACCCTCGACGAACTCCTCGACCTCGCACCGCCGCCGACCCAAGATGCCCCCGAGACGGAGCAAGAACGAGCGCCCGCCCAACCGACCGACGAAGTCGAGGCCCGACTCAACGGCCAACAAGCCGCCGATGCGTTCGCCGAAGCCGTCAAAGACATGTCCATCGTCGCCGAACGCCTCGGCGACGAGCGCGACCCCGGCCTCGATACGCAACGCCTGCAAGAGAGCATCCTCGCCCGCCTCGATCAGATCATCGAGGCCGCTGAGCAGCAGCAGCAATCCTCATCGTCCTCCGGCGGGGGCGGCGGCTCGTCGTCTAACCAAGACAGTAGCGCCCAGAACGCCGAGCAGGGCCAACAGCCCGGCGGCACCCCCCAGCCCGGCCAGGGTCAGGCCCAAGCCCAGGCCAACGCCGGCGGCGAAAACCCTGGCGGCTTCTCCCCCGGTCAGGTCGGCGCCGTCGATCCCGGCCAAGGTGCGATCGACGAGGTCCGCAGCGAGTGGGGCGCCCTGCCCCCCCGGCTCCGAGACGAACTGACCAACGGCCTCGACGAACCCTACAGCCCCGTCTACCGTAGCCTCACCGAAGCGTACTACCGCCGGCTGGCCGAGGAGACGGGGCGATGAAAGACCTAGAGCAGGAAATCCAAAGAGCAAGAAAACAAGAAAGCAAACGCAAGCGATGGCGTTGGGCTGTTCCGTTTTCCTGCTCTCTTGTTCTCCTGCTCTTCTGCTCTCATTCCGCATCAGCGGAAGTCGGCCGCGGCACCGAGCAAGTCGACTTCGTTGAGATCACCCCCGAGTTGCGGCAGACGATCGAGCGCGGCCTCGCCCACCTCGCGACGACCCAAGCCGACGACGGCAGCTTCGGCGCCGACCGCTACGGCCGACACGTCGGCATCACCGCGATCGCGGGCCTGGCGTTCATGGCCGACGGCCACGTCCCGGGTCGCGGCGCCTACGGGCCGCAGGTCGAAGCCGCCCTCGGCTTCATCCTCGCCAACGCGACCGAGTCCGGCCTGCTCGCCGCCGACACGTCCCACGGCCCGATGTACGGCCACGGCTACGGCGCGCTGTTCCTCGGCGAGGTCTACGGCATGACCGGCGACGCCCGCGTCCGCGAGGTCCTGGTCAAAGCCATCCGCCTCATCGTCGACACCCAGAACCACGAGGGCGGCTGGCGCTACCACCCCCAGCCGTTCGATGCCGACATCTCCGTGACCATCACCCAGATCATGGCCCTGCGCTCGGCCCGCAACGCCGGCCTCAGCGTGCCCAAGGAAACCATCGACCGCGCGATCACCTACGTCCGCCAGTGCCAGAACCCCGCCGACGGCGGCTTCCGCTACATGCTCACCGCCGGCGGCTCGGCCTACCCCCGCTCGGCGGCCGGCGTGGCCAGCCTGCAGTACGCCGGGGTCTACGAAGACGACGCGGTCACCGACGGGCTGCAGTACCTGGTCCGCGCCTCCCGCAGCCTCGGCGCCCGCGGCGGCGCGCACTACTTCTACGGCCACTACTACGCGGCCCAGGCCATGTTCCTCGCCGGCGGCGGCTACTGGGCCGAGTGGTATCCGCGGATGCGGGAAGAACTTATCGATCGTCAACAGACCACCGGCGGCTGGTCGTCGAACCACGGCGAGGCCTATGGTACCGCGATGAGCCTGCTTATTTTGCAAATCCCCAACCGGCTCTTGCCGATATTTCAAAGGTAAGAGTAATTAAGAATTTCGGATTGAGGATTTTCGATTTGCAACGCTGGCTCCAAACTCTTGCTGGCTCGAAGCGCGTTGGCTGTCGTTCAGACTCGATCATCAATCGAACAGCTGTCGTGTTGCTGTTTGCGTGTACCTCAACCTACACCGCGGCCCTCACCCCCGCGACGCTGCTCGACCCGGAACTCGAATCACAGCCGATCAACCTTACCGGCCTGAACGGCGGCACGCTGAGCTACTTCGACGACGAACGTCGGCTGACCCGCGCAGCGGTCGACGGTTTCGTCCGGTTGACGCTGGACGAGGTTGCGTCTGAACCATCGGCGGCAATGGACGTATCGCTAGGTCTGATCGAGTTGGTCGAAGGCCAACGCCTGGCCGGCCGGTGGGCATCGGCCGCGCGCGACGGCGAAGCTTTGGTCTGGGCGCACCCGACGCTCGGCCGGTTCACACTAAGCCTCGACGACCTACGCGCCGTTACGCTGAACCAAACCGACGCAGAACCCGTAACCGCCGACCAGGCCGGTACCCCCGACGGCGATAAGGTGTGGCTAAACAACGGCGACACGTTGACCGGTTTCATCGTCGCGATCGCCGACGACTCGGTCACGATCCAGCCGGACGGCACGGCCAACGAAGTAACACTCGAACTGTCGACGGTGGCGGCGTTGACGCTGGCCAACCCATCGACGCCGGCGGGCGAGTCGGCGGTGGTGGGTGATCTGATCGCGTTGGCCGACGGCAGCCAGGTGCGTGGCCGAGGGCTGTCGATCCAGCAAGAAACGGTTTCGTTCACGCCGGTGCTGGCCGATGCGGCCGAGGCGGTAGAACTCGACGTGTCGTTGGTTCGCCGGATCGACTTCGCCGCGGCGGGGTTGCGGCTGGTAGAGCTCGGCGACCAGCCGATGACCACGGTCGCGGGCGGTACGGTGTTCGGCCTGGACTGGCCGGCCGAAGCGGACGGTTCAATCGTCCGGCTGCACGCCCCGGTGACGGTCGTGTTCGACCTGCCCGACGGGGCCGAGCGTTTCGCGGCGACGGCTCTGCTCGACCTGCCCGCGGGGTTGCCGGAAGCGCGGGCGGCGTTAGCCGACCTTGAGTTGTCGGTTGCTCCGAATACAGATTCGTCATCAAACGACGGCCCACCACGCGATGTCTTAACGCTGCGGGCAGATTCGCCGACGGGTCTATTGAATCTCACGCTCGATGGCGCCGAACAACTTCGGCTCGACGTCGATCCCGCGGCCAACGGCCCGGTGTTGGATCGCCTGCTGCTCCGCGACGCGGTGCTCCTGATCCGCCTGCCCGACCCGCAGCCCGGCAGCGGCGACCCGACGCGTTGATTATTGGTTAGCCGTGCGGTTCGCTCCGCGTGCTACCCCCGCTTCGCTACACTGCATTTAGCCGCCCCAATTCGATCGGGGCGCTTCTTTCGCCACCCGTTTATCGGCCGACTTACTCCCATGCCGCAGCCTGCCCCCGAATCTCCGACGCCCGCCGCCGACCTCGCCGCGTTGACCCCCGACGCGCCGCCCGCCGAGGGCGAGTTCCTCAACCGCGAAGCGAGCTGGCTGGAGTTCAACCGCCGGGTCTTGCACGAAGCGCTCGACGAACGCACGCCGCTACTCGAGCGCGTCGGCTTCTTAGCGATCTTCAACTCGAACCTCGACGAGTACTACCAGAAGCGCGTCGGCGGGCTGAAGCGGCAGATCGAGGCCGGGCTGATGACCCGCACCGTCGACGGCCTATCGCCCGAGCAGCAGCTCGCCGTGATCCGCGACCTCGTGATCCCCATGCTCGACGAGCAGGCCAAGTGCTACGTCGAAGTCGTCCGGCCCGCGCTCAAAGAAAAAGGCATCCACCTGCTGACCTGGGACGAGCTCACCGACGCCGACCGCGAACACGCCAACGACTACTTCCGGACAAACCTCTTCCCCGTGGTGACGCCGCTGTCGGTCGACCCCGGCCACCCTTTTCCGTTTATCTCCAACCTCTCGACCTCGCTGGGCGTCATGCTCCAGCACCCCGGCGTAGACAAAGGCGGCCCCGTGGCCAGCGATCTTTCTGCGGGGACGGAAGAAGCGGCCGGCCGGCTCCAGTTTGCCCGCGTCAAAGTCCCGCAGGTCTTGCCGCGCTGGGTCAAACTGCCTTGCGAAGAAGGCCAGGACAAGTTCGTCAGCTCCGACCAAGTGCTCTGGCACAACCTCGACCAGTTGTTCGAGGGCATGATCATCAAACACGTCGAGCCGTTCCGAATCACGCGTAACGCCGACATCGAACGCGACGAAGAAGACGCCGAGGACCTACTGGAGCTCATCGAACAAGAGCTGCGCGACCGCCGGTTCGCCAAGGCCGTCCGCCTCGAGACCGACGACGCCCCGTTCCACCCGATGAACCACTTCCTCATGCAGGAGCTCGGCCTGCAGCAAGAAGACGTCTACCAGATGCCCGGCCTGCTCGACTACAACGACCTCTGGCAGGTCCACGGCAGTGTCAACCGCCCCGACCTCAAATACGAGCCCTGGACCCCGATGGTCCCGACCCGACTCGCCGACGTCGACTCCAACATCTTCAGCATCATCCGCAACGGCGACGTGCTCGTGCACCACCCCTACGAGTCGTTCTCCGCCAGCGTCGAACGCTTCATCCGCCGCGCGGCGATCGACCCCGACGTCGTCGCCATCAAGCTGACGCTGTACCGCACCGCGAAAGACTCGCCGTTCATCCCCGACCTCATCAAGGCCGCCGAGGCCGGCAAGCAGGTCGTCGTCCTCGTCGAGCTTAAGGCCCGCTTCGACGAAGAACGCAACGTCCAACTCGCCCAACGCTTGGAAAAGGCTGGCATCCACGTCGTCTACGGCGTCGTCGGCTACAAGACCCACACCAAGACCTCCCTCGTCGTCCGCCAGGAAAAAGATGGCCTGCGTACCTACGCCCACATCGGCACCGGCAACTACAACTCCAAGACCGCCAGCCTCTACACCGACCTCGGCCTGTTTACCTGCGACCCCCGCATCACCGGCGACCTCGTCGAGGTCTTCCACTTCCTCACCGGCCTGTCGCTCAAACGCGACTTCAAACACCTGCTCATCGCCCCGACCAACATGCGCTCCCGCTTCGTCGAGATGATCGACCGCGAGATCGCCCACGCCCAAGCCTGGAAAGACGCCGGCGGTAATGAAGAAGACCGCCCCCTCATCGTCGCCAAGATGAACAGCCTCGAAGACCGCCGCCTGTGCCGTAAGCTCTACGAAGCCTCCAACGCCGGCGTCCGCGTCCAGCTCATCGTCCGCGGCTTCTGCACCCTCCGCCCCGGTGTCCCCGGCCTATCCGAAAACACTAGCGTCATCTCCGTCATCGGCCGCTTCCTCGAACACTCCCGCATCTACCACTTCCGCAACGGCCAAGGCGTATCGTCCTATGACCCCGAAAAAGTCGTCACCAAGTTTGCGAATAGAGCAGACAGTGATTCAGCGCAAGCTACTGTCGGCCCCGAGTACTACATCGGCAGTGCTGACTGGATGTACCGCAACCTCAACAACCGCGTCGAGTGCATCACCCCGGTCTACGACCCGACGCTGCAGGCCAAGCTGAAGACGATCATCGACACGATGCTCGCCGACCAACGCCAGACCTGGGATATGGACAGCGAAGGCAACTACGTCCAACGCACCCCGCCGAAGGTGACCAAGAAAAACCCGGAGTTAGCCGCCACCCCCGCCGTCGTCGGCACCCACCAACACCTCATGGACTTAACGCGGCTCGAACTGGCGGACGGATAGCCACCGCCCGCCAGACCGCGGGTCACTACGGGATCTGGTCCGTGTGCGTTAACCCTTTAGATCGACACACGGACGCCGTCGAAGGTGGTAAAGCTCATCCCGAAGTTCTCGCGGAACCCGAGTTTCTGTTCTTCCAGAATCCCGATCGCAATCTCCTCGCCCAGGCGCACCGATTCGAGGTAGTCCGAGTAGTAGTGCACCCCGGCCCAATCCCGCCCAATCGAGATATTCGCCGCGAGCTTGTCGAGCTCGCCGCCGACGGTGAGACGGGGTGGTGCTGGAGCGCCCTTCTTGTTGGGGGGTGGTTGATATAAGCCGAGCTTTGTTTCGCCGGTCCCTCGGGGGAACGAACTCTTGATATTGGTGATACGTGCTTGTCTAAATTCCAGCTTATCGTTGAAAAATGCTTTGAGTACGGTCACACAAGCCCCCGCCACGGTAGCGTGCCCAGCTCCGTAGGTTGGGTGCATCGGCGACCCTTCCGCAAAAGCCATAGGCAGCAAAACCGTTCTCTCAGTTCCGCCATTGTTTTTCCGATTATGTCGGCGCACCAATTCGAGTAGCCCGCTATTTTGAAGTACGCTATATGCCTGCCGAATGGCGGGTTGAATGTTGGCGGGCAGTTGGTCTGTTTTCTCGAATCTTGCGGCAAGGGCTTCAGGCCTCAGCCGACGGTGTACGTTGAATTTCTGGAATCGCACCGCCTTAAGCGCTCGGGTCGCCACTTCAGTGACCAGCGAAAGGATGTGTGGTCCGCCAAAGTGTGCGAAACCTTGTTGATGGTCCCGGCGATCCGGTTCTTGGAAAGGAATCAGAGGGTCGAAACGAGGGGTAGTACCGCCGTTAAATGCGATGACGGTATCGTCGGCCGCTAACAAGAATAAACATGCGTTGAGGTAGGCTTGGTAAAGCGCATCGTAGTGTACGTATGTCGCTAAATCGCGGGGAGTATATATCAGACGATAGGGGACCGCCGTTTTTTTAATCTGATCGGCGTAAACTTCCAAGCCTGTCAGATTTGTGGCACATTGAGCGCTAAACCATTCCGGCCAGGTAGTCATGAAATCCACGTTCGGTAGGGCAAATCGGGTGGATTGCCCGATTTGTTGTGCGCCGTAACCAACTTCTCCCGCATCCGGCCCCATACGATTGGGCGCCGAGTTGATATCGGAATTCCCCAATAAAAGGAATTGTGATAGGTAGGGACCCGCTAAATCACCAAAAGTCTGTCCGCGAAATACAGTATGAAAATTAAATACCTTTTTGTCTTTAAGGGTTTGTGGTAACCCATCTTTAGTATAGCCCACGACTCGTTCGTCAAAACCACCGATAGATTCTTGTATCTTGTTCAAGGCGGCGATGACCGCTTTAGCCGTCCGTGACGGCTTACTATTCACATCTTCGCTGAATGCGGTAAACGGCTCATCACGCAGTAGGGCCTGGGCGTAGACTTCGGCGATCTCGCCGATCAACTTGTTTCGCGTACCCCGTTCTTCGTTCATGGCCGGGGGCGGAGGCATCGTTACCGCTTGAGCGTCGGGGCCCTCGAGATCGTAAGCCAGCCCCGCCGATTGGCTTTCCCACGCCCGCAGCCCCAGTCCTTTCGGATCACATATTTTTGTGATTTGGGGGCTGCTGTTTTTCAGGCCCGCTTTCCTCAGGCGTTTTAACAAACGTTCGACGCCGTTCCAGCGTTGCTGAAGGATTGGGCATGTCTGACGTGTTTTGGGTTTAGTGCACTGGTGATGTTTGGGATGGACACCCGAGTTTTCTTCATGCCCCAGCGGTGTTTCCCGAAAATCGCGTCGGCTTCCGCTTTCGATGGCTTTTACGAATTGTTTGAAGTGCTCGATGTTTTGGATTAACCCTGTTTCGGGGTCGTGCGGTAGCCCTTTCGTGAAACTAAAAGGTACTTTGTTTACATCGCGGCCGTCCTCATCGGTACTAAACGCCAACTCGTCGCCGTTACTTTCGTGCTTCGGGTGCGGCCGTGAGCTGGCGAGGCGGGTAGCGGCGTCGCGTGAACGTAAAGCTTGGTCACGGCGCAGAGGGTCGTTGGGGTTCCCGAAAGAAAGCGGCATGTGGTGTTCCCGGTGAAAATGATGAAAGTTGTGAGCAGAAAAGCTCAGCTACATCTATCCGACGCAATTAAGCAACACAACCTTTAATCTTTGAAAATAGGGTATTACCGTATGCTGCGACTAAATTTTTGGGTTTATGCACACCGCTCCGCGTTCGATCTTTTGAACATCGAGACGGGGGTGTTGGTGGTTTCTGAATCGGCGGCGAAGGCTTACGGGTCTCTGGCGTTAGGCTTGTCGGATCAGGTTGGGGCTGCCTTCGCCGTGTTCGAGTTGTGCCAAGTTGGTCAGCGTGACCTTGGCAATCTCTTCGAGGGCATGTTTGGTGAAGAACGCTTGGTGACCGGTGATGAGTACGTTGGGGAAGGTTAAGAGGCGGGCGAACTCGTCGTCTTGGAGGATGTCGCCGGAGTGGTCTTCGAAGAAGAGTTCGTCTTCTTCTTCGTAGACGTCGAGGCCGAGGTGGCCGAGGCGGCCGGACTTGAGGGCGTCGATGACGGCGTCGGTCTCGATGAGTTTGCCGCGGCTAGTGTTGATGAGCATGACGGCGTCTTGCATCTGGGCCAGCGCGTCGGCGTTGATCAGGTGGTCGGTCTCGGGGGTGAGCGGGCAGTGCAGCGTGATGATCTCGCTGCTTCGGAAGAGATCTTCCAGGGAAACGTATTCGACGCCGAGTTGTTTGAGCTCGTCGTTTTCGTACTTGTCGTAGGCGAGCACTCTGCAGCCGAAGCCCTGGAGGATACGGGCGGCGGCGGCCCCGATCTTACCGGTGCCGACGACGCCGACGTTCCGGCCGTGCATCTCAAAACCCAACAAACCTTCGAGGGCGAAGTTGCCTTCGCGGACCCGGTTGTAGGCGCGGTGGGTCATGCGGTTGAGCGTGAGCATGAGGGCGACGGCGTGCTCGGCCACGCCGTGGGGCGAGTAGGCCGGCACGCGACAAACCGTCATGCCCGCGGCCTCGGCCGCCTTGAGGTCGACGTGGTTAAACCCCGCCGAGCGCAGCGCGAGGTGCTTAACACCTCGCTCCGCGAGCACCTCGATGACCGGGGCCGAAGCATCGTCGTTAACGAACAGACAGACCGCCTCGTGCCCCGCGGCGATCATGGCCGAGTGCCGGTCGAGGCGGGACTCGAGGTAGTGGATGTCGTGCGGCTTTTCGAGTTCGGTGTTGGCGGCGTCGAAGAAGCGGCGGTCGTAACGCTTGGTGTTAAAAAACGCGATCTTCATGAGGCCAGTGTATCGCTGACCGAATGAGGAAGATCACATAAGTACTCATTAAAAAACCCCGAAGCATCTAGGCTTCGAGGTCAGTTTGAAAGGATTATTTACCGACTCTCATTCAACGGTCTCGGTCACTTCACCGCGACGGCGGGCGGCCAACGCGGTAACGAGAAGCAGCCCCGCAGCGGCAGCGGTCGGCGTCGGGACCGCGGTGGCCTGGACGCGGGCGTCGCCCACGTCGACCCCGGCGAGGTTGGTGCTGGCGAGGCTGTTGGCCTGCAGGAAGCCAGCGAACTCGTTCGACACCAATAGGTCGGCGTCGATCAGCAGGCTGCGTGAGCCGACTTCGAGTGCGCTGGGTGCAGAGACGTCGAAGAGCACCGCATTGATGCCCGCGAGGCTTTCGACGAAGAAGCCGCTGGCCTGGCCGTCGAGGCCGCCGGCCCGGCCGGCGTCGAAGCCGATGCGGAAGTCGCCGACCTCGACCGCGTTGTCGTTGAAGAACACCGAGCCGGTGTGCTCGATCGTGCCGCTGAAGCTGCCCAGGAAGTCGCTGGAGTCGAAGGCGAAGGTGGTGGGGTTGGCCCCGGTGCGTCCGTTGATGCCGAAAGCAACCGAACCCGAGCCGAGGTTGCCCGGAGCGATGACTTCTTCGGAGATGCCCGACAGATCGAGGTTCGCCGCTGCGCTCAAGGCCGCGGTGTCGAGCAGCACGCTGGTCTGCCCGCCGTCGATCAGGGTGGTGTCGGCCGACGCCGACGTGGCGATGGCCATCAGCCCCAGGGCGGATAAACCAACGCCCGCAAGCAGTTTTCTGGATCGTGTTTTCATACTCTTCTCCTGTTAAAAATGAAAATGAGACAGATGCGTGGGTGAGACCTACGGCGTCGCCACCCTCCGGCGTGACGATACGCAGGGCGTTGCGGGGTGGATGCAACTAAAACCCTGTTTCTAGGGAAATTACGGGGTGCGGTCTTCCCGTGGTTTGACGGAAACGCTTGGTGCTTAGTCGTCGTCCGGCCGAGGGATAGCGTCGATGAACGCACGGCACAGGGGCGAGAGCGGCCGGGCCGCGGCGTGGACCGCGACGACGGCGCGGGTCGGCACCGGCTTAGACAGCGGCCGGTAGACCCGCTTGGTCGAGCGGTCGCGCTCGGCCACCATACGCGGCAGCAGCGATACGCCCAGCCCGAGCGTGACCCACTCTTGTACCGTCGCGATCTGGGAGGCCTGCCAGTGGGCTTGCCCACTCATGCCCAGCACCTCGCAGTAGGCCGAGATGCGTTGGCCGAGGCAGTGGGTGGTGTTGAGGGCGATGGTGGGGCGGTCCTGCAGGTCTTGGGGGCGGACGGTTTGTTTTTGGGCAAGGGTGTCGTCCTTGGCCATGACGACCGACAGCGGCTCGTCGAAGAGGTGCTCGTGGGCGACGCGGGGGTCGTCGAGCGGTAGGCTCATGAGGGCGAGGTCTAGCCGGGCAGCGACGAGCTCTTCGATCAGTTTTTCGGTGAGGTCTTCGGTGATGGTCAGCCGGGCGTCGGGCGTGGCCTTGCGGAACCGGCGGACGGCGGGGGGCAGGAGGAACGGGGCGATCGTCGGGATCGCGCCGACGCGGAGGTGCCCCCGGCCGAGCTCGACGTCGGCCCGGACCTCGTCGAGCGTGACCGACAGCTCGCCCAAGACCCGCCGGGCCCGGGGCAGCATCGCCCGGCCGGCCTCGGTCAGCTCGACCCCCCGGGCCGAGCGGTCGAACAGCCGGTGCCCCAGCTCGTCTTCGAGCTTCTGGATCTGGGTGCTGAGCGTGGGCTGGGTGACGTGGCAGGTCCGTGAGGCCTGCCGCATCCCGCCCTGCTCGGCGATCGCAAGGAAGTAGCGGAGTTGATGGATTTCCATTTTACTGATAGCTATTGACTATCACCCATATCGCTAAATGATATTCATTCTCTATCAAAAAAGCCACGCGGATGGGCTATATTTTTAATTCAAAAAAGGCGACACGTTCGTGTGTGCCGCTCGCGAAAAAACGGGAACACCGACCGCACCTCTCCCGGCCGTCATCAGAAGAAGGAAACCATCATGCCGCCCGAAACCTCGACCAGCGAAACCGCCGACACCAGCAAGTGCCCCTTCTTAGCCAACACCACCCCGCAAGCCGACGACGTCGGCTCGGGGGCCAACCACCGCTGGTGGCCCGACCAGCTTAACCTCCGCGTGCTCAACCAGAACTCGCCGAAGATCGACCCGATGGAAGCGGACTTCGACTACGCCGCCGAGTTCCAGACGCTCGACCTGCCGACGGTTAAGAAAGACATCGAAGAGGTCCTGACCACCTCGCAGGACTGGTGGCCGGCCGACTGGGGCCACTACGGCCCGCTGATGATCCGCCTCGCCTGGCACTCGGCCGGCACGTACCGCGTCTTCGACGGCCGCGGCGGCGCAGGCTCGGGGTCGCACCGCTTCGCGCCCCTGAACTCCTGGCCCGACAACGCCAACCTCGACAAGGCCCGCCGCCTGCTCTGGCCGATCAAGGCGAAGTACGGCCGGAAGCTGTCCTGGGCCGACCTCATGATCCTGGTCGGCAACGTCGCACTCGAGTCGATGGGCCTGGAGACCTTCGGCTTCGCCGGCGGCCGGGCCGACGTCTGGGAACCCGAAGAAGACGTCTACTGGGGCCCCGAAAAAGAATGGCTGGCCGACGAGCGCTACACCGGCGACCGCGTGCTCGAGACGCCGCTTGGCGCGGTCCAGATGGGCTTGATCTACGTCAACCCCGAAGGGCCAAATGGTGAGCCCAGCGCGATGGCCGCCGCCCGCGACATCCGCGAGACCTTCGCTCGCATGGCTATGAACGACGAAGAGACCGTCGCCCTCATCGCCGGCGGACACACCTTCGGCAAGGCCCACGGCGCTGCCAGCGACGCCGAGTACGTCGGCCCCGCCCCCGAGGGCGAAGCCATCGAAGCCCAGGGCCTCGGCTGGAACAACCGCTTCGGCTCCGGCAGCGGAAACGACACCATCACCTCCGGCCTCGAAGGCGCCTGGACCCCCAACCCCACCAAGTGGGACAACGGCTACTTCGACATGCTGTTCAAATACGACTGGGACTTAGGCAAGAGCCCGGCCGGCGCTTGGCAGTGGGTCCCGTCCAAACCCGAAGAAGCCGACATGGTTCCCGACGCCCAAGGCGACGGCAAGAGCAGCGCCCCGATCATGTTCACCACCGACATGGCCCTGCGGATGGACCCGATCTACGAGCCCATCTCCCGCCGTTTCCACGAAAACCCCGACCAGTTCGCCGACGCCTTCGCCCGCGCTTGGTACAAGCTGACCCACCGCGACATGGGCCCCCACGTCCGCCTCGTCGGCCCCGAAGTCCCCGAGCCGCAGCTCTGGCAAGACCCCGTCCCCGCGGTCGACCACGAGCTGATCGACGACGCCGACATCGCCGAACTCAAGGCCACCCTCCTCGCCGCCGGCCCGTCGATCTCCCAATACGTCGCCACCGCCTGGGCCGCCGCGTCCAGCTTCCGCGGCACCGACATGCGCGGCGGGGCGAACGGCGGCCGCATCCGCCTCGCCCCGCAAAAAGACTGGGACGCCAACGACCCCGCCGTCCTCGCCGTGGTCATCCCCGTCCTCGAAAAGGTCCAGGCCGACTTCAACGCGAAGCAGTCAGGCGGTAAGAAAGTCTCCTTCGCCGACCTCGTCGTTCTCGCCGGCTGCGCCGCGGTCGAAGAAGCCGCCCGCAAGGCCGGCCACGACCTCGCCGTGCCGTTCACCCCCGCCCGGACCGACGCCACCGAGGAAACCACCGACCTGCACTCCTTCGGCTACCTCGAGCCCTCGGCCGACGGCTTCCGCAACTACCTCCACATGGACCACAAACGCTCACCCGCCGAGCTCTTAGTCGACAAGGCCAACCTCCTGACCCTGACCGCCCCGGAGATGACCGTCCTCGTCGCCGGCCTCCGCGTCCTCGGGGCCAACACCGGCCAGTCCAAGCTCGGCGTCTTCACCGACCGCCCCGAGACCCTGACCAACGATTTCTTCGTCAACCTGCTCGACATGGGCACCGATTGGAAAGTTTCGCCCCGCTGCGAACATTTTTTAGAGGGCCGCGACAAAGCCACCGGCGACCTCAAATGGACCGCCACCGTCACCGACCTCGTCTTCGGCAGTAATTCACAACTACGAGCTTTAGCAGAGGTTTACGCCAGTGACGACGCCAACGAAAAGTTCGTCCGCGACTTTGTCGCCGCCTGGGACAAGGTCATGAACCTCGACCGTTTCGAGGTAAATTGAAAGATCAGGTAAACACCCCGTAGCCGGCCCGCTGGACCGTGCCTATATTTCTGACAGTTCGGTAACGAGCTACCCAACCCCGACCCCCGGAAGCCCGGCGGCAGTCTTCCCGACTCCGCTGGGTTTTTTCTTTGCGCCGCCGTGAACCGCCGGCCGGGTTCGGCGACTCTATGGGTGATGGTAAGCCCCCAACGAATCGCGGACGAATGGCTGGTGCTCGCGGCCCAGGACGGCGAGGCCGACGCGGCCCGCCGGCTGGTCGATCGCTGGCACACCCGCCTCTGGCGTCACGCCCGCAATATCACCGGTGACGCCGAGGCCGCCCGCGACGTCAGCCAGGAAGCCTGGGTCGGCATCCTCAAACGCCTACCCCGCCTCGACGACCCCGCCGCGTTCCCCGCCTGGGCGTACCGCATCGTGAACCACAAAGCGATCGACTGGATCCGCAAAGAGTCGCGCAACCGCAAGCGGAGGGCGCCGCTGCCCGATGACTTGGCCGCCGTGAACGAAGCGGACTCCGCCGAAGAAACCCGGTACCGGGTGAAGCGTGTCCTAACCGCCCTGCAGAAGCTGCCCGTGGATCAACGCGCGCTGCTCTCGATGCATTACCTCGACGACCTCTCGACCGCCGAGATCGCCGTCGCCCTGAACATCCCGCGCGGCACGGTGAAGAGCCGCATGCACACCGCGCGACAGAACCTCAAACCGTTTTTAAAAGGAGTCCAATCATGAACGACCTCGACGACCTGCTCAAAGAATCGCTCGGCTCAGATACCGCCGACGTGGTCATCCCCCGCGACACGATTCGTGAAGAACTCGGCGGCGCGTTTACAGGTTGGTCGCGCCCACTGCTTGTGATGTTGTTGTTCGATACCGTCTTGGCGGGGATCATGTTTATCGTTTCGGTTGTGAACATGTTCCGTGCCGACGACTTGAGGATGACGGTGATCTGGGCGGCTTCTGCGCTTTTCTTCGGCCTCGCAAACGGCTTCATCAAGCTCTGGTTTTACATGCGTTCAAACCGTAATCGCGTGCTCCGTGAAGTCAAACGCCTGGAACTCGGTGTTGCGGTACTAAGCGAACAAATGCGCAAGGCGTAACGACCTCCCACGTTCCCGCTGCCGCGCCGGGTCTTATCGCCGGCGTAGCTTTCGAGCGATATAGCAGATCGCAACGCTACACTCCCCCCATGGACCTGCCTTCCGCCGGCCAACTCGCCCACGCCCTCATGCAGACCCACGGCCTCACCGCCGACGGCTGGACCTTCCGCTTCAACCAACGCAAACGCACCCTCGGCCTCTGCAACTACACCACGAAGCGCATCGAACTCTCCGCCCCCTTCGTCGCCCGCAACGACGAATCCGAAATCCGCGACGTCATCCTCCACGAAATCGCCCACGCCCTCACCCCCCCGGAAGTGCCCCCGGAAGTTTCAACGGCAAGGACGAGAGCGAAAAACCACGCCCACGCCGCCCGCCCCCACGGCCCCGCCTGGCAAGCCACCTGCCTCAAGATCGGCGCCAACCCCCACCGCCTCAACACCACCGCCGTCGCCCCCGAAGGCAAGTGGCAAGCCGTCTGCCCCGGCTGCCAAACCACCCACCACCGCCACCCCAAGCCCGCCAAGGGCCGAACCTACATCTGTAAAACCTGCGGCCCCCAGGTTGGGAAATTGCGGTTTGTTTCTTTTCTTTAGTGCGCCTGATCACCGGAAGACGACCGCACTGTCTGCGGCCTATCGATTTGGTCTCGGTACCGCTTGGGTTCCCCTGTTACACACGCTAGGTCAGCCGCGATGCCGTCGCCACGCTCGAAGGTCCGCTTGATGATGGATCAAAGCTTGCAACGACTCCGCTACCCTTTTTGCTTGGGTCTTCGGCGTTTTGGCCGAGATGACATGTTGGGCGAGCATTCTTTTCTTGCCCGGGGTTAACGCCGCCCACGCTTCTGCTGCTTGTTGATCTTCGTCGATGGCTTGTTGGAGAGCTTGCGGTACTTCCACGCGGTCTTGGTCCGCGATCCGAAACAGGACACGCACTTCGTCTCCGGCTTCAACGTCCGCCTCTTTCATCACCCCGGGCGAGACGATCAGGTAGTAACGCCCGTCGCCCGTGGGCATGAACGCGTTCTCGATCGGGACTTCCTGGATTTCGCCTTCGACCCGCAGCCGCGGGTATTTTGCGAACGGCAAGACTTCTTGGATTTCTTTGGTCAGGAACACGACCGTGTACCAGATCACGCGTTTTTTACCTACACCGAAACGCTCGATGGGTGCCTCAAACCGGTACGGGTAATAGTCCATAAAGCTTCTAGGCGGCCGGGGCGAGAGGCGTGCCGCGATAATCCTCGGAACGTTCGACGAAACGTGTCAGGCCTTCCAGGTCCTTACGGTGCATCTCGCGAGTCCAACGGACAATACCCAGCAGACGCAAGACCACATGGAATGGCGGGGTGATGTCGTTGCGGAAGACCAAGACGATCCGCGTGCTCTCCGCGGTGACCGGGACAAGGTAGAAAGACAGTCTCGGCCGGTGCGGCGGGCCTTTGCTTTCGAGCCTGAAAGATACGCTCCGTCCCGCATCCATCGCCGTGACTTCCTGAAACCCAAAGCGTTCGCCTTTCTTGTTCAGAAATACGGTCTGAGCGCCGACCTCTCCGTCATCGCCTTCTGCGCGGCAATCGGACCCGGTTTCTGTCGGCCAGGCCGACCACTTCATCAGATCCTGCTGAAAGCGGATCGCGTCGTATATTTTGTCTGCCGGACCTTTAATATCAGTAACCTCGACGTACTCGACCACGCGGGGGGTGAGCAAAACAACCGTTATCAGTGCGACCATCAAGATGGAAATCGAAATCAATAGCATGCGGCCCTCGCGTATAGATTGAACATCAAGTATATTGATAATCAAGATAAAATCAACATGCCAAAAAAAAAGAATCACGATCAATCTGGCCCGATGGACGCCTACGGCCTCGTCTCGGCGTGCCGACGTCTCCACGCGGCCATCGACCAACTCGACGCCAAAGCGGCTTCCGCCGCGGGTATTTCTCGGAACGATCTACGCTGCCTGAACCGCCTGGAGCACGGCCCCCTAACGCCCAAAGCGATCGGGCAGCACCTCGGCCTGACGAGCGGAAGCATGACCGCGTTGCTAGACCGCCTTGAGCAACGTGGTTTGATCCGACGTTCGCCGCACCCGGACGACCGCAGAGCCGTACTGATTTACATGGAACCGAAAGTCTTCAAAGAACTCGCCGCGGTATACCGACCCTTCGGCGAAGCTCTGGTTGAATTGACGCAAAAATTATCGAAACGAGAGGCCACCAACGCCGTGAAGCATCTGGAGTCCGTGTCGGCGGTTTGTGAGTCTGCAGCCGTATCAAGTTAAATACGGCTTCCGGTCTCGGCATCAAGACGTTTAGCGCAAGAGTTCGATCCGCTTGACCTCGAAGCGGTAGGGGCCGTCGGCGACGTCGTTAAGGATGAGGCCGACGCGAGCAAGCCTCGCGGTATCGAGCGGGGCCCAATCGTTGGGGTTGAGGCGTCGGCCGTGGTGGGTGGGCTGCAGGTCTTCGACGGCTACGGTGACGGTCTGCCAGTCCCCCGGCTCCGCCTCGGGGTCTAGCGGCAGCAACGCCCGGAAGTTGATGCGCCGCGACCGGGGCACGTCGTCTTCGAGCCGCAGCGCAAACGGCTTACCCAGCGACGCCGCGTCCCCCCGGACCCGCAGCCGCACCGCCCGCAGCTCTTCTAGCACCGAAGCATCCGCTTCCGACTCAAATAGCTCGGCATCGACCCGCATTCGCACGGACGTGAAGCCGCCGCCGTTGGTGTTGATGTCGCCGGTCATGGCCATTACGCCCCCCTCGGGGTCGGTGAACGCCAGGTACCCCTCGGACCGTCCACCCATAACGTTGTCGTTGACCACCGCCCAGCGGTCGTTGTGCCGGTCTTCCGTAAAGTCGGTCAAAAGGACAGCGTCCGCAGCTATGTCCGCGCTGCTACGCCCACCGCTGCCGCGGTCATCCGCAACGTCGGGGGAAGGAGAAGCCGAGCTGATCGGCAGAACGCAGACCAATGCGGGGACGGCCAAAGCCAATAGGAAGCATCGAAAGTTCATGGCGGCGTACTCGGAGCAGGCAGACGTGTGGGGGATCAGGATCGTCTTACGGTTCGTAAAACACGCGGCGTTGGATTCATCAACGTTTATTTCTAGGCTCAGACTATGGATTGATCCGACTAGCCGTTGTTGATCTCCCGAAGAACCACGCCGGGAGTGATACTCCAGCTAACGGTGTCTCCGACCGTCCTCGACTCCGCGGCGCTGCTACGCTAAACCCATGCAGTGGTACGAAGACGATGTCGCAGACGCGGTCGCCCGCCGCGAGTCGGCCTTGGCCCCCCGGTTTCCCGCCGGCCCCGTGGTGTTTTACGGCAGCTCGTCCATCCGCCTCTGGCAAACCCTCGCCCAAGACTTCCCCTACACCCGAACCGCCAACCTCGGCTTCGGCGGCTCGACCCTCGAAGCCTGCGACCACTTCTTCGAACGCCTCGTCCTCCCCGCTCGGCCCGCCGGCCTGGTCGTCTACGCCGGCGACAACGACCTCGGCGACGGCCGATCCCCCGAAGCCATCCTCAAGAGCTTCCACGCCCTGATGAAAAAAATCGACGCCGATCTGCCCGGCGTCCCCGTCGCCTGGATCAGCATCAAGCCCAGCCCCGCCCGCTGGGAGATGCGCGAGGCTATCGGCAAGGTCAATGCCTGGACCCGCGAAGCCGTCCGCGCCCGCCCCGGCACCGACTGGGTCGATATCTACGACCGCATGCTCGGCCCCGACGGCCAACCCCGCCAAGAACTCTTCGCCGACGACGGCCTGCACCTCAGCCCCGCCGGCTACCGACTCTGGGCCCAGGCCGTCCGCGACGACGTCACTTGGCTCTCCCAACCCGCCGGAGTCTGACCGCTTAATTGTCCGCCGACCCGAGATCGCCCTTCCCCATCCGAGAGGACCCCATGCAGCGGGAATACCACCGCTGGCCCAGCGAATCACTCGGCCGCGACATGGAGCTGCTCGCCTTCGGCCACGCCGGGCCGCGGGTCCTCGTCTTCCCCACCCGCGTCGGCCGGTTCTTCGACTACGAAAACTGGGGTCTCGTCGACACCCTCCGCCCCCGTATCGAAGCGGGTGACCTCCAACTCTTCTGCCTCGACTCCATCGACGACGAAGCGCTCTACGCCGCCTGGATGAACCCCGCCGACCGCATGCGCCGCCAGCGGGCCTACGAGGAATACGTCCTCCGCGAAGTCATGCCGTTAACGAGAAAGCTCAACCCCCACATCGAGATGTGGGCCCACGGCTGCAGCTTCGGCGCCTACCACGCCATGACCCTCGCCCTCCGCCACCCCCAATACTTCTCCCGCATCATCTCCTTCTCCGGCCGCTACGACCCCACCCTCAACACCGGCAGCTTCCGCGACCTACTCGACGGCCACTACGACGACCTGGTCTACCACCACGCCCCCAGCCATTTCATCCCCCGCCTCGAAGACCACGAGCGTTTGGAGCAACTCCGTAAACTCGACATCACGATCGTGATCGGTAAAGAAGACGCGTTCTTAGCGAACAACCGCGAGTTCAGCGAAGCCCTCCACCGCAAAAGCATCCCCCACCAATACCACGAATGGGACGGCGAAGCCCACCGCGCCAAGTTCTGGTGCCAGATGTCGGTTTGGTACATATGAAACAAGAAATACAGGGTTCGTCGCCGGTGTTTTGACTCCAACCAGGATCAATTACAGGTCAAAGCGGAGGCGAATAGCAACCGCCCCGATGCTGTCATCGGTGGTTTGTTCTTCGAATTCTCTTGTGTAATACCTTTGGCTGTATGTTAAACCTACGGTGCAACCATCGTATGGACGAAAGTCTAAAGCGATGCCAGCCGAGAGCTCGCCTAACCATGGCTCCAGCGATACCGATCGACTGGGGTTGCGGGTGTTACTACCCTCGATAAAAGTATTCCATTCCACATACCGTCCGGTGGCTTTCGCAAAGACGTAAAAAGAACATTTGGATGTACCGTCTAACCCGCGGCCGGTTAAAGCACCGGGGTCGATCAATTCTGCGGGGCCAAAGTCATCGGGGATATTGAACCCCCCTCGTAGGACTAGCCCCGCGTGCGCACGGCGGTACACATTGCCAACATCCACCCCGATTTCGGGGATGGCTTGCACAGCCCAAGAATCCTTAAGCCAAGCAGTAGTCCGCCACTTTCTGCGGTAGCTGAAATTGACGGCAAGTTCATCCCCCAGCTGAGTTCTCCAGTCCGGGTCACGCAGACCGCGTATGTCGTGGATCCATTCTTGCGCCCCTTCAGCCCACGACGAAGGGCCCACAACGCCGAGGTCGATTTCAAAATGGTCGAAGTGATTTTGTTCTTGACGTTGCCAAAAGCCACCTAGATAGAGATACCCCGCGTGGGGCCGGTCGTTATCGGGGGGGAAGGGCGCATCAAAATCGGTTGGCGTAAAAATCTGTTGCACGAAGGTCAACCCGACCGCCGTCGATTCGGCCTCGATCCCTAATGCATTCGCGATCGGATCAGAATCCTGATGTCTCCATCCAACCGTGATGCCTTGCCCAGCGGTATAGTGCCGATCCGCATTTGCATTGGGCTTGATGAACGTTCCATCGTTCTCATGGAAAATCATTACTCCGACAGGTTCCCAACCTTGTCGGTCCTCTCCGAGCCAGTTACGCAGGAACTGGCAGCACACATTGTTACGAGTACTTACATCCTCTGCGGAGGATGGTTCTACAGGTGTCTGGGCATTCAAAAATGGAGCGGTAACTAAACAAGCAATACTCAATAGAGCTTTAGCGAGTGCGTAGGTCCTTTTCTTTTTCAACGGTGGTTACCCCCAAGTTAGAGTCTTCTGAATACGCTCCTTAGACCCTTAACGTAACCAAACCGCGTGGTTTACGCACTAGCGGTTTACAGATTATCGCGGGACGGCGCCTAGCCCCGCGTCGCGGCAGAGTTCGCCGGGGGGGACTAATTCGTCGACGGCGTCTTTCTCGGCTTGGGTGAGTTCGATGTCGGTGGCGCCCAGGTTGTCGATGACCTACTCGACCCCGCCGCCGACCGCTACACCGTCTCCTTCTTCGGCACCGGTAACGCCACCGGCTTCGGCTACTACCAAGCCACCCTCGGCCCGATCGAAGACGATGCCGAATAATCGAAACAAAACGAGTCGCTACCCGATCGTAAAACCGTATCAACCCCAAGAGTTGATCCATCAAATATCGCTCGTAAAGACGAGGTCATAATTCGCGAATAAATCAACAACGAGCTACTACCCTTCCCTCGAGTTTTGTAAACGTTACTTGGATAGGAGACATAATTTCAAATTCGATAACTCTTAATAATATTTTTTATCAAGAGTAAATAGGGGAAAGAAAAAACCGCCCGAGTAGACGGCAGCGAGGCATCAACTGATGTTTGCAAGCACGCGGAATCATAGCGCAACACTTAAAGTCATGTGCCGTTCAGGGCTCCGACAAACCGAGTTGCATGAGCTGTTCGGCCGACAGGCTGCTAAGTAAGTCGTTGATGATCGAGCGGATCCTGATGCCCCTATTGTTGACCCACTTGTCATCTTTCACTTCGCCGGGTGCGTGATGAAGTGCGACAAGGGTCCATGAATTATCAAAAACCGGCGAGCCTGATGATCCGGACTGAGTGTCGGTGGTGTATACCAAGAAATGCTCGCCCAACGCGCGATCGAGCTTGTTATTATGGATCGCTATCTCCTTGGGGCGGCCGTTCGGGTGTTGGATGATATTCATCGCCATCCCCTCATACGGCGTGATCGCCTGCGGGCCCAACGCGTGAGCGAGAGGGTAGAAGCCCCAGTGTCCACCGGGCGGACCCGACAGCGGATCATTCTCCGTACCAGCACTCACACCCACCAGCGTGTAGTCCAGCACTTTATTCGTATGAAAAAACAGGCTTGGCGCGAGATTGTAATGAACTGAATCTTTCAGCGTTCCGTCCGAGTTACGCTGGTAGTTAAATTGGACACGAATCT
The DNA here is from genome assembly GCA_038747275.1 of Planctomycetota bacterium. Lineage (GTDB taxonomy): Bacteria > Planctomycetota > Phycisphaerae > Phycisphaerales > Phycisphaeraceae > Algisphaera. Next base: position 62,430 of record JBCDJW010000002.1, on the reverse strand, counting down.
TCGCTTGTGCAAATTCTTTACTCTCAATCACATGGTTGTTCGTCATAATGATGTTCGGCGCAACGAGAAAGCAGGTCCCCCACGCGTCGCCGGGATAGAACACGAATTTCCTGTCCTCATCATCCGTGTGCACATAGCTCTGCTTAAAAATGACACGCCCGATATGCGATTGTCTCTTGGCGGCTTCGACCACAAAGAACGCTGGTAGGAAATCGGCCTTGTCCAGTATGACTTCCTTCGCGTTTAACTTCTCGGCTAGGCTCAGCGTTTCGAGCTTCGGCAAGTCTTTCTCGCCGGTAGCAGTTGATGCGTTATCGATGATCCGTAGAGTCGAGGCACGGATCTCGTTCAAACTGGGTCGGTTCAGTCGCTCCAAGAAGATGCTGACATCCCGTACCTTGTCTGGGTCGGCTAGGGGTTGTTCTTGCTGTTCTGCGAATTTTTCCAGTATTTCCGTCGCTCTCTCGAGCTGTATCTCTTGTGATTGTTCGAACAGCTCACGCTCTTGTTCATCGGCGAACGCTTCTGTCCTACCGAAAGTAATAATGGCGGAAAAGGTGATGGCCACCGCAAGAATCGGCATCAGTATTTTCATCTAACCGCTCTGTGTCTGGGGTGTATGAGATATCTATCAATCACTGATGAGCGATTGATCACGCTACGATCAACTCCATTCAATCAGGTTTACTTGTCCGCGTCGTCGGCATCCGCATCGCCAGAGTCGCCAACAACCGCGCCGACAATATCGTCCTTGTTGTCCCGCAGCAGGTCTGCGCCATTGACGTAGAGTTCCGCTGCCTTGGATGCGTCGCGCTCAGAGACAGCGACCGTTACGTTCAGAACCAAGTCCTTGATGTCCTTGCCTTCGGGCAGGAACACGTATCCAGCGGGCTTGGGCGAATCGTCCAGTAGGGGGCTTTGGGTAATATCGTATCCACGCACACCGACGCTGCCACCCGTTAAGAGATTGTGCTTCTGCAGTACCCCATTGGCAGTCCATATACCCTCAACCGAGAGCGTGTAATCTATATCGATCTCCTCTTCACCCCAGACAACTTTTGCTTTGGCCCAGTCCACCTGTACGCTAATGAGGTCGATGCGGAACATGCGACCGGCGACCGGTGTCAGATTGAACACTGCTTCAGAAGCAAGCTGTGGATCACCCTTACCTTTGATCTTCGCCATGCGCTTGACGGTGAAGCTGGAGAGGTAGTTGCCACTGGCAACCTGTGCGTAGCACGTACCCGAGTACTGCTGGGTATGGCGGGCTGCTTCTTCGCGAAGTTTTTCTTCAACGTAATCGACAGCGAAACCGACGACTGCTGCAGCGGCACCGGCGAATTCTTTCGTTGGTTTTTTGTTATTCTCGATCGTGGGAGTAACAGTGACGGTTTCCCCTAAAGGGTGATAGGACTCTTCGATACCGCCAAATCGAGTAATGCCGGTACCTTCAACCGCGCATCCACCCAGAACAATAAGAACGCAGAACGTAAGAAACGAAGACTTCATGTGTACCCCATGGATATCAGTCTGAAATGGTCCCCGGTGGCCCCAATGGCTCCCGAATTGGATAGAGATTAACAGTAATCTGCATTAGCACAAGATGAGTGCGGACTTAGTTATACATAACACTATTTCTCACCCTATCTCGGCACTTCACCCAGCCCAGCGTCGCGGCAGAGTTCGCCGGGGGGGACTAATTTGTCGACGGCGTCTTTTTCGGCTTGGGTGAGTTCGATGTCGGCGGCGCCTAGGTTGTCGACGACCTGCTCGGCGGTGCGGGGGCCGAGGATGGGGCAGGTGACGCCGGGGACGGACAAGCACCAGGCGATGGAGAACTGGCTGCTGGTGCAGCCGCGCTGGTCGGCCAACTTGTCGACGCCTTCCATGACCGGCCACTGGCTGGGGGGGAAGTCGTCTTTGCCCTTACTGGCGTAGTACGAGCCTTCGGGGATCGATCGGCCGCCGCGGGTGTACTTGCCGGCGAGTCGGCCGCGGGCGAGCGGGGCCCAGGTGATCGTCGCCACGTCGTACCGCCGGCAGAACGGCAGGACTTCTTTTTCCGTGCGGCGGTCGATGATGTTGAGCGGGGGTTGTTCGACGTCGAAGCGGGCGGTGCCGAGCTCCTTGGCGACGAAGTGGGCCTCGGCCAACTCCCAGGCGGGGAAGGTCGAGCTGGCGAGGTACAGCACCTTGCCCGAACGCACCAGGTCGTCGAGCGCCCGCAGCGTCTGGTCGATCGGCGTGTCGGGGTCGGGGCGATGGATGTGGTAGATATCGATGCGGTCGGTCTTCAGCCGCTTCAGCGACTCCTCGACCTCGCGGACGATGTGCCAGCGGTGGTTGCCGGCGTGGTTGACGTTTTCGCCGCGTGGGCCGTGGACCTTGGTCGACAGAATAATTTCGTCACGGTTGCCGGTGTCGGCCATCCAGTCGCCGATGATGGATTCGCTCTGGCCGTTGTTGTAGACGTTGGCGGTGTCGACGAAGTTGCCGCCGCCGTCGGTGTAGGCGTTGAGGATGGCGTGCGATTCTTCCGGGGAGCTGTAGCTACCGAAGTTCATGGTGCCGAGGCAGAGGGGGTGGACTTTGACGCCGGTACGGCCGAGGACGCGGTAGTTCATGCGGGGGTTCTCAAAGAGTTGAAGATCGGAAACGAAAGACGTTGCGGATTCGTGACACTGTAGCCGGGTGGGTCGCGTCGAAGCGGCAATTGCCGACGCTTTTGTGCGCACCAAATAAAACCGTTATTCAAAAAAATCGGCTCCAGCGAAAAAAATTTATCTCTCGGTCAAAACGCATCTTGCAACACCGTGCGACCGAAAATCTCGCGATTTTCGCGCACAAACTCGTCGTTTCGCCCCCTAGTAGTCGGACCCCGGTGGCAAGCGAGAAGGTCGCAGGCAAGGCACCAAGCTCGCTCATATCTGGGTGTACCGGACTGACGTCCATGACGGGACGTGGCGATCTTAGGCAATCCCTACCTTGCCAGGCAGGACCGAGATCGAAGCCCGTCATCGTTGGTCGAGGGCCCGTGATTCACGGGTTGTGGTTTTTTTAGTTGAACCGCTAAGACGCGAAGAGCGCGAAGAAGAAACAAGACATCGGATTGATTTAAGAAACAAATCGTTTTCTGCCTTGCTTCGCGTCCTCCGCGCCTTCGCGGTTCAACGAAAGACCACAACCCAACCGCCCACCCCAAGCCGGCCACGGCGAAGGGTGAGCGGGGAACGCGGGTTCGCTCTTTGATAATTAACGCAAGCCACCACGGCGATCAGTTGCGGACGCGCGAGATCGACTCGTCGATCTTGGTCAGGACTTGGTCCTGGACTTCTTTGATGCGGGTGCTGGTCAGCGGGGGGCGGAAGCCGTTGAAGAGCATCGCGAAGGCGTAGGTCCGGCCGTCGGAGCGGACGAGGAAGCCCGAGAGGGTCGAGGCGTAGTCGGCCGAGGCGCCGAGGTAGCCGGACTTGCCGTAGACGTCGGAGCGTAGGTCGCGGAGGCGTTGGCGGAGCGTGCCGGTGTGGCCGGCGTGGGACAGCGAGGCGGCGAAGATCGGCCCGAGTGTGGCGTCTTCACGCATGCTGCGCAGCACCTCGACGAGCACGCGGGCGGTCGCCCGGTTGTTCTTCGACAGGCCCGACCCGTCGGCGACGCGCACCGCGGTCAGCCCGACGCGGGACGACATGCGGTCGCGTAGGAACAGGCGGACCGCCGAGGTGCCGTTCTTGAAGCTACCTGGCTCGCCGGTGAGCTCGTGGCCCATGCGTTTGAGCAGGGCCTCGGCGAACATGTTCTGCGAGTCCTGGTTGGTGCGGTCGATCACGCCGGCGAGGGTGGTGTTGAGTTGGTGCAGGACCTCGGTGCTTTCGTCGTCGATGACCTCTGCAGGCTTGAGGCGGACGACGCGGTTGACCCGGACGCCGGCCTGGCGGAGCTTGTGGCGGAAGAACTCGCCGAAGAACATCGCGGGGTCTTCGACGGTGACGCGGTAGGGCTGGCTGCGGCGGTTGCGGACGCTGCCGAGGAAGACGAAGCGGTTGCTGTCGGGGGCGCGTTGGATGCGGAAGTCGTCGACCCGGCCGGTGGTCGCGCGGTTCTGGGTGCGGAGGTTGGGGTAGTAGGGGAAGAGCTGGACGACGGGCGTCTGGCCGAGGTTGTCCGACGGCACGGGGAGCACGGCCAGGAGGTTTTCGTGGAAGTTGATCGCGCCGATCTGGGCGCAGTAGTAGCGGTGTAGCTGGTCGCGGGGCCAATCGTCGTGGACGCGGGCCTGGTCGAAGATGCGGTCGTCGAGCATGAGGCGGTCGAAGCGTTCCTGGCCGGTGTCGACGACGGCCTTGACCCAGATGTCGATGAGGTCGTCGACCTCGAAGCCGGCTTGGGCGAGCAGGACCGGGTCCCCGAAGGCGGGGTCGCCCTCGCCGCGGATGAGCAGGGATGGGAGTGTGGACGCGGGTCGGCCGTTGTCTGCGTTTGGAGGGTTGACCAACGATAGCCGGGTGCTGAACTTGAAGTCGGGGCCGAGACGGGTGAGCGCGGCTGCGGTGGTGATGAGCTTCATGTTCGACGCGGGGACCATCGGCCGGTCGGCGTCGAGCTCGACGAGGGTTTCGCCGGTGCGGAGATCGACGAGCAGGACCGCGGCGCGGGTGTTTCCGAGCGACGCGCCGGCGAGGATCTGGCGGATGTCGTTCTCCAGCCCGGCGTGGGCCGAGCCGGCTACGAAACCGAGCGCGAGCAGCCACACCGCAGCCCAAGGGTTAACCGGGTTGCGTCGGGAGCAGCGTCGGCTGACTTCTTTCATCGAAAGCACGCGGTGGCCTCACAAGAAACACGGGCTGCGGCCGCGGCTCGTCGCCCACGGCGTCGCATCATGTTATCGACCAACCGTTGCGTCGACGGATACCGCGTAAAAAACAAGCCGCCCCGGGAGCGGAGCGGCTTGGCGGCTTCGGTTTCAGCGGGCTGGGTCAACTGCCCAGTAGTCGGGCGGCTTCTTTGGCTGCTTCGGTATCGGGGAACTGTTCGATAACTTTGCGGTAGGCGTCCTCGGCTTTTTCTTTCATCTCCGCGGCGGCGAAGTTACGGGCCATGCTCATCAGCTTGGCGGCTTGGTCTTCGGTTTCTGCGGCTTTGTATTTGGCCATAAAGTCGGGGTCGTCTTCGAGGATCATCACGACGTCCTGGGCGAGCATTGCTTCGTCGCTGTTCGGAGCGCGGTCGACGATCCAGCGGTAGAGCTCGTAGGCTTTCACTTCGTCGCCCCGCGCTTCGGCTTTCTCAGCCTGTCTGAATCTGCTCGCGACCAGCTTCGGGTTGACGTTCGCGCCGCCGTCGTCGGCGTCGGAGATGCTGAGTTCCGACGCGGCGACCCAGGCCTCGATCGACGCAGCGACTTCGGGATATGTCGAGCGATACAGCTCGTAGTTTTCTTTCTGCTCGGCGTTGAATCGTTTGACGTAACGCCCGACTTGTCGCCCGGAGGCTTTGACCTCAGACAGGCCGTAGGAGTCGGCGGTCAACATCTCGGCTTGCAGAAAGAACTCACGGAAATCGTGTTTGAACGCGGCCCTGGCGGCGGCCTGTGCGGTCACGATCGGGTCCTGCTTGGGCATGATGCCGCGGAGGACGAATTCGGCGTCGGGGTCGGGGGGGAAATCGAGCAGGGCTTCTTCGACTTCGATTTCGAGGTTGGCGGGGTGGCCTTCCCAGATGAGGGTGCCTTCGGGAGACATCAGGAAGGTGTGGGGCACGCCGTAGCTGCCGGTGAAGAACTCGCGTTTGGGCTGCTTGTCCTGGTCTTTATCCATAACGACGACCCAGTCGATCGCTTGATCGCTGATCACCTGTTCGGTGGCGGCGGCGTCGGGGTCGACGCTGACGCTGACCATCACGAGGCCCTCGGCCCGGTACAGCTCATCGAGGTCTTTGAGCAGGGGCATCATGTCGACGCAGGGATCGGTCGTGTCCCAGAACCCGATGACGACGAGCTTGCCCTCGAGGTCTTTGGCGGTGAAGCGTTCGTTCTTCGTCGTCCGCATCACGAAATTGATTTCGTCCCCGATGGCGTGACGCGAAGCGGCTTGGGCCGGGTCTGTCGCCCACACGCTACCCAGCAAACCAAACAAGGCACAGATTACCCACAGATTTATTTTTCTTTCTGACATCAGATGTCTCCCACGAAAAGAAATAAGCAGACGGTAAAGAATCTCGTCTCTCTGATCGAGATGTATACAATTTAATCGATCTAGGATGTGAGATGGAATAAATTTTGCGGTTTGAGTCCCACATATGCGTCGAACGCCGTCTTATTTGGACTAAGCCGCAGAATTTGAAGCTATTTTTTTAAAGCGGATAGTGGTTTCGTGATGGATCAAGTCGTTTCTTTTCTTCCCGCCGGTCAGCGGCGGTCTACTTCGGAGTGCCCTGATGTCGAGATCTCTTCCCGGTTCGTCGGTTACGTGCTTAGCGTTTTTTCTGGTGATGCTTCTGACGGCTACTGCGTTGCCGTCGACGGCAACGCCGATCACGACGGGCACGCTCGCTTATAACCACGAGGGCGTGAAGCTGTCGGCCTACATCGCCCGGCCCGACGGCATCAGTCAGCCGACGCCCGGCGTGCTCGTCGCCCACGCTTGGTGGGGCCAGGGCGGATACGCCCAGCACCGCGCCCGTCAGCTCGCCGAGCTCGGCTACATTGCCGTGGTCCTCGACATGTACGGCCAAGGCGTCTATACCGACGACCCCGGACAGGCCAGCCAGATGTCGGGGGTCTTCTACCAAGACCGCGACCTGTTCCGCGCCCGCGCCGCGGCCGGGCTGGAGATGCTGAAGCAGCAGCCCGACGTCGACCCCGATCGGCTCGCCGCCATCGGCTACTGCTTCGGCGGCACGACCGTCCTCGAACTCGCCTACAGCGGGGCCGACCTCGCCGGCGTCGTCAGCTTCCACGGCAGCCTGCTCGCCCCGCGCGGCAACAGCGACGACGCGGCCAACGTCAACGCCAAAGTGTTTGTCGCCCACGGCCAGGCCGACCCGTTCTACACCAACGACCAACTGATCGGGGTTACCGACGCGTTGCAGGCCGCCGACGTCGACGTGCAGACGGTGATCTACAGCGGAGCCGTCCACGCCTTCACCGACCCCACCGCCACCGGCGAACTCGAGGGCGCCAAGTACGACCGCGCCGCCGACCTGCGATCTTGGGGACACATGAAGCTATTCTTCGATGAGATTTTCGCCGCGGAATAATCTTACGTCGCTTGGGGTTTTGGCGAGTTCAATTTAGTTTGTAAATATTTGTTGTGAGCTGAGCCATGAGAGTTTTGATCGTTCACGCGCACCCGGAAGCCAAGAGTTTCAGCTCGGCGTTGGCCGAGACGGCCCGCGAGACGTTTGCCGGCGAGGGGCACGAGGTGGATTGGCTGGACCTCTACCGCAGCGGTTTCGACCCGGTATCGGATCGGCGGAACTTCACGACCGAAGCGGACTCGGAGTACTTCAAGCAGCAGGCCGAGGAGGCCTACGCCGCGGAGCACGACGGCTTCTCCCCGCCGCTGGGGCAGCACATCGAGTTGCTGGAGAAGTGTGACCTGTTGGTGTTCAGCTTCCCGCTGTGGTGGTTCGGGATGCCGGCGGTTTTGAAGGGCTGGGTCGATCGGGTGTTCGCTTACGTCCGGGTCTACGGCGGCGAGAAGCTGTACGAAACCGGGATTGGTGCGGGCAAGAAGGCGATGGTCTTGATGACCACCGGCGGCGGGCCGGACATGTACGGCGGCCGGGGGGTGAACCCGTCGATGGACGATATCCTCCGGCCGATCGAACACGGCGTGTTCTGGTTCAACGGGTTCGGGCCGTTGGATCCCTTCATCGCATGGTCTCCCGCCCGCGGCAGCGACGACGATCGCAAGGCGGTTTTGGAAACGTTGCGTCAACGCCTGCTCGGGGTGGGCGACGAGACCCCGCGGTCGCTGCCCCGGCTCGAAGATTTCCCCGGCTACGGCGTCGACTCGCAGCGGCGTTACCACGTCGTGGCGACCCGGAACTTCGACGGCCCGCCGGACGAGGGGTTTACGTCGCGGGTCCCGCAGGAGCGTGAACAACTCGCGGTCATGCGTCGGGATGGTCGGCTGCTGGACGCTCGATTCACGTCGCCGGACGATCCGGCGTGGCGGGCGTTCCTGACGTTTCGGGCTCCCGATCGCGCGGCGGTCGATCGTTGGTTGGCGGATTTGCCGCTGGCGTCTTACCTGGATTTCGAAGTGTCGGAGATCGCGACGGGCGACTGAATCAGTCGGGCATCCAGTGGGCGATGATCGCTTGGCGCATCGCCTCGGCGGTGACGAGTTCTTCGACGACGACGTGGTCGGCGCCCTGCTGCATCGCGAGCATGCCGCGGCTGACGAAGTTGGTGCGGGCGCTGATGAAGACCTCGGGGCGGATGCTGTTGGCGACCCGGCAGGCGGTGAGCGCGTCTTCTTCGCTGGGGATGGTGAGCACCAGGGTCTCGGCGGTCTCGATGCCGGCGGCGATGAGGTCGTCGGCGACGCAGGCGTTGCCGAAAAGGATCCTCCGGCCCAAAAGTTTCTGTTCTTCAACGGTCTTGAGGTTCGCTTCGAGGACCGTGACCTCGAACCCGGCGTCGGCGAGCCCTTCGGCGACGAGGCGGCCGACCGGGCCGAATCCGACGACGATCGCGGTGCGGGGGGATGAGTCGGCCATGGTTCAAATCATACTGCGGGGCGGCAATAAATTTCGGCTTCCTGAAAAACGCGGTCAGATGATCCGGTATTTTTTCGCGGGCATAATTTTCGCCCCGCTGCGAATAGATGATTCCCGGCGGGTGTTTCCTGAGGGCGGGGCGTGAAAGGATCTGCGTATGTTTAAAGCGATCGCGAGCCTGGGTTTGGTTGTGTCCGCGATGGTATTCGTCTCGTGCACGGCTCCGACGCCGGTGCGGCTGAATCCCGACGGGATCGGTTTTGTCGATGGGAAAGACAATCCCAAGTTGTTTTCGATCGAAGAGGCGATGGCCCGCCACGGGGTTCCCGGTTTGAGTGTAGCGGTGATCCGCGGCGGGGAGCTGGCGTGGGCGAAGGGGTACGGGGTGTTGCAGGCGGGCGGCGATCGGCCCGTAGACACGGAGACGGTGTTTTCGGTCGCGTCGGTGAGCAAGCTGGTGAACGCGGCGTTGATCCTGGGTATGGTCGAGGCGGGGGAACTGGAACTGGATCGGGACGTAGAGGCATATCTGATGAGTTGGGGCTTCCCGGAGAACCGGTACACGCGGGCGGGGGACGTGACGCTGCGTCGGTTGCTGTCGCACACGGCGGGGACGACGGTGCAAGCCTTTGCGGACTATCAGCCGGGCGAAGAGCTGCCGACGACGGTAGAGATCTTGGAGGGCCGCGGGCCGGCGAAGAACAAACGGGTAAGGGTTAATCGGCCGATCGGTCGCCGGATGAAGTATTCCGGGGGCGGGGTGACGGTGACGCAGCTGGTGGTGGAGGACGTAACGGGGCGGCGTTACGCGGAAGCGGCGGCAGCACGGCTGTTTGAACCGCTGGGCATGACCCGCAGCAGCTTCGAGAACCCGCTGCCGGCGTCGCACGGCAATATCGCCAAGGCTCACGATGTGCAGGGCCGGCCGCGGGCGTTGCCCCGGGGCTACGAGGCGATGCCCGAGGCGGCGTCGTCGGGGCTGTGGACGACGCCGACCGACCTTGCTCGACTGATGATCGTGCTGATGGACGCGTACGAGGGGCAGGCGGGCGGGCTCATCAGCCCGGTATTGGTACGGGACATGATGACCGAGGTTTCGCCGGGCCCCTTCGGACTCGGCCCCGCATTGAACGGAGAAGACGAGACACGGGTCTTCGAACACACCGGCTCGAACGAGTCGTACAAGGCGTTGATCTACGCCAACCTCGCGACGAAGGACGGGATCGTGGTCCTGACTAACGGGGCCAACGGCCGCCACGTCCGGGACGAAGTGCTGCGGGCGTTCAAAGTGGCGGGGGGGATTGATTACTGATCGCCTTGCGGAGGGTTTTCGCCAGAGCGAGAATTTCACGATGCAAGATTTCAGCCGGTTCCCGAACGATCGATTTGGCCGACAGCCCTGGCGGTTTCTGGGGGAGGCGACGGACGAAGAACGCGCGAACCAAGCGGCTTGGCAGGAGGAGCTGCGGTCGCGGGGCGACTGCGTGTTCGGGGCGGACGTTTATATCTCGCCGGACTGTTCGGTGGCGGTGAAGCGGCTGCGTTTCGGCGAGCGAACGTACATCGGCAGCGAGACGCAGATCGGCCCGGACGTGGAGATGGGGGCGCACTGCACCGCGAACGCGGGGGCGACGGTCCGTGGCCGGGTGACGATGGGCGACGGCGTGCGGATCGCCAGCTACGCCCAGGTCGTCGGGTTCAACCACGGCATCGACGACCTGACCAAGCCGATCCACCAACAACCGCTCACGACGCGGGGGATCACCATCGGCGACGACGTGTGGATCGGGGCCAACGCGCTGGTGCTCGACGGCGTGACGATCGGCAGCCACGCGATCGTCGCGGCGGGGGCGGTGGTGACCAAAGACGTCCCCGACTGGGCGATTGTCGGCGGGAACCCGGCCCGGCTGATCCGCTCCCGCCGGGCCGAGAGCCCGCCGACGAACTCGGCGTTGTCTTCTTTGTGGCAAGATTTTCTTGATCGGGTGCGGGAGGAACTGCCCGCGGTGCTTTCGCGGAGCGTGGTGGACGGCGCGGTGCTGAACCATCCGGGGGCCGAGCCTCAGTTCCGGCCGTGGTGCGACGCGGTGGAGTTGGCGACGCGGTTCGGGCAGGACGTGCCGGGCTTCTCGGCCGAGGGTTTGATCGAGAAGCTGCGATCCGCCCAGGACGCCGAGACGGGTTTGATCCACAGCCCCTACGACGAGGGCCGACTGGGCGAATCGCCCGCGATGGCGGAGAAGCTGCGCTGCGGGCACAGCGCTTACCTGACGATGGCGGCGGGCTACGCGCTGCGTTGTCTGGGCAGCCGACTGCCGCACCCGGCACACGTGGCCCAGCGGATGGACACGCCGACGCTTTACCAGACGCTCGACGAGGTGTACCGCGAGCTGAACGCGTGGTCGGCCGGGGCGTGGGTGGATCACTTCGCCAGCCTGATCGCGCTCGACCGGGTCGAGCGCGGCCCGGGGCGTGGGCTCTACGACTTATTTGGCTGGCTGAACCTGCGGGCGGACCCGGCGTCGGGGGTGTGGGGCAACCGGCGGGAGTCGGACGGCTGGCTGATGCCGGTGAACGGTTTTTACCGATTGACGCGCGGGACGTATGCGCAGTGGGGCGTGCCGCTGCCGTACCCCGAGCGGACGATCGACACGGTGTTGGCCCACTCACACGACGAGCGTTTTTTCGCGCCCGGCACGTCGACGGCGTGTTACGTGTTAGACATCGTCCACCCGCTGTGGCTAGCGCTGCAGCAAGTGGACTATCGCAGAGAGGAAGCGAAAGCGGTGGCAACCCGCTGGCTGCAAGACACGGTCCAGCGTTGGCGTGCCGACGAGGGGTTCGCGTTCGAGACGAGCGACGACGCCACGCCCGGGCTGATGGGTACGGAGATGTGGCTGAGTATCGCGTGGTTATGCGCGGATTTATTGGGGCTGACCTCGCCGGGTGACCACCCGCCGCTGGGTATCCACTACGGGCCGGCGTTGGTCGAGCGGATCGATCCGGTTAAATCTGGCGAGTGATTGCGGGCTAAAAAATCAGCGCATAAAAAAACCCGCGGATCGATTTCCGCGGGCTTGTTTGCGTATGCGTTTTGGTTCACACGATTGAGAGTTTTTCGTAGTCGGCGACGGTCGCGCCGTCGAGGCAAGCCTGGATGATCTCGTGGCCCTTGGGGTCGAGGTCGTCGTGTTGGAACTTGCGGATCTGGTCGTGGAAGAACTTGGTTAGGATCTCGGCGCCCTTGTCGTAGCCTTCTTCGCCGACCTCGGGCTGGGACTCGACCTGGAGGAACCAGTGGCCGACGGTTTGGCCTTCGACCTGGATGGTCCGCGGGGTTTTGCCGAGCAGGGCGCAGCGGGAGTCGAGGACTTTTTCGGGGGCGAAGGGGTTGGCGCCGCGGCGGGAGAGGTACTCGCGGGCGATCCACTGCGGGGCGAAGCCGGTCTCCCAGGAGCCGATGTGCTGGTTGGGGCAGAGGATAAACATCGTGTCGGGCGTGCCGAGGACCTGGTGGAGCAGGATGTTGGCCTGGTCGACCTTCCGGCCGGTGGCGAACGGCCAGTAGCTGCCGACGCCCTCGGAGGTCATGCCGCCCTCGTCAACGATCGACGGGTTGCCGTGGCCGCGCGGGGCGACGAGCCGCCACAGCCAGGCGAGCGACGGGGGCAGGAGGTGGAAGATGCCCATGATGCCGTAGGTCGGCAGGTCCGAGGTGCAGGGGGGGCAACGGACGCCGAAGCTGCGGATGTCGACGGTGACGGGTTCGTTGACGATGCCGGGGTAGTCTTGGCGGGGGAAGACGACGCGGGGATTGGGGCAGGGGACGCCCGGCTCGTCTTCGATGTGGTCCCAGATGAGGGCGGTGCTGCCGGGGGTGGCGTCGATGTTGAGGAACAGCAGCGGGTCTTTGGGGTGGGTGGTGATTTTTTCGAGGTGGGGGTCCGTGCCGTACTGCGTGATGTGGTTCACGCGGAGGAACCAGGCGGCCTCGGCGTCGGTGAGGGTGAGCTTGCGGACGTCGTCGCGTTGGAACTCGGGGTGGCAGAGGGCCATGTCGTCGGTGACGGGCTTGAGCTCGCAGCCGCGGGGCAGGGCGAGGTAGCGGTTTTCGCCGGTGACGGTGTTGGTGCCGATGCGGAGTCGGCCGTCGGCCTCGCGGTGCATCTGCTCGAGCATCTCGGACTTGCCGCCGCCGGAGGCGCCCTCGTGCATGATGGTGACAGTGTTGTCGTAGGGGGTCGTGACCTGGACGGTGGAACAGTGGGCGGTGGTCCAGTCGGCTTTTTCGCCGAGGGTCAGGAGCATGCCGTAGACGCCTTTTTTCGCCGACGGGCCGGGGTAGAGGTTGTAGGAGTAGAGCTCGTGGAGGCCCTCGCGGCGGTTGTGGACGACGACCTGCTGGCCGTCGAAATGGGTGTGGCGGAAGGGCGGGGCGATGTAGATGATCGCGGTGTGGTTGTAGTCGGCGCCCTGCTTTTCGATCTCTTCGACGGGGATAATGCCCTGGAGCATGGCGAGGCCCATGGCGAAGAACCCGGCGTTGGCCGGGGCGATCACGAGGGCGGGCAGGCCCTTGCCGGTGCGGCCGGCGTTGAAGAAGAAGCAGGCGAGGTCCTGGGTCTTCAGCCAGGCGAAAGTGTCTTGCCGGGTCTCTTCGAAGTCTTTGCCGAAGCGAGCTTTGAAGGTGGGCTTATCGGTGGCGCGGTCGTCGGCGATGCACATGCAGTTCGCGTCGCGGCGTCGCATGTAGGGCTCGATGTAGTTGCCCGCGATGCCGTTCTTGACGCGGCAGACCTTGACCTCGGGGACGAACTCGCCGTTAACGTCGTAGCCGACGGTGAAATAGCCGGCGGGGTCGGCCTGGTCTTCGGGCACGGCGGCGGCGACGATCTCGTCGACGCTGCTGAAGAAGGTGACGGACGGGGCCTCTTCGAGCACCGACATGGCCGAGTGCGAGAGGGTGATATTGGGCATTTGCGCGGTCGGCATGCGTAATTGCTCCTGCCTGAGGGAGGCGGTTCGGGGGTGTGGTGCGGCGGCCGGGCCGGTCGGCCCATCGGGGATTCCACCCCGCCGCAACGTCACAGTATAGCGGAACCCGCTTCCCCGCGGGCCGCGTTAAATCGGTGAAAAATAGGCAAATAATCCAAATCTTTCGCGATTTACGCAGCGATTCCGGAGACGCGGGTAAGCTGTTGTGGTGCAGCCCGAACTCTTTGTGATCGATGCTTTTACCGACCGGGCCTTCGCGGGCAACCCCGCGGGGGTGTGCCTGCTGGACGAAAGCGTTGAAGCTGGACCCGACTGGATGCAGCGGGTTGCGGCGGAGATGAATCTTTCCGAGACGGTATTCGTCTGGCCGGGCGATAACGGCGGGCCGCGTCGGGTCCGTTACTTCACGCCGATGATTGAAGTCGAGTTGTGCGGCCACGCCACGCTCGCCGCGGCGCACACGCTGTGGCGACACGGCCAGGTCCCGTCCGATCAGCCGATCCGGTTCCGCACGATCGCAGACGACATCCTCACCTGCACCCTCACGGAGAACGGGTTGATCGGGATGGACCTTCCAGCATCACCCGCGGAGCCCGGTGAAGCCCCGGCCGGGCTGGCGGAAGCGCTGGGATTGCCGCTTACGGATTTGCGTCTAGCGGGGTATCAGTGGCTGGGCGTTTGGTCGGACGCGGCGGCGTTGCGGGATTGGCAACCCGATCACGCCGGGCTGGCGGCGGTCGATTGGGGCGCGGCCCACGGGATTGTGCTCACCGCGCCCGGCGGCACGCTGCCCGATGGCCGACCGGCCGACTTTACTTCTCGCTTCTTCGCCCCCGCTGCGGGCATCGCCGAGGACCCCGTCACCGGCTCGGCCCACGCGATGCTCGGGCCGTACTGGGCCGAGCGACTAAGTAAATCACAATTTCTCGCCCACCAGGCCTCGCCCCGCGGCGGCACGCTAGAGGTAGAGGTCCAAGGCGACCGCGTGATCGTCTCGGGCCACGCCGTGACGACCGTTGTCGGGCAATGGGTTGGTGGCCTGTCGTAGGCGTCAATAACATCCCGATTTTCTGGGTCTGGGCCGGGATTCGGGGCCGGTGAGAAAAAACCTGTCCGGAACGTCTTGTTCTAGTAAGTGAGCCACCGGGATAGGCTCATCTAAGTAATCAACAGTCCGGCAGACCATGGCAGCACCGAACCCACCCAAGCCCCACGCCGTCGACGAACGGCTGATCCGCTACCTGCGGGACGGCGACGGTCAGGCTATCGACCACATCATCAAAGCCTATTGGCCAACGGTCATGTCGGTCTGCCGCCGGTACCACTCGGATACGCACGAAGCCGAGGACGCGGCCCAGGAGACCTTCCTCCGGCTGCTCCGCCACGCCCCGAACATCCGCAGCCACCTTGGGGCCTGGCTGAAGACCACGGCCCGGTCGGTATGCGTGGACCACATCCGCAAAGCTGTGCGTCAGCGTGACCGGATCGAAGACCTGGCCCAGACCCCGGCCGCCGACGCCTCGGCCGCCAGCCGCCATCGGGTACAGGCGAAGTTAACGCAAGCCATCGACGAGATCGACCCCGCGATGCGCGAGCTTCTGACCGAACGTTTCTGGAACCTGACGCCGCTGCGGGTCCTCGCGGGTAAAAAGAGCCAGAGCATCTCGATGGTCTACCGCCAACTCCAGAAAGGCATCGCCCAGACCGCTGAAGTGCTCAAAGACATGGGCATCGACGAGCTCGACGACCTGACCCGTCGCCAACTGGTCGATCAGATCACCCACGAAACGCTGCACCAGGCAACCCATTGGCCCCAGCCCTACGGCAAGGAAGACGGCGAGCCGCAGCTCACGTTCCCCGGCTGGAACCGGCCTATCCGCGTCGGCACCTTGGTCAGCCACTACGCCCAGACTACCTCGCTCAACGATGAAAAGCCCGGTTTTCTCCCTCAAGAGGACGAGTCGGCGTTCATGATGCGTTTCGTCACCGACCCCCGCTTCGAGCTCGTCTCGATCATCGACCCCGGCACCGACGACGTGGGCATGGTTGAACGGGTGATCCGGGACTACGAGTTCTACGACGGGCTGATCTACGGGAACGACCTCGAATCGCTGAAAACGCTGGACGTGATCGTCGTCGGGCTGTGCTTCGGCTTGCGGGAAGATGTGCTGCACACGCTGCGGTTGGCGGTGGATGGCGGGGTCGGTTTTTTCAACGACGGCTGGCTGGGCAAGGCCCGCCTGGGGACGCAGCACCCCGACGTGATGGCGTTGAGTCTGGACGCCAAGCCGAGCCATCACGAATGCCCGGCGTTGAAACATCTGGGCCGGCCGTGCGGGGACTGGGAAGGCAAGGCGACCGCGGGGCAGATCGAGGTCCTGACCGAACACCCCGCGACGCCGAGTTGGACGGCCGGGCAGACTTTTCTTTCTGACGGGTGCAGCCCAACGATCGTGCCGACCCCCGGCAGCGTGGTGGTCGCCGAACGCGCACTGACGATCCCGGGCACCGAAGGTTGCCGGGCCCCGTTCCTCGTGGCCGGGAACTGCGGGCGGGGCCGCGTGGTCTACCTGCAGACGATCTGGGGTTTTAAGCACGTGCCGCAGTGGACCGAGGACCTGTCGTGGGTCAGCGATGCGCTGCGGTGGTTGGCCGAGCCGCGGCGTGAGTTGCCGGGGTGAAACCGTTCGTTTTGATTGCGGTCCCGCTTCGTTCCGGATGAAATCTGCCGTGGTCGGCTGAAAAAAGCGTCGGGACGCGGCGTCTATTTTCGAAAGGCTGCGCAGACACCAACCCGCGGACAGACCGCTCCGATCGATGCCCGAAGAATTCGAACCATTCCGGCCTGCCGACGCTCTGCCCGGCAACGATCCGTTCGACCGGGTGATCGAGCGCTACTGGTCGCTAGTACTCTCGGTCTGCCGGGCCCAGGTCTCGGACCACCACGAGGCGGAGGACGCGGCCCAAGAAACTTTCATTAAGTTCATGCGTCACCGCGAACAGATCACGGGCAACGTCGGGGCTTGGCTGACCGCGACCGCGCGGACGACGGCGATCGACCACGTCCGCCGGGCGATCCGCCAGCGGGCCCGCCGCGAGGGCTGGGTGGATTCGCCCGCCCGCGCCGCCGCCGACCCTAAAGCCACCCTGTCGGGACACGCCGTCCGGCGGATGCTCTCGGCGGCGCTGCTCGAGATCGACTCGGAAGCCGCCGAGCTCTTGGTGAGCCGGTACCTCGAGGCCCAGCCGCTGCGGGTCATCGCCCTGCAAAAAAATATCAGCATCCCCACGCTGAGCCGGCGGAGCTCTCAAGCGCTCGACCAGCTCGCGGCGGTGCTCGGGGAGATGGGCGTGGTCGGGGCCGGCTCGCTGCCGTTGACCGTGTACCTCGCGAACCTGCGGGAGGCGGACGACGGCTGGACGGACGACTACTACCGCGACAACGGCCTCAGCTACGCGACCCACCGGTTTCCCGAGGCCACCGACGCCTTCCCCGGCTGGGACCGGCCGCTGCGGGTCGGGATGAGCCTGAGCTATATCAACCACATCAACTTCACGGAAAACGGCTTCAACTCCCCGGTCGAGTTTCAGGCCCGCCCGTCCCAGTGGATCGACCACCCGGGGGTCCAGCTCGTCGGCGTCATCGAGCCGCGGACCTCGCATTACGGCCTGGTCGAATCGACGCTCCGCGACTTCGAGCTCAACGCCGGGCTGATCGATATCACCGACGTCGAGTCGCTGCAGACCCTGGACGTCATCCTGATGCCCAACCGTTTGACCTACCTGCCTCAGTACGTCCGGCCGGTGCTCAAAGCGGTGCGCAGCGGCGTCGGGCTATTCCAAGAGGGCAACGCCTCGTGTACCCGCGACGGCGCGGCCCACGACCCGGACCTGTGCGAATACCTGTTGGCCCGCCCGCCGGTGCTGCAGTACTGCAGCGGCAAGACGCCCGGCAGCCTGGTCGGTCACAGCCTCCCGGTGCCGGGCACGGTCGTAAACCCGCACCCCGCGTTTCCCTGGCTCGGCCGGGGGCAAGAGGTGACGCTGCTGAGCTGCGGGACCGTCTACCGGCCAGCGGCGCACGCCACCGTGATCGCGCTGCGGGACGAACCGTTGCGGGCGGCCGACGACCCGTCAGAGCCGTATTACCGATATCCCGGCGCGTTGGCCGGGCCGATCGGCCAGGGCCGGGCGGTCATCATCAATATGGTGGTCGGCGACTCGGTTTTCGGCGATGCCGAGCAGTGCCCTAAGCGGATGCTAGAGACGCTGGCCTGGCTGGCCGAGCCGCGGCGTGAGTTGCCGGCTTGACGGGCCGATGTTTTTTCGGCCCCGGGGTGCGGGGCGACAGCTCGCCCTTCTCGGCCCGCTTACACCAGGTGACCAGGGTCAAATAGGTCAGATTCAGCTCGCGGACGACCTGCATCTTGGGGACTCCCTGGGCGACCATTTCGAGGGCCCGGCGGCGGACAACGACGGGGTAAGCCATAACTGCACTTCCTTTGAATCAGACACTTCACGTCACCGGCAGGCCGTCGCGGCGGGTCCCGCGACACAGGTAAGACGCACGAAGCGTCGTTTTTTTGCGTCGGTTCTTTGTTTTTTTTCCGCCGATCGGCCATGATCCACGGTCCATGAAAGTCTCCCTCCCCGACGGCACGGTCCTCGACGCCCCCCAAGACGCCACGCCCCGCAGCGTGGCCGCGCAGATCGGCGAAAAACTCGCCGCCGCGGCGATCGGTGCCCGTGTAAACGGCGAACTCGTTGACGCCGACCGGCCCCTCGCTTCGATCACGGATCAAGACGCCTGCGAGCTCGCCGTGGTCACTGCGCCCCGGCAGGACAAAAAGGGCCGCAGCAAGTGGCGGGACGAGCAGCACGAGAAGGATGCGCTGTACCTGCTCCGCCACTCGACCGCCCACGTCATGGCCGAGGCCATCGAACGCCTCTACCCCGACGTGCAGCTCGCCTACGGCCCGCCGCTGGACAACGGCTTCTACTACGACATGAAGCTCGACACCCCGATCCGTGAAGCCGACTTCGCGCGGATCGAAGAAGAGATGAAGAACATCGTTGAAGAAGGCCGGGCCTTCTCGCGTTACGAGCTGGGATCGGACGAAGGCTTGGACAAGCTCGGCGAGGAAAATAACAAGTACAAAGTCGACAACGCCGAGAAGGCGATCACCAACGGCAGCGCGACGCTGTCGTGGTACATCACCGGCGAGTCCGGGCAGTGGGAAGACCTCTGCATGGGACCCCACGTCGACAATACGTCGCGGATTCAACCGGGCGCGTTCAAGGTCATGTCCGTCGCCGCGTCGAACTGGAAGGGCGACGTTTCGCTCGACCGCTTCCAGCGCGTCTACGGCACCGCGTTCTTCTCGCCCGCCGACCTCGAGACCCACCTCAGCCAACTCGAAGAAGCCAAGGCCCGCGACCACCGCGTCGTCGGCCGGAAGCTCGGCCTGTTCAGCATCGACGAAGAGGTCGGCCAGGGCCTGGTGCTCTGGAAACCCAAAGGCGCGGTCATCCGGAAAGAGCTCCAGAGCTTCATCACCGAGCACCTGACCCGCCAAGGCTACAGCGAAGTCTTCACGCCGCACATCGGCAAGCTCGACCTGTTCCGCACGTCGGGCCACTTCCCCTACTACGCCGACTCGCAGTTCCCGCCGCTGGTCGAGCGCGAGAGCATCCAGAAGCTGGCCGACGAGGGCGCGACCTGCGCCGACCTCTCGGAGTCGTTGAACGAGGGCGACATCGACGGGTTCCTGCTGCGGCCGATGAACTGCCCGGGCCACATCCAGATCTACGCCTCAGACAAACACAGCTACCGCGACCTGCCGATCCGTCTGTACGAGTTCGGCACGGTCTACCGCTGGGAGCAGTCCGGCGAGCTCGGCGGGATGACCCGCGTCCGCGGCTTCACCCAGGACGACGCCCACTTGTTCTGCACGCCCGACCAGCTTGCCGACGAGGTGATGGGCTGTATCGAACTGGTGAAGATCGTCTTCGAGACGCTGGGCATGGACGACTACCGCGTCCGGGTCGGGTTGCGTGACCCCGACAGCAGTAAGTTCGTCGGCAACGAAAGCGACTGGGACCGGGCCGAGGCGGCGTGCATCGCGGCGGCCGAGAGCATGGGCGCGCCCTACGCCAAGGAGCCGGGCGAGGCCGCGTTCTACGGCCCGAAAATCGACTTCGTCGTTAAAGACGTCATCGGCCGAGACTGGCAGCTCGGCACGGTGCAGGTCGACTATCAGCTCCCGCAGCGGTTTGACCTCAGCTACACCGGCAAAGACAACGCCGAGCACCGCCCGATCATGATCCACCGCGCGCCCTTCGGCAGCATGGAGCGGTTCATCGGCTGCCTGATCGAACACTTCAACGGCGCGTTCCCGCTCTGGCTCGCCCCCGAGCAGGTCCGCGTGCTGCCGATCAGCGACAAGTTCAACGACTACGGCGACACGTTGATCGCGGCGCTCAAGAAGCACGGCTTCCGCTGCGACATGGACACCTCCAGCAACCGAGTCAACGGCAAGGTCAAAGCGGCCCAAGAAGCCAAGGTGCCGTACATGCTCGTCGTCGGCGGCAAAGACGCCGAGGCCGGCACCGTCAGCGTCCGCCACCGCACCGAAGGCGACCGCGGCGCGGTGCCGGTAGATGAGTTCCTGCAGAGCATCGTGAAGGAACGCGATGAACGCAGCCTCTGAATCTAATGAGGTCGCCATCGTTCAACTTGTGGCGGAAGATCACGCGGAACTCCGCGAGGTTCGGCTGCGGGCTTTGTTTGAGAGCCCCACGGCGTTTGGTTCTAGTTATGACGTTGAGTCGGCGTTAGATGAATCGGCGTGGCGTGATAAAGCCCGGACGTGGACCGATCCTGAGCGATGCGCGACTTGGGTTGTGCGGCGGGGTACTTTGGCTTGTGGGATCACTGCGTGTGTCATCGACCAAGAACACCACGATCGCGGTTGGCTGGTGTCGGTATGGGTTGACCCCGCAGTGCGTCGATTAGGTCTTGCCGGTCGGTTGCTCGATACTGCTGTGGATTGGGCTGAGCGTATGGAACTCGCTGAGCTTCGGCTGCACGTTACCTCGAACAACCGCGCGGCCCGAGAGCTTTACGAAGCCAACGGGTTTATCGCTACCGGGGATTCGATGCCCCACCCGCGGTTTGACGAATTGATCGAATGGGAGATGCGCCGCGTTCTTAAACAGCATAAAGGTTTGCTACGATCCGCGAGTCAAGATGAACGAGGCGTCGAAACCCGAGAATGAAACCGCGATCGATCCTACGCTTGCCGAGGTGTTGGCGGAGCGGGACGTGGCGTGTCCGTCGTGTGGGTACAACCTGCGGGGGTTGCGGGCGGGTGGGTGTCCGGAGTGTGGGGCGGGGGTAACTTGGGAGGCGTTGCTGCCGTCGAAGGCCGGGATGTTGGGTGCGGGTGGGGCGTGGTGGGTGATCGGGTTGGTCGCGCTAGCGGTGTCGCTGCCCGAGTCGTTTTTGAAGTGGCAGCGGTTGGCGTACCGGCGATTATTTTTCTACGGCGAGCAGCGGTGGGTCTATGTGCCGCAGGGCACGTCGTACTACGTGCAACCCGAGGCGTCGTGGGGCAACGCGTGGTTTGTCGGGTCGACGCTGTACTGGCACCTGATCCCGGTGATGCTGGGGTTGTGGTGGTTCGGGCGGCGGCGGATCGCGCGGTGGCCGAGGGGGTTGCGGGTGGCGTTGGCGTTGTTGTTGTTGGCCGCGGCAGTATTGGGGCACCGGCGGTTGATGTTTTGGTATTACCTGTCGGGTTACGGGCAGTATGCGCCGTGGCCGTTGTGGTACATCGATTGAAAACCGCATGGTCGATGTGACGAGACGCGGGACGCTACGCGTCTCCCGCTAAACGTGGGGTTGTTATTCGGGGTTACTACTGGAGAGGCTTAGGCGCTCTGCAGCAGCGGGTGGCCGTCCATGTCCATGAGATCGGACAGGTCGATGAGCTGGTCGAAGCGGATGCCGATGTCCCAGACGTCGGTTTCGATCAGGTCGGCGCGGGCGGACTCGCCCTCGAGGCTGCATACCCGGCCGTCGTGGTTGAAGGCGGTGAATCGGGCGCGGGTGCCGACGGGGAGTTCGGCGTTGTGGATGAAGCCGAGGCCGGAGGAGCTGACGTTGCGGGTGCGGACGAGGTATTTCTTTTCGACGCCGTCTTGTTCGTACTCGGCGTAGAGGGTGACGGACTTGTCGTAGTCGATGCGGGTGTGTTCGCGGCGCTCTCGGCCGGGGATCATCTGCTCGGCGAGGTTGATGTTGTCGAACAGCGTGTCCCACGACTCGGGGTCGAGCTTGACGCTGAGCGGTTGTTGGGGAGCGAGTGCATCAGACATGAAACGTGCTTTCGTGGATACGCGGTTTAAACGAAGTATCGGAGTATCAAGCTCGTTTGATTAAGCTCGGTGACATAGCTGACGCAAGGTTGTTTCAATCAACCGGCATAACCGCGCAGATCACGTCGGGCGTTTCCCCACATTCCGTGTTAAGAACATAAATTTTCATAAACCAAACAGAGCAACGCATCGGAACCGTATGTAGGATGCATAGCAGAGAAGGTCTGTACGCACTTGTTTGAAGACGGAGCCGGTTACCAACCATGTTTAAAGTAAAGCCCAGCGGCATCCATGGCCTCGGCCTGTTTGCCGACCGTTTTATCCCTGCCGATACGGTTATCGGCCGTCTCGAAGGTTCTTACACGACACAAGACGGGGCCTACGTCTTGTGGCTCAGTGAAGAGCAGGGCTTCCGCGTCGAGAACGAGATGCGTTACGTCAACCACGCCGCCGAGCCCAACGCGGCGTACTACGACGACCTGACCGTCACCGCGGTCTGCGACATCCAGCCGGGCGAAGAGATCACGCACAATTACCTGGGTGACGACGCGGACGATGCCGAGTTGGATGAGCAAGACGATTGGCCGGAGGTGGAGGTGGTAGTGCCAGCCGTGTCGAGCGGTCTGACGCCCGCGCCTCAGGCTTAAGACCGCACCCGTGACGGGTCAGACGGCGATAAATCGGATTTCCCAGATGTTTTCGTGTTGTCCGACTCGGATAAGTTGGATCGCATAAACTACCGCATATGCAGAATATCACTCTGGGCAGAACCGAACTGTCCGTCAGCCCGCTGGGTTACGGGGCCGCGCCGATCGGCTTCCTCGAGACCGAGGTCGAGGCCGTCGGCCAGATCCTGAATCACCTGCTGGACAGCGGCGTCAACCTGATCGACACGGCCGCGGCCTACCGCGGCTCGGAAGAGGCCATCGGTAAAACCATCGGCCACCGCCGGGACGACTACGTCCTCGTCTCCAAGTGCGGCATGGGCGGCGTCGAAGATCCGAAGTTCGATAACGACCCCTGGCACCCCGGCGCGATCGCGCTGACGATCGACCGCTCGCTCGAACGGCTGAAGACCGACCACCTCGACGTCTGCCTGCTGCATACCTGCCCGCAGGAAGCGTTGGAGAAGGGCGACGTAGTGGCCGCCGTGGTCGAAGCGGTCGAAGCGGGCAAGGTGCGCTTCGCCGGGTACTCCGGGGACAACGCGGCCGGGGCCTACGCCGCGACGCTGCCCGACATCGCGGTGATCGAGACGTCGGTCAACCTCTGCGACCAGGCGAACCTCGAAACCGTGATCCCTGCCTGCATCCAGCACGACGTCGGTGTCATCGCCAAACGGCCGATCGCTAACGCCGCGTGGAAAGACCTTTCTGACCAGCGGGGCATGTACCAGAACTACGCCTCCGAGTACCACCGCCGGTTCAACCTCATGGAGGTCACGCCCCGCGATCTGGGTTACCACGGCCACCCCGAGGTCGAGTGGCCCGAGATCGCCCTCAAGTTCACCCTCGCCCTCGAAGGAGTCCACACCGCGATCTGCGGCACGACCAACCTCGACAACGCCGAGCACAACCTCGCCGCGGCGAACAAGAACCCGCTGCGTGAAGAGGTGGTCGAGAAGATCAAAGCCGCCTTCGCCAAGGCCCGCGACAACGATCCCGAGGGCGACTGGACCGGCCGCACCTGATTCGGTTTACGGATTGCCGGACCGCAGCGTCCTAAGCTCAGGTCATGCTGCCACTGGTTTATCACCCCGACTACGTCACGCCGTTGCCCGAGGGGCACCGGTTTCCGATGCCGAAGTTTGGGATTTTGCGTGATTTGTTGATTGCGGGCGGGGTGGCGACGGCGGAGCAGTTTCACGAGCCGGTGAAGGCGACGCGGGAGCAGCTGCAGCGGGTCCATTCACCCGAGTACGTGGAGTTGTTCATTTCCGGGGGGCTTGGGAAAGACGAGGTTCGGCGGATCGGGCTGCCTTGGTCGGAGGGGCTGGTGAACCGGACGATCACGGCGGTGGGGGGGACGATCCGGACGGTGGAACTGGCTCTGGAAACTCCTAGGGGCGGGCTTTCGTGCAACGTGGCGGGGGGCACGCATCACGCTCACCGCGGTTTTGGTTCGGGGTTTTGCATCTTCAACGACATGGCGGTCGCGGCGGCGGAGATGCTGCACCGTGGAGCTGTGCAGCAGGTGTTGATCATCGATCTTGATGTGCACCAGGGCGACGGGACCGCATCGATTTTTGCCGACGAGCCGAGGGTGTTTACGTGGTCGGTCCATTGCGAAAAGAACTTCCCCGCCCGCAAGGTGCCGTCCGACCTCGACACGCCGCTGCCCCCGGAAGTAGGTGATGAAGAATATTTGGATGTGCTGCGTGCGACACTTCCGGGGGTGTTGGAGCGGGTCGAGCCGGATTTGGTGATCTACGACGCGGGGGTGGATGTGCACGTCGACGACAAGCTCGGCAAGCTCGAACTATCTGACACGGGGATGCTGGCCCGCGACCGCTACGTGATCGAGAGTTGCCGGGCCCACGGCATCCCGACGGCCTGCGTCATCGGCGGCGGCTACCACGACGACCACAACGTTCTCGCCCGGCGCCACAGCACTGTCCACCGCGCCGCGACGGCGGTTTGGGTGGAAGAAAACAAAAACCAATTCGCGGCGGTGGAGTCTTCGGTTGATTGACGTTTATACGATCGGCCCGAGGTCAGGCTGGTCTTGTTCAATATCGACGGGGTAGACCGCGTCGGTGACCCAACAGCCGGCTCGCTCGCCTTCCGCGGATTGGGAGAGGATCCAGACGAACCAGGTCTCGCTGCCGTCTTGGTCGGCGACCGCCACCAATGCTCTGGCTACGGGTCGGTCGGGGTCTTGGTCGAGGCGGGCGATGTCGTGGCGGTGGTGGCCGACGAGCACGGCGTAGGGCTCGGCGCGGACCATGGCGTCGAAGCGTTCGAACGGGCCGGTCACGGCTTGGTTTGCCGGGGCGGCGAAGTTCCAGACGACACGCATGCCGCGGTCTTCGGGCGTATCGGGGTCGCCGGCGTTTTGCAGGCCAACAAGCTGGGCGGCGATGACCTGACGCGGGGTCAGCTCGGGATTGGGTTCGAGGATTTGGCCCGGCGCTTCGGGGTCGTTTGCTCGGGCTTGTGCCTGCCGCGCGGCGAGGAATCCGGGGCATAACAAAGCCAGCGATAAAACCAATCCGCAGGCCACGGGTATCGGTCCGGTCAGTGATTCCATGCTGAACTTTAGGCGTCGGCCGAGGTTTAAACCCGGTGGGCCGCCGAGTCGCTGTTGCCTTGGCCGTGGGCGGCGAAGATCATGCCGGGCTGGCCGGAGCGTTTGCGTTGGTACATGAGCTCGTCGGCCCCGGCCATGAGCTGGTCGAGCTGGAAGTCGGGCCCGATGCAGGGGTGGAACGCGGCTCCGAGGCTGAAGCTGATCTCGCAGGTCAGGTCGGGGGTAACGCGGACTTTTTTGTGCAGGCAGGTGTCGCGGAGGCGGGTTGCGGCGACGCGGGCGCCGTGTTCGTCGATGTCGGTGATGAGCACGGCGAACTCGTCGCCGCCCAGCCGGCCGATGATGTCGCTGCGGCTGACCGATCGGCGGAGCAGCTTGGCGATGCCGCGGAGCATGAGGTCGCCCGCGTCGTGGCCGTACTTGTCGTTGATCGGCTTGAAGTCGTTCATGTCCAGCATCATGCAGCAGGCGCTCAGGCCCTCGGGGGACTTGGCGAAGCGCTGCTCGGCGAGGCCGAAGAAGCCCCGACGGTTAAGCACCTTGGTCAGCGGGTCGGTGAACGCTTCGAAGCGCAGCGTGCTGAGGTCTTCTTGGTGCTGGCTCTGCTTGTTCTTGATGGTGCAGAGCTGGGAGACGAGGTTGATCGTGTTCGAAGCGATGGCGTCGAGGAAGGGCTGGAGCTCGAGGCCCTCGGCGCTGTCTTTTTCGACGTCGCGGTTGAGGCGGCGTTGGGACTCGACGTAGACGTGGCCGAGAAAGGCGTCGGGGGTGGCGTAGGCCTCGCTGAGCATCTTGCCGTGGACGGCCATGAGGCGGTCGAGGTCGACCGGGTCGATCTCGCCGTCGTCGTGTGGCAGCAGGCCGGCGATGAACAGGGCCAACACCAGGCCGGCGTCGGGGTCGTCGCCCGGGAGCTGGTGGTGGTTGCGGACGCGGCGGCAGGTCTCGGCCGAGACCTTCCAGTCGTTGAGGACGTGGGCGCCGGCCTCGGCGTGGTCGACGCCGAAGTGTTCGCGCTCGGCGTCGCTCCAGCTCTGGTTCGAGGGGCGGAGCGAGATGCGGTTTTCGTAGAAGTCGGGGTCGAGGCCCATAAGCAGCGGCAGGCCGATGTCTGCGACGAGGCCGGCGGAATACGCCGACTCTTGGCGTTCGGGGTCGATGACCTGGGCGGCGAGGTGGGCGGCCTCGGCCTTACGCAGCGACGCGTTCCAGAACGCGGTGATCATCTCTTGGCTAAGACGCATCTGCTCGGCGAGCATCTGAAGCCCCATCGCCAAGCCGAGCGTGCGGACCTGGGCCGGGCCGAGCTGTAAGACCGCGCGGGAGACCTGGGTGATCTCGTTTAGCCTTCGGTTGCCCGCCGAGTTGACCACGCCCAGAACGCGGGCGGACATGGCGGGGTCGCGCTCGATGATCTGCGTGACTTCTTTGGCGTCTTCGCCCGTGCTGCCCAACAAGTCCAAAAGTGGTCCCGGGCGTACCGGAAGTTGGTCGCCCAGACGCGCAAGCGTGGCGTGCGCTTTGTTACCGAGTGAGGTTGCGGTGCTGGGGCTAGACATGAGCAATCAAAACCGAGCGATGCGAGAGAAAGACCGTTTCGCTAAGGCAGACCGCCATCGCAAGAAACGTTTATCTAAATAAACATCGACCGCTTTCCCCGGGAAGATTAACGCTGGGTTAGGAACCTTTAGCCCGACAGGAGGCCGCTGGCGAATGCGCTCAGCTCGGCCATACTCTCGCAAACCCGGATATTTTCGGACCCGCCTTCGCCGCGCGGCTGTGCTTGACCGCCAACAATTAACTTAGTGCCAAAGGGCAAGAGTTGATCGGCGAGTTGATCGAGCGCTTTCGGCGTCGGGACCTGCTCGCGGTCGCTGCACGATAGCCAGGCCAGCTTGGGCTGGTACTGCTCGACGGCTTGGACCAGTGATTCGAGCGGCACGTTGGCCCCGAGGTTGACGTCGACGTAGCCCGCTTCGGCGCAGACGCAAGACGACATGAGCGAGCCGAGGATGTAGGGGTCGTTCGGCGGACCACCGCCGACGGCGAAGGGTCGGCTGGGCTGTTCGTCGGGCAGCGCGTCTTCGAGCTCGGGCTGGGCCACGAGCAGGCGGATCTGCGTCAGGGCGTGGATGCAGATGTCGATCGCCCGGTGTTCGATGTAGATGCCTTTGGAGTCGTGCATCCAGATCTCGCCGATCTTGCCCATCGCCGCCCGGATCGGCCCGTCGCACAGCCACGCGACCGACTTACCCTTGAGGTAAAGGTCGAGGACCAGGCCTCGGGCCTCGTCGCCTTGGCCGTCGATCAGCATCTGCTCAAGCATGGCCGCGGCCTGCGGCGTGTCGATGTTGCGAGCTTTAGGGGAGAGGTTGCCGACTTGGTGGATGCCCAGCAGTTCGGGCCGGGCGATCGGCAGGCGGGATTCGCGGGCGAAACGGACAGCCTCTTGCAGCGTGATCCGGCGGTGCCCGCCCATCGTCCGCGTGACCTTCACGCGGCCACCATCCGCCCAACGCTTGAGCGACGATTCGCTGACCCCAATTACTTGGGCCAATTCTTTAGGAGAAAGACTCTGCTTCACAACGATGACTTTAGGCGGCGGGGGCCGCGTTTTTATACTTCAGTTAGGCCTAATACACATATCGTCCAAACGTATCCGGACAAAGAGCTTAGGCCCCGATAACGGGTTTGCGCGGGGCGGATGAGGCTGAGCTATGCTGGGGGCATGGACGAATCGATGTCAAAAACCGAGGCCTTGGACGTGGCCGGCTACGGGTTTTCCCAGGACGACCTGCCGGAGTTGGACCACGGCCCGCTCGATCTGCGGACGTGGTTCGGCTTCGCTCATTGCGGGGCCGACGCCGAGGGCCGGGCCTTCGATCTGGAGATCGGATCGGGCAAGGGCACGTTCCTCGTGCAGCAGGCCGGGCTTGAGCCGGGGGTCGATTTCCTGGGGGTGGAGTGGGCCAAGAAGTTCTGGCGGCTCGCCGCCGACCGTGTCCGTCGACACGAACTCGGCAACGTTCGGCTGCTCTGGGCCGACGCCACGGTGTTTGTGCGCAACTACGTCGCCGAGGGCTCGCTCCGCCGTGTACACATCTACTTCCCCGATCCCTGGCCCAAAGCCCGCCACCACAAACGGCGGTCGGTGCAGGCCCCGTTTCTGCGTGAGCTACACCGCGTCTTGCGGCCGGACGGCGAGGTACGGCTGGCAACGGACCACGCCGAGTACTTCGCGTGGATGGAAGACCACGCCGCCCAGGTCGACGACATCTTCGAGCGACGCCCGTTCGAGCGCCCCGCCTCGGCGGGCGAAGGCGAGCTGGTGGGCACAAACTTCGAACGCAAATACATCCGCGAAGGCCGCGACTTCCAGGCCATGATCCTGGTGAAGCGTTGAGCTTCCGATAAAGCATTCGTTAGCGTCAGCCGATGTTTTTGATCCCGGCCGTTCTCGCGGTTGCGTTATAGTGTCAACGCACATGTGCTGAACCTGGAGAACCTGCGATGCGTCTGTCGACTTATGCCCTCACCTTTCTTCTGGCCGCTACCCCAATGCTACTCACCGGTTGTGCCGGCGGCGGTGGCACCGACAGTCAGCCGCCCGCGGCGTCGGTCCCGCCGGTCGTCGAATTGGCCGAACCGGTTCAGATCCTCGCGAAGCTGCATGGGACTCAGAAGCAGATCGACTCGTACGGTTTAGGAATCCTCGACGCCGAAGCGGTCGCGGGCCTGGGCCTGTTCGAAGACTTTGCCGAGATCGGGGTGTCGGTCGATCTCGCCGTACATTCGGTTGTGCTGTTCAGCCTCGGCGAGCAGAACACCGGTGGTTTTTCGGCCGACATCAACGGCCTTCAGATCAAAGGCGACGAGCTTTACGTCCAAGGCACCGCGATCGCCCCGGGCTCCGACGCCGTCGTTACCCAAGCCCTGACTTACCCTTACTGCGTTGTTGCGGTCCCCAAGCTGCCAGCCGGGCTGACGCTGCTCAGTGATATTACGTCGCTGCCATAAAGCGGTTAATGGCGAAATTGGTTAGTACGAGGCCGCAAAGTGGTTTTGGTTGTATGGTCGGGTGGGGTCCCGGGTAAAATTGATGAGATACCGACCAATGCTCCTGCTAGTTACTTGGTGACATTCATATTTGGATTACGGTCCGGTGGCGGGTTGTTTTTGGTCGGTTAGGGATTCGATAACCAACGGCGGACCGTCTTTCTGCCCGATGTTTCCTCTGTAATCCGGACCTCTTCTCCGGTAAATTTTCGTTTGCGGAAGTCATGAATTCGTGTTGCAAATCGTCTGTCCAAGCTGCTCGCAGTCTTTTGAAGTCGATCCCGGCTTCGCGGGCGGCATCTGCCGGTGTTCCAGCTGCGGGGCCGTGCTCTCGGTCCCGCGTGATCCCGAAAAAGGTAAGCCCAAGATGATCCGAAAGCCCAGCCCCGGTTCCAGTGGTTCTTCTCGCCCCGCTTCGCCCACCAGTTCAAGCGGTTCTTCCTCGGCGGGTACCAAAGCCGGCACCCGGGCGGGGGGCACGGCGATGGGGACCCGAGCCGGTTTTACCACCGATTATGGGATGGGAGAGTCGACGGCCGGCGTGGTCATGCCGCTACCCGGACGTAAGCCTCAGCCGATGTTGGTGGGGCTGGCGATCGCGGGCTGGGCGACGTTTGCGGTGCAGTGGATCTTCGTGATCGTGCTGATCATCGGCCGGGGCGGTAGCCCCAACACGGTTACGGTCGCCCAAGCGGACACCACGCCGCCTCGCACTTCGCCTCCCGCGTCTCAACCCGTTACCCGCCCCCCGACGTCTGCGGTTACCCCGACGCCTACCCAACGCCCCGCACCTTCCACTCGGCCCGCGACCGTTACGCCGACGCCCCAGCCGGTCACGCCGGCCGCCGATCCCAACAACCCGTTCCTCGCGTTGCGGCCCAACGCCCTGGGCATGGACCTCAATAGCGGGCACACCGTCATTCTGATCGACGCTGTTCAGCAATCCAGCGGTTGGCTCGACGACGGTAAGGCGGCACTCATCGCCGGGCTAACCCGCCCGGCGCGGGGGCAGACGGCCAGCCTCCTGACCATCCGCGACGGAGAGATCGATGCGTACAGTGGCAACCCTTTAACACCAGGCTCGGGCCAGCTCACGGGCCTCGCCCGGTTCTTTAACCCGCTGGACACGCAAGGCAAAGGGGGGCTGGGTGCCGGCCTCGACGCGGCCGTTGCGACCGGGGCCGACGAGATCATCTTCCTGACGTCTCGTGCCTCCCGCTGGGGCGGCTACCTCGAGACGGTCGAGCGAAAGCTCACCCCCGACGGGCGCCGCGTCAAGCTAAGCGTCGTATCGATCGGCGGGGCATCCGAAGACCTCCGGGAATTCGTACGAGCGCCGCGCAACGGCGGTCGGTTTACCCAGATCTCGCCGGATCAACTCAAGGCGTGGCGTGACGCGGCCGGATAAGAAACCTAGGTATTGCTTTGAGCGACCAACGTGTGACGTAGTTCGGCCCCGAGAATCGCAGCACCACACCTTGGATGGATGAGGACAAGGCCGATTCTTTTCACAGCTTGGGCCGCAGCAGCCGGAAAAGCCCGATCCCCGAAGCGGCGACGAACGCGATTGCGGCGATCAGGCTGAGGTAACTGCCCCCGCCGCGCTGGTCGGCCAGCACCAGTATCGCCGCCCCCAGAATCACCGCGCCGAGAATCACCGCCCAGGCGATGTGTTTGCTCGCCCGCTCGACGGTGCTGCTCAGCAGTTCCAGGTTCTGGTGTTCGAGCCGCAGCGTCGTTCGGTTCTGCCGGATCATCCGCACCAGGTCGTCGAGGCGGTGGGGCAGGTGATCGATCAGGTCGGCGTATGAGACCGCGTTGCTGCGGAGCCGGCGTTTCAGGGCGCGGAAGCCGAAACGTTGCTTGACCAGTTTCGTGACGTATGGCCGGACGTGGCCGACGAGGTCGAACTCGGGGGCGAGCTCTTGGGCAACGCCCTCGATCGTGGTCAGGGCTTTGATCAAATAAACGATGTCGGCCGGGCAACGCAGCCGGTGCTTGCGCATGACCTCGAAAAACTCATCGAGTAGCTGACCCATGCGCAGCGACGCGAGGCTGCCGCCTTTGAAGTGGTCGATGAACCGCCAAACGTCGGCACGAAAAGCGCGGTCGTCGGCCACGGCGGGATCGGCGTCGGCAATACGGATCGCGGTCCGGACGACGCGGTCGAGCTCGCCCTCGATCGTGCCGTGGGTGATCTGGGCGAGCTGCTCGGCCGAGCGCGGGTCGATGCTGCCGACCATACCGCAATCGATGAAGGTGATCGATGCTTTTTCAACGTCGACGAAGATATTGCCCGGGTGGGGGTCGGCGTGGAAGAAGCCGACCGCTAAGCACTGGCGGAACACTGCGTCCGCGGCCCGGCCGACGAGCGCTAACCGCTGCTCGGCGGTGATCGATCCGGCGTCGAGATTGCTCAGCAGGGTGCCTTGGACATGCTCAAGCGCGAGCACACCGCGCGTCGAGACCTCGCGGTAGACCTTCGGGAAGTTGACGCCGGGCTCGTCGGCGAAGTCTTCGCTCATCCGCTGCGTCGAGTCCGCCTCGATGCGCAGGTCGGTCTCGCGGCTGAGCTGGTGGGCGAACTCTTCGACGACGTCGGGCGCGTCGAAGCCGAGGTCTTTCAGGTGGCCGTCGGCGAGGCCGGCGATCCAGCGCATCAGCTGCAGATCCGCGGCGATGACGTCGTCGATGCCGGGCCGCAATACCTTGAGCACGATGTCGGTGCCGTCGGCGAGTGTGGCGCGGTGAACCTGGGCCATCGACGCGGCGGCGAGTGGTTCGGGGTCGACAGATTGGAAGGCGGTGTCGAGGCGGTCGCCGAGTTCGCGACGCAGCGCGGCGTGGACGTGTTTGTCCGGGTCGTCGCCGTCCCACGGGGCGGGGGGTACGGCGGCCTGCAGCTTCTTGAACTCGGAGGCGAACTCGGGGGGGATGAGGTCGGGGCGTGTGGAGAGGACCTGGCCGGCCTTGATGAACGTCGGGCCGAGCTCTTCGACGAGCAGGCGGAGGCGTTCAGGGGCGGAGCGGTTCTGGTGGTCGGGGTCGGGCTGGAGCCCGCCGGGTAAAAACTTGGCCAGGCCGGTCTGGGTCACGACTTCACCGAAGCCAAACTTGAAGAGCTGGGCGACGAGCTCGCCGCCGCGTTTAGCGGCGTGGAGCGAGGCGGAGCCGGGCAGGTGGGGCAGGGCCATGGTCAAGTCAGTGTAAGCGATTGAGTCCGCGCGATAGACTGAGCAAGTTCTTGGGTTTAATAGATCTGTGTTGAGAGGTCCGGTTTGAGATGACCGAGCAAAGAGTCAACGCGGCAGAAGCGTTCGAGACGCGTCGGGCCGAGGTGTGGCGTGTGGCCGGCCTCGGTGTTTTGTATCTGGCGGTGCTGTGGGTCGGGGTGTGGCTGGGCTACGCCGTGCAGGTCGGCGAGGAAGAATTGACGCTGGTTTGGCTGCCGACGGGGGTGACGTTCGCGGCGTTGCTGCTGACGCGGCGGCGGTGGTGGCCGGCGTTGCTGCTGGGGTCGGCGGCGGTGTTTGTCGGCTACGGGATGTTGACGGACCAGCTGGGCGTGTCGTTTTGGGGCTACGTGTTCTTTGCGTTGGTCGGCGACGCGGTGATGTGGCTGGGAGCGGAGGTGTTCTGGTTGGGGCGTGGCCGTACGGTCCGGCTGAAGTCGCCGGGCGATTTGGGCTGGTTGTTCGCGGTCGTGCTGGGGGTGACCTCGGTGGGGGCGTTGGCTTCGGTTTCGGTCTGGTCGCTGTCGGAGCCGAGTTTGGACTACTGGGCCCAGGTGCAGCTGTGGTGGTTTTCGGACACGCTGGGGTGCGTAGTGGTGGTGCCGTGGATGTTGGCGGTCTTTGGCGGAGCGGAGCCCGCGGCCTTGTCGGCCCGTCGACGGCTGGAGGCGGGCCTGCTGATTGCGTTGTTGTTGGTGATCTGCCTGGTCTTGGTCCAACTGCCGTACCGGGCGCAGTCGGTCCTGGAGCTGCCGTATCTGGTGTTGCCGCTTTTGATCTGGGGAGCGTTACGATTCGGCCGGCGGCTGGCCACGACGCTGTTGCTGCTGCTGACGCTGATGTTTGTCTTGCAGGTCAAGCAGGGCGTCGGCCCGTTTGTGCCGAACGGCCGGTTAGCGAGCGAAGATTTTTTCCGCTCGGCGACGCTAACGATGCAGGTTTACCTGCTGGTGACTTGTCTGGCGGTGCTGATACTTTCGTCGCTGGCGAGCCGTGACCGCGCAGCCCGTGCGTTGCAGAAGATGCAGTCGACGCGTTTCGACACCATGATGCGTACGCTGAGGACCACGCTCTGGGTGATGGACGCCAAGACAGACGAGATCACCTTCGTCAACCCCGAGATCGAAGAACTCACCGGCCGATCGGTTGAAGACATGTCCAACCGCCCCGGCGCGTGGCGGGAACTCGTCCACCCCGACGACGTTGCGGTATACGACGATTCGCTCGAACGGATCCGCCGGGGCGAGGAACACGACGCCGAGTACCGCATCGTCCGAGCCGACGGCCAGGAACGCTGGGTGAGGACCCTCCTTTCGGCCGAGGCGGACGCGCCCGACGCGGCGATCCTCGCCGTGGTCCACGCCGAAGACGTCACCCACCGCCACCGCGCCTCAGAGCAGCGGCGGGTGCTGTTGGAGGAGATCGAGGCTAGCAATGCTCGTTACCAAGATTTCATGCGCGTCACCGGCGAGGCGGTGTGGCGGGCCGAATTCGACTTCCCGGTCCGGCTGGATCAGCCCTACGACGGCTTTGAGGATGACGCCTGTAACTCGGCGTGGATCGCCGAGTGCAATACGGAGTTCGCCGAGATGTTTGGCGCCTCTAAGCCCGAAGAAATCATCGGCCGGCGGGTGACCGAGTTCTTCCCGCTGCGTGATCGCAGCAACCGGGTGTATCGGGATTTCTACGAACAGCGCTGCCGGTCGATCACCGCCGAGGTCTGCGACGCCCGCGACCCGGAGAACCCGCGGTGGTACCGGGTTTCGTTCGCCGGCGTCATCGAGAACGGTTGCATCGTCCGCATCTGGGGTACACGCTTCGAAACCACCGCCCAAAGGAAGCTCGAGACGCAGCTCCGCGAATCGCAGAAGCGCGAAGCCATCGGCCAGCTCGCCGGCGGTGTCGCCCACGACTTCAACAACCTGCTGGCCGTTATCTCCGCCCACGCCGAGCTGGTCGACGAACGCGTCGGCGAAGTCGAGGGCGTTGCGAAATCGCTTGGCGTGGTGCGGGAAGCGATCGACCACGCCGCGGATGTATCGCGATCTTTAATGGCGTTCAGTAAGAACCTGCCGGGGGACAAGAAGTCGACTGATTTGCGGGCCGTGATTGTTCAGACCCAGAGACTGCTCGAGCCGACGCTGGCCGCCGCCGTCGAACTCGAGATCGAAGTATCGGACGAAAATCTGTGGCCCGTAAACGGCGATGCGGTACAGCTGCAGCAGGTCCTGCTGAACTTGGCGATCAATGCCCGCGACGCCTTGCCCGAAACCGGGGGGGCGATCTGGATCACGGCGACGAACACCGAGTTCCGGTCTGGAGACAACACCCGGAATATTCCGGGGGTCCGTTTGTCCGTTAAAGACAACGGCTCGGGCATGCCCGAAGAGGTACGCCAACGAGTTTTCGACCCGTTTTTCACGACCAAAGGGCCCGAGGCGGGGACCGGCTTGGGGCTATCAGTGGTCCGCGGCATCGTAGAAGAACACGGCGGGCAGATCACGGTCTCTAGTCGACCCGGAGAGGGCGCGACGTTCGATGTTTTGTTGCCGGCGTTAGAGCAAGCCGCGGTGCTTGAAGCCGTTGAACCTTCGGGCGATCAGCCCGCCTCACAACTTGCCGACCAACCCGGCAGGGGCCAGACCGTGTTGCTGGGCGAAGACGACGCCCAGATCCGTGCGGTGATTGCGACTGCCCTGGTCGGGCGGGGCTTCGAGGTGATCCAGGCGGGCGACGGCGTCGAGCTCCGCCGGGCCTACGACGAACACCAGCAAACGGGCACGTCGTTCGCCGCGCTGGTGACCGACGCGGACATGCCCGGCCAATCGGGCGTGGAGGTTTTGCGTGAGCTAAGACGCGAGGGCTGTGACGTCCCCGCGGTCGTGATTTCCGGTAGCGTCGATCTGGTGCTGATCCCGGAGACTGACGGCAACACGGTTTTAATGCACAAGCCCTTCGGGCTGGAAGATTTTTGCCGCGTGGTCGAAGAACGCGTCGGAAACGGCATGGCCTGATGCTATAGTTGATCTAGGTCAGTACAGACAAACCACGCCGGGAGTTGGGCCATGGTGCCTGTTGAAGCGCGAACTGTCTTGTTGGTGGACGACCATACGCTCGTCCGGGAGACGCTGCGGGAGCGAATCGACCGAGAGCCCGACCTCCAGGTGGTGGGCAGCGTGTCCTCGGCGGACGAGGCTGTAGATCGTGCCGGCGAGCTTTCGCCCGACGTGGTCGTGACGGACATCGATATGCCGGGGAGGCTGAGTTTCGACGCGGCCTGCGATATCGTGGCGATGTCGCCGGACGTACGGATTGTTTACCTCAGCGCCTTCGACAACGACCGCTACATCCACGACGCGTTGCGATCCCACGCGGTGTCTTATGTGACTAAAGACGAATCGCCGGACGTTGTCGTCGAAGCGATCCGCCAGGCCGCGAACGGGTTATCGTATTTCTCGCCACGAATACGCGATCGGCTGGTCATCGGGGCGGACAAAAAAATCACCCTCGACGGTTCGAAGACGCCGCCCACCAAGGCCGACACCCTGACCCGCCGGGAGCTCGAGATGCTGCGTTACCTGGCTCGCGGGATGTCGAAGAAAGAGATCGCCGCCACCATCCACCGCAGCTACGGAACGGTCGATAAGCACGTCGAGAAGCTGATGAACAAGCTCGATATCCACGACCGCGTTGAGCTGACCCGCTTCGCGATCCGCGAGGGGCTCGTCGAGGCTTGAAAGCTTAGCGTCAGGCTTCAACACCAGATTGTCGACAATTCAAATACACATAAGCCAGACACCCCAGAGACTTTTATCCCGTAATAAGCGGTTAAAACGGGGAAGTTACCCCATAGCCGATCGACGGCGGTCTGCCGATACTTATGCCTCACGAACGGAGCTTGTTCCTTCGACGGTTCGTTCAATCCGGGCGATAAGTGTCGGCCTCGGCGTCTGAGGCAACCCCAACCCCCCAGGGTTCCTTTGTCCACGCCCTGTACCTGACCCCCCCCCGTCGGGGTGGCGGCGTTTGGGGCCGACACTTATCGCCCGGTCTGGGGCGGCACAAAACCATGCGGCAGCGGTGTATATCGCGTTGAAGTAAGGCTGCTTAAGAGCCCCGTATCGCAAGCTCTGCCGCGCCGCGATACATTGTGTGTCGATGTCCAGCAACGAATCGCCGCTGCTCCTCACCAAAATCCTCGCCACCGTCGGCCCCGCCTCGCAGGACCCGGCGACCCTTGTGCGTCTGATCGAAGAAGGCGCCCGCGCTTTCCGCGTCAATTTCTCCCACGGCGACTTCCCCGACTTCGAAAAAACCGTCGCGTCCATCCGCGAGGCCGCCCGCATCACCGGCATCCCCGTCGGCATCCTCGGCGACCTGTCGGGACCCAAGATCCGGGTCACCACCGTCGACAACGGCCGACTCGAGTTGGAGATCGGCGACCACGTCGAGTTCACGATGCGCGACGTCGAGGCCTGCCGCCACCCCGACACCGGCGTCGTCACCGTCGGCACGACCTACCCCGAGATGGTCAACGACGTCGAGCCCGGCCAACGCCTGCTGGTCAACGACGGGGCCATCCGTATGCTCGTCACCGACAAGGTGACCGCCAACGACCCGCCCGAACGCAACCGCCGACCGGACGACCCCCGTTTAATCTGCAACGTCACCGAGGGAGGTACGCTGTCGAATAAGAAGGGCGTCAACCTCCCCGACACGCACGTCAGCGCCCCCGCTCTGACCGATTGGGACGAAGAGTGCGCCGCCTGGGCCGTCGAAAACGAGCTGGACTTCTTAGCGCTGTCTTTTGTCCGAAAAGCCGCGGACGTCACGCAGCTTAATGATTTACTACTTAAGCTCGGCCGGGACAACCGCGGGCTGCGGAGCCACTCCCGCCTGCCGATCGTCTCGAAGATCGAAAAGCCCCAGGCCATCGAACAGCTCGAAGAGATCCTCGAGGTGACCGACGGCGTGATGGTTGCCCGCGGGGACCTGGGCGTCGAGATGGACCTCGCCCAGGTGCCCGTCATCCAGAAGCAGATCATCGACCAGGCCCACGCCCACGGCAAGCCGGTCATCGTCGCGACGCAGATGCTTGAGAGCATGATCCACAGCTTCACGCCCACCCGGGCCGAGGTCTCCGACGTCGCCAACGCCATCCTCGACGGCACCGACGCGATCATGCTCTCCGGCGAGACCGCCGTCGGCGAACACCCGATCCAGACCGTCCACACCATGGCCCGCACCGCCCGCGTCGCCGAGGCCTACAACGCCCGCCAACGCGCCGGCACCACCAAGCCGCCCGAACACCTCCGCGCCTCCAAGTACCGCACCGCCGCGCTCGCCCACGGCGTCTCCACCATCGTCAACGACCTCGAGCCCGCCTTCGTCGTCATGTGGTCCGAGCTCGGCGGCGGCGCCCGCTACCTCTCGCAGAACCGCCTGCACCGCCCGATCATCAGCATCAGCTCCAGCGAAGCGGCGCTGCGGCAGATGGCCCTGCTTTTCGGGGTCCACCCGGTCCACATGAAACGGCCCAAGAACACCGCCGCCTTCCTCAAGAACATCGACAAACTGCTCATCGGCAACGGCTGGTCCGAACCCGGCGACGCCGTGGTCATCGTCAAGGGCGAACCCCTCGGCACCCCCGGCATCACCAACAAGATCCGCATCCACTACATCGGCGACATCGCGCCGATCACCTGGCACACCAAAGACGACTGATCGGTTGATGTGTTCTCAGCGTTTTGGGAAAACGCTTCGCCCCCGGACAATCGTGCGTTCGACCCAGCGGTCGTCCCATGCCCACATCAGGCGGGCCAGTGGGTCGACGCCGTGGTCAAGGCCGGAAATCTGCCAGGGGATATCAGGCTGAACGACGACTAAGTCTGCCGATACGCCAGGCCGCAATTCACCCGCGTCCGACCAGCCCAACGCCTCGGCGTTCCCCGTCGTGATCTGCCACCACGCCTCGGCTGCCGTCGGGAGACGATTTGCTTCATCTGAAGTTAAGGACGCGGCGGCCTCGATCATGGCCCGGCCGACGCGGACCATCGACCGCTCGTAGCCCGCCCCGATGTCGCTGCCCAGCGTGAGCCGCACGCTTGCGTCGCGGTGCGACCGCCGGTCCATCGTGCCCGACCGCAGGAAAGAATTAGCTGTCGGGCAGTGCGCGATGATCGCGCTGGACTCGGCGAGGGTGCCTTGGCTGGCCGCGTCGAGGTAGATGCCGTGGCCATAGATCGAGCGTGGGGTGAGCAGGCCCGCGTTCTTGTACACGTCGACGTAGGGCTTGCCGTCGAACAACTCGGCGACGAGTCTGCATTCGGCCTCGGTCTCGGCGAGGTGCGACTGGATCACGGCGCTGCGTTCGTCGGCGAGCTTGCCGAGGTCGGCCATAAGCTCCGCCGAACACGTCACCGCGAATCGCGGCGTCACCGCCGCCGCGAGCCGGCCGGCGGGGGGGAAGTCTTGGAGCAGCTGCTGGCTTTCGTCGAGTAATCGCGTTGCGGGCCGAACGAAGTCTTCGGGGGCGTTGCGCTCGATGATCGATTGACCGATGACGCCGCGCATCCCCGCATCACGGGCGGTTTCGAGGGCGGCACGGGTCGCGTCGTAGTGGACGGTGGAATAGGCGCAGATCCCCGTGGTGCCGTGGGCGAGGAGCTGATCGACCACACGCCGTGTCATGCCGCGGGCGTAGTCGGCGTCTTCCCATTTACGTTCGGCGGGGAACGTAAATTCGTCAAGCCAATCCAGCAGCGGTCGGCCGTGGGCGCCGACGATGTCGAACTGCGGCAGGTGTAGGTGCGTGTCGATGAATCCGGGGCAGATCAACGTGTCGGCACCGCCCGCATCGATCGTTTTTGGGAACGCTTCCGGGGGGCATTCGATGACCTCGGCGATCTGTTCGCCGTCGAGGCGGACGGTGCCGGTTGCCAGCCGGGTGTGGCCGGGCCGGGCTTCGTTCCGGGGGGCGTCGGTGAGTAGCAGGTGGCCGGCGAGAAGCATGCGTGCAGCTTACCACCCGTGATGGGCTATCCGGGGTGATCTGTGGCAAAATGGAGTTATGAGCGAAGACAAGCCTTTGGTCGGGATCGTGATGGGCAGCAACTCGGATTGGCCGACGATGAAGCTGGCCGCCGAGATACTGGACTCGTTCGGCGTGCCGTACGAAGCGAAGGTCACCTCCGCCCACCGCACCCCCGAGCTGATGTTCGACTACGCCGCGTCGGCCGAGGAGCGGGGCCTGGAGGTCGTCATCGCCGGGGCCGGCGGGGCGGCGCACCTGCCGGGGATGGTTGCGAGCAAGACGGTCTTGCCGGTGCTGGGCGTGCCGATCAAATCGAAGGCGCTCAGCGGCATGGACAGCCTGCTGTCGATCGTCCAGATGCCCGGCGGCGTCCCCGTCGGCACCCTCGCCATCGGCGACAGCGGCGCGAAAAACGCGGGGCTTTTGGCGGTATCAATCCTCGCCAACGCCCGCCCCGAGTTGCGTGAAAAGCTTCATAAGTTCCGCAAAGAGCAATCAGCGAAAGCTGCGGCTATGGAGTTGGATTAGCTAAGAGTCGAGTACACTAGAAAAAATCAATGGAGTTGTTCGAACGCGTTTTATCATTCGTTTTGCCAATCATCCTATACGGGGGACTGGCAGGAATGGCAGTTTTTGGTGGATTTGCAGTGGCGTTCGGCATGGTTTCGGTGATCAAGAAGATTGCAAGTAATCCAAGCGAATTGATTCACCGTTTCTTGAGATATGCAGTTACGGGTTTTATTTTTGCTCTCGTACTATTTGTACTGGGTATTTGCACACTCTTCTGGGGTGTTAATACATATGGAATCGATAAGTACTAGCTGCGGTCGGCTCGTTTCTGTAGCCGTTCCAAATCATCCGCCAAGTGCTTGAGCTGCCGCTGGATCAGCGCCATTTCGTCGCCGACGCTGATCTTGCCGGTGTCTTCTATGTTCTTCTGCCGGCGGACGTGCTCGGCCTCGGCTTGGGCTTCGTCCATGGACTGGATGATCACGCCGATGAACAAGTTGAGCATGATCATCGTGCCCAGCGCGACGAATGAGACGAAGTAGAACGCGCCGACGAACGGCCGGGCGACCGAGGTGAACTCGTAACGGGCCAGGTCTTGTTCGCTGAACGGGTAGTTGGCTGAGCCGTACATCTGGATGTACATGACGTCGGTCCAGTCTTCGAGGGTGACGACGCGGAACAGCGACAGCATCGACAGCTCGAGGTTGCGGAAGTGGACCGGGTCGTTGTCGCGGAATAGGAAGACGCCGAGCACGGCGTAGACGTAGAACATGACCAGGAGCAGCAGCCCGACGTAGCACATCGACGGCAGCGACTTGAGCAGCGAGCCGACCAGCAGTTGTAGCTTCGGGATCGCCGAGATCAGCCGCAGCGCCCGCAGCACCCGGGCGAGGCGCAGCACCTGGGCGTACTGCGCGTTGACCGGCAGGAAGCAGACGACCACGATCGTGAAGTCGAAGATGTTCCACGGGTCGGTGAAGTAGCGGTACCACTTCTTGCCGCCGGCGGCCATCTTCAGCGCCGCTTCGAGGGCGAACAGCCAGATGATGACCGTGTCGAGGCTGTGGATGATCTTGCCGTAGCGTTCGACGGCGGCGGGGTACGTCTCGACGCCCACCAGGATCGCGGCGAAGACGATCAGGCCGAGGATCGCGTTGGCGAACCAGTTGGATTCAACAAGGGTTTTGAGCTTATCGGTCATCTTCGGCGTCCCGCGGATCGGGAGCATGATAATCAAACCGGGGGGTACGGCGATTTTATTTAGCCGCGGGGCTTGCCCCGCGGGCACCCACCGCGATCGGCGGGGCTAAATGGGTGGTCACGATGTGTTAACCCAAAAATGCGAAACGTAAATGAGGCGAACGCGATTTACCTTGTGGCCGACGTGCGATCGGTTTAGATTGATCTTTCTCGGGTAGGCGGCTACCGGTTTCTTTTTCTACAGGACAGAGTTTTTCGCATGGGGCTAATCCAACCACAGCGATCTCGGCAGCGGGGCGGCTTCTCGCTGATCGAGTTGTTGGTGGTGATCTCGATCATCTCCATCCTCGTGGGCTTGCTCTTGCCCGCATTATCTAAGGCCCGGGGCAACGCCCAGGCGATCGGCTGCGCCAACAACATGCGGCAGCTGGGCATCGGCTTCGCGATCTTCACCGAAGAGCACCCCAACTTCCGCTACCCGAGCTGGCAGATCAACGCCAGCTTCTACAACGAACCCCTGGCCGACGCCGGCTACCCGGGTAGCTGGATCAACACGACGCGCGAGTACTTCACCACCTCTTCGGTCCGCGAGCTGGCGAGGTGCCCGGCGGACGAAAGCCCGTTCTGGAACCAGCCCACGCCCGGCTACCCGGATCAGTTCCGCCGGGTGAGCTACGGCGTCAACCCCTACGCCTCGCTCCGCGGCGGGATCATCAACGAGCCGCAGCACAGCTTCCAGACCGACATGCACGAGCTGGCCAGCCCGAGCTCGTTCATCGGGCTGGGCGAGCTGCCCCAGCGTTCCCCGCGCTTCGCGATCGCCGACTACATCAACACCCCGCAGATCGTCGCCGAGGCGATCAACGACAGCGACCCCGCGGAAGAAGACCTGCAGGATTCGTTCCGCACCTTCGTCGGGGCGGACACGCACGCCAACGAATCGCCCAACTGGCTGTTTCTGGACGGGCACGTTGTCAGCCTGCAGCGGCCGGACGTAATATCGCTGCCCGACCCGGTGAGCGGCTCGAACCCGCTGACGGTTCCATTCAGTGAACATCCGTGGGTGACCAACAAGCTGCACCCGGTGGTCGCGCGATGAGCCGACCGCGTTCGACGGGTCCGGTATACGGGCAGCAAAATCCCGGGGGCGTGGTGACCAGCTCGGAGGAGACGGTCGACCTGGACGCGATGCGTACCCAGGCCGACGCGATCTCGAAGAAGCGCAGTCGGTTGTTCATGGTGGCGATTCTGGTGGGGGTGCTGTGGGGGGGCGCGTCGGAGCACTTCGGGATCGGGTGGAGCTGGCCGATCGTTTTCGCGGGGGCGTATTTCGGCTACGCCTGGCGTCGCGTCGGCCAGGGCTCGGCGGGCTGGGCGGTGGGTCTTACCGTCGGGCTTTACCTGCTCTCGGCGGTGACGGCCTCGACGATGGGCCGGTACTACCCGTCGGAGCGGGTGATCGATCAGGACCCCGCGGTCCTGCAGGCGGCGGTGCACCTGAAGATGCAGCAAGCCGGCGAGCTGCCCGAGCTCACCGGCGTCGGCCGCATCGGCAGCAACGCGGCCGGCGAACTCGGCGAGGAGGTCGTCACCGCGTTCGACATCGAACGGCTGGTGGAAGAAGAAATCGACCGCATGTCGCCGGGCGAGCAGCGGTCGGCGTTGTCGTGGTACTACGACCAGGCCGGGGGCCGAGCAGGCGTTGGCCAGCCGCGGGGCTTTTTCTCTCGGCTGTCGTCGGGGCTGTGGCTGATCGGGGCGGGGTGGCTCGCTTGGCGGTTGGCGACGCACCGGGAAGAAATCGATCTGGGGTAATCGATCGGGGGCGTTTACTGATTCATTTTTGTCGGGTCAGTGCGTCAACGCGTAGGCGAGGATGTTGACGTTCAGCTGGCGGGAGGACTTGATCTCGTTGCCGCCGCAGCAGCAGCACTCGGCCGGGGCGTTGGCGGTGTCGTTCAGGCCGTCGGGCGACCAGATCATGACGACCCGGCCGTCGAGCTCGAGGGCGCGGAGCTCGGGCAGCCGGGCCCCGCCGGACTTGTATTTGCTGCTGGTGATGTCGTAGACGGTGTGGAAGATC
Organism: Planctomycetota bacterium; assembly: GCA_038747275.1. Lineage (GTDB taxonomy): Bacteria > Planctomycetota > Phycisphaerae > Phycisphaerales > Phycisphaeraceae > Algisphaera. Next base: position 18,968 of record JBCDJW010000002.1, on the reverse strand, counting down.
GGGTGGTCGGCGTCGAGGGTAACGAGCTCGGCGTCGGGGAAGATCTGGGAGATGGCCTTGCCGTAGGAGCGGTTCCAGTCTTTGGACGAGCAGCCGGCCGAGGCGATGACGAAGCCGCCGTAGGTCATGTAGGTCCGCAGGTTGTCGATCTGGCTATCGGTCAGCGTGAAGGCGCCCTCGCCGGTCATCACGGCGAAGGGGTACTCGAACAACTCGCCCGACTCGGACTTGACCGACGCGAGCTCGGGGTGGGTGCGGATGTGGGTTTCCTCGGCGATGAGCTTGAGGAAGTTTTCGGAGAAGCAGACCGACGACTTGTTGTTGGCGTAGACGAGCTTCGCAGCGCGGACGAGGCCGGCGTCGTCCGCGGAGGTCTGCGCGGACGCGGTCGAGTGGTTCACAGTAACCACCGACAGGGCGGCGAGCGCGACGGCCGCAACGCTCAAGTAAGCAGGTGACCTGTACCAACGCGTGACTCGATTGAGAAACTCCATGTTCGAATTATCCGTAACCGTTGACAAAAACTCCAGCATTTCGTGGCGGCAGAGCGGATTTTCCGCAGATACGGGACGGCTGCCGCCATATATCGCTTCAGGGCGAGTCGTCTTGCCGCGCCGCCTCGTCGGCGAGGCGTTGGAAGTACGCCGCGGCGATGTCTTGGTAGCGGGCGGGCACGCCGGGCAGGGCGATGGCGGATCGGCCGCGGGTCTCGGTCGACTCGGGGTTGAGGGTCTCGGCCTCGCCGAGCTCGGGGTCGAGGCCGTCGGCGGCGCTGGGGGAGTTGCTTCGGCCCGAACCGGTATTGCCCCGGCCGGCGCGTTGGGGGGCGGAGCCCATCGACGGCGGGCCGATCATCGACGCCGGCGACCGGCCGCCGCCCCCGGAAAAGCCGCTGCTGCCTCGGCCTTGGCCGCCGGATAAGCCCATCGCGGCCGCGGCACCGCGGGCCTGGGCCATCTGCTGCATGGCGTTCTGCAGTTTCGATTTGGGCAGGCTGAGGCAGCCGTCGAGGTCTTGGCTGGCTTGGCCGGGCATGGCTTGGCAGTCGGACAGCAGGCTCTCGAGTTTGTCCGCCGCGAGTTGGGCCGAGGCGTGGGCCAATCCCACGTTCAGTGCCTCGGCATGATTACCGACCGCCTCCATGTCGGGGTAGACGTAAAGCCCTTCGAGCTTTTCGGTCAGCGCGACCGACGAGCCCGACATCCGCGGCAGCAGCGGCCCGGCCAGCTCCGCGCTCTCGCGGAGCATGAGCGCCGCGTCCTCGAGCTCATCACGCAGTTCGAACTCCCGCTCGCCGTAGGCGGCGACGCGCTGTGCTTCCTCGGCCGAGAGCTGGTCGGCGTCGCGGAAGCGCAGCTCGCCGAGCTTCACCTCTATCTCGCGCTGCTCGACGATCACCGCTCGGATCCGCTCGGCGTGAAACACGATCTCCTCGGCTAGCTCGAGCCGCAGCAGGTCTTCCTCAAGGTCCTGCATCTCTTCTTCGGTCTGCTCGTCGAACGGCTCGCCTTCTTCGGCCAGTTGCTCGGCCTTCTCGAGGAACTCGTCGATCTGTGTCGGCGTCACGCTGGGCAGGCTGAGGCCGGGCGGCCGTGACGATTGCGATTCGCCGGCTTGGGCCGGTTGGCCGGGTTGATTGGCTGCATTAGGGTCTTGCGGGTCGTCGCCGTTCGGTGAAGCGTCGGCCATCGGTTCGGCGGCGTCTCGCATCGCCTCGGCCAGCTCGGCTTGGCGTTCGAGCTGGTCGGCTAAGTCTTTGAGACGTTCTTGAAAAGGCTCTTCGAACTCGTACAACGCCGGGACCTCGGCCCGCTCGCGCATCGCCTCGGCCAACGCCGCGGCCTCCTCGGCGAAAGCGTCGAGCTTCTCCTGCAGGTCTTTCATCTGCTGCCGCTCGACGTCGTCGAGCGGCTCGCCCGCGGCGAGTTTTTCTTTCAGCGCGTCGAGTTGTTCGACGATCTCGGCCCGGGCCTCGGCGAGCGCCTGCATCTCGGCCATGAACGCCTCGACCTCGGCCTGCATCTGTTCGATGCCGTACTGGGTGCGGGCGATCTCTTCCCACTCCTCCCGGCTGATGATCTGGACCTGTTGGACCGGCGTCTCGGCGGACTGGCCGGCGTCGTGCGGCGGGCCGCCCAGGGCGAACGGTAAGCTGTCGCGCGCGGTGGCGAAGTAGCGCAGCGTGTCGCCGGGTTCTAGGCCCAACGCTTCGAGATCGAGTTCGTGGGTCTGCGTGGCCCGGCGGGTGGATTCGGGTTGTTGGTCGTTGAAGAGCTCGATCGGGGCGAGTTCTTGCTCGCCTTTGCCGGCGCTCAGGTGCAGCTTCACCGACGCCACGCCGACGTCGTCCTTGGCCACCACACGAATCGGCACGGGGAAGCCTTCCACGGCGAACGCGATCGGCTCGGGGCTGAGGATCTCGACCGCCGGGGCCCGGTCGCCAACGGCTTCGAGGGTGACGGCGATGGGTTCGGAAGCCTTACCGTCGATGCCGATCAGCCGCAGCGACGCATCAGCCGACGCATCGACGACGACCATTGCCTCGGCGTTTTTCTGCGCGTCGGGGTTATCGAAAACACGCGCCCGGCTCTTCGATCCCAGGGTGAGCTGCGCCTCACGCAGCGGCACGTTGCTCGTCGCGGTCAGCGTTACCGCCGAGCCGCGCAACGCCTTGACCGACGGCGGCGAACTTTCCGCCGGATTCACACTCAAGCGCTGCGTCGTCGACGGCTGCCGGGCGTAGTCCGGCGGGGTGACGGTGGCGTGCAGCGACTCGAGCAGGGGCGTCGTGTCGGGGGCGATAGTGTAGCCCCGGCTGCGGCCGTCGGGCGTGTCGATGCAGAACGTCATCGGCTGATCGACCCGCTCGAACCGCAGGCTGAAGCGGGTCGGTACGTCCGGGAGGTCGTCGGCCTCGGCGGAGGCCATCGTCGGCGGCGGGTCGGTCTCGCGGAACGAGCGGTGCATCGGGAACTTCCGCGCGGTGCCGTTTTGGTAGAGAACGATCACGTCGGCTTCGGTCGGCAGCGGCTTGTTGCCCCACATCCGCGACAGCGTCGCCTCGATCACGGCGGGCCGGCCGACGCGGACCACGCCGTCGTCGTTGCCCGCGGCGACCGCGATCTCGAAGCTGAGCGTCGTGTAAGCGGGCAGGTTAGCGGTCGGCGCGAGCAATCTCGGCGTCACGGCCCCGAACACGCCGGGCATAGTCAGCCAGGCCGTGAGGAAGACGCCGGCAGCAACGAGGAAAGCGGCCGCGGCACGTCGCCGGTGTTCGCGGTCGACCAACGCGCGAGAATCGATCTGAGCCGCGGAGTCTTCGCCGCGTTCGATGACCAGGCGACGCAGGCTTGGGCTGACCTGCTGAGAGTCAGCATCGTCATCCGAGAGGTCGAGCGCGTTGATGAGCCGGCCGGTCGGAGCGTTGCCGCTTTGCTCGAGCGCGACCGCAGCGCGCCGGGGGGCGTGTCGGGCCCGAGCGGCGGTGCGGAAGAAAATTACGATCACCACCACGATCAATACGACGAGCGCGAGATCGACCGTCACCAGCCCCCACGCCGGCAGGCCCAGCGCCGCATCGAGCAGGACCACGCCGAGCAGCGCCGCGAGCAGCCCCGCAGCCCCGCCTAAGGCGACGCCCAGCAGCTTCGCTCCGCGCCACCGCCGGGTGACTTCGCGTAGCGCTATCTCAAGCCGGGCGATGCTGTTCGGCGACGGGTTTGCTTGTCCGCCGAGTTCCGTGGGGAATCCTGCTTGGCTCATCTACAGCAGCCCGCCTTTCTTCCGGATGATCCACTCGAGGCCGACCCAGAGCAGGATCGCCGCCAACACCCAGCCGCGGTCCCAGACGTAGCTCGGCGACGGCGGGACAAATCGCACCGCCAGCTCGGCCGCCAAAACATCGAGCAACCTATCGGGCTGCCGCGGGTTCAATACCTCGCCGCCCGTGCCCTCGGCCAGGGCCCGCATCAACGCCGGGTCCGCCGCGGTCCGCAACATCTCGGTATTGCCATCATACGCCGTGAATTTGGTTTCCAAATCAGAAATAGGTTCGGTATCTGTTGCGTTTTCGGGATTATTAGGCCGCAAACGGACGGTGTGGACCCCGGCCACGGTGGGGCGGTAGCCGCCGAGCCGGCGGACATCGACCCCGCTCGAATCGCTCAGCGACAGCGTCGTCTCGTTACCTGCCGGGTCGATGACCACGGCCTCGACCGCCGCGTCCGCCGCCGCGCCGCGTTGCACGACAGTCACCGTCAGCTCGTCGTCGAGCGCGACGCTCCGCCCGCTCAGCCGCAGCGACAGGTCCCGGCCCGGCCCCGCGTCGGCTCCCAAGACCAACCAACGCACCGTGTTCGACCAGAACGCGTCGAACACCCCGACCAGCCGTTCGTTGTCCGACGCCGCCAGGCTCCACCGCCACAACCCCTCGCCCAGCAGCCCGACGACCATCCCCCGGCCGTAGGGCATACTGACCAGCAGCGGCTCGGCGGTTTGTGTGTCTACCGAGCTGGCGGCCAGCACCCGCGTCGCGGGCTTGAGCGACTCGATGTCCGCGGCGCTGGCCAACGTCGGCAGGTCCCGCTCGTCCGGCGATCCGTTGGTCGCCCGCATCAACCCGGTAAACAACGGGTGGCTCCGCCCCGAATCGGTCGGCGTCATGACTTGATCCGTCCGCCCGCCGACCCCCCAACTCACCGGCTCGACCGGCGTTATGGCTCGCCCGATCGCGCGGCCAAGGGTGGTTGTCGCTTCGTAAGGCCGGCCGCGGGCGAAGACGACCCGTCCGCCACGCTCGCTGACGTAGCGCGGCAAATCGAGGGCCGCTTCGAGGCTGAGTACGTTTTCCATCCCCCGGCCGAGGATGATCACGTCGTACTTCGACAGCTCTTCGTAATTCCGGGGGGGCACGGCCGGGCCGTCGACGCGGGTGACGATGCGCTCCTGCCGGTCGCGGTTGATCTGCGTGATCTGGGTCAGCTCAACGCGGTCGTCTTTACGCAGCGACTGGGCGAGGAACTTGGTGTCCCAGTAAGGGCGGCCTTCGAGCACCAAGACCCGCATGCGTTCGTCGGTCACGTCGACGAAGACCATCTGCGTGTTGTTGGCCGGCTCGGCCTCGCCGGGCAGCGGATCGATCGACAGCTCGTAGACCTGCAAACCCGGCTCGGTGTGAACAATCGGTACCTCGATGCGTAGCCGAGCGTCGTCGGTGAACGAAACCCGCTGCGAGGTCTCTTCGCCGTTGTGGCGGATACGGAAGGTGGCGTCGGTGTTCGCGGCGTTGACCTGTTCGAGGCGGACGTCGATCTGGCCCGGCTCGTTGACCATGAGGTACGGCTGGCGGGGCGTCGCGGTAAGGGCGACGTCGCGTTGGAGCGTGGCCCCGCCGAGGGTGACGGTGTGCAGCTTGATCTTTCTGGCTTGGGCGAGCTGCGCCGCGGCGATCGGCCCGCCGAACGACACGCCCCGGCTGTCCCGCCCGTCGCTCAGCAGGACGACGGTCCCGGCCGACTCGTCGGGGTTGGCGGGATTCATGGTGGACAAGAGTTCGTAAGTGCTCTCGACCACGTTCGACTGCCGCTGCGTCGCGGCGTCGGCCTCGGGCAGGGCGGCACGCACGCGGTCGCCGAAGCTGTAGACGCGGACGTCGTGGTTGGCTTCGAGCGTCGCAAGCCTTTCGGGGCTCAGCCAATTTTCGAGGGCATACCGGTAGCGTGAGATCGGCTCGGCGTCGCCGCTATCTTCTGCCGCGAGATCAACGGTCTGCATCGAGCCCGACGCGTCAACAAGGAAGTGCAAGGGCGTCCGCGTCGGGTCGGTGTCTGCCTCTGGCAGCACGCTCGGACCCATCAGCAGGAAACCGATCACTGCCAAACCCGTTAGCCGCATGACCAAGCCAGCCGTCGACACACCCCGCGCTCCGGAAGACCGCCACCACGCCCAACCCGCCAAGCCCATCGCCAACGCGACCACCAAAACGATCACGGCCGGCGAAAAGTACGGCCGGTAGATCAACGCCAAAATCGAAGCCACCTCGCTCATCGCCGCCATCCCCCGAGCAGACCCATCTCGACGCACAGCAGCCCGAGCGCCCCCATCAGCATCCAGCCCCACAGCCCGGCCCCGCCGAAGCGCAGCGCTTCGCCGCCGTCGCCTATGCCGTTGACCGATGCGGTCGCTACGCCTTTTTGTTCGAGCGTTGAGGCGAGCGCTTCACTAGGTAATTCTCGAAGGTCGCTCTCGCGCGGGTCGATATTGACCGCCGCTTGGCCGAGCGTGGCCGGGCCTTGCCGCCAGGTGTAGAAGCCGGCGCGGTCGGAGACGGGAACCGTGGCGACCGCGGACGCGGTGCCGCTGTCGAGGCCGAAGACAACGCCCGCCGCGGTTTGGCCGTCGGGCGTTTCGATGCGGTGGGCGGGGCCCCGCGGGTCGACGGCGTCGGCCGCAGCGATCTGTATCGGTCGGCCGGGGAAGTCGGGGCGGCGCGTGTCGGCCCGGGTGGTGAGCCGCTCGGCCAGGCTCTGCATGAGCACGACGAACACGCCGTACTTCCCGAGGTCACCCGTATCACCCGACGGCGAGAACGCCGCGGCGACGACCCGTCCGTCTCCCACCGGTCGGCCGGCCAGTACGGGCTCGCCGCGATCGTTACGTAGCAGCACCCGTGCCTCGGGGAGCAAGTTACTGACCCGCCACACCCGGCCGAGGGCCGTGCGGGCCAGCGTGTCCTGCGCTTCGACGCTGAAGCCGGTCAGCTCGGCGGCCTCCCACTCGCCGTCGACGGCCTTACCTCCAGAGCCTTGGGCAATGAGTTGCCAAGGCAGCAGCGCATCACTGCGGGCCGGCCGATTGCCGGCGAGCAGCAAGCAGGCCCCGCCGTCTTCGACATAGCGGGTGAGCGTCGCCTCGGCCACGCGGTCGAGCCGATCGACGTCGCCGACGATCACGAGCGAGGTGCCGGCCAGCGCATCGCCGCGGACCGAAGTCGAGGCGAGGTGGGTCACGAGGAAGCGGTCGCGATCACCGTTATGAGGGGCCAAAGCCCGGGTGACGTAGTAGCCGGCGGTGCCGGGCTGGTCGGGGTTGGCGTCGCCGACGACGATCACCGGCCGACGGCGGACGCAGTCGACGACTTGCGCCGCAGTGTTGTCGAGGGCCAGCGCGTCGTCGGACTCGATGCGGTATTTGATGCGGTGTTGTCCCGCTGACTCAAACCGACGGGTGAAGCTGACGCGTTTGCGTTGGTTGGCGGTTAAGCGGACCCATTGCGAATCGACCTCTTGGTCATCGATGAGCAGGTCGATGCGGACACGGGTGGGCGTGTCCGAAAAGTGGGCGACCTCCACGCTGAGTTCGGTGGGTACGCCCACACCAGGCCGGCCGGGACGGGATTCGGGCGAGCCGAGGGCGGTGTTGGCTGCTGCAGTGTTGTCGTTGCCGACGGTCTGCACAATGAGTTGAACGTCGCGGGGCAGCTGCGCATCGCCGAGCTCGTCCCAGTTGGTGCGTTGCCCGTCGGTGAGCACGAGCAGATGGCGTGCGGCATCGGGCTGGTCGTGGTCGGCTAGTAGTTGGCTAGCAAGAGACATCGCTCCTGCAAGATCGGCACGGTGGTCGCTCGGCGTCGCGGCTTCCACGGCCAAGCGCAGCGCCGCGACGTTGCGCGTCAGCACATCGAAGACCGCAGCAGGGTTGGCGTCAGCGAAGACGACGTTGGCGTAGTCGGTGCCGGGCCGGAGCTGTCCGAGCTCACGCACCGCTTGGGCCCGCAGCCGGTCGGCCGCGGTCTGGCCGTCGCCCAATATCTGCCGTGTGGATGCGCTGACATCTAATACCACGACAACCGCAGCCGTATCTCCAGAAGTCGTTCCTGTAGCAGCTGTACTGCTAGCCGGGTTTAACCAGACGGGGCGGACAAACGCCAGAACGACCAGCACCACCGCGGCGCAGCGCAGTAGCAGCAATAGCCACCGCCGGAGCTTGAAGAACGACGACTGGCTGGCCGAGACCGACGACAGCAACGCGACCGAGGGGAAGACGACACGCTGCCGGGCCTTGCGGTTCAAGAGGTGCGCCGCGATCGGCAGCGCGACCAACGCCGCTCCGAGGAGCATGATGGGCGAGGTCAGCGAGATGAAAGCGAGGGCGTTCATGCAGAAAATCACATCAAGCTGGCCCGGCTAAACAGGTAGCCGCGCAGCGCTTCGTGGTAGGGCGTTGCCGTGGAGACGAGGTTGTAGTCCACACCCCGGGCGGTCAGCAGCCGACGCCAGCGGTCGAGCTGCGCTTTCATCTTCGCGTCGTACTCCGCCCGGACGTCTTCGACGTCGACCCGCACCTCCCGGCCCGACTCGCTGTCGACGAAGATCGCCTCGGACAGATCGGGCAGCGTCAGCTCGTCGGCGTGCAAGGTGTGGAACACGATCACCTCGTGACCGCGGTGCATGTAGCGGTTCAATGCGGCGAGGACAGCGTCGGGGTCTTCTTCGAGGTCGGAGAAGATCAGCAGTAGGCCCTTGCGTTTGGCTTGGCGGGCGGCGGCGTGGATCGCCGCGGCGAGTTGGGCCGGGCCGCGCGGCCGAACCGATTCCATCAGCCCGGTGAGCCGGTGCAGGTGCGGGTAGGTACCCGCGGGACGGACGGCGTGTTGCAGGCCGCGCTGCGCGACGCCGAAGCCGACCTTGTCTTGTTGCTGGGTGACGAGGAACGCGACCGCGGCGGCCATCGCGCAGGCGTGGTCGTATTTGGACGTTGGGGGCTTGGGGGCTTGGGGGCTTGGGAACAGCCGCCGCCGTCGCTTGCGCTTGTCTTTATCCAAGCCCCCAACACCCATGCTCCTAAGCCCCCGATACCCCATCGATGCCGACGCATCGACCAGCAGGTTGACGGTCATGTCGGACTGGTGTTCGAAGAGCTTGATGAAGAGCTTGTCGGATCGGCCGTAGACTTTCCAGTCGATCTCGCCAAGCGGGTCGCCGGGCGTGTAGTCGCGGTAGTCCTGAAACTCGACGGAGTGGCCGCGCTGCGGCGAGGCGTGCTTCCCGGCGTAATGTCCGACCACCGCCCGACGCGACGCGAAGACGAGGTGACGCAGCGGCGCGAGCTCGGCCGGGTTGAGGTAGCGGGATGGGGCGGCGGCAGCGGGCATAGCGAGATGCTTGCAAAAATAGTGACCGTCAGATTTACGATCAGGCGTAGCTGGGCTCAGAAATCTCACCGAGTACACGTCCGACGATGTCGCCCGCGGTGATCCCTTCGCCGGCGGCCTGGAAGTTTGGCAGGACGCGGTGGCGGAGGACGTGGGGAGCGGCCTGGCGGATGTGCTCGGCGGTGACGGCGGGCTCGCCGTGCATCAGCGCTAACGCTTTGCCGACGAGGACCATGTGCTGCCCGGCCCGCGGTCCGGCGCCCCACTCGACGTACTGCTGGGCGACCTCGCTGGACGCGGCGCTGTTGGGTCGGGTGGCGCGGGCCAAAGCGACGGCGTAGCTGACGACGTGTCGGCCCGCGGGCAGCCGGCGGACCAACGCCTGCATCGCGATGAACTGTTCTTTGGAGATGATGCCCTGGGTGGGCGTTTCGATTTCAGAGTGGTTACTTCCGAGGGCGGGGGCTGAGGTGGTTTCCATCACGATCTGCTCTTCCTCTTCGACGTCGGGGTAGTCGAGGTGGAGGCTGAGCATGAAGCGGTCGAGCTGGGCCTCGGGCAGGGGGTAGGTGCCTTCTTGTTCAATGGGGTTCTGCGTGGCGACGACGACGAACGGCGGTTCGAGGACGTGGCGTTTGCCCATCGATGTGACCTGTCGTTCCTGCATCGCTTCGAGCAGCGCCGCCTGGGTCTTAGGCGGCGTGCGGTTGATCTCGTCGGCGAGAATCAGGTTGGCGAAGACCGGGCCGGGCACGAAGTTCATCTTCCGTTGGCCGTCGTCACCCTCTTGTAGAAGCTCCATGCCGATGATGTCGGCGGGCATCATGTCGGGGGTGAACTGTACGCGGTTGAAGTCCCAGCCCAGCGTCTCGGCGAGCGTCTTGACCAGCAGCGTCTTGGCGAGGCCGGGGACGCCGACGAGCAACGCGTGCCCCTCGGCGAAGATCGCGGCCAGCAGGGCGGTGACGATGTCGTCCTGCCCGACGATCACCTTGCCGATCTCGGTCTTAAGTTTGGCGTAGGCCTCGGCCGACTGTGCGAGCAGCGCGGCGTCGTCATTCGGCAGCGGTTGATTAGCGTCGGTCATATTTTAGTTTTCCGGGGGTTCGGGAGTGGCTTGGAGCAAGCGGAGCAGGCCAGCACCGTCGCCGACTCGGCCGAAGGTCAGCGGGCCTTGGGGCGAGACAAACACGGGCAGCCCGCCGACGAGCTCGGCCGCCTTGGCTTGGCCCCACGCCTCGGTGTTGCGGCGGATGACTTCATCGATGGCGGGGTCGGCCAACGCGGCTTCGAGCTGAGCAGGATCGACCAGACCTTCGGCAAAGCCGCGGGCCTGTGTCAACGGATACGGCCAGTCCTCGCCGTTCATCATCTCGTGGTATTCGTTGAACGCTTTGGGGTCGACGCGGTGCACCGCCAACGCGAGCCGAGACAAGTCGCAGCTCTCGGCGAAGCGGTCCATCGTCGATTCGACGTGCCCGTTGCAGCCGGTATTCAACGGCGTGGGCAGCAGCACCAACGCGACGTCGCCCATCTCGTGGATCATGCGATCGGCGGTGTGGCAGTGCGGGCAGTGGTAGTCGAACAGCTTGATGAGCAGGGCCTGCTGGCTGTCGCTGCGGTCGGGCCCGGGCAGGATGATCTCGTCGGCGAGGTCTAGCGTGAGCAGGCCGTCGAGCAGAGTTAGTTCTTGGCCCTGCTGCGAAGCGCCGCCGTCAACGATCGGCCCGACGCGGTCCGGGCCGACCACTTGGCCGACCGCCAACGCCGCCGTGGCCACGGCCCCCAACGCAACGCTCGGCCCGATGATTTTTTTCGAGGTATGAAACAGCAACACCAACGCAAGCACCGCCCCCAACGCGTGGTCCGCGGTGCAGTACCAGCAGATCGCATCGATTTCGAAGACCTGCAGGTACATGAACCATCCCCCCGCCCCGATGACCGCCACAGCACACACCGCCAACACGCCGCCGCCCAACTGCCTCCGGCTCAGCAGTGTCGCGATCAGCACGACGTAGAGCCCTGTCGCTAACGCGCTGACGGGGATGCCGAACAAGGTTGACCACTTCGTACCGAACACCGCGCCGCAGCCCGCGTCGCCCCCGCATCCGGCCGGCCGGCCGTCGCCGGTGATCGACTCGAACGTGATAAACCCGGTCAGCCCCAGCGCGAGGAGCGCGAGCGTAAGCGCGATGTACCAAGCGGGCGGAGGTTTAAGCCTTGATCCGGGCTGATCGTTAAGCTCATTCCCGGGGGTTGGTAGTGGCGCGGTTTCGGACATGGTTGAACGGATTCGGAAGCGGAAACAAAAACCGGTTATACCCCGCCGGCAACGCGGCCGGAAGGCCTGCCTCCGCGAATTACGCAGACGCGGGCATCGGGTTACGGGTTTTCTTAAACTAGACGATCTCCCGGGGTGTTTCGTTCACGCGATTTATCGCCAAAGACTCGATTCATCCGGCCGCGAGTACGGCCGCTTTAGGAGCTTCACAGATGGCCGGACACAGCAAATGGGCCAACATCCGACACCGCAAAGGCCGGCAGGACGCCAAGCGTTCGAAGGTCTGGTCCAAGTGCAGCCGAGCGATCATCGTCGCAGCCAAGAACGGCGGCGGCGACCCGGCCATGAACCTCACCCTCCGCTACGCCATCGACGAAGCCAAGGCCGCCAACATGCCCAAAGATACGATCCAGAAGGCGATCGACAAGGGCAGCGGCGACGGCGACGGCAACAACTACGAAGAGATCCGTTACGAGGGCTACGGCCCGGCCGGCGTCGCGGTCATGCTCGACCTGCTCACCGACAACCGCAACCGCACCGCCAGCGAGATCCGCCACCTCTTCGAGAAAGGCAACGGCAACCTCGGCGCGACCGGCTGCGTCGCCTACATGTTCGAACAGAAAGGCGAGCTGTACCTCGAGAAATCGAAGATCGAAGAAGAAGCGTTGATGGACCTCGCGCTAGAAGCCGGTGCCGAAGACATCGCCGACGAGGGCGAGGCCTGGCACATCACCACCGCCCCGAGCGATTACGCCCCGGTCCGCGAAGCCCTCGAAACCGCCGGCCTCGAGGTCGACTCCGCCGAGTTGGCGATGGTCCCCGACAACCACGTCGCGGTTGAAGGCAAGGACGCCGAGAAGGTGCTCAACTTCATCGAGCTGATCGAAGACCACGACGACGTCCAGAAGCTCCACCACAACGCAGAGATCGACGACGCGGCGATTACCGAGGCCTGAAAATCAAATGTCGGAATCGCGGGCTAACGCTCCGCGGATCAAGACGCTCCCGCCAGACTAAATTCGAGCTGCTGCCACCGGCCGCGGGCCCACGCGGTGCCGTCGCCCTCGGGGATCTTGCCGTTGGTGTGCGGGTTCGACTCGACGCCGATGGTTTGACCTTTCTTAACCGCGACGCCTTTCCAGACGTGGGTCTGCGGCTTCATGTCGCCGGACTTATCGACCGCCGTGTTCTGGTGTTCGCCGACGAGTTCGCCGTCGACGTACAGGCGGTAGGTGCTCTCGCCGTCAAACTCGCCGATGGTGGTGATGGTGACGTCGTAGGTGCCGTCGTCCCCGGCGAACTCGGTGGTGGCTTTAGCCCACTTGTCGCGGAAGTTCACGTTGCCGGCGTTAATCGCCAAAACGTCTCGCCACTTATCGACGTAGTACGGGGCTTCGCCGGCTTTGAGCTCGGGGAAGTCTTTCGTAGCGACGTAGGTAAAGGTTGCTTCAGCGTCAGCGGTTTCGGTCTCGTTACCTGCGGCCTCAACACCAAAGGCCGTAGAAAAAAGCAGGGCGAGAGAAGCAAGCCAGCAAGCAAGATGTCTTTTCATTTGTATGTACCGGTGGGTTTGAAGTGATTTTCTAGATGAATCAGTAAAAAAGCGATATCCGCCTCATCAAGCTAATTTAATCATAAACGCTGTGGAATGAGTATTGAGCTAAACTATTTTACTTCCTAACCGGTCGATAAACCGGTGTCTGTAAATACTAAAAACGACATTGACTGTTTCCCCGAAAGTTTCTGAATAATGCCCGAGACCGAAGCCCCCATATCTTCCTTCGCCCAGAGCCTGTCGCCCGTCGGCCGAATCCTGGAAGACCCCGATTACAACGTCTGGGGCTGTTCGCCGGTTTATGGCGACGACGGCCGGGTCCACGTTTTCTACGCCCGCTGGAAAAACGTCTACCACCACGAGGGCTGGGTCACCGCCTGCGAGGTCGGCCACGCCGTCTCGAAAGAACCCAACCAGCCCGGCGGGCCCTACGACATCCTGCCCCCGGCCCTGGCCCCGGCGGGCAACCCCGTCGCCGAGGGCGGCCTGGGCAACGCCGACGCCTGGGACGCCGACTCGGTCCACAACCCCACCGTCTACCGCGTCGGCGACAAGTTCGTGCTCTTCTACATGGGCGCGACCTGCAAACCCGCCGGCTGCGACCGCGACATGCTGGTCGGGATGAGCCGAGAAGAGGTGAGGCCCTACTTCCACCGCACCGTCGGCACCAAGCGGGTCGGTATGGCCATCGCCGACTCGCTCGACGGGCCTTGGGAACGCGTCGGCGACCACGGACAAATTTTGAACGTCGGCGAAGACGGCGCGTGGGACGATTACGTTGTGTCCAACCCCGCGTTCTGCGTCGCCCCCGACGGCAAGTACCGCCTGTATTACAAAGGCTGGAACCGCGCCGATAACGAACGCGGCCACTCCAACCGGAAGTACGGATTCGCCGAGGCCGAGCAGTTGACCGGCCCGTACACCAAGCACGACCAGAACCCCGTCATCGATTACAGCCACCTCCACGAAGACATGCAGTGCGAGGACGCCTACATCTGGCACCAGGACGGCCGGTACCACGCCGTGCTCCGCGACATGGGTTTCTACAACCACGAGTACGGCCTGAAGCTCACCTCCGCAGACGGCCTCGCGTGGAGTGACCCCGAAGTCGCCTACCTCGACGCCCCGTCGTACTTCGACGAAGCCATGCCCGGCCTCGACCGCGAGGGCCGGTTCGAACGCCCGCAGTTGCTGATGAAAGACGGCGTGCCGGACTACCTGTTCTGCGCCTACCGCGGCGGGAAGTACAACACCTCATCGGGCGTGGTACTCAAGATCAACGCCTTCGGAAGCAAACCGTAGAAGACCAGAGCCATGATCCGTGAAACCGTTTTCTACTCCGGCCGGGTCCAGGGCGTCGGCTTCCGCCACACCACGGCCGGGCTGGCGAAAGAGGCCGCGGTCGCGGGCTACGTCCAGAACTTGCCCGACGGCCGGGTCAAGCTCGTCGCCGAGGGGAAAGACGCCGACGTCCAAGCGTTCGTCGATGCGGTGCAGGAAACGCTCGGCCAACACATCGACAAGATCGACTCGTCCCGGTCGGTGGGCACCGGAGAGTTCGGCGTGGGAGAAGCCTACGTCGCCGACGGCGCGTTCCGCGTGCGTTTGTGAAGCGACCGGTTAGTCTTCGGCGTTGTGCCAGCGGGAGCGCAGCTCCTCGGCGTGCATGTTGGCCCGGCCCTTCTTGCGGTGGCGGGGGCTGGCCTCGAAGGACAGCGACGAGGGCAGCGGGTCGCCGGCGTATTCGTTGCGGATAAACGAAAGCAGGTCGGCGTAGGCGGGGCGCAGCGGCGCGTCGGGCGACAGGCCGGCGGCTTCGCGGAAGCGGTTCGCGAAGACCGCGCTGCCGTCTTCGAAGAATCGCTCCGTGGTCGAGCCGTAGTCGGCGTAGGGGTAGAACGAGAGATCGTCGGAGGCTTGGGCCGCGACGTGCGACGCGTAGATCCAGAACTCGCTGAACGTGCCGAACGTGTTGGCCGTCCGCATCATCGCCGCGGGCCAGGGCAGGTCGCCGCCGACGAAGCGGCGGACTTTCTCTTGGATCGCCGCAAGATGGCTCTGCTTGAACCACATGTGGTGCGGGACGAAGGTCGACTGCGGGTCGGTCAACGGCTCGACGCCGAGCACCTCGCGGATCCATTTCTCCCACCGGCCGACGATGTCGGGGTTGCCGTGGTTGCGGTCTTGGAGCAGGGCGAAGCGTCGTCGGCCGTCGGCATCGATCGCCGGCCAAGTCTCGACGGGTAGCAGGTCGCTGTCCCAGATCAGGAACCACTCGCTGAGGCTTTCGATTCCGTCCGCCGCGCCGAGCTTGAGCAGCTGCTGATAAAACCAACCAGCCGGGTACAGCGACTCGCCCAGCCGGAGTTCGTCGGCCAAGTCGTCTTTGGATAGCCCGTGCTTGGCGACGAAGAAGTCTTCTTCGGTGTGTATGTGTAACGGTGCGACCTTCCAGTCCTCTTTGTCCGCTGCCCTCGTCAGCGCTTCGGCCGTCTCGGCGGGAGCGATCACGTGCAGCCGTGCGGGATCGTAATGTTCACACACGCCCTCATACACCGCGCGGGTGCTCCACTGCAGATGAAAGAGCGGGATAACAATGTCGTCTTGCATTGGGCTTGATTCTCGAAACGATTCAAAGCGAAGCCCACGGATTTGATCCGTGGGCTTATGGGAAAATTAAGTTAAACGGATTGATTTGGTTTTCAATCCGACTCCACCAGACTCCCGCCCACGGTGGACGGGTCTTCGAGCCCGACGTCGTGGCAGTGCTGGTCGATGCCTCGGCCCTGCTCGGGGTACCGCTCGCACCAGGCGCGGTAGTCGGCTAGCGCCGCGTCCAGCTCTTCTCGCGACAGCTCGTTGAGGTATCCGCAGGCACCGATCCGACCCTTGGGTAGCGGGGCGGCGAGGTGGCCGCCACGCTTCTCGGTCATCTTGACCTGCGACGCCCAGAGCAGTTCCGAGTCGCTGAGTACGTCGTGGTTCAGGCTGAGGCCGAACTGGTGGATGAGGTCGGTGATACGTTGTAGCTCCCCCTCGGTGATCCAGCCTACGCGGTGGCTGAGGAACGCGCCGAAGCCCATACCGATACCCACCGCATGGCCGTGCAGCAGCCCGGCGGGGATCTCGAAGCCCGGCGACCAGGTGTGGCCGAACGCGTGCGGCCGGCACTGGTGCGTCTCGTACAGGTTGCCGTACTCCGCCTCGACGTAAGACTTGATCGCCCGGCCGAGGATCTGGTTCGAGACGTTGTGGATCGGGTCGCGGGCGTCGTCGACCGTGCTGCCGAAGCGGGTGTCGATCAAGTCCGGCCCGGCGGCTTCGAGAGCGGCAAACAGCTCATCGTCCTTCACGCAGGCCATCTTGATGATCTCGGCGATGCCGTGCCGCAGCCAGCCGGGGTGCAGCGTCCGGAAGAACGTGCGGTCGGTAATCGAGACGATCGGCGTGTGGTACGCCCCGAACAGGTTCTTGTAGCCGAAGCCGTCGCAACACGTTCGCGGCGACGGCCCGGCGTCGATCCCCGCCACGACCGACGTCGACAGCATCACGTACGGCGTACCGCGGTGGTACAACGCACACGCCAGCCCGCCGGTGTCCGACAACACGCCGCCGCCGACGATCAGCACCGCCTCGTTCCGCGACACGCCCAGCGTCTTGAAGTCGCCGAGCATTTTCTCGACCGTGCCGATGCCCTTGTCGACCTCCATCGCCCGGTACACCAGCTTTTCGAGCGGGATGTCGTGGTGCTCGAAGTAGGCCTCGATCTCTTTACCGAAGTGCTCCTCGACGTTCTGGTCGACGACGCAGACGCACCGGCCCAGCGGCTGGTATATCTCCCGCAGCAGCTGGCGTCGCGGATTAAGCACGCCCTCGACCACGCGGATGCTGGTGTATGTCTTCGAGCTCATGACCGCCTCGACCTGCTGGAAGTCGTAGCGGGCCACAACGTGCCCCTCGCCCTCGCGGAACGGCGACGTCGGGTAAATCGCGTGCGGGTTGCGCTGAATCAATTCTTCTTCGAGCGATGCGTACTCTTCGGCAAGCACGCCGGCTTTCAGCAAGGACAACAGCTTCTCGTCGCGACGCGGCGATTGGTTGATCCGCTTCGACAAGCTCCGCCAGTTCTTGCCCGGCCCCGGGTCGAACGCATCGATCAAGATCGCCAGCTGCTGCACGAACACGCCCAGCTTCATGCCCAGGCTACTGCGTAGCTGGCGGAACGCCGCCAAGCCCCGCAAAGCGCCCTTCTCGTCGAAGACGCGGTCGTATTCCGGGTCGTACACGTCGGCGTCGGCCATCTGCCGCAAGACCTCCCACAACGCCTTGCTATCGAACCACGAAGCGAGGAACGCATCGGTATCGACCCCCTCGGTGAGCGGCGGCACCATGTCCCGGCCCGCCTGGACCAACGCGCGTACGACAGCTTCCGGATGCACATTTTGCATGACTTCCTCGATTCAAAAAATTAAGTGTTGTCGGGTTTTCCTTCGATCTCAATTCGTTTGAGCAGGACCCTGGACCATAGGGCCGTTACGAAAAAAGGCGCGTCGGCCCCCGAAACTTTTTGCTGCCGAAAACCCCTACGGCAACGCAGTGGCCGAAGCGCCGTGGGACGCCTAGCACGACCTCCGCCGGCAGGTGCTGCGTTAACATGACCGCATGTCCGAGGCGTCCGCAACCATCCCGGGGACACCGACCGAGCTCGATTTTTCCCGCATCCCGCCCGACGCGCTCGACGAACAGCAGCACATCGTCTGCGAACTGCCCTGCCGGCAGTGCGGCTACAACTTATAGACCCTACATGCACAGGGAAGCTGCCCCGAGTGCGGCACCCCTGTCTACTGGTCGCTCATCGGCGACCTCCTCCGCTTCGCCGACGCCGACTGGCTCGACAAACTGAGCCGCGGGATGCTTTGGGTGCTATTGCCGATCGCGTTTGGTTTCTTCGCGATGATCGTGATATCGATCATGTTTGTGTCTGTAAACGATTTTGTAATTATCGATGCTACATTTCTGGTTCTAGGGATACTGATCGAGTCCGCGATGGGCTTTGGCTTCTGGTGGTTGACCTCCCCTGAGCCCCAGCCCGACCCGTCGATCAGCCCGCCCGCAAAAGTCCGCCGCTGGGCCCGCGGTCTGCTCATGGCTTCGCTGGCTTTGGCTCTGGTTTCCTACACGCTGGGGGTTTTCAGGGTCAGCAGCTACGGTTTTTCCAGCCTTGTTCCAGAAGCGAATGCTCCGACGCCTTCGCTAGCCATAGAAATCATCGATGGCGTGATCTCGGCCCTCGATAGCTTGAACGGGTTTACCGTTCTAATTGGCGGATTATGTCTCGCGGTCGTTCTGCGACGGCTAGCGCTTCGCGCCCCGCACGACGGGATGGCCAAGGAAACACGCTCGCTATTCTGGGCGTGGGCCAGCGTCTTCATCCTGTCTTTCGTCGGGCTCGGGGTGTACTTCGTTATTCAGTGGCTAAACACCAATAGCCCAAGCGGACAAGCGATAAACCTAAGCATCACCCTGACGGGAGTACTCGGCTGTGGGTTTGGTTTGCTGACCTTCGCACTAGCGATCTGGACCCTGATCCTCATGATCCGCTACCGCCTGCTCTTCAAACGCCACGCCGGCTACGCCCGTCTCCGTGTCCCGCAGCAACCCGTCCGCCCGCGACACTTATGAGCGCACAAAATAAAACCGATTCCTTAAAAAATTGGTTTCCGCGAAAAAAATTTATCTCTCATCCAAAGCGTATCTTGCAACACTCGGCGATCGAAAAACCCACCATTTTAGCTCACAAAACCGTCGTTTGGCCCCCTGGTAGTCGGACCCCGGTGGCAAGCGAGAAGGTCGCAGGCAAGGCACCAAGCTCGCTCATATCCGGGCCCCCGGAAGGGGGATTCCGGACTGACGTCTTTGACGGGACGTGGCGATCTCTGGCAATCCCTACCTTGCCGGGCAGGATCAGAGTCGAAGCCCGT
>JBCDJW010000001.1:0-576328 GCA_038747275.1 Planctomycetota bacterium | reverse complement strand
GAGGAGGTAAGTAGAGTTGTTGATTTCGTCGATGGTTTGACCGGCGAGTGGTCCCGAAGGGAAGGCGCTTCCTTCTTCGAGGGCGAAGCCTGCGGTGGAGACGACGGCGGTCGGGCTGGAGGTAGACCCCCGGGGATTGTTGAAGAAGACGGCGTTGCCGGCGTCGTCGATGCCGAACGAGCCGCTGATGCCGCCGCTGCCGATGTCGGTCAAGGTGACACCGCCGATCGTGTCGCCCTCCTGGGCCAAGACGGCGGTCGAGCTGAAGACGGTGGTGGTGAAGACGTCCGGAGCGGTCTCGACGTCGGCGATGAAGAAGGCCGTGCCGTCGTCTGCCAACGCGACGTTGCGGTCGAAGTTGCCGGAGATGGTGTCCCCACCGATCATAGAGCCGGGGGCGATCACGGTCCCGGTCGAGGTGTAGATGCCTTCGTCTTGGGGAGAGAAGCCGGTGACGGCGGCCTCGCCGGCGTCGTTGAACGCGAAGGTCGCCAGCGTGAACTCGGGCACCGTTACCCCGCCGCCGAGGTCCTGGCCCTGGACGAGGAGCAGGTCGGTGGTCGACCAGACGGCCAAGACGCCGTCCGGGCCGTTGCCCGAGCCGCCGGAGAACGCGACCTCGCGGTTGTCGTTGATCAGGGCAGCGCCGCTGATGAAATCGACCGAGCGGCCGCCGATGGTGTCGCCTTCTTGGGCGACGATCTCGAACTCGTAAAAGAACGGCGAAGGTTGCGCCACCGCCGGGAGAGCGGAGCCGAGGCACGCGGTCAGAGCAAAGAGCGACGCGACCGCCAGATAACAAGACCGGACACGGATTTCGTGCATCTTTTTCTCCGGATCATGGGATAAGGATTTTCCCGATATTATCACATACCGGGTAGGCGGGCAACACCAAACCCGATTGAATTTTGACGGGTGCTTGGGCCAGCATGCCCCGAGCGATAAGAGAAAGTTCACCGGCCCCTATTTCTAGCTTGGGGTATCGAGACTTTGCAGCGTCTTCGGGGGGCAGGTGTCGGTCAGTCCCGCTTGAGCAGCTGCTCGCGTTGGATCATGACCTTCAGGGTGTGGCAGACGAGTTCGACCTGCGTCGCGTCCATGCGGTTGAAGAAGGGCAGGGCGATCGTGCGTTCGCTGATGGACTCGGCGATGGGGAAGTCGCCTTTCTTGAAACCGAACTGCTGCTTGTAGAACGGCTGGAGGTGGATGCAGGGGAAGTAGTTCGATGCGCCGATCTCGTGGCGTTTCATGCCCTGGATGATGCGGTCGCGTTCGACGTGGCCGTAGTCCGCGGTGAGGCGGAGGACGAAGACGAACCACGACATCGTCGCCTCGGCCCCGGGCTCTACGGTCGGTAGGACCAGGTCGTCCCAGTCCATCAGCCGACGCATGTATTCACCGGCGACGGCGCGGCGGGCTTTGAGCATCTCGTCGAGCCGACGCATCTGCACGACGCCGAGAGCCGCGTTGATCTCCGAGAGGCGGTAGTTGTAGCCCAGCCGTTCGTGGGCCAGCCACGACCCGGCGTTCTGGTTGTCGCCGGTGTGGGCGGCGGTGGCCCGGCCCTGGTTCCGGAGGCTGCGGCAGCGGTCGGCGAGCTTGTCGTCGTCGGTGACGATCAGCCCGCCCTCGCCGGTGGTGATCTGCTTGTTGGGGTAGAAGCCGTACACGCCCGCCCGGCCGAACGAGCCCACGGCCCGGCCGCACGCCGCGGTGCCGCCAAGCCCCTCGCAGCAGTCTTCGACCAACGCGATCTCGTGCCGGCGAGAGATGGCTTCGAGCTCGGCCATGTGCGTCGTGTTGCCGAAGACCTCGACGGCAACGATGGCTTTGGTCTTCTCGGTGATCGCGGCCTCGGCCTTGGCGGGGTCCATGTTCAGCGACTTGGGGCAGATGTCGACGAAGACAGGCTTCGCCCCGACCATCAGGATGCAGTTGGCCGAGGCGATAAAGCTGAAAGGCGTCGTGATGACCTCGTCGCCCGGCCCGACGCCGAGGGCGAGCAAGACTAAGTGCAGCCCGGCCGTGCCGGACGAGACGCCGATGCCTTCGCGCCGCTCGGATCGCCGGGCGAGATCGCGTTCGAACTGTTCGAGTTGCGGGCCGATGCTCAGCCGACCGCTCCGCAGGGTGTCGACGACGGCCTGGACGTCTTCGTCAGTCAGGTCGGGTTGGCTCAGGGGGATGTTGCTCATACTTGCTGATTTATCGGCCACCGGGGACACGGAGGCATAAGTAAGGTGTATAGGCGTTGGCCTAGCTAAAAGCCGGGGGGCGGACAAGATATCGACTCAGCAGAAAGAAGTGAATAAGAGCGGGGATTCAGGGTTCGGCCAGGACCGCAGCGATCGCCGCGCGGCCCTGTCCGGTCCGCTGCAGATACGCCCAGGCCATCTGCACCCGCAGTGAGTCATCTAGCTCGGCCCCGCCACGAAGCACCGCCGACAACGCTTCGTTCTGCTCCTCGCTCAAGAGCTCGTCGCGTTGCAGCCGCAGGGCCAGGGACAGGGCTTCGGTATCCGGATCAGCGAACTCGGGCAGCCGTCCGCCGACCTCACGCGCCGCGTCTGATCGGCAACGGATCAGTCCGAGCAGCACGCCACGCTGCCACGCGGGGTCGGCGTCTTCTTCGGTGAGTATCGTGGGTAATAGCTCAAGTGCGGTTGTGGGTTCCAGGTCGAGGAGCGTCTGCGTGCTCTGGACCACGGCGTTGAGCCGGCGGGCCCGGCCGCGGGGTTTGCCGGGCAGGGTGCGGGTCACGACCGCAGCAGCAAGACTGGCCGAGCCGACCTCTTCGGCGTAACCCGACGCCCATCGGCTAGCCTCCGGGTGCCCGGTCTCGATCAATTCGATCACCAACGCCTCGAGCTCGGGGTGGGGTAGCTCGCCGGCCCGGGTCAAAGCGACGGCCCGTCCGGTACGCCCGAGTTGCGCGATCAGCGGATCAGCGTCTTCCGCAACTGCGTCGAAACGATGTGGAGACAACCACGGCGCTGCCTCTAGCCCCAACCACGCCAGCCTTGTGCGTCGCGAAATTTCTTCGGCGTCGTTTAGCCGCTTGGCCCACGACGGCTCGGCCCGCGGGTCGCCAAAGCGGATCGCGGCCTTGAGGGCTAATACCTCGAGCCGAGGCGGTGTGTCGGGGTTGACGGACAACTCATAGGCCCACGACGCCACGCCGGTCAGCCCGTGCGCCCATGCGGTCTCAAGCAACATCCCCTGGACCGCATCGGCCGACGGCTGCGTTTCTTGGATAAGCCTTTCAATGACTTCGTTACCCCGCGGATCGTCGAGCTGCGTTAGCAACAGACCGGCCAACCCGCGTTGCCCGGGCGCTTCGTTATCCAGCGACGCCACGACCTCGGCGAAGCCCGGCGTATCGGCGTCGAACTCACCGGCCGCGACATGGGGCGTCGCCAGCAGCAGCTTCACCCCCGGCCGGAGGCCCGACCAGCCCAGCAGGGCGGTGCGGGTGTCGTCGTGGATCAGTTCGCCGTCGAGCGCGGCCCCGATGAGCTCGGCCTGCACGTCGTGCCGGTCCACGGCCGTGATCTGGGCAAGCGTGAGCCCACGCGGTTGGCTGAGCTCGGCAACCCCGAGCCAGCCATGGATCTGCAGCGAAGGGTGTGACGCCCGTGACAGCCCGGCGAAGAGCGGGCCTAACGCCGGGTCTTCGAGGTGACGCAGCGCCCGCAGCAACCGGTTGTGCTTTCCATCGGCCTGCACCGTGACCGCGTCGTTGAACAGCTGTATCGCCGCGAGCGTGGTCGCTTCGTCGGCGACCAGTTCGGCGGCTTTTGACGGTTCCGCTGAACCCGCATCTTCCGCGTCTTGCGCGGCCGATCCCCAAACCAAAGACCACGTCATGACAAACAGTCCGGTAGCCGTTGCGGCGACACGTTTTGTCCCTGATCCGCACCTACGCATGAACTAGAGTTTAGCCGGAGAAACCCGACCGCCCCAGGCCCGAGGTTTTGACCCCCCGGCCAAGCTCTGCCACGATACCCGCCCGTCATGCCCAACCCCCGCTCCAATATCCAAAAGCTCGACGCCTACGTCCCCGGCGAGCAGCCCGGTTACCGCGAAACGCTCGGCGGCGGCGACTTCGGCGACGGCATCGTCAAGCTCAACACCAACGAAAACCCCTACCCGCCGTCCGACGCCGTCATGCAGGCGATCCGTGGGCTCAGCCCCGAAGCCCTGCGGCTGTATCCGCCCGCCGACGCCGCCGAGTTCCGCCAGACCGCCGGCGAGCTCCACGGCCTGTCCGCACAGCACGTGATCGCGACCAACGGCGGCGACGAGCTCATTAGGCTTCTGGTCACCGTTTTTTGTGATCCGATTGCCGGTCAATCTGCTGGCGGTATCGGGATGACCGATCCGAGCTACACGCTCTACCCCGTACTCGCGAATATCCAAGACACCCCGGTCACGCTGATCGAGCGCCCCGGCGACGACTTTACCTTGCCCGAAGACTACGCCCAGCAGCTCAACGCCGCGGGCTGCCAGCTCGGCTTCATCGTCAATCCCCACGCCCCGACCGGCCGGCTCGAATCGCTCGACACCCTCCACCGACTCGCCGCCGACTTCAACGGCGTGCTGGTGATCGACGAGGCCTACGTCGACTTCGCCCCGCATAACGCGTTGCCGTTGCTGCAAGACGGCGTCGACAACGTCGTCATCCTCCGCAGCATGAGCAAGGGCTACTCCTTAGCTGGGCTCCGCTTCGGCTACGGCCTTGCGTCCCCGGCCATCATCGAAACCCTCGACAAGGCCCGCGATTCCTACAACACCGACATCCTCGGCCAGGCCGCCGCGACCGCCGCCCTCCGCGACCAGGTCTACGCCCGCTCGACGTGGGACCGGACCGTCGCCGAACGCGAACGACTCACCGCCGCCCTCCGCGACCGCGGCTTCGCCGTCTCCGACAGCCACACCAACTTCGTCCTCGCCAAGGTCCTGGGCAACGACCGGCAATCGCCCGACCAGCAGGCCAAAGCGATCTACGAATCCCTCAAACAAAACAACGTGCTGATCCGCTACTTCAGCAAACCCCGGTTGACCGACAAGCTCCGCATCACCGTCGGTACACCCGCCCAAAACGACCGCCTCCTCGAACTCCTCGACTCGGTGACCCCATGACCCGCTCCGCCTCGCTCCAACGCGACACCAACGAAACCAAGATCAAGCTCGCTCTCGATTTTGACAAAACCGGAAGTTCCGACGACATCAACACCGGCGTCGGCTTCTTCGACCACATGCTCACCCACATCGCCAAGCACGGCCGACTCGCGCTCCAAGTCTCCTGCGACGGCGACACCCACATCGACGACCACCACACCGTCGAAGATGTCGGCATCGTCCTCGGCCAAGCCCTCGACCAGGCCCTCGGCGACAAACGCGGCATCGAACGCTACGGCCACGCCGCCGTCCCTATGGACGAAACCCTTGCCCGCGCTGCCCTCGACCTCTCGGGCCGGCCCGCCTTCGTCTTCAAGGTCGATTGGGTCGGCTACGGCATCGACCCACCTGCGGTCGTGGGCGAGCGTATCGGCCAGTTCGACGTCCAACTCGTCAAAGAGTTCTTCAACGCCGTGGTCAACAACGCCAAGATGAACCTGCACCTTGAGGTGCCGTGGGGCGACAACAACCACCACATCGCCGAGGGCCTGTTCAAGGCGTTCGGTCGAGCCCTCCGCATGGCCGTCGCCGTCACCCACGACGACATCCCCTCGACCAAGGGCTCGCTCTGACCCGGTCGATCGATCGACCGACAGAGCGGTTGGCGTCTTCCGGGGGTAGCTGGTATTCTTTCCGATTCGCCGCCGGCGAACCCGTTATTCGGGGCGTAGCGCAGCTTGGTAGCGCGCCATACTGGGGGTGTGGAGGTCGCAGGTTCAAATCCTGTCGCCCCGATCTTGAAGCCCTCGGCTAAACGCCGAGGGTTTTTTAGTTGAAATATGGCGGTTTACGGATCGCCCGAGCCCCATCCGCCCGGCGTGTCTGTCATCTCGAGGCTTAAACGGCCGCCCAGCAAATCGGTCCACCGCAAGAACGGTTGATCCAGAGGTTTGTCGTTGAGCGTCGCCCCGGCGACGTAACGGTTTTTATCACTGGTGCCCGGGGCCTCGATCGTGAAGTCGCCTTCGGGCAGGTGGAGGACGGTCCGGGTGAAGAGGGGGGTGCCAATAACGAAGAGGTCTTGGCCTGCGATGGGGAACAGGCCGATCGCCGACCAGACGTACCACGAGGTCATGCCGCCCGAGTCGTCGTTGCCGACCATGCCGCCGGGGGTGGGGGTGAATAATTTGAGCCCCTCGCGGACGACGTCGCAGAGCCGGTCGTGACGCCCGGCGAAGGCGTAGGTGTAAGGCACTTCCATGTCCGGCTCGTTGCAGAGCCCCTCGAAGCGGTGCAGCCGATAGCCGGCCTCCAACTGCTCGGGCGTCGGCGCGACGCCGAGCCGCGGCGCGGGCTCGGCCCCCCAGCCGAAGAACGTGTCGATTTGTTTAACGAATTGCGCTGTGCCGCCGGACAACGCGATGCGGCCGGGCATGTCGTGTAATAAACGGAACGAATAGTTCCACCGGCCGCCCTCGTAGAACGTCGAGTGTTTGAGCAGCCCGGTTTCTTTGTTGAACGCGTTCTGCCAGTTCTCCGCCTTCTCCAACATCTGTGTTTTCAGCGCATTGTCGCCAATATGTTCGGCAACCCGCGCCGTGCAGTAGCAGCCGTAGGCCAAGTCGAGGGTGTGCGTGATCGGGTGGACGACGCCCTGCTGGGTGAACGCTTCGCCGCTGCCGCCGCGCGCGATATCGGTGGCCATCATCGTGGCGGCGCGTTCCCAGTCGATGCCGTCGATTCCGCGGGTCAACGCGTCGGCGATGGTGACGTGGGCCAAAGCGCTGGCCTGGTGGGCAAAACGGTCGAAGCCGCGGGCCATGCGGTAGCCGATCGGGAAGTTGCCCTCGATCTCGACGATATTCAACAGCCCGTTCACGAAGTCTTGGCCGAAATCGGGGTACAAGCTCAACGCCAGCGGCAGCTGCGTCTTGTACATGTCCCACATCGTCGACATGTCGAAATAGAACGGCCCGTCCCACGGCAGAAACGGCGACTCGTCCCGCGCCTCGCACGGCTTGATCAAGCTGCGGTACTGCGACGTACGAAAAACCCGCCGCTGCGCGTCGCTGCCGCCCTCGACCTCGATCGCCCCCAGCTTCTCGGCCCACCGCTCGGCCGCGCGGTCGGCGGTCACCTCGTAACGCCGTGTGGGCAGGTGCTTGCGGGCCTGCCGCGGCGTCCGCCAGCTGAAGCCCAGCCGCAGCTCGATCTGATGCCCCGCCTCGACCGGCATGCTGAACGACACGCCGAACGGCTTGAACGTCGACGGGCGGATGTAGTGGTACGTCAGGTCTTCCTGGTCGCCGAGCAGCCGGCCGTCTTCCCAGAGCTGGGCGGTCGGCTCCTCTTCGTAGTTTCGTATCACGGCCGCGGTGTGCAGCGTCACGCCTTCGAGGACCACTTCGGACCGGGCGAAGTTCACGCGGTCGACCGAACAGCTTGCCCGCTGGGGGATCGTTCGTCCGTCTTCGATCGCGATCCCGCCGTGCGATAGGTCGATCGCGATCACGGCCTCGCACGCCTCGGCAAACGTGTACCGGTGAACCGCGCCGCGGGTCGTCACGCTGATCTCAGCCGTGATGCCGGTCCCCTCGAACTCGCAGCGGTACCGGCCGGGGCTCGCCGCCTCGTTGACCAGCCGCCGCGGCTCGTTAATCGACGACAGCCCGCCCAACGCCTGTGTCGTCGGGACGACGCGGGTGTAGTTGTAATACTTGCGGATAGCCCCAACACCCGAGGGGTGGAAGTGCGTGAAGCCGGTCGCGTACTTGTCGTCGCGCAGCGGGGCGGGGACGCCCTGCAGGCACTTACCCCACCGGCCGTAGCCCGTCGGGTAGCCGCCGGTGTAGGCGCACGCGGTCACCATGCCGAAGGGCAACGCCGCGCCGGGGTGCGTGTTGCCGATCATCGGCTTCGGGAAAAACCAGGCCGAGGCCAAGCCGTCGGGCACCGGCACGTCTATCGGCTCGGACCCGACAAACGGATCGACATCCTCAAGAATCTCGTGATCGCTCATCTGTCGCAGCGTACCCGAATCCGGGGTGTAACCGCGGTCACGCTATCTCCGCCACCTTCGCTTCGGGGGTTGCCGACGTCGAGGTAGACACCGGCAGCTGCCGCAGCAGGTTGGCGAACACCTCGGTCCGGTCAAACCGCATGGCGTAGGCCCGGGCCCGTTCGCTCAGGTCGGCCCGCTGTGCCGCGGTCATGCCGTAGGCCTCGTCGAGAGCGCGGGTGAGGTCGTGGACGTTGCCCGCTTCGTGGTAGATGCACTGGTCGCCCGTCGCTTCGGGGATCCCGCCGGTGCGGGTTGTGATCACCGCGCCGGGCCCGCCGGCCAGCATCTTCTCGGCGATAGCGATGCCGAACGTCTCGGTGAACTCCGGCCGGGCCTTGCTGGGCAGGCAATACGCCGAGCAGCCGTGCATCAACAGGCCCTTCTCTTCGTCGCCTACGTCGTGCAGGATCACGATGTTCGGATCGTTGTCGGTCAGGGCGTGCAGCCGATCGCTTTCCGGCCCGTTGCCGCAGATCACCAGCTTCTTCTCGCCGTAGGCGTCGGAAGCGCGGTACGCGTGGACCAGGTCATCCACACCCTTGGCCCGGGCGAGCCGGCTAAGGAACATGATGTAGCCGTCAAACTCCAACCCACGGGCCGACAACGCCCCGGCCAGCCGCTTGGGATGCTTCTCGACGTTGAGGTATTGGCTCGTGTCGATTGCGGGGTAGCTGATTTTGACCCGCTCACGCAGCTGCTGTTCGTACCGCGTGCCGACGACTTCGTCGATCTGCTGGCCCGCCTCGACGATCAGGTCGCGGGTGTACTCCGACACCGCGACCGGCAGCTCGTGCCGGAGGTAGCTGCTCATGACCATCTGGGCTGCGCCGACCTCGTTCGATTTGAGCGCCGCTTTGACGACGTTGGTGATGTCCGAGCCGACCGCCTCGCCGACGGTCGCCACCCGCCCGCTATCGCCAAAGTGGGTGTGGGTTTCGATCGCGTTCATTACCATCACGCCGTGCGGTACGAGGTAGAGGTCCATCACCACCGTCGGCCCGTCGAAATCATTGAGCAGGTCAACCAAGTGGCCCGAAATCGCGTAGCCCAGCCGGCCGTCCAAGACTTTGTAATCCCCCACCGGCTCGGGCCGATCGACGCTGATGCCCTGCGAATACGACTGCACCGACGCCAACGGCTTCAGCGGCAGCCCCGATTTCTCCAGCGTCTCGATCGGATAGCTCACGATATGGATCCTCTCGAAGCCCGCTTCATGAGCCGCCTCGGCTAAGTTACGCGCCTCGGTCGAGTGCCCGCAGATGATCGGGTCCGCCCGGACGAGGATCACGAGATTGCGGAAGTCGTCGGCACCGCCCCCGGAACCGCCGCCGGACATGCCTTGGGTAGAGCGCGGAAAAGGAACATCGTCACTGACGATACGGATACGGCCGGAGAGATCGGTAGGGGTAGATGAAGGTATAGCTGCCTCGTTTCGCGAAAAGAGTTTTCGGGAAGGTAAGCAGGCCTTCGGTGTTGGCGACGCGACGTAGGGGTCAGCCGTTACCAATGCTTAAATGCTACCACAGCGTTTCCTTTTTTCAATCATTTTGTTGATCGAACAAAGTTAGCGTTCCGTTATCGGCCACCCCCGGGGTTGCCTCAGTTACTTCCGGGGGTGGGGTAAACTGCCGCCTATGTCCAACACCGACGAAACCAAGATCATCTACTCCATGATGGGCGTGACCAAGCGTTACGACCGCAACGTCGTCTTCAACGACGTCAGCCTGTCCTACTACTACGGCGCCAAGATCGGCGTCCTCGGCCTCAACGGCGCGGGCAAGTCCTCGCTGCTCCGCATCCTCGCCGGCGTCGACAAAGACTTCGAGGGCGAGGTCCAGGCCCAGCCCGGCACGACCGTCGGCTACCTCCCCCAAGAGCCGCCCCTGCCCGACGACCAGACCGTCATTGATGTCGTCCGCGAAGCCGTCAAGCCCGTCACCGAGCTTATGGCCGAGTACGACGCGATTAACGAGAAATTCGGCGAAGACATGTCGCCGGAAGAGATGGAAAAACTCCTCGAACGCATGGGCGTTGTCCAGGAAAAGCTCGACGCGATGGGCGCCTGGGAGATCGACAGCAAGCTCGAGATGGCGATGGACGCCCTCCGCTGCCCGCCCCCGGACGCCGTCATCGGCCCGCTCTCCGGCGGCGAGAAACGCCGCGTCGCCCTCTGCCGCTTATTGCTTGAGCAGCCCGACGTCCTGCTGCTCGACGAACCGACGAACCACCTCGACGCCCAGAGCATCGCCTGGCTCGAAAAACACCTCCAGCAGTACCCCGGCACCGTCATCGCCGTCACCCACGACCGCTACTTCCTCGACAACGTCGCCGGCTGGATGCTTGAGCTCGACCACGGCAAGGGCATCCCCTGGAAGGGCAACTACTCGTCCTGGCTGGAACAAAAGCAGAAACGCCTCGAACTCGAAGCCAAGCACGACGCCAAGCGAGCCAAGGAGCTCAAACGCGAAGCCGAGTGGATCGGCAAGTCGCCCGCCGCCCGCCAAGCCAAAAACAAAGCCCGCGTCGCCCGCTACGAAGCCCTCTTCGACGCCGAGGCCCGCAAACGCGCTAAAGACGTCCAGATCTACCTCGCCCCCGGCCCCCGCCTCGGCGACAAGGTCCTCGCCGCCCGCAACGTCACCAAGGCGTACGGCGACAAGCTCCTCCTCGACAACGTCAGCTTCGACCTCCCTCCCGGCGGCATCGTCGGCATCATCGGCCCCAACGGCGCCGGCAAGACCACGCTCTTCAAGATGCTCGTCGGCCAGGAATCGCCCGACGCCGGCACCCTCGAGCTCGGCGATACCGTCAAGCTCGCCTACGTCGAACAGATGCGCGAAAGCCTCGAAGACGACCACTCCGTCTGGCAGTCCATCAGCGGCGGAAAAGAAAACGTCAAGCTCGGCGACCTCGAGATGAACAGCCGAGCCTACGTCGCCCGCTTCAACTTCAGTGGAAGCGACCAACAACAACGCGTCGGTTCTCTTTCCGGGGGCCAACGCAACCGCGTCAACCTCGCCCGCATGCTCACCACCGAGTTCAACGTCTTATTGCTCGATGAACCCACCAACGACCTCGACGTCAACACCATCCGCTCGCTCGAAGAAGCCCTCGAGAACTTCCCCGGCTGCGCCGTCATCATCAGCCACGACCGCTGGTTCCTCGACCGCGTCGCCACCCACATCCTCGCCTTCGAAGGCGACAGCCAAGTCAACTTCTTCGAAGGCAACTACCAAGCCTACGCCGCCGACCTCCGTAAACGCAAGGGCGACGACGCCGATCAGCCGCACCGGATCAAATACCGCCCGCTTACTCGATAAATTGCAAAAGTTTATTGGCAAAATAATGCACAGTTGAAATTTTACGCTTCTAAACTAAAAAACTTAATTTGTTTATATTAAATATAATTATTTCGTAGCTTTTATCTATGGTAAGTAAATAATTAATCTTTATAAGTTTGATCGTGATAGCTCTAAATAAATTTCCAAAAATTTGTTATGTAGATTAATAGACCAAGGATATGTTTAAGGGTCACTAAAATGAAAATTTATGTCAATAATTCCCCAGCTGCTTGTCAGCATATAGTCTAGTTGTCCAGTGTTAAAAGCGTTTTCTGAGTAACCTTGCACAACTACTTCCAACGTATATGATCCTGGCTGTAGTAGTATCGTTTGCGAATCTGTGTCGCTTGCATCACTACCGTTATAGATCGGATAAGAAGCGCTAGGCCCTCCCGCAACACTGGTCCCTACAGCGACGGTGTTCATTGCCCAATAGCTATCTCCTGTCAACGTTGCATTAATTGTATGTGTTGATGCGCCACCGCAATTTAGGCTCGAAGCGTAATCGATTTGTGCTCCCGTAGAATTTGTTGCATCCCAGTCAAGAAATAATTCTTTTGGTTGAGATAATGTAAAAGATAGGGATGCGCTCGAAGTCACTTCAGCATCTACAGCCGGTATCTCGCCAGCGAGGCTATAACTGTCAGCCTCCGTATAGGCAAAAGCCTGTAAATAACCACTTGAGGAATTCGAATCATAAGACAAATCTGCGGATCCACCGATATGTAGATAATCACATTGTTGATATTCACACCACTCGCCATAGTTGATTGTGTTATTGATCGCCGAAGAATTAGCACCCGTATCCGTCAGGCTTACTGTTCCTACGGAGGATGATGACGTAGAAGACGAAGTAACCGTGACTCCCGCCTGCGCGGAGTAGGCTGATGTTAATAGAGCAATAAGTAACAGATTCTTTGTGGCTGCCATGCAAAAACTCATAATTAGAGTCCCCTTATCGAAGAAAAATTTTAAGAAGGCTTCCCAGACATTATGGAAAAAGATTCAAATTCATAATAATGATTTGAGATTAGGAGTCAAGGTTTTTCGGTTTATTAAATTTATAGTTAGGTAAGCAAGCCATGATTTATATGATTACCTATATTTAAGTTTTCCGCTCTGTCACTCTCTTCGTTGTCAGCATATTTAAGGTTAGAGGCTCCAGGGGTTCACGGCTAAGCAGGTAGGGTCGGGTTTATCAAGCTGCGCAGATCGAGGTTTCGCGCCGGCCGGATAAATCCGGCCCTACATAAAGTCGTTTTTGTGCGCACAAAATCTCGACGGAACACGAAATTCTTCTATTTTGCGGAAAAAATTTATCGCCCTGCCCCCGCTCGGGTTATGCAGCCGGAACCCGCAATAACCCCTCCCGAAAGCGCACAAAAGTGACGGTCCGCCCCCTTATAGAGGGAGAGTTTTTTCGGCACCCCGCGGTGCCGGGACGGTGACAGGCAAGGACCGTTTCGGATGACACGCGGGGAGGGCCGGGCTCGCGTTTTTTTAAGCGTGAGGGTTTCGGCGTTCGTCGGTGAGTCACCTTGCCGACAACAAACGCGAACGACCCCAACCCCCCCGGAACCCCCGGAAGTGTTTCACGCCGCTTCGGTGAGTGGATCACAAACGGGGGACCGGACCCCCGGATTTCAGATCACTTTCCCAAGCGGAGTGAAAAGATTCCGGGGGCGGGGCCGCCCTCAGCACGTGGGTCGAGGACG
Source organism: Planctomycetota bacterium (assembly GCA_038747275.1). GTDB lineage: Bacteria > Planctomycetota > Phycisphaerae > Phycisphaerales > Phycisphaeraceae > Algisphaera. The sequence goes on along the minus strand of JBCDJW010000001.1, from coordinate 563,090 downwards.
ACGGTTTGAAGTTTCGGTTGGCGTGCGGGCCGATGCGTACGTTAACCGAGGGCCGAGCGTTCGCTCTTTGAAAAGTTGGTTTTCGGGTAAGGTGGAAACAGATGGCCCGTGGTCGGCGTAAAACTTGGGGGCCGAAATCTAGTGGAAAATCATGCAGGTTAAGAATAGATACCGGGAATCTTTTAGAGACGGATTACTATGTGATTCAGCCTACGTTTCACTTTTTGAGTTATATCGATCGAAGTATTTAGGAACCCGTTAGATGAATTACTCTTGTCTTGATCTCAAGCCGATTTTGATTATCTTGCTTTTCGGTTGTTGTGGTGTCGTTAATTCCTCGGCAGAAGTTTTGCCTTGGTCTGAGGGTGGCCGAATCGCGTTTACGGTTGACGGAAATCCAGATGCGGATTCGGACGATGTCGGCGCAACTCCGTTGACTTTGGCCGTGTTAGCGAAGGCGGGGCGGCAGGCCGACCTGGTGCACTACGATTTCAATAACTGGATGGAATATAAGCCGATCCCCCCGGGAAAGAATCGGCTTTGGTACAGCGCGAGGGGCGGGCAGGCCCGATGGGGGTTCGACCCCGAGGTGTTCTTCGATGTCAGCCAGGATCCCGAGGGCGCGGTCGATAACTTAATTGTGCAGATCAATCGCTCTTCGGCAGACGACCCGCTCTACCTCGTTGCGGCCGGCCCGGTCGAACTGGTGTATCGCGCCATGGCGTCGGCGGAAGCAGATCGACTGGACCACGTGATCTACATCACTCACCACCGATACAACAACTATTACAAGCCGCGAATGTGGCAGCGCAACCTCGACGACATCTTGGACCTACACCCGGGGTTGCGTGTGATACAGATCAAAGATCAGAACCGGACGCTAAAAACCAAGTCGTTCGACGATTGGTTCTGGCTACGTGACCACGCAGACCCAAACCTGCGTTGGATATTCGAGCGGTTAGAAGCCAGCCGTAAGCCCGATGCTTCTGACGCCGGCATGGCAACGTGGTTACTCGGGCTCAACGGCGGCGACGAATTGATCGAGATGGGGGAATTACGAGGCTGGTTCGGGCCGGGTTCGATACCCGAGAACGGCCGCGAGACCGCCCCGGTGCCCGCTCCAAAGGCGAAGCGCCCCAAGATCAATCTTCCGGTGACGGACTTTGTGTTCGAGGAAGTGGACGGCAGAATCGTGATCGAAGCCGAGAGCGTGCCGGTCAGGCATCACTGGGTCCTTGAATCCTCTGATCCGGGCTATACCGGCAAGGGTTATCTGCGTTACGTACAAGAGAATCTCAAGGGCACAGACCAACTCGCCCGCGGCGTGTTGACCTACAAAATCCGCATCAACAATCCCGGTATGTATCGAATGGCGCTGAAACACTCACACCGCGGTGCGCCGACTAATGACGCGAAATCGAATCAGTGCTATACGCTGATGGGTATCGAACCTGCGCCTTTCGGCATCATCCGCCGGACCTCGCACGCCTTAAGCGACCAAGAATTTAAGAAGGGGACCGGTTTTACGTTTAAAACCCAGCACGAAAATTACGGCACGGTGGCCAAGCAGGAGGGGAAAATCTCCGAACCCGTCTACGAGCTATCGCGTGGCGATCACTACTTTTTTGTCGCCGGCCGATCCAACGGCTACCGCTTGGACAAAATCCATTTCTTTAAGAAAGGTATAGATGGCCTCGGAGACGACTCGATATCTCCAACACCCGTCGTTGAGATAGCGCCCTGATAAGTTGATCGTGTTGGTTTGACGACACCGTTTAGAACAATCCAGATTTGTCTATCGGCTTGGATATCGGTTTACGCATCAGAATCGACTGACCGTTTGCCTGAAGGTGGAAATGCCGCTATGTCGATTTTGAGTTCGGTTTTTAACGAATTCACGTCTCAACCCGTTATTCGAGCCTCACCCCGGAAGCTACCTACTCAGGCAAAGAAAAGTTGGTTTTCTAGTAAGGTAGAAACAGCCGGCCCTTGGTCCGCGTAGAACTTGGGGTCTGAAACCCGGAGGTTGATCATGACGGTTGCGGAAGAAGTCGAAGCCCCGGTCGAGCCGGACCTGAAAGGGGCGGAAAGAGCCGAAGCCGAGGGCGTCGACAAGCCAGGCCGGGCGTCGCTGCCGATCGCGTTTGATCTGGCGTGTATGGGGTGTCAGTACAACCTGCGGACGCTGCACGCCGAGGCGGTGTGTCCGGAGTGCGGGCAGCCGGTCGCCGAGACGCTGGCGGCGTTCCGCCGGGGTTGGCGAAGGGAAGATATCGTCCTTTGGCGAAAGGGATGTAAGTGGGTGGGTATCAGCGGCCTGCTGACCGCGGCGTCTCCGGTGATCGTCTTGGCGGTATTATTTCTTGGATCATTTTTCCTTGGTTCGTTCGAGGGCGTGGGCCTGTCCATCGTGGTGGGATTGTTTGTTTTGGCGGAACACTTTTTGTGGGTCCGCGGGACTTGGCGTCTCACCGCAGGCCATCCGGGAGCGGAGCGGGCGACGCCGTGGTTGATCCAAGTTTTGCGTATTTCGGTGGTGGTCCATGGTTTATTTGCATTGGCCTCGGTGGTTTTGCCGCTGACTTTATTAGTCAACGACATGATGCGTAGCGGCTACCGGGACGACGGTGTGTTATGGGTGATGTGGGGATTTGTAGTGACCGGGACGGTAACAGCGCGGGCCGTGGTGACGGGCGGCTTAATGCGGCTGTTGACGCAGACGCTGGGGGTAGCGGGGCACCTCTGGAAACGGAGGCACCTGTTAGTGACGGGGACGGTGGTCATCATCCTCTGCGTGGCACAGGCGACGGCGACGTTGGCGACGATGTCGGATCGATTTATCTCAGGCGGTGCCTGGACGGAGTACGGCATGGTGGTTGGCAGCGGATCGATCTTTGCGTTACCGGTGATCGCCATCTGGTCGGCGGTTAGTGTGTTCCGGGCGGGGGTGGCGTTTAAGCTGCCGAAGGATTGATGCCTGGGGATAGCGGTCTCGAGGCGAACAGTGGGCAGTTTCGGGCCTATGCTCGGACGATGAGTGATTCGAAGACAACACGGACGGTGGGCGGCGGGGCGGACGGCGTGTTCGAGTTGGCGTCGCCGACGGGGCCTTGCGTGATGCGGCAGCGGTGGCGGGATCTGTTATTTCTGCATTGGGAAATCGATCCGGCCGAGCTGTCGGCGACGCTGCCCGAGGGATTGACCGTCGATACCTTCCGGGGGCGGGCGTATGTGGGCGTAGTGCCGTTTGTGATGGAGCGGGTGAGGCCGCGGGGGCTGCCGCCGGTGCCGGGGCTGTCGTGGTTTGGGGAGTTGAACCTGCGGACGTATGTGGTGGGTCCGGACGGTCGGCCGGGCGTGTGGTTTTATTCATTGGATGCGCATCAGCGGATCGCGGTGTGGCTCGCTCGGACAATCTTTGCGTTGCCGTATCACCACGCCGCGATCCGCTACGAGCGGAGTGAGTTGGCGGGGTTGGGTGCCGGGCGGATTTCTTATCACTGGTCGCGAGGCCGCGGGCTCTCGAAAGAGGTAAAGCCGGCGTTTATTTACGACACGCCGCCGGCGGTCGAGGCGAAGCCCTCGGAGCCGGGTACGCTGGAACACTTTCTCGCGGAGCGTTACCTGCTCTACAGCCGTCGGCCGTTGTTCGTCCCTGGGCCGGGTAGTAAGGAGGTTCCGGCGGGCGGGAAGCTTTACGTTGGGCGGGTGGATCACGAGCCGTATCGAGTGACCGAGGTCGCGGTGCAAAACGAGGATAAGTCGCTATTCGGATTGAACGGTTTCGAGACCCCAGACGGGCCGAGCGTCAGCGCGTTGTGGTCGCCGGGGGTGGACGTATCGGTGCATCCGTTGCGGCGGATTTCGTGAGCCGATGCACTCACTGCCAGATGCCGGCGTTGATCAGCTGCTGGGTGGCTTGTTTCGCCCAGCCGCGGTTGGCGAGCGGGCTGGCCGGGCTGGGATGGAGGATCGTGGTGATCGTGAGGTTGCTTGATTCGCCGAGTACGGCCCGGGCTTTTTGCTCGGCGAATTTACCGACGCCGACGACGAAGGAAGGTCGGAGGATCTTTACGATTGATTCGAGGTGTTGATTGCAGGCGGCTTCGAGCGGCTCGCGTTCGTCGGCGGGGAGCTTGTCGGGGGTGCGGTTTTTGCCGCTGGCTTCCATGAAGACGAGCGGGCAGTAGTTGGTGACGAAGTGGTCTTTGAAGAAGGCTTCGGGCGGGCCGAAGCGTTGTTGCATGAGTTCCCAGACGCGGCGGCCGGAGACTTCGGAGCGGGGGCAGTCGAGGCCCTGGATTAGCCGTTTAGGATGACCCCCGGAAGTAATGTCCGGCGGGGCGTCGAGTTGGTGCTCGATCTGCATCCAGTCCCGCACCGCTTCGACTTCGCCGAAGGGCACGCCGGTCTGGGCCATGCCCCAAGGGCCGGGGTTCATGCCGAGGAAGAGCACTCGCTTGCGAGATCGGCCGAAGCGGGCGAGGTACTTCTCGTGCATCGGCCGGGCGTAGGCGAGCGGGTTGTAGACGTGGGTGACCGGCTCGGCGAAGCGGAGTTGATCGCAAGCGTCCGAGCACTCGCGAGCGGCGTCGATCAGGGCTTGGGCGGTTTTGGTGGGGCGGAGCATAGCGATCAAATTAACCAAAAAAGCCCGCGGATAGCTATCCGAGGGCTTTTGAGTTATTCAGATAAAAATGCGGTGTTGCAATTTCCGGGGGGGGGTTAGCTGATGCCGTCTTGGGTGGCCATGTAATTCATCAGGTCGACGACGCGGTTGGAGTAGCCCCATTCGTTGTCGTACCAGGAGACGACCTTGAAGAAGGTCGAGTCGAGCTCGATGCCGGCGCCGTGGTCGAAGGTCGACGAGTGGGCGTCGTGGATGAAGTCGGTGGAGACGACTTGGTCGTCGGTCCAGGCGAGGAAGCCCTTCATCGAGCCCTCGGCGGCCGCCTTCATGGCGTCGGAGATGGCCTGATAGCTGGTTTCCTTTTCGGTGACGACGGTGAGGTCGACGACCGAGACGTCGATGGTCGGCATACGGAACGCCATGCCGGTGAGCTTGCCCTTGAGCTCGGGCAGGGCCAGGCCGACGGCCTTGGCGGCGCCGGTCGAGGCGGGGATGCAGTTGACGCCCGCGGCCCGGCCGCCGCGCCAGTCCTTCTTGGACGGGCCGTCTTGGGTCGGCTGGGTAGCGGTGATCGCGTGGACGGTGGTCATCAGGCCTTTGGCGATGCCGAACTCGTCGTTGATGACCTTGGCGATCGGGGCGAGGCAGTTGGTGGTGCAGGACGCGTTGGAGACGACCTTGGCCGAGGCGTCGAGGCTGTCGTGGTTGACGCCCATGACGATGGTGGGCACTTGGTCGGGGCTCTTGGTGGGGGCCGAGATCACGGCCCGCTTGGCGCCGGCGGCGATGTGCTTGGCGCAGCCGTCGTAGTCGGTGAAGAAGCCGGTGGAGTCGACGACGTAGTCAACGCCGACGTCGCCCCACTTGAGGTTGGCGGGGTCACGCTCGGCTGTGGAGCGGATGGTCTTACCGTTGACGTAGAGGTTTTGATCGTCGGACGAGACTTCGCCGTCGAATCGGCCGTGGACCGAGTCGTACTTGAGCAGGTAGGCGAGCGCGTCGTTGTCGAAGAGGTCGTTGATGGCGACGACTTCGACGCCTTCGGTTTCCTGGGCGGCACGGAAGACGAGGCGACCGATGCGTCCGAATCCGTTGATACCGATCTTGAGAGCCATACCTCAAATACTCCAAAAACTAGGGGGTTGTAGAGCGAGAGGCCGGGGCCTCGGCGGTCTTCGTTGACCGTTTGTTGGCGATACCCTAGGCATTTGGCCGGGGGTGTCAAATCTTGTGCCTAAAGTAATTAATCCGGTTTTGGTTAAGGCTGTCTGGGACATCATTTACCCACATGTCGCCGCAGACAGGTAAGCTGATGTAGTGCCTTCAGGGAGCTGAATTTGCCCGCCCACCTCGCCATCTTGACCCAGGGCCAGACCCACCCGCTGATCGCCAAAACAGCGGTGAGCCTGCTGCGTTACCGCGGCGACGAGGTCGTCGGGCTGATCGACAGCCAGGCGGCCGGGGCGACCGCCGGGGCGCTGCTGGGCTGCGGGGGCGATACGCCGATTTTCGCGTCGCTGGACGATCTGATCGCCCGGGTCGGCAAAATCGATGAGTTGATCGTCGGCGTGGCCCCGGCGGGGGGGCGGATGCCCCCGGACATGCGGCAAGCGGTGCTGGATGCTGCGGGCCGTGGGATCGACGTCACTGCGGGGCTGCATCAGTTCCTGGCCGACGATGCCGAGATCGTCGCGGCGGTCGAGCGGAGCGGGGCGAAGTTGAGAGACGTCCGCCGCAACGATGAGCGGACTGTCGCCGACCGTAAAGGCCTCCGCCCTGGTTGTCTTAAGATTCATACCGTCGGCCAGGACTGCTCCTGCGGCAAGATGGTCGCTAGCGTCGAGGTCGCGTTGGGCCTGCAGGCCGCGGGCCACGACGCCAAGTTTGTCCCCACCGGCCAAACCGGCATCCTCGTCGCCCCCGGAATCAACAACTCGTTGGTCATGAGCCAAGAGGAACGTGACGATCCGACGGCCGGGGGTTCGCCGATCGACTGCGTCGTCGCCGACTTTATTAACGGCGCTGCCGAGCGTTTGATCAAGCGTAACCAACACCACGACATCCTCGTCATCGAGGGCCAAGCCACGCTTGTGCACCCCAGCTACTCCAGCGTCACCTACGGCCTGCTGCACGGGACCCTGCCGGATGGCCTGATCCTCTGCTACGAAGCCGACCGTCCGCACATGCACGGCCGACCCCACCTCCCGCTCACGCCGTTGGCCAAGATCAAGCAACTCTACGAATACGTTGCCAACCTCGAACAGCCCCCCGGAAGTGCCTGCAAGTTCATCGGCGTTGCGATGAACAGCCGACGGTTACCCGACGACGCGGTGGTGGAAGCAGAACGCCTGCGGGTTGAAGATGAATTGGGTTTGCCCGTGTGCGATGTGTACCGCGAGGGGCCGGGGCAGTTGGTGGAAGCGGTGTTGGCGTTGAAGGCCGAAATCGGGAAAGGGAGTTAGCCGCAGATTTCGCAGATGACGCAGGTTTTATTTTGAATTCAATCGGCGTCATCTGCGAAATCTGCGGCAAAAACAAAGCGATGCTCCAACTCACCCTCCACCCCGTCGAACTCCCCCTGCGTCACGCCTGGACGATCGCCCACGGCACCCGCACCGTGCAACGCAACCTCATCGTCGCCCTGCACGATCCCGAAACCGGGCACACCGGCTACGGCGAAGCACCCGGGATTCCGTATATGGGGGTGACAGTTGAATCTATGTGTGAAACGCATAAGAAATACAGCCTAGAGGCTCTGTTCGGTAAGGAGTTTTGGGAACGTTTCGAAGGAGTGATTACCTATGTGTTGCGTGATATGGAGCATCATCCTCATTCTCTTGCCATCTATGACAGTGATCTGCAACCGATATCCGCTTCAGATCACTTCTTTTCTTGTGCGGTAGACGAAGCAATTAACGACTTATTTGGTAAGCGAAACGAGCTTTCCTTAATGAAATCATGGGGGGAGGGGCTAGACGGTTCTTTGTCCTCCAACTACACCCTCGGCATGGACACCCCCGAGGTGATGGTCGCGAAACTCCGTGAGTACCCCGACTTTCCGAGTTACAAGGTCAAGCTCGGCCGGCCGGAGGCGGAGGGTGGATTAGAAGAAGACTTGGCGGTGCTGCGTCGGCTGCGGGAAGAAACTGACGCCGTGTTCCGGGTGGATGCGAACACGGGGTGGGACGCGGAGCAGACGATTCGGGCGTCGGGGCCGTTACGGGACTTGGGGGTCGAGTTCATCGAGCAGCCATTGCCGCCGGACGCGCCGCGGAGCGAGTACGAGGCGGTGTACTTCGGCAGCGACCTGCCGATCATTGCGGACGAGTCCTGTCAGACGGAAGAAGACGTCGAGAAGTGTGCGGGGCTGTTCCACGGGATTAACATCAAGCTCTGTAAGTGTGGGGGGATGACGCCCGCCCGGCGGATGATCGCCAAGGCTAGGGAACTCGATCTGAAAGTCATGATGGGCTGCATGACCGAGACGACGGTGGGGATTAGCGCGTTGGCCCAGTTCCTACCGTTGTTGGACTACGTCGATATGGATGGGGCGATGTTGCTGGCCGACGGGACGGACCCGGCGGACGGCGTGAAACTTGCCCCGGATGGTGTGGCGATTTTTCCCGAGGGTGAGGCGGCGCACGGCAACGGCGTGACGCTGACGCGGGAGTTGCCGGCGGTCACCCCATAAAGCCGCGACCGGTGGTCGCGCGTTCGGCCGAAGGCCGATCTGTGATCGGAACATAACCGCCAAGGCCGCGCGACCGGCGGTCGCGGCTTTATGATGGGGGGATGCCGTTGTTTTCTGAGAATGATGAAGCTGAAAAACGTGACGTGCCGTGGTCGGTCGCCGAGTTGGCGGACCAAATTAAATCGGCGTTGACGCGGAACTTGCCGCGGCGGGTGCGGGTCGTCGGTGAGTTGTCGAACCTTTCGGATCGGAATCATTGGTTCTTTAGTCTGAAGGACGAAAGCGCTACCATCCGCAGCGTGATGTTTGCTTCGGCGGCCCGCGGGGTGGGGTTTCCGGTGCGGGACGGGATGGAGGTCGTGGCGACGGGGCGGGTCGATTTCTACGACGCCCAGGGCAGCGTGCAGCTCTACGTCGATCGGCTGGAGCCCGTCGGCGAGGGGGCGCGGGAGCTGGCGCTGCGGGCGATGATCGAGGAGTTGCGTGGGCTGGGGTACTTTGATCCTGAATACAAAAAGCCGCTTCCGGGGGTGCCGAGGAAGATCGCGGTGGTGACGTCGCGGTCGGCGGCGGCGTTACAGGACGTGATCGATACGGCCGGGCGGCGGTGGGCGGGGTGCGAGTTGGTCTTGGTCGATGTGCGGGTGCAGGGCGAGGACGCGGCCCCGCAGATCGCGGCAGCACTCAAATACCTGTCGGAGAACGGCAAGTCACTAGGTATCGATGCCGTTCTGCTGACGCGTGGGGGCGGGAGTATTGAGGATTTGTGGGCGTTTAACGAGCGCATCGTTGCGGACGCGGTTTTTGATTGTGTATTCCCGATCGTTGCGGCGATCGGGCACGAGACGGACACGACGGTGGCGGAGTTGGTGGCGGACTTGAGGTGTGCGACACCGACACAGGCGGCGATGACGCTGGTGCCGGATCGGGCGGTGCTGGAGCAGCAGGTCGAGCAGCTCGCCCGGCGGATGACGCTGGCGTTGCAACGCCGGGCCGAGGTCGGACGGCATCGGGTCGACGCCGCGGCCCGTCACCCGCTGTTTCACCGTCCCGAACGGCTAGTCGACGACGCCCGGCAGCGGGTCGGTCTGCTTGAGCAACACCTAGTCACCGCGTTGCCCCGGCGAGTGGCAGACGATCAGAAACGGCTGGAGGCGGCCGTCCGGACGCTCGAGGCGGTCTCGCCGACGAACGTACTTAAGCGGGGATATAGCTACACGCTGGACGGCGATGGCAAGCTGCTCCGCCGCTCCGCGGATGCGAAACCGGGGAGTACGATCACGACCGTCTTGGCCGATGGGAAGGTCTCGTCGACCGTGGACGGCGGGGATGGTGAGAGCCCTGCGGCTAAGCCGGTGCGGCGGCGTCTCCGGGGTCGGCCGATGAAAAACGATGATGGGCAGCCGACGCTGTTCGCCTGAATCGCAATAATGCGGCGATGACGAAGAAGGCCCCGAGTTTTGAGCAGGCGGTAGATCAGCTCGAAGTATTAATTGAGCAGATCGAGTCCGGCGAGGTTGGGCTGGAAGAGGCGCTTAAGCGTTACGAGGACGGGACGAAGCTGATCCAGCGTTGCCGATCGATCTTGGATTCGGCGGAGAAAAAGATTGCCGAGCTGACGGCGGACGATCAATGCACGGACGGCGGCGATACGGCCGATGAAGCGTAAGCCCGACGGAGGCACCGGTTCGCGACCCGACAGAACGGAATCTGCATGTTCATTGAAGTCTACGCCCTGATTTTGCTGACCATCTGGGGCGCGTGCGTAGGGAGCTTCCTGAATGTGGTGATCTACCGCGTGCCGGCGGGGATGAGCGTGGTGTCGCCCCCGTCGCGTTGCCCGACGTGCGAGAAGAAGCTGGCGGCGTACGACAACGTGCCGGTGCTGGGGTGGCTGTGGCTGCGGGGCAAGTGTCGGTATTGCAAGGCGAAGATCAGTATCCAGTACCCGCTGGTCGAGGCGGCGACGGCGTTGCTGTTTTTCGGGCTGACGTATGCGTACTACTTCACGGACCTGCGTGAGGTGTTTGTGGGGCCGGGGTTGTTGGATACTTGGCCGGTGTTGGCGGTGCACTTGGTGCTGCTGTCGTGCATGATCGCGGCGACGATGATTGACGCGAAGCTTTACATTATTCCGCTGAGCATTGTGTGGATCGCCACGGCGGTCGCGTTGGTGGTGTTGCCGGGTTCGGTGTTGTTGGGGTGGGTGCCGGCGGATTTATTGAGCTTGGCCGAGGCGAGAGCGACGTGGCAGCAATTGATCCCCTACGCCAGCCATACAGCGAGTTGGGTAGCCGTGGGCAGTACGGTCGGGCTGATCGGTGCAATCGTGTTGCTTCGTATGAAAGTTTTGCCGTTGAGCTTTGCGGAAGAGATCGAGCTGCCGGAAGGGGCCGACCCTGATGACCCGGATTTGATGGTGGCCCACCCTCACCCGCGGCGGGAGGTGGGCAAAGAGGTGTTGTTTTTGATGCTGCCGATGCTCGGGGCGGCGTTGGGTTACGGGGCCTCGGTTCTTGTCGACGCAAGCGGGCAGGGGCACCCGGTATGGCATGTGATCGGTGGGGTGTTGCTGGGTTACCTTGTGGGCGGGGGCGTGGTTTGGGTCACACGGATCCTCGGCACGCTGGCGTTCGGCAAAGAGGCGATGGGATTAGGCGACGTTCACCTGATGGCTGCGGTCGGGGCGGTGATCGGGTGGCGGGACACGACGCTGGCGTTTTTTATTGCGCCGTTCTTCGGGATCGCGGCGGTGGTGATTCAGATGGGGGTGACGGCGTTGATCAAAAAGCGGCATTCGCCGATCCCGTACGGGCCATATTTATGTGGGGCGGCGGTGGTAGTGATGGTTTGGCGGCAGCCGATATTCGACACGATTTTTCCGTGAGGTAGATGGCACAGGAAAGCGGGCGGCTTCGCCGCACGCGCTAAACCGAGGGGGGATGATTTCGTGGGGGTTTCACATGCCCAAGACGCGGACAACTTCGTCGAGGTCCTTGTCGCCGCGGCCGGAGAGGTTCATCACCACGATCTCGTCTTTGGGCATTTCGGCGGCGAGCTTGAGGGTGTGGGCCATGGCGTGGCTGCACTCGAGGGCGGGGAGGATGCCTTCGAGCTTGGACATGAGCTGGAACGCCTCGAGGGCTTCGGTGTCGGTAACGCTGGCGTAGGAGACCCGGCCGGAGTCTTTCCAGTAGGCGTGTTCGGGGCCGACCCCCGGATAGTCGAGGCCGGCGGAGACGGAGTGTACGGGCGCAGTTTGGCCGTCGTCGTCTTGGAGGACGTAGGAGAGCGAGCCGTGGAGGACGCCGGGCTGGCCGTAGGAGAGGGACGCGGCGTGCTTGCCGAATTCGGTGCCGACGCCGCCGGGCTCGACGCCGACGAGCTTGACGTCCTTGGCTTCGTCACGGGTGGCGAAGGGGTGGAACATCCCCGCGGCGTTGGAGCCGCCGCCGACGCAGGCGGTGATGCAGTCGGGCAGTCGGCCGAGCTGGTCGAGGCACTGCTCGTAAGTTTCCTTGCCGATGACCGACTGGAAGTCGCGGACGATCATGGGGAAGGGATGGGGGCCGACGACGGACCCGATGGTGTAGTGGGTGGTTTCGCTGGTGGCCATCCAGTCGCGCATCGCGGCGTTGGTGGCGTCTTTGAGGGTCTTGCTGCCGGACTCGACGCCGGTGACTTTGGCACCCATGAGCCGCATGCGGAGGACGTTGGGGCGTTGGCGGCGCATGTCTTCGACGCCCATAAAGACCTCGCAGTCGAGGCCGAACTTGGCGGCGGCGGTGGCGGTGGCGACGCCGTGCTGGCCGGCCCCGGTCTCGGCGATGATGCGCTTCTTGCCCATGCGGATGGTGAGCAGGCACTGGCCGATGGCGTTGTTGATCTTGTGGGCCCCGGTGTGGGCGAGGTCTTCACGCTTGATCCAGATCTGGCCCCCGGAATCTTTCGCGCCGCTTTCGGTAGCTCTCTGGCGGGCCAGCTCGGTCAGGCGGGGGGCGAACTGCAGCGGCGTGGCCCGGCCGATGTAGTCGCGGTTGAGTTCGGCCATCTGCCGCTGGAACGCGGGGTCGTCTTTCGCTTCGTCGTATACCCGTCCTAGCTCGGACACGGCCTTGTGCAGGGTCTCAGGGATGAAGCTGCCGCCGAAGGCGCCGAAGTGGCCCTCGGCGTCGGGGACTTGAGTGGCGGCGGGCGGGGGCGTTTCGAGGGCGGGTCGGTTCATAGCCCGTATTTTAGCGTCGGACAGGCGGGGGACGAATACCCCCGGTTTACCGCCGGGCGTCGCGGCGCTGCCGGGCGAGGTCGCGTTGCTGGAGGGCGTTTTTGTAGATCACGCTCTGCGGGTCGTTGTAGAGGCGGAAGACGCGTTCGAAGCCGAGGCGGGCCTCGTCGTAGCGGCGGTCGACGAGCTTGCCGTAGGCGTCTTTGTAGAGGGTCTGGACGTCTTCGATGATCTGGGTCTGGAGCTCGGCGAAGCGTTTCTGGGCGATGGCGAGCTCGGCGGCGGGCTTACCGCCCCAGTCGTTGCGGGGGTCGCTGAAGTCATCGCCGTAGGTATAAGAAAGCGCCGTTTTGTAGGCGAACAGGGCGCGGAAGGCGTTCTGCGGGTTGGCGCTGACGAGGCCGTAGTACGACTCGGCCTCGTCGAAGTGTTGGCTGGCGGTGCGTGGAGAGTTCTGCCGGCTGGTCAGGGGGGCACGCACGGCCTCGGCGATCTCGGCGTCGGTCAACGCGGGTACGGCCGGGCCGACGCGGGCCTCGGTGCCGTCGGTCCCGCGTGACAAAAAGAACGCCACGCTGAATACCGTCAGCCAGAACCCGGCGATCGTCATCCACAGCTTGGCCCGCGGGCTCAGGGTCGAGCGGGGCGGCGGGGCGTGAGCGGAGCCGACGTCGTCGCTGCCGACGGCCGCCGTGGCAGTAGCGTCGCGGTCTTCACGCAGCGCGATGGTCATCACGGGCTGGTTGCCGACCACGACCTGGTCGCCGTCGCGTAGCGGGCGCGGCTTGCGGCCGACCGCGCGGTTGTTGAGCCGGGTACCGTTCTTCGAGAGGTTGGCGATGACCCAACGGTCGGCCTCGAACCGCAGCTCGCCGTGGACCCGGCTGACGGTGTCGAGGTCGATAACCAGCGGATTGTCCATGCCCCGCCCGAACGACGCGGGCGACTGGTTAACGCGCACCCGCTGCCCGGCGGTCGGCCCGGCGTTGATCGTGATTTCCAGGAGGTGGGAGTTCAAAACAGCTCGCCGTTGAGGAAGCGGATAATCATCGGGGCAAATACGATGATGACCACCGCAATCATAATCAGCATGGAGGGCACAAGGATCTGCAGGCTCGCCGAGGCCGATTTTTTCTCGGCGATCACGCCCCGGTGGGTCCGGAGCATGTCGGCCTGGACCTGGAGGATCGCCGCCATCGGCGTGCCGAGTTTTTCGGCCTGGTTTACCGAGGCGATCACGCTTCGCAGGCTCTCGAGGGGGATGCGTTGGCTGAGGTTTTTCAGAGCGGTCGCCCGCGTCGAGCCGTACTCGATCTCGGACAGGGCGATCTGCAGCTCCTGGTTGAAGTCCTCGTCGGGGTCGTCACGGATCAGCGTCTGCACCGCCTCGCCGAAGCTCGACCCGGCGGCCATGACCAAAGCGATCAGGTCGAGGGTGTAGGGCAACTGCTTGGCGATCTTGATCACTCGTCGGTTGCGAGCACCCCGGAGCAGGATCAGCGGGACATAAAACCCGCCGACCGCGCCCAGTGGCAAGATGATCAGGAGCAGGCCCCCGCCCAGCCACAGCTCGCCCAGCCCCGCCACGAACGCTACCGCTAACCCTGAGAGGACGCAGAGGCTGAGGTACTGCTCAACGCTGTAGCCGTAGGCGTTGCCCGACGCGTCGAGGTCTTGGCGGATGTCGGCCCGGACCTTCGGCAGGTTCAGCCGCCCCGCCACCGCCACGAAGAGATTGAGTACTCGGGCGAGCCCCGGCAGCTCGAAGATGGTCGCCCGGTCGGCACCCACCGCGCGAGCGATCCGTCGATTCACCGGCGGAGCCGTCGGCACCGGAAACCGAAAAACGGCGTAGATCGGCAGAAATACGCCGACGAAGACAACCGCAGAGACGAGGAGTTGATTGAGGTCCATGGCTATACGTCCACCGCCATGATCTTACGGATCCAGAGGAACGCGGCGAAGATCAGGCCGCCGCAGATCAGGAGTAGGACCCGGCCGACCGTTTCGGTGAACAGCATCTGAATGCCCGCCGGGTCGATGATCCAGAGGATGAACAGCAGCACGAACGGCATCACGGCCATGAACGACGCTTGTGACCGTGCCTGGGCGGTGACGGCGTCTAGCTTGCCTTCGAGTTTTTTGATCTCGCGGACGGCGTCGGCGAGGCGGTCCATACTCTCGCCGGTGTCGCCGCCGCGGAGGCGGTGCATCTCGATCGCGGTGAAGGTCAGGCGGTACAGCGGCGAGCCGATGCGGTCGCTCGCCGAGTGCATCGCCTGGTTGAGGTCACGGCCCATCTGGTACTCGCGGAGCAGCTGGGCGAACTCCTGCCGGATCGGCCCGGTCAGGTTGTCGACCAAAAGCTCCATCGACTGCACGAGGTTGAGCCCGGCCTTGACCCCGGCCGAGAGCGTGGTGAGCCCGTCGACGAGTTGGCCTTCGAGCTGTTTGCGTCGCTTGTGTTCGAGGTGGCGGATCACGATCGTCGGCAGGAAGTACGCCGCCCCCCCGCACACCAACGCGACGAACAAATTGAAAGTCAGCAGGTAGGAAAACACCACCGCGACGCCCACGCCCGCCATCGCCATGTTGAACGCCTGCCGCGGCTCGACGTCCATCATGAGCTGCCGCCGCAGCACGCGGTCGTAGCCGAGCTCTTGTCGTGCGCGGAAGGAGAGCGCGGGCTGCGTGCCGTAACGCACCAGCATAAAGACGCTCAGAAGCACGGCGAGGTTGGCAGAGATCAACAGCATAGGGGGCAGCCATTTCGACGGGCCGGTGTGGCCCACTCGGAATCGATCATCATTGTACGCGGGAAGCAGTTGCGGGCCTGCCCGCCCGGCGTGTGATCGGGCTTTGGGCGAGCGAAAGATATAGTGTTGTATATGTACAGATGGTTTACTTACGGGTGGGTCGCTTGGCTGAGCTTCGCGATGGGGATACCCGCGGCGGGCGAACCCGGCGAACCGATAGGTTTTATTCAAAGCGAGGCGGATCGGGTCGAGCAGCGGCTGTATCAGGTCGAAGCCAGCGCGGCCGCAGTCGAGCAAATCCTGGCCCTCGGTCTCAACAGCGACGAAGCGGGACGGTTGCTACGTGAAGCGCGGGCCCGGCTTTCGGAGCCACGCGAACTTACGCTACGTCTCGATGGCCGGCGACGCGAGCTGGCCGAGGCGAAGCTAGATCTGGTCGTCCTGCTGGAGCAGCAGCGGGCGGCCGAAGTGAGCCAATGGATGCGGCTTCAGGAGGACGTGAAGCGACAAGAGGCAGAGGTGACGCGCCTCGAAGTATTGCTCGACCTCGAAGAGCGGCTCGCCAAGGCTTCTACGGATTTGGCCGAACGGCTCGACGGGGCATTGCTTTTTATGGGTAGCGCGGCCCCGGTGGACGGCGAGTGGTTACAGCAAGTCGTGGTCGGTGTGCGAGGTTTGGTTGTCCCCGATCACTGGGGGCAGGCGGGGCTGGCCGTTGGACGACGTTTTTTAAGATCGCCCTTGTCGTCAGCGTTGGTGGTTTTAGCGGTTGTGTTGTTATTAGTAGGGCGGGGGTGGATGGCCCGGCGGGAGGCGACGCTGGCGGGGTTGACGAAGCGGTTGGCGACCGACACGTTTTTGGTCAGTCTTCGGGCTCTACTTTGGACAACGATGCGGTCGCTGGCGGGGCCTTCGGTCTTTCTTGGTCTGGGGTTTCTGCTTTGGGGTGCCAACGAGGCGTTTCCGCGGGCGTTCGCCCGGGGGTTTTTGGCGGCGGGCCTGGTCTGGCTGCTGTTCGGTTTCTTCCGCCGGGTGTGCGTCGACGGCGGGCTGGCGTCGGTTTATTTCGGTTGGAACGAACACGCGCGGCGGGTGCTGGCGGCAAACCTTGCCTGGCTGATCCCGGTTGAGGTGCCGCTGGCCTTTGTTGGAGCGGTCGCGCGGTCGGTCCCCGAGGCGGGGTACTTCGACGGACTGGGGCGTTTGGCCTTTATGGTGGGCACGCTGGCTTTCGCTGTTTTTATGGCCAGGGTTTTCCGACCGTCGGGCGGTGTCTTTGCGGAGTTGTTGAATCGGCAGGGCTGGGCCTGGCGGGTGCGGTGGCTTTGGTATGTCTTGCTCGTCGGCGTCCCCGTCGGGCTGACCGCGGCTGCGGCCAACGGATACTTCGTGACCGCGATCCAGGTGCAGGACCGTTTCGTGATCAGCGTCGTCATCGTACTGGTCGGGGTGATCGCTTACAGCCTTTTGGTCCGCTGGCTGCTGGTTGCGCGGCGGCGGGCGTTGTTGCGGCAGGCTCGGCAGCGGCTGGCGGAGCACCGCGAGACCCGCGATCAACTGGATTCCGCAGCCGAACCCGCCAGCGGCGAGGCGGCCCCTGAACTCGAGGAAACCCCGCTTGATGTCGACGAGGCGTCTAAGCAGACACGCACGCTGCTACGGATCGGCGTGGTGGTATCGGTGGCGGGTCTGCTGTGGGCGGTCTGGGCGCAGCTGCTGCCCGCGTTGGCTGTGCTCGAAAGCGTGCCGGTGTCCAATGCGACCTTAGCCGACGACGGCTCGGTCATCGTCCCGGCGGTGACGCTGTGGTCGCTGCTGATGGCGGGGTTGGTGGGGGTGATCACGGTGATCGCCGCCCGGAACCTCCCGGCCGTGCTCGAACTGGTCGTGCTCGAACGCTTCCCCCTCGACGCCGGGACGCGGTACGCCGTTGTGGTGCTGCTGCGGTACGTGGTCATCGCCCTCGGGATCGTTTGGCTCTCGCAGCTGATGAAGATCGATTGGGGCAAGGCTCAATGGATCGTCGCGGCCTTGGGGGTTGGGCTGGGCTTCGGCCTCCAGGAGATCGTAGCCAACTTCGTTAGCGGTCTGATCATCTTGTTCGAGCGGCCGGTCCGCGTTGGCGACGTCGTCACCGTCGGCGACGTCAGCGGCACCGTCAGCCGGGTTCAGATCCGTGCCACCACTATCACGGACTTCGAAAACAAAGAGACCATCGTCCCCAATAAATCGTTTATCACCGATCGTGTGATCAACTGGACCCTCAGCAACTCAACGACCCGCCTGCTTATGGGCGTCGGTATTGCTTACGGCAGCGACGTTGCGAAAGCCCACGCCGTCATCACCGAGGCGGTCCGTTCCGTCCCTACCGTCTTGGACACGCCAGAGCCCACGGTTTTTTTCACCGGCTTCGGCGACAGCTCGCTTGATTTCGAGATACGCGCCTTTGTTGGCCAGAATCCCCACCGCCTGCCCACCCTGCACGCGCTGCACACGGCCATCGACGCGGCCCTCCGCGAAGCCGAGATCGAGATCCCCTTCCCGCAGCGGGACCTGCATCTGCGATCAAGTGCCATCGATGGTTCAGCTCCAACCGGGATCGATGTGGGGACCGCGGCGGATACGAAGTAAGAGCTGTAGTCCAACCTTGCGACGAGGTTCGGTTTGAGTTTTACAGGAACACGTCGACGCCGAAGTCGCCGCGTTCGACCATTTCTTCGGCGAAGGTGGGGAGGTAGCCGGTGTGGCGGAGGGTGGGCTGCTTGGGGTCTTTGAGGGTAAAGATGTCTTCGAGGCGGATCTGGCCGGTCTCGGGGTCGATGGCGGTGACCTCGGAGATGGCGGTGACGCGGCGGTGGCCGGAGGCGAAGCGGGTGACCTGGACGACGAGGTCGACGGCGGTGACGATCTGCTCGCGGATGGCCCGCATGGGCATATCGACGGCCATGAGGACGAGGGCTTCGAGGCGTTTCATGGCGTCGTGGGGGTTGTTGGCGTGGACGGTGGAGAGCGAGCCGTCGTGGCCGGTGTTCATGGCCTGGAGCATGTCGAGGGCTTCGGGCCCGCGGACCTCGCCGACGATGATGCGGTCGGGGCGCATGCGGAGGCTGTTGCGGACGAGCTCGCGGATGGAGTACGCGCCTTTGCCCTCGATGTTGGCGGGGCGGCCTTCGAGCTTGACGACGTGGGGCTGGGGGAGCTGGAGCTCGGCCGACTCTTCGATGGTGATGATGCGTTCGCTGGGGCGGGCGTAGGCACCCAGCACGTTGAGCAGGGTGGTCTTGCCCGAGCCGGTGCCCCCGGCGATGACGATGTTGGATCGGCCGACGATGCAGCCCTGCAGGAAGCGGGCGACGTTACTGCTCAGCGCTTCGCGTTCGACTAAGTCGTCCATCGTGAACGGGACCCAGCCGAACTTGCGGATGGTGAGGCAGGGCCCGACGAGCGAGAGCGGGTGGATGACGACGTTGACCCGGCTGCCGTCGGACAGGCGGGCGTCGACCAACGGCGTCGAGGTGTCGACGCGTCGGCCGACGGGGGCGAGGATACGTTCGATGATCGACAGCAGGACTTCGTCGGAGAAGAACGTGCGGGTGGTGGGTTGGATGACGCCGTTCTTCTCGATGTAGATGCGGTCGCGGCCGACGACCATGATCTCGCTGACGCTGGGCATCTCGAGGAGGTCCTGCAGCGGCCCGAGGCCGAGCATGATGTCCTGGATGTCCTTGGCGACGGTGCGCTGGACGATGTAGCGGGTGATCTCGCGGTCGAGCGTGAGGTATTCGTTTTCGAAGAGCTCGTCGAACGAGTCCTCCGCCACGGCCAAGTCTTCGCCGACGCTCGACGGGTCGAACAGCAGCGGCATCATGTCGACCAGCGACGTGACGAGCTCGGTGATCTTGGTCTCGAAGGCGGGGTCGAGTAGGCGGTCGTCGCCCGACTTGTATTCGGTCTGGACCTTGCCCTGGCACTGCCGAACGACCTCGGCGATGACGAGTCGGCGGAGGTGGTGCCGGCAGGCGAGGCGGATCGTGTCGGGGTCGAGGGCCGCGACGCGGGAGCCGAGGATCTCGTCGAGGTGGACCAGTACCTGGTTGAGGAACTCGTTGTCGTCCTTGCGGATGCCGCCGGTGACGCGGAGGTTCATCCGCTCGAGCAGCTCGGCGTGGACTTCTTGCTCGAGCTCCATCAGCCGGGCTTGGAGCAGGTCTTCGTCGGCGGTGCGGGTGTCGACGGCCTGGCCGTTGCGGCCGACGATGGCGAGGGTGAACTGGCCAACCTGGATTTCGTCGCCGAAGTCGACGAAGCGGGGCGTGCCCTTCTGCACCTCGCGGTTGGCCACGCGGGTGCCGGCTTGGCTCAAGGCTTCGACGACCATCCGGTTGCCCTGACGCAAGATGCGGGCGTGGCGGGGGGCGACGAAGGGGCTCTTGAGGACGATGTCGCAGCCGTCGTCACGCCCGATCTGGATCGGGTCGCCCTCGGCCTCGAGGGTGTGACGGACGTTGTTGCTGTGGTCGTAGAGCCAGAACTGCATAGGCGACAAATAAGTTTACGGAGCGGTCAGGCCGAAGCGTTCGAGGAGTTCGGGGTTGAGCCCGCCGTTGGGGATGAACTTCGGGCGTTGGTCGTCCGGCGAGCGGAGGAGCACGGAGTAGACGCTGGTTTTCTGCACTTCCTGGGTGATGGCTTCGAGGAGCACCGCCTCTTCGGGGGTGACTTCCACGGTCAGCGTTTCGAAGCTGCCCCGGCCCCTGGTGCCGCGGTTCTCGTCGACGATCGTGCGCGAACCGACGCTGACCACGCGGACGTTTTCAATCACGGCCATGATCTCCCGCCGACCACCTGAGGCGCGGACAGGGGCGAGGATGTCGACCCGCATCTCGGCTTTGAGCGGATCGGGGAGCAGCTTAGAGACGACGGGCAGCGACACACCGCGTAGGCCCTTGGTGATTAGCTGGCGGGAGGCGTCGCCGGTGAGGTTGTCGAACATGCGGGTGGTCAGCGGCTCGCCCTTCTCGGCCCGGCGGGTGAACGAATCCCCCAGACGCAGCGGTTGGCCCTGGCTGTTGGGCTCGACGACGTCGAGGAAGGCGTCGCGGAAGCTCTCGGGAACGCCGACGAGCTGGACGTCTTCGAGCTCCAGCGGCTCGCCGATGTCTTTGGTGACGCGCAGCCGGAAGAACTGGAACTCACCTTCTTCGGCGGCTTTCTTGACGCTCAAGACGTACAGGTTGACTAGAACGACGGCGGCCAAGGCGATCAGCAACGCCACAACGACAAGCTTCGGGCTGGCGGGCGGCGGCGCGTTATCCGGGTTCATGCTGCGCGGCTTTTTCGGCAGCGGGACGGTCGGCGAACCGGGCATCTGACTCATAACACGATTCCGGGGTACGGATAGATACGGGTAATGCGGAGGTAACCGAGACGTCTCGCCAACGCATCGGCAAGTTTACGGTGCCGTGGCGTCGTCGGTTTCGGAGGCGGGGGCTTCGGCTTGTTCGATCAGCTCACCGAGTTCGGGGGTGAAGCGGATGCGGCGGGCCTGTTCGAGGATCGCGCGGGCCGCGGCGAGTTCGCCGTCGGCAATGAAGACCCGGGCCTGGGCGAGGAAGCCGCGGAAGTCGGTGTCTTCGAGGCGTTCTTTGATCTCGTCGCCGGGCACGAGCTGGGCGGCTTGGCGGTAGAGCCGCTTGGCCCGGCCGAACTCGGCGGCCTCGCGGGCGGCGTCGCCCTGGGCGACCAGGGTTTGGTAGCGCTGCTGCACGTCGAGGCTTTCGAGGAGGGCGGCAATGTCGGCGTTATCGGGGTCGATCAGCCGGGCGTCATCCAGCAGAGCCTTGGCCTGGGCGGAGTCCCCGAGGTCGATCGAAGCACGGGCACGCTCAAGGGCGAGGCGGACCCGGGAGCGGTCTAATTTACCCGCCACACCGTCGTCCCCGGGCGAGATCTCCAGGGCTTTTTCGAAAGCGGCGACCGCGGCGCTGAGGTTGCCGGACGCTAAAGCAGCGTCGCCACGGCGTTCGGCCGTGGCGAACTCGGTGCGGACCGCGATTTGACTCTGGAGACGCAGGGCATCGGCACTCTTGGGGTCTTTGTCTAATGCGGCGGCGACGCGGAGGCTGGCCGCGTCGATTTCGCCACGGTCGAAGAGCTCCACGCCCTCGGCGGCGAGCCGGCGGGCGTCCAGCCGATTGATCCGGGCTTCGAGATCCGGATCGGGGCGTAGCGAGAGAGCGGTGCGTAAAGCGGCGAGAGCTTCGTCGAACTCGCCGACGCGGATTGACTCTTCGCCCTGCGAGATCGCTTTCTCATATTTCTCGTCGGCCTGCATCTTGTCGAGCATCGCCTGGGCGTCCTGGGGAAGGACCGCCAGGTCGGCGAGTGTCGCGATCGCGGCGGTGCGGTCGCCCGTCTCGAGCAGCCGCTTGGCCTCGGCGAAGCGTTCCCCGGCGAGGGCCTCGGCTCGGCTCCGTTCGACCAACGATTCGAGCTCGTCCAGCCGAGTGATCTGCCCGTCGGTCCATTCCTGCTCGCGGGCTTCCTTGACGACCTGCAGCGCCTCGGCGAACTGTTGGTCCGCGATCTGCGTGAGCACGGTCTCGTCGATCTGGGCGAAGGCCTGGTTGTCTTTGGCTTCGAGGATGAGCAGGTCGACGTTGTCGGGGTTGCCGCCGATCAATTTGTATTGTTCGAACGAATCGACGGCGTCGGCGTACCGGCCCTCGACGAAAGCGATCCGTCCCTGAGTTTTGAGCAGGCCACGTCGAGCTCGGACCCCGATCTCGCTGTCCGAAGCCCAGTCGTCGAGGACGAGTTGGAAACTGGTGACCGATTCCTGGTAATTGCCGTCGGCAAAAGCGGTGTTGCCGTCGTTCAGCAGGGCGGTGGCCCGGTCGGTTAGGCGTTCGAGGGCGGCGCTTTTCTTGGCATCGTTGATGAGGAAGACGACGCCGAAGACGATGACCCAGAACGCGAGGAAGCCGCTGAGGATCAGCGGTAGTTTGCTGCGGCTGGGCAGCGCGGTGGTGTCGCCGGGGCTGCTGAACGTGCCGGGGGTCATGCCTGCGGGCATGCCGGGGTGGTTGACGACGGGGGTGGGGTTGAGGTCGGGGTCCGGGCCGTCGCCGGTGAAGTGTCGGCGGATGGCTTCGACGACGTCCTCGGCCGAGCCGACGCGGCGGGACTGGTCCTTGTCCATCATCCGGGAGACGAGCTGGACGAGGTGCGTCGGCAGGTCGGGCAGGTATTCGTCGAGCGTCGGGGCGAACACGCGGAGGTTGGTGTGCCACTTCATCCAACGCATCGCCTGGTTACGCTGGTCGCGGAGGACATTGCGGAAAGCCGTGTCGAAGTTGGCCCGGCCCGCGAGCATCTCGTAGGCGATGATGCCCAGCGAGTAGAGGTCGGCCCGCCCGTCGGCGGGTTCGGACTTGAGCAGCTCGGGGGCCATATACCGCACCGAGCCGAGCGAAAGCGAGTCTTGGGATTCGATCAGGGCCGAGAGGCCGAAGTCGCAGATCTTTAGCCCGCCGTCGTCGCCGAGCAGGATGTTGCTGGGCTTTAGGTCGCGGTGGACGACGCCGATGCTGTGGATCGCTTCGAGGCCCTTGGCGGTCGCGGCGACGATGCCGAGGGCTTGGCGTTCGTCGAGTGGTTGCTCGGTGTCCTGCAGCAGTTCCTCGAGCGACTTCGACGGGTAATACTCGCCGACGAGCATCAGGCCGCGCTGGTCGTCCACGGCGTCGATGAACTGGATCAGGTGTTTGGGCTGACTGGTCGAGACGCGTTTGTGGATCGCGGCCTCTTCGCGAATGCGCTTGCGTAAAGCGGCGTCGGAGTCTTCCTGGCCGAGGATGATCTGCTTGATGGCGACGTGACGGTCGAGCAGCTCGTCGTGGGCTTTGTAGACCACGGCCGAGCCGGTCGTGGCGATGGTCTCGACGATGGTGAAGGCGTCGACCTTATCGCCGGGCTTGAGGCTGAGCGTGGTGACGGCGGGGTTGGGTTGGCCGGGGGAATCGGAGTCGGGCATGAGGATCTGGATTTTACCCGCAAAACCCGTAAATCGGGCGGAGATTAAGGATTGACTCTACTTCTTGCTGATCCGGTGGTTCCGGGGAGCGAGGATTTAGGGACTGAAGGCCCGCCACGGCGAGTCCCAGCCCAGCATCTGCTCGGCCCCCGCGATCGCTGCGCCTACGGCGATCGCCACCGCAAAGGGGACCGTCGGGCTGTCGCGGGGCGGCGGGTTGGGCTTAACGCGGGCCGAGGCGAGCAATGCCGCCGACAGCACCCGGCTGAGCGTCTGCTTCACCACGCCCTTACGGATCATCACCACGACCGCCATCAACAACGCCACGGCCAGGGCGTACAAGGCGGTGCTGAACACCACCTGCCACGAAGCCGAAATCGCCCCGATCGCCGCCATGAGTTTCATGTCGCCCCCGCCAAGCCCGGCGGTGAGCACGAGCAACGCGAACGGAATTAGCCCCGCCAGCATGCCGAGCCAGGATAATTTACCTAGTTCGGCGGCTTGACTAAAACCGCCGAGCAAGACGCCAATAACCGGCCAAAATACTAATCCCACTAATATTGCGGAGTAGTTCAAGCGGTTAGGAACTTTCCCAGTACAACAATCGCATATCGCCGCGGTAATGCAGACGATATTCAGTAGGAGGTAGCTGCCCCAAGTAGCTGATATCAAGCCCTTGACTTTCGAGTTAGCGTAATACAGTAATCGAAGAAACAGCCGCTTATTCAAAGCGGCTTAAGCGTCACAAAAGGATTCATATTTAGGTATTGGTCAAGGTGAGGTGCCGGGGATCGGATTGGCTTCTTCTGTTCCTACTACATTTTCCCACCGTTCAGTGACGAAGCCTTCTAAATCACTACGGAAGAACAGCAAAAGCCCAAGAAGTGGTAGTACGATTGCCGCGACGATCAAAAGCTTTTCTAAGCCCTCTGCACCACGCTCGTCGCAGTGTAGTGTGCCCAGCGTTTGGCGAGTTTTTTTGATTAATAAGCGAAAGGTTTTCATGGCGTTAGCCTCGTTTAATGACGGGGATTATATGCTGGCGGCTGTTCTGGACCGCGAGCAAAAAGCAGTGTGTCGCGGATCAATAAATGCTTGAGCGACGGGGTTAGGGTAAGGGCAGGCCATTGATCGTCGTGACCAAACGGTAGTGAGCGACCAAGGTTTCTAGGCCTAATAAAATTATAAAGTAACTCGGCAGCGCAACAACGCCGAGGAGCAAAACCCATTCGAGCATGGTCGCTCCGCGTTCTCCGGAGAGGCGGCGGGCCCAGCCATAGCGTCGTAAAAAACGGTTTAGAAAACGTTTAGGTCGACTATCGCCATACTTTTTGGACGTGTTGTCGGATTGCATCTTCTCCATTTTATCGGAACCCGGTTTTTAATCTAGATCAAAAATGGGCATTGCTTCGGCTGAGGCCAGTGCTTGTTGGTCCGGTGTCAGTCGCCCGGCGAGGACCGATGGCTGCTCGGTCCAGCTGAGCCAGGTCGCTTTGCCGCCGTCATCGTCGTCGATCTGCTTCATCGTGAAGATGTCGCGGAGCTGGTAGTAGCTTTGGTCGCCGAGGGGCAGGACCTCGCTGATGTGGGTGACTAGGCGGCGGCCGCCGATCTGCCGGGACATCTGTACGACGAGGTCGATCGCGGAGCTGACCTGGCTACGTAGTGCGTGCAGCGGGAGTTCGACCTTCGACATCAGGGCCATGGTTTCGAGGCGATTGAGGGCGTCGGCGGGGGTGTTGGCGTGGAGGGTGCCCATGGACCCGCCATGGCCGGAGGTCATGGCTTGGATCATGTCGAGGGCTTCGCCGCCGCGGACCTCGCCGATGATGATGCGGTCGGGGCGGAGGCGGAGCGATGATCGGAAGAGGTCGCGCACTCCGATGGCGCCGCGGCCGAAGGCGTCGGGGGGCTTCGACTCCAGCGAGACGAGGTGTTCTTTCTGCAGCTGCAGCTCGGCCGAGTCTTCGATCACCACGATGCGTTCGCCCGAGGGGATAAACGTCGACATCGCATTGAGCAAAGAGGTTTTGCCCGAGCTGGTGCCGCCCGCGACGAGGATGTTCTGCTCGGCGGCGACGGCGACCTTGAGGTAGTCCCGGGCCTGGGTCGTCAGCGAACCGAGTTGGATCAGCCAGTCGATATCGAGCATCATCGTGCTGAACTTGCGGATGTTCATCACCGTGCCGTGGCGTGCGCACGGCGACTTGGCGACGTGGACCCGCGAGCCGTCGGGCAGCCGGGCGTCGACGAGGGTGTCTTCGTCGGCCAGCGACTTGCCGGTGAACTGCAGGATGTTGTTTACCGCCGCCTCATAGACCTCGTGGTCGGCGAAGCGGGCGTCGGTGAGGACGAGCTGGCCGTCGCGTTCGACGTAGATCTCGTCGGGGGCGTTTACCATGACCTCCGTCACCGATGAGTCGGCGAGGTAAGGCCGGATCGGCGCTAGATAGTGATCAATGGTCTGGGCAAACAGCTCGGTCGTCGCCATGACGACAGTTTAACCGCTGGGGCGAATTTTCAGCCTGCTTCGGCGAAGCCGGTCTCGGACGAGCCAAAACTCACGGCGACGTGCTGTGTGTCACCGTGGCCGAACCGGCGGACGATGTGGCCTTCGATCATGTCGTCGGCGAGGATGAGGGTCTGCACCGGGCGGTGGGCGATCCCGACGCGGACGTTTTGGCCGGTCTCGACGATGACCCGGCGGTCCAGCCGCATCAGGCAGCCCCCGTCGGAGACGTCGACGGTCTCGCCGGTCAGATACTTACCCGTCTGTCCGCAACGCACCTTGACCGGCTTTTCGCACGGCACACGGGGGCTTCGGCGGCGGTCGCGGGTGAGGATGGGCATGATCATGGTTAACTCTTTGGTGGAGCTGGGCGTGTTACGTCGGCCGTGGAAATACGGGCCTCTCGATCTAGCTCCCACTTATCAATGAACTTATCGGTGCCCTGGCGTTAAAAACTTGAAGTTGCGGGGTGATTTTGCGGTGTTAATTTGGTTAACGCCCATGTAAAAACCC
The DNA here is from genome assembly GCA_038747275.1 of Planctomycetota bacterium. GTDB lineage: Bacteria > Planctomycetota > Phycisphaerae > Phycisphaerales > Phycisphaeraceae > Algisphaera. The sequence continues at coordinate 536,731 of JBCDJW010000001.1, read as the reverse complement.
CTGTTTTAGACGGGCTACAATCTTCGTAATGCCTCGCCCGTCTGCCACCACATTTATGAGCGTCGTCACCCCCGCGTTGGGCCGGGGTGATGTTGAGGTGCTGCGCGACGAGATCGATCGCCGGTGGAAGCCCGCTGATCTCTGCGGACTCCTCAGCGACCCGGACCTCGATGTCCGGCGGACCGCGGTTGTCACCATGGGACTGGTGGGCGACCGCGGCGTCATCGGCTGCCTCACCCGCTGTCTGCACGACGCGGACGCTCAGGTTCACCAGTTTGCCGAGGACGCCTTGTGGTCGATCTGGTTCCGGATCGGCAACCCCGCAGCTTCGGAACGGTTCCGAAAGGGGCTGAAATTTTTGTCGGATGAGGATTTTGTGGCTGCGGCGGCTGAATTCAACCAGACGTTGGACCTCGATCCGGATTTTGCGGAAGCCTACAACCAACTCGCGATCGCCCACTACCTGAGCGGCGAGTGGGACGCCTCGATTTCTGCTTGCCGTCGAGTCTTGGCTTTGATGCCCACGCACTTCGGGGCGATGGCGGGGCTGGGCCACGGCTACGCCCACCGCGGTGAACTGAAGCAGGCGATCGACTGCTACCGGCGGGCGTTGGCGATCAACCCGCAAATGACCGCGATTACCGACGCTAAGCAGCGGCTTGAAGCGGAATTGGCTCGTGACCCTGTCGAGGGTAAGCCGTTTGGTGAAGCCGATTCTTATGACAGCGAGTCGTTCAATTTCGAATTCGACCCGACTGACCGTAGCTAATCGATTCGATTCCATGACTTGGGCTTCACCAATCTAACGCTGTGCGGATTAAACTGTCCGCATGAGTCCTGCTATCCAATCTGCCTATACCGAACTACTCGCCCACCAACGCGACGCGGCTTTGCTCTCGTCGACCGCCTCGCTGCTGGGTTGGGATCAAGAAGTCATGATGCCGCCCGGCGGGCTCGAGCACCGGGGAAATCAACTTGCGCAACTTGCCCAGCTGCTGCACGAGCGGGCGACCGATCCGCGCCTCGACGACTGGCTCTCGGGCTGCGAGACCGACGCCGAAATTACGCAAGACCCTACTCACGAAGCGGCGGTCAACGTACGCGAGTGGCGTCGGGGCTATGACCGGGCGACGAAGTTGCCTGCTGAGTTGGTCGTCGAGTTTTCGCAGACGACCAGTCGGGCCAAGGCCGAGTGGGCCGAGGCGCGGAAGGCCAACGACTACAGCCGCTTTGCGCCGTGGCTGGACAAGATCGTCGAGCTTTCAAAGCGGCAGGCAGAGTGCTATGGCTGGGCGGAAGGCGGCGAGCCGTGGGATGCTTTGGCCGAGGGCTATGAGGCTGGAATGACCGCCGCTCAGGTGGCTGGCGTATTTATCCCGTTGCGCGAGAAACTTGTGGTTTTGGTCGACCGGCTGATGTGCTCTTTGACGCCGCCGAGCAACGCCTTCAATGAACTGAAGCTGCCGATCGCTCAACAGGAGGCGTTCGTCCGCCGGGTCAGCGAAGCAGTAGGCTTCGACTACGGCCGCGGGCGGCTCGACACGTCGTCACACCCGTTCTGCTCCGGCACCCACTTCGGCGACATCCGTCTGACTACCCGGTTCGCCGAGGATAACGTCAACGACGCCCTCGGATCGACCCTCCACGAGACCGGGCACGGCCTGTACGAACAAGGCCTGCCCCCGGAACATTTGGGAACTCCGCGGGGTAACGCTGTCGGTCTTTCGATCCACGAGAGCCAGTCCCGCCTATGGGAGAACCAAGTCGGCCGCTCGCGGGCGTTCTGGACGTGGTGCCACCCGATCCTGACCGAACACTTCGGCGATGCCGTGACCGGGTTGTCGGCCGACGAGGTCTACGCCGCGGCCAACCGCGTCACGCCTAGCCTCATCCGCGTCGAGGCCGATGAAGCAACCTATAACCTCCACATCATGATCCGCTTTGAGTTGGAGCGGGCGATGCTCAAAGGCGAGGTGAATGCGGCTGAGCTACCCGAGGCCTGGAACCAGAAGTATCGGGATTACCTCGGCGTCGAGGTGCCGAGCGATGCACAGGGCTGCCTGCAAGACATCCACTGGTCAATGGGGGCGTTGGGCTACTTCCCGACCTACACCATGGGTAATCTCTACTCGGCTCAGTTCTTCGAGGCCGCCTGCGAGAAGCTCGGCGGCGAAGAAGTGGTTTACGCGATGTTTGAGCGTGGCGAATTTGCGCCACTGCTCGAATGGCTACGGAAAAATATCCACGCCTACGGCAATACCTACGACTCGGCAGAACTCTGCAAGCACGTTACGGGCAAGCCGCTCTCGGCTGACCCGCTTATGCGGCACCTCGAATATAAACTCCTGCCGATCTACGGCCTGTAACCAACGCACTAAACACGTTGTTTCTATTCAGGCCGAGCATCCTCGGCCTTTATTCGTTTCATTGAATTGGATTTACCCATGCAACTAGATTCTTCCTTCGCCAGTTTAATTATTCGTGAAGCCGACCTGACGGATGCACGAGACGCGAAGTCGGTCGTCGAGATGGTGGCGATGTACGCCCTGGACCCTCTGGCCGGTGCGGCAACTCTCAGCGAAGAGGTACGCGAACGCCTGCCCCAGGCGCTCCGGGACGTGCCGGGGTGCGTCGTGTTCCTTGCCTACGAAAACAATTCGCCCGCGGCCGAGGCCCTGGGGGTCGCGGTGTGTTTTGAGGGGCTATCGACGTTCCGGGCGCAGCCGAAGCTTAACCTGCACGACTTGGCGGTTTCGCCCGGGGCGCGGGGGCGTGGCGTCGGTCGTGCGTTGATGGACGCCGTCCTCAATGAGGCTCGGCGGCGGGGCTGCTGTTCTGTCACGCTAGAAGTCCACCCCGACAACGCAGTTGCAAAAAGGCTATACGCATCCAGCGGCTTTACCCAAGAATACGAGTTTTGGAGTTACGAACCTGGGGATGACGACTAGTCGATTAATGCTGATCCTTTACCGCGGTACCTTGAAGCCAAGTTCGTACCGATCTACGGCTTCTGAATCAATGCTCGCGTACGTTATTTTCTCGGGCCGGAATCCCTGACGCCTTTCGTCGGTAAGTACGGTCGTTAGGACCTACCCCGGAACCTACTTTTCGTTACGCCGCTGATGCCGAAGCCCCTCAAGACCTTTGTCTACTACGGATATAGTGTGCGGGATAAAGCGACATCCGGAGTAACGTCTTGGCGACGGTGACGACATGTAACAGCTGCGGGCTCATCCAAACGATGCCCGATGGGAAGAGAGGAAAAGCGGTATGTCCGCGTTGCGATTACGTGGTGGCTCCCGGGGGAACGGCGGGGCCGGTTGAGACGATTGGGTGGGTACTGCTGCTTTTCGGGTGTGTGGTCATCGCGGCGGAAGACTTGTTTATGTCGTTCACGTTTGCGAGCGGGCAGAATCGGGTGACGCTGCTGGCGCCGCCCTTAGAGACGATCCGGCTGGGCGGGACGTCGGTCGGTGGGGCGGTGCTGTTTTGTACGGTCGTCGGGCCGATCGTCTGGGCGTTAGGGATGTTGTACGTCGCTGCGGGCCTGGCGGCGCGGATGCCCGGGCCGGGCACAGCGGGCATCCTACGCGGCATGGACCGCCTCCGACCGTGGGTGATGCTTGAGGTGTTCCTCTTGGGCGTGTTGGTCACCGCGGGTAAGCTCGGCCACGAAGGCCACCTCGACTACGGGCGTGGGTTCTACCTCCTCCTCGCGGCGCTGAGTATCTGGATCGTCATTGGCCGACGGGTGAAAGCTCAGCGTTTCTGGGAGATGCTGATGCCCAGTGTAGACTGCCCGAAGGGCGACGGTACGCACGTCGCCCCGCCCGGCACCGACCCCTGCGAGACGATCGATACCGTCGTCGGTTGCCAGGTGTGCGGCTTGGCCCAGCGTATCCCGCACTGCGAATCCAAACACGAGCTGGCCTGCTACCGCTGCCACGCCGCGATCAACGAAGACGAGCACCACTCGCTGAAACGCTGCATCGTGCTCACCGCGCTCGCCGCCTTGTTGCTGCTGCCCGCTAACCTCGTGCCCATCATGCGTATCGCTGAACTCGGCCCGCCCGAGCCCACGACCGTATGGGAAGGGATCAAGGTGTTGTACTTCGGCGGCTCGCCGGGCCTCGCGGCGTTGGTGTTCGTCGCCAGCCTGTGTGTACCGATCGCCAAGGTGTTCGTGATCATCGCCATGCTGTTGTGGCGTCATCCCAAGCGGGCCTCGTCGGCCCGCCGGCTGACCAAGGTGCACCGCTTCGTCGCGACTATCGGGCGGTGGTCCATGGTCGATATGTTCGTGGTCGCGCTGCTCATCGGCCTCGTACAGCTGGGCAGCCTCGCGTCGGTCGATCCGAAGCCTGGGGCGATCGCGTTCTTGGCCGTGGTCGTGTTGACCATCGCCGCCGCCGAGGAGTTGAACCCCCGCGTGTTTTGGACGCGTGTGCCCCCTGCGAACTTAACCCCGGGTCAATGACCCGGGGCGGCCGCGGCGAACGGCAGTGCATGAACCTTCCCACCATGAACCGACTTGGCCCGACACTTTAGATTGGACTCGCTCACGCCGCGTGAGACCGCCGCGGCGGCCCCGGGTGACTCACCCGGGGCTAAATGGAACGACACGGAATCGAAACGATGAACGACTCACCCTCCCCGACCCCGCCGCCCGCCTCCGCGTTGCCCGCCGCTGTGCCCGTGCGACGCCGTCGCCTGCCGTTCGCCTGGCTGCTGCCCATCCTGGGGTTGGCGGTGGTCGGCTACTTCGCCTGGTACACGTACACGCAGAACCAGCCCAACGTCGAGCTGCGCCTGGCGAACGCCTCGGGCATCAAGGCGTTTCAGACGCCGGTGCTGTGCCGGGGCGTCGAGGTCGGCTCGGTGACCGACGTGAAGCTCGACGACGCCGGTGGCGGCGCGACGGTGCTGATCCGCCTCAACGAGTCGGGCTTGCCGCTGGCCACGCCCGATGCCGACTGGTGGGTCATCCGCCCCGAGTTCAGCATCACCGACGTCAGCGGGATCGAATCGCTGCTCGCCGGGCCGTCGATCGAGTATCGGCCAGGTATCGAAGAGCCGCGTCGCGACAAGTCGTACACCGCCCTCGCCGGCCCGCCGCCGGACGCAGGCATGCGTGGCGGCCTCCGCCTCTTCCTCACCGCCGAAGCCCGCTCCGCCATCGAGCCCGGCACCCCCGTCCGCTACCGCGGCGTGCCTATCGGCCGCGTCGTCAGCATGCGCCTCCCGACCCACGGCCAGTCCGTTGTCTTCATCGCCGAGATCGACCTGCCTTTCGCCCACCTCATCCGCGACAACAGCATCTTCTGGCACCGCCAACGCGCCGTCGCCAACATCTCTCGCGTCGCCCTGGGCCTCGAGGGCTATCAGATCGACTTCCCCCGACTCAACTCCGCCCTCAAGCTCAACATCGACGTCGCTACCCCCGACCGCCCCGGCAAACCCGTCGAACGTGACGCCGTGTTCGAGATGCAGAACCTCCCGCCCGACGACCACGAGTCCTGGTCCCCCGACCTGACCCCCGTCGTTTCGCGCGCTGGGCCCGCATCGCCCGAATTCAACACCCCGGAACAAACCCAGACCACAGACGACACCGAAAACGTTGGAGAGAAAAAGCCCGATCCCATCGGCGACATCTTCGACTTTATCAACCCCTTCAATTAGCGGCACCCGATTCCGACCTCAACCCAAGAGTTCGCCCAAGACCGGCAGCAACACCTCGCGGCGCCAACCCGTGCATACGCGTAACGTCGGCGGCTTCTTGCCCTTCGCCTCGGCCCGGACCAATGCGGTGAACTCCCGCTTCGTGAACACCATCGACGGGGCGATCGATAACGACTCACAGTGTGCCTGCGCGTCGTTCCAGACCGACTCCAGCCGGGCGGTCGCCGCATCGCTCAACGGCTTGAACCCCCGCTTTCTTTTGGGCAGCTCGCCCGCCAACGCCTCGGTCGTCAATTCCGCTAATGCCCCGGCGTAGTTCTCCTTCACCGGCCAGGGCACGCCCTTACGCGACCGCAGCTCTCCCGCCTTCGAAACCGGCGACTTCGCCAGGTCGACCAGCACGTGGTCCTCTAGAAGCGTCCGCATCGGTAGGTCACGCTGCTCAGCCACCTCGGCTCGCCACAGCAGCAGCGCGTTGGCGACTGCCTGCTGCTTACGGTTCATCGTCCCGCCGCCCTTGGCCTTCAGCTTCATTTCTAACGGGTCTACACGGTAGACGGAGGGATCAGAAAACTGTCGGCACTCCGCGGCGGCCTTCTCGGTATGGCCAAGTTCTTCAAGCCGTCGGCCGATCCGTTTGCGGATCAGGTGCAGGTAACGCACGTCGTTGGCGGCGTACTGCTTCTGGTTTTCGGTCAACGGTCGGCGGTCCCACTGACTGAACTTGCTGCTTTTGCCTAGGTCGGCGTCCGCCAGCGCCGCGCACAACTTCGTCAGCGACATCGGGTAGGGCTGGCCGATAAACGCCGCAGCGATCTGCGTGTCGAAGACGTTCGCCGGCGGCTTACCCGTGAGCCGCTGCACCGGCTCGAGGTCCTGCAGCCCCGCGTGTACGATCTTCTCGACCGAAGGCTCGGCGAGCAGTTCCCAGAACGGCAAGAGGTCAATCCCCGGAGACAACACATCGATCAGCGAGATCTTCCCGGGAGTCGAAACCTGCACAACGCAGAACCGCGAGTAGAATGTCTCTTCGCCGATAAACTCGGTGTCGTAGCCAAAACAACCCGCATCCCGCAGCTCGTCGATCAAATTCAGCAGGCCATCTTGCGTCTCGACCGTGGCGATCTCCCCGTCGGGCACCAACGCGTGGTCGACCACCGGCGGGGGGGCGGCGTCCTCGGCGTGAGCCTCGGCGTGGGCGCGACGGCGGTGTTGGCTGCGGTAGCTCGGCCAATTACCGTTGGTCTTCATTTCACGTTTGCCGGGCATGGATAACCAGATACAGTCCGTTGGTTCCGGTCCGCCGAGCCGAAGAGATTTTCAGCGACAAGTTTAGCTAAAGCCGAGTCTCTCGGAAGCCCCAATCATTTTTTCCCCTGCCCTATCGAACCGCGGCGAAGTACCAACCTCAGATGTAATCAAACGCACGCGAGGGCCGAACAGTTCCGGAAATACAAAAGCAAGGACCTCTTGTGTCCTCGCCGCTGTTCGGTTTCAGATTTTGGCCCTATGGACGAAGTAAGAAAAAGCGGGTGAAGAGGATCGAACTCTCGACATTTACCTTGGCAAGGTAACGCTCTACCGCTGAGCTACACCCGCAAAATGCGACACAAGTCTATTCCGAGGAACAACTTGCAGGTCCGAAAAGCTATCTGTGTTTGGTTGCTCGGGTAGCTTTGCAGCCACGTGGCATATCAAACCTCTTTTCGGACTTCGAAATATACCACACGGCACCGATCGTCGCCACCCCTGATCTCAGTCGACCCGTAGTGAGCCGTCAGGTGACCGGAGCTGACGCAGGGAAGATCGATTGATCCGTCACCGCAACCGGAATCCACGTACTGGCCTGACCTCGGATTTCTGTGGTGCCTGTGGAACCCCGCTAGCTACCGAAGTCAACACGCCGGCCAGGAGAGGCAGGTCATAATCGGCTTAAGGTTTCCGTTTTTGGCTATGGCCGCTATTGAGATGGGTTTGATTTAACTCTCGCATCTAGCATTTATAGCTGCTGATGATTATGATTCACGGAGTTCTTTGACAACTGGGGCCGACTGGTATCGACCGGACAGGGAAGGTCGGTGGTCGCACGCCGAGGTGTACGTTGGCCTCGTTAAACCACGTACAAAAACACAAATGCCAACGATGAAACCATCGCTGGTCGTATCGGCTTCGCGCCGGCACGACTCGCTGCCTAATTTTAGGTAACGAACCCCCATGGGCGTTGGGCCCGTGGCAAACATGGGGATGACAACGGGCTCGCCCCCGGAAGGAGCAACGGCTTCTGCGGGGCTAAACAACACCGCGGCTAGATAAGCAGCAGGCTGTCGCTGGCCGACTGCGGTTCGAAGCTAAAGCAACGACTATGCGTGTAGAAGCTACCGCCCGACTGTACCGACACGGGGGTTCAAATCCCCCCGGCTCCACTCGACGGGTTCGTTACGAACCTCATCGAATCACCCCGCCGATCCTTTGGATCAGGCGGGGTTTTTTATGCGCGGCTTTCCCGGAGAAGAAGCTTATTCGGTTTGATCCGCTTCGTTTTCGGTAGCCACCGGCATAAGCAATATTTCTCGGGGCGATTCGTTGTTGTCATCGAGTCTGACGACGACGCCGACGCTGCTGCCGTCGGGTAGGGTAGCTGTGACCCGGTGGTCGCCGAGGAAGACGCGGGCGGTAGCTCGGCCCAGGTCGTCGGTGGTCAGTGTTTCGTTGGTCCACCACGTTTCGCGAAACAGCCGGTCGGCGGTCCGCAGCACGGGGGTCACTTCGCCGTTTTCATCGAACAAAGCCGCGGAGGGTTCGACAAACTGATCGGCCGTCAGCCCGGCGAAGAAGATACCTTTGATCATCGGCTCGGCGAAAAGTGTGCGCAGTACCGTTTCGGTGTTTACCGCCGACTCGATCGACTGGCTGCCGGCAATCTCGAGCGAGCCAATGGTTAGCGGATGTCGGTGTCGGGTGACCCTTTTGAGTGCGGGCTCCAGCCGGTCCTGAGCGATCGCCCGCGGCGGGAAGGCCTGTTCGATATTGAATTCCTCGGTATCGAGTCTTTGTTTGAGGGTGGCGTCCATGGCCTTAACCACTTCGAACGCCCGCCGACCGGAAAGCGCTCCGGCGTAGCGGAGGCTTGGTGATGCGGTGGGCCATGCGGCCTGCAGGTCCAGTGCTAGCAGCCTTAACGCCGCCGGGGCAAAACGGTCGTGGTCGATGGTTTTCTCGACCGTGTCGGCGTCGTGGACAGTACTCCGGTAAGACATGGCGATCTTGTGCGCGTAAGACCGCGCAGCATCGGACAACGCATCGCCCCGCAGGGGCACGACCCATTCGGGCAGGTCGAAAGCATCAGCCGAGACCAACGGTCCCCAGTGAATCTCGAGTTTGAGGGCAGATGCTGCACGGATCGCTTGGTCGATGGTGTCTGCCTTTAACGTATCCGGGCCGGTGGGCTGAACCTGACGCCACGACGAGAGCGGGGCGAGCGAGACAGCATTGAATGCCCGCCACCCCTCGGCTTCGGGATCAAAGTCTACTGGAAACTCTTTGTGAACGGCGAAACCCAGCGTAAAAGCGTGCTTGAGCTGCTCGATTCTGATCTCAGCGTCGGCCGCAATTTTGCCTTGGTCATCAAAAACTAAAAATGAAACCTCCGCCTGCCGGTGCTTGACGATCTCCCTCTCGCCTCGCTCGACCCATTCGCCGGAAACGAATTGGGGGAAGACGGGTAAGCCCCATAACACGAAAACGAAAAGCACCAGACGGCGTGTGCGCATGCCTATTCGTTTTTTTGCAAGAGCCCTGATCATGTTTTTATGTTGTGAGTGGTTAATTCAACTGCTGTAAAGCCTGGTCCAGCGTTTTGACCGGTACCAACTCCGCCCCCTTGATCTTCGGCCAACGGGCCTGCGGGCAGACAATCCGTTTGAAACCCATCCGCGTCGCCTCGACGATCCGCCGCTCGGCCTGTTGTACGCCGCGGACCTCGCCGCCCAGGCCGATCTCGCCGACAGCGCAGGTGCCGTGGTCGAGTTGGCGGTCGAGGTGCGCCCCGGCGATCGCTAACGCCAACGCCAGGTCTGCTGCTGGCTCCCCCACGCGCATGCCGCCGACGCTCGACGCAAAAATATCCTGGTCGGCTAGCCGTAGCCCGCCGCGTTTTTCCAGCACCGCGATCAACATGTCCAGCCTGGACCGGTCCAGCCCCGAGACCTTACGCTTCGCCGAGCCGAGGAAGCCGGTGGCGGTGAGTGCTTGCAACTCGATGAGCAGGCAGCGCGTCCCCGACAGCACCGGGCAGACCACGCTGCCGCTCCGCGGTTGGTACTCGGCGGCGAGCAGTCCCGCGCCGTCTTCGACTTCGAGGAGGCCGCGGTCGGTCATCTCGAACAGTCCGACCTCGAGCGTGCTGCCGAAGCGGTTCTTGACACCGCGGACGACGCGGTGGCTGTGGTAGCGGTCGCCCTCGAAATACAGAACGGTGTCGACCATGTGTTCGAGCAGGCGGGGGCCGGCGAGTGCGCCCTGTTTCGTGACGTGGCCGACCAGCATCAACGCGCTGCCGGTGGATTTGGCGTGGTAAACCAGCTCGAGGCAGCAGGCTCTTAGTTGCGTCACGCTGCCCGGGGCTGCGGGGAGGTCGCCCTTGTAGACCATCTGGATGGAGTCGATCACCAGCAGGGCAGGGTTAAGCTTGCGGGCTTGCTCGGCGATGCGGGCGAGGTTCGTGTCGGCTAAAACGAAGAGCTCTTGGGGTAGCCCTGTTTCGATAGCCTGGCCGTTAGCGCCCGTCGCCGCGAGCCGCTCGGCCCGCAGCCGGAGTTGGCCGGCGGATTCCTCGCTGGTGACGTACAGCACGGTCTGCCCCTTGCGGGCCAACGCGATCGCGGCCTGGAGCATCAGCGTCGATTTGCCGATCCCCGGGTCGCCGCCGAGCATCGTGGCGCTGCCGGGGACGATGCCCCGCAGCGACTCGGCTCCGCCCAGCACCCGGTCGAACTCGCCAATACCTGTGCCGATCCGCCCGGCTGCCTGCTCGTCGCCCTCGACGATCTCGGTGATCGGTTTGGCTTGTGTCTGCTCGCCGTCGGCGGGCGGGGCGATACCGCGGTGGGGGTCGAGGGCGGCACCTTTACCCGCCGATTTGACCTCCTCGAGCCCGTCCCACTCTCCGCACTCCGAACACTTGCCCATCCACCGCGGGAACATCGCGCCGCAGGCCCGGCAGACGAATTGTGACTTGGCTTTGGCCATCGATGAACCATACCCGATCGGCGTTGTTCCGGGGGCGGTCGGCCGGACCGGGGTGGTTTGGAGATCGTATCGGGTTGATCTCGTAAGGTTCCGGGGGCGATCCGCTATCCTGTGCGGCCCATGAGTGACATGCTGAACCAGATCGTCGAACACAAGCGGGGCGAAGTTGAGGCCGCTAAGCAAATCTGGCCGATGGAAGAGGTCAAGGCCGCCGCGACCGCCGCCGACCCGCCGCGTAACTTCTTCGCCGCCGTGACCCGGCCGAAGGGCAAGCTCCGCGTCATCGCCGAGGTCAAAAAAGCCAGCCCCTCGGCCGGCGTGATCCGCGAAGATTTCGACCCCGTCGCCGTCGCCCGGGCCTACGCGGACAACGGCGCCGCCGCGATCTCCTGCCTGACCGATGAAAAATATTTCCAAGGTAAGCTCGAATACATCGCCCGGATCAAGCGGGCTGTTTCGCTGCCGGTGCTGCGGAAAGACTTCATCATCGACCCATACCAAATCTACGAAGCCCGGGCCGCCGGGGCGGACGCGGTGCTGTTGATCGCCGAGTGCCTTGGCGAGGCCCAGCTCATCGACCTGCTTATCCTCGCGACCGAACTCAAGCTCACCGCGCTGGTCGAGGTCCACGACTACGAGTCGCTGATCCAAGTCAAGTCTCATGTCGGCTTCCCGCACCCCGGCTACCAACTGCTGGGTATCAACAACCGCAACCTCAAGACGATGACTACCGACGTGTCGCATACGCTGGACCTACTCAAGGAAGTGCCCAGCCCCGACATCCTCGTCAGCGAGTCGGGCATCCGTACCCACGCCGACGTCCGACGCCTCGCCGAGCACGACGTCCACCGCGTCCTCGTTGGCGAATACCTGATGCGTCAGCCCGATATCGGGGCGGCGTTGCGAGAACTCATGGGTAATTGACCGCGGCTCAGTCGTTGGAGATCAGCCGATGGGCGAATCGACCGGACTGAGCTCGATCGTCAACCCGTCGTAGGCCAACGCAACCCCATCCGGCAGACGCGTCGATAACTCCGCGTGGGAGATGTCGTGGGCGATGTGTGTGAGGTAGGCCTGCTTGGGTTGAAGCTGTTCGATGATCTCGACGGCGCGGTCGACGGTGAGGTGGGTGGGGTGGTGGCGGTAACGCAGGGCATCAAGAACCAGGACATCGAGGCCTTCGAGCTTGGGGTAGGTTTCTGGCGGGATAGTGGAGACGTCGGTGCAGTAGGCGATCGATCGGCCGGCGAAGTCGATGCGGTAGCCGAGGATCGGCAGCCGACCGTGGAGCAGGCGGAGCGGGGTCCAGGTCGCGCCGTGAAAATCTAGCGGCGTTTCGGTGTCGATGGTATGCGCGATAAGGTTGGCGACGAACGACTTCTTATTAACGTTGGTATGCGGCTCGAAGACGTAGCGGAAGGTGGACTTGAGCTGATCAATGACGGCGGGCTCGCCGTAGACGTCGAGGGCGGTGTCCATGGTGACGTTGAACCGTCTGAGGTCGTCGAGGCCGAAGGTGTGGTCGGCGTGGGCGTGGGTGTAGATGACGGCGTCGAGCCGGCTGATGGACTCGCGGATCATCTGCTGGCGCATCTCGGGGGCGGTGTCGATGAGGATTTGGCGGTGGCTGGCCTGCTTGGGGTTGAACTCGGCGTGCTTGCTATCGACCCGCAGGCTATCGTCGGGGTAGCGGATAAGGACGCTGGGTCGATCACGCTGGTCGCGGGGATCGTCGGACCGGCAGACGTCGCAGCCGCAGCCCACCATGGGGATGCCCGCACTGGTCCCCGAACCCAAAAAAACTAGTTCCAGAGCCATGCGGCGAGTGTAGGCCGCGGGAAAGCGTTGTCCAGTTGGCCCTAGCGAATGCAGTGCGAAGCCAGAAAAAAACGGCCTACAATCACCCTATAAGTGTTGAACAGGAACTGCCAGAATCACGGAGAATCAAAATGCTTATTGTCTCCCGCTTACGTTTTCTGTTACTTGTTTTTGCGGTGACGGTGACTAGTCAGCGAGCGGCCGAGGCCCGCGAGTTCCCCGCGGATTGGTACGTCGGGACCGAGGCACAGCAATCGGCTTACGCGGCACTCGAAGGCAAACCGCATCCTGAGCTGGATCTCAGCGATTGGCGTAACAGCGAACTGTCCGCCGGTGACCTGCAAGGCAAGGTCATGCTGATTGATTTTTGGGCGACATGGTGTGCACCCTGTATCGCCGATATCCCAAAGAAAAACGCGTTGCACGAGCAATACGCCGACCAAGACTTTGTGTTTCTTGGTATCTGTGGGTCGCCTCACGGCCAGGATAAATATGACCAAATTATCGATCGGCACGGCCTGACCTATCCCTCGGCCCGGGACGCTTCGCACCGCACCGTCGAAGCGTGGGGCGTGGCGTTTATGCCGACCTACGCATTGATCGACCGCAACGGTGTCGTGCGGGCTCTAGGGCTGCATCCCGACCGCATCGAAGACGCGGTAAAGTCGATACTCGAAGAGCAGCCGGCGGAATAGCCGGTTTACTTACCCACACAGAACGTCGAGAAGACTCGGCCGATGACATCGTCGGGGGTCAGCTGTCCCCCAAGGCCGGCGAGTTCGTTGAGGGCCCGACGCATCGCCCCGGCGACGAGTTCGATCTCCCCCATCGCAGCCGATTCTGGGTCGACATGGTTTATGGCTTCTTGGATGGCGTTGCGTGCCTGGTTAAGTGCCGACTCATGGCGAGGTTGGAGTGATAGCAGTTCGGCCTGGACGCTGACGGCTCGGTCGCCGAGGCGGTCGCGGATCGTTTGGCGAAGAATATCGAGGCCCTCGCCGGTTTTTCCGCTGACGCAAAGATCGGTTTGCGGCGATTGATTTTGCCCGTCAACTCGAGCGTCGGGGAGAAGGTCGCATTTGGTTTGGAGATGAATACGGGGGCAGGCTGAGGCGTTGAGTGGGAGTGATGAGGTGTCGCCTACGTGCAGCAATAAGTCTGCGGTAGCGATCGCTTCGAGGGCATGTTGCTGGACGTCACGGTCGAGCGACGATTCTGCCGTATCTAGCCCGGCGATATCGACCAGCATGATCTCAGCGTCGCCTAGCTTCAGCGGCTCTGCCAATACGTCGCGGGTAGTTCCGGGGTCGGCGTCGATAACGGCCCGCGGTCGGCCGAGCAGGGCGTTGAATAGTGTGGATTTTCCCGCGCTAGGCGGTCCGACCAAGACAACGCGGGGCAGGGCTTCAACCGAGCCCCACGACCGGCTGTTGCTTAGAAGTTTGCTGAGGTCTTGCTGCATTTCCGCCAAGGCCGCGGCCAACTTCCGGGGAGCGATCGGGACGACATCCTCTTGATCGACGAAGTCGATGCCGGCTTCGACCAGGGCTAATAAATTGCCCAGACGATCGACATGCCGAGTCGAGAAGCGGGCGAGTTCGCCTTCGCGGAGGTGAGCGGCAGCGGCGAGTTGGCCGTCGCTCACGGCATGAATCGTCGCGGCAACGCCCTCGGCCTCGGTGAGGTCGAGCTTTCCCGCCGTGTAGGCGCGGAAGGTGAACTCTCCAGGCTCGGCGAGCCGAGCGCCGAGGCTTAGCGCGGCGTGAACTACGCGATCGAGTAGGGCGGGGTGGCCGGGTAGCTGTAGCTCGGCGACGTCGCCGCCGGTATAGCTCTGAGGCCTAGGGAACACTGCCGTAAGCACGGCAATACTGGGGAGGCTGGCGTGATGGAGACGCCTAGACATAGCCTTCCGTGGCTCGGGAAGGTCGTTAATGAGTTGACTTAAAACCGTAAAGGCTTGTGGCCCGTCTAGGCGGATGAGGCCGCGGGCCGAGCGGCCGGGCGGTGAACTGACCGCGACGATGGTGTCGGTGGCCACGATGAATTCCTACTTACGCTTCTTGTTCTTGTAGCTCTTATTGCCGCCGGACTCGCCGCGTTTCTGTTTCTGTAGCTCGGCCTGGCGTTCGGCAGCCATCTGTGCAGCGAGTTCGAAGCGTTTACGCATGCGGTCGCGGAAGCCGCCGGGCTTGACGGGCTTCTTGTCGAAGAGCGTGCCGGCCTCTTCTTGCTCGCGGACGTGCTTGCGGACGATGTAGCTGTCGACGATACCTGCGAGGGTCGAGCAGCAGATATACAGCGTCAGGCCCGCGGGGGCGGAGTAGAGGAAGATCGGGAACATGAAGGGCATGAACTTCATGATCATCTGCTGCTGACGCTGCTGCTCGGTCTGGGCGGGCGGCGTGGTGAGCTTCATCTGGAAGAAGAAGACCACGGCCATCAGCAGCGGCAAGATATTGAGGCTGCGGAACTCGGGCTTGACGATCGGCATCCAAGTGAGTTTGTAAGCAGGCTGTTCCGGAGGGATGAAGCGGATGAAGTTATCGCTGACCGAGAGGTCTTCGAGGAAGTGCCAGGCCCCGCCGGTGAGGTTCTGGAAGACGCCGTAGAAAGCGGGTTCGTGACGGAGTTCGATGGCGAAGTAAAGCATCGCGTAGAGCGCGATCCAGATCGGCGTCTGCAGGAGCATGGGGAGGCAGCCGAGCATGTTCGCTGGATTGATACCGGCCTCGCGGTAGAGCTTCATCGTCTCGCGGTTGAGGGCCGACGGGTCGTCTTTGAATTTTTCTTTGAGTTTTTGCATCTCGGGCTGGAGCTTGCCCATCTGCTTACTCATTTTCATCATGTTGGTCTGCGCGCGCTTGGTGATCGGGTGCAGGATGAGGCGGACGGTGAGCACGAGGATGATGATCGCGATGCCCCAGTCGTTGACGGCCCAGTGCAGCCCCTTGAGGTAGCCCAGCAGGCCTTTGGCCAGCCACTGGAACGTGCACCATGTGCAGCCGAGTTCGTAGCGGATGAGCTTTTCGAAGTGTAATAAGTCGTAGGGCGAGTCGGCGAGTACCGCCTTTTTCCGTGGCCCGGCGTAGATAGCGAGGTCCAAAGCCAGGGAAGAGCCCGGAGCGATGGTGTGGGAAGCGCTGCCGAGCTGTACCGCAACTCGCTGCCGGTCGGCCTGTGGTTCGTCAACGATCTGATCGAGGACGCGGTACGACACCGCTGGGAAGGTCGCGTCGAGCTCGGGGACCTCGGCGGTTTGAGTCGCCTCGGCGGGGACCGGGGCGTGGGTGATCACCGCGAAGTAGCGGTTTTCTGAGGCGAGCCAGGCGAGGCGGGGGTTCTTCTTGACCGGCAGGTCGTTGTTGGGCCAGAGCGTGCGTTTCTTCTTCAGCAATTCGGCCCGGTTAATGAAGCTGTCGTCGACGTAGATCGCGTACTTGGACGGCGTCTCGTCGCGGAAGTGGCCGGTGATGAACATCCGGCGGTCGCCGAGGTAGGCCCCGAGGTCGGTCAGCACGTCGCCCTGGGCGTACTGCTGGAAGCTGACTTCGAGCGGGGCGTCGGTGCGGTTGATGATCTGCTGGTCGAGCGACAGGTCGTAGCTGTCGGCGGCAACGGTCCAGGTGCGGACGACTTCGGCGACGGGTTGGCCGTCCGCGTTCTCGATCGGTAAGCGGTAAGTGACGCTTTGTTGGCCGTCGCGGTTGGCGACGGGGCCGGCTGCCCACTGGACGTTGAAGAGCGAGACATTTTGGCCGTTAACGGTGAGCGTCTGCGCGGCGTAGGGATAAAACGCCGGGGAGGTGCCGGGGGCGAGGCCCTGGTTCACGTCGATCAGGCGGTAGGCTGGCTTAGCTTCGCCTTTTTCGGTGGGTTCGACGAATTGGGCGTAGTCGGCGAGGGTGATCTGCTTGATCCCTGCACCGTAAGATGTGAACTCGACGCGGAATTTGAACGGGCTGTCGAGCTGATCTGCCCCGAGCGTGGGGGCCAGGGGGGTATCGGTTGGCACCGCTCTCAGGCCGGCAAATTCACTGGCAGCCGCTTCGGGGGCATCGGTGGGCTCGGCGGTTGTTTCTTCGGGAGATGACGTTTCGGCTTGAGATTCAGTGGGTTTGCCGTCGATCGTATCGTTTGCATCTTCCGCAGCGACTTGGGGAGCAGTTTCGTCGTCGGCGGGGATCGGCGGGGCGTCGGAGCCGGAGCGGCCGGTGGCTATCGCGAAGGCGAAAGCGATGCCGAGCAGGATCGCGATGATCGGAACCAGGAGTCTCATCAATCAAAACCTCGGGCCGGTCGACCGGCGGGAGTAGGGGCCAGGCCGGCAGTATACCGGCGTAGCGGCTTCGTATTTGGGAATTCAAACCGCAGAAAAGACAGATCAGCCAAACCAGAGTCAGCGCCCCTGGTTTGTGCTCAAAATTACCTTTATCCGGTCACGATGCGCGAAATATCGTTAAAGGTGACGTAAAGGAATACACACGCCAGCCCGACGAGGCCGACCAAAGCGACGGCCGTTTGCACCTGCGGGCTGGCGGGGGAGCCTTTGATCTTCTCGATCAGGAGGAACACCATCAGCCCGCCGTCAACGATCGGGATCGGCAGGAAGTTGAGCACCGCGAGGTTGACGCTGATAAGGCCGAGGAAGAATAGGTAATACGCAAAACCCTGAGCGGCTACCTTTGCCCCTTCGTCGACGATGCCGACCGGGCCGCGGAGGTTCTTGATACCGATGGTGCCTTGGATGAGGCGGAGCAGGGTGATGTAGGTCTGCTGGATGAACTGGCCGGTTTTATCGATACCGATCATGGTGGCGTCGACAGGGCCGTTGGCTTTAACTTCGACCATCAGGGGCTCAAAACCGATACCGCCAGGCGGCCCCCAGCCGTAGGCGGCATGGAGCGAGGCAGCTTCCTCGGCATCGATCGATACGATGTAAGTCTCGGTATCTGCGCTTTCGCCGAGGTTGATTTCGAAAGCTAGCTCGACGGTGACGGCAGATTCACTTTCAGGCTTTTGACTCAAACTTGTATGTAAAGACTGTTGGAAATCAGCCCATGTTCCCACTGGTTGCCCCGCGACCGAAAGTAGCTTTGAGCCTGCGGGTAATGGGCGGTCTGCTGACGCGGCTGCGAAGAGCGATTCGGGCAGCACACCGCTGACGATAGCCTGCTGTGGCCAAGGCGCGATGCCTACACCGATTTTACCGCCGCGTGTTTGCTTGACCGGACCGAGCTTGACGTGCCCACCGTTACGCAAAACAGTGAGTGCCAAAGGCTGGCCATTTGAGGCGGTGACGATCTCACTAACTTCGTGGACGGCAGGCCAATCGCGGTCACCGAGGCGTACGATGACGTCTTCGGGTTCGACGCCGGCTTTTTCTGCGGGTTTACCGGGGGCAGGATCGATCTCCGCCGGCGGCGTAAGCCCCAAGAGGTTAACGACGCTACCGTCGCGGACGGTCAGGCGTGGCCTTGCAATAGTCTGTACCTCGACTGGTGTTTTGCCGTCACCGCTCTCGAAGCGGAGCGTCACCTGTGGTTGATTCAGAGTCTTGAAGAAGCGGATCATTTGCCCCTGATTATCCACGGGTTGACCGTTGATAGCTGTCATCCGCATCTGTGGGGTGACGCCAGCCGCGGCAAAGGGGCTGTATTTCGACCCGGCCGGCTCGCCGGGGCGGGAGGGGCTTTCGCCGACGATTAGAGTTTGAGCTGGGAAGATACCGGCCGAGAGTAAGCCTTCGTTTCTTTCCGAAGAGGTGGCGACGATATCAAAGACCAGCGGCTGCTCCTCGCCTTCTCGATCGACTGTCATCGCCACGGCTTTACCGCCTTTGCCTAAAGCGGTGGCGATGCGGACTTCGGCCATGTCGGTAATGGGTTTGCCGTTGAGGTGGGTGATATGGTCGCCGGGCAGAAGACCGCGGTAGGCTTCGTTCTCGGCGTAGCCGTTGGCGTAGGTCGTCGCGGCGGCGCTATCGGGATCGATACTGCCCACCACCGCGGCGGGGAACTTGACACCCATTTGGAAGCAGATGATGAAGAAAATTAGGCCGAAGATCAGGTTCATAACGACGCCGGCGGAGATCACGGCAGCGCGGGCGCTGATCGATTTTTTGTTGAAGGACCGGGGGTCCTCGGACTGGGCGGCGGGGTCCATGTCTTCCTGGCCGAGCATTTTGACGTAGCCGCCTAGGGGGAGGGTGTTGAGGCGGTATTCGGTTTCGCCGAGGCCAAGTTCGTCGGCCTTTTCCATGATGAGTTGGTTGCGTGCGTGCTCGTCGAGGCCGTCGACGGTCTTGCCTTCTTCTTTGAGGGCGTCGAGGGCACGGGCGATGTATTCCTTTTCGGTACCGCCGACGCGGATGCCGATACCTTTGCGGTAGGAGACGATGGCGTTTCCGAAGCCGATGGCGAACTGGGTGGCTCGGATGCCGACCCATTTAGCGATGGCGAAATGGCCAAGCTCGTGGACGAAGATCAGGAATCCGAAGCCGAGAATCAGGGCGGCCACGGCGGTGTAGCTGTTGTTGAAGATGTCGATCATCGTGAAAGTGGGTTACGGTTCTTAGGGATTTCTATGACGATTTGGTAGTAATGGCGGTGTTGATCGATTCGGCTACAAATTGACGGGCCTCGTGGTCGGCAGCCATTACGTCGTCAAGGCTGGCGACGGGGCCGATGGGGACGGCCGACAAGGCTTCATCGGCAAGCTCCACGATACGCCCGAATCGTATCCGGTGTTCGAGGAATGCCTGCACGGCGGCTTCGTTCGCGGCGTTGAGGATCGCTCCGGCGGTGCCGCCGAGGCGGATACAGCGGTAGGCGAGGTCGAGTGCGGGGAAACGCTGGCGATCGGGGGGCTGGAAGTCAAGCTGGCGGAGCTTTTTCCAGTCGAGTTGGTCGGAGCAGCCGGTCAAGCGATGGGGGTGGGTCAGGGCGAGCTGTATGGGTATCCGCATATCGGGCGGGCCGAGCTGGGCAAGAACGCTGTGGTCGTTGAATTCGACGAAGCTGTGGACGATCGACTGGGGGTGGATGACGGCTTCGATCTTTTCGGGGGGTAGGCCAAAGAGATGGTGGGCCTCGATGATCTCAAGGGCTTTGTTCATCATCGTGGCCGAGTCGATGGTGATTTTGGGGCCCATTTTCCACGTCGGGTGGTTAAGTGCTTGCTCGGGCGTCGCGTTACGCATCTGCTCGGCCGACCAGTCGCGGAACGGCCCGCCCGAAGCGGTAAGAACGACGCGTCGCACGCCCGTAGTGTCGGTCCTGCCGCCCAAAGCTTGGAATACGGCCGAATGCTCGGAGTCGACCGGGATCATCGTTGCGTTGTGCTGGCGGGCGATATCCATCACCAGGTCGCCCGCCGCGACTAGCGTTTCTTTATTTGCTAAGGCGACGGTGCAGGACTGCCGAAGTGCTTCGATGGTGGCGGCGAGGCCAGCCGATCCCACGATCGCCGAGACAACGACATCGGGACGCGTGTGTTCGATAAGTTGAACCGCGGCATCGGGTCCGGTGAAGACGCTATCGACACCCAGGTTTTCGGGGGCCTTCTCGGGCGATGCGATTGCAACCGCTCGGCAGCCCGTTTCCGCGGCTTGCTCTGCAAGTGTTTTGGTGCTGCTGCCCGCAGCAAGGCCGACGACCTCGAACGACTGCTGGCCGGTGCGGGTCAGGTGTTCGATAACGGCCAGGGTATTGACGCCGATCGACCCGGTGGAACCCAGGACAACCGCTCGCCGAGTCGGTGAGTCGGTGTCTGGTTCGGTAGCCGAGGCGGGGCGGTATTGGTCCATGAGCGGTTACGCGGCAGAGTGATTGTCGGCTTAGCCGCTGACGATGCGGTTGGCGTAGCCTCGGCCGGGTTTGGTCGGACGTTTTTTGCGGGTTGGCTTCGCGGTGAGCTTGGCGTTGCCGTCGGATTCGACCGCCGAAGAGTTGTCTTCGACGGGTTTGACGTTGCCATTTACGTCGCCGAATTCATCGACGGGTAGCGTTGCCGTCGATATTTTGCTGCTTTTACTGTTTTTCTTTTTACGTGTCCGGCGTTTTTTGCGTTGGGCCGCACCTTCGGGGTCGCCGGTAGCGATCAGGTCGATTTCGTTTTCATTGGATTCGGGCTGTGGCGGGTCGGATTTATCACCAGCTTCAGTTACGTTTGAAGTATCACCGTTGGGCGACGTTTTTTTCTTGCTGCGGGAGCGTCGACGCCGGCTCTTCTTTTTGGTTTTCCCTTCGGCTGATTCGTTTTCTTTCGAGGGCTCTTGGTTTGTTTCGGCTGGTGCCGATGCGGCAGGCTCCGAAGATGGATTTTCACCGTCCGCCGATACCGACTCGGTTTCGGTTTCGGCTTCGGGATCAACGCCCTCACGGTTTTTCTTTCGACCGCGGCCACCTCGGCGACGTCGCCGGCGGCGCTTGGGCTTATCTTCATCCTCAGCGGAATCTTCGTTAGCTACCGATTCCACCTCCGTTTCAGAATCGGTAGCTGAATCGTCTGCGCCCGTGAGCGACGGGCTCTCGGCGGCTTCCTGTGAATCTTCGGAGCTATTCTTTTTAGACCGCCGGCGTCGACGTCTAGATTTACGCTTGCTGGTTTGTTCTTCTGGTTCGGATTCGGCCGCGACTTCTTGATTCAATTCTTGCCCTTCGTCCAGGTCCTCGCCGAGTTCTCCCAAATCAGAAAGGTCTTCGGTTTCGGGTAATTCGGTGTCGTCGAGTTCGCGGAAGCTGGTGTCGGTGGTGGGCTTGAGCCGTTGTTTGTAGGTCTCGGGGTCGGAGTTCAAGACCACGCCTTTGGCGTTAGTGGCCACAATATTGACGTAGTCGACGGTGGTGCCGCCGACGCGGACCATGACGGGCTTGCCATATCGTTCCTCAAGCCCGACGAGCTCGCTGCGTTTACGGTTGAGGATGTGGAAGGCGACGTCGGGGCTGATGGTGAGCTCGATCTGCGCGACGTCGTCGCGGTGCATGACCAGGGCGAGCCGACGCATCACGCTGAGGATGACCGACTCGGGGCTCATGGTTTGGCCGTGGGCGTTACAGTGGCCGCAGTCTTGGTAGATCGATTTGACCAATGAGGGCCGCATGCGTTGGCGGGTCATCTCGAGAAGGCCAAATTGCGAGATCGGGCCGATACGGGTACGGGCGCGGTCTTTCTTCAGGTTGTTACGGAAGCGGCTCTCGACCGACTTGCGGTTTTTGGCCGGACGCATGTCAATCAGGTCGAGCACGACCAGGCCGCCGAGGTCGCGTAGGCGGAGTTGGCGAGCGATTTCGTCGACCGCTTCGAGGTTGGTCTTGTAGGCGTTGGTCTCGGCGTCTTTGGCGGCGCGGGATTTACCGGAGTTCACGTCGATGGCGACGAGGGCTTCGGTGGGGTCGATGACCAGTGCTCCGCCCGATGGCAGTGGGACTTCGCGGGCGTTCATATTGTCGAGCTGTTCTTCGACGCCCATGCGGTGGAACAGCGGGACGGGGTCATCGTAGTAGACGACTTTCGATTTAGCCCGTGGATTGGCGACGGCCAGGAAGTCCCTCGCCCTGCGGGCGGCGGTCAGGTCGTCGCAAACGATGCGGTCGATGTCGCTTGAGAACACGTCGCGGATGGTGCGGATGACTAGGTCCGACTCGGCGTAGAGCTCGCCGTATTTGCCTCGCTGCTTGCGCTTGCGTTCGATGTTCTTCCAGAGGCGCTGGAGGTAAGACAGGTCGCGTTTGAGGTCGGTCTTGGTTTGGCCGATACCCGCGGTGCGGACGATGAAGCCGAATTCTTTAGGCGGGTCGAGGGCTTTGAGGATGTCTTTGGTTTCTTTGCGGGCGTCGTCGTCGTCAACCTTGCGGGAGACGCCGAGCCGCTGCATGTCGGGCATCATCACGAGGAATCGGCCCGGAATCGAAAGGTAGCTAGTGAGGGTCGGGCCCTTGGTGCCGATGCCTTCTTTGAGGACCTGTACCAAAACTTCTTGGCCGCGCTTCAGGCATTTTTGGATCGGTGGGCGTTCGTGGCGGGCGGTTTTGTGGCCGACCTTTTCGAATTCCTCGCGGTCTTTACCGGGGAAGTACTTGGGGTGGAGGTCGGAGATGTGGAGGAAGCCGTTGCGTTCCAGGCCGAAGTCGACGAAGGCGGCTTGAATGGCGGGCTCAACGTTGGTGACGCGGCCCTTGTAAATATTGCTGACGTGTGATTCGGTGGAAGCGCGTTCTTGGTAGAACTCTTCGAGCTTGTTGTCCTCGACGATGGCGATGCGACACTCCTCGCCGGGGACGTAATTAATGAGCATTTCGGTTGTGGGCACGGGCAGATTAGTCGGAAGTGAGCAGGTGGGGCGAGAAGTACGGTTGGCTTAGCCATTACACCCAAGCGGCAGTGCCGCGACAGGTTTGTACTTCTTACTTCCGGGGGTCACTTCGAACTTCCTTGTTCTGGGCCTCCGCTTCGCTCGAGCCTCGGGCAGGTTCGCCCGGCGATCGAAGCGGTTGGCAGTTTCGGTTGTTTGGCGTGCCTGAGGCCGGCGGGGCGGGGCTCAGATCCCGATGGAACGTCCATCGAACGCCTTGGGCATGACTTTGTTGACCTCGTCCCTGAGGTAGTTCAACACTTCGCGGTCGGTATCGAAGCCGACGGCCTTGCGGGCTACGCGTCTGCACTGATCAACACTAACGCTGCGGATCAGCCGCTTAACCTCCGGCACCGCCGGGGGAGTCATCGAAAGCCGACGCAGGCCTAGACCTAATAACAGCATAGTGAATTCGGGCTGCCCCGCCATCTCGCCGCAGAGGCTGACCTCGGTGCCGGTGCGGTCGGCGGTGCGGATCACGTCCTTGAGCAGCTGGATCACCGCGGGGTGGGCAGCGGAATAAAGGTTGGCGATACGCTCATTGGCCCGATCGACGGCTACGGTGTATTGGATGAGGTCGTTGGTACCGATGCTGAAGAAGTCGACTTCCTTGCTGAAGGTTTTGATCTGTAGCGCGGCGGAGGGTACTTCGATCATCATCCCAATGGGGATGTCTTTGGCGAAGGCAATATCTTGGTCTTCAAGGTCTTCCTTGACGTCCTGGAGAATCATCTTGGCCTGACGTAGTTCCATCACACTGGAAATCAGTGGGAACATTATCTTGATCGGCCCGTGGGCGCTGGCCCGAAGTACGGCCCGCAGCTGGGTGCGGAACATAGGGAGGTTTTGGAGGCATAGCCTTATCGACCGTAGACCGAGGAACGGGTTGCGTTCCATAAGCAGCGGGGCGGCCAGGGCCGAACTCTCTGGGATCTTGTCGGCCCCGAGGTCCAACGTGCGGATCGTTAGCGGCTTTCCCTCGAGGTTTTTTAAAGTCTCGACGTAGCTTTCGTACTGCTGTTCTTCGGTTGGCTCATGTTCGGCCGAGAGGTAGAGGAATTCGGTTCGGTAGAGCCCGATACCCACCGCACCCTTCTCCAGTGCGTCGGGGACTTCGGTGGGGAACTCGATATTTCCTAGCAAGTCGATCTCGGTGCCGTCTTTGGTTATCGCGGGTAGGTCGCGGAGTTTACCCAACTCAGTTTCGAGCTTGGCGATCCGCCGAGCTTCCTGCTTGTATTCGAGCAACTGAGCGGCGTCGGGGTCGACGATAATGATGCCGCGGTAGCCGTCGATGATGATGGGGTCGCCGGACTCGACGCGTTGGGTAAGGTCTTCAAGCCCGACGATTGCAGGAATGCCCAGGGCGTGGGCGAGGATGGCGGTGTGGCTGGTCCGGCCGCCGACGTCGGTAGCCAGGCCCATAATCTTGGACTTGTCTAGCGCGGCGGTCTGGCTTGGCGTGAGGTCCTGGGCGATGACGATGGACGGCCCATCGACCTTCGACAGGTCGTTGGTCCCGGTGCTGATGAGCTGGCGAAGAAGCCGACGCTTTAGGTCGTAGATATCGCTGACGCGGTCGCGGAAGTAGCGGTCCTGATGGGCGAGGAAGGTCTGAGCCAGCGTCGTCATCACCGAGAACACGGCGTACTCTGCCGTCACCCGCTCGTTACGGACCATTGCTCGGAACTGCTCGGTCAACGACGGGTCGGCGAGCATACCCAGGTGGAACGCAAAAATCTTGGCTAGTTCTTCACCCAGCGACTCAGCGGTCTGCTCACGGACTTCGGTGATCTGGCGGATCGATTCATCTAAAGCGCTATCGACACGGCGGACGTGATGGTCGATCAACGCGACGGGGATCGTTCGCCGGGGTACGGCACGGTCCTCGTCATCGAGGACGACGGCCTTGAGGATCGCCACGCCGGGCGAAACCGCGATGCCTTTCTTTACGAACATTAGTACAGGATAACGCAGACGGGATTGGTCCGACTCGCAACATAATAAAGCCGCGACCGGTGGTCGCGCGTTCGGCCGAAGGCCGGTCAGTTTTATTGCGCATCTGAGACCTTAGAACCATTTCGAGCCGCGCGATCAGCGGTCGCGGCTTTATGGGGATCAGATGCCCGCGGCTTTTTTTAGCTTCGCGGCGAGGTCGGTTTTTTCCCAGGTGAATGTATCGTACGACTTGCCGTTGACCTTCACTTTGCCGGGCTTACGGCCGAAGTGGCCATGGCTGGCGGTGGGCGAGAAGATCGGGTTGCGCAGCTTCAGGTGGGTCAGGATGCCGTTGGGCGTAAGCGGGAAGAACTCGCGCACCAGCTGGGTGATCTCGGGCTCGGGCAGCTTACCGGTCTTGTAGGTGTCCACGTGGATCGAGGTCGGTTCGGCGACGCCGATGGCGTAGGATAGCTGCACTTCGCAGACGTCGCAGAGGCGGGCGGCGACGAGGTTCTTGGCGATGTAGCGGGCCATATACGCGGCGCTGCGGTCGACCTTGGATGGGTCTTTACCAGAGAAGGCGCCGCCGCCGTGGCGACCCCGACCGCCGTAGGTGTCGACGATGATCTTGCGGCCGGTCAGTCCGACGTCGCCGTGGGGACCGCCGATCTCGAACTGGCCGGTCGGGTTGACGTGGATCGTGACCTTCTTGGGGTCGTACAGCTTTTTGGGCATGCACGGCTCAATGATGTGCTTGATGACCGCCTTCTTGAGCTTGGCCTGCTGGGCCTTGCCGTTCCAGTAGGGCGTGTGCTGCGTCGACAGGACGACGGTGTCGATTCGCACGGGCTTGTTGTTGATGTCGTACTCGACGGTGACCTGCGACTTGGCGTCGGGGCGTAGGCCCTTGATGAGCTTGCCGGCCTCGCGGACCTGGGCGTGTTTTTCGACCAGCTTGTGCGACAGGTCGATCGGCAGCGGCATGAGGTCTGGCGTCTCGCGGCAGGCGAAGCCGAACATCAAGCCTTGGTCGCCCGCGCCCTGTTCTTTGTGAAGGCCTTCGCCCTCGGTGACGCCCTGTGAGATGTCGGCCGACTGGCTGTGCATCACCCGCATGACGGCGCAGGTGTCGGCGTCGAACTTCATGCCGAGGTCGCCGGTGTAACCGATCTTGCGGAGGGCGCCGCGGATGGTTTCCTCGGCGTTGTTAAGCGCGGTGACGGCCTTTTGGTTGTGGACCGTGATCTCACCGCCGACGACGACCAGGCCGGTCGTACACATGGTCTCGCACGCCACGCGGGCCTGCTTGTCCACGGCCAGGAGGCTGTCGAGTACTGCGTCGCTGACCGCGTCGCTGACCTTGTCGGGGTGGCCCATCGAGACGGATTCGGACGTGAAGTAGTAGTTCTCTTCGGCGGTCTTGCTGCGGGCCATGGTTTCTCCGGGCACTTATGGGTTTAAAACGGACTGGCGTTGTAGCCTTTTTTGTAGGCCTCGGCAACGTCGCGTGCCCTATTGGTCGTGTTGAACGATACTTCAGAGCGATGTGTTATCGGAAATAAAGTCGCCAGATAGCCGCCCGATAATCCGTCGCTCGTCCCGTGTTGCGGGCGACGACGATAGGGTTTGGTGCGGGAGAGGTGCGTCTTTACTACCTAAGCTGCCTTCTCGTCTGGAGTCTTCTCATGCTCGACCCCGCCAAGCCCTTCGCCCACGCCCCAGTCCGCAACAGTTCACCCGCTGCCGCGGTCAAGGCCGACCTCAACGGCCTGTTGGACCGAGCCCGCGACGAGCGCTTCCGCCTGCTCAAAATGCTTAAGGACGCCCGGGCCGAGGTAGCGGTGACCGTCGACAAGACGCAGAACGCTCAATCTCAAGCCTCCCTGGCCAAACCCGGCGCTTCTACTGCTCCTGTTTCCGAGACGCCGCCCGTCTCGGCTGCCCCCGCCAACGCCGAAACCGCCGCCAAGCTCCAGACGCTGCTCAAAAAACTCACCGCCCTCGACACCCAGCTCGATGCCAAGCTCCACCGCGTCAACACCGTCACTGACGAAAAGCTCGCCCGCCTCGAACAGCTCGATACCCGCATCACAGCGGCGACCAAACAACTCGGCCACGCCCTGGCCGACGGGCGGATGATCCAGAAGGGCCTTGACGAAGTGGTCGAGAAAAGCCGCGGTCTCTCCGCCGCGGTGACGCAGCAGCTTGAGCGATTTGACGACCACCTCGCCGCGTACCAGACACTGGGCCGCGACGCCTTCGCCGAGGAACTCGACCGGATGAAGCAGAACCTACTCGGCGAGATGTCGGCTGAACTTGGCCAGCAGCGCATGCATCTTGACACCCAGCTCGCCGAGGCCCACGCCGTTGCCGAGCGGGAAATCCTCGCCAAGTTCGATCAGCTGGCTGACGCGCTGCATGACAAGGCCGACGGCATTCTCGAAAAGACCGAGTCCGCCGCCGACGCCGCGATGGCCCGCATCCGCAAACAAGTGGTCGACGCCATGGCCCGAGCCCACGACACGCAGGAAGCCTTCAAGTCCAAACTCGACGAGCATCAGGCCGCCAACCGCGAGTACCTCGACAACCTGACCGATACCGCCGACAGCGAGATGCAGGTCCAGGCCCAACGCCTCGACGAATCCATGACTGGCCTTGCCGACCTCTTCGAGTCCCAAGCTGATCAGATTTTGAACGAGTTGCGCGACCGTGCGACTACCCTGCTCGACCAGATGGCCGCCGCCGCGGAGAAGCTGCAAGACGGTCCGGCGACCAGCGGCGATGCCGACCGTCAGGCCGCGTAACCTGCGTCCCCTCGTTTAGCAGGCGACGCGAAGCGTCCCCGTTCTACCCATTTCTTCCGATCGCCGCCGCGGGACGCTTCGCGTCACCCGCTAAACCATTTTTTGGTAATCGGGGCCAACCGGTAGCACCGCGCCCGGCGCTAGTGTACGCTCCCGATCAGTTGTTTTACTGACCGCACTCACCCGGAACCTCTACCCCGGAACTCGCTATGACCACCCGCATCGAAAAAGACTCCATGGGCGAGATGCC
The DNA here is from genome assembly GCA_038747275.1 of Planctomycetota bacterium. GTDB lineage: Bacteria > Planctomycetota > Phycisphaerae > Phycisphaerales > Phycisphaeraceae > Algisphaera. Next base: position 508,638 of record JBCDJW010000001.1, on the reverse strand, counting down.
CGTCCCCGCCGACGCCCTCTACGGCGCGAGTACCGCACGGGCCGTCGCCAACTTCCCGATTGCCAACCGCCCGCTCCCCCCGGCGGTCATCCACGCCTTCGGCCAACTCAAGGCCGCCTGTGCCCAGGCCAACAAAGACCTCGGTAAGCTCGATGCCAAGCTCGCCGATGCGATCATCGCCGCCGCCGACGAAGTCGCCCAGGGCAAGCACGACGCCCACTTCCCCGTCGATGTCTACCAGACCGGCAGCGGCACCAGCACCAACATGAACGCAAACGAGGTCATTGCCGCCGTCGCCAACGACAAGTTGGGCCTCGGCGCGACCACCAAAGCCGAAGGCGGCGTTCACCCCAACGACCACGTCAACATGGGGCAGTCGAGCAACGATACGTTCCCCACGGCGATGCATATCGCGGTCGCCATCCAGTTCCACGATCAACTCATGCCTGCGCTCGAAAAGTTGCGTCGATCATTGATGGAAAAAGCTCAGCAATGGGACGGGATAATTAAAACTGGCCGAACTCATCTAATGGACGCTACGCCGATCAGGATGGGGCAGGTATTTTCAGGTTATACAAAAACCGCTGGTGAAGCATGGGGGGTGGTGGCGATTTACCAGTCTTCTATCTGCTGGAATATGCCTATCGGCGGAACGGCAGTCGGTACCGGCATCAACGCTCATCCTCAGTTTGCGAAGATGGTTTGCGATACGCTGACGCAACGCCTCGGTGAAAGTTATGATTTCAGGGAAGCAGACGATCATCCCTCAGCACAAGCGGCGAAAGATGATTTCGTACAAGCTCATAGCCAACTCAAAACCATCGCCGTCAGTTTCTCCAAAATCGCCAACGACATCCGCCACCTCGGCTCAGGCCCGCGCTGTGGCATCGGTGAACTCAACCTCCCCGCGATCCAGCCTGGGTCGTCGATCATGCCGGGTAAGGTCAACCCGGTGATCTGCGAATCGGTCATGCAGGTCTGCTGCCGGGTCATCGGTAACGACGCGACCGTGACCACGGCCGGGCTCGGCGGGGTCGGTTCGATCTTCGAGCTTAACGTTGCGATGCCCGTGATGATCGATGCCTTCCTTGAGTCGGTCGAGTTGCTGGCCAACGTATCCAACGTCTTCGTCGACAAGCTGCTCAAGGACTTGACGGTTAACGAAGAACGCTGCACCGAGCTGCTCGAAGCGTCGCTGATGACCATCACCGCACTCGCCCCGGAGGTCGGCTACGACAAGTGCGCCGCGTTGGCCAAGCAGGCCCACGCCGAAAACAAGACGATCAAGCAACTCGTCGGCGAGCTGAATCTGATGCCGGAAGAGCGGCTGAACGAGCTGATGGACTACGACAGCATGACCCGGCCGGGCTAAGCCGCAAGCGGCTAGGCGGCGTCGATCGACAGGCCGGGATTGTTCATCGCGTGGGTCGCTTTGGCGACGGCGGCGGCTTTGTCATGGACTTCCAGTTTGTCCATGAGCTGTTCCATCTGCTTGCGGACGGTGCCGACGGCTTTGCCAAGTTTGAGGGCGATCTGGCCGTAGGTCAGGCCCTCGGAGGCCGCGAGAAGGACCTCGGCCTGCTTCTCGGTCAGCCCGAGGTCGAGCAGGGGCGTCAGGTCGGCGACCGCGGGGGTTTCTCGGCCTAGGATCAGCCAGCCGTTGCCTTTGGGGTCTTCGGCGAGGCGGAACGTTAGTACGCCGTTTGAGTTTTCGCGGACATAGGGGTGTTGCCGGTGGGCGGGGTCGGTCTGGCTGGCTTTGATCCAGGCGAGGAGGCCCTGCGGCAGGCGATCGCCGAGGTCGCGCATCGGCCAATACGCGGCGAGTAACTTCGTGGCTAGGCTGTTGCGGTCGAGGACGCGTCCCTCGGCATTTACGTACAGAGCGGCGCAGTGGAGGTGTTCAAGGGCACCCAAGGCCCACGCGTGCTGACCCTCGGCCCGCTGCAGGGCCTGCCAGGTTTCGTGGGCGTCGGATAGCGACGGGGCGAAAAGCTCAAGCATCCGCCGTTCTTCCGGCGTAAATCGTTCGTCACGTGATACGGCCAAAGCCAGAAGGTTCGGATGCCCCTGCGACCGGGCGATGATGATCTGGTCGCGGATATCGACGTGGCGGTAGAACTCGTTGTAGAGCCCCAGCCCTTCGAAATCGGCCGGCGACATCTTGTCGAGTACGCCCATCACATTCAGCGAACGGGTTTCTAAGGCCGACTTCACGCAGGGGTGTTCGTGCAAGTACTCGGCAAAGACCGGCATCATCGCTTGGAAATATTCGTCATCGCGTGTCTGGTGTGAAGACAGAATCTGCATCACCGACAAATCATGAAATTCAGATGAAATTAGGGTGTGGGACATCAGGAGCTTGACCGAATCGACCACGTGTCGGTGGAAATCCTGGACGTCGGCAACCCTTGCCACCTGCTGGGTGGCTTGGTGGACCTGCATCCATTGATCTAAGCTCAGTTCAGGCAATGTTTTGAAGACCTCCCACGTAAAGATTTCGTAATATACGGCACATGTCGTATGGGCACCACTATTTTCTTTGTTATCTTCCGGGGAGAGTAAGGATGCATAATCACTTACTTACGTAAGGCATTTCCTGATAGGTAGTTCCTGGTCGATCTAATGTAAAGGTTCGCGTTTAGAGACTCTTTGGCTAGGTACGGCTTTCCTTATGCGGCTGAGCGGTGCAAGGCGTTCTGGGTTTCGTTGAAGAAATACATGGCGTTTTCGAGGGTGTGGTGTGGTAATTCGTCGTGCCCACCTTCCCAATCCAAGAGATCGACCCGGCAGCCCCGCTCGGCGAGGCCGACCTGAAACGCCTGAGCCGCCCGTATGCGTTCGGCAGTGTCGCTTTCGCCGCAGCCGATCATCCAGGCGGTTTCGCTCAGACGCTGCGGGTCTTCCACCGTCGGATCGGCCCATACTTCGGCCGAAAGGGCCACGCACGCCGCTACGTCGCCGGGGTGGTCCAGCGTGAATTGGCAGGCTTGGTCGGCCCCGTGGTTGTGTCCGAAGACGAGTCCGCGGTCCGTCAATGTGTGATCCTGAGCAGCCTTGGCCAACGTCGCGGCCCAAACCTCGGGGCTTTCGGCCGTGCCGACTTCGGGGAATACCAGTAGCGTCGGGAAAGTCAGCAGCGCTTCCGCGACGCGCTTCACTCTTGCTAGCGTTGCAGCACCGTCGCCGTTGAGCCCCGGCATAAATACCACGGGGGTAAGGGGCGAAGCAGATAACGGCGTGAGCGGATGAATGAGCATGGGATATCCTCAGATTACGCGGCTTTTCATTGTGTTTATCGGTCAATTACGTAGGGGATTTAACCCCAAGCGGTCGCGTCCGAATTTAAACCGGTTTTATCGATTAGCTACGGGTACTGCGGATCACATCGCGATGTCTTGTTCGGGGATTCGGCCGAAGGCGATCTTGTCGTCCATGCGGTAGTCGACGACATGGGTCATCGAGCCGGGGTGCAGGGCATGGGCTTTGTATTTGCGGTTGACGCGGTCGATAACGGCCGAAAGCTTGTCGGCCCGCTCGGTCTGGGCGAAGAGATGGCCGGGTGTGGAGCCGGCTGGGGTGAGGCCACCGAGGTCGACCGAGACTTTTTTGGGTTCCCATAAAGGGCGTGACGTTTCGCCGGGCAGGGCGGCGGCGCACGCGTCCCGCCAGGGCCGACGCCGCCAGAGCCGCTCGAAGTGTTCGAGGACGGTGGGGGTGTCGTGGACCGCGGGCAGGACGATCTCGTCGGCCCAGCGGTGGCCGGAGGTAAACGAGACGTGGGCGGTGAGGCGGTGGGCGAAGTAGCCGTCGCGGCGGCAGCGCATCACGGCCTTGCATAGCAGGCGGGTCATGATGCCATGGGCTCCCGCGTCGTTGCGGTACTGTGGCGGGAGGATGTGGGCGTGGCCCATGCTGGAGCGGCGGGTGGGAACCTCCTCGGCGTGTTGGCCGTGGAAACCCATCCAGAAGTACTCGCCCTGCACCGAGCCCCAGATGCGTCGGCAGTCGGCTTTGGATAGCGCCCACAACTCGGCGGGCGTGGTGACGTCGTCACTGCGTAGCCGTTCGTGCATGCCGCTGCCGATCCCCGGGATATCCGTGAGGCTCATCGGGGCGAGGATGTCGGGCATCCGGTCCAAGGTGAGGACGGTCAGGCCGTCGGGCTTCTGGAGCTCGCAGGCGGTCTTGGCGAGGAGGCGTGAAGGGGCGAGGCCGACGGAGCAGGGCAGCATGCCCTCGTGGTCGTCGGCGATCTGCCGTTTGACCCGTTGGGCAAGTTCCACGGCCTGGTCGACGCGGCGTTCGTCGCCGAGCAGGCGGATCGCCCACTCGTCGATCGAGTAGGTCTTGGTGATCGGGACGTGCTTCTCGATGCTGGTCATGATCGAGTGGTGGATCTCGACGTAGCGGTCGGGGCGAGCCTGGACGAGTTCGATGCCCGGGCAGAGCCGGCGGGCCTCGGCGGCGCGGACGCCCATGCCGATGCCCTTGGCCTTGGCTTCGTAACTGGCGGCGATCACCGCGCCGCCCCCGGCCAGTACCGGGCACACACCCACCGGCCGGCCGCGCAACTCTGGGCGGTCGTACTGCTCGCATGATGCGAAAAAGCCGTTTAGATCGAGGAAGAACCACTCCAGCACGCGGAATGCTCCGCCCCGGAATCGGTTTTAGGAATACTTAACAAATTCCAATCAAATATATCAGCTGGCGAGCAAAAGGCAAGCGCGGAGCTAGCCCCGCGGCTAAATCACAGAACGCGGTGTGAGCAAGATCGCGGTGGGTTTTACAACTCATCCGGCGGTGGGGGGGCTTTGCGGACGGCGAGTTTCATCATGATCAGGCCGACCTCGAACAGCAGGTACAGCGGCACCGCGAGCACGAACATGCTCAGCAGGTCCGTCGGCGTGAGGATCGCCCCGGCGGCGAAGGCGATGAACACGGCGTAACGCCGTAGCGACGCGATCGCCCGCGGGTCGAAGAGCCGGGTCCAGCCTAATACGAGCATGACGACGGGTAGCTGGAAGGCCAGTGTCACGCCGAACATGAGAAAAGCAGCAAACTTCACGTATTCGCCGAGCTGCGGGAGCGGGTTGATGAGTCGGTCGCTCTGCAGGCCGACGATGCGGAGACTGCCACCAACCACAGTTTTGATTTTTCCTTCGGTCTGGTTGATCCAGACGCTGCCTTCAGGCGCGTCGGTAGGGTCTTCGTCGAGTACCGGGAATATGGGGAAAGAGAGATCGGTGTCAGGGGTCAATACGGTTTCAGTCGCACTCGCGCTGCTGTCGGCGCTGCCGTAGGCCTCGAGCAGAAGCGCCCACACCGGGTTCGGTTTACCGATTTCGATCTTCGGGTAATAGGTCGCAAACTGCATAAAGAACAGCAGGCAGACCGGTAGCAGGATGTAGTAGGTGAACGACACCGCCAGGGCGGTCATCAGGGTGCTGAACGGGGTGAGGATGTAAACCGCTTTTTTTTCGTGGGCGTAGAGACCGACGGAAACGAACTTCCAGCCCTGATAAATCACCCAGGGTGAGGCGAGGAGAATGGCGCCGATGATCGCCACCGGCAAAATGACGCTGGTGAAGCCGGCGGTAGGGTCGGTGACAAGTGTCTGAGCGGGGAAGCCCATGGCGTCTTGAGCTTGAAGCAGAGGTTGGGCGAGCCAAGCGATTAGCCGGAAGACGAAATAAAACGTCACGCCTGCGGCGACGATGATGCCGATGCCGGCGTAGATCAGACGCATCCGCAGCTCTTCGAGATGGTCCCCCAGGGGCATCGAGATGTCGGTGCCTTTGGCTGTTGCGGGTACTAAATCGGAAACGGGGGGCTGATCCAGCGGCATGGCGGGTAGTGTAGCTACGGCCTGGTTTCTGCGCTTGGCTGGGCGACGCGGATAGGGCGTAGCGTTCGGGCGAGCTCAAAGGATCAGCATGGCGTCGCCGAAGGAATAGAAACGGTATTCCTCGTTGATTGCTTGGTGGTACCAGTCCAGCAGCCGATCGACGCCCACGCCGGGAAGTGCGGCGACCATCGCCAATAGGGTGGATTGGGGTAGGTGGAAGTTTGTAAGCAGTCGGTCGGTGTAGCGGAACCGGAACGAGCCGTCGGCCACGCGGTCGGGGGTGATGAACAGGTCTGTTTCGCCGGTGTGGCGGGTTACGTCGGTAAGCGAATCGGGCAGACTCTCGAGGGTCCGCACGCTGGTGGTGCCGACGGCCAGCAAGTTTCCGTCGGCTCCGCGTAGTTGCCGGATCGCTTCGAGCGTTTCGGGCGGCACGTCGATCCACTCGCGGTGGATCGGGTGGTCTTCGATGGTGTCGGTCTGCACGGGCTGGAACGTGCCGAGGCCGACGCGGAGGGTGACCGCGGCACGGCGGACGCCGAGCCGGTCGAGGGCGGCGAGTATTTCCGGCGTGAAATGCAGGCCCGCTGTCGGTGCGGCCACCGAAGCATTCGCCGTATCGGCATGAGCGTTTGCGTAAACGGTGTTGTAGCGATCAAAGTCGTTGCCGGTGAATTCGGGCTGGTCTCGGGCCTTCCGGGCTTTGCGGATATAGGGCGGCAGGGGCGTTCGGCCGATGCGGTCCAACAGCGCCGGTGGGTTGGTCAAGCCGTCGTCGGTCTCAACCTCGGCCCGCCACGCGCCGCGGCCCAGCGATTCGGCAAGGATTAGGCGTACTACCGGTGAATCGTTACCGGCAGAGTTGGCGTAGAGGTCGACGGCCTCGCCGACTTGGAGTTTGCCTTTTGATTCGAGCATGACCTGCCATGTGGATTCGCCGAGCGCCGCGACAAATAGGCCCGTGACCTTGCCGCCTGTTGCGGTGCGAATCCCGGAAAGATACGCCCGCAGCACACGGGTTTGGTTGACGACCATCAGATCACCCGGCCGAAAGACACCGAGTTGCGGCAGGTCGCGGACTCGGCGGTGATCGATCCTGCCCGTGTCGCGGTGTACCACCATCAGGCGGGCGCTGTCGCGCGGCTCGGCGGCGATCGTGGCGATCCGTTCGGGCGGCAGGTCGAAATCCAGGTCGGCGGTACGCATTTTCGGCATCGTAAGGCCTTAGCCGCGGTGCGTCGACGCCACATCCCTCACAGATCCCCGCCCACGGAATTCCCGGAAAAATATCACTAAAGTTCATTGGCGTAGTGGTTTACGAGATCGCGTTGACGAGCCCAGGAACTTGGCCGAGGTCTTGCAACAAGCGGGCTATGCGTATCGATCCCCGTACGAGTTTGTCGGTTCAACTGATACAGCAAGCCAACTTCGGATCCGAGCGTTTCGAGCCGTTTGGCTTTCCACTGCGGCGGGACTTGGGTGCCGAAGTTGTGTCGGGGCCGTTGGCGTTTTGCCCGGCGATCCAAAACGAAATCGCGATTGAACTGAACCCGCCTATCACGGGCAAGCCCGAGACGCGTCCGACCGACGTTTATATTTGTGACGGTCGGTTAAGACACATAGACGCTTATGTAAATTCTGGCCAGCTAATTGAAGCCGAGCCGACCGCCGAGGTCGAGGTCCGTGAGGTTGTTGTGCCTACGACGCTACCGGTCCACGTGGTGGGTTCGCTGCTCGACGTCTTGGCTTGATCACGAAAGATAGACTGGGGCCGTGGCTTCGCAGATTTTCAATAGTCGACGGCTACGCGGCAAGCGGCTCACCCCTGAAGTATTTCTACGCCGACGTCGCTGGCGATCGCGGTGGGGAGCGGCCGGATTGATCGTGGTGTTAGCGTTGGTATTTCTGGCCGACCGCTCGGGGCTGTTGGTCTACGGCGGAGCCGACGCGACGCGATACGACGGCCGATCGTTCACCGTGGTCGGGGTCGTCGACGGGGATACGCTCGATCTTGATACGCCCGACGGCCGATCGGCCACGACCCGCGTCCGTCTATGGGGGATCAATACCCCGGAATCTGCTCGGGCCGATCGACCGGCCGAACCTGGTGCCGAGTCCGCGACGCAGCGGGTGACCGAGCTAGCCTTCGGGCAACGCGTCACTATTCGTCTCGAGCCCCACCGGCCGCGTGGCCGATACGGACGGCTGCTGGTCTACGCCGTGCTGCCGGACGGCACGATCCTTAATGAACGCCTGCTTTCCGAGGGCTTGGCGAGGGCTGATGACCGCTGGCCGCACCGCGATGTCGATCGCTACGCCCAACTTGAAGACCAGGCACGGCGCGAGCAGCTAGGCCTCTGGGCCGAGCCCTAGGATGGACATATCCGGATATCTTTCAAAGGAAATCGGCCAAAGAGGGGGTCTGCAACTTGAAAAGCGGTGGCTTACGGTAAAAATACCAATACAAAAATAAACCCTATTTCCACGCCGGTATTTTCCCGGCTAACCCAGAGAGGCGAGTGCTAATTTGGTAGCTCCCGGAAGATACAGAGGCGGCCGTCCACCCAAAGACGCCCGGCGTAAAGCGATCGCGGAAACCAGCGCGTTTCTGACCTGGGCTTTAGCGGAAAACCCCGACCTCCCTCGCATCCCCCGACGCCGGGTCGATCAGGGCGGATTCGGAAAGCTGCTCAATCGGCCGATGGCCCGAACCGTCGTGAACCATTGGTGGGGTCGGGTTCTCGAAAAGCTCGGGCACAGCGAATAACTGGAAGCTAGACGGGGTACGGACGTAGCGGTCGATCCAAATCTCGGCTCGCCGGGATTATTCTGGTCTGTACGCTATCCAAGCCTGCCGTAAGCAGAAAATTGACCAAAAATATTTGCGGGGCCTGAGCATCCGTGCCACGTTGAACGTACAAATATGTAAACCTCCGGAAATTTCGGGAATACCCATATCGCTCCTGCAGTCCCTAACTCATTTCATCCAAAACCTTCCGCATGAATAACGTGAAAACCCAAATCAGCAACGGCTACCGCTGGCGGCTCATCTTGATCACTCTCATGATGCTTGGCTTCGGGGCCTACTGCGTCTACGACTGGCAGGTCGGCTACCCGCTCAAGGTCGAAAAATACGAGACCTACAACGAAATCAAAGAACAGAATCCGGACGATTACCCGGAAGTCTGGAAGGCTTACACCGAGGAGAAGGGGTGGGCCAACAAGGTGCCGGGCCGCAAGACTTCGACGGACGTAAAAACGCAGTTGGTGATGGCGTTGATTACGGTACCGCTGGGCGTGTTTTTCCTTCTTAAATTCGTAAAAGAAAACGGCCGTTGGGTCGCGATGGACGACAAAGGGATCACGGCCAGCGGCGGACACACCGTGCCTTGGGAATCGATTAAGTCGCTGGACGAGACGAAGTGGAAGACCAAGGGTATCGCCTGGCTTTGCTACGCCGACGAAAACGAGCGAGAACGTAAGATCCTTCTGGACGACTTCAAACAAGAACGCGAATCGGTGAAATACATCGTGGCGGCGGTGCAGAACGTTCTTAACCCCGAGTCTCAGGCTGAGGAAGATGCCGAAGTTCCGGCCGAGCCAGCGGAACCCGAACACGCCGACTCGCCGGCGGGTTAACAGCAAGCTCTGCGGTAAACAGAAACATCTAGGTCTCCGCGGCAACGCCACGCAGCTTTGGCAAGAGCCACTCTCTTGACAAGATTTTTACGCACGCCGCCAGCGGGATCGCCAGCAGCATGCCGAGCAGGCCAGCTAACGTGCCGCCGACAAGCACCACTAGCATCACGGACAGCGGGTCGAGGTTGGTCGCTTGCCCTTGCACCAGCGGCTCGACCACCCAGCCGTCGAGGCTCTGGGCGGCGAAGTACACCACGCTCGGCCAGAGTATTAATGCGAACGTGAAGTCTCCGCCGTTGGCCAGCGTCGCGATGACCGTTAGGATCAACGCCATGATCCAGCCGACTGCTGGCAGGAACGGCACCAAGTTCATCAATCCAGTAGCCACGCCAAGCAGGAACCAATACGGCACGTCCGCCCATACCCAGCCGACAATTAGGACAACCATCATCACCAGGCTTTGGATCACCCGTCCACGCACGAACGACGACACCGCGAGGTCCATCTTCTTCAGCATGTCGAGCGTCAGGTCGTGGTGCGACTTGGGGATAAACGGTTCAAACCATCTCAGCATCGCGTCGAACTTCCACGAAAAGAAAAAGAAGCAGAAGGCGATGATGACCGCCGAGAGCGCGAGATAGCTCGTAAAGCTCACCGCCGAACCCACAAGGCCGACGCCGACGTCGAGCGACTGCAGGGTCCAGCCCGCAACAACAGAGCCATCGAGTCCTTGCAGCCGTTCGACGCCGACTTCCAACAAGCTGCGGATGCGGTCCGGGTCGATGAATTTATCGACCATCGACGCGTCCGTTACCGAGTCGTTAGCAGTGTCCGCTTCCGATTCGGTTTTGGGTTCATCAACGCTAAGACTATCCACCGCTTCGACCGCCTCGGCGATTTCCACCGCGGCTTCTACTTCCGTCTCGGAGTCACTTGGCTTAACGGTCCTTTGTGCCTCTTCTTCACCGGCGTCGATCAACGCCAGCAGGCTGTCGAGGTACTCGGCATCTTGAATGGTCTGAATCAATTCACTGCCCTGGTGGTAGATCGTCGGTACCGCGGTCACGGCAATGACCGCGACCACCACCAGCGATAAGAGCATCAGTGAGATCGTCCCCGCCAGCCGGCCGATGCGCAGCCGCAGCTCAGCGAACCGCAGTACCGGATTCACAATGTACGCCAGCGCCAAGCCAAAGAGCACCGGGACCAACACCGACCGCACCGCATACAGCATCCCCAGTACGCCCGGCACGACGTACGACAGCACCAGAAAGATCACCAGCGCCGCGAGTAGCGTCTGGAACCACCGTCGCTGCCAGACGTAACGCCGAAACTCAGACGGCTCAGTACGTTGTTCTTCTTTTTTTTCTTCTCGCTCGGTCGGCTTGGACGACATTCAGCTGCTCCCGAAGGTACGGTAACCGTTACAGCGTAACGCTCTGCGTCATCTTCGGGTAATCCACGCCTCGTCGGAGAGAAAAGCGGCGGTTTGATTTTCAGTTATGCAATAGGAAGTTGAGTTGGGCGATAGCGGGGCGGTCAGCCTAATGCGACGCCCGTGTTGCCGAATGCTTCACGGAACGAAAACACATCTTCGAAATCGGCGATCGAGTCGTCTTCGGTCTTGTGCATCATGCCCGATTCGACCATCGCGAAAACGATGTGGCCGAAGTCTTCGCAGCGGGTGATCCGCCAGCGACGCAGGACCGTGCCGGCCAGCAAGCCGTACTGCTGAATCGCATAGTCCCGTAGACCTTCACAGAGCACACGGCCGCTGATGTGCCGGCTGGGCTGATCAGGGTCGTTGGGGTCGTAGTCGTCGGCCAACTCGCCGTGCTCGCGACGCACGGTGAAATCCAGCCCCCGCTGCACGAACACAAAGGCGTTCAGCGGGTAGCAGGTGGAATTAACGGCTTCGGCGAGTGCCACACTCATCATTACTACAAGAAGTATACCCCTAAAAATCTTAGTTGCGAAACAGGGTTTATGCAGGTGTTTTTTGAAGACGCGGGTCTGATGAGTTCGGCAATCGAAAACCGGCGGTATAAGACGCCTTGTAAAACCCCAAAGGGTAAGTCCTTAGTGGTAAGACGATTGTCTCGCGTTGGCGGCCTCTTTAGCATGACTCATACTTTCTCATCGCTTGGCGAATCCACCTTTGGCTAACCCTTCACCCCAAATTTTGCACCAACGACGCGAGCGTATGTTCCTGCTTCTAGCGGGTATTTTCTTAGGCACGTTGGCGATGCTCAACATCTTAGGGATCAGCCGATTCCTGGTCTTGGCGACCCGCAGCGACAGCGCCGGCTGGCGATTCGGCGAGTGGCTCCCCGAGGGGGAAGTGGGGTTGACCTTCGCTCTGGCGGTGGGGGTGTTGCCGTATCCGGTCACGTTTCTCTGCACGGACTTGGTCTCGGAGTTTTACGGGCGACGTCGGGCGAACTTCATGGTGTTCGTCGGGCTGGTTTTAAATTTCTGGGTGATCGCGATCCTCTGGCTGGGCGGGGTCATGCCGGGGACGGAGGCGGAGGCGTTTTTCACGATCCGCGAGATGGCTTTCGGCGCGGTCGCGGCCTCGATGTTCGCCTACCTCGCCGCTCAGTTTATCGATGTGCAGGTCTTTCACTTCTGGAAGAAGCTGACCAAAGGTAAGCACCTCTGGCTACGCAACAACGGCTCGACCGTGGTCAGCCAGTTCGTTGACACGTTCGCCGTGATCGTGATCACCCACTTCTACGCGAGCGCTCTGCCGATCGATTCGGAGGTTGCTCTCTGGCCGCAGCTGTGGATGTACATCGCCACGGGGTTTGCGTTCAAGCTCATCGCCGCCCTGTTCGATACGCCTCTGGTTTACTTGGCGGTGTCATTCTTAAAGCGCTACCTGCACCTTGATCCAGTCTCTGAACACGGAGCCGATACCGAAGACCTGCGGTTGTTCAGCGCCCCGGAATCTCCATGACCATGCCCCCGCCCGCGGAAAGCAAAGCCGAGTTCCGCCGCCGTTTCCGCAGGCAGCGAGATGCGTTGTCCCGGCTGCAGATCGAAAAGGATTCGGAAGCGATCCGGCATCGGGTGCTCGGGCTCGACGAGGTCGGGGCCGCCGAGACGCTGTTTGTTTACGCCTCCACCGCCAGCGAGGTACAGACCTACCTACTGATCGAAGACCTGATCGCGATGCGTAAAACCGTGGCGGTGCCGCGGATTACTGACAAAAACTGCGGCGAGATGGAAGCGGTGGTGATCCATTCGTTGAAAAGTCTCCGCCCGGACGAAGAAAATTTCGGGCTGCTCACACCCCGCGGCGGAGAGACGCTTCCGCAGCAGGCCGACGTGGCTCTGGTGCCGGGGCTTGCGTTTTCTCCTGCTACCGGAATCCGTCTCGGTTTGGGCGGGGGCTACTACGACCGGTATCTCGCCCGGACGCCCGGCCCCGCCAGCTTCCGGGTCGGCCTGGCGTTTGAGGCTCAACTCGAAGACCGCCTGCCCCGGGAGCCGCACGACCAGCTGATGCACGCCGTCGTCACGTCCAATATGGTCTACCGCCCGGCGATTCGCCAAGCCACACCGCCCGAATAACCGCTACAGCTTTACTTCGCGGAACGGTTTTTTATTTGCCGACGCTGTTTCTTGGCCCGGTAGGCGTTGCCCGCTTTACCCAAGGTCCGCAAACGTCGATAGCTAAAGGGTCTCTACCTCAAGCTATCAAGCGGAGTTGGTTATGAATAAGCCATTGATCCTCGCCCTGACCCTGGCCGGCCTTGGCCTGATAGGATGCGGCTTGACGCCCGCGGTGTCCAATAAGACGGGCGAGTTAACCGCCGCCGAGCCCCAAGCGGTAAACCCGTTGGTTGTCGAGTTAGCGCGGTACGAAAGCAGCAGCCCTTCCGGGGTCGCGGTTTCTTCGGACGGCCGGGTGTTTGTAGCTTTCCCATGGCTCGACTGGCAGCCCTCCCCCGCGGTCGGTGAACTCCTAGCTAGCGGCGAGACCGTCCCGTACCCCAACACCAGTTGGAACCGGTGGGACGCCAAGCCCGGCCCGTCGGCGCTGCGGGCGATCGTCTCGGCGCAAGCCTTGACCATTACCGACGAAGCCGAGGGCGAGTACCTCTGGATCCTCGACTCGGGCAACCCCCGTCAGCGTGGTGTGATCGTCGCCGGCCCTAAGCTGTTCAAGATCGACCTTGCCGACGACAGCGTCGCCAAAGTTTTTTACTTTGACCACCAACGCGACTTTGCCCCGGACAGCGTCTTGAGCGACCTGCGCGTCGACTCAGATAGGCAAGTGGCCTACCTCTCGGACGCCCAGCGGGGCGGTATCTACGTAGTCGACTTGAAGCAGCGTCAGACCCGAGCGGTATTGGTCGATCACGAATCGACTCGGCCCGAGCCGGGCGTTGCGCTACGGGCTGGTACTGGTGATCGGGCAACCAAAATCTGTCTCGGTGTCGCTGGCTTAGAGATTTCGCTGGACGGTGAATACCTCTACTACCACGCCCTAGTTGGCCGAACGCTTTACCGCGTGCCGACAGCGGTCCTGCTTGATCCCGATGTTGGCCAGCAGGCCGTAGCGGACGCCGTGGAAGTCGTCGGGACAACGGGTTCGGCGATGGACGGGCTTAAGTTCAACCACGCCGACGGCGACCTCTACATGGCGGCACTGAAACACAACGCCGTGTTTGTCCGTCGGGCCGACGGCGATATCGAGACGCTGGTCGCCGACGGACGGTTGCGCTGGCCCGATTCGCTGTCGCTCGGTCAAGACGGCTACCTCTACCTGACCGCTTCGGCCCGTCACCTGAAGCGCCCGTACGCCTCGCGGTCTCAAGCCGATGTGCCGGGGTACGTGCTTAAGGTATCGCTCGACTATCTCGAGGCCGCGGCTCTCGCCGCCCGCGAGGCGGAAGAGGCTCAACAGGCTCTTGAAGAGTCGCGGTCACTCGCCAACGCAGCTCGTCAACGGGTGGAAGACTCCCGGCAGACCGCCGAGGCCGAGGCTCAACTGGTCGAGGCGGCTCTTCGCGAAGTGCGTGCCGCCGCCGAGCAAGTCAGTAACCGTCAATTCGAGTTGGCTCAGGCTGAGCAGCACGCCGCCGACCGGCTTGTTGCCGAGCGTGATGCGGTGGCAAAGGCTGAATTGGATGCGCAAGTCGCCGCCGATGAAGCCGCTACTTCGGACGCCGCGGCAGCTGAGGCCGAGGAAGCTGCTCGTATCGCCGCAGCAAAGGCTGAAGAAGCCGCGATTGCTTTAGCTCAAGCTGAAAAAGCCGCGGAAAACGCGGACCAATCGCAAGCCGAAGCCGAGGCCGCTTTGTTCGCCCTCGTCGCCGCCCGCGCGGAGGCTGATAACGCTGAACAACTCGCGTTCCAGGCCCGTGAAGACGCCGATCGTCTGCAGGCTGCGGCAGAGGCTTATCAGGCCCGGGCCCAAGTCGCCGCCGATGCTTGGGCCGCCGAGGAGAGCTACGCCCAAGAGTTCATTGCCGCTGCCGAGCGGGCTGAACGCCTCGCCGCGGCCGCAGCGCGTACGCTCGAATCCGCCCAACTCGCGGAAATACGACAAGGCGAGCAAGCAGAGCCTTTTAGCGAACGGCTGGAACTCGCCGACGTACCGACCGGTAATTGATCTTCCAAAAATCAGGTTCAGGAACCGGCCGGACTGATATCTAAGCCGAAGTCGAGATTCACCGAAGAGTGGGTTAACGCGCCGACCGAGATACGGTCCACTCCCGCCTCGGCGATCGCCGTCACTGTATCTAGCGTCACCCCGCCACTCGCTTCGAGCTGGATATGCGGGGCCTCAGTATCACGTTTCTTAACTGCGTGACGTAATTCTTCCGGAGTCATGTTGTCGAGTAATACCAGGTCGACCGCGGCCGGGAGCACGCGGTCGAATTGTTCTAGCGTATCGACCTCGACCATCACAAATTTCAGCCCTGGGACCTCTGCCCGTGCCCGCTTTGCCATCTGGCGTAGGGCGTCGGTCCAATCTTCCAAAGGCACCGTCGCGAGGTGGTTGTCCTTTACCAGCACCGCGTCGTACAGCCCCATCCGGTGCGTCCCGCCGCCGCCGCAGGCCACGGCATACTTTTGCAGGCCCCGTAGCCCCGGGATGGTTTTGCGGGTGTCGTAGATCTTGGCAGGGGTGTGGGCAATCCGGTCTGCGAAGGCCGCGGTATGCATCGCGACCCCGGAGAGGTGGCCCAAGAAATTCAAAGCTACGCGTTCTAGGCCGAGAACGGACCGCAGCGGCCCATCGAAGACCGTTACCTGGTCGCCTGCGCGGACACGGTCGCCGTCGGCTACGGAAGACTCTAAGCCGACACGTTCGTCATAGCAGTCGATAATCGCCGGTAGCAATGCCAAGCCCGCTACTGTTCCGGGCTGTCTGGCGACGATGCAAGCTCTAGCTTTAGCCTTTTCGTTGATAAACAGTGAAGAGGTGGCATCGAGGCCCGTGGGCCCCAGGTCTTCGCGCCTTGCTGTGTCCAGCAGGGCGTCGAGTTCGCTGTCCGAAATATAGTCTTTGAGCGACGGCATAAGTGGTTTTCAGCGATCTTGACGGACGAAGCGGACACCATACCGCCGAGCCCCGAGGGCGACAAAACGCACCGTGTCGCCAGGGCGTAAAGCGAACGCCTCGAAGTACCGCCCCCAACCCCGCCACCGAAGCATTGGCCCGCCGTCGGCGAAGTTGGTCTCGATTTTTCGGTCGTCGGGCATTTCTAGCGTGATCGACGTCGCCCGCAGGGCCTCCGAGGCTTCAGGTAGTGAGACGTAGTTGTTTTTGACCGCGCCGCGTTTCAGAACAACGTCCATCAAAGGGCTCGCGTCGTTTGGTAAGACATACCATGCTCGCATGTTCTGCACCGTAAACTTCGGCCCGACCTCGATCGGCTCGACCCGATGTAGACGGATCATCGTGGCAAAAGGGCGGTCACGCCTCTGTTCCCAATACTCGGCGGGACCACAGACGGCAGGGTTCCAATGGTCTCGCAGCTCATTTATCTGCCCCGGGGTCTGGTCGGCGTAGTCGTGGACCTCTTCAGCGATAGCCGTGCCCATAAACGGCCCGCCCGACGCCTTGAAAAAAAGCCGCTCACCCGCTTCGACCTGCCCGAAAGGCGGGCAGCGGACCTTGGCCAATCGGCTCTCGACGGTTTTCTGCCCCAGCAGGATCATCCGTAGGTACTCGCGTTTCAGGATCGCGACGTGGATCGACATAGGCTCAAGCCAAACCTTTCCAAACCATCCGCAGACCCGCCGCCGCGGCTCCGGCATACATCACCAAAACAAACGGCTTCTCGGCGATTACCTTATTCAACCAAAACCCCATCAGCGATCCCACCGGCACGAGTGGGAACATCATGGCCGATGCGACGAGCGTTTGCCGGTCGATCAGGCCGAAGCCGAAGTATGTCGGTAGCTTCGCGACGTTGAGTAGAAAAAAGAACAGGACGAGCGTGCCGACCAGCATCCGTTTCTTGAGTTTGTGCTCCAGCAGGTAAACCGTCATCACCGGACCGGCCGAATGGGCCAATGTTGAAACCACCCCCGCCACGCTCCCGGCAGTAGTCCCCGCTGCCGCGTTGTCGGGCACGGCCGGCACCTTTCCGCCAAACATGCGATAAAGCTGCAGGCCGACCAAGACCAAGCACACCCCGCCCACGGTGAGGTTCAATGCCGTCGGCAAGACCTCGCTGGACCGGAACCACCAGAACAACACCGTACCGATTCCTACGCCGAAAGCTCCGCCAAGAAACGACCACCTGAGGTGACGCCACGACCGGAACTTGCGGTGCTGCACCAACGCCACCACATCGGCACAGATTAGGATCGGCAGCATTACCCCGACCGCGACCTCGGGGCTGAGCGCCACGGCCAGCAGCGGCACCGCCAAGATGCCTACCCCGCCGCCGAAGCCCGATTTGGCGATGCCGATGATGAGCACCGCCCCGCACATCGCCGCGATTGCCGCAGGTATCGGCGTGTCGGGCGGGATCAGATTGATAAGTGACTCTGGCAAGGTGGCGAGTGTACGGGATGCTCGGTGTAGCGGCCTCACCTGACCGAGTTGAGGCCCACCGGTTATCCGCGTTTTTGTTATTCTCTGTGTTCAGAGGGGCATACGGAACGGACCTCCACACCACGCCTCGGCGAAAGGAACGGCAATGATCGGGCAACAAACCACCAAACTCCTCGGGCTCGGACTCTTGGTCTTTGCCGTCATCTCAACCGGCTGCGGACCCGAAATGCAGCGGCTCCGCGACGAACGCAACGCTCTGTTCTCTCAGAACCAAGAGGCCCAAGACCTGATCGATGACCTGCGGCGGGCCAACGATGCATTGAATAACGAAAACGCGGCTCTTAGAAACGATCTCGCTGGTGCGAGTGTTGCGGTTGACGACAACGCATTCGCCGGCGTAGGTGGTGGCGTGACCGCATCTGCGACCGACCAAGCGGTCACGGTCAGTGTCCCCGGCGACCTGCTCTTTGCCCCCGGCAAGGTGGCCTTGAACAACGCTTCGAAGAGCACGCTTGCCAGTATCGCCAGCATCATCGAGGCGGAATACCCCGGCCGAAGAGTCCGCGTTGAAGGCTATACCGACACCGATCCGATTAAAAAATCGGGCTGGACCGACAACCTCCAGCTCAGCCTCGAACGCTCGGCAGCGGTCTACCGCTTTCTCGAAGAGCAGGGCCTGCCCGCTGAGCTCATGTATGCCGCTGGCTTCGGTGCTCAGAAGCCTAAGGAAACCAAGAAGCTCAGCCGGCGAGTTGAGATTGTGGTGATCCTCGCGGGTAGCTGATCTGTCCGGCGCTAACCATGATCGGCATCCTCGACTACGGCTTAGGTAATCTACGATCGGTTCAGAAGGCTTTCAACCAGATCGGTGGTACGCGTAGTGTTGTCGTGAACGATCCACAAGAGATCGCCGGCTGCGAAAAAGTCATCTTGCCCGGCGTGGGGAATTTTGCTGACGGCATGAAGCTGCTGAACGGACGCGGATTCGCCGAACCGATCGCCGACTTTGTTACCTCGGGCCGTCCGCTTCTGGGTGTGTGTATGGGCATGCAACTGTTGCTCGATAGCTCAACGGAGGATGCCGATGCGGAGCCGGTTAAAGGCCTGGGGCTAGTTCCCGGGACAGTAGTACGTTTCGAAGAAGACCAAGGGGCCGACCACCCCCGCCTCAAAGTTCCGCACATGGGCTGGAACCGCCTCGACATTCGTGGCGAAAGCCCGTTATTCGCTGGGCTCAGCGACGAAGCCTACGTCTATTTCGTTCACGGCTACTACTGTGTGCCTGCAGAAAAGAGTATCGTCGCCGCAACCGCGGACTACGGCTCACCGTTCTGCGCGGCCCTGCACGCCGACAACATCTGGGCGACCCAGTTCCACCCCGAGAAGTCGCAGCGGGTGGGCCTGCAGATTCTGCGCAACTTTGCTTCGCTTTAGAACCGTGGCCGATAGGTCGCCCCGAGGGCGTTCCGATGGTTAGCAGTGTGATACGCTTCGATGATGCGTGATCCTGTAACCGTCGAGACTCGACCGTTCCCGCTACTTGCCGACCCGGCCAACTACCGGGCCTGCCAGTGGGACCTGACTCAACTTCCCGAACGCTGTAATTATTGGCTGAGTCTTTTTCGCAGCCATTTTCCAAGCTTACTCGAGGCATACCGGGCTGAGGCGGAGGACCGCGGCGAAGACGTCGAGACCGTGGAGCGGGCGATCGCCGAGGCGGCCGAGCGTTTCAACGCTTACCTCGACATCATCGAAACAGATCCTGCCGCTTTCGGCCGGCTCGACATCCTTGAGATCTGCTACGCCCGGGAGCGGGCCTTGCGGGCGGCGGGCATCGACGACGCCTACCGCCTCGCCAAACAGACCGACACCGCCCACGCTCTTGAATTGCTCCCTTCACTGCTCGAAGAACTCGACGCGATGCCCGAGGCCGACCGCCAGGTGGCGATCATCGAGGGTATCTTCGCGGGCAACATCTACGACCTCGGCGCGACCGAGACCGTGGCGATGTTCAAAGATACTCGGGTCGACTTCCGTGTGGTGCGGGCCAAGCTCAAACCGCGGCCGTGGCGATTCGACGCGTTGGACGCCTGGCTCGAACGCCTCGACGGCCCGCCTCACCGGGCAGCGGTATTGTTCGTCGACAATGCCGGCCCGGATGTCACTCTAGGCATGATCCCGTTTGCCCGTGAACTCCTTAAACGCGGGACTTCGGTAATCCTCACCGCCAATTCTCAGGCTTCACTCAACGACGTGACCCACGCCGAACTGATCGATTTGATTGAAGCCGTTGCCCGCCTCGATAACGTGGTCCGCACTGCGATTGATGAGCGTCGCCTAAACCTGGTGCCGAGCGGTAATAACGCCCCTTTAATCGACTTAGGCGGTGTTAGTATCGAGCTCGCCGAGGCGCTCGAGGTGGAAGGGATTGATTTGGTGGTCTTGGAAGGGATGGGGCGTTCTTTGGAGAGTAATTTTGATGCCGAATTTTCTTGCGACACGTTGAAGCTCGCGATGATCAAGGATTTGGGGGTTGGCGAGGCGATCGGAGCGGAATTATTTGATCTGATGATGAAATTCGAGCCTTCCCGGACGCAATAGATAGTTGGCCCGGGCGTTGTGCTGCGGAAGATCGAAATTTCTCGCAACCGCTGACCCGGAATGCCCTATGCCCCGCAATGATCCAAATACTCACCGCCATGGCTTTACTCTAATCGAGCTCCTTGTGGTCATCGGTATCATCGCGCTGCTGATTGGATTGCTGTTTCCGGCTCTTGCCGGGGCCCGTAAATCGGCACAGCGTGTGACTTGTTCGAGCAATCTTCGCCAAATGGGGATTATGCTGGAGTCCTATACCCAGGATTACGACGAGGTATTCCCTGTAGCCCGGCCGATTCCTTCGCCGTTTCCAACCCTAAGCACGGCCCCGCCGCTTTACGAAGTACTCGCGGACTACGTCGATCATGGACCCGCCCCCGATACCAACCGTATCTATCGCTGCCCCGACGACGACACGGTGTATCCCCTGGCCGGTATGAGCTACAACTACGAGGTCCGGGTAGCGGGGGCGACACTGCCAAGCATCCTCTCTCGCGGATTTGTCGAGCGCATGGGCTGGGACGCGTCGTACATCCGCGTCGCTAACGACTTCGACGGCGAAGACAACGCCGAGGGTGGTTCGAACTTTTTCCTCGAAGACGGCAGTAGCCTGTTCGTGCCCAAGCGTCATTTCAAACGCAACCTGCTCTTCGCCGATGGCCATGTCGATATCAATCTTCCGGGGATCTGACTGGTCAGCTTCGGATACAGTCCCGTCCAAATCTCATCCAGGAATAGAACATGCACCGAATGACCGTTGAAGAAGTTGACGTTCGTGGCGAGCGCCGCCGAAAACGCCTCAAGGCGGTCGCCATTACGGTTGCTGCGGCGGTCGTACTCGGCAGCGCGGCCGGCTTAACGTGGTATTTCACCCCTCCAGCTTTGCCTGAGACTCTTGAACAGGCTGAAGCTGTGGTGGATTCGCCGCGTTTCACTCGGCTGTCGAGTGAAGCCAAGCAGCCTTACCTAGACGTGATCCGCGAGCAGTTCGGATCGCTGGACCGCGAGGAGCGTCGCGCGATGATTCGGGAAAACGAACAGATGCGTGAGGCGTTTCGGGCTTCGCGTAACGCGGAGCGTGAGGCTTTCACGAAGGCCTACGTCTTGGCGACCCCCGAAGAGCGACTCGCAATGATGGCCGAGCGAGAGGCGGAAAGAGGAGATCGCCGCGGTGATGGTCAACGTGGTGACCGTGGCGGCGAAGGGGGCGGTGGCCCAAGCAATGATCGGATTAACGATCGAATGACCACGGGAAGCGCTCAATCCAGTCAACTCCGCGCCGAGATGCGTCGAGAACGTCGTAACCGGTAAATACAACGGTAGTTGCTAGGAGTTTTTTTCTGAGCGGCGTAACGTGTCACGTCTACACCGGGTACTAGTTACGGCAAGACCGCGTATATTTATTCGATCGAG
The DNA here is from genome assembly GCA_038747275.1 of Planctomycetota bacterium. Lineage (GTDB taxonomy): Bacteria > Planctomycetota > Phycisphaerae > Phycisphaerales > Phycisphaeraceae > Algisphaera. The sequence goes on along the minus strand of JBCDJW010000001.1, from coordinate 487,117 downwards.
AATTGAGCCGGAACAAATTGAGATCTCAAGACATGTCTAATACTGGGCTTCTGGCAAAAAAATATGGTTGCCCCGCTGGGTTCAGCTTGATTGAGTTACTGGTTGTGATCGGGGTCATTGCGTTAGTGATCGGCTTATTATTGCCTGCCATTGCAGGGGCTCGTAAATCGGCTCAACGGGTCACGTGTTCAAGCAACCTGCGGCAGATAGGCTTGGTGCTAAGCAGTTATCTGGTGGATTATGATGAAATTTATCCACTGGCCCGACCGATCCCCGAACCGTTTGTGGCAATCAGTGGCGACCCGCCCCTATACGAGGTGCTGGCGGGATACATCGAATCGGGGACCGCACCCGAAACGAACGCGGTCTACCGTTGCCCCGACGACAACACGGTCTACCCTCGTGCGGGAATCAGCTACGTCTATAGCCCGGCCGTCGCGGGCACGACGATGGCGGATTTACTCGACCGCACGTTCGTTCAGCGGATGGGCTGGACCGACAGTCAAATCGAGGTCGCTAGCGATTTCGACGGCGAAGAGGGCGGGACAGAGTTCAGCCTTGTGGGCGGTGGTACTTTATTGGTGCCTAAGCGACACTTCAAACGTAACATCCTCTTCGGTGACGGGCACGTCGATATCGTCGTCCGTTGATATTTCCCAAACTGTAATGAGTTGAACGATGAAAGACCGGTTTCGAGTTCAAGACGTTGATATTGTGGCTGAGCGGCGGAAACGTCGAAGGAAAAAGATTACATGGTCGATGATCGGAACGGCGATTATCACGATGGCTGCTGCCGCGGGCTGGTATCTAACGCCCCCCGCTATGCCCGAGACGATCGAAGAGGCACGATTACTAGTCAACTCGTTACGTTTTGATAGGCTCTCTAAACAAGCAAAGCAGCCATATCTAGACGTCATCCGGGAGCAGTACGGGTCACTTGACCACGATGAGCGACAACGGCTGCGTGAAGAAGACGAGAAGCTGCGCGATGCGATGCGCGACGCCCGGAACATTCAGTTCCGCGCGATGCTTGTCGGTTTAGCGGAAATGGATCCCGATCAGCGTGCAGAAATGATGCAACGCTTTGGCCCACCCCGGCGGCCCGAGCGTACGCCCGAAGAAGAAGCCGAACAATCCGAGCGGCTCCGCAACTTCATTGGGGACCGTGTGGCCAACGGCGATTCGCAGATGAATCAATTAATGCGTGAAATGTTTAGCCAGCGACGGCGGCAAAACGCGAACCGCTGAGATCAGTAGTTGTTTTCGGGCGAGGTCTCTCCCGTAAAAAGGGCGGTGAGTCCTTCTCGGAGTTTGTTGGTTAGCGGCCCAACTTGACCGCTGCCGATGGTTTTTCGTTCAACCTTAGTGACGGGTAAAACCCCCCACCCCGAATTGGTCAGCATGACTTCGTCGGAGTCCAAGAGGTCTTCCACCGTGAGCATCTTCCGCACGACCTCGACGCCTTGCTGATGGGCCAACTCGATTACCGCCGCCCGGGTGATTCCTGGCAACACGGGGGCGCGCAAGGCTTCGGGGACCTCTTCGCCGCGAGCGAAAGGCGTGAATAGCCGGCCGTCTTTGACCAATAAAATATTGCTGACCGCACCGGAAGCGAGGTGATTGGTTACGTTTAGCCAGATCGCTTCGCCGGCTCCGGCGGCGGCGGCTCGGCGGAGTGAACGTAGCCGCGCCCAGTAATTGAGGGTCTTGTGGCCGGCATTTTCGTCGAAAGGGTTGGCGGCGGGGCCGTGGATCACTGCGGTGATCCCGTGGGTGAAGTATTCCGGGGCGTAGGCGGTGGGTTCGGAGGGGACGATGGCGAGCGTCCGCCGGACTCCAATCTCCGGCTCTCCGTCAACTCCTGCGGCAAGCATCGATAGCGTTCCGGCTGTCAGCGTCAGCCGCATGCGGGCCCTGACGAGCCCGTTATGGGCGATTGTTTGTTCGACCGCCTCCGCCAGCGGAGCGGTGTTAAATTCTTCGGCTAGGCCTAACTCCCTGGCCGATCCGGCGAGGCGGTCGAGGTGCTGAGCCAACCGAAATACCTGGCCCTGGTGGACCTGAAACGTCTCAAAAAGCCCCACCGCGTGCTGAAAACCCGCATCTGTGACTGATATATTTGCTTGATCCGCCGGGACCATCTGGCCATTTAGGTAGATAGCTAGAGAGGAGGCAAAAGGTGGCGACGGGGGGCTGGTATCAGAGATGGCTTTCTCTCCGGGGAGCGTATTTGCAGTGTTGATGAGAAGAGGTATCTTATTAGACTGAAAATCGAGCCTTACGAAGGCGAATAGGGGTAACTTTAATCCCCAATCCCTGCCTCCAACAAATAATAAAGCCATGAAACCCGACATTCACCCCAAGTACCGCACTGTAGTTTTCCGCGACGTCTCTGCAGACGAGATGTTTCTGACCCGCTCTACGGCGACCTCCAAAGAAACCATCAAGTGGGAAGACGGAAACGAGTATCCGCTGGTCAAAGTGGACATCTCTAGCGCAAGCCACCCCTTCTTCACCGGCAAGCAGAAGTTCGTCGACACCGCCGGTCGTGTTGAGAAATTCCAGAAGAAGTTTGCTGGCAACTATTTTGGCAAAAAATAGTTCCGCCGATAAGCGATATTTCTTCGGAAGTGAGTGACGAAAAAATCGGCCGTTGGTCGAATTAGGCGGAACTGAGTTTATTCAGTCCACATAAATTTATGGAGGCAGTGATATGAGAAACAGTATTAGTGCCGTGTCGAACGCTAGTGCGATATTTTTAGGCTTAGCCGTAGCGGCTCAAGCCTCAGCATCCGTATCGTTTACGCTCGATATTGATGGGGCGACCCTCAATGGGCTTGAATCGCCGTCGGGTCCAGTAATTTTTGACCCTAGTCGACCCCGAACGGTTGACGGAACTTCGCTTCTTTTTGGTGCCTCGACAGCGGGTCTCGAATTCTTCAGCGTGCAAGTCCTTGACGCTGGTGAATTGGCTGCCGGATCGGATTTCGCGTTTTCTGCGAGTGTTACGCTGGATAGCCCGACGATTGGCACAAATGCGATCATCGCTTTGACTGACGGCGTTAGCTTCTTTGGTGGTAGCGTTGATAACCCTGGCACTAGTTCTTTTCCATTCATAGACTCGGACCAATTTTTAGCCGGAGCTTCCAGCGGGAGCAGTCTGTCATCGGTAGCAAATGGTTCTCTTTTCGCAAACGTCGCGGACAGCGATACCGTGCTCACCCTCGAACTTGATGTCACCTTGAACGAATTCGGTCGTACGCAAAGCACTTTTACCTTTGTAACCGAAAATACGGGCGACACCGATCCCTCGGGTACCGTGACATCGGTTAGCGTGAGCGATGACCTAGATCTAAGTCAGGGTTTAAGCTTTGTGGTCGCCTCCGAATTGGTGTCCCAAAATATCAGCTTCGACAAAGTGCTGATCGATTTCATCCCGGAACCAACTTCGGCCGCATTACTCGTGACCGCTGGAACATTCCTGTCGACGCGTCGGCGTAAGTTTTGAATAGTCCCGTTTGTGTTTAGGCGATCTGGCTCCAATAAAGCGGGAGTCCGACCCAAAATGTGTTAACAGCAAAGTCTTCCCAGCACGGGAAGGCTTTTGTTTTATCGTTTGGCGACAGGGTATAGATTTCGAGTAGATATGATAAAACCGCTCGTTTTTTTTAATCTTGCGGGCGTACCTGTGATCTCCCACTATAGTGCTCATACTTATGTCTGAACCGGTCAATTCCAGTCTCATCACGAAGCTCGACGAGCTGGCTGGGCAGTTCGACGAACTCGAATCCCGGTTGTCTGACCCCGCGGTGATTGCCGACCACGAGCAGGTCCGCGGCCTAAGTATTAAGCGGGCGGCAATCGCGGGGATCGTTCAGAAATATCAGCATTACATAGGAATCAATGCAGATATTTCAGAGTACCGGCAGATCATCGATCAAGATAATATCGGGAATGGGGACGAGGAGCTAATAGAGATCGCTAAGGATGAATTGCCCGAACTTGAAATCCAGGCTCGAGCATTACTCGACGAGATCAGTAACGAGCTGGTCACGGCGGACGACGCGGCGGTCGGCAGCGTCATCCTCGAGATCCGCGCCGGAACTGGTGGGGCCGAGGCCGGGCTATTCGCCGGGGAGTTACTGGAGGTCTACCAAAATTTTGCTAAGACCCGCAGTTGGACGTTCGAAGTGATCGATTTTTCAGGCGGCGAGCAGGGCGGTATCCGCGGCGCGACCGCGACTGTCGAAGGGCAAGGGGTCTGGCAAGGCTTGGGTTACGAAGGCGGGGTCCACTGCGTCAAGCGGGTCCCAGCCACCGAGACCCAGGGACGAGTCCATACCAGCACCGCGACCGTGGCGGTATTGCCTGAGCCCGAGGAGGTAGAGGTGAACATCCCCGATAGCGATCTAGAGGTTCACGTCACCACCGCTCAAGGCCCCGGTGGCCAGAACGTCAATAAGGTTGCCACCGCTGTCCACATGATCCATAAGCCCACCGGCATCGAAGTAAGGATGCAGGAATCCAAGAGTCAGGCTCAGAACCGCCAGAAAGCTATGCAGCTTATGCGGGCCCGGGTCTATGAACGCATGCAAGCCGAGAAAGATGCCGAGTATGCCGAGGAGAGATCGAAAATGATCGGCACCGGCGGTCGTAGTGAACGTATTCGCACCTACCGCTGGAAAGATAACCTTGTGGTTGACCACCGCTTGGGTAAGAGCTTCAACCTTCAGGCTCATATGTCTGGAGAGATGAATGAGCTTATCGAGGCTCTGATTGCACAGGATAGAGCTCAGCGTTTGGCATCATTGTGAAATTCAATACGCCAATGGGCCCGGGAGGATTCGAACCTCCAACCGTCGGTTCCGAAGACCGGTGCTCTATCCAATTGAGCTACGGACCCTTAGTCAAACACTATAACAAGCGTTCAGAATCCCGATGGGTATCTGGTTGAGATATTGAAATTTTTCCTTTTAATCGCGTATGTTAACGTAGCGTAAGAGTATTTATCTTTGTTTGAGATTTGGCGGTAGGTAAGGAATATTGAAAAATTGTGTTTTCGTTATCTTAATCTAGCACAGAATTTATCAGACCTTTGTGGATCTGTGTGTGAATTATTTCTAGTTGTCTGCTGGCCTTTGGGTACTTTATGTCTGTTTAAGTAAGGTCTTAATTAGTCCGATGTTAAACTGATGTATCGTCAAATAATACAGGCCATTTATAGCTTACTTGTATTGCTTTCCCTACTGGGGTGCCAATCTGTTAAACACAACGATTTTGCCGCGTTTGTTCAGGAGCCAAGGCCGAGCGTGATCGGTGCTGACTACCTCGTCGGCGTACCCGATGAATTGGTTATCACGGTTATGAGCGATCGTGGAGTTGAAGAGGTAGCCCAGACCGTTGGGCCAGACGGGAAACTACGTCTGAAGGGCTTCGGGATCGTAGATGCGGCGGGGCGGACCTGCGATGAAATTACGAGTGAACTCAACGAAATCGCGCAAACGACACCGGTAATCACAAGCATCGCAGTTCGGATCGATAAGTTCGCAAGCCAAAAAGTATTCGCCTTCGGACAACTGGATTTACCAGGAGAACAGAGTTACCACGGCGCAAACAGCGTCCTTGAAGTTGTTGCCGCGGCTAAGCCGAATATCCGGGCCGATCTCCGTAACGTTCAGTTACTACGCCCTAGTCCTGACGGAGAATTCCGCCGTAGACTTACCGTTGATCTCGACGCAATGGTTCGAGATGGCGACAGTGTAATGAATGTGGTGCTTGCAGCAGGTGATATTGTATATGTTCCGCCAACTCAGCTTGGGGCTGTAGGGCTTACGCTGCAACAGCTTTTTGGTTCGACATCAGCAAGGATGCCGAAACCCATACACGAGAAACCTTCATATAGTGAGATTTCCTCTACCTTACGTGAAGTTGAGCATATTCACCGGTTGGACCCGCGGATATCGGCAATATTTCATGACCTTACTATTGAAGCTAAAAAAGTGTCGGCTGAATTTCGTACTAGCCGCGAGGTATTAGCTGATTTAGCGGCAAATTTATCGGAGGCGGAGGAATCGGGACTTGTCTTGGTGCCTCGTAACTATTCATTTGGCTTATCAACAGACCGCAGTAATGATCGCGATTTCGTATTGATTCCCAACGATATCGAAGCAGATTTCTTTGGAACTGAAGCAAGAAATTCAGTTTCAAGCGTTCGTTTCTGGGCGCCCTAAGTACAGGCTCAGATACAAGTTGCATTGATAGCGGCAAAGTGTGAACGGTCTGGATATATTCAGTATTTTTGTCTCGTTTATCTGCTGAAGTTATTATTGCGGTATGCAAAGTCAGGATGTCATTATTTCGTCGCCTGCGGTACGGTCCGCGGCCGTCGGAATCACTATGTTTTTACTGTTTTTAGGATCTTTGGTACTGGCTTGGGGTTTTACAGATGCTCCGTTAACACCCCCTAGCGGTCCAGGTATGTTGGAGGTATCGCTGGCAGGTGGGACATTACTTATTCCTGAAATATGGCGTTTAGAGTCGGTGAATGGTGAGGAGGGAGATCCTTTTTTGCAATGGGTTCTGGTACACCAAAATTCTCCTGCTAAACGGTTAAGAGTGGTTAGGTTTACCTCCAGTCAACCGACCGAATCTGGATTGATCCTCAATAACCTGCTTCCGCAATTGATTGACGGTCGACGTGTGTTGATGACTACCGATGAGCCGCTGTTCCGTTCTGATACTGACCGGAACGATGTCGGTCAATTCACGGACCTGGTCTTTTCAACTCAACGGATTGCGGGGGTGTCAACTTCGCCACAGCTTCACGCGGTACGACTGCTCTCGCCTGATCAGAGAAATTTCTGGGTGTTTCAATTAACCGATCAGGTGCCAGCAGAATCATGGAATCGAGGTCTAGAAATCTCTCACATCGAACACCTACGCAGTTGGCTGTCTGGATTTACTTACATACCAGAGTCGCAAGACGCGGAACTCCGATGGTCCGAAATTACGATTTTTGTGGCTTTAATAATCTAGGGATATAACTACGCTTTCGTAGCAGAGCCGACTAGAGTGTTGAGTATGAAATACACCACAAAACATTTGCTCAAATTAAAAAAAATCATAGGTTCCCTGGAAAAATTTTGTCTTATTTTAGTATTACTTTACGCTACGGTTTCAGTAGAAGCGGACGAAGGACAGCGTTGGAGTGAAGTGGGTTACGGGATTTCGCTTGCCCCTCCCCCTGGTACTTTACAGATAGAGACTAAGGCCGTCACTTGGGTAGATTCCCGAGGTTTTTCAGTAAGTTTTGAGATTGCTCGCACAGACATACCCGTTAATTTATTCGATCTAAGTGGTGCAGCGCTCGTGCAGCTAGGCTTTGCACAGAGTAAGCCGCTATTACTGGATGCCGATGGTAAACCCATAGATCAGTTTCCTTTGCCGACTACGATTGCAGATCGACCGGCGATCAAGATTTATTTTGAGCTTGATGCGAATGAGCGGGTAGATTGGTTTAAGGCCCCGGAGGTTAAGGGAAACTTAGCAGAGAACAAAGGGAAGTGGTTTTGTGGCCAAGCAATCATCATGCTTGAACCTTTCGCTGCTGTGGTTATTAAGTTGAATGCTACAAGCAAAGCCCAAGTTCTAGGTCGTGCGGCTTTTGAAGAGGTTTTAGCGTCGGTGCGAGTGCCATTAGCCAGTGAACTAGACGAATTACGTGAAGAACGAGTGGAGCGTGGGGACCGTTGGCTTAAATCGACAACACCTATCCAATGGGCAGCAACTTTACCGCGAGAACAGTGGTTCCGGTTGGTTCGCCAAGATCGTGAAATCGGTCACGTCCGTATTAGGTTAAGCCGCGAAGTCAGTGAACTAAGTCGTTACAAGCATCGGCCACCGGGAACGCTAATGGTGATTGATCGTCGTGAATATCTTGAAACGCATATTCTCGATCAACGTTCTATCATTTTTGCTTCTGATGATGGGGCAGATGAATTGTGGGAAACAAAAAAAACATTACGACCAAGGATAGATTCGAATAAAAAGTCTGGGCGTTTACAAAGGCAAAACCCACAAGAGGTATTTACTTGGGCGGAAACCGGTATACGGGGCACGCAAAAGGTTAAACGTCGCGGTGTTGATGGCAATCAGATTGTACGTAATGCCAACATTATGACCGTCATCACGGAGTCGCCCCCATCCTCTGAAGTAACACGAAGAATTAAAGCACACGAAGGTTTCGGCGGAAAAGTAGCAGTTAATGATCTCCGCGGCCGGACCCAGACGAATGAATGGGTCGCGCCTACACGTAGCTACCTCTCACAGTTGCAGGTATGGCTCCTGGCCTCCATGATTCCTGCAGAATCTGCAATTTACTGCTTTACAGCTTACCACCCTGAATCTGGTGCTCCCGGACTTAGGACTGTCGAAGTCGTGGTACAACCGGACGGGGCGTTGATCGTTTACGATCGACCAAACAGCAAAATAACTCCAATACGTTACTTTTTCGATGCCGAACGAAATCTTGTTGAACGGATTTCACCGCAAGGCAACCGTATGATCCCAACCACACCGAAGCAGTTAGCTGACATTTGGAACATCACTCTTGATTAAGCTAACAACGGTTAAGTTATTTGGAAGACTCCCTTGGAAATGACCATCCAACTCCCTGTGCCTGCTCAGCGCCTTGCAGTCACGGGCCCGGCTGAGCGTAATCTTAAGATCATCCGCGAAGCTCTTGGTGTTGGCTTGACGGCACGTAACGGATCGCTTCGTTTGACCGGTGAGAACCGATCGGTTGGTCAAGCTGCGGTGGTTCTGGAGCGACTTCAAGAGGCGGCTCGCTCCGGTTCGCCTATGGGAAGGGAACAAGTATTAGAGGCGGTGTCGACTGCCGCGTTGACAAACCCCTCACCGGCAGGGCCAACCATAAATGCGGCGCCTTCGACCTCCGAAACGATGGAGGTTTATTTGCCCGGCAAACGCATCCGCGCGAAAACTCCTGGACAGCTGGCTTACCTAGACGCTTTGCATCAGCATGACCTAACATTTTGTGTCGGGCCTGCGGGCACGGGTAAGACCTACCTTGCCGTTGCGGCTGCAGTATCGATGCTCAAAGCGGGACAGGTACGTAAACTCGTGCTTGTGAGGCCTGCGGTTGAGGCTGGCGAAAAACTAGGCTTTCTGCCGGGCACGATGCAGGACAAAGTTAACCCTTATCTCCGCCCCCTCCTTGATGCACTCCACGACATGATGGAGTTTGAGCATATCGAGCGTTTCATGGCTCATGACCTGATCGAGATCGTTCCGCTTGCTTTTATGCGGGGAAGAACGCTTAACGACGCATTAATCATTCTCGATGAGGCTCAGAACACAACCAAAAGCCAGATGATGATGTTCTTAACTCGTTTAGGGCACGGTGGTAAAATGGTAGTTACTGGGGATGCATCTCAGATTGACCTGGATGACCCGAGGGATTCCGGGCTTGTCGATGCGGCCCATCGTCTGCGTCGGGTAAAAGGGGTAGCGTTCTGTACTCTCGACGGGGCGGATATCGTCCGGCACAGCCTCGTTCAACGGATCGTAGAGGCCTACGGCTCGCTTAGGGAATAACTGACCGTTACAAACCGACTCCAGTAGATTTCGCAAAGTCTGAATAATATCGGTACTCAGCGGAAGGATTTAACGATAAAATCTGATTGCGAACTCGAATTCGTTGAAGGCCGATTACTTGTATGGACACAAGTTGCAATCTAACTAAACGAAACTACTTAGCTAAAGATAAGCCCCAATGCCCTCAGGCAAGAGCAGCAATACTCGCCGCCGTGATGTACGACGTGCCGTGCCCCGCCCGACACCGCGTTGGGTAGAGGCTGCGCGTCAGCGGGAATTTGTTTGGGCTTCACTGTATGTTCTCTGCCTTGCAGTTGTTGGGGCTGCGATTGCTGTTTCTGCTCACGACCGGCAGGGATATTACCTTACTCAGATCATCGACCGCCCAATTTTTGCACGCGTTTCTTTCGCGGCGATCGATACCGAAGCTACCGATCGCAATCGCGATTTTGCTCAACGCGATGTCCCGCCTGTGTTCACTCATAACCCTGATCTGTATAGCAATCTCAATAACCAGGTGGTTGGTCTGTTGAGTATCCCCGATACTCCGTACGAAGAATTGACCGCTGATTATGTTGAAAGTACCCGCCTAACCCCCGACGGTTACGAACTTCTAAAACGCTACGCTACTGGTGATGATCCTGATGGCCTTAACGCAGAAAGGTGGGCAAAACGTACCGAGCGTATGCTCCAAAGGTTATATAACAACCCTATCCTTGATACTGCGCAGCACCGGCAAGTTGTTGAGGGTATCGGCCGTCTACACGCGATCCATCCTCAGCCTTACGAGGGCGAGTCTGCTGAGCGGCTCCGTCCCGAGCGTGTACTTATCCCGATCGATAACCAGAGCTTGATCGAACGTCGCTTGGTATCCGAGGTCGTGACCGATTTTCAACCTGAGATAAGAGACACAATCCTAGCTACGGTTCAGCGGCATCTCGCACCGACTTACTACCTCGATGAAGACCTCACGGCTCAGCGAAAAAAAGCTGCTTTTGATTCTGCCGAGATCGAAAAGGCTACCTACCAGCCGGACGATGTGCTCGTTGCTTCGGGGACCCGTCTCACTAGTGACGAACTGCTTCTGATCCGTGCGGAGCAGCGAGAATATGAGGCTCAGAAACCACTGGCACGCTGGTGGATGAGTTGGCTGGGTGCAGTTGGTCTGATGGCTATTCTGGGTGCTGGGGTCTGGGCCTATGTGTTTGCTTATAATGTAAAAATAAGACGAAACCCCATGAGGGGTTTGGCGCTAACCGGGATGCTATTGTTGTGTCAGGGAGTTGCGGTAATACTGGCCGGAGTATGGCCACAAATCACTCTTGGTGCGGTTGCGTTTTCGACACTGTTCGGGGCCACGATTTTCGCCATTGTATACGACCGTCGATTTGCCTTGACCATGGGCGTGATGCTGACGGCTCTGATTGTAATTAGCCTCCGTCTTCCCACCACTGCGGCGATCGTGATGATAGTTGGGGCCAGCGTGGCGGTAGCCCAACTCAATGAGGTACGTAACCGGTCGAAACTGGTCAGTGTGGGACTTTGGTCCGGTCTCGCTATGGGAATAGCGACTGCTGTAGGTGGTTTGGCTGAACGTAGCTTCGACCTTCCGTCTATCTGGAATGTTCCACTCTTGCAGGTAGACGTTTCGGCCCAGTGGGGCTTGCTGGGTTCAGATGTAATTTATTCAATTATCGCTGGCGTTGCGGTTGGTCTGCTTGTTCAGGGGATTTTGCCGACGATTGAGAAAGCCTTTCATGTCACTACAGCGATGACGCTGAAAGAACTGAACGACGCGTCTCACCCGTTACTTCAACGCCTCGCGCAAGAATCGGCTGGTACGTACCAACATTCGCTTCGCATCGCCGATATGACCGAAGCCGCCGCCGAGGCGATCGGGGCCGACGGCTTGCTTTGCCGTGTCGGTTCGATGTACCACGACATCGGTAAGATCAATAAACCTCAATACTTCATTGAAAATCAGGGCGGAGGCACTAACAAGCACAACAAGCTCTCACCTGCGATGTCGCTGCTGATCATTGTCGGTCACGTCAAAGACGGTGTTGAGATGGCGCGTGAATACAATTTGCCATCGACGATCCGTCACTTTATCGAGTCGCACCACGGCACTACGCTGGTGGAGTATTTTTACCACGCCGCTAAGAAGCAGAAAGCAACCGAGGACGAGCCCGCCCCGTCAGAATTTGAGTTCCGTTACCCCGGGCCTAAGCCACAGACAAAAGAGGCCGCGATCATGCTGCTCTGTGACGGTATCGAAGGGGCAGCCCGAGCGATGGATGAACCAACCGCCGTACGGCTTGAGCAACTCGTACACGCCATGGCAAGCAAACGCCTCATGGACGGACAGTTCGACGAATGTAACCTAACCTTACGGGACCTCGCCAGGGTTGAAGCTGCGGTAACCAAGACCCTGTGCGCTGTTTATCACACTCGTATTAAATACCCCGACGGTCAAAGCGAACGCGCAGACAAAGCAAAAGCTACTGGCTAACCAGGTCAGCTAGGATTTTTGTACGAGTGCTTGCTTCACTCTTTACAGATATCGCATATTTTCATTGTGTAGAATGTAATATAAGAAATTTGAAATAAAAAAGGCCTCGGCAGGGGAGGCATCCTGCACGAGACCCGATCCAGGGCGATTAATAGTGAGACGTATTTGCGACTGCTTGGATTTCGCGGTGTTCCGCATCCCTGACGGTTATGAAATAAATATTCGATTCGATTGTTACGCTGTCCAAGGTAAATTATCGAAAGCGTAGGGCGGCCTACCGTCTATGACGATAAGGCGGGTCAATCCGACTTGCGCGGCGACTAAAGGTAAGCTGCCCCGGCGAAAAGCTTTACGGCAATGTAGTCTCGGCCTAGGTATACTCCACCGATGGGTCAAGAACTCGGTAAACCTCATAAAGTTGGATTGTTCCCCGGTACATTCGATCCGCTTACCAACGGCCACCTCGATGTTATCCGCCGGGGCCAGAATTTATTTGATCATCTAATTGTGGCGATCGGGCACAATCCCGCCAAGCGTTCTATTTTCTCAATAGATGAACGCCTTGAGATGATTAACCAGATACTTCGTGAAGAGTGCGGCGAACATGTTGTAGCCCATAGTTTCACCGGCCTAACGGTCGACTTTGCCCGAGAAGCCAATGCGACCGCTATCCTCCGCGGTATACGCAATGTGACCGATCTAAATTTTGAATTCCAGCTCGCCCTGACCAACCGCGCGATCGCGGATATCGAGACCGTTTTCATCATGACCGGGGAATCAACCGCGTTTACAAGCTCCACGCTGATTAAGCAGATCGCCTCGGCAGGAGATATAGACCGTCTATCCAGTCTGTTGCCGACGCATGTTTTGCAGAAGCTTAAAGAGAAAAAGCAGTATTTCGGAGGAAAACTGCCGTGGGCTCACGTAGACCATTTCAAGGAATAAATGGCTTCAAGCTCAGTCTCATTAATTGCTTGCCCCAAGTTTAGGAGTACGCTTCGTGTCATCTGCTTTGACATACCGTGTTATTAGTATCGGGACGCTCTCTGCTCACGAACATTGGCCTAGTAGCCAGGCTCGCCGTACGCCGCACGCGACGACGACTCTGATCAGCAGCGGTGACCGATTAATACTCGTGGATCCGGGCCTGCCGCCGCAGGCGATAGCGGCACGGTTAAACGAACGTACGGGCATACAGCCGGGTGATATCACCGATATATTTTTGACGAACTTTCGCCCCGCTCACCGCGGCGGGTTGGAAGCGTTTCCTGATGCCGAGTGGTGGGTGGCGGAGAACGAGCGTGAGCGTATCGGCCGGTCGTTATTAGCCCGGGCCGAATCCGAAGAAGATCATGCGGTGCGACGTATCCTGGAGGCTGAGATTGCATTGTTAAAAAAATGTAAAGCTGCGCCGGACAACCTAGCCCCGCGGGTTGACCTGTTCCCCGTCCCCGGTTTTACACCCGGCACATGTGGGCTCCTGCTTGCCCACGCGACGTCGACTACGGTGATTGCCGGTGACGCGGTCGCGACGGTTGAACACCTTGAGCGAGTACAGGTACTACGGGGCGCCTTCGATATCGAAGCGGCGCAAGAGAGTTTGATTGAGGTTCTGGAGATCGCCGATACCATTATCCCAGGCCACGACAATGTCGTCCTTAATCCGACTCGGCAGAAAAGATGAATTCTTGGCGATTCAAGTGGGTTCTGGCCAAGATACAATCCGGTCAGAGTTTCGACGTTCGGCAAGTACATAATGAGTATTGAGCTGATCATTACGGAGATACTTCGCTTTGGCTTCCTCGGCCGAGCGTCCTACGGAAGTATCACGTTTCATCAGCCACCGCCGAGCCTTTTCGATGGTCACATCAAGCCACCAACACTCGTCCAGTACATCCGCTAGTGCGACCCATGGTTTATCCGGGCGGAGCAGATACTGCCCCTCGGTCACTATCACCTGCGTTGATTGGGTAACAGCTTCTGGCGAAGTAACTGGTTCGTGTACTTTGCGGCAGTAAATCGGATAGCTGCCGATTGCAGATCTGCTGCGGTAATGATTTAAAAGCTCGACATAGGCGTCGGCGTTGTAAGTGAAGTGCGCCCCTTTACGTAGTTTCCAACCACGGGCTTCTAAGTCGGAGTTTGGCAGGTGGAAGCCGTCCATCGGGATCATTACGGCCGATGCTGGTGCAGCTTCATTTAATGCATCGACAAAGCGTTGAGCCAAGGTGCTTTTGCCTGAACCTGCGATGCCTGCGATGCCGAGGATTAGTCGTCGGTTGGGTGAATTCTTGCGACTTAGCCAGGATAGTGCAGCTTTAATGATTGCGTCGTTGGTCAATATCATAGGTGGGGTATTGGTCATAGCGTTATCGTATGGTATGACCGTACCGACCCCCGAAAGCGTAGCCGTATTGCTGCAGGAAATGGTGCGCATTAACTCTATTAATCGCACCTTACCCGGAAGCGATGGCGGAGAGGCGTTACTCGTAGATTATTTGGCCAAGATCGCTGGGGCTTGGGGGTTAGATTGCTATCGACTGCCGGTCGCGGAGCAAACCGACCAACTGCTAATCATTTTGGAGGTCGATAAAAAGAAGCCATGGATCATGTTCGACAGCCACCTCGACACGGTTGCGGTTGAGGGGATGACTATCGAGCCTTTCTCCGGCGAGCTGCGGGACGGCAGGGTCTGGGGGCGGGGAGCATGCGATACCAAAGGAACCGGTGCAGCGATGCTTTGGGCGATGTATCAGTGCTATACGGAGAATAGCCAGGCATCGCAACCAAATAACCTGGCTCTTTTATTTGGTGTCGATGAGGAAGTGGCGATGGAGGGAGTGGCGTCGTTCATCAATAATGACTTACCTGATCTCGGCTGGCGTCCCTCGGCGGTCATTGTGGGAGAGCCCACCGAACTGCGTCCTGTAATCGCTCACCACGGATGCCTTCGTTTGTCGTTAACGACACGCGGGAAGGCTTGCCATTCTTCAACGCCCCACGATGGCGTCTCCGCAATCAGCGCGATGGTAAAAATAATCGACGCGATAGAAAATGAATACATCCCATCGCTGAAGGCTGAGCACCCTTTGGCCGGGCCCGCGGTTTGTTCGATCAATACCATCCGCGGCGGCAGCGCCCCCAACATCGTTCCCGACCACTGCACGATTGAGATCGATCGTCGGTTAGCCCCCGGTGAAGAATCTGCCAAAGTTATCACGGAATTCCTGCAGCAAATCGCTCGTCTCGGCGATTTGAGAGACCCTATCCGCGTAGAACACACGGTTCAAGTTGACCATCCCCCACTGACCACCCGAAATAACGGTTCCCTGGTTGAGTACATCAAAAAAATACTTGATCAGCAAAATTTAGCCACATTAACACTTGGGGCGCCGTTCGCGACCCACGCCTCGTATTACGACGCTGCCGGAATATCTTCTATAGTCCTCGGCCCTGGTTCACCCCATCCCGCACACACCAAAGACGAGTGGGTGGATGTCGATCAGATTGAAAAAGGCGTTGATCTTTACCGATCGATCATGGAGACGACGCTGCCCGCGTGCAATAGCTAAACTATATGGCTTAGGTTTTCGTCTTCGTGGCTTCCTAGCAACCAAATCAAGACGACAGCCTTTTAACCCGTACACAACCCAATTATTCATGACCGCTGACCTAAACCGCTTCTCAAAGACAATCACCCAGACCGCCCGCCAAGGCGCATCTCAGGCGATGCTGCACGCCACCGGCATGACCCGTGAAGACATGGACAAGCCGCAGGTCGGCATCGCCAGCGTCTGGTACGAGGGCAACCCCTGCAACATGCACCTCCACGATCTTGGTAACAAGGTTAAAGAAGGTGCGGTTGCGGCCGACTGCGTGGGCATGCGTTTCAATACCATCGGCGTGTCCGACGGCATCAGCATGGGGACCGACGGCATGGGCTTTTCGCTGCAGTCGCGTGATCTTATCGCTGACTCGATCGAGACCATCATGGGGGCTCAGTGGTACGACGGCTTAGTCACCCTGCCCGGTTGCGATAAGAACATGCCCGGCTGCGTTATCGCCATGGCCCGACTCAACCGCCCGGCCCTTATGGTCTATGGAGGCACGATTAAGCCCGGCTGTACGACCATCAACGGCGAAGAACTCAAACTCGATATTGTCAGCGCGTTCCAGTCTTACGGCCAGTCTATTGCTGGCAGTATTACCGAGGATCAACGCAAAGAAATCGTCGAAAACTCCTGCCCTGGAGCCGGGGCCTGCGGCGGCATGTATACGGCCAACACGATGGCCAGCGCGATCGAGTGCATGGGTTTGGCCTTGCCGTATTCGTCCTGTACTCCAGCTGAAGACCAGGAGAAACAAGACGAAGCGGTCCGTGCCGGTCACGCAATACGTAACCTGCTCGAACTCGATCTCAAGCCACGCGATATCGTCACTAAGCAAAGTTTTCTCAACGCGATGCGCCTCATCATTATCACCGGCGGATCGACTAACGCGGTGCTGCACACGATCGCGATGGCTCGGGCCTTCGACATCGATCTGACCATCGACGACTGGCAGGCGATGAGCGACACGACTCCGCTGATCTGCGACCTCAAGCCGTCGGGCCGATACGTTATGGAAGAGCTTCACGGCCTGGGCGGCACGCCCGCGTTGATGAAGTTCCTCATCGAAAAAGGCATGATCGACGGCGACCAGATGAGCGTCACCGGTAAGACGATCGCCGAGAACGTCGCCGACCTACCCGGCATCCCGCCGTTCGGCGATCCGACGACCACCTCTGGCGTGCAAGATATGGTCCGCCCGCTCGACGACCCGCTCAAGACCACCGGCCACCTCCAGATTATGCGCGGCAACCTCGCTCCCGAGGGCTGCGTCGGCAAGATCACCGGCAAAGAGGGCACCGTCTTCAAGGGTACCGCCCGCGTCTACGACTGCGAAGAAGACATGCTCGACGGCCTCGAACGCGGCGAGATTGTGAAGGGCGACGTTATCATCATTCGCTACGAAGGTCCGAAGGGAGGCCCCGGCATGCCCGAGATGCTCACACCGACTTCCGCTGTTGCGGGAGCCGGCCTCATCAAAGACGTGGCCCTCATGACTGACGGTCGATTTTCCGGCGGCAGCCATGGCTTCATCATCGGTCACGTCGTTCCCGAGGCCCAGGTCGGTGGCCCCATCGCTCTGGTTAAGACCGGCGATCCTGTGACGATCGATACCGAAAACGGCGAGATCAACATGGATGTTTCTCCGGAAGAGTTGGAAGAGCGACGCAAAGGTTGGAAGCCTCCGCCGTTTAAAGTTCGCCGTGGCACGTTGTATAAATATATCAAGAATGTGAAGACAGCATCCGAGGGATGCGTGACGGACGAGTAACGGTTTAAAATCTGCGTTACTCAATGGCGAAAAATCAACAACCATCCGAAAAACGCTTGGTAACGCGGGTCGAAGACCTGCCGGGGATCGGCAAGGGGCGGGCGGCCGCGTTGCGCCGTTTGGATATCCATACGGTGACGGACCTGCTGCGGCATACACCGATGCGGTACGAGAAAGAGGCGGCGGAGGGAATCATCGCGGACCTTCCGACGGACGGGAAGACCGTTGGTTCGGCCAGGGGCCAAGTCGTGGCGTGTCGGTGGGTGCCCTCGATGGGTTACGGCAAGAAGGGGCGGTTCGAGGCGACACTGAGGGATGATTCGGATCAAGTGGGCGGACGCACCCTGATGCTCGTCTGGTTCAACGCGTGGTACCTTCGGGAGAAAATCATGCCGGGGCTGACGCTGCGGGTGCAGGGTAAGGCCAAGATGTTCGGCGACTACCCGCAAATGGTCTCGGCTAAGTGGGAAGTCCTACGCGAAGACGACGAGCCCGAGGCAGCCGGTGAACGGCTGCGGCCGGTGTATCCGGCGACTGAGAAGTTTTCGTCGGTGATGATCGAAAGGCTGCTGGACGACGTCTTGCCGTGGGCGTTGCCGCTGGTGACCGATCCGCTTCCGGGAAAAATGCTTGGACACCACAACATGCCCACGTTGAGCGAGGCGCTACGGATGATCCACCGCCCAGTCGATCCTGATGAGCCCAAGGCTGCCCGGCGGCGGCTGGCGTTCAATGAGCTGCTGCTGCTGCAACTGGGTATCGCAATGCGAGCGGCAGAGGTCGAGCGAAAGTTCGTTGCTCCGGCCCTCAACCATTCGGACGCGATCGACCAGCACATCCGTCAGCGCTTTCCGTTCGACTTAACCGAGACGCAGTCGGCGGCCGTCGCGGAGATCGCAACAGACCTGTCGCGGGAGCGGCCGATGAACCGGATGCTGCAGGGCGATGTGGGCGCGGGCAAGACGGTGGTGGCGTTGTATGCGCTACTAATGGCTGTGGCGGACCGGAAGCAGGGGGCGTTGATGGCCCCGACCGAGCTATTGGCGGAGCAGCATTTTTTGTCGATCTCGAACATGTTGGCGGGGACCAACGTGCGTGTGGCGCTGCTCACCGGCAAACAGAAAGACGACGCCGAGGCGATCGCATCGGGCGAGGCAGACTTGATCGTCGGGACGCACGCGTTGCTCTCGGCCTCGACGACGTTCCGTGACCTGGCCGTCGTGGTTATCGACGAGCAGCACCGTTTCGGCGTTATGCAGCGTGCGACGCTCCGTCAACCCCCTGAAGCCGGCAAGGAGCGGGCCGATGATCGAGAAAAGGTACCGCATACGCTGGTCATGACCGCGACGCCGATCCCGAGGACGCTGAGCCTAACGCTGCTGGGTGATCTGGACAACACAACGCTGACGGGCCTTCCCCCCGGGCGGATGCCGATCCAGAACCGGGTGGTTGGGCCCGAGCAGGCCGACGAGGTTTACCGCTACCTGCGGACCCGGCTGGAGCGCGGCGAGCAGGCGTATGTTGTAGTCCCGGCGATCGATTCGGCCATGAGAAAATCCGGCGAAACCGGCGAAAACTCTGCCCAGCTCAAGTCCGTTAACGCCTTGGCGAAGCAGCTAAAGGAGCGCTTCTTTGGCGGCTTCGTGATCGGCACGGTGCACGGTCGACTCAAGCAGGAAACCCGGCAGAAAGTGATGGACAAGTTCCGGGCTGGGGAGATCGATGTTTTGGTAGCGACCACGGTGGTCGAGGTTGGCGTCGATGTGCCCAACGCTACGGTAATGGTTATCGAACACGCCGAGCGTTTCGGGCTGGCCCAACTGCATCAGCTACGAGGCCGGGTGGGGCGGGGCGGTTCGAACCGCCGGTCGTTGTGCGTGTTTGTCGCCGACCCGACGACCGACGATGCGGTAGCTCGGATGGACGCGATTGTGTCGACGAATGACGGGTTCAAGGTGGCCGAACTGGACCTACAAATCCGCGGTATGGGGGAAATATTGGGCACCAAACAGTCCGGCCTGCCGCCGATGAAGCAGGCTCAAATCCCCGACGACCTCGACCTCTTGCAACTGGCCAAGCGGGACGCAAAATCCATGATTACTGACGACCCGGAGTTGCGGTCAGCCGAACACGAGAAGCTGCGGAAGGTTCTCATGCTGCAGTACGGCCCGGCTTTAGGGCTGGTCGATGTGGGGTGATTTTCGGAGATTTTGTGCTTAGCCTACCGCGTCGGCTTGCGATAAAGCTGATGCCATCCGCATGGTTTCCTCGGCTAGCTCAACGATGCGGGCCTCGACGTCGGCTGGCGGGGCTGTACTGCCGGTGGCGAAGTCGCTGTTGTCGGCGTAGACAAAACGCGGCACGATCACGCAGCGGAAGTCGAGCATCAGGCTGTTGGCCAGGCCCATGATCGACATGAAGCTGCCACGCCCGCCGGCCGAGCAGAGGAAGCCGACGGTTTTGTTCAGCCAAACGCCCTTGCCGGTGAGCTCGATGAGGTTCTTCGCCGCTGCGTTTCCATCGTAGTTGTAGATTGGAAGGGCGAAGATCGCGGCGTCTGCGGCCGTAAGTCTTGCTACTAAAGCTTGAACGACGGGGCTGCCGTACGCTGGGCCGCCATCACAGAGCGGCAGATCGTGTTCACGCAAGTCGATCCAATCTATATCGGCTCCGGTTTTAGCTAAAGGCGCCCGTAGAGACTCGGCCATGGCAGTGGATCGGCTTTCGGGATTTAACGAACAACAGATGACGGCGATTTGCATACCAGATGGTAGACCAGATCACTAGACCTTTGCAAAAATACGACGTGAGAGGTCTCACGCATCGTCAAGGAGTTCACCGGGCAGCGGGTTGCGTAACAAAACGCGATCACCCGCAGCGAGTCCTGACAATATTTCGACGAGGGTTTCTGACGCTCGGCCGATATCAACGGACTGCCGTTGCACGCGCCCACCGCCTGCGGGCGTGTAGCAGAAGTGGTCTTCGCCCTCGGTAAACACCGCCTGCACGGGTACCGCCAAGGCTTCTTCGACTACGCCAACCGATATCTCACCGGTGCAACGCATCGCGGGTTTAAGGTCGGCTGAGGGTTCGGCGTCGAGGCGGACACGGGCGGTGAATTCGCGTTGTCCAGGGTTTAGCCAGCCGCCAGACTCGGCAAGGGGGGTGGTGCGATCGATGCTGCCGGTAAATACCTCGCCCGGGCGGGCGTCGACCGTGACCCGAACGTCTTGTCCCACGCGGACCAGTGGTTCGTAAGCCTCGGCGATCGAAAGATTGGCAACCATCTGAGTGATGTTGGGGATGTAAAGGATGGTTTCGTTGAAACGGACCTGTCGCCCCTCGGCCATCGGGTCGCCGCGGCGAGATCGTCGGCCTACGGATGTAGCGTAGACGACGATACCGTCTTTGGGTGCGGTAATTTCGCTGGCCTCTAGCTGCTCTTGAAGGGCACGGAGTTTTTCTTCTCGTATCAGCAGGGTTTGTTTTTTACTGGCCAGATCGGCTTCCAGCCGGGCGATTTCACTTTCGTTTTTAGCGATTTCGCGTTCGAGATCGGATGTGGCCTGATCGAGGTCTGATTGTTTCTGCTGACGCTCGGTTTGGTAGGTGTAAAGGTTGTAGACCGACTTGGCTAACTCAGCACTAAGTAGACCTTCGGCGGCTTC
This sequence comes from Planctomycetota bacterium, assembly GCA_038747275.1. Lineage (GTDB taxonomy): Bacteria > Planctomycetota > Phycisphaerae > Phycisphaerales > Phycisphaeraceae > Algisphaera. The sequence goes on along the minus strand of JBCDJW010000001.1, from coordinate 465,943 downwards.
GAGTTTCTCGATCTCGCTGTCTTCGAGGTCGTTTTCGCTGATGAATTTCTGCGCGAAAAGCTCTCGGCTAATTTCGTAGTCGCGTTTGGTACGTTCCACAAGACGCTGTGCTTTTTCAAACTCGAGGTTGAGCTCTCGGCGGGCCTGTGGGACGTCGCCCTTTTGCCATTTGGCCAACTCAAGCTTAGCTAAAGCTAGGTTGACTTCGGCGACCGATTGACGGGCTCGGGCTTCATTACGTTCAATATCTAGGCCGCGGCGGGCAAAGATCTCGTCGGCCCGAGCTTTCTCTACGGCGAGAACCGATTCTTCAATCCGGGTTCTTAGGTCGTCGCTATCCAGGCGGACCAAGACCTCGCCGGCCTTCACTTCTGTGCCTTCTTCGACGAGATAGATAATCTCAGGACGGCCTTCAACTTTACTTTTGATCTCAACCCGCTCTACCGCATCTAGGTCTCCAGATTCGGTTACGGTGAGTTCGAAGCTACGTGTCTGTACGCGATACCACTCAACACCGCTAGCGGTTGCACTTTCGTCCTGTTCTGCGCCGTCTCCGATCGTTGCAGATACCAATCCGATCGCTCCAACCATCACGGCTATGGCTATGATCCACCCCAAACGCGCTACGCCCTTACAACGGCTCATCTGAGCATCACAAGACCTATACCAAGAGTCTTTTTGCTTCATGTGGAGAGGGCTTTCCGGACTTGTATAAAAATAAAATTGCTAGGACAACTATCGTAATTGTAGTCCGCTAAAAATTTTAAGAGACGGGATCAATCGATTCTTCATCAACGGGTAGCGACAACCTCCCCGGAGCGAGCCAGCGACCATCAGGCCCGATGCGTAGCTGCCCGGTGGATAGTAGGTAGTCGAGGATACTGATCTTGAGGTCTGAAGCGGCCTCATCTCGGTCGTTACGGGCGTCTAGCAGGTCTTCTTGAACGTCGATGACCTCGTTGGGTCCCAGATCACGCTGGTTAATCTCGATTTGCTGAGCCCGGCGTTCGTTAATCTGTACCGCCCGGTCTTGTAGTTGAAGTATGAATTCTGCCTGCTGGATCGCCCGAACCGCTTCGCGAACCTCCAAAGCAACCCGGTCCTGCTCAACTCGAAAGTCTCGTTTCTCGCGTTCGAGTAGTACCAGAGCAGCGCGGTAGTCGGCGTATTCGATCTTGCGATCTAGCGGTAAGCCCAGCGTAAGGCCTACAGCAAATTCGCCGTCCTCGGCTTCGAAGTCTAGCCCACCCACGTCCCGCGTCTCGTCGGTCGGTATCAAGAGGTCCGCGTCGAGGTCGAGATCGGGCAGAAGTTGATTGCGGGCTATCTTGGCGTCTCGGGTAGCGTCATCGACGAGATCTCGGTCGGTTTGCAGATCGAGTCGCTCTTTGAGAGCGGTGGCGACAGAGCTATCGGTGTCCAGCAGCACTTCGGGCACTTCGATCTCGACCGGGATGATTTCGAGTGAACGGGTGGTTTCGATCCCGATGAGGATCTTGAGCGAGTCGAGGGTGGCGGCGTAGGCCTCCTGTTGATTAATTAGGGCATTACGGGCCTGTAATACACGCTGCTCAGCACGCTCGGCTCGGAAAAAAGCCTCTCGCCCTGCCTCAGCCAACGCGATAAATAACCGCGCCGAGTTTTCGAAATTACGCAGTTGGAGTTCTTGGTTGGCGAGTTGGCGTTGGCGGCGGACGATATCGAAATAGATTGCGGCAATATCGACAAAAAATTCGCGTCGGAAACGCTCGAAACCACGGACCGCATAAATGAGGTTACGCTCAGCCTGAATTCGGGTCTCAACCGTGTTTGCGGTGCTGCCCGCCCCACGTAGCAGTGGGAGATCTAACGATACCGAAAGTGCGGCCGACTGGCTATCTTCGGGAAGAGTGTTCGTCGCCGCTTGCTCAAGAAAGCGGACGTAATCGACCAACGCGGTGGCTGAAATCGTACCCCCATACGGCAGCCGCTGAGTGACGCCGAGCGAGCCGATAAGGCTGAGGGCGGTGTCGTTGTCGCCGGCTTCGGGAACCCCGTCGACCTGGCCGGTAATGGTCGAGAAGAAGCGCGGTCCCCACTCGTGACGTTCGATGATCAAGCTCAGGGTAGTGAGGTAGAGGCCTTCTTTTTCGCTGCGGTATTGGGGTGAAAACTCGATGGCTTGGGCGATGATTCCCTCGAGGTCTAGTCGGAGGGTATCCGGCTTGTTGCCGTCGTCGAGAATCGTGGGGTAGGCGACTTCTCCGACATCGGGGGCGGGTTCGACGGTGAGAGCATCTGCTGAGGTATTTACAGTTACCGGGTCGTATTCTTCTGCAGTCGTTTTTTCATCAATTTTGATTAGCGGGACCGCGGTATTGGACTGACTGTTAACGCCTAGGCTGCGGTCTATTTGGGCATCAATGATCCTTTGTGCTTCGAGGTCAAGCCGGTCTATCGTCGGCGATTCGCATCCGAAAAACGCGACAGAAAAAAACGCCAGGAAAACTGCAGCCTGTATCCGGCTACCGCACCCCCCAAACTCTGGCCGATGAGAATGAACGCTGTACACGAGCTTACTCTTAAGTTAAAACTTGTCCTTCGTGAGCCGCCCTCATACTACCAAAACCGATGCGTACATGGCCCTAGCCCACCCAATAAGGCGGAAGGTGGTGGAGATGTTAAGTGAAAACGAGCTAACTGTCGGCGAACTTGCTGAGCCATTCAAAGTCAGCCTGCCGGCCATGTCGCAGCATCTCCAGGTATTGCGTAAGGCCAAAGTTGTCCGGCAACGGCGTTCTGGGCGGCAGCGTGTTTACAAGTTAAATCCGACACCGATCCGCGAGGTCGCAGAGTGGTCCGTACAGATCGCCGACGCGGCAGAGGAAACCTAGGCACGCGAAGACGCTTGTTTGTCGGTGTGGATCGCGGTCGATACACTGCGTGGCTCGAAATTTTGCCGCCCGGTTCGTTTTGGGAGCCTGACCATGCAGCACGCCATCGATAAAGCAGCCGCCCTCGTCGAGGCCCACGCCTATATCCGTAAATTTGCGGGAGCGGTGGTCGTGGTCAAAATCGGCGGGTCGATCATGGACGAGCCGGACACCCTGGCATCGCTGGTGCAGGACGTCTGCTTCATGGCCAGCGTTGGCATGCGGCCGATCATGGTCCACGGCGGGGGAAAAGCGATCAATGCCGCCATGACCAAGGCCGGTCTGGAGGCGCAGTTCGTACAAGGCCGGCGGTATACGGACGAACGCACGCTGGCGATTGCGGAGCACGTCCTGGTTAACCAGATCAATCAAGGCATCGTCGAAACCGTGGGCTCGTTCGGCAGCCGGGGCATGGGATTACACAGCCTGGCGAGCTGCGTGGTTTTCGGCAAGGTGCTCAAACTGGACGGTGAGGGCGGTAGAAAAATCGACATCGGACTGGTTGGTGAGGTCGATTGGGTTAATGCGGACCTGCTCAACGCGATCCTCGACGCCGGGATCGTCCCAGTTATCGCACCGATTGCCCGCGACGCGGCCGGCGGCAAGCTGAACATAAACGCCGACTCTGTCGCCGGCCACGTCGCTGCGGCGATCGATGCAGAGAAATTGGTACTTGTATCCGACACTCACGGCATCCGCCGTAGCGAAGATGTCGCCGACTTGGCTACCCATCTGACCCGATCGCAGATCGACGGCTTGATCGAGACCGGCGTGATCTCCGCAGGCATGCTGCCCAAAGTCGAGGCCAGCCTCACCGCCGTCGGCGCGGGCGTTCGCAAGGCCCACATCATTGACGGCAGGATCCCCCATTCATTGCTGCTAGAGGTCTACACCGACACCGGCATCGGTACCGAGATCGTTCTGTGAACCGTCTTTGAGTTCGCTAGACCACCCGACACTTCACCGCTTTATCCGTTAACCGCTTGCTAATCACGCACGACCCATGCGACACTTCCTTAATATCGCGGACCACAGTTCTGACACAATCCGGTATATGCTCGAAGTTGGTATTAAGCTGCGTGACGAACGTCGCCGAGGTATCGGCAACGAGCCGATGCTGGCGGGCAAAACTCTAGCGATGCTGTTCCAGAAGCCGTCTCTGCGCACCCGGGTAAGCTTTGAGCAGGCGATGAATGAGCTCGGCGGCCACGCAATCGTTCTGGGCCAGAACGAGGTGGGCCTGGGTGACCGTGAATCGGTCGGCGATGTGACCCGTGTCCTCGCCGGGATGGTTGACGGTATTGCCGCCCGGGTTTTTAAGCACGAACACCTCGTCGAGATGTCGACTTCCTCGACGGTGCCGATCGTCAACATGCTCTCGGACCACTCGCACCCGGCCCAAGCTTTGGCCGATGCGATGACCATTATCGACGAGTTTTCGCCTTCGCCGGAATTGGGCGGCTTCGATGTCGCAGGCCGGACGGTGGCGTTCGTTGGTGACGGTAATAACGTCGCTCGCAGCTTGGCGGCCATCTGCAGGGCTTTGGGTATGAATTTTACGCTGGCAAGCCCCGAGGGATACGCTTTGCCGCAAGACGACTTTATGAAGATCACAAAAGACCCCGAAGAAGCGGTCCGGGGTGCCGACGTGATCTACGCCGATACGTTTGTGTCGATGGGCGAAGAGGGCGAGAAAGAAGCGAAACTTAAGGCGTTCGAAGGCTTCCAGATCAATCGGCCGCTGGTCAATCAAGCCGCGGAGCACGCGATTGTGCTGCACTGTCTGCCCGCCTATCGCGGGGTCGAGATTACCGACCAGGTGATTGACGGCCCGTCGAGCCGGGTTTTTTCGCAGGCCCATAACCGACTCCACGCCCAGAAGGGGCTGCTAGCGGTGCTGATGGGCGGGGTATGAACCATAGAGTCGCGATTTTTTCTCGCGTATTCGCCTAAAAGCGAAAATTTAATTCAGCCTGTGCCATTTTTGTGCGTGGGTAAATTTCGCGACAGACGGCAGAGGCTTTATGAGAAAACGGTGCCAGCGGTTACCCTGAAACGATGTCTGATGATCAAGCCCAACCCGAGGCACCGCACCGCGTCATGATCGTTGTGGGGTCACACCTGAGGGCTGAGGAGGCCGATAGGCCGCTGGCTTACCGGATGGTCGAAGAGATCGAGCAGTGGAAAGAGCGGTATCAGGCTCAACTCGGCGTTGAGCTCGAACCGATCGTCTGTACTGACCTTTGGTATCTCAACCACGAAGACCTGCGGGCTTTGCCAACGATCTGTATCGGAGGCCCGGGCGTCAACGCGTTGTCGGCCTACCTTGCCAAGCACCTCACCGAAGAAAATAAAGAAGCTGACGTGCTGCTCCAAATAGACCCCGACTTCATCGATCTTCAGGCCTGCATCTGGGGCACTGACCACGAGCTGACAACCCACGGGATACAACTCTTTATCGATCGTTACCTCGATGGCTACCTTAGGGCGGTCGCGACTCAGGTCGAGCCCCGAGCCGAATGAAAATCTAACGTTACAATAATTTGCACCCAAAGCTGTTTAAATCTGCCTTAGTCTGTGTTTTATGTCACGTTTTCACTTACTTTTAGTCTGTACCGGCAATACCTGCCGATCGCCCATGGCCGAGGTTATGGCGAAGCGAGTACTTGCAGACGAGCCAGGAGTGACCGTGGGCTCGGCCGGTGTCTTTGCAGGAGAGGGGCATCCGGCCAGTGGCGAAGCGATTGAGGCGATGGATTTGATAGGGCTAGACTTGACCGGGCACCGGTCTCGGATGCTAACGGCAGACTTAATAAACGAGGTCGATCAGATTTACACAATGACCTCGTCGCACCGTCAGGCGGTTTTGGCTCAGTATCCTCATGCTGAGACCAAGGTTCAGCGGCTCGATCCCGACAGGGATATCAGCGACCCATTCGGCGCTGACCTTTCGGTTTATCAAGAGACAGCCTGCCAAATCCAGAGTGCCCTCGAAGCCCGGCTGAAGGAGTAGTTGTTGTGAGAATCGCCCTGGGTGCCGACCACCGCGGTGACGTTATTCTGAATAAACTTTCCGTCAGCCTAGAAGTGGCTGGACATTCTCTGTTAGCGTTCAATAGTCATGAAAGGCGGACGATCGACTACCCCGATACCGCTTTCCCCGTTGCGCATGCGGTTGCCGTTGGTGAGGCTGACCGGGGCATATTAGTGTGTGGTTCAGGTATTGGCTCATGTATCGCTGCAAATAAAGTGAAAGGCGTCCGGGGCGCACTTGCTCTAGACGAACTGGGAGCGGAAATGGCCCGCCGTCACCACGATGCAAATATCCTCTGTCTCGCTGCAGACCTTATGGGCGACCGAACAATCGATCGTGTTGTCGAGATTTTTTTGACGACCAGTTTCGAAGGCGGCCGCCATACCCGGCGGATCGAGAAGATCAACGCGATCGAAACAGGAAATTGCTAATTAAATAACGAGCAAAGCTGTTTAAGTTACATTTTATTTCTTAAAGTTTAAAAAAGTGTTTTCTGTTCAAAAACAATCTAGCGCGCAGGGGCCATCTTCCGAGTTTATTATGCCGAGCCTACCTCGGGAGCAGTACGCTTATGCCTGATTCCGCACACCGCGTCCGCCTCGAAGGCGTTGATTTCCTTACGGCGTTTCCAACGCTTCGGCTGTTCGATTCATTCCGGATGGCGTTACAGCCCACGAAGCTGCTGTTGGGGCTGCTAATGTTATTACTGATTTATTTCGGCGGAGTCGGATTAGATTTTATTTGGGGCGAGCAAGAAGGCCCGTCGAACAGCTCGTACTACATTTTTGAATCTACGCTCAACCTCGAATTGGCTTATTTCAGCCAACTCATAACCGCCGCGGTTAGCCTTGACCTTGGGATTGGGGCGTTGTCCGCGTCGTCAGACTTTGAGGCTGGTCGTCTCGGAGTCATCGGGGCTTTACGGGGTATGGTCATCGATGTCCCTGCTGGCGTATGGGAGCAACACCCGTGGTTTTTTGTATTGCTGGTTAGCCACGTCGGCCTAGTGCTGATGCTAATGGGCGGTTCGATTGCCCGGTTGGCGGCGACTCAAGCCTGCGCCGGTACGACGGTAGGTCTATTCGAAACCGCAAGGTTTACCTTGCCCCGTGCGGCGTGGTTTATTGTTTCGCCACTGATCTCGCTGTTTATAGCGGGTGTGATTTGGTTGCTGTTGGCGGTAGTCGGAGTCGTTTTATTCAATGTTCCTGGGCTCAACGTAGTCGGGGGATTACTTTTTGGACTCATGTTGTTTGTCGGCTTTATTGCGGCTTGTTGTGTGATCTTCGCGGCTCTAGGTGCGGGAATGCTGCCATCGGCGTTGGCGGTCGAAGGTACGGACGCATTCGACGTCGTTTCGCGGGTTTTCACATTTCTGCTTTACCGCCCCATCCGTTATCTGCTGCTTACTGTTGTCATGATGGTGTACGGAGCACTGACTTATCTGGTCGTCGGTACGGTGGTTTTTTTCACCCTCTGGTTTGCCCGCTCAGCGACGGGAGTGTGGGTAGGTGGGTTTGACGAGCTTTTACCCGTTCCGCAACTCGGTCAACCGCTCGGGGACTTGAATACCTCAGGTTTGTCGTCGACCGAAAAAGCGACATCTTGGTTGATCCGTGTTTGGTCGGCTTTACTCTTCGGCGTTTCGATCGCTTATGCTGCGAGCTATTTTTTTACCGCCCAGACCTGGCTGTATCTATTACTCCGTCGCGACGTCGACGGGACTGCTTTTGAGGAATACGCGGAGGAACCTGATTCGCAAGTGACTTTTGTGCCGTCGGATGCGCAGGCGACAGAGAAGGTTGAACCGGCTGCGAAAGTGGGAATGGAGAGCGAAGTCGAATCCTCTGCAGGCAATGACGCTGATGCAGATTCTTAAGCGACCATGGCCAAGCTCTTGTTGGTGTTTGTTAGTAATTTACTTTTGTGTTGCGGGGGCAATTACCGCGTGCGGCGAACGGCAGCAGCCTACTTATACCGAAGAACAACTGCGGATCGTCTCACTAAGCCCAGCAATCACGCAGGTGTTGATCGAACTCGGCCTCCAAGATGCGATCGTAGCGGTTGGCAATATCGACCAAGTTGCGCCTCTGGATACGCCTAGCGTTGGCCCTTTTAACGACTTAGATTTGGAGCGTTTAATTACGCTTGCGCCGACACACGTCTTGGCTACGACGGGACAAGTCAAGTTACAGGGTCGTGTTAAGCATTTGGCCGAGCAGGGCCATTTTATTCTTTTACAGGCCGATTACCCTACCCGTGTCGAAAAAGGTATCGCGATCATCGAAAAGATCGGGCGGGCGATCGGACGTGAAGAGAAAACGGAGCCTTTAGCGCAGGAGATGCGTCAGCAACTGGCGGCATTCTCGGCCCTGACTGCCGGGCGTAATCGCCCCCGATGTCTAATGATTTTCAATACCGAAATTATGATGGCCTGCGGGCCGAACACAGTTAGTGATGAATTACTGCAAATCGCCGGCGGCACAAACGCAGCGTCGGATGCGACGGTATCCGCGCCGGTTTACGACCGCGAGAAGTTGTGGGCGCTCGCCCCGGAGGTGATTTTTTTGTTGATGCCCGGCGAGCCGCCTTTACTGAGCGAGGACGATTCGCGGCTTGATCCCCTGCGGGATCTCGATCTGCCGGCAATGAAAAATGGTCGGGTTTACTTGCTGAATGACCCCGCAGTACTGCTGCCCGGGCCGTCCATGGTGACGACCGCGGTATCGATGGCGGTTGCGTTAAACCCCGATCTGGCCGAGCCGATCGCGGAGGTGTTTCGTGAATCGCCTTAAAAAAACAGACAATCGATATGTGGCGATCTGTCTGCTCGTAGTATTCGTCGGAGTGGTGTTTCTGCGACTTGTGGTAGGTACCTCGCGTTTTGGTTTTTCGTTGGGTAGTGACGCATGGATCGTGCTGGCATACCGTGGGGACCGGCTAGTTGTTGCGGCGGTTGTGGGGGCCGCGTTGGCGGTAGCGGGTGTGGCGTTGCAGGCTTTGCTGCGCAACCCCTTGGCGGAACCGTTTATCCTTGGACTATCGACCGGGGCGGCCGCGGGGATCGTGGGGCAGCGTTTGCTCGCAGCTGCTTTAAGTCTTTCGCTAGGAGTGGGCTTTGGCGGGGCCGGTATTGGGGCGGCATTCTGTATGTTGGTCGTGTACCTGGCCAGCCGACGTCGTGGTGTACTCGACCCGTTGGGCTTGTTGCTTACGGGGGTTGTGTTGAGCACGATTAACGGGGCGTTGATTATGCTGGCGGTGCATCTACAGCCCAATCTGCTGAGAGTAGAGTTGAGCGAGTGGATGATGGGTTACCTCAATGTCGATCACGGGGCAGTTGCATCCTGGCTTACTGGAGTGATCAAAGACGGCAGTACGTTTTGGGTAGGTTTCCCTTGGCTACTATTTTCGATAGGTGGATTTTTGCTGACAGGATTTTGGTTGCTTTGGCGGCAGGCTCGAGCGATGGATGTGGCTACGCTATCACCCGGAGAGGCCGAGGCGATGGGGGTTAATCTGCGGCGGCTACGGCTGGTGTTATTTTTTGTGTCGAGCGGTCTTGCGGCTGGCGCGGTGGTGCTGGCCGGGCCGATTGCCTTTGTTGGATTGGTCGGTCCACACGTTGCGCGGCTGCTGGTGGGGCCGAGCCATCGAGGCCTGTTATGGTGTTCGATGCTAATAGGCGCGTCATTGGTGATCCTCAGTGACGCGGCGGGTGCTGCTCTGGCCCGCTGGTGGAACGTCGGCGTGGTGCCGCTGGGGGTGTTTACCGCGGTCGTTGGGGGACTAACGTTTCTTTGGATGCTGCGTCCGCACCTGGGGCGGGGGGTTCAATGATTACCGGATACGAAAGCTATCTCAGAATACCTGGTAAGTTTGGGTTAGCATGCTGTCGATGAAAGAAGCCGAAAATAATATTCATGCCGCCGACCGATTGATCGCGGCGTGTAGGAGCAAAGGCGCTCCGGTCTGCGTTGGGATTGATCCGGTGTTTAATAAACTTCCCGATGTAATGAGCGGCCTTGACCCGTTGGCGGCAATCGAGAAATTTTGCCTGGAGGTAATTAGTGCGGTTGCCGAACATGTACCCGCGATTAAGCCCCAAATAGCTTGCTTTGAGCGTTATGGAAGCCAGGGTTACGCGGTTTATGAGCGTGTGGTGCAAGCGGGCCGTGAGGCGGGGTTGTTCATCATCGGTGACGCCAAACGCGGCGATATCGGGACCAGTTCTGCCCACTACGCATCCGGTTTGCTTGTTGGCGAAGAAGACTCAGCGGTAGGCTGCGATGCTTTGACGGTCAATTCGTATCTGGGGCTAGACGGTCTTGAGCCGTTTTTTAAAGCCGGTGCCGCCGCGGGCAAGGGCCTGTTCGCATTGGTGAGGACGTCGAACCCCGGAGGTGACAAGCTGCAAGGCCTAAGTTTGGAAGACGGTCGCACTGTCGCCGAGGCGGTTGCCGATATGGTCGCCGACTTGGGTTGCCGCGACGTCGGCGAAAGTGGATATTCGCTGCTCGGAGCCGTGGTCGGGGCGACCAAGCCCGAGGACGCGGCGTCGCTCCGTCAACGCATGCCGCAGCAAATCTTCCTGGTGCCCGGTTTCGGCGCTCAGGGGGGCTCGGCGGATGACGTACGTGCCTGTTTCAAACCCGATGGCACCGGCGCGATCATTACTGCCAGCCGGTCTGTGCTCTACGCCTACAACCCGGCAGACACCGACTGGCCCTCAGCCGTTGAGAAGGCGGCGATTGACCTAAAGCGGCAAATCAGCGAGGTTTTGGCCTAGCAAAGTTGGGCGTTGTCGTTTAGATATCTCATGGAAATGTGAATCCAACGACCTGTTTTCTCTCCCCTGCGTCATGTTGATGCAAGATACTTTCAGTGAACTTGGTCACACTAACCCGTGGAGAAGCTCTAGCTATGAACCTATCCCAAGTCTTGTTTGCCCTCCCGCTCAGCCTCGGTCAACTTGCCGCCGGCGCGGCGACGCTGATATTCGCCGTGGTTGCGGTCATTGTCCTTGTCGTCGTCGTGCTCGTGGTGATCTCGATGTACAACAAGCTCGTTTCGTTTCGCGAGCGGGGTAAGAACGCTTTTGCTCAGATCGACGTGCAGCTCGAACGGCGGTATGACCTGATCCCTAACCTCGTCGAAACGGCCAAGGGCTACATGGCTCACGAGAAGGAAACCCTTGAGTCGGTTATGGCGGCTCGAGCCTCGGCCACCCAGGCTCGCGTCGAGGTGGCTGGCGACCCGTCTAATCTCGCGGCAATGGGCAACCTGGGACAAGCCGAGGGCGCGTTGACCGGAGCGTTAGGGCGGCTGATGGCGGTGGCTGAGGCATACCCTGATCTCAAGGCCAATCAGAACATGATGCAGCTCACCGAAGAGTTGACCGCCACCGAGAACAAGGTCGCTTTCGCCCGTCAGGGCTACAACGATGCGGCGACGCGTTACAACGAGTATAAGAAGCAGTTTCCGCCCGTACTGATCGCCAACATCTTCGGCTTTAGCGACTCGGCCTACCTCGACCTCGATGATAGTCCCGAGAAACGAGAGGCGGTCAAGGTCCAGTTTTAATCTGGGGATTACCGCTCGCCCATGGATTTCTTCGACCATCAGGACGTTGCCCGCAAGAAGACCGGCCGGCTGATATTGCTGATGTCGGCTGCCGTGGTTTCGATCATCGCGCTGGTTTACGGCGTGGTGGTTATCGCCGCGTTGATGATGGCTAATCAGAATACCGGTAGCAAGTTCAACGCCTCGGCTACGCCGGAAGTGCCTTATCTCATATTGCTGGGGGCTACGGCAGCAGGTGTGCTGATCGTTGTTGGCGGCGGTTCATTGGTGAAAACGACACAACTCTCGGCAGGGGGGAAAGTTGTTGCCGAATCGATGGGGGGGCGGCCTATCGAGGCCGACACCACAGATGCGGACGAGCGTCGGCTGCTCAATGTCGTCCACGAAATGGCGATCGCCTCGGGGGCCCCGGTGCCGACTGTCTACATGATGGACCACGAAGACGCCATCAACGCCTTCGCCGCCGGTTGGTCGCTCGACGATGCGGTCATCGGCGTCACCCGCGGCTGCGTGCAACAACTCTCCCGCGACGAGCTGCAGGGCGTGATCGCGCACGAGTTCAGCCACATCCTAAACGGCGACATGCGGATCAACCTACGGCTCGTCGGCGTGATCTTCGGCATCCTCGTCATCAGTGTCATCGGTGGCGTCATCATGCGGTCGATGTTTTACTCTGGCGGGACGAGGCGGCGTAGCAGCAACAGCAAGGACAACGGCGGGGCGGCGATAGCGATCTTGTTGGTCGGCTTCGCGCTCTACATCATCGGCTACGTCGGCGTGTTCTTCGGTCGGCTGATCCAGGCGGCGATTTCGCGGCAGCGTGAGTTCCTGGCCGACGCCTCGGCGGTGCAGTTCACCCGGAACCCGGACGGGATCTCGGGGGCGCTCAAACGTATCGGTGGGTTCGCCTCGGGTAGCAAAATGCAGAACGCCCATGCCATCGAACACAGTCACATGTTCTTCGGCAGCGCCGTCACCAGCTTCCTCGGCGGCGCTTTCGCGACCCATCCGCCGTTGCCCGAACGTATCCGCCGGATTGATCCGCGTTGGCAGGGTGAGTTCCCCGAGGGCCGACCGGTCACGTCCTTAGGTTCGTCGGACGACCGGGCTGCTGGTTTTACCGGTTCATCATCGCCGACGAGTCGTGCTTCGGCCGAAACGTCAAACCAGCCCAGCGCCGCGATGGGTTTTGCTCCCGGCGCGGTTGCGGCGACGGCGATGGAGCAGATCGGCGAGCTCACACCGGCCCACCTACAACACGCCCACCACTTGATTGAGACCCTGCCGAGTACGCTACGCTCGGCCGCGCAGACGACGACCGGGGCACAGGCGGTGGTCTTCGCCATGCTGCTGGACCGCAAAGACGGCGACGTGAGGACTAAGCAGTTGGCTTATCTCGACAGCCAGTCGCTGGGGCCGGTCGCGGCGCTGACGCACCGCCTCGCCAACGCGGCGGACCAACTCAAGGTCGAGCAGCGGCTGCCGTTGTTGGACCTGTCGCTACCGGCGCTGTCGCGATTGGACCCGGCGGTGCTGGAGCAGTGGCACGAGCACCTCGACGCACTGATCGCCGCCGATCAACGGCTGGATCTGTTCGAGTGGGCGCTGCGTCAGGTGGTTTGGCGTCATTTGGTGGCTCCCGAGCGCGGCGGCGGGGGCAAAGGCCGGCCGCTTTCGTATGGCCGGGGAGCGTTGTCGGTGTTGCTGTCCGTTTTGTCGCGTGTCGGAGCCCGCGACGGCAGGGAAGCGTCACGAGCGTTCGAGGCGGCGGCTCAGCGGGTACCGAAGTTGGGCGTCGAGCTGCTGCCGGGCGAGAGCGTATCGATGGGGCGGCTGACCGAGGCCGTTGACGCGTTGGCGGGGTTGACGCCCAAGGCTCAGCGTTCAGTGATCGAGGCGTGCGCTGCGGCGATCGCGGCAGACCGCCAGGTCACGGCCCGCGAGAGTGAGCTGATGCGGGCGGTGGCCGAGACGCTGGGCGTGCCGATACCCCCGCTATTGCCGGGTCAAAAGCTGATCTGAACTCGGCCCCGTCTCGCGGATGGTTACGGATTGACATAAAATCTGTCGACACAGTCGCGGAGCGATTAATCCATTGTGAGTAGGGCTAAATTTATGAAAGTTCAGGTCATTTCGTCTTTTTGTATCGCGGCTCTGTTGCTTGTTTCGGCGGGCTGTCGACAGATCGATCGTATCTATGAAAAGGACACCGGCGAGGTCGCTACCGTGCCCGGCCCACCCGCTGCAGACGCCGGCTACGCCCCGCCGTCGCCTGAGGTCGATTTTGTCGAGCCTGAGTCCGCCGGCGACGAAGATGCGGCTTTCGCCAACGCTGCCGAAGCGATCGAGCCGCTCCCCGAGCCGGAGCCTGAGCCCGCGCCGCTGCGGACTTATACGATCCAGAAGGGCGACAGCTTCTGGAAGATCGCCAAACGTGAGTACGGCGATCCCCTCCGGATGAAAGACATTGAGGCCGCCAACCCCGGCGTCGATCCGAAGAAGCTGCAGATCGGCGACGAAATCCTGCTGCCCGAGTAAGTCAAAAACGATCAGCCGCGGGGGGCCGACTTGGGTACGCCTCCGACGATGGTGTCTACCGCTTTTCCCTTAACACTCCAGCCATCGAACGGGCAGTTGCGGGCCTTGCTGGCGAATTGATTAGCGTCGATCGTCCACTCGGTTTTAGGATCGATCACGGTAACGTCGGCGTCGCTACCGACGGATAGCGTGCCTTTTCCTTCGAGGCCGCATAGGCGGGCGGGGTTGATGGTGAGCAGTTCGATTAGCTTCGGCCAATCGATGACGCCGGGCTCGACGAGGGCTTTGACGTAGAGCGGCAGGGCGCAGTCTAGACCGACGATGCCGTAGGGGGCGGCGGCGAACTCGAGTGATTTTTCCTCGGCGGTGTGCGGGGCGTGGTCGGTGGCGAGGACGGTGATGGTTCCGTCGGCGATTCCGGCCTTGAGTGCATCAATATCGGACCGCTGCCGCAGGGGCGGGTTCATCTTGGCGTTGGTGTTGTAGCCCTCGCAAGCGTCTTCGGTCAGCAGCAGGTGGTGCGGGCTGGCTTCGCCGGTCAGCACGTCCTCGTGCCCCGCGGCTTTGGCGTCGGCGCGGGCGCGGCGGAGGATCTCGACACCCCAAGCGGTGGTCATGTGCTGAGCATGGTAGCGGCAAGCATAGCCCCCGGAAGCTACTAGCTGGATATCGCGTTGAAGCGTCAGCTCTTCGGCAACCCGTGGCCAGCCGGGCAGGCCCATCTTGGTGGCTAATGTGCCAGCGTTCATCGCGCCGCCGCCGAGTTCGGGGTCTTCGCAGTGCTGCATAAAGACCTTGCCGGTCATGGCGACGTAGGCCAGTGCTTTCGCCATCACCCCAGCCGAGGCGACCGCGCAGCCGTCATCGGAAAACGCCACGGCCCCGGCTTTGGACATCAGCCCGATTTCGGCGAGCTCTTTGCCCTCCCGCCCCTTGGTCGCGGCGCCGACGACGAAGACGTTGCACAGGTCGGCCTTCTCAGCCTGTCTATGGACGAACTCGACCCTGCCGTCGTCGTCGAGTGTCGGCGTGGTGTTGGGCATCACGCAGACGCTGGTGAATCCGCCGTTGATGGCGGAGGCGGCACCGGTGGCGATGTTTTCTTTGTGTTCGCCGCCGGGCTCGCGGAAGTGGACGTGGGGGTCGATCAGGCCGGGGGAAACGATCAGACCGGTGGCGTCGATGACTTGGCCCTGCGGCGTGTTGGTCTGGCCGACGGAGGCGACTTTACCGTCTTCGAGGACAAGGTCGGTGACTTGGTCGATCCCGGCAGCGGGATCGATCAGGCGGCCGTTCTTGATGGTAAGGCGTGAAACTGGCTGTGACATGGGCACAGACTATCAGACCACGCGTTAGGCGAAATGTTTAGGTGTGCGAGCCATGCGGCGGGATTGTTCAGGCTGCTTTTTGCAGGGGCATCTCGTCTTCGACAATATCGACGTTGAAGCCGTTGTCGTCGGCGAGGTCCCCGCCGGTATCCGAATCGTTGTCCACGATATCGACGCCATAGTCGGCGTTGGCCCCGCGTCGGCGTTCGGCGAGGCTGCGCAGGTAGGCCTGCTGACGCATTCTCGCCGAGCGGATGAGTTCGTGACGCTCGATCGCCGATTCGAGTTGGTGTGCCATGGTGTACAGCACCAAGGTGACCAGCGTGAAGGCCAGCCCGCCGAATACGGTGATCGAAAGCATCAGCGATGTAGACATCGCTTGAGATATCGGGGAATTGATGAAAATAGGCGAGCCGACGTAACGTTCTCAGGTTATCGGCGGTAATCGATATCTGACAAAATACTGGCCCAACTGGCTCTGATTTAAGTATTACGAGCGCGGTCGATACGTAACGCTAAAATGTGGATGATGTCTCGACGGTTGCTTTTGATAGTGTTATTGGGCCTTGTCGCGGGGGATGTAGCGGCGCAGCGCGAAGAGATACGTCTAGACATTGAACAGGGTTTTCAAGGTCTTGACGGTTTCGTCCGCCCCGGTTCGTGGACGCCCATCCGTCTGAGCGTTGATAATTTCGCGGCAGAAGACCGAGATGTTGTACTAGCCTGGGAACACCAAGACGCCGATGGCGACCGCATCTCGGCCCAGCGTAGCGTGACGCTGACGCGCCAACGAGACGACCAGCCGGTATGGCTATACGCCGCGGTGCCCACGACCACCAACCGGGAGACCCGCTGGAACCTGAGGGCGACTGACGCTGAGTCCGGCGAGCTGTTGGCGGCCGTGACGTCGCAGCCGAATCCCGAGCAGCTGTTACGCGGCGGCGAACAGCTTATCGCGGTGACCAGCACGGCTGATCTGGGGCTAAACGACTATCAACGCCACGAGACCCAGCAGGCGGCGGTGCGACTGGTCCGGGGCTTATCGCTTTCCAGGCTCCCAGACCGCTGGCAAGGGCTTGAAGCGTTATCGACATTTATCTGGACTCAGGACCTAGGTGGCGATCCGGCCGACCCGCGGCAGGCCTCTGAAGCGGCGTTGTTATCGCTTAGAGAATGGGTGTACAGGGGCGGACATTTAGTCGTCATGCTGCCCGAAGTTGGACAGACTTGGACCAGCAGCCCTTTGGCAGACATGCTGCCGGTAACAGCGGATCAGCTGAGGCAGAGCCAGACGGATAACCGGTGGCCTTTCGTCTCTTGGATAGGTGGGGCGAGTTCCGAACGCGTCCAGCCGTTGGTAGTAACCGTGTTCGACGTGGCGGATGGCGATCCGCGGGCGACGGTGGTTTTGCGCGACGAACAGCAGCGTGCCTTGGCTGTGGCGGGGCGGTACGGCTTTGGCCGGGTTACCGTCGTTGGCGTTGACTACACCGCCGCAGCGGTCCGGGCTACCGCAAGCAATAACAGCCAGCGACGGTTGTGGAACCATATTTTCAACTGGCGCACCCCGGTTCTCACGCAGGCCTCATCGCAAAGCGAGACGCGGGCGGGCCGATTGCTTACAGCCGATCGTATCAGCCAAAGAGTTAGCCTCATCGGTTTCGTTCCCGATCGCATCGCGATGTCTGGAACGGTGGGGACGTTACTGCTCGGGGCGATATTCCTTTTTGGGATTTATTGGCTTTTAGCGGGCTGGCTGGTTCAGCCGGTGCTCAAGCGGAAGGGGCTGGAACGGCTGACGTGGCTCGGTTTTGTCGGGCTGGTGGCGGTGTTTGCTGGGGTGGCCTGGGGCGGGGCCGCGCTGCTTAGGCTGGGTGGTAAAAATGTAGCTCACGTGACCGTACTCGATTATGACGGCAACTCGGGTGTGGCCCGCGGCCGGGCTTATGTCTCGATGTTTGTGCCGGACTTCGGGCGGAGCGAAGTGGCTACTGATTCGCCGCGGATAGAGGGTCTACCCTCGCCGGTACATAATCTCCTTTCGAGTCCGGGGTTCAGCCCCGATGCGATAGACACCGGGTTCGTCGATACCCAGCGGTACCGTGTCGATGCGGCGGCGCCGGACACCCTCGACGTGCCCGTGCGGGCAACATCGAAGCAGCTCATGGTCGATTACCTCGGACCGGTTGACAAAGAAATGTCGGGTTTGGCTAAACCGTTTTCGATCGGCTTGGCCAAGCCGGTTGTTGCCGATGAACTGGGTTGGCCGGTCGGGTCGGTGCGGCATACCCTGCCCGGAACACTGACCAACGTGCGGGTGATTTATTGCCAGGGCGAGCGGGTCGACAGTCGCGGTGAGCGGCGTCAGCTGCCTCCTCAGATCTGGAGCTACCTCAACGCCGACGGGGAGAACCGGTGGAGTTCGGAAGAGCCTCTGCTGCTCCGCGGTCGCCCCGATGCGCGGCAGCGTGAAACGCTGTACGCGCCCTTTCGAAACTGGGCACAGGTCCCGGTCGACCGCGACTGGAAAAACGAAGGTTTTCTTGGCCGCCGCCTCGGCGAGCAGAAAGGCCTAGGCATTACCGATTTGCCTGGCAGCGGAGTCGGTGGAGCCGACGAGAGCGTGATCGCTCGCCATTTCGAGCTGCTCACGTTTTTTGATGCGTTGCCCCCGCCCGACGTCAAGCGTAACCCAGACAAGGCAGATTTCATCCCGGGATTCGTGGTTTCGCGTCGTTTGGCACCGCGTATGGACCTCACGCCCCTGACACAAGGTCGGCGTCTAATCATTCTCGGCCATCTACGCGGCTCGCCGCTGCCCGTTCCGCTTACCGTTGACGGGCAAACGCCGGATAGCGAAGGCTGGACGGTGGTACGGTGGGTGTATGATTTTTAGAGCAGAAAGACTTCGAAATATGGAATTAATAAAAATCCAACTTGTCGGCGGCTTTACGGATGCGCCGCTGAGTTATCCCGCGAAGCGGAGCCGATCATGTCCATGATCCAAACGATCAACCTGACCAAGCGCTACGGCGAGTTGATGGCGCTGTCGAACCTCAATCTCACCATCGATCAGGGCCAATGTTTCGGCTTCATCGGCCCCAACGGTGCGGGCAAAACCACAACGATCAAAATCCTGGCCACGCTACTCAAGCCAACTTGGGGCGAGGCCCGCGTCGATGGCCTCTCGGTAGGCCCGGTCAACGCACGGCAGGTCCGCTCGATGATCGGATATGTGCCCGACTTCTTCGGCAGCTACGACGACATGGTTGTCAAAGAGTACCTGTCGTTTTTTGCTGCCAGCTACGGCATCACCGGGGACCAGCGAAAGCAGGTCATCGGCGATGTACTCGACCTTACAGACCTCGCCTACAAATCTGACGCCGAGGTCAACTCGCTATCCCGCGGGATGCAGCAGCGTCTTTCGGTCGCCCGTGTTCTGTTGCACGACCCTAAAGTCTTGCTACTCGACGAACCTGCTTCGGGCCTCGACCCTCGCGCCCGGATTGAGATGCGGGAGCTGCTCAAAGAGCTGCACCTGATGGGTAAGACGATCCTCATCAGCTCGCACATCCTGCTGGAGATGGCTGATCTGTGTAACGTCGTCGGAATTATCGAACAAGGTGAGCTGAAATTCACCGGAACGATGGATGAAATCATCGAACGCGCCCGGACCATCGGCGGCGGCGGACGGGTGCTGACCGTAGCTGTTGGAGGGAAGACCGCCCAGGCGGCGGCTCTGCTCCAACAGACCCCGGGGATCGAAAAAGTCGAGCCGGTCAACGGCCACCTGCGGGTCAGCCTATCGCCCGACGCCCCTAATGCTCACGATGCCGCTCCGAGAATCGCCTCAGCTTTGATACAAAAGGGCTTCGCCCTGACCAGGCTCGAAGAAGAGCAGGTCAATCTAGAGACTGCATTCATGAGACTCACCAAGGGTCTGGTGCAATAACGGCGAAAGCTATAGTTAAATAGAAAAAACCGCGGGTGATTTAAATGTCACGCCGCGGGGTTAAAGTCGAGTCTGGTTTTTTGATTGCGATCAAATTTTGACTTGAAGCTTATTCTGCATCTCCGTCGCGTCGTGGCCGTTCGCCTTTGTCCTTTTTATCGCCGCGTTTTCCTTCGGCTCGGCTCGCCCGGCGTTCCTCTGCTTTGGCTTGCAACGCAGCGAGGTTTTCGTCGAATTGTGTCTGTTGCTCGCTGGCTAGGACGCCACGGACTGCTTCGTTGGTTTCATCCATAAGGCCCCTCATCCGTTCGGCGATATCTGCTACCGCGGCTTCGTCGCCTGATTCCCGGGCTTCACGAAGCTCGGCGCGGATCTCTTGCCGCTCGGCCCGCTTGGTCTCCATGACTTCTTTGATGCTGGCTTTCTGGTCATCACTTAGCTCGATGCCCTCGAAAAGGGCTTTCATTCCGCCACCGCGGCGGCGTTCAGAGCGTTCTCCGCGTTCGCCTCGTTCACTCCTCTCGACGCGTTCGCTACGATCGCCCCTTTCCCCGCGGTCACGCTGCCGTTCACCTTCGCCCGGAGCCGCCGAGGCAAGCCCCGCACACAGAACGACGGCGAGGGCGGCAGCTAAATTGATGATTAAGTTGTTATTTTTCATGGTAAGACTCCCGTTTAGTTCGGTTTGGTTAGATTTTGCGTACCGGATACAGCCGTATAACGCGGGCCCTGAGGGTTTATTGCATCGGTTGAATGTGATTGCAGCCGGACTCGCTCGGTAGCCGAAGTCGAAATGTTGTTCTACTATCGTGATATGGCCAGTACCAAGGAAGATGTCGTCCGGGCGCTGCGTGAGATCGAAGATCCCGAGTTGAAGCGGGACATCGTGGCGTTGAATATGGTGCAGAGCCTATCGGTTGACGCCACGCGGGCGTCGGTCGAGATCAAGCTGCCAGGACGGGCGGCGCGGTTCAAAAAACAGTTCCGGGCCGAGGCAGAGAGTAAAATATCGGCCCTCGGGCTTCAGCCAGACCTGTCATTTACGATCGAATTGGCGTCAAGCGAGCCTGCGGGCGGTGGTGTATCCGCGTCTCCCGGAGGTACGCCTGGGGGAGCAGACGCGTCATCGAGCAACAACCCGCTGCCGGACGTTAAGCACATCATCGCCGTGGGGGCCGGGAAGGGCGGCGTGGGTAAGTCGACGGTCTCGGTCAACCTCGCGGTAGGGCTGTCTCGAGCCGGGGCCAAAGTCGGCATTATGGACGGGGACATATATGGACCGTCCTTACCCACCATGCTCGGCACAGATCGCTATCAGGTCCGCACGATCAACAAGATGATCATCCCTTTCGAGCTGCACGGCATAAAGGCGATGACCATCGGCGCCCTGGTCGACGACGAAAAGCCACTGATCTGGCGTGGCCCGATGGCCCACGGAGCGTTTCAGCAGCTCGCTACCCAGACCGATTGGGGCGAACTGGACTACCTCATCATCGATCTGCCCCCCGGCACCGGCGACGTACCATTGACCATGAGCCAGCTCCTGCCGTTGACCGGGGCGATTGTCGTGTGTACGCCGCAAAAAGTCGCCCAGGATGACGCGAAGCGGGCGATCCAAATGTTCCGCCAGCTCAACGTTGAGGTGCTGGGTCTTGTTGAGAACATGAGCTATTTCATCGGCGACGACGGCAAGGAGTACGACCTGTTTGGTAAGGGTGGAGCGGAGATGCTCGCCCACCAGTCGGGCGTGCCGTTCCTAGGTGCTGTGCCGATCAACATGAATCTGCGGCGGAACGGCGACGCGGGCGATCCGACGGCGAACTTCACCGGCGACGATCAGCTCGCCGAGGACCTCGAGCGCCTGACCCGGGCCGCGGCTCATCAGATCAGTGTCCACGTCATGAGCGGCGCGGCGGCGGGCCCGACGCTCACTATTTCGTAAAAACCCGCGTTCCGTTTCGACCTTGGCACGGGTATGATCGGGTCATGGAAAATCTGCGGGGTAAGTTGCTGCTAGCGTCGCCCGAGATGGCTGATCCGAACTTCTCAAAGTCGGTCATCCTGATGGTCCAACACGGTCCCGAAGGCGCTTTGGGGCTCGTACTGAACCGGCCGACCGGCACCTTTGTGGGGGAGGTTATTGGGGCGATGGGTGACGACGGCGGGGTGGAGTGTGACGTCGAAGAGCCGCTTTACCGCGGCGGGCCGTGCGAGGGGCCTTTGATGGTACTACACCAAGATCCGGTGCACGCCGAGCAGGAAGTCCTAAACGGGGTTTATTTCGCCAGCGACCGCGGGTGCGTCGAGCCCGCTCTGGTCGGTTTGGTCAGCCCGGTACGCTTCTACGCCGGCTATGCGGGCTGGGGGTCCGGCCAGTTAGAGGGCGAAATTGCCCAGTCGGTGTGGGCGGTCATGGATGCCAGCCACGAGTCGGTGTTCCCTGCTGCCGAATCGGTAAGCGGTCAAACACAAGGCAACGACGAAGAAGAACTCTGGCGTTCGCTGATCCGCACCAAGTCGCACAGTGATCTGCTTAAAAATTTCAACCCGAATATCGTCCCGCGTGACCCGTCAATGAACTAAACGGTTGGGGTAAACTGCCGCTGCATGGACGCACTGCCCCGCACGCAACAACTCATCATCAAAGGTATCGACCAAGGCCTCCACCCTGGGGCTCAGGTTTCTGTATGGCACCGGGGCGAAAGTGTTACCGACCTGGCGTATGGCGAGGCTCAGCCCGGGGTCGCCATAACCCCCGAAACGCTAACACTGTGGCTTAGCTCTTGTAAGCCGATCACCGCGGTGGCGCTGGCAAAGCAGGTCGAGGCGGGCGTGGTTCATCTCGATGAACCTGTCGCCGAGTACGTCAACGGCTTCGAGCA
This sequence comes from Planctomycetota bacterium, assembly GCA_038747275.1. Classification (GTDB taxonomy): domain Bacteria; phylum Planctomycetota; class Phycisphaerae; order Phycisphaerales; family Phycisphaeraceae; genus Algisphaera. The sequence goes on along the minus strand of JBCDJW010000001.1, from coordinate 443,714 downwards.
GAACGGAAAGCAGGGCATCACGCTCCGTCACGTCCTGACCCACACCGGCGGCTTCCGCTCCGTGGTATTCCGCTACCCGGAGCAGCCGTGGGAAGACGCTATTGAAACGGTTTGTAAGGCTAGGCTTGAAACCGGTTGGGAACCCGGTGCCACCGCGGGGTACCATCCGCACTCGGGCTGGAACATCCTCGGCCGAGTACTTGAGGTCTGCACTGGACAGCCCCTTTCCCAACACCTTCGTGAGTCAGTGCTTTTACCGCTGGGCTTGGATGAGAGCTACGTCGGCACGCCCGATGAAGCATACGAAGAACTTAGGCCTCGACTATCCGCCATGATCGACACTGGTAAAACAGTACCTGTCGATCCGGGCTTCCATGAAAAGACGTGGGTCACCGGCCAACGCCCCGGCGGCAACGCCTACGGCCCGGCCCGCCAACTCGCCCGTTTCTATCAAGCCCTGCTCGACATCACCGCAGGCCGCGCATCAGGCAGCGATGCGCTTCTGCAACCCGCCACGCTGGCCGATTTCACCGCTCGCCACCGCTGCGACACGATGGACCGCACCTTCCGGGCGGTGATGGACTGGGGCTTGGGCTTTATGGTTAACAACCGCCGCCACGACGCCGTCAACGCCGAGAAGCACGGCCCGACGGGTACACCCTACGGTTTCGGCCCCCACGCCTCCGATGAAGCTTTCGGCCACTGCGGGAATCAGTCCTCCGCCGCCTTCGCTGATCCAAGCCACGACCTCGTCGCCGTTGTCATATTCAACGGTATGCCCGGGGAACCAAAGCACCAACAGCGGATGTACGCGGTGCTTGGCGCGATTTATGAAGATTTAGGTCTGGCGACTACCGGGTAGGCCAGTTTGGGGCGGGCATCACGCCGCGTCGGCAGTCTGATCAGTGGATGTATTTTGCATCTTCGCCAAACGAAGCAGGCAAGCCGCGGCGGTGGTCATGAGTTCCTGCTCGGTGAGGTCCATAAGGACCGCCTCAACCTGGGCTGGTATAGGCTGGTGACTCCAAGCTTGATACATGGGCAGCCCCGCTAGGCTTCGTACGACCTGTGCCTCGGGCGAGGCGTGTTGTTCGTATGCGGTAGCAAAGGCCGTCTGGTCTAGCGAAGTAATGGGAGGCCGATCTTCCATTACCCTCTGAAATCGGATGTTCTGCCACTCCGCTTAATTGCCGTAACGCCGACCTTGAGTTATCCGACCGCCGGCCGCGGCGAATGGCCGCTGCCTTGATGTTGGACTGCGCGGTGGCTCTTTGCATACATGGCTACACCACTCACCCTGAGGGGTTGATCCGTTTTCGCTAAGTTGGCCGACCTCGGATTGAACAACACGCCCGCAACCACACATAACAATCCGACGAGTAGTAACGCCGGTCGTCCGGGGCCGGTTACCAGCCGGATCAGCCGATTACTTGGGGCAAAATAGTGAGGTAGATCCCCGCCGATGATCGGCTGCGGCACTGCGAGCCAATCCCCCACGTCGCCCGTCTCCTGCTCCACTGGCAGTACCCACAGCGGCGTTTTTCCCGCCACGGTCTGACGGAGGTGCGTCAAGGCCAATCTTTCGAGAACCACCGGGTCGTCGTCGTTGATCGCCGCGGCGAACGACCCGTAACGCTCGGCCTGATCGGCCAACGCTGCAGCCTGAGCCTGCATCACCTTCAGCTTCCAAGTTGTCTCGTGCTGAGCTAGCCACGGTGGCGTCAGAACCACCACCGCTAAGATCAACGCCCCGCACACACAAAAAACCCAGCCCGGTAAGGCGTTGAAACCGCGTTCAATCCGGCCGCTTTGCGTCTCTGAAACGAGCGATTGTGAACCTGAATTTTGCGTCAAAGTAGAGGCAGATCGCATCGTGAGAATAAAATCGTCCAAATAACCAAAAAGGCGTGAAAGATCGGCCGATCGGCTATTATTCACTCTCTGGAAATGGCTACGACGATATCCCTCGACATCCTGAAAACGGCTAGTTCCGGCGAGGCTAGCGGTGCCTACGGAACCAACTCGACGATTGAGGCCCCGGACGCGCTCGCCGAGATTTTTGGTGGCCGGCCCGGCCGATCAGGTGATAGCCCCTCTGTTTACCTGGAAACCTTTGGCTGTCAGATGAACGTTCTGGACAGCCAGCTTGTTACCGGCCAACTACGGGCCCTCGGCTACCGGTTTGTTGATAACTGGCAGTCTGCCGACGTCATTTTGTACAATACCTGTTCGGTACGAGAGGTGGCGGAAAATAAGGTGTGGTCCCGTATCGGCAAGTACGGCAAGCACAAGAAGACTCAAGCTGCCGAAGGGAATGACTCTGAGACCGTGCTCGGCGTCATCGGCTGCATGGCTGAACGGGACGGCGAAGACATGATGCGCCGCTACCCGCAGGTCGACTTGCTCTGCGGGCCCGGGGAACTCGATAAGGTGCCGATGCTCATCGATAACGTGATGCGGACCCGTATCGCCAAGTTGGATGACGACTTCGATTCGCTCGACGAGCGGACCCGCGGACCGCAGGTCGCACTGCAAGGGAACACCCACCGCCGTTCCGGCACGCTCGCTGCTGCTGAAGACCAGCTGGAACTTGTCGACCTCACCCGCAGCTTCGCCCCCGACGAGTCTCTGTCCGGCGGTAAGTCTGCCTACGTCCGTATCACCCGTGGCTGCAACAAGCTCTGTACCTACTGCGTTGTCCCCCACACCCGCGGGGCCGAGGTGCACCGCCCGCCGCAACATATCGTTGATGAGTGTAAGAAACTCGTCGACCAAGGCATCATCGAGATCACGCTACTCGGTCAGACCGTCAACCATTACCACTACGACGCGGCCGCCGCCGTGACGGTTAACGGCGTGCTCCAGCCCCAGGTCGGTACGGTCATTTCGCCCAACCAGGGCACCGGCGGACCATCGCCCGTCTTCAACGACACCACCACCAGCTTCGCCCAACTGCTGCACCGCATCCACGAAGAGATACCCGGTCTCCAGCGTCTACGCTTCGTCACCAACTTCCCCCGCGACTTCGGCAACGACATCCTTGAAGTCATCCGCGACAGCCCGCGCATCTGCCGGTATCTACACCTGCCCGTGCAGTCCGGTTCCAATCGCATGCTCAAGCTGATGAACCGCGGCTACCGGATTGCGGACTATATGGACCTGATCCAACGGGTGCGTGAGTACCTGCCAGATGCCGAGCTGGCGACCGACATCATCTGCGGGTTCCCAACTGAAACCGAGGAAGACCACCAGGCCACGGCCGACTTGCTGCGGCGTTGTCGCTTCAAAAACAGCTTCATCTTCAAATATTCACCCCGCCCCGGTACAGCGGCGATCCACCGCTTCGATGACGATGTCCCTCAGGACGTGAAAAAACGGCGAAACAATGAGTTGCTCGCCATCCAGAGCGAGGTCAGCACTGCCATCCATAAGGGCTACGTTGGAAAATCTGTTAGTGTCTTCGTCGAAAAGGTCAGCTCGAAGTCAAAGAAAAACGCCAATACCGCCGACTCTTCGGTGTCTCTCGGTTGGCAGAATCCGTTGAGCTACACACAGCTATCGGGGCGGACCGACGGGGACCTGATCGTGATGTTCGACGTGCCGTCCGACCACGCGATGTCGTTGATCGGCCAGATGGTCGAAGTCGAAATCACCGATGCCGCACCTCTAGCCCTATTCGGACGACCCGTCGGTAGTGGGTCGCTCGTCTGAAGCGTTGTGGTTTCCGGCCGCCGGGGCATTAGGCTGTACGGAGGCTTCAGTGTCAGCTGATATCGTTTGCGAATTGTCGTCGGTATCGTTTTTACCGGTGGATTTAGTCTCGTGGCGTTCCTGGAGCGACGCCTGGGGTTTAGATTTGTGTTTAGCGAGTTTTTCGTCGCGAATTTGGCTTTCGGGTTTCACAATTCGGCCGGTTACCCAAGTGCCGCCGAATTCGTAGTGCGGATTATCGACGCAGCGGGTCGGCCAGCAGAGATCGCAGATAAAGACCCACTGCTTACGGTGGTCGAGGCGGACGCGGTGGATCGTGGTGCAGGGCATGTAGCAGTGGACGCACTGCTTGGTACGCGGTTTACGACGCTTCTTCTTTTTCGGGCCTTTACTCTCCTGGGCGGCAGCGCCAACTGAGCGGTTCGGGCCTTGGTGACCGTTGGGCTTGGAGTTCCCGGTCGGCTGACCGCTAGCGGACGAACTGCGGCTGTTGCCCTCGGTTCGCTGGCCGTTCGGAGCCTTTGTGTTTTTACCTCGGTACCCCTTGCCGGATTTAGGCGGCCGATCTTTGCCCGCTTTGGTATCGCGTGGTCGTCCCTCGCCATTGGATTCACGCTCGGTTTTGGCCTGCGGGTTTTTGTTCGCCGGCTCTCCCGTCACAGGTTTATTTTTCCCACGCCTCCGCCGTCTGCGACGTTTACGCGGCTGGTCGCTTTCACCGCCGGCGGTATGGGGGGGCGGGGTTTCTTCGCTCATAGTTCCGGTATTCTATCCGATCCGTTTTACTCCGCGTCGGATCGGCCACTTCGGTCGATATATTGCCTTATCGAAAATTGTGTTCATACCTTCTCGTATAGAGATTAAACCGACTGTAAACCGCATGCTCATTTTCGATGGCCATCTCGATATCGCCTACAACGCTTTGGTCCACGAGCGCGATCCGCGTTGGACGGTGGACGACACCCGTCAGCGTGAGCTCGATCCGTCGTGTGATGATGGGCGGGGGATATGCACGACAAGTTTCCCCGAGATGCGAGAGGCGGGCGTGGCGGTGGCCGTGACGACGCTGCTGGGGCGAGCGAAGCCCTGGGTTCGGCCGGGGCGGAAGCACGCCTTCCGCGACGGCGACTGGCCGACCCAGGAGATGGTCTACGCCATGGCACAAGGACAACTCGCTTATTACCGCCAACTCGAAAGCCAGGGCGAGGTTCGCATTCTCGAGACCGCCGGGCAGTTAAGTACACATTGGGAGCAATGGCAACAGGCTGACGAACGCGTTACGGTCAGTCCCGATTTGCCGGTGGGCTTAATCATCACGATGGAGTGTGCGGACCCGATTGTCACCCCCGATCAAGTCCACGAGTGGCACGCCTTAGGGCTCCGTACGCTCTTGCTGACCCACTTCGGGCGGGGACAATACGCCGCGGGCAATCCCTCCGAGGAGACCGACAATATCTACGATCTCGACGGCCCGGTGACGCCACGCGGCCGAGAGCTGCTACGTGAGATGGTCAAACTCAACATGCCGCTCGACCTCACGCATATGAGTGATACTTCGTTCTGGGACGCGATCGAGTATTACCCTGGCCAGACTTACTCCAGCCACAGCAACTGTCGGGCGATCAGTGACCAGCAGCGTCAGTTCAGCGACGATATGATCCGTGCGATTCTTGAACGCGGCGGCGTATTAGGCGTCGCGCTTCCCGTCAATATGATTCGTCTTGACCTTATTGATGGTCCGCCGTGGACCCCGTTCCAACACGACGTAACCCTAGAACATCTGGCGGACCATATAGACCACATCTGCCAACTTGCCGGTGGTGCTGAACAAGTGGCAATAGGTAGTGATACCGACGGCGGGTTTGGTTCAGAGGTTTGTCCCCACGGCTACGACCGCCATCGCGATATCCACCGAGTATCCGAAATCCTAAGAGGCCGTGGGTACTCCGAAGCTGATATTGCGGGGGTTTTCCACAAAAACTGGCTGGATTTTTACTTGAAGACGCTACCTGAATAAACCGCGAGAGGGCTACGCCAAACACTGTAACTCGGCTTGTGGGAAGCTTATCTCGAGCCACTGCGCGTCGGCCGTTACCTTCACGCTGCCTCGGTCCATTTCTGCGGGCATCAGTATCGTGTCCCCAGCGCTAATGGCCGCGGTTACGCCACCTCCGGATACTTCGCCTTGGCCTTCAAGAACCATCCAAACCGTCGGTTGTTTTTCGCCGAGGGAGTCGGTAAACCCTTTGGCGGCAGTGACTTTGTCGATACGGAAAAACTCGCAAGCAACGAGCCTTTCAACCCCCGCGTTCCCGCTCTTAGCCGGAAGGGCGGTGAAGAGCTCGTATTCACTCACGTCAGCCGGGCCGAAGTGGATACACTCCAAAGCTTGCTCGATATGTAGCTCTCGACTCGTACGGCCCCAGTCGTAGACCCGGTAAGTGGTATCACTGGGTGTCTGCACTTCTGCGACGAGAATACCTGCCCCCAGGGCGTGGCAGGTTCCTGATGGCACATAGTGACAGTCACCCGCTTTAACCGGCACCTCGATCATCAAAGGAACCACGGCCTCGTCGGTATTCGTGGCGATCGCTTCCCGGAGCTGTTCTTGCGTTACGCCTTTCTTGATGCCTTTGTAGATCACGCTGCCGGGTTTTGCGGAGACGATGTACCATGACTCGCTCTTGAGAAAAGCATCGTCGTGGGCTGCGGCGTATTTGGGAGACGGGTGGACTTGGACCGATAGATTTTCGTTCGCGTCGAGGTACTTGAGCAAGACGGGGAAACCGCCATCTTCGGTCAGTGGCAGATCACCCAGAACGGATCGGCCGTAACCATCGATCACCTCGGCTAACGTTTTCCCCGAAAGCGGGCCGTTTTTGACCGTCGATCGCTCGGCCCCGCCGCCTCCTCCCGATACGGAAGTCGTCGCCAAATCGACCAATTCCCAAGACTCACCGACCATGGCCTCGGGCGAGGGGAGGTTACGCCCCAGTGTTTCGAGGGTTCTCCCGCCCCAAACCTTTTCTTTGTAGATGGGACCGAACAAAAGGGGGTAAAGCGGCGTATTTGTCATGGTTTGGACATCATATCGATTCCCTTTCGGCCGAGCGGTGCTTTCTCGGAACCGGGCGTATAATCCGTCACAATGATCGAACGTAGGAAAACCCGTCAGGTGCGGCTGGGCGACGAGCGGATCGGCTATGTCAAAATTGGTGGCGACGCCCCCGTTTCGGTCCAATCCATGACCTCGGGGTACACCTACGATATCGATAACTGTGTGGCCGAGATCAACCGACTGGCCGCTTCGGGTGTCGATATCGTCCGTGTTGCGGTGCCGGGCAAGAAAGACACCGAAGCACTTAAAGAGATTATCCCGCAGGTCAGCGTGCCGCTGGTCGCGGACGTTCATTTCCACTTCGGCCGGGCGCTCGAGTCGGTCGATGCGGGAATCCACAAAATCCGCCTCAACCCCGGCAATATCAGCGACCGTAAACAGGTCTCCGAGGTCATCGCGGCGTGTAAAGAAAAAAACTTGCCTATCCGTATCGGCGTAAACGAAGGCTCGATCGTTGAACGCAAAGACAAGCAGAAACGTCTCAAAGAGCTCGGCGGCGTCTTCTCCGACAACAAACACGGTCACTTCCTGGCGATCATGATCGCCAAGCTGGAAGAATATCTCGATATCTTCTACGACAACGATTTTTATGACATCACCATCAGCGCCAAGTCGCCGGACCCGACGCTCGTCATCGCGGCCTATACCGAGATCAGCAAACGCTTCGACCACCCGCTGCACCTAGGTGTCACCCACGCCGGACCGAAAGAGACCGGAACGATCCGCAGCGTCGTGCCGTTAGGCCACCTCTTGGCTTCAGGCATTGGCGACACGGTACGGATCAGCTACGCCAATGATCCGGTTTATGAGGTCGAAGATGCGTTAGAAATGCTCTATTGCCTCGGCCTGCGGGAACGAAAAGGCGTCGACCTGATCGCGTGTCCCACCTGCGGGCGTATTGAGGTCGATTTGTTCACCCTCGTTCAGCAAGTCCGAGAAATAATGTCCAGCGAGATCGAATTACCAATTAAAGTTGCCGTGATGGGTTGTATCGTGAATGGACCCGGCGAGGCAGAAGGGGCGGATGTTGCGGTTTTTGCGGGCAAACAACGAGGGATTATCTACGTCCAGGGCGAAAAAGTGGCTACCGTTCCAGAAGCCGAAATCCTGTCCGCCCTGTTGGAAGAATGTAAAAAATTCGAAGCCCGAGTTCGGTCGGGAGATGCCAAGCTTGGAGAAAAGGTTGTCGATATCGTGCCGCCAGACCCCATCGGGGAGTTGGGGAGCGGCCTTGAAAAAATCGCGACGGGCCAAGTCACAACATTAACGGTAGACGGACGTTAGGCGGTCAGTAAAGAGGCCGAAAAAATTTCCTTTTTGGCATCAAAACCAGTAGCTTATAAACGTCCTTATATTGTGATACGTGCCGGTGGATACTTCTGAGGTTTGATAAATGCCTAGCTTTGTGTGTACAGACTGCGGTCGAAAACTATCTGTCCCTGACCAATATGCGGGTAAACGCGTAGCGTGCCCGGGCTGTAAATCGCCTCAGCGTGTGCCGATGGCTAGTGAAGGCGGGGGCGCTTCGCCAATTATAACGCAAGCGCCGATGGACCTATCGGCACTCGAAGACCAAAGCGAAGGTGGTGTTCGTCGGCTCCGTCAGATACTGATCGGTTGCGGGTCGTGCCGCGCTAACATCAAAGTCCCTGAGTCTAAGTTTGGTCAGACCACAACCTGTGCATCCTGTAAAGCTCTACTCAAGGTTGATGCATTCGATATTTCTAAAGCCAAAGGTGATCTCATCGATATGACTCACCTCGAACTCGAGCCTGCCGACCCGTTACTCGATGGCGGTGCTCACGGTTCATCGCTCGGCGGGTCTTCGATACAACTCGAAGGTGGGGCCTCTGGTGCTTATGAGCTCAGTACACCTGCCGGTGGCTCCGAAGCTACCGATAGCCAAAGCCAGATGCGTGAGCTTAAGGAACTCAACGAACTCAAGCACAGCGGTCAGATCAGCAACGACGAGTACCGCGAGCGTAAGAAAGAAATTTACTCCGGCAAGAGTTTGGCGGTTCAGGCGATGTCGCGTTCAGCCGACGGCTCGGGAAATCGCCCGGTTCTCAAAGCGAATAGTGACTCAGCTCTACTCCCCGGCCCGGTAAAGGCACTGATCGCCCTGGCGATTGTCGGAGGGATCGGTTTTGCTGGTTGGTCTGTATTAAGCGGATCTGACTCTTCATCACAGACGCAGGTAGCACAAAGGCCTGTTACGCCTTCGAACGATACGACTCAGTTAGACGATGATGCTTCAGGGGCGGACGATACGAACGTGGCCGATGCTGCCGGCGTAGATGATGCGAGTGCAGATCAATCGGCGGACACATCCCTGACCGATAATAACAGCCAGTTGGAGGATGCCGAACCTGCTGCCCCCGCCGTCACGATGCGCAGCTTGGACGACGAGCCCGGCATTGGTTCGATCGGCGTCGAAAAGCCATCGGATGAACCCGAGATTGAGATGATGGTCTCGGCGTGGAAAACCGATTGGCCTGAATTCACTGTCCCGCCGGGTGACACGCGGGCGATTGGCAAGGCATGCGAACTCATAAAACGGATCGAATCGAGTGGCGATCGTGCACTGATCGGCGTGGCGGTAGGACCTGCGGTAGACAATCTCGAAAATCCTGCCTACGCAAAATTCCGCCAAGAGATGAGCGATATTCTTACCGATACGGCTAAACAAGAAGGCGTATTCGACGATCTGACTATCCGCACCAGCGACCGCACGGCCGAGCTAGGCGGCTTGCAAACCCACCGGCTTCACGTCACTTCGAAGAGTGATCGCGCAGTTCGTGCGACCGTACTTACGGGTGTTCAGGATGGGTATAGCGTTGCGTATTGGTTTGCGGGCGCAAGGGGGCTTTACAAAGACTTCCTCGAAACGGTAGGCCAAGCGGAGTTCAGTCCAGTTAACTAGTCTGGGACAGCCTCGGCTTAAGGCGAACCGATCGCTTTTACTAGTACATCTAGTTCGTCAAAGTCAAAGTCTGAGCGGAGACTGAGTCTGACCCGTGAAGAGCCTGAAGCAACGGTGGGTGGTCGTATCGCTACGGTATAAAAATCTTTATTTCGAAGTTCTTTCGCAAGCGATAATGCTTTTTTGACGCTTCCGGTAAGTAGTGGAATGATCGGGGTGGCAACGCTCTGATCTAAACCCAACCAACCTTTTTTAGAGAGCTGTCTACGCAAGTGTCCGCTTAGCTCGGCTAGATGTTCGCGTCTTTCGGGTTGATTTCTCACCACTTCTACTGCGGCTTTGATGGCTGCAGCCTGTGCAGGCGGGACGGCTGTGCTGTAGATGAAAGGGCGAGCTCGGTTTACCAAGCTTTCGATAACGACCCGGTCTGCAGTGACGATTCCACCCAGGCCGCCCAACGCCTTGCTCGCGGTAGATATGGTGATCGGTATTTTGTGGCTGACTCCTTGCAGTTCGGCTAAGCCTGTCCCTTTTGGCCCGAGTACGCCGGTCGCGTGTGCCTCGTCAACAACAAGTATGGCGTCGTAGTTTTCGGCTAGTTTGCAGAGACCGGGTAAGTCCGCGACGTCGCCGTCCATCGAAAAGACGGAATCGGTAACGATCCAACGCCCGGCTGCAGGATGACTCGTCGCGTGGTTTCGAAGTAGGCGTTCGAGTTTGCTATGGGCGTAGCCTTTGTCGCGAGTGGCATGCGGATAGGTGCGGACCTCGGCGGGTGAAAACGACGCGGCATCGATAAGGCTGGCGTGGTTAAGTTTGTCTTGACAGATCAGGTCGCCCGGCTGTGGCAAGGTGGTAAGAACCGCAAGGTTGGCCGTATAGCCCGTAGGAAACAGCAACGCAGATTCTGCTTCTTTGAAGGAGGCAAAAGCGTTTTCGGTCTGCTCATGAATATCTAAGTGTCCGGAGACTAGCCTGCTGGCACCGCTGCCTGTGCCGTAGAGTTCAACCGCATGCGTTGAAGCAGCTTTCACCGCAGGATGGCTTGCAAGAGCGAGATAGTCGTTGCCAGCAAGGTTAAGAAACCTTCGTCCTTCAGAAAATACATACTTCCCTTCAGAAGAAAGTCTTCGCAGATGTCTGTTCATCTGCTGATCTTCCAGTGACGTTATATATTCAGTTAGTCTTCGATTTAACTTGTTTCGGGCTTGGTCCACGACCGCACCTATGCGAAAAAAGCGGTGTACGGTCAGGCACATTCCGCATATTTTCTAGTGTGAAAATAATTACTTAGTCGACTTTATTCGTCGTCTTCGTCGAGCTCGATCTCGATTTCGCCCATCTCAGGGCCGTTCTCGCTGAGCGTAAGTTTCATCAGCCGGCCAACCTTGAATTTGACTGTTCGCTTGGGCGGTACCTCGACGGGTTCAAGGGTCTTCGGGTTTTGAGCCATGCGGGCCCGGCGTTGCTTGACTTCGAAGACACCGAAGTCACGAAACTCCAAACGGTTGCCTTTGCCCAACTCGAGGATGATCGAGTTGAGGAAGGTCTGCACGATGTTCTTCACGACGACGCGTTTCTGGCCGGTAGCCTCGGCGATCTGATCGATGAGTTCTTTTTTGGTGACGGTAGCCATGGGGAAACAACCTCGGCAGCGACTTAGGATTATGTGGGTATGGATGCGGACTGGCGAGGGGTTCTACATTGTGTGTAGGTCGGCCGACGCCGGACCGCAATAACCCTTTTGAACTCTTGCAGTATGGCAAGCCATTTCAAGCGGGTCAAGCCCCAAATCGTTTTCTGGACTAAGATTAACGACAAACCGGCCGTTATCGTACAGCAATATAGGGCTATCCCGATGTTGTCTTGATGGTCCGGGCAATAATCTATTTGGCCCGTTCATCAGGCCTTAATTCACGCCTCTTCACCCGGAAGCCCGCCGATGCCCGTGACCCCTAAGCCCGCCGATGTCGACCCCGCGACCTTGCAGATCGTGACCTACCCGCATCCCGTCTTGAGGGAGGTGGCTCAACCGCTCGATGAAGTCGACGACCACGTCCGAGCCGTCGCCGACCGCATGATCGAGCTGATGCACGAAGCCCGCGGCGTCGGCCTGGCGGCGCCGCAGGTCGGCCTGCCCTGGCGGATGTTCGTCATCAACCCCGCCAACGAGCCCGGCGAGGACGCCGTTGTGATCAATCCCGAGCTTGATGCCCCCGGTCCGCACACTGAGCCACGCGACGAAGGCTGTCTCAGCCTCCCCGGGATTACCGCCGAGGTCACCCGGCCGGCCGCAATTACGCTCAAAGCCCTCGACCGCCACGGTACTCCCTTCACCCTTACCAGCGACGATTTCCCGGCCCGTGTCTGGCAGCACGAATTTGATCACCTCGACGGGGTCCTCATTATCGACAAGATGACGAAAATCGACCGCATGGCGAATAAACGCGCGATTCAAGAATTAGAGTCTGAAGCTTGAGTTCGGAGTCGGTTTATTATTATGTATTGTCGAACGCACGGCGAGCGGCATGAGCCTTATCACTTCGTCACATATACGTAAGCAGTCAAGTCGGATCGGCGTACACTGTTTAGATGAGATTGATCTATTTTGGTTCTGGTGCGTTTGGCCTGCCAACTTTAAATGGGTTGTATAACTCTGATACGTATGAGATTGTGGCCGTAGTGTCGCAGCCGGATAGGCCGGCGGGGCGGAAGCGGGTACTGACGCCGACGCCGATCGCCGCTTGGGCTTCAGAACAAAACTTACCGGTGCTGAAGTCCGAAGACGTCAATACCCCTGAATTTGTGTCACAGATTGCGAGTTTCACGCCGGACGCCTCGGTCGTGATCGCCTTTGGCCAGAAGTTGTCGCCCGAGTTAATCGCGGCGATGGGACGGCTCGCCATCAACGTCCACTCGTCGCTGCTACCTAAATACCGGGGAGCGGCACCGATTAACTGGGCGATGATCGAGAACGAGGCCGTAACCGGGGTAAGCGTGATCGGGCTTGCCCAGCAGATGGATGCGGGTGAGATCTACGCGGTTGCCGAGACACCTATCGATCCAATGGAGACTGCCGGGGAGCTGCACGATCGATTAGCTGATTTGGGGCCGGGCTGTGTGATCAAGGTATTAGAGGATCTGGCGGCTAATACGCTGAAGCCGCTGGAGCAGGACAACGCTGCGGCGACCCGGGCGCCTAAATTCAAGAAATCTGACGGTACGGTCGACTTCGCACAGCCTGCGTCATTAGTCCGGGCTCGTATTCACGGTCTGACGCCATGGCCAGGTTGCCGGGTGGTTTGGCGTTCAGAAAGAACCGGAAACGAATCCACACTGCTACTGCGCCGTGTGACCGACGTGTCTGGTGAAGATAATCATCAGGCTGCGGGTACGGTGCGGAGTGACCTGAGTGTGACCTGTGAGGGTGGGGCGGTACGTTTGGTCGAGGTGCAAGCGCCGGGGGGCAAGACGCTGCCTTTTACCGAGTTTCTCAAGGGCCACACATTCACGACCGGCGACACACTATCGCCGGTAAAATGAATCGTGAAACCGCTAGATCTGCTCGTCCAGCCCAAGAGTTACCTATGAGATTTTCGTTACGTTTGTTTTTAAACATAGCGTTCGGTTTTTCCTTACTGGTAGCGAGTGGCTGTGGCCCGGCTACTTTTGTCGTCGGGGTCACGCCCGGCGATCGCTCACTCACCTCGACCCCCATCGAACGCGACGGCAAGCTTGGCAGCGATCGTGTCCTCATCATCGATATCACCGGCCTCATCGCCAACACCAACGAGCCCGGTCTGCTCTCGTCTGGCGACAATCCGGTCGCCCGGCTCACCGAGGCTCTGCGCTTGGCTGAAGCCGACGACCGCGTGGCGGCCGTGGTCCTGCGCCTGAACACGCCCGGCGGCACCGTGACCGCCAGCGACATGATGTACCGTGAGGTCCAACGCTTCCGCAAAAAGACCGGCAAGCCTGTTGTGGCCGTCATGATGGACGTCGCCGCCAGCGGCGGGTATTACCTCGCCTGCGCCGCCGACCACGTCGTCGCCTACCCTAGCACCGTCACGGGTAGCATCGGCGTTGTCTTCCAGACGCTTAGCGTAAAACCCGCCCTCAACCGGATCGGCATCGAGGCTGAGGCTTTGGTCAGCGGGCCCAATAAGGCCGTTGGCTCTCCGCTCGAAACCCTCGAGCCAAGCCAACGCGAAATCCTGCAGGGGCTTGTCGATCGTTTTTATGCGGACTTTGTCAATATCGTTCGTGAGAATCGCAAAACAATCGATCCGGACACCTGGGACATCGTGACCGACGGCCGGGTCTTCACGGGTCGCCGTGCCCATGAACTCGGCCTCGTCGATTCTTTAGGCGACATCCGTGACGGCATCGGTGAAGCAAAAAAACTTGCCAATATCGATAATGCCGACGTTTATCTCGTCCACCGGCCTCTTGATTTTGTAAGCGGTCCTTATTCAGCGTTTCCAGGCGTTCAAAAGAAATCTAATGTGGGAAATAGCCCGCATACGCAGATCAATCTTCTCCAGTTAAATTTAGACACAGTATTTTCGTTGAATACCGGCACAAACTCCGGTTTGTATTATTTATGGATTCCTGAGATACCTTAGTGACCGGTTCTGTCGATAATACTGCGTCTGCGGTTTGGTATTAACGGACGCGAAGCACGGTAATTGCTTAGCCGATATCAAGTTCATGCTTCGTCCCCAATCGGCTTTTTCATTAATCGAGCTAATGGTCGTAATTGCGATTGTCGGAGTTATCGCTGCGCTGGCTACTCAAAGATTCGGGACGTTTTCGAGGAACGCCCAGCTTCACGCTGCGGCCAGTGAGTTCCGTCAGATGGATCAAGCTTTTAATCTTTATTACGCGGAGCAGGGCGATTGGCCCCCCGATCAACATCACGGTATTTATCCGCCTGAGATGACGGAATATCTAGATAGGATGTATTTCGATAGGTCTCCCGCACTAGGGGAGGCTTGGGACTGGAATCCAACTTGGGGGCCTCTTCAGCCATCGATCAGTATTCGACAACAGCCGGCCCCAAGGTCTGATTGGCAGGCTTTGGACCAACTAATTGACGACGGTAACTTCAATACCGGTAGAGTTCGACGTCACAACAGCCGTTATCTTAGCTACAGCGTTGCGCCTTAAAATATTCAGCTATTTAGAACAAATGGCCTGTATTGCTTTGGGGAAAAAAGTCAGCGTAGACAATTGAATCTATAGCCCGTATTCGGACCAGCGTTCAGTCACACGTTGGATTATGTCTTCATTCATATTGAGAATCGTTGGCCAGTCGCGGACGGGCTGGCCGTTGACTTCTTCGCCAGGGATTTTGCGTGTGGCGTCTAGGCCAATCTTGGTGCCGGCACCAAGGCGGGGAGCGGCATGGTCGAGGATGTCGAGCGGGCCGTTGGCGAATTCGATGTCCCTTCCCGGATCGGCGTTGGATAGCAGGTGGAACAGCACTTCCTCGTGGTCGTGCACGTTCACATCGTGGTCTACAACCACGATCGATTTGGTCCAGGCCATCTGCCCTGCGCCCCAGACGGCATGCATGACGCGTCGAGCCTGTAGTGGGTATTCCTTTTTTATCTTGATAAATGCGCAGTTGTGAAAGCATCCGAACATCGGGAGGTCGTAGTCGAGGATGTCGGGGATTAGCGTTTTCAGCAGCGGCAGGAAGACGCGTTCGGTCGCTTTACCGAGGTAATAGTCTTCCTGCGGCGGCCGGCCCACAATGGTGGTGGGGTAAACCGGGTTCTCACGGTGCGTGATGGCGGTGACGGTGAATACGGGGTAACGGTCGGGTAGCGAGTAGAACCCAGTGTGGTCGCCGAAGGGGCCTTCGAAAACTGCTCCGGGCCCCAGCTCCGGGGGGGCTTGGCCGTACTTTGGGCGTGGGTCGTACCCGATCGGCCCGGACTCGGTACTGACGGTGCCTTCGATGACGATCTCGGCGTTGGCCGGCACGTGCATATCGATCGTCTTGCACTTAACGAGTTTGATACTGCCCTGATTGAGAAAGCCGGCGAACATCAACTCGCTGATGCCGGGCGGCAGCGGGGCGGTGGCGGCGTAGGGCAGCACGCTCTCACCGCCGAGAACAATCGCACAGGGCATACCCTCGGAGTGATCTCCCTTCGCGGAGTTATGTTTTTTCCAGGCCCGCCAGTGACTTGCCCCGTCGTGGTGCATGTGCCAGTGCATCGCGGTGTGGTTGCGATCGAGTAGTTGAGCCCGGTACATGCCGATGTTGCGTGACGGGCGGGGCTCGCCTTCGGGTTTACCGGCATCGTCGGGGTGGATCGTGTACATCCCGGCCAGCGTGATGTACCGGCCTTTTCCGGTAGCGGTACCCGCTTCTTCGGGAGATAAGCCATACCCGCATGTCCGCGGGTCACCGTCATCGGGCCAGCACTTGATAATCGGCAGGTCGTAGAGGTTGATATCTTCGCCAACCTGTACAACTTCCTGACAAAAACCCGATTTGACGACTTTTGGTGGTACCTGACCCGCGACCTTAGCTAACTCGACCCCCTTTTTTACCTTGTCGAGTAGTGTCGACGGCGGTTCAGGTTTGATCAGCGAGGCTACACGCTCGGCCAAAGCCTCGAAGCCGCCGTCCAGACAACCCATCGCCATCTCCATCCGGCGGTAACTGCCGAAGGAGTTAATCAAAAGAGGAAACTTGGCCTGGCCTTCGGGGGTCTGTACGTTCTCGAACAACAACGCCTTTCCGCCGAGATGGCAGTGGTTCGGGTCAGACACATGGGCGTGTTCCGAGAGGTTGGCGGCTGCTGACTTGCTGACCCGGTCGGCGATCTCGGTGACCTCGAGCATCGACGATACCGGGACGGTGATACGGTGCAATTCACCCGCCGTATCAAGGGCATCAATGAAATCTCGTAGATTCGTGTAGCTCATAGTCTGTTATCCTATGTCTCTTGTGGTCATCTGCCTACGTCTGCCGTCTCATGTAATTGTTTGTTCTTTGACTTTTCTTTCTCTCTTTTTTGCTTGGTTCAGGAGTTCTACATGTTGCGTTTCATCTTGCCGTTGTTGAGCGTATTGGTTATTGCTGTAGGGTTCACGACTTCGGCTGTCGGTGACGGCCATGTCGCCATTGAAGGCGAGTTGAAGCAGTGGCATAAAGTGACGCTTTCGGTAGAGGGGCCGTTTGCGACTGAAGTGGACGGTAAAGCGGATGGCCAACGGGCCGACGCCGCGAACCCGTTCACCGACGTGCGGATGACCGTGCGGTTCAGCCACGAGTCGGGCGAGCCGAGCTACGACGTGCCCGGCTACTTCGCCGCCGACGGCAAGGCCGCCGAGACATCAGCAGAGTCGGGCAATGTCTGGCGGGCCCACCTTTCGCCGGATAAGACCGGAATGTGGACCTATGTCGTGCAGTTCGATACGGGACCGATGATTGCCATCGACCCGGCAGCTCCCGCTCCTTTTTCGGCGCCACGCAAAGACCTCATCAGCGGTACCTTCCAGGTCGGCCCTACCGACAAATGGGGCGGCCGAGACTTCCGCGGCGAGGGTCGGCTGCAGTACGTCGGGAAGCACCACCTGCAGTTCGCCGGCAGCGGCCGTTACTTCCTCAAAGCCGGTGCAGATGCCCCCGAAACGCTGTTAGCTTTCGCCGACTTCGACGGTACCCGCACGCTGAACAAGAATCGCGGTCCGATCAAGACCTGGTCGCCCCACGCCCAAGACTGGAACGAGGGCGACCCTAGCTGGAAAGGCGGCAAGGGTAAGGGCCTGATCGGCGCGATCAACTACCTTTCCGAGACGGGCTGCAACGCGTTCTCCTTCCTGACCTATAACGTCGACGGCGATGGCAGCAACGTCTGGCCCTACGCCCACCCCCGCGACAAGATGCGCTTCGACGTCTCCAAGCTCGACCAGTGGGCGATCGTCTTCGACCATGCCCAGACCAAAGGCATGTACCTGCACTTCAAGCTGCAGGAAACCGAGATCGACGACCACCGGCAAAAGGGCACCGATTTTGTCAGGTCGTCGCTCGACGGCGGCAAGCTCGGCCCCGAGCGACGGATCTACCTCCGCGAACTTATCGCTCGCTACAGCTACCTGCTGGCGCTCAACTGGAACCTTGGTGAAGAAACCACGCAGACGCCCGAAGAGCAGCGCGACATGGCGCAATACATCGCCGACCTCGACCCCTACCAGCACCTCCGCGTGATCCACACCTTCCCCCAGCAGCAGGACCAACGCTACCCTCCGCTGTTGGGCAGCCAGTCGGCCTTGACCGGAGCTTCGCTGCAGAACAACTGGAGCAATGCGCACCAACGCGGCCTGAAGTGGATCAACGCCTCGACCAAAGCCGGTGTGCCCTGGGTCGTCGCTGCGGACGAACAAGGCGGCGCCAACACCGGTGCGCCGCCGGATCTGGGCTACAAGGGCTGGAACGGTAAGACGCCGGACGGCAAGAAAACCCACACCGCACACGACATCCGCAAGTACACGCTCTGGGGAAACCTCATGGCGGGCGGCGCGGGCGTCGAGTACTACTTCGGTTACCAGCTGCCCGAGAACGACCTCAAGGCTGAGGATTGGCGTAGCCGAGCGTCGAGTTGGAAGTACGCCGCGAACGCTCTGAACTTTTTTCGTGATCAGGAGATCCCGTTTTGGGAGATGAGCAACGCCAATGCTCTGATCGGGAATACGAATAACGACAACTCTCGCTTCTGCCTCGCTAAACCCGGCGAGGTGTATCTGGTCTACTTACCCAAGGGCGGCACCACCGAGCTCGATCTTGGTGGGGCATCGGGCGAGTTCACCGTGTCGTGGTTCAACCCACGCGACGGCGGCGACCTCTCCGAGGGTTCCGTAAACACGGTTACTGGTGGCGGTAGCGTTGGGCTCGGTAAAGCCCCGGCCCAGCCGAAGCAGGACTGGCTGATTGTGGTGCGGGCCTCAAAGTAACGTTAACCGCCCAGCTCGACCGACCTGTCTCGTGCGGCCCGCAGCGCCTTCGTGACGATCTCTTCAAAGCCGCTGGCCTGAAAAGATTCGATCGCCGCCTGCGTAGTACCGCCGGGGCTGGTCACTTTGCGCCGAAGCGCTTCGGGCGATTCGTCCGACTCGAGCATGAGCTTCGCGGCACCCAGGATCGTCTGCTGGACCAGCAAGTCGTGGCATCCGCCGAGGCCCATCTCGACGGCAGCCTCCGCCATCGCCTCAGCCAGCAGAAAGACGTAGGCCGGCCCCGACCCGGAGACGGCCGTCACGGCGTCGAGGTTGTCCTCGCTCACCATCGTCACCTCCCCGCAGCCTCGAAAGAGATCTACACAGAGTGAGGCATCATCAGAATTCGTCGTGAGGGATCGACCGCACCGGGCTAGCGCTGACATCCCCGCCCCGACCATTAGCGGCGTATTGGGCATCACGCGGATGATCGACGTCGGCCCGCCGGTGGCCGCCTCGATCGCCACCGACTTAACGCCAGCCATGATCGAGATCACGATTTGACTGTCCCGGTCGATACTGCTGAGCGTACCCGCCAGTTTGGGGAAGACCTGAGGCTTGACGGCCAAGAGCATCTGTTCGCATCGGGCCACGACATCCCCGGTATCGGCCGACACTGCGACGCCCAGGCTGGCGAAGACGTCACGGCGTTCTTCCGTGGGGTCCGCCGCGAGGATCGCCCCTGCCTCCAGCACGTTGCTTTCAATCGCCCCGCGCACGATCGCTTCCGCCATATTCCCCGCACCGATAAAACCGAGTCGATATTGCATGCACAGAGCCTAACCCAACCCAGAGCTTACCGCGATCCGTCCCAGTCCTGGCGGATCGCTTGGGCATCTACGAACAGGTCCAAGAGATCGACATCCTTGCCCTTGCGTACCTGCCCCCTGAGTTCGTTGAGCCGTGACGACAGCCGGTCCAGCGCTTCGCCGATCGGCTTACGGTTGGCCATCACGATATCCCGCCGCATCTCCGGGTTGCTCAACGCCAGCCGGCAGGTATCGCGGAATCCGCTGGAAGCCAAGTCCAGCGGACCCATGTCGTCGGCGGTGTGCGCCAACAGCACCGCAATCAGGTGTGGGAGGTGCGATACCGCCGCAACCTGACGATCATGCTCGTCCGCGGTCATTGTGAAAAGCTTGGACCCAAGCGTTTCCCACATCGCCGTCACCGCCGCTACCGCTGACTCGTCGGTATCTGTTGTCGGACACAATACGCAAGGTCGCCCCCGAAAGAGCTCGCCTTTTGCCGCGCCGGGGCCCGACTGCTCCGAACCCGCCATGGGGTGGGCCGGCACGAAGAACTGAGGCTGCTTGAGGTATCGCTTCGCGTCCGCCACCACACTCAGCTTGGTCGACCCCACGTCCGTGATGTACATCCCCCGCCGCTGGTGCTGGGCCAACTGCCGAAATACCTCACCGAACTTACCCACCGGCACCGCAACCACTACGATCAACTTCCCGTCTACTTCGCTCACCGCCTCGACTAGTTCCAACACTCCCAGGTCGACCCCGCCCGATGTGATCGCCGCGTCGATCGTCGCCTGCGTCCGCGCGACACCCACGATTTCACCCGCAAAACCCGATGCCTTCAGCCCCAGCCCAACACTGGCCCCCAATAGACCCGTCCCCACGATCACAACCCGTCGGATATCGTCTTGCATAACTTCCAACTATAATGTGATTTGCGTTATAAGTCGCCCGTCGCATGCATCGCCCTGGGTGTAAACTTTCTCTCCGAAACCGAAAAAGCATGACCACGCTCTCCGAATACACCGGCAACTTCGAACTCGAGTTTGAACGGCCCCTGCTTGCTCTAGAACGTCAGATCAATGAGCTTGAGGCTCAGGCCGACCCCGACCGCTCGGCCGTCGGCCTCGACCCGACCGTCGACTTCTCTGCCGATCTCCGTCAGCTTCGCCAGTCGCACACCGCGATGCTGAAAAAAATCTACAAGAACCTCAATGCTTGGCACACCGTCCAGGTCGCCCGGCATCCCGGGCGTCCCCAGACGTCCGACTACATCGATGCATTCGTTAAAGACTTCACCGAACTCCACGGCGACCGCTTCTTTGGCGACGACCCCGCCATCATCGCCGGCTTTGGCCGTATCGGCCCGCACAAGTGTCTGGTCGTTGGCCACCACAAAGGCAAGTCCGTCAAAGACAAGATTGCCTGCCACTTCGGCTGCGCCCACCCCGAGGGCTACCGCAAGGCGCTGCGTTGTATGAAGCTCGCCGAAAAGTTTGGCTTGCCGATCGTAACGTTTGTCGACACCCCCGGGGCCTACCCCGGCATCGGCAGCGAAGAACGCGGACAGGCCGAGGCCATCGCCGTCAACCTCCGCGAGATGTCCCGCCTCAAGGTCCCCATCGTGAGCGTCGTCATCGGCGAGGGCGGTTCCGGGGGCGCGATCGGCATCGGCGTTGCCGATAAACTCGCGATGCTGCAATACTCGTGGTATTCGGTCATCAGCCCCGAAGGCTGCGCCGCGATCCTCTGGAAGACCGCTAACCCGGAAAACAACGCCAAGGCCGCCGAGGCGATGAAAGTCACCGCTCAGGACAATCTCAAGATCGGTACGGTCGACGAGGTCCTCGATGAGCCCTTAGGGGCTGCTCACCGCCGTCCATCCGCAGCGTGCGACAATCTCGAGAAATTTATTATCCAGTCGCTGCGTGAACTAAAGCGTTTTAAGCCGGAAAATCTCGTAAAGAAACGCTACGAACGCTTACGAAAGCTTGGTTCATATCTTGGCGAATAGGCATTGGCTTCCCCTGAAAATTAAAATTTATTTACAGATATGGGATAATTCCTACTGTTTGAAGCGGACTGTTAGCCGATACTACTTATAGCTCACGACCTGTCAGCAAGCACGCAACGAGCCGCCTACTTGGCTCATGCTGGAATAAGGGCAGCGTTTAGTGAGCTGTTTTTTTGCGCAGCGGATTCGGCGGAACTTTCAAACAACACGACTACGCACGCATAAGGTGAATGAGGCCATCTGACTCTTCTCGATAGATTTGTTCGATGTCGGAGGCGTTTTTCAGCAACTCCGCAGTTTCTTCATTGCTTAGCAGCAGGCAGACGGTTGAATATGCGTCGGCACGAGCCGCGCTACGAGACAGCACCCACACCCTTTCGGCGGAGTAAGCTTTTCGATTATCAAGGGCATCAGGATTAACGATGTGTGCCCCTTGCACAGCGGTTCCTGATGACGCTAGCGATTGTTCCTGGAGTGTGAGGCGTAAACACTTCTGTGTCCCGCTTATCTCAACCGGCCAGGCGTCGGGGCCTATCGCTAAGACCGTACTCGGGCCGCTGCATAGAAGGGCGGAGTCTACTTCCCAGGACCGTAAAACCTCCGCTATTTTTTCGAGGGCGTAGCCTTTACCAACTCCGCCAAGGTCGACGACCCTGCCTGCTTCTACGCACTCGACTGCCGGGGGCGACGACACTAGGCGTAGTTGTCCCGTTGATATTGGTGGCAATCCATCGCTCTGCGATTTGCGGTGTTCGATTGCCTCACCGAGGGTCACGTCGAAGAGGCCGCCGGTCTCGGCATAAATCTCGAAAGCGAGTCGCAAACAATCGTGCGTATCGGGTGTCACCAATAGCCTCTCGCCAGCCCGCATCGCGTTGATCATGCTGATTTCGCTATCGGGTCGGTATCGGCTAAGCAATCCTTCGAGGGTATCAAGTTTATCGAAGGCTTCTGCCGCAGCGCCCTCGACACGCTCAGGGTCTTGTGTCTTCGGAACATATATCGAGAAAACGGTATTCATCGCCTCGTGTTGGAAACAAGCGGTATCTTCAAGCGAGACGGTATCGATCACGGCTCGCTCCTTCCGGAGAGGTAATTCTGCCAGATATCGCGGCGCACATAGACCCACATCGGTGTATCCGTCCGCAGGCTCCGCGGCACGGCGTAGTGGGTTTCGTCGAGGCCTGCGGTATCTAGGGCGTGGTTGGGCAGCAGCAAGACCAGCGGTAATCCGTGGGCAATCTCTGGTACCTCCGGCCAGTAACCGACAGTATCAAAATCTCTTAGATACCACGGCAGCGGCCAATACTCTCGGCCGACGACGGCCAGCGGCCCCTCGGCGATTTCCGGATACTCTGCGGCAAGTTCGCCTAACCAACGCGAAGCTTTTTCGACATCGGGCGACGTAGGCACGTATGCGTAAGGATTACGGTCGTCGACGGGGAAACGCAAGGCCACCCGGTAAGCCTGAGTCGCGTGCCAAGACGTTACGCTGATCAAAAATACGCAAGCAGCCCATCGTAATGATACTGATTTCGAAATAAATAATCGGCTAATGCCGTAGCCTGCAACGCAGCATAGTTCGAGCCAAAAAACTGCGGCTAACCATGGCGTCTTGTAACCGATTAACGAATAGATCAACCACTCCGACATCGCGGCGTAAGCGATAACACGTATAGCCATCCCGCGCGAATCACGGAGACTTAAACAAAACCCGCCTACCGCCGTAATAAAAACCAAGGTTTCGCCCCACCAAAATCCCCCCGCTTGTTTTGGCCAAGCCAGCAGGTACGCGTAATAAAAAAAACTTTTCTTGTGGCTATCGTCGGCTTCGTAAACGAAGTACGTCTTACCAAAGCTGACTAATCCGGAAAAGTCACGTCCAAATCCGGTATAGGCCATCCCGATGATTATGAACACCGCCGCGCTGCCTATTAAACCATGCCTCATTAAGAGACTGCGGTTTTCGGCGATATAACGACGGACTCGGCGGCTTTCAATAATCAGTACAACCGAAGCGATACCCCAACTCATCAGGGTGATCACGGCGGTCTCTTTGTTCGCAAACATGACACCCAGTGAAAGGCCTGCTAACCCGGCGAGTAGAGCGGAGGGCCGGGAGATGTATGCCGTTGCCGCAACGATAAGCCCCGTCGCCCCCAAAACCTGCCAGCTCTCGTGGATAAATATTCGGCTGAAATAGACTAACAACGGCGAAGTGGCGATTAATGCCGCTACCGACAAGGCGTATACCCGGGAACGCGGAGCGATCAATACGACCAAAAACACCGTCAAAGCCCCCGCAGCGGCGGTGGTAATCCGGAGTGTCGTTTTAGTCAGGCTGTCCCAATCGTTTTCGCCTCTCAGCTTGGCGATGGGAACTGCCGTAGCGGTGAGCAGGGGGCCATGAAAGTGGCGGGGGTCGAATCGGTAGGTTTGCGACTCGAGCCGCTCCGCCAATATTTTTGCCCCCGTCGCGGCCTCGTCTGCGTGTATCGGCGCCCGATCAAGATCGATAAAACGCAGTCCTAAACCAATCGCGATAGCGGTCACCGCCGAGACCATAAATAGCCACAGGGGGATTCTTTTCTTAGCTAACCCGGGTTGTTGCTTGAGGTGCATAAAGCAGATATCCGCCGAGAGTTAGCTATGATTGCCCGATGGTTAATACGCCGCCGAATTGTATCTTGGTGACCCCGGTCTACAAAGACGCGGCTCGCCTGGCTGGTTTTGGGCCTGGTCTGGCGGAGGCTTTGGCGAAGGCCGATTTACCGATCCGCTGGGTCATTGCTGACGACGGCTCAGGTGAAGTAGAACATCATCATCTTGAGAGTCAGCTCGAGATCTATCGCCAGGTTTTCCCTGACGTTGAATTTTTTAAGCTCAATCGTCATCGAGGTAAAGGGGCCGCCGTTCGCGGGGCTTGGTCGAAATACGGCGGCTCCGGTATCGACTGGCTGGCGTTTGTGGATGCCGACGGCAGCGTGTCGGCAGAGACAACGCTAAGGCTGATACGTGAAGCCGGTGCGTTAGGTATGGGGCACGCAATACTGGGGGCCCGGTTGAACACTTCGAATACCAAAGTCGAACGTACCGCTTTACGCCTGCTGGCGGGAGGGGGGTTCGCTTTCTTGGCGAGAATAATATTGGGGCTTAACGTGCGAGACGTTCAATGCGGGGTCAAAGTCGTCTCGCAGTCCGACTATGTCGCTATTGGTCCGAGCCTTAATGAAGACGGTTTAGCGTTTGACGCAGAACTGCTTTACGCACTTAAAAGATTAGGTACACGATTAGTTGCGAGCCCGATCGATTGGGCCGAGAAGAGCGGGGGGCAGGTCGGGCCGTTGAAATCGGCACTCCCGATGCTGTTCTCGCTTTTACGAGTAAAAGCAAAATCGGTTGCAGGTAGGTACGCGCAGAAAAAAGCCTGACATGATTGATTATTCTGTCAGGCTGTTGTTGAAGTTAGATTCGATTTATTCGGCGGGTAGTCCGAAGACTTCGACCTCGGTGTAATGGTTTAACTCATTGCTCGTGTTGCCGTTGCTGTAGAGACGCACATATCGCCCCTTGGTGCCATCGGCATCGGCGAGCATTCCGAATCGGCTTTCCACGTAGGGTGCGTCACTGCCGCGACCAAAGCCGGCAGAGTCGTCGTAGTCGTTGTTGTAGATGGTCGTTACGCCGTCAGCGAACTCAGGGTCATCGGATATTTGGATGATCACGTCGTGGTAGGCTCGGCGTTGGCTGTGGTAGTGCCAAGTCCAGACACCGACGATTTCATGGGTATTTTCGAGGTCGATCTGAACCCACTGGAGGCCGTCGATAAATTCGACGTAGTAGCCTTCGCCGGCCTGCTTATCGCCGTCTGTGATGTAGTTGAGGTCACCAACGATCGGGAAGTCGTCACTCCCCGTTACCGGCTTGTCCTTCGAAAGGAGAACGGTGCCTTCGGGTGCCGCAAGTTGCGGAGCGCTATTGGGCGGTTGCACCAAGTTCGGCACCTTCATCGGGACCGGCGTACCTTCCAGGAGTTCCGGAGGCAGCTCGGTCGTAATGACATTGCCAGCTGCGGCCGGGGACGATCCGCCTGCCGAGCCAGCGTCTTCTCCGCCGCCGCATGCGGTCAGACTCAGGGCGGCGGCGAAGACAAACAATGAACGGGTAATCAGTGTGGTTTTCATACTTCCAGGTGTTCCGGGGTGAATTGGATAGTCTGCTGGGTCCGGGCGGCCTCGTTGATCCAGTAGATCGGCGCCTCGGACTCGAACGCGTGACGTGCGTCACAGGTAAGTTCTGCTTTACCGCGGATCGCGTCGAAGAAGTTTTCGATATGCGGTTGGTGGGGGGGCTTGTTTAGCTCTCCGGGCAGTTCGTAGGATTCCGGTGCGGCCGATTCGTAAACCGCGATCGCGCTGCTGTCGGCTGCTGCAGGAGCGGGGGCTGCACTCCGCTTTAAGAATCCATCAGCAACAAGGCCGTCCCAGCTGGGAGCGTCGGTTTCACGGTAGATTTTGGTGAATGCGTTTCGTTCAGAGATCTGAACCGTGGCTTGAGTGCCCATAAACGATTCGTAGTAGCCGCCGCCGGCACTCGTTGTTGTGAGGACTTGATAGAACGCCCGGGTGCCGCCCTGGGGGGTGTCGTATTCGAGGACACACATTACGTTGTCAAAGTGCTCGCGGTGACGGAAGTGGTTGCTTCCCGCCGATGCCATGACGGACTTGGGCTGGGCGTCCAAGAACCAGTTGTAGATATCGATCTGGTGAGCGCCGAGGTCGGAAATCGGCCCTCCGGACAGATCGCGGTACCACCGCCAGTTGAGGAACTGGTGGGTATCCTTGAAGCCGTACTTCTGCATGGTGGCGAGGTCGGGCAGGATCTTCGGGTTAACCTTGATGTCTTGCGAGGACTTAATGCCGCGGTTCCACTGGCCGTTGATATTTACGATCGGGCCCGTAATTTCTTTTCCGCGGATCAGTTGCTCCAGCGTGTAGCGATAGCGGGGGTTCGATCGCCGTTGGTGGCCGATCTGGCAAAGCTTGCCGGTCGCCTCAGAGGCAAGGACCATTGACCGCGCCCCCTCGATGGTATTTGCCATCATCTTTTCGCAGTAGACGTTGCAGCCTGCTTCCAGGGCCATCACGGTATGCGGAGCGTGCCAAAAGTCAGGAGTCGCAACGAAAACCGCATCGAGATCTTTCTCTTTCGACAGCATTTCTTCGACGTCGAAGTATCGGCTGGGGCTGTAGCCGAACGATCCGCGGATACGACCAAAAGCGCCACCGACGCGGTCTTTCATGATGTCACATACCGCGGCGTAGTGGATGCCGGGGATGTTCTTCATCGCGTTGAACAAGACTTCTTGCTGCTTGCCGCAGCCGATGAAGCCGACGCGTAATTCGTCGGAGGGGGCTGAGCTGGCTTGAGCGCTGATAATGGACGGCGCACCGAGTACGAGCCCGGCTCCGGCAAGACCGCTACCTTGCAAAAACTTACGGCGGTTGATCAGAGGTTTTGTTGATTCATTTTCCATAACAAATCTCCGTAGTCGTTATCAACGAAGTGTCAGCACTTCTTGAGTATGGCTAAGCGGTTGTGTTGTACGTTCATCAAAGCAAATGCGACGAGGATGATGTGTATGCCTAACCAAGCGACGCCGGCGTCTTGTTTGAGCAGGATCAGCCCGCCGGTCAGGCTGATGTAGATCAGTCCCATAGCAAATAACGATAGGCGGGTTGCGATGCCGAAAAGTAGGCCTAGCCCAACCAGAATTAGTGCCGGTCCCAAAGCGGTGTCGTAAAGGTTGAGGGCAAATTCAGAGACCAGCGGCTCGTCGAGAAATTTATCGTAGAGAGCCCGGGGTACGCCGCTGTACTGGTCCAGGCCGTAAACCTTTTCGCTGCCGGAGGCAGTGAGGCCATATTCATTTGGGCTGCCGCCGATATCGACGACCTCATCGCTGGTTTCGGTCCCGGCGTATTTCTCCACACCAGCGAGAATCGCACGAACAGAGAGCCAAAGTCGTAGCAGCCAAAAACCAAAAACATGACCGAAGTCAGACGTAGGATTTTTTGCAGTTTCACTCATAAGAGAAAATGGTCCAGTAGCGATAAGCGATTAATTATTGAAAAAAGATACCGATGCCAGATGATTGTTACGTTTTAATAATATACTTGTTCAGCAGATCGGGCTGCGACAGATTCGTCGACTTTTAGGATAAATCGATCAAGAGAATCAAATTCCACTAGTTTTATGTTTATAGAAGAGTGATTTGTTCATATCACTCGGAAGTAGAAAAGCTTACGTCGCCTTTGGCGTCCATGGCTCGGTTTGCCAGTTGATCAGCGAGTTTGTTATTTTCGCGCCTGGTATGTGTCATGTCCCATTTACCAAAACGCCCCAGAAGAGCTACCGATCGCTGGTAAAGAGGCTTGAGATTTTCCGCCTTGACACGGTATTGGCCGTTGATCTGCTTGACCATTAATTCGGAGTCAGAAACCACCAAAACCCGCTTGGCTCCTAGCTCAACGGCAACCTCCAGCCCCTTGATCAAACCGTTGTATTCGGCCACGTTGTTGGTCGCTTCGCCAAGGTAATAACCCGCCTCATGGAGGTACTTGTCGTTGGCGGTGTCTTGGATAACGACGCCGACGCCCGCGGGTCCGGGGTTACCTCGGGCTCCGCCGTCGATGTGGATGGTGCAGTGCATAGCTAAGGTTGTTTACAGTTAGGTGTTGAACTCAGGGTTTCTCAACCTACTTGTTGGGGGTAAGGGCTTCCTTTAATTCGGCCTTGGCGAATAAGATCCTGCCACAGCTGGAACAGATCACCGGCTTATCGGTCGCCGTCAGCGTTGCGTTGACGACTTGGATCGGCAGACTCATGAAGCAAGCGCCACACGTGTATTCCATACGCCTGCGGTCTTGTTCTTCGATCTCGCCGAGCGCTTCACCATCGGTGTCTTCGTTCAGCTTCTGGTAAAGCGAAAGGGTTTCGGGGTCGATCGGCTCGGCGGCAGCGTCGCGTTCGCTTTCGAGGTCGCCGAGTTGGTCGGCGATTTCTGCTTCGCCGTCTTTGACTTCCTTTTCGGCGCCCGCCACAAGCTTGGCTTGTGCTTCAACTTTGGCATTCACTTCCTCGGTCAAAGCCTCGATCTCTTCAACCTTGGAAAGCTGCTCTAAAGCCTTGGTCTCGACTACGTCTTTTTCACCCTTAAGGGTATTTACTTCAACGAGCAGGGCCGAATATTCTTTGTTGCTGCGAACTCCGGACATCGTTTGGCGTACTTTTTCGATCCGCTCGTCGACACCCTTGGAATCGGCCTCGAGATTTCCCGCGCTCGCCTTTGCTTTAAGGTGTTGCTCGTTGAGCTCCGCAGCCTGCCGTTGCAGTTGTTCAAGCTTGTTACGCTGGGCATTCAGACGCCGGCTCGCTGCATCAACCCGACTCCGCAGGCCTCTGACCTGTTGATCGATAACAAAAAGCTCGCGTAGTTGTTCTTGGACGGACAAAGGCCTACTCCACGTAAACGGGTCTGATAGTTAACGCCATCATACCAAAGAGAAGAATCGGCGATAAAGACCGAGCCGCGAAGCCTCTGCGGTAGGCTTGATCGCTCCCCTGGGGTTCCGTATACTCTGCATCCCTCAGGGGCTGTAGCTCAGTTGGGAGAGCGTTTGTATGGCATACAAAAGGTCGCAGGTTCGATCCCTGTCAGCTCCACTTGATTAGAAATGCCAAGTCACCCGTTGCTTACGCGACGGGTTTTTTGTTTTTACGCATCAAGTTTGGGATGCTTGGCTCAGGGCGCTACGTAGACGTGTATCATTAAACAGAACCTCGTGTAAACCCTTCAGGCTCATTGATTTGTTTAATGAACCACCCAGGAATTCTTCGCCCGGACGCTTCGGCTCCAAGATCGACCTCCAGCAGGCGACCCGTATCGTCCGCCGAAACCTGGACCCGCAATTAACGGTTACGGGCTCACGTAAGCTCTACGGCGGATCGATCAACCGGGTTGTGGAGTGGTCAACCGACGGCGAGCCCGCGTCAATCGTGGCCAAACTGCACAACTCGCGTAGCGTTAAGGCCTTTCAACGCGAGATGCTGTCGCTGCGGACCTACCGCGAACACACCACGCTCCCCGTCCCCGAGCCTTGGGCGGTGATCGCCGGCGACCCCGACTTCGACGGTGCCGGCCTCCTGATGGAAAAGATCCCCGGCATCACCCTCGCCGACGCCAAGGTCAGCCCCCGCGGCACCGCCTACCTCCAGCACCAGCTCGCCCGCTTCCTCGTCGACCTCCATTCCCACCACCGCTCGACCTACGGCAGCGCGTTGCAGGACCGCGGCGAGTCGCGGTGGCTAGATAACTTCGGCCCCGTCATCGAAAAAGAATTCCACCAGATCAGAGAGTTTCTTTCCTCCAACAGCCGCTGGTTTATCGATGACCTGCTCAAAAACCTTGAGGACTGGCTCCCCGAGCAATCCACCCCAACGCTTGTCCACGGCGACCTTTGGTCAAACAACATCCTTGTCTCGGACGCCCACCCCGACGAACCTAAAATCCTCGCTTTTATCGACGGCCTCGCCTCCTACTGCGACCCCGAGTACGAGCTCGCGTATCTGAGGATGTTCCAGACCGCCGACGACAGCTTCTTCGAGATCTACCGCCGTCGGCACCCGCTACGCCCGGGCTTTAGCCGACGCTGCCGTGTTTACTGGCTAAACACCATGATGATGCACATCCGCGTCTTCGGCGAACGCTACGTCCCGGCCTGCGAAGAGCTCGCCGGCCAGCTGAAACAACTTGCCAGGTCCTGAAGCCCGCAGGTTTTCGGCGAGATCGCAACTTGCCTTTGGATCAAAAGTCATTACTGTTCGGTGCCTAGGCACCACGGCCCGGTAGCCCAATTGGCAGAGGCACACGACTTAAAATCGTGCCAGTGTGGGTTCGAACCCCACCCGGGCTATTGGAGAGGAAACGTCGGATAAGGCGTGGAGACCCATGGAAGCACTTTCATCATGTTTTTCAAGGGTTTTAGCGTCGGACGCCCCGACGCCGTGTATCTCGGTGCGTCCCAGTATATCGCCGTGTTGCACCGCCTCCTGCACCGCTTTTTGCACCGCCTTCTCGTAGTGCTCTTCACGCACCATCGCGTAGTGGTCGAGGGCCGTCTTCGGGCTGTTGCCCATCCACGTCGTCACCGCCTTGATCGGGTACTCGTCGAGTAGCTCCGTGATCCGTGAAGCCCGCAGGTTGTTGAACGTCGCCGGCCACGGAGCGATCCCCGCACGCTTGATGATCCGCTCCAGTTGCGTTCCCAGGTTGGTTTCCGGCGTGATGTCAGGCAGCACCGCGTCGTCACCGGGGTCGGCCGCCTCGAACGCATCGACCAAGTACGGCTCAAGCTCGGGGAACAACGGCACCACCCGCACGCCACCATGGTCGAAGTGCTCGGTCTTTCGTGCGTTCACGACGAAGCGTTTGCGTTCCCAGTTGATGTCGGAGAAGTGCAGGGCCGCGAGCTCGGAAGGGCAACGCAGGCCGCCGAACCGCGTCAACGCCAGGATCAGACGCCAACGCAGGCCCGGACAAGCCTCCATCACACGTTCGATCGTGGGGCGATCGACGAACTGCTTCCGCTTCGGGTTCGCCGGAGTAGCCCCCGAGAGATGATCGAACGGCTCCGAATCGACCACGCCGTCGCGGCGGACCATCCGCCACATCTCCTTCACGACGCGGGCGTTTTTGCCGCGGGTCGCCTTGCCGAGTTTGCGGTCCTCGATCATCCAGACTTCCCACGCGTCGGCGTCGCGGGGCGTGATCGATCGGGCCGAGCGGTCCTTGCCGAAGAACGCCAGCAGGTCTTTGCCCGCCCGTTCGATCACCGATCGGGTGCCGCGCTTCTTTCCTGCCTTGGTGGCGAAGAACACGCTCCATAGGACGCCCAGCGTGTCCGCCGACCGAGGCTCGACCAGCTTCCCCTTGGCCAGCTTGTCGTGAAGCTCGTCCGCCAGGTTCGCCACCCAGAACGCCAGCTCTCGGTTCCAGGGGTGGCCCGTGTCGCGGGCGGTTTCGAGCTGAGCAACGCGGGACTTGAAAGCTTCCGCTTCCGCCTCGTCGACCAGGCCCAGCCGGATCGGGTAACGACCCCCGTTCGGCATCGTGGTCTGGACGAGCTTCCGGCCGTTCGCTTGATGGGTCAGGCTGGCGATGACGACACCTCCGTGTGCGGGTCGAGGGGTTGGCCAAGGGCATAACGTTCGAGCCGACGTAGGTTGAGCTCGACGGGGTACCGGATGCAGCGCGGCCGCAACGGAATCGCCACCAAGACGCCCTCGTTTCGCAGGCTCTCGACCGTCCCCTTGGATACCCGCAGAGCCGTTGCTAGATCTTTGGCGTCCAACGCGAGGGTCGGCAGGGCGGTCGCAGCTTCGCCGCTAAGGCCCCTAGGATTGGCCGTGCTGCGTCCGGGCGTGTTCGGAGGGTAGTTGCTCATGCGTACGTTGTAGCGGCCGTCAGAAAGCGTTCAAGAGGCACTTTGCAAATTCGTCGCTGAGTTACTCGCAAGTTGCCGTTTTGGCAGTTTTGGCGTCTTTTCCGAAAATCGCCGTTTCCAGGCCGTCAGCCCCCCGTGTGACAGTTAGACTCAGGTATCAAGTAGTCTCGCGAGTTGGGGGCCGTTTCGATCTGTGTTTTTCGGAGACTCAAAAAAAACTTTTCCACACCGGCCCGCGACGGGCGGTTGAGCCTCAACCGCCCCCGAGTCGCGGGCCTCCAGGCGTTAGCACAACGTCCACGGCGGCTTTACGCGAGCTTCGCTTGCGTCCGCCGTGGTGCCGCCTCTCATCGCTTCGCGATCCCGGATCGGCTTCGCCTCGGCCTTCCGGGAGAAGGGCCACCAGCGAGGCCAGCCGCCGCCTCCACGGCCTGCACTCACGCCCAATCGATCTCGACCCGCCCGGGGCCACCCCACGCCTATCGGCGTGGGGCTGATCCCCGTTCCGGCCGAGATCGTTCGGGGCCCCGCTCGTTCCGGCCGCCCCGGAGGCTGGTTGCGGCGGCTGATCGGGTTGTGACGTTGGCAGCTGCTTCACGCGTCACCTCGCAACTCGTCGACGAACGACAGCACCGCCAGCTGAGCCGATGCGGTGAGGTAAGGCCACGCGTCCAGGAGGTCCAGGAGACGGGAGGATCGATTCGATGCCGTCCCTGGCACACGAACCGGTCTTGGCTCGGGGTGACCGTCGCGAGATCGCCGAGAAGTGGGCTGGCGCATCACGACTTGGCCCGTTTCTCCGCTAATTTGCGGGCTTTCGTGACTTCAGTCTTCGGGTACCAGGTGTTGTTGCTGACCGTCACCTTCCCAGAAATCCACCCACGTTTCTCCCAAGCGTTAAGCGTTCCGGGGTGGATGCCGAGGGCCTCCGCCGCCTTCACGCGGTGCATCAGGTGCTGACCACGGGTCGCCTTAGCCATTTTCAAAACGTGCGTGCGACCGGCAATGCTCGGCGATCGACGCAGCTGACCGACAAGGGCGTACCGCTCGCTGGCGTGGAGGGTTGGCCAAGCGTTGACGATCTCCGCAAGCTGTTCGCCCACCGACATCGCACTCGGCCGGGGGCGGGCGGGCTTGTCGCTCGACGGCTTCGGACGCATCCCCTTGGCCCAGCCGAGCCCACCTGCCCCGGTTAATTTGCCCTCTACTTCGTACGACCGGCGGTACTGCTGGCGGGCCATCGCGTTGGCGAGCTCGACCTCAGCGTCGGCGTCGATCAATGCTGAGTCGTGCACCGCCGCACCGTCTGCTGCACCGCTTTCTGCACCGCCCTCATCAGAAAATGTCGAATTCCCGCGGAAAATCGCGGGGTGTTGCAACCCCACCCGGGCTATTTCTTTAAAGCTTGGATCTCCCGCAGCTTTGCTCTAAACAAACCGAAGACTCGCGTCGTCGTACCTTCCAAAGTTGTCCTAGACCACAAACAAGGGCAGCCTGCTGCTCCAAGCGCTGGTTACGTAGTGGATCACGATCAGGTTGTTCGCCAAGCCTAACCGTTAGGTTTGTCGATCGAGCAGCCGGTATTGGATGGCTTCGGCGACGTGGTTAACGCTGATTTCAGACTCTGCTTCTAGGTCGGCGATGGTCCGGGCGACACGGCGGACTTTGTCGTAGGCGCGGGCGCTGAGGCCGAGTTCGGTCATGGCTTGACGCAAAAGTTCTTTAGCTTGCGGGTCGAGCGGGGCGAATCGGTCAAGTTCGCTGCCCGACAAGACGCGGTTGGTCTTGAGCGGGCCGCCGTTGCGGTCGGCCTGGCGTTGGCGGGCCTCGACGACCTTGGCCCGGAGCGTGGCGGAGTCGCTGCCGTTTTTCTGGCCGGTGAGTTGTTGGTACGGCACCGGCGGGACCTCGACGTGTATGTCGATGCGGTCGATGAGTGGGCCGGAGAGCTTGGCGAGGTATTTGTCCATCGCCCGCTGGCTGACGGGGTCGGTGGGTTTGTGGCCCTTGGGCGTCGGGTTCATCGCGGCGACGAGCATAAAACGCGCGGGGAAGCGGATCGAGCCGTGAGCGCGAGCGATGGTGACGTGGTTGTCTTCGAGTGGTTGGCGGAGGGTCTCGAGGACGGTGCGAGGGAACTCGGGCATTTCGTCTAGGAACAGCACGCCGTGGTGGGCGAGCGAGACTTCGCCGGGGCGGGGGATCGTCCCGCCGCCGACCACGGCGACGGGGCTGGCGGTGTGGTGTGGGCTGCGGACGGGGCGGGCGGTCATGAGCGATTGACCCTTGGGCACCTGGCCGATCGCAGAATAGATCCGGGTGACCTCGAGGGCTTCGTCGGCCGACAGCGGCGGCAAGATGCCGGGCAAGGCCTTGGCGCACATGCTCTTTCCCGTACCCGCCGGGCCGATCATCATCAGGTTGTGTCCCCCGGCCGCGGCGATGGTCAACGCCCGCTTCACCGCCTCCTGACCCCGCACGTCGGCGAAGTCGACCGCGGCGTGGGCCTGCTGCAGCTCATGTTCCACCGCCATCGCTCCCATCGGCTCGACTTCGTAGGTTCCGTTCAAAAAACCGACCACGCTGGACAACGCGTCCACCGGGTACACCTCGACCCCGTGCACCGCTCGCGCTTCCTCGGCGTTGTCGGTGGGGACAACGATGCCTTCGACTCCCATTTTCTTGGCTAATAACGCAAGATTAATCACGCCGCTGATCGGCCGCAGCCTGCCGTCCAGCGCGAGTTCTCCGGCAAATAGCAGCTGTTTGTGACGGGCTGTCTGAATCACTTGTGCGGCCAAAAGCAGCCCAACGGCCACGGGTAGGTCGTACACCGGGCCTTCCTTGCGTGTATCGGCCGGTGCGAGGTTTACCAACAGCCGGGCCATGGGAAACGGGTACCCTGAATTGATGATCGCCGACCGCACCCGTTCGACCGATTCCTTTACCGCTACATCAGGCAAACCAACGATGGTTGTTTTCGGTAGCCCGCCCTCGGCAACGTCCACCTCGACCTCGCAGGCGAGTGGGTCGATGCCTTGGAGTACAAAACTATGAACCTGTGCCAGCATGATGTCCCTCGAAATTAAAGCCGTATTCTAGACTTAAATATTCGTGTCCTTGGTTCGCCTGTCCACAATGTAACTCGCGCCGTAATCGGCCGTGGTTTGTTAAGCAGCGATATAGCTTGGCTGTCCTGAATCAGAGTACGAAATTCGAAAGGTCGCGGTCTTCGACGACTTCGGCGACCTGTCCCCGGACGAAGTCGGCGGTGATCGTGATCGCGGTCTCGCCGTCCGCGACCCGCTCGGGGGCGTCGAAATTGATCTGGTCGAAGACCTTTTCCATGATCGTGGTCAGCCGGCGGGCGCCGATATTTTCTAGCGTGGTGTTGGCTTGTGCCGCGAGCTCGGCCATCGCTTCGATCGCCGATTCATCGAAAGACACGTTGAGGCCTTCGACGCTGAGCAGGGCGGACTGCTGCTTCGTCAATGCGTTTTTCGGCTCGGTCAGGATACGAACGAAGTCGGCCTTGCCCAAGGCCTGCAGCTCGACGCGGATCGGGAATCGGCCCTGCAACTCAGGCATCAGGTCGCTCACCGACGCGACGTGGAACGCCCCGGCGGCGATGAAGAGGATGTGGTCGGTGTAAACGACGCCGTACTTGGTCGTCACGGACGAACCTTCGACGATGGGCAGTAAGTCACGCTGGACGCCTTGACGCGAGACGTCGGGGTTAACTCCCCCGGAACCGCCGCCTTTGGAGCTAGAGCTTCCGGGGGTCGCGATCTTGTCGATCTCGTCGAGGAAGACGATGCCGTCGTTCTGGGCTCGCTCTAAAGCCTCGGCGTGGATCTTTTCTTTATTGAGCAGCTTCTCCGTTTCCTGCTCGACCAGCACTGTCCGGGCCTCGGCCACGGTCAGCTTCCGCCGGGCCGTCTGCTCGGGGATTAACTTCTCGAACATGTTGGACATGTCCGGGTCCATCTGGTCGAGGCCCATGTTGGCGAACATGACGTTGGTTTGCGGCCGCTTGGTGATCGTGAGTTCGACCTCGTGCTCTTCGATCGCCCCGTCGTCGAGGCGTTTGCGCATCGCGTCACACAGGCGTTGCCGGCTCTCGCCGGAGTCTTCGGTGGCGACGAAGCCGGTACCGCCGGCATCGGTCGGACGCGACGGGGAGGCGTCGGGCAGCAGCAGGTCCAATAAACGTTCCGCCGCGGCGGCCTCGGCTTTTTCCTCGACGATCTTGGCCTGCTCGGCCCGCACGAGGCTGACCGACTGATCAACGAGGTCGCGGATCATGGATTCCACGTCCCGGCCGTGGTAGCCAACCTCGGTGAACTTGCTCGCCTCGACCTTGATGAACGGGGCGGAGGCGAGCTTGGCCAGTCGGCGGGCGATCTCGGTTTTCCCGACGCCGGTCGGCCCGGCCATGATGATGTTCTTCGGGTACACCTCGCGGGCCAAGTCGGCGTCGAGTTGTCGGCGGCGCCAGCGGTTGCGGACGGCGACCGCGACGGCACGTTTGGCGTCGGCCTGGCCGATAACGTGGCGGTCGAGGCTCTCAACGATCTGGGCGGGGGTGAGGTTGTGCATCTGGTGAGGATCATAACGGTTGTGCCGCCCCGGGCTTTGGCGACATCGGCCTAAACCGGCGGGGGGGGCTAGTCGATGGTTGCTTTGGGTCTAGCGGCCACGCCGTGTCCGCGACACCCCGGATCCGCCGCGGTCAGAGACGGTCTGTTCGTATCACGAACGCCCTCCACTCGGCGACAGGTGATCCGCTCGATGTTGTTCCAGGCACACCCCATGGCTTTTGGTAAAACAAAATCACGCCTCTCGCCCATCGGTATCGATTTCGGTGCCGACAGCTTGAAGCTGCTCCAGATCGTCCCGGGCGATCCACCCGAACTCGTCGCTCTGGGCTCGGCCACGCTTCCGGAAGACGCCCGCACCGACCTGAACGCTCGGCTCGCCTTCCTCAACGAAGCCTTGCCGTCGCTGCTGCGTCGTCACGGCTTCAAGCAGAAGCGCGTGATGCTCTCGATCCCCGCGTTTCAGACGATGGTGAACAACCTGCTCATCAGCCGGGGTGACGCCAAAGAAATCGACGGCCAGGTCGACCTCGCGCTCCGCACCCGGCTTAACCTTGAGCCCTCGCGGATGGTGATCCGCAACTATCCGGGGATCGAGGTCTTCCGCGACAGCATCCCGAAGCAAGAAGTGATCACTTTCGCGGCCCACCGCGACGTCGTGATGCAGTACATCGATTTGGCTAACCGGCTCAAGCTCGAAGTTGCCGGGATGCACTGCGAGGCGCCCTGTGTGCTCCGCGCGTTTTCCCACCTCAACCCGAGCGAAGCATCGGACACACAGCGAACGATTGCATTCATTGATCTCGGTGCGGCAACAACCAAGATTATCGTGTCGCGTGGCGAGAAAATGTTGTTGGCAAAGACCATCCACGCCGGCGGCGACCAATGGACCCGCCGTCTCGCCAGTGAGCAGGACATGGACTTTGCCGAGGCCCGGCTTGCCCGCGTCGCTGAGGCGTCCGGAGACTCCTCGGCCGTGGCGGTCGCTCCAGCCCCGGCCAGCGACACGTCTGAGCACGCCTGCGAGACCACCGAGTGTCTCATCGACGAACTCGGCCTCACGTTCCGCCACTACCACGCCCGCTACCCCGAGCAGCCGATCGAGAAAATCGTCTTCATCGGCGGCGAGGCACACCGCATCCAGACCTGTCAACAACTCGCCCGCAGCGTGCACGTCGCCGCTCAGCTCGGCGACCCGTTCGCCCGACTGTCGCGGCTGAACGCGACTTCGCCGACGGGCATCGACCTGGCTCAGCCCCAGCCGGGCTGGGCCGTGGCCCTCGGACTCTGCCTCAGCGAGGCCAACCTCTAACCCACCGTGTTCATCCCCGCTCGGCAACGCCGGGCCAACGCCCCACCAAACCGGTCGCCAGACCCAAGAACCAGACAACGGAGCCAGCCATGGCCGAGAACATGAGTTTCCTACCCGAAGACTACCTCGAGAAAAAGATCGCTCGGCGAACGAACGTGATTTTCGTCAGCCTCTTTGCCGTGGTGCTCACCACCGTGGTCGCCGCCGATTTTGTCGGCCGGCGTCAACTCTCGGAAAAGATCCAAGAGCGGGCCGACCGCCACGTGGCTTTCGAGGAAATGCGTCGTCAGTTCGAGCAGATCGAAGAGCTCAACGCTAAGAAGCAGGAGATGAAGAACAAGGCGAACGTGACCGCGACGCTGAAGGACAACGTCCTCAAGTCGATGGTCTTCGCCGAGTTGATCAACAACATGCCCGCGACCCTGCGGCTGACCGATCTCGATCTCAATACGAAGATCGATAAGGGCAACGCCGCTCCGGCGCGTACCGCGATTCAGCGGGAAAAGTTCCGCCAAAAAGCCACCGGCCAGGCCGAGGTCAAGGTCGTTCCGACGGTCGTAGAGATCAACCTGGTGGGTCTGGCTCCGACCGACGTCGAGATCTCCGAATACATCGGCAACCTCAACGCACACGAGCTGTTCCGCGATGTCAGCCTCTCCTTCGTCGAGGAAGCCAAGAAAGAAGACAACGTGATGCGTAAGTTCCGGATCGAGCTCGCGCTGGACCGCAACTTCGACAGCAGCGATTTCGAGCCGACTCTGGCCGACCGTGAACTCGACTTCGATCCCACGGGCAACACCCTGCAGATCAATCCCGATGGTGAATTCGTTCGGCCAACCGAGCCGCTCAGCGCCGTCGATACCGAATAAACCGCTCGCCTGAACCTAATACGCCTTTTAACCCGTTTGACTCAGTACCGCCGCGGCGTGGCCGCCGGAGAAACACCATGCGATTTGGCATCCGAGAAATACTGTTCGTCCTCATCCTGCTCGCCATACCCGGGGCTTGGTACATGTTCGGCGCGAAGCCGCTCGTAGAGAAAAAGCTCAAGGTGATCGACGATATCGCGCAGGTTGAATCCAAGATCAAGTCGGTCGAAAAAGCGACCGCGGGCATCGATGACCTCGAGGCCGAAATCGCGAAGCTCCAGAACGCTATCAACCACTTCCAGAGCATGCTCCCGTCCGACCGCGAAGTAGAGACGCTGCTGCGTGAGGTCTGGGAGTTGGCCGGTGAGCACAACCTCAACGCCAAGAGCGTCCGCCCTGACAAGATCGTTCCGGCCGCCCAGTACGCCGAGCTGCCCATCATGATGGAGATCGTCGGCGACTTCGACGGCTTCTACGACTTCATCCGCGACATCGAGAAGCTGCCGCGGATCACCCGTATGCCCCGGATCAAGGTTAGCCGCGAGAAGAATGAAAACGGCGGTGTGGTCACGGCCGACATGACCCTCAGCATCTTCTTCGAGGGCGACCAGGCCGGCAGCAGCCGCTCCTAAATGTACCGCGTTAGATAGATCAGCCCTTAGTTTCAGAATACTTACGGCCAAGCCGCCCCCAACCAGGGAACACGTGATGAGTGAATTTGAAGACTTCGACAACACGCTTGACGACATGGACGCCGATGAGCCCCAGAGCATGTCGCTCATGGGCGGCATCGCCGGCGGCGGGGCGTTACCTGGCAACGAGTTCGCCATCGGCGATGGTAACGACAGCAAGAAGGTCCGTCAGCAGTCGATCTTGATCGGCCTGACCGTCACGGTTGTCGCTTTCGGGGCTCTGACCCTGATGCGGGTGACGCAGAACGACGCCAGCGCTGCCGGAGTGTCGGACGAAACGATGCAATTCATGACCAATCTTGAAGTGCGGATCGCCAACATGGACAAGATGTCCCCCAACGATCCGCTCAACCCCAAGAATCTCACGGCCATGTTCCGCGACACCGCCGCGATTGTTGCCGCGATCGAAGATGATCCCACCGAGAAACAGGTGCCGGTCGACAAGGTCCAGATGAACCCGTTCACTGCCGTCTATTCGGCACAGACCGAAGTCGTGGTCGACACGCAGGCTGAGCTAGAGGCTGAGCGTTCCGCCCAGCTCCAGCGGCTCTACAACGAGCTGACCCGGATCGAAATCCAGAGCCTCGTCGGTGGAAGCCGGCCCGCGGCATTCATCGGCGGCGAACTGTTCCGCACCGGCGATAAGGTCGGGAGCTTCGTTATCCGCGATATCGATAACCGACGAATCCTTTTCGATTCCCCGGGTTTCGAGCTGCGGGACAACGAAAAACCGTTCGCCTTGGGCATGAAATCAAACCGCTGAGCACCGACCGACGCCGTTTTACAGGGAATGCAGGCCCGAGCGCCCGGGAGAAGCGCCATGGATGATTTGATCGACGACAACAACGCCTCGCTACCCGTCCCGACCTCGCAGGTCGGGCTCAAGGAGCTGTGGGCTCCCTCCTCAACCGCGCTGGTGACCGTCCGTGACCTCGGCGCGACCCTCGAAGCGGATGGCGTGATTACGGGTGCCCAGTTGGCAACCGCCCGCGGCGTCTCCGAAAAATCTCCGGGCAAGCCCCTCACCGATATCTTTTTCGAGATGGGCGTCGATGAAGTCGAGCTCCAGCAGACCCTCGCCAAGATGTCGCGGATGGCCTTCGAACGGATCGATCCGTCGAATCTCGAGGCGGCTAAATTTATTAACCGGCTGGGGCTGCCTTACTGCCAGGAACATGGCGTGATGCCCCTGCGTTATGCCGGCTCTCGGCTGGTAGTGGGGATGGTCCAGGTCGACGACCTGATCCTGCTTGATGAGCTCCGTCATAAAGTGGGCCAATCGATCAAGCCCGTCGTCGTAACCCGCGGCGACATCGCCGCGGTAGTCGATGAGCTAAAAGCCGACGAGACCGAAGAGGCTTCGGTCTCGATGGACGACGTGCTCGAAGGGATCGACGAAGACGACGTCGAAGTTGTCGAGGAGAATGACGACGACCTCGACCTCGAGAAGATGGCGGGCGAGTCGCCGGTCATCCGCTACGTCAACTACCTGATCTTCAACGCGGTCAAGGAAGGCGCCTCGGATATCCATATCGAGCCGCAGGAGAAAAAACTCCGCGTCCGCTACCGGATCGACGGCGTCATGTTCGACGCGACCAACCCGCCGAACCACATGCGGGCATCGATCATCTCCCGCATCAAGATCATGGCCAACCTCGACATCGCCGAGCGCCGCCTGCCCCAGGACGGCCGCATCCGCGCGATGGTCCACGGCCGCAAGCTCGACCTCCGTGTCTCGACCCTGCCGATGGTCCAGGGCGAGAAGTGCGTCATGCGTATTCTCGACACGCGGTCGATCCAGGTCGACCTCGACGACCTCGGCATGGATACCGACAGCCTGCAGATCTGGAAGCACCAGATCGATCAGCCCCACGGCATCGTCCTCGTCACCGGCCCCACCGGCTCGGGTAAGACGACAACGCTCTACGCATCGCTCGGCAAGATGGACCGCGACAAGCTGAACATCTCGACCGCTGAGGACCCGGTCGAGTATCACCTCAACGGCATCAACCAGACCCAGACCCACGCCAGCATCGGTATGACCTTCGCTGCGGCTCTCCGCGCGCTCCTGCGTCAAGACCCCGACGTCATCATGGTCGGCGAAATCCGTGACGTCGAGACCGCCAAGACCGCGATCGAAGCCTCGCTTACCGGCCACCTCGTACTCAGCACGCTGCACACCAACGACGCCCCGTCGGCGATCACCCGCCTGATCAACATCGGCGTCGAGCCCTACCTCATCGGCTCCGCGGTCAACGGTGTCTTGGCCCAACGCCTCGTCCGCAAGATCTGCGAGAACTGCAAAGAACAGATTCAGCCCGACGAGCACATCGCCGAGCACCTGGCCATGCAGGGCATCGCAATGGATCAGGTCTGGGCCGGGGCCGGCTGCGACAAGTGCCGCGGCACGGGCTACGCCGGCCGGCTGGGTATCTACGAAATGCTCGTGCTCAACGACAATCTCCGTGACCGCGTAGCGAGCAACCCGAACGTGACCGAGTTCCGCAGAATGTGTGTCGAGGGCGGCATGATCACGCTACGCGAAGACGGCTTCCGCAAAGTCGCTGCGGGTAAAACGACGGTTGATGAAGTACTGCGCGTCACAGAGTCCTGACTCGGACGGCGGGTTTTGAAGACAAAGACTTCTAGTTTCAACCTAGGCTAAAACCCTACGTTGTTCTATTTAGATTACGCGGTGCTGGATGCTGTAGTTCTTTATGCGTAAGAGTCTAGGTCTGGGGACAGCCTTATCTTTCAAATAACTGAAAATAAATGGCTTACGTATATATTTGCGGTGAATTTTTAATTGCGTGCCGGTGTACGTAGGGCTCTGTTCTTTCCCTCAGGTCATTCGTCTCACTCAAGTTTTTTGCTTCCGGTAAACGATACTTTCCAGCACCAACCGCTTTACAGGTGTGGTAAATCCGTTATCATTTGCAACGCATTATCGGGCGTCTTTTTCTTAAGCCTATGAAGTCGTAGAAATCTTGCGTTAACAAAACGCTAGCCAACCCAATAAATCATCCTTACCATATATAGGTTCGCCGCTAGCTACCCCCGCCACACACCGCATCATTATGCGGCTCCCCCTTAGAAAACTGCCTAAAGACGTATCAAAGGCAGCTAAAAACCGGTCGATCCTCCCTGGCCGGGTAAAGTAAAAACCACCCCGACTTTACGCATGAAGTACGGATTTGAAAACAGCAGCGGGTTAAGCCTGGGGAATGTTTAAGCTTCCAGTTGTACGCCACAGCTGTACGCAGTTCGAGATCCGTGTCAGGAAAAGAAAGGTCTTCTGTATATGAGTCACCTCGGCAAATACCTCTTGCTCGTCGCCATCATGGCTTTTGTAACGGCGGCTAATTCCCAAGAGGTGACCATCAAGGTCACGCCCGACAACTCGGTCCACGTCACGCAGGGCTTCGATACCGAAAAAGTCTCGACCGCCGGTGTCCCTGTCGAAAGCACCGACAACGCCCAGATGACCATCCTGTTCCCCGAGCAGAAGCCCGAGGTCTACGAACTCGAATCCGAAGAAGACTACTACTTCATCACCGACGGCTACATGCTGGCCGGCGGGTATATCGAACTCACCGCCGTGTTCGACGGCACCGGCGAAACGATCGACGAATTCACCCACGTTATCCGCGGCGGCGACTGGCTGATCGAAGCGGAATACCTCGCGACCCTGCCGCTGGGCGAAGTCATCATCATCGCGACCCTGAAGACGCCGGGCCGACCCGACGCGATCGCCAGCCACCCCTTCTTCATCATCGAAGCCGCGGAACTCACCGGGCCCGAAACTTTCCCCGTCTCGCTGCAGGACGCGCCTGAGCTGCTGCCCGGCCAAGTAGGCGAAGACGATGAAGACTGGCTGACCATCCCCGAGTACGTCGACAACGAAGAAGCCCCCGACAACAACCGCGTCGCGATCGCTCGATGGGATGTAGTCCCTGAGCAGATCTTTGAAGGGCAGTTTGCCGCGGGCGTGGTGGCCCACCACATCTACGGAATCGACTACGTCGAGTTCCAGGTTGAAGGCGGCGAGCCTATCCGGGTGAACGAACCTTCCATCAACCCGCGGACCACGGTCGAGGAATACTGGATCGTGCTCGATTCGGCTAACTTCTCCGACGGCCGCATCCAGGTGCGGGCCACGGCCTACCCCAACAACGGCGTGCCCCGCGCCTTGCCCCCGTTGTTCCTGTACTCCAACGAGAACGGCACCGTTCGGCATCAAGTGATCGAACTTCCCGCCGGCCGCCACACGCTCGACGTCACCGGCCTCCCGCTCCAGGGCTGGCTGACCGTTCGCCCCAAACCCGGCGTCCGCCCCGAATGGTGCGTCGTCGTGGGACGTTCACGCGGCTGGCAGGACGGCAACCTTAAACTCGAAAACCTCACCTACGAACCCGGCCCGGGCAACGGCCCGCTGACCGGATTCAACCACGACAACCAGCTCTGGATGGACGGCGTCCGCGTCATCGGCTCGGGCGAAGTCAACCCCACCAACTGGATCACCCAGGCCTGGACCCACCAGTATTACACCGACTGCAACTTCTCCCGCGTGCGTCGCGTGTTCCACCACGGCCCGGTCATGGCCCGCAACATCACCGCGGTCGACATCTACGAAGACTTCGCGAACGCCAACGGACTCTACGCCAATATCTCGGTCGACCGCCTAGACCGCCGATCGATCACCTCCGCCCACCCCGACCTCTTCCAGTTCCCGCGTAACGCGCCGGACAACCTGATCATCCAAGACCTGATCGCCCGTAACAACAATGGTCAGGGTCTGTTCACCGACGACATGAAGAACGTTGCCGTCGTGCGGATGCGCGTCGATACCATCGACCCGTTCCGCGCGATCCAATTGCAAGGCAAATCCGAGAACGTCCTGATCGAAAATTCGGTCTTCAACGGCGCGGGCAATTTCCGCATCGACAAGGGCTTCTCGGCGAACGACCTCGTCTTCCGTAATAGCCGTGCCGGCGGCGGCCCGCAGTTCCTACCGGTCAACTGGAATACGCCGGGTGTCCGCGTGCTGCCGACCCCCGGCGGCAACCAAGCGTCCGCCGGTCGGTAAGAAACCCAGATCGGCGTTCTGTTTAGAAGCTTCATTTAAAATTTAACCTCCCCCCGTCCGCATCCTACGGACGGTTTTTTATAAATACGTAGCGGCGGCGTAACCTAAAGGCATGAGAAACGATTACCCGCAAACCACGGTATCTGTCCGGGTGAGGTACCAAGAGTGTGACCCGATGAATGTCGCACACCACTCGGTGTACCCGGTGTGGCTCGAGATCGCCCGGACCGAACTACTCCGTTCGTTTGGGCAGACTTACCGCGAGCTCGAAGCCGCTGGCGTTTATCTGGTCG
This sequence comes from Planctomycetota bacterium, assembly GCA_038747275.1. GTDB lineage: Bacteria > Planctomycetota > Phycisphaerae > Phycisphaerales > Phycisphaeraceae > Algisphaera. Next base: position 398,829 of record JBCDJW010000001.1, on the reverse strand, counting down.
TGGCGAAGATGTCGCTGCGGTATCGGCGTCCCGCCGTATACGACGATTTATTGGAAGTGACCGTTTGGGCCTTACCTACAGTTGGGGTCAAGCTGCAGCACGAGTACGAAATCCGCCGTGACGGGGAACTGATCGCGAAAGCCGAGACGACCTTGGCCTGCGTCGACGGCGACGGCAAGCTCCGGCCGGTGCCCGAAAAGATATTGAATCCGCGTCCGTAAGCGGGTTATCGACTAAGCCGGGCTAGTCATCTGCCGAACAAATAATTGGATGAAGAGTTTTCGGGCCTGCCGTTCGGCGGGCTATTTAGTGATTTTGTTTCTAGAGGCGATCGGCCCGGATGAACGGCAGCGACTCGGTAAATTGGTTTATCGGCACCGCTTTCGTGGCGTTATTGGCTTGGCTGATCGGCGTGACGCTCGGCCGGCGATCTCCGCTGAGTGGTTACGTAGCGATCGCCTTGGGCGTCGTCTTTATGCTTGCCTGGGGTTGGTTGATCCGCAACCCGGCGACGGCGGTGGCGGTGATCCCCGTGGGCGTGTTGAGCCGTCTCGAGGGCGTGGGCGGGGTGCCGTTCTTTATGCTAATCCTCGGCGCGGCCTGGGCCCGTAGCAACGCCCCACGTCAGCGTGCCCTGATCGGCTGGGCGATGATGTTTGGGGCGATTTATTTCGTGAACGGCGGGATGTGGATGCTCCAGCGAACGCCAACCGCGGTCATGGGCCAATCCATCGTGCCGCACGAGATCCGCCAGAGCCAGGACTATTCGTGCGTCCCCGCGGCGTGCGCGACGGCGTTGAACCTGATCGGCGTGCCCACGACCGAGATGCAGATGGCCGACCTTACGCAGACCCGGCCGGGCACCGGCGCGACCATGATCCGGGCCCTCGACGGCCTCAACAAACGGCTGAAAGCAGCACCGTTTCGTCCCGAACTGCGGGAGCCGTCACTCGAAGAACTCACAGACATACCGCTCCCGATGCTGACCCCGCTGCAGTTCGAAACCACGCGTCGGCACATGGTCGTCTTGACCCGATTCACCTCCAACGGGGTCTGGGTCCTCGACCCGATGGATGGCTACGCCTTCTACAGCTTCGCAGACCTGCGGCCGTTCTACCGAAATCAGGTTATTACCTTCAGAAACGCCGATCGCTGAGCTTTGTATCCGTAGCAAAAAAGGCTCGCCTCCCGCCCGTAGTCTTCGCTCCGGTGACTGATCGCCGCTTTACGTGCGGTCAATTTTGGTTGAGTTTCGAGTACCCGTCCCGGTTATCGTTGTTTTCCGTCGTTTAAAGCCCGCCCCGTTTTGACGCGGCACGTAAAACCCCTAGAATCTGCGATCTTTCGTGCCGCGATCGGTCTTTCCACGTGCGTAAACCGCTCGGCACAACCCGGTACCTACCCCCCGGATCCACCCCCATAAATCCCGACAAACGGAGTTGCAGAGTAATGGCCAAGAAGAAGACCGCCGCCCGAAGCAAGACGACCAAGATGGTTTACTACTTCGGTAAGACCAAGACCGACGGCAACGCGACTCAGCGTGAGCTGCTCGGCGGCAAGGGTGCCAACCTCGCCGACATGACCAGCATCGGCCTCCCCGTCCCCGCCGGCTTCACCTGCACCACCGAGTGCTGCGACCAGTACTACAAGCAAGGCCGCAAGCTGCCCAAGGGCCTGATGGACCAAGTCCACAAAGCCGTCAAGACCCTCGAAAAAGAAAACGGCAAGAAGTTCGGCAGCAACACCGACCCGTTGCTCATGTCCGTCCGCTCCGGTGCCGCCCAGTCGATGCCCGGCATGATGGACACCGTCCTCAACCTCGGCCTCAACGACGAGGCCGTCGTCGGCCTGGCCAACGCCACCGGCAACGAACGCTTCGCCTACGACTCCTACCGCCGCTTGCTCAATATGTACGGCGACGTCGTCATGGGCGTTGATCACCACGCCTTCGAGGCCGAGTTTGACAAGGTCAAAGCCGAGCAGGGCGTCGACCTCGACACCGACGTCGACACCGCCGGCCTCATCAAGCTCTGTGGCCTCTATAAGAAAGTCATCAAGAAGCACACCGGCCAAAACTTCCCGCAAGACCCGATGAAGCAGCTCGAGATGGGCATCACCGCCGTCTTCAGCTCGTGGATGGTTCCCCGCGCGATCCGATACCGCCAGATCAACGAGATGACCGGCCTGCTCGGCACGGCCGTGAACGTCCAAACCATGGTGTACGGCAACATGGGCGATGACTGCGGCACCGGCGTCGCCTTCACCCGAAACCCTTCGACTGGTCAGAACAAGTTCTACGGCGAGTTCCTCGTGAACTCCCAGGGCGAAGACGTCGTCGCCGGTATCCGCACCCCGCTGCCCTGCGAGCAGATGCCCAAGTGGAAGGCCCCCAACAACAAGACCATCGGCAAGCAGATGCACGCCGAGCTCATGAAGATGAAGGGCATCCTCGAGAAGCACTACAAGGACGTGCAGGACATCGAGTTCACCATCGAACGCGGCAAGCTCTTCATGCTCCAGACGCGTAACGGCAAGCGGACCGGTGCCGCGGCCGTGAAGATCGCCTGCGACATGGTCAAGGAGAAGCTGATCACCGAGAAGACGGCCGTGAAGCGGATCCCCGCCAACGACCTGACCCAGCTGCTGCTGCCCTCGTTCGACCCCAAAGCCAAGAAGTCGGCCTCGCCGCTGACCGTGGGCTTGCCCGCGTCGCCTGGCGCGTCGTTCGGTGCGTTGGCGTTCACCGCCGAGGAAGCCGTCGAGCGGACCCACGCCGGCGAGCGTGTCCTGCTCGTTCGTCAGGAAACCAGCCCCGAAGACGTCGACGGCATGCACTCGGCCGACGGCATCCTCACCTCCACCGGCGGCATGACCAGCCACGCGGCGGTCGTCGCCCGCGGCTGGGGCAAGTGCTGCGTCGCCGGCGCCGGCGAGATCCACATCGACGCCAAGGCCGGTAAGATCAAGGTCGCCGGTAAGACCTTCGGCCGCAAGGACGTTCTCTCGATCGACGGCACCACCGGCGAAGTATTCGCCGGCGAGATGGCGACTGTTTCGCCCAAGCTGTCAGGCGACTTCGCCACCGTGATGAAGTGGGCCGACAAGTACCGCAAGCTCAAGGTCCGCACCAACGCCGACTCGCCCGCCGACTCCAAGCGGGCCCGCGACTTCGGCGCCCAGGGCATCGGCCTCTGCCGCACCGAGCACATGTTCTTCGAAGGCGACCGCATCACCGCGATGCGGGAGATGATCCTCGCCGAGAGCGAAGCCGACCGGAAGAAAGCCCTCAAGAAGCTCCTGCCTTACCAGCGCAAAGACTTCGTCGGCATCTTCACCGCGATGAAGGGCCTGCCCGTCACCGTCCGTCTCTTGGACCCGCCGCTGCACGAGTTCGTCCCCCACGACACCAAGGGTCAGCAGGAAGTCGCCAAGGCGTTGGGCATCAAGCCCGCCGCCGTCAAGGCTCGCGTGTCGATGCTCCACGAAGCCAACCCGATGCTCGGCCACCGCGGATGCCGCCTGTCGATCACCTACCCCGAGATCCTGACCATGCAGGTCACCGCGATCGTCGAGGCCGCCATCGCCTGCAAGAAGAAGAAGGTCGACGCGATCCCCGAGATCATGATCCCGCTCGTCGGCACCAAGGCCGAGCTCGCGCTCCTGCGTGAAAAAGCCGAGCAGACCATCGCCGACGTCAAGGCCGCCAAGAAGTACAAGGGCAAGCTGGACATCACCATCGGCACGATGATCGAGATCCCGCGGGCGGCCCTGACCGCCAACGAGGTCGCCGAGGAAGCCGACTTCTTCAGCTTCGGCACCAACGACCTGACGCAGATGACCTTCGGCTACAGCCGCGACGATGTCAACAGCTTCCTGCCCGACTACATCGGCCACGAGATCCTCGAGAAGGACCCGTTCCAGTCGCTCGACGCCACCGGCGTCGGCCAACTCGTCGACATGGGCGTCAGCAAGGGCCGATCGACCAAGAAGGGCCTGAAGTGTGGCATCTGCGGCGAACACGGCGGCGACCCCGCCTCCATCCAGTTCTGCCACGAAGTGGGCCTCGACTACGTGTCCTGCTCGCCGTTCCGTGTTCCGATCGCCCGGTTGGCCGCGGCGCAGGCGGCACTAAGCTAAGTAAAGTTTTCTGAATATTAAGAAATGGAAACCCGCGGTCGGCTAAACCGGCTGCGGGTTTTTTACATTAAGTTTTGCTTTATATTTGTACTTTTAATATTAAGATCAACGGCTCATTTTTGAGGTAGTCTCGGTAAATACCGTTTCGAATGGTTAGAATTGATAGCATCAACATTTTTGAGAAATGTCAAAGTTCAATTTTATCCTTGGGCTTATTTTCGCGGTGAGTAGTGTTTTGCTACTGACGGGAATATTTCGTTTTACTAATCGAACTCTGGCGTATGTTCCCGTAGAAGATGGCGTCTCAAAGCTTGTTGGGTTCGGTCAGTTATTGATTGCCGGATATTTAATGTGGAGTAACCGATCTGCTTTTCGACGCCAGGATTAAAGGCTTGCTGAGCGACCAGCGGCAGGATCAATCTGCCCTAGACGGTTAACAAGTGCTGTGCATCCGATTGATTCTGCCGGCGGGTGGCTGGGGCAGAATGCCCCGGCCGTGAACCTAAGCGAGTTCGCCGGGGCATGCTGCCCCAGCCACGAGACTTAGAAATCGAATTACCAAAGAGCGGATTCATCGGTCCACCTCCGAATTTGGCCGCGGCAGGCTCGGCTTCCGGGGAAGCTTCCGGGGGTGCGGTGGGTTCGACCGACGCGTGGACCGTTTGACCCTCGACCGGCGACGCGGGGGACTCGAACCGGGAGTGTTGCACGGCGAGGTTGCTCACCCGCGAACGCCGACGCCCTGGTTACCCCCAGCATGTGGGGGCCGCGTGTTCACCGACCCGGCACAGCCATCGTCTTGGCGGGGCGGTCCTCGCCGAGGATTACCGCCACGCCGCAGATGGCGGCCGACACTAGGGGGCCGAACGACGGTTTTGTGCGCGAAAAACGGTGGATTTGGGGGTATCTAGTGTTCTTAAAGCAAGAGATGACAGGAGAATAAAATTATTTTTTAAATCTTCGATTTTCTTCGAGATTTCGGATTTTCTGTGCGCATGAATCTGTCGTTAAGTGCCGAAAAACTGATCTCCGGCCGGCGGTTCCGGAGCAATCCGGGGGGCGTTTTGCGGGGGAAACTCAGGCGGAGATTCCGGGGGGCGGTAAAGCCGGGTGGGGGGAACGTCGATATAACGACGATGAAGGTCGCCTCTCACGAGTCGCACGACGACCCCCGCCGGCGGATGCCGCGTCACGAAACGGACGTGGTAACTTGTCCGTTGGGGGACATCATGGACCTCTCCGGCACCGGGATGCGGGTCGGATTCAAGGGGCGGTGCGCGGTCAAGGTCGGCCAGACGGTTCCCGTAAAGCTGAAGACGCCGCACGGCTCGGTCGCGGTCGCGGCCCGGGCGATCTGGCGTCGCCGGACGGGGTTGCTGGGCGGCTGTCAGATCGGCTTCCACTTCGACGGGCTCAAGCCCAACCAAGTGGTAGCTCTGGCAACGATCGCCCGCTTCGGCTTTATTGCCCCCGACGGCGTGCAGACGGCGGGCAAAGACGCCGGTAACGAAGCGAACCACGGCAGCCAGGTGGGTTCGCCCGCAATGGTCGAGGCCAACATCGTCATGGCCGAGTACTACGAACAGCTCGGCCTACCCACGGACGCGACGCCGCAAGACGTGAAGAACGCCTACCGCAAGCTCGCCCGCCAGTACCACCCCGACGTGGCCCCGGGCGAAGACAATCAGCGGAAGTTTGTTGAGCTTCGTCAGGCTTACGACCTGCTTAACGACCACCTGCGTCGGGCGGGATGAAGCGAAGCCGATAGAAGATTTTCTGGGTAAAGCCGCTTCGTTGTTCAGAACAGGCTGAGGTATGCCTGGGTGATATTGAACGCGACGGGGACGAGCAGGCCGTTGAACAGCATGAAGGCGCCGAAGAAGAGCAGCAGGCCGACGCCGGGCTGGGCGGGGTTGAAGGCGAAGCGTTCGTAGGCCGGGGCGAAGCTGGCGAGGATGCGGGAGCCGTCGAGCGGCGGGGCGGGCAGCAGGTTGAACATCAGCAGCAGTATGTTGTAGAGCCCGGCGATGAAGAGGAACTGGGTCAGGTTGTCGAGCGGCGTGCCCGGGGCGGACGTGGGGCCGAACCGTTGAAACAGGCCGAGGGCGGTGAGGGCGACGATCGCGAGCAGCAGGTTCATCGCCGGCCCGGCGGCGGAGACGATGACGTCGCCGTAGCGGCCCTTGAGGCGGGTCGGGTCGATCGGCATCGAGCCCCACGCAATCCCCACCAACGCCAACGCCAGCAAGGAGAACGGCCCCATGTGGACCAGCGGGTTGCCGGTCATGCGTCCCTCGATGCGGGGCGTCTGGTCGCCGAGGCGGAGGGCGGCCCAGCCGTGGGCGAGTTCGTGGAGCACGATGCTGACCACGACGGTAAACACCACCGCGAGGAAGTAGAATCGGTCGGCGGGGTTGTTGCTGAATAGGTTCGTGATGAACAACTGCATACGGTCGGATGGCCCTTTATTTGCCAAGGCGGACGGCCGCCGAAATCAAGGAAGATTGCATGATAGGTCAAGGCTTACGCGTCGGTACCGTGGTCACGCTGCTCTTGGGTTTGATGGTTTCCTCGGGTTGCAAGAAAGCGGAGATGGTGCCGGTAGCGGCCGCGCCGGATTACGCGCGGCCGTTGGCGCCGGGGGCGGCGGCGCTGCGGGAGGTGACCGACGAGCGGCGGGACCGGGTGCTCGAGGAGGCGGCGGCGCAGATGGGTGACTCCGCGTTTGTCGAAGCCCTGGGCCGGAGCTACGACTGGTTCCGGATCGCGTCGACGCAGCAGTTCTTCCCGCTCGAATGGGTGACGCACGCGCGGGCCCGGGCGTCGGTCGAGAAGCTGCTAGAGCTGAGCGAGTCGGCCGATGCTCGCGTGCGGGCCGACCGGCTGGATGCGTTGTTCGGCGTCTACGAATCCGTCGGCTACGACGGTAGCGGGGTGGTGCTGTTCACCGGCTACTTCAGCCCGGAGTACACCGCCTCGCCCGTCCGCACCGGCAAGTTCCAGTACCCGCTCTACACCCGGCCCGATGACCTCGTCAGCGATCCGGCGACCGGCGCGATCCTCGGCCAACGCCAGCCCGACGGCAGCATCCGGGCGTATCCCAGCCGGCAGCAGATCGAAGCGGGCGAGCTGCTGCGCGGCCGAGAGTTGGTGTATCTGCCCAGCCGTCTTGATGCGTTCTCGATCGAGGTCAACGGCAGCGCGAAGCTGCAGCTCACCACCGGCGGCACGATGTTTGTCGGTTACGCGGGAACGAACGGCCGGGAGTACACCAGCATCGGTCGGCTACTGGTTGCCGACGGCGTCCTCGACGCGAACACCGTGACCATGCCCGCCATCCGCAACCACTTCCAGCAGAACCCCCGTCAGCTCGACGACTACATCCGGCAGAACGAACGCTTCGTCTTCTTCGAGGAGTACCCCGCGAGCGATTGGCCGGCGGGCTCGCTGGGTTTTCGGGTGACGCCGGAGCGGAGCCTGGCGACCGACAAGAAGATCTTCCCGCGGGGTGGGGCGGTGGTGGTGTCGACCACGCTGCCCGACGGACAAGCGTTCCGCCAACTCATGATGGATCAAGATACCGGCGGCGCGATCCGCGCTCCGGGAAGGGCGGACCTGTACTTCGGGATCGGCGCGAACGCGGAGCGGATCAGCGGGGCGCAGGCCGCGGAAGGGCGGTTGTTTTACCTGTTTCTCAAGCCGTAATCGGGGCGGATGAGTCTTTGTTTTTCGCCCACGCCGGGCTCTTCGCGGCTCTGTTACTATCTCGCCCATGGATCGTCTCATCGTCACCCTCGATGGCCCCGCGGGGTCGGGGAAATCGACCGTTGCCCGCCGCCTCGCCGCCCGTCTGGGGCTGGATTTTCTGGATACCGGGGCGATGTACCGCGGGCTGACGGCGAAGGCGTTGGACCGGGGGATCGATATCGAGGAAGAGGCGTATGCCGTGGTCGAGCTGGCCCGGAACGCGGACCTGCGGTTTGACTGGGAGACCGATCCGCCGGCGTTGTATATCAACGAGGTCAACGTGACACCGCGGCTGCGTGAGCGGGACGTGGTGGCGGCGGTGTCGGACGTGGCGGCGATGGACGCGGTGCGGCAGGTGTTGGTCAAGGCGCAGCAGGCCATCGGCCGGGATCATCCGGGGCTGGTGACCGAGGGCCGTGATCAGGGGTCGGTGGTCTTCCCGGATGCCGAGGCGAAGTTTTATCTCGATGCCTCGCCGCAGGTCCGGGCGGAGCGTCGGGCGGCACAGCTGCGGGAGCTGGGCAAGCACGTCGACCTCGAGGCGTTGCGTGAGTCGATCGTTCTACGCGACCGAAAAGATTCGACGCGGAAGACGGGGCCGCTGCTGTGTCCTGACGATGCGGAGAAGATCGATACGACCGAGATGACGCTGGACGAAGTCGTTGATTACCTCGAGAAACAGGTGCGCGACATACAAACCCACGCGGAGGTTGAATCTCAAGATTCCGGGGGTTTGTCTTGAGTTGGATGGGCGATCTGAGAAAGCGTCAGCCGGACCGGCCGCTGTGGCGGATCGCGATCTGGCAGTTCATGCAGTCGGCGTGTTGGCTTTTCTTGTTGGTGGTGTACCGCTGCCGGTGCTGGGGCGTGCGCAACATCCCGGCGGAGGGGCCGGTGCTGTTTCTCAGCAACCACCAGAGCTTCTACGACCCGATCGTGATCGGCTTCGGGGCGAGTAAGCGGCACTTCTATTCGCTGGCCCGGCACACCCTGTTTCAGACCCCGATCGCCCGGCTGTTCCAGCGGGTCTCCAACGCGATCCCCGTCGAGCAGGGGGCGGGCGATACCAAAGCGATCAAGAAGTGCATCGAGGTATTGAAAGAAGACCAAGCGTTGATGCTCTTCCCCGAAGGGGCACGGACCCTCACCGGCGAGGTCGAGAAGTTTGAGACCGGCGCGATGCTGATTATCAAGCGGGCCAAGCCGACGATCATCCCCGTCGCGGTCCAGGGGGTCTACGACGCCTGGCCCCGCGGGCAGAAACGGCCGAACTTCACCGGGCGGATGGGCGTGATGTACGGCCAGCCGATTCCTGCAGAAGAACTCTTAAAACTCAAACCCGACGAAGCGATGAAGACATTACGCGACCGGGTTGATCAGATGCGTCACAGGGTCTCGGCTCATTTAGAGCGAACAGCTTAATCTCAATCATTCAGCGTTAATTTGAAGCCGTGTATTAGCGGGTATGTTCTACCGCGATTTCATTAAAAATCTACTGTAATCAATATTTTTATACGGTATGATTTTAAATCAGCTTAATTATCTTCATCTCCTGAATTTGCGGTGTAAATATGTTCAAAAACCTATCGAAAAGCTCCTGCGTTGTCTTGGCGGTCGTTTTGTTGTGTTTTTCGATTCGTCCGACAAGCTCGTTTGCCGACAAGCCGGTGGTGATCACCGTGGAGCCGACGGTGACGCGACAGATCGGGGGGATCAGCGAAGTCGATCGTGACGTTTATTTCGGCCTGTGTGATCCGGGCAAAGGTTTTGATCGACGGGCGCGTTCGGCGGAGCGGATGCGGTATCTGCTGGACGAGTTGAATATTACCTTCGGCCGGTCGTTGGGCCCGGTGATGGCGGTGACAAAGTGGGGGGGCGGTGTCTTCGAGGACCCCGCGCGGCCGGGGTTTGCCGATCTGGAAAAGCTCAAGGCGGTACTCCGGGCCGACCAGCCCGGCTCTGATTTCAAGACGCTGGTCGGGGAGCGATTGGACATCGCGGCCCACGGCAACCACAACGCCTTCCCCGAGTTCATGGGTAAGTACTACACCGACAGCGCGAAAACCGCAAACAAGCCGGAGTTTATTCCCCAGAACATCGAAGCCGCGGCGGAGCTCTCGGCCATGGTGATGGCGCATAACTACACTGATTTCGATCGACCGGCGTATTACGAGCCACTAAACGAGCCGCACTGGTCGTATGTCTCTACGCAACAACTCGCGGACTGGCACGTCGCGACAAAAAAGAAAGTTCAAGAGCTCAGCCCCGACGTTCAGGTCGGCGGGCCGTGTCTTTCGGTAGCGTATTTCTACAAGCGTGACTATGCGGCGGGCGACAGCCTGCTCAATTTCATGAAGAACACGGGCAACCAGCTCGATTTCTACTCGTTCCACGTCTACGACTACATGGGCTGGGACGGCGAGCGGGTCAACGGCCGGGTAACCTCAGGCCTGCCGCTCGAAGGGATCCTCGACCACGTGCAGGGCCTATCGGTGCAGGAATTCGGTAGCGAGTTCGATGTTGTGATCTCCGAACATGGCGGCTACTTCCTCAACCGCGGCGGCGTCCCCGCGGACGATGCGATCGCTGCCGAATTCTTATCGTTGAGCGATAGCTTCGAAGATACGATGAAGAAGCGGTCGATCACCAGCCACGTCTTGGTCAGCTCGGCGATTACCAACACCCTCTCGTTCATGGACCACCCGCACACGGTCAAGAAAGCGGTGCCGTTTATCCTGCTCGAATCGATGGCCTGGGACCCGAAGTACTACTCCACGCTATACACGCCCTACGGCTTCGAGGACAAGGACCGTTGGGTCGAGTCGCGGAACATCGATTTCTATAAGTTTTTCCGCGACCTCAGCGGTCGGCGGGTCAAGACCAGCGGTGTCTCGGCGGACGTCCAAGCCCGGGCGTTTGTAGAAGGGGATACGCTCCGCGTCGTACTCAACAACCTCAGCGACGATCCCGAACACATCGCCCTCGATCTCCCTGCGTCCGGCGGACGGATCGGGGTCCGTCGCTACGGCAGAAACCCGGACTACACGCCTTACCTCGAAGAAGGTCAGCTCGAATCGCTCGACAATATCGAGATAAAGGGACGCGAAGCGGTGCTGGTCACGGTTGCTTACGACGAACCGATACAGACGCTAGAGACCATGAACGAGGTGGCTCACTACAGCACCCAAAACGCGGTCAAGGTTGAGCCCGGCAAGATTTCTCGGTTGGACGTCAAGCTGCCTAACCCCGAGGGCGTTGCGTACGCGACGCTGCGTCTGGGGGTTAGCCGACCCGGGGACGCGTCTCCCGAAGTCGTGGTTAGCTTCAACGGGAAACGGCTCAAGGTGCCGGCAGAGGATTCGGCCGCCCGCTTTGCGAACAGCGAGGAATACGCTACCACCAAGATCATCGAAATAGACCCTTCTCTGCTGAAGCAAAACAACGCCGTGCGGGTTGCTTTCCCCGACGGGAAGGGCGGCGGCGTCGGCAGCGCCGTGATCCGTGCGGGTTACGTGCAATAACTACAAACTGTTTGAGAATTACGTCATGAAAAGAATCATGCTTTTGGTTTTGCTGTGTATTTCGGCCGTGTCTTACGCCGGCGAAACACCGCCGAATGTGCTTTACCTGATCACAGACGACCAGCGTTACGATTCGATCCAGGCGTTCAACCGCATCTTGCACGGCCGAGACCACAGCGCTCTGGGCTACGTTGAATCCCCCAACGTCGATCGCTTGGCGGCGATGGGGACGACTTTCATCAACAGCTACTGCCACGCCCAGGGCTGCGCCCCGTCGCGGGCTTCGATCCACTACGGGCGATACCCGCACCGGACGGGGCTTTACGAGTTCGAGTACCACAACAACAAGCTGCCGCACTGGCGGCCGTCGATGCCCGAAGTGATGGCCGACCTTGGCTACCAGACGTTTCACGTCGGTAAGCTCGGCGTCAGGCTCCGCAGGATTAAGCCTAACGGCGACAGTGCCGGTCAGTACCCGCTCTACCAAAACAGCGTCAGCTTCCACAAGATGTGGGCCGAGGGCCAGTCGGACTGGACTAAGGGGACGGTGAAAGAGATCAACGGCGTTGAGTTGCCGCATTCCGTCAAAAACGTCGTCACCCTCTGGACGCCCGATGGCCCCGTCTACACCGGCTCGGGCCTCAACGACATCCCCGGCTTCGAAGACATGAGTCGGCAGGTCGACGAAAAATACGACCTGCTTCGGCCGTACCAGCCCGGCACCAACCCTCCGCCGGGCCACCGGCCGACGATCTACGGCGGGGTTAGCCCCCAGCCGGCCCACCTGACCCGCGACGCACGCTACACCACCGAGCTGACGCGCTTCCTCGAAAACCCCGGCAAGAAGCTCACCATCGGCTCCCAAACCTACGCCGGCGTCGACACGTCTCGCCCGCTGTTCGCCCACCTGGGCTTCGACTTCCCGCACACGCCGGTGCTGCCGCCGAAGTCGTACCGCGAACGCTTCCAGACGAAGACCTACAACATCCCCGTCAAGGACCCCGCCTCGATCGCTAAGCTGCCGCCGCAGCTTAAAAACTTTGTCGAGAAGCGGAACCACACCGACCACTTCACCGATGCCGAGAAGCAGCAGATGGTGCAGGACTACTACGCGTTCTGTGCGTTCGGCGACGGGTTGGTCGGCCAGGCCGCGGACGACTTCATCGCCTACAGCGAGTCGCGCGGCGAGCCTTGGATGATCGTCTATGTTTGTGGTGACCACGGCTGGAAGCTGAACGAGCACGGGTCTTCTTCGAAGTTCACCCCGTGGAAGTGGGACGCGCTCAACCCGATCATCGTGGTTTCTTCCGACAAAAAGAAATTCCCTGCGGGCAAGGTCGTCCATGAATTTGCCGAGTTCGTCGACATCATGCCGACCGTCATCGCCGCGGGCGGGGCGGACCTTTCGGCTGCGGAATTCGATTTCCTCGACGGCCACGACCTGGCCAAGGTCGCCTCGGGCGAGTTGGCCCCCCGGGAGTACATCATCGGCGAGAGCCACGCCGTGACCGGGCCGCGCGCGACGATCCGCACCGAGCAATACATGTTCTCGATCAAGTCCCGGCCGAATAAGAAACGGGGCGAAAACTTCGAGTGGGCGCTCAACGCCGGCTACCAAGCGATAGAACCCGTGCTCTATGACTTAGAAGCAGACCCCGATGAACTCAACAACCTCGCACACGATCCTGAATACCGCGAAGTGGCTGAGGCTTTAAAGACCAAGCTGATCGACATCGTGCTCGGCGACGGCCGAGTCGAGGTTAATTGGGAAAAGTGGGGTACCGGGACGCAAAGCTTTACGAGCAATTTTGCTGCGGGTGCCGACGATAAGAAAATTTCGGTGCCCGCCGTCCGGGTTCCCTAGGCTTGAGGCCTGCATGATCACCGTGGGGCTTTTCTGATGTGGTTACTGAGACCCAAATTTATTAAGAGATTAAAAATGAAAAAGTGTTTAGCACTATTGCTGGCCGTGTTTAGTTTTGCGGTTCCTAGTGCGGTCGTGGCCGAAACGGCCAAGCCGAACGTGCTGTACATCATCACGGACGACCAGCGTTACGACTCGATCCGGGTGTTCAACCAGATCCTGCACGGCCGAGACGAGAGTGCGCTCGGATACGTTGAATCGCCGAACGTCGACCGGCTGGTGTCGATGGGGACGACGTTTATCAACACGTTCTGCCACGCCCAGGGCTGCGCGCCGTCTCGAGCCTCGATCCACCACGGCCGATACCCGCACCGCTCGGGGCTCTACGAGTTCGAGTGGCACAACAACACGCTGCCGCATTGGCGGCCCTCGATGCCCGAGCAGATGGCCGACCTCGGTTACCAGACGTTCCACGTCGGCAAGCTTGGCGTACGCATCCGAACCTTCGGGGCGAACGGCAAGCTCAAATCACACCCGATCTACCAAAACGACATCAGCTTCAAAAAGATGTGGGCGGACGAGCTCACCGACTGGGGCTACCTTACCCTCAGCGAGATCGACGGCAAGAAGCTCCCCGAGCCCACGCGAACCGATTGGTTCTACTCGCCCAGCGGCAAGGACTACGGCGGCCCCGGCCTGGACGGCGTGCCCGGCTTCGAAAACCAGAACAAGAAGGTCGACCGCAAGTACGACCTGCTGCGTAAATACGACCCGCCGAACTCCAAGCCCCTGTGGAACACCGGGATGATCCTCGGCGGCGTCAGCCCGCAGCCCGCGGGCCTGACCCGTGACGGGCGTTACACGACCGAGCTCTCCCGCTTCCTGCAGAACCCGGGCATGAAGCTGAAGGTCGGCTCGCAGACCTACACCGGCGTCGACCCCTCCCGCCCGCTGTTCGCCCACATCGGCTACGACTTCCCGCACACCCCGGTGCTGCCGCCAAAGTCGTACCGCGAACGGTTTAGCCAGAAGACTTACAACGTACCGGTCAAAGACCCCGCCGAGGCCGACACCCTGCCGCGGGACCTGAAGCAGTTCGTCACGAGCACCAACGCCTCGGACCACTTCACCGACGCCGACAAGCAGACCATGATTCAGGACTACTACGCGTTCTGCGCCTACGGCGACGAACTGGTTGGCAAAGCTGCCGACGACTTCATCGCCTACAGCGAAAAGCAGGGACAGCCGTGGGTCGTCGTCTACGTCTGCGGCGACCACGGCTGGAAGCTCAACGAACACGGCGCGATCTCGAAGTTCACCCCCTGGCTGATCGATTCGCTGAACCCGATCATCGTGGTGTCTTCGGACAAGGAGAAGTTCCCGGCCGGGAAGGTCGTCCACGAGTTTGCCGAGTTTGTCGACATCAAGCCGACCGTGCTCGCCGCGGGCGGCGCGGACTTGTCGGACAAGAAGTTTGATTACCTCGACGGTTATGACTTGGCGAAGGTCGCCTCGGGCGAGTTGACCCCTCGGGGGTACATCATCGGCGAGAGCCACGCCGTGACCGGCCCCCGCGCGACGATCCGCACCGAGCAGTACATGTTCTCGGTGAAGAGCCGGCCGAACAACAAGCACGGCGGTGATTTCAAGTGGGCGCTCAAAGCCGATTACGCCGACCTCCAACCCGTGCTCTACGACGTCAAGGCCGACCCCGACGAGTTGAACAATCTCGCCCACGACCCCGCGTACCGCGAGGTGGCCGAGGCGTTGAAGACCAAGCTTCTAAACATCGTGCTCGGCGACGGCCGGATCGAGGTCGACTGGGGCATGAAAGGCGACGGCAAGAAGTTCTACCGCAGCAATTTTGCTCGCGGCGCGGACGACAAGAAGTCGCCGCTTTGATTTGAGGTATCGGTAGACGGTACCCGCCGAACGCGACAGATATGCCTCAGGCTTGCACGGCCTGCGCGGCTTCGGCCTCGCATAGCTGTGATAGGGCGTCGCAGGCGTACTTGACGTCTTGGGTTGTGACAAAGGGGCCGAAGGAGAGGCGGGTGGTGCCGCCGCGGTCGGCGGTGCCGACGGTCTGGTGGGCGAGGGGGGCGCAGTGGATACCCGAACGGGTGAGGATGCCGAACTCGTTTTCGAGAGCGAGGGCGAGGGCCCCGGGATCACTAAAACGCCCATTAGTGCCGCGGCCATTTTCCGGGGGGGGGTCGATGCGGACGGAGAAGACGCCGCAGCGGTGCTTGAGGCCTTGGGGGCCGACGTAGGAGAAGCCGGGCATCGAGGCGGTGTCGTGCAGGCCGTCGATCATGGTCTCGGTGAGCTTGCGGTCGTGAGCCCAGAGTTTTTCGACGGTCTGTTCGAGGACCCAGCCGAGCGCCGCGTTGAGGCCGACGATGCCAGGGGCGTTGTGGCTGCCGGGTTCGAAGCGGTCGGGCATGAAGGTGGGCTGGACGTCGAGTTCGGAGACGCTGCCGGTGCCGCCCTCGCGGACGGTGCGCATCATGTTTTCGACGCCGGGGCGGATGTAGAGGAAGCCGGTGCCGAGCGGGCCGAGCAAGGACTTGTGACCCGGCGCGGCGAGCAGGTCGATGTGGTCGCGTTGCACGTCGATCGGGACGTGGCCGGCGGTCTGGGCGGCGTCGACGAGGAAGGGCACGGCGTGTTCCCGGCAGACTGCGCCGATCTCGTGGATGGGTTGGAGGGTGCCGGTGACGTTGCTGCCGTGGACGATGGCGACGAGGCCGGTATCGGGGCGGATGGCGGCTTTGATGTCGTCGGGATCGACGCGGCCGGTGAGCGGATCGCATTCGACGCGGGTCTGCGTGGCGACGCCTTGTGAGACCAATTCGTTAAACGGACGCAGGACCGAGTTGTGGTCGAGGTGGCAGGTGACGACGTGTCGGCGTTTGGCATCCGGATGGATGAGGCCGTGGATCGCCAGATTCAGCGCGTCGGTGGTGTTGAGCGTGAAGACGACGTGGTCGGCGGACTCGCCGTTGAGTAAGGTGTTGATGCGGGACCGGCATTGAGAAAAGAGGGCGGTCGCTTCACGGGCCTCGGCGTAGGCGCCGCGACCGGGTGATGCGCCAAGCTCGGTGGCGTATCGGTTCATCGCCTCGAGGACGCAGGGCGGTTTGGGGAAGCTGGTCGCGGCGTTGTCGAGGTAGATGCGGCGGGCGGTTGGGTGATACGGGTCGTTCACGCGGTCTTTCGGGGGGTAAAAGCTTCGTAAGGTTCTTGCCGGGGCAAAGTCATTAAAGCCGCTTCGTTTAGGGCTTCAGCGACTCTGCCTTTCGCTGGGTTTGAAGTCTAGCCGCCCGTGCTGCGGATGGCGAAGTAGACGATCGCCGCGGTCGCAACAATGACGTTGAGCGCGACGAGGCCGACGACCAGCCAGTTGATCTCGCGGCGGGGCGGCAGGGCCGCGGGGTTTGGCGGCGCGGCGGGAGTCGCCGCCGGCAGGGGCGACGGCGTCTCGGCCCGCATCGGCGGGGCGGTATCCAGCACTTCCTCGGGCGACGGTGTCTTTGGGGCGGCGGCGGGACGGGTTGCTACGTCCCCGAGCAGGTCGCTGATCAGGTCGTTCGGAGCATCGTCTTCGGGGTTCGCGGCGGCCGCCCCCTGCTCAAAGATCGATTCCGCGGCTTGGTCACCCGAACTGGCGACGGCCGCGGCGGCGGCTTCAACCTGAGCCTGATCTTCGGTCAGGGCGGCTTCGGTTGCCTCTTGATCCGCGGCTTCCTCTTCGTCGGCTCCTGCGGGCGTGATGCCGAGCAGGCGGTTGAGCGAGCGCTGGGCGGCTTCGGCGTCCCGTCGGTTGGGGAACTGCAGGCCGAGCTCGTTGCGCTGCCTGACCCGTCGGAAGACGGCGTCGCAGCTGGAGCAGCGCTTGTCTTTCGGATCGACGTGTGCCCCGCAGGCGTGGCAGTAGCCCAATAGGTGAGCAACGCCCGGTACGTTGCGAGCGACGGACCAGAACTGCCGCGTGGTCGGCCCCCGCAATACGGTCATCGGCCCGACCTGGCCACGCTCGATCATGCCGACCAGCACTTCGTAGCTGCAGCCGGGGCGGAAGGGTTGGGCCTTGTTGCGGACGGTCCAGGGGCCCATCGCGATCTGCGTCGCCCGCCGACTCAGCGGCTCGAACAGCCCGCCGCAGCTGACGCATCGGTCGCCGTGTGGCTGGGTGCTGCCGCAGTAGGGGCAGAGCACGACTTTGGGCTTCTTCGGGGGCGGAGCAGTGGTGTCTTCGGTCGCATTTGTAGAAGCTTCGCTAGGTTCTACCTCAGATGCGGCAAGTTCGATATTTTCCTCCTCGGCGTCCGGGGTTGGTGGAGCTTCCGGCGAGGTAGCGTCGACGGTATCGGCTTCGGTTACGGGTGGCGGGTCGGCGTCGGGCATCCAGTCTCCTTTGACAGTCCGGCGGGGCGGGCGTAGCGTTCCGGAACATGTTGCGTGGATTCTGCTCATTAGTAATTGTCGTCTTTATCGGGCTAGGTTGCCAGTCCGACGGTGTCGGTGTGGCTGAGCCGACGTCGGCGTCATCGCCCCCGCGATCGGCCGGGGGGGGGCAGGTGTTGGCCTACATCGGCGGCGAGCCGCTACGGGCAGGCGAGTTGTTTACCCCGCTGGTCGAAGCCGGCGGCGGGGAGATCCTCAGCGAGCTAGTTCTCGACAGGATGCTAGGCCGTCGTCTCGAAAGCGCAGAGCTTCAGCTGACGACCGAAGACTTGGACGCCGAGCGTCAGATCCTGCTCGAGACACTGTCAGATAATGAAGACGAGGCGGCCCGCTTGCTCGCTGAGCTGCGGCAGCGTCGGGGGTGGGGCGAGTCGCGATTTACTTCGCTGTTGCGGCGGAACGCGGGGCTGCGGAAGCTGATCGCCGACCGGGTGACGGTGACCGAAGCCGCGGTCCGGCAGGCGTATCGCCTCCGGCACGGGCCGTCGTCGCGGGTACGGCTGATCGTGGCGTCGACCTTGGAAGATATCCAGCGGCTCCGGGCTCGGGTAACTTCCGGGGGTGATTCCGGGGACGCTTCCGGGATAACTTCCGGGGGTGAGCCGTTCGGCGAAGTCGCTGCGCTCGAATCGACCGACGCGAGCGCGGCCCAGGGCGGTCTACTCTCGCCCATCCGGCCCGAAGACACGAGCTATCCCGAGGCGATACGGCAGGCCGTGGACCGGCTAGACGTCGGTGAGGTCAGCCCGCCCGTTGCGATCGACGGCGGGTTCGCATTGCTAAAGCTCGAAGAAAAGCTGCCCGGTTCCGGGGTAGAATTCGTGAATGTAGAAAACGGCTTGCGTGCCGCGGTCCGCGGGCGGGCCGAGCGGGTCCTGATGCAGCAGCTGGCCCGCGAACTCGTCAGCGGTGCAGAACTGGTCGTCCTCGACCCGATGTTAAAAGAGCAGTGGGAAGCCCGCCGCGCCAGCCTGCTCAGCCCCCAATAAACCCGATGCGTTGCCCACCCCGAGCGGAAGCGACGCCCAGCCCCGAGAGCCCCCGTGGAAATCAACTACGCCAACCGCATCGAACGCCTGCCCCCTTACGTCCTCGGGCGTCTGAAACAGATGATCTACGACCGCCGCAAGGCCGGGGCGGACGTGATCGACATGAACATGGGCAACCCCTCGGACGCGCCGCCGGACCCGGTGGTGGAGAAGCTGCGTAGTGCGGTCGAAGACCCCCGGAACAGCCGGTACTCGGTGAGCAAGGGCGTATACAACTTGCGCCGCGACATGGCGCTCAAGTACGAACGCAAGTGGGGCGTTGAGCTCGACCCCGACAAAGAAGTCATCGCGACGATCGGCAGCAAGGAGGGCTTCAGCCACCTGATGCTCGCGTTGCTCGGGCCGGGCGACACGGCCGTCGTCGCCGACCCCGCGTTCCAGATCCATACGACCGCGGTGGTTTTGGCCGGGGCGTCGACGGTCAGCGTGCCGCTGGGTAACGACGACTCGTTCCTCGAAAAAATCGACCTGGTGCTCGACTCGATGCACCCCCAGCCGAAGGTCGTCATCCTCTGCTACCCGCACAACCCCACAGCCATGACCGTCGACGACGACTTCTTCCCCAAGGTCGTCGAGCTCTGCCGCCGCCACGGCGTCATGGTCATCAACGACTTCGCCTACGGCGAGACCTGCTTCGACGGCTATAAAGCCCCTTCGCTGCTCCAGGCCGAGGGGGCGAAGGAATACGGCGTTGAGTTCACCACCCTCAGCAAGCCGTACAACATGGCCGGCTGGCGCATCGGCTTCTGCTGCGGCAACGCGAAGATGATCGACGGCCTTGCGACCGTGAAGGGCTACTACGACTACGGCATCTTCCAGGCCGTCCAGATCGCCGCGATCATCGCCATGCGCGAAGGCGACAAGCACATCGAAGAGCAAAACCTCAAGTACGCCGCCCGCCGCGACATCCTCGTCCGCGAGCTGCGCAAGTTAGGCTGGGAAGTCGAATCGCCCCAGGCCTCGATGTTCCTCTGGGCCAAGGTCAACCCGGATCACCTCGCAGCGTTCGACGGCTCGACCGACGAGTTCTGCGTCTCGATGGTCGAGCAGGCCGAGGTCGCGATGACCCCCGGTGCCGCCTTCGGCCCGCGGGGCGAGGGCTACGTCCGCCTCGCGCTCGTCGAAAACGAGCAACGGATCCGCCAGGCGATGCGCAACCTCAATCGTGTACTGAACAAGCCCGCGCCTATCGTGGGGTAACAAGCGACGCCCATAACGAGTATGCGACTCACGGGGATCGAGTGGTTTGGAGAGTCCGAATATCAGCCAAGCGGTTCAACCACAGGTTGCAGATTGGCTTTCTCAGCGAGGTTACGAAGTCCACCTCACAACCACGAGTGTGAGTGTGCGTAAATCGCATACGCCAGGATGTGCCCAGGTCGTTGCGTTATGTGCCTTTCTCGTTTTCATGACCTGGGTAGTGAATTTCATTCCGCCTGTTGCCACCGCTCCGTGGTTCTCTTTCTGGGGCGTCGTAGTTTTCTTATCCACGGTCTCTTTTCTTCTGTATCTTAATGCCCGCTTGCGGGGTTACTGGTTCGGCTATGACATCGTTATCGAAAACAAAAGTCAGTTACTGGTCAGCGTAAATGGTCGACCACCTCGTCGTGTTGAATTGACTTCAGCCCGACGCGAGAGTGATTTCCGAAGCGGCCGTAAAATCCACAGCCTTTACATTGATCTAAACGATGCAACGTATTTAGTTAAAACCGACCAATCGAAGCGTGAGTTCGAGGTTTTGGCCAAGCTTTACAACCAGGTTATTGCGTCCGCGTTAAGAACTTTGGCGGATTAAACAACATTTCAACCGGCCCGACGAAGTTGCTTTACTGCGCGATCTAGATATTTGGGCAATGTGCCGGGATCGTCCAGCCGCGCCTCGGCCGCTTTGAGAGTTTGACGGATCATCGCGACCTGCAGTTCCAAGCGATCGTTCTCACGATCAAGCGCTAGCAGGTCGGCCAGGATATCGGCGGCTGTCCGGGGTGTTTGCGACATACTGAATTATCGGCACTAGAGCCTTTGCACATAAAGCAAAACCGGGGGAGGCGGAGTATCTTGAAACCATGGCGATGAAACTAAGTCAGGTGATATCAGGGCTGCGAGGGGTTGCGCCCGAAGCGTTGGCGGAGCCTTGGGACAAGGTGGGGCTGCACCTGGGCGATCCCGAGCAGGCGGTCTCGAAGGGGTTATTGTGCATCGACCTGACCGAGGCGGTGGTGGCCGAGGCGGTGAAGAAGGGCTGTGAGTTGATCGTGGCGTACCACCCGCCGATCTTCCAGCCGCTGACGGGATTGACGGACGACGGGCCGTGGACGCAGCGGCGGGTGTTGGCGGCGGCGCGGGCGAACCTGGCGGTGTATTCGCCGCACACCGCGCTCGACGCCGTTCGCGGTGGTGTGTGCGATTGGATGTGCAGACTGATTGCTGGCGACGACGCGAACGCCCAGGCCCGGCCGATCTCGGTCGAGGCTTCGATGCGGGACGAGTTCAAGGTCGTCGTGTTTGTACCGGAACAACACGAGGTCGCCGTACGGGAAGTGATGGCCTGGGCGGGAGCGGGGGGCATCGGCCACTACCGCGAGTGTTCGTTCTCTACCCCCGGAACCGGCGGGTTCCGGCCGGTCGCAGGGGCGAACCCGGCCGTGGGGAAAATAGGTCGGCGGGAAGAGGTGGCGGAGCGTCGGCTGGAGATGATTGTGCCGGGGGCGAGGCTGCCGGAAGTATTATCCGAATTACGTCGAGCCCACCCCTACGAGCAGCCGGCTTACGACGTATTCAAGCTCGAACCCGAGCCTGTGGTTCCGCAGGAACAGGCCGGAGCGGGGCGGGTTTTAGACCTGCCGTCGGCGATCTCTCCCGAGGCCCTAGCCGATTCCTTCATGTCACTTCCCGAGGCGACGATCAAGCTCGGCCATCGGGGCGTGAAGCGGATCAAGACCATCGCGGTCTGTCCGGGTGCGGGCGGCAGCCTGTTCGAGGGCGTGGACGCCGACGCCTATGTGACAGGCGAGATGCAGCACCACCAAGCCCTCGATCTGGTCCAGTGCGGCAAGGTCGTGGTTTTGCTCGGCCACACCGCCAGCGAACGGCCGTACCTGCCGGTATACCGGCGCTTAATCCAAAAAACCGCCGCGAAAGCGGTGAAATGGACCGTTTCCCGGGCCGACCGGGCTCCCGTGGCGTTGCGGCGAGGTTAAGAATCGTTACACTACTCGACCCGAAATCAGCGGAACCGTTCCGCGAATTTGTTTCCCGTCGGCCGGCTTTGTGCTCGGCCTCACCTAACCCAAGACGGAGCCCGTCCCCATGAGCCAGTTCCAAGCCTTCGGCACCACCCCGCCCGCCAAAGTTGTCTTCAAGTCCAGCAACGGCACCACGTTCGTCGACTACAAAAACAGCGAAGACCTCCGCCGCTACATGACCCCCAACGGCAAGATCCAGGGCCGCAAGAAGACCGGCCTGACCGCCCGCGAACAACGCATCGTCGCCCAAGCGATCAAGCGTGCCCGCTACATGGGCCTGCTGCCGTTCACCTCGGCGACGCTGTAGTTTTTGTGCCACGGATAACTGAGTAACCCAAGCGGCCTCTGTTCTAAACAGAGGCCGCTTTATTTCTAAAGTCATTTAAGTAAATGCGTTGCGGTCTTTCCCTCCCTCGTACATTTCCTAATTTCATCAATCGGTGCAGTCGCTAATTTAGGGCCGTCAAGTCACCGCGTTGATACGCAAGATGGCTCGTTATTTTTGAGTTCTGACCCGGTTGGTGCCGGGTGGCTGTCGTGTGGCAATCTGAGCGTGAAATCGGCTTGACCTTGACGTAAGGAGAATCGCGATATGTCCGTCTTGTCTAGCGTTTTGAGTACCCGTAGTGTTATTTTTCGCCGGTTATTTTCGGTGGTGGTTTTGGCTCTGGTCGCCGAACAGGCCTGGGCAGGGAGTACCGTCGCCGCGACGAATTTCGATGACCTGGCCCCGGGGACCGCGACGTTCACCGTGGGCGGGCCGGACTTCTCGGCAACCTTCTCCGGCGGCGAGGTCGGCAACCTTGCTTCGCCCCCGCTGTACGACACGCCGCCGCTGGTGTACCTGCTCAGCGGTGCGGGAGCCGGCGGGGCGGGAACGGTCGGCCTGATCGAGTTCAGTTCGCCGGCCGCCAGCGTCTCGTTCAACGCGCTCAACGCCGCCAACGGCCAGGCGACCATCGCGGTCTTTGGCGTCGACGATGCGCTTCTGACGTCGGTGCCCGTCACGGCCGACGTCGCCGCCGACCTCGAAGCCGACTTCGCGTTTACCAGCGAAGCGTTGGGTGCAGCGATCGGCTCGATCACGATCACCAACCCCGGCCCGGCCACCCCGCCGAACCCGCCGTACATTACGGTTATCGACAGCTTCAGCGCTACCGCCGTCCCAACCCCGTCCGCCGCCGCTGCGGGAATGCTGCTGATCGCGGGCCTCGCTGCGCGTCGCCGCTCTGGCCAGGCCGCCTGAAAATACCATTGGTAAGGATGTTTGGTCCCGCCGACACCAAAGTGCCGGCGGGATTTTTTCTCTTCCAAGTCAATCAGCTAATTAGCCAAACCATCGTCTACTTCAACGGCGGGACCTACTTTACTATTCAGCTTTGCCCACCATCACCTTCAAACGCGGGGCGTCTTCGAGGGACTGGATGAGTTTGTCCATGTCGGCGCGGTGGATCTTGCCGGCGCGGGCGAGGCGGCCGTTGGATTCGAGGCCGAGGCGTACGTAGAGGCCGTCGGTGCGGAGGTGTAGTACGGCGTCCTGGTTGAGCGAGAGGCTGCGGCTGCGGCGGAACTTGTGGTAGAGCAGTCGGCGGTCGGTGACGACCACGCCGCCCAGGCCCTCGTCGGCCTTGGTGAGGTCGGCGTCGTTGAGGTAGAGCTTGAAGCGTTCGCCGCGCTCGAACTTGCACCACGTCTCTAAGCGGTGGCGGGTTTTTTCGCGGAGGTTGGACCAGCCGCCCTGGCTGAGGTGGGCGACGGTGGTCTTGAGCAGGGCGTACTCGGGCCCGCAGCGGCCGTTGACCCGGCTAACCCACTCGACGGCGACCCCGCCGAAGGGGATCAATACCTCGCAGTGTTCCCGGCCGAGGTCGTCGGTGCGGGCCCGGCACTTGAGCGCGTCGGCGGCGTGGCCGTCGCAGGCGTAGTAAAGCAGAGGATGGTCGAAGGGTTCTTTGAAACCGGAGATCCGGCCGATGCCGCGGACGTGTTCGCGGGGCGAGTGCTTGGGGCCGACGTTCTGTTCGTACTGCATCTCGAAAGCCCGGGCTCGGGCGGTGGTATCTTTACAACGGTTGGTGAAGATCATCGGCCGGCTGACGATATGGGTCTCCGGCCCCTTGCCGTTGAAGGCGCAGCGGATCGGCATCGAGGTGCGGAAGACTTCGTCCAGCAGCCACTCTGCGGCGAACGACAGCGACACCCCCTCCATCGTGACGTCGTTGACCACCAGGTACGGCCGGGGCTTGGTGGGGCGGAGCTCGGTCGGATAGGTGTCGGTGGTGGGAGCGGGAGTGTGGTCGGTTTCGGGATCGGCGTCGTCTTGGTCGTCGATCGCGGGTTCTGGCTTTGGAGGCTCGTTTTTTTTCTGCTCGACCGGTTCGGGTTTGGGCTTGGGTTTCTCCGTGGTGATGTGGTCGACGCTGATCACTCCGGAGGCTTCGTTGGGTGCGGGTTCATTAGCGACGGCGGGGACACCGAGCACCGTGCCGTTGCTGGAGACGGGGAACTCCGGGCGGGCCGGTCGCCCGGCGGACGACTGGACCTCGTCCATCAACGCGTCGTCTTCGTGGTAGCGGTTATCTAACTCCTCAAGGGCCATCTGGGTGATTGTCTGTTCGAGGAGTTCTTCGCGGGAGGGGATAACGAAGCGGGTATTGCAGGCGGTGCAGCGGGCTTTTTTCCCGGCCGCGGTTTCGGGCACGAGTAAACCCTGGCCGCAACTCGGACAATCAAGCGTTAACGTTTCCATGTCGCACCCCACGCCGCACGGGCGTTTTGTAATGAGTGTCGGCATCGAAAAAGAAGGGAACACAAACTGCCGACGGATACTCAAGCGTATCCTCGAAATATGCAGTCGCCAAGGATTATTTTGTGTTTAGTTGAGGTTTTACACCGCTCGCTCGCCGAGCGAAAAACCTGAAAGACTCAGGTCGTGTAATCGGCGTTGATGTGGATGTACTCCCGCGACAGGTCGCAGCCCAGCCACTCGGCACTGGCGTCGCCGACGCCGAGGTCGACCTCGATGCGGACTTCTTTGGCGGCCATGGCCTTGGCGAGCTTGGCGGTGGGGTTGAGGCCGAGCTTGGTGGGTTGGCCTTGGGTGTAGATACGCTGGCCGGCGATGCGGATGGAGAGCGTGTCTTTGTGTAGCTTGGCGTCGGCCTTTCCGGCCGCCATGGCGATACGGCCCCAGTTCGGGTCGGCCCCGTGCAGGGCGGTTTTGACCAGCGGGCTGTCGACGATCGATCGGCCGACACGGTCGGCGTCTTTCACGCTCGCGGCGCCGCTGACCCGGACCCGCATAACGCGCGACACGCCTTCGCCGTCCCAGACGAGTTGTTCGCTGAGGTCGCGGCAGAGATCGGTTAATGCTTCCGTAAATTGGTTGAACGCTTTCCCGGGGGCTTCGATGAGTCGGTTTTTCGCGAAGCCGTTGGCGAGGACCATGACGCTGTCGCTGGTGCTCTTGTCCGAGTCGACGGAGACGCGGTTGAAGGTTTCGCTGGTGGCGTAGCGCAGCGCGGCCTTGAGCATCCTGGGGGCGATCGCGGCGTCGGTGGTGATGAAGGCGAGCATCGTCGCCATATTCGGGGCGATCATGCCACTGCCCTTGCAGATGCCGCCGAGGGTGACGGTCTTTTTGCCGAAGTGGACCTGCCGCAGCGCCGACTTGCGGACGAGGTCCGTCGTTAGGATCGCGTCGGCGGCCGCGTGGTCGGCCTTCTTACCCGTAGCCAAGGTCGGAGCGAGTTGCTCGATGCCCGGCAGGACCTTGTCCATGGGCAGCCGGTGGCCGATCACGCCGGTCGAGGCGACCAACACCTCTCCGGGAAATTTCAGGCCCAGGGCTTTGGCCGTGGTCTGGCACATCGCCTTGGCGTCGCGGAGGCCCTGCTCGCCGGTGGCGACGTTTGACGTGCCGGAGTTGCAGACAATCGCCCGCGCCTTGCCGTTGCGAACGTGACGCTGGGAAACGAGGACGGGGGCGCCCTTAACCTTGTTGGTGGTAAACACGCCCGCCGCGGCGCACGGCCCGTCGGCCACGATCAGGGCGAGGTCCGGCTTGCCGCTGGGCTTGAGGCCGACAGCGGCCCCGGCGGCGCGGAAGCCGACGGGCTGGGTGATGCTGGTGGGGGAGTAGCGTTTCATCGCGGCCGGATTGTACGGTTTTCGCCGGGCCGTTATAGTTTCGCGTTCGTCCACGGCCGACCGGCCGGGCCTCACCCACCCCACGACCGCAACACCTATTTCAGGAAGGCTATCCCCCCATGCCCGTCGCCGACTACGCCACCTACGTCAAGATGTTAGACAACGCGTACCAGAACCAGTTCGCTTATCCCGCGATCAACGTCAGCTCGATGGTCACCGCCAACGCCGCCCTCAAGGCCTTCGCCGACCTCAAGTCCGACGGCATCATCCAGGTCAGCACCGGCGGCGGCAAATTCGCTTCGGGCCTGGTTAACGGCGACATGGTCATGGGCGCGATCAGCCTCGCCGAGCACATCCACCGCGTCGCCGCCAAGCTCGACGTCAACGTCGCGATCCACACCGACCACTGCCAGCCCGGCAACGTCGACGACTTCCTCATCCCGCTGATCGAAGAGTCCGAGCGGCGCGTCGCCGAGGGCAAGCTGCCGCTGTACCAGAGCCACATGCTCGACGCGTCGATCCTGCCGGTTAAGGAAAACATGGACCTCGCCGTTCCGCTGCTCGAGCGGATGACCAAGATCGGCCAGATCCTTGAAGTCGAGGCGGGCGTCGTCGGCGGCGAAGAAGACGGCGCAGCTGGCTCGGAAGACACCCCCGAGGAACACCTCTACACGACGCCCGAAGATATGGTCTACGTCTACGAACGGCTGAGCGCTGTTGAAGGCGGCCGGTACATGTTCGCCGCGACCTTCGGCAACGTCCACGGCGCCTACAAGCCCGGCGCCGTCAAGCTCCGCCCGGAAATCCTGAAGCAGGGTCAGGACGCCATCAAGGCCAAGTTCGGCGAAGACGCTTACTTCTGGCTCGTCTTCCACGGCGGCTCCGGCTCGGAAAAACACGAGATCGAAGAAACTCTGGGCTACGGCGTCGTCAAGATGAACGTCGACACCGACTGCCAGTACGCCTTCACCCGCCCGGTCGCCGCCCACATGTTCCAGAACTACGACGGCGTCCTGAAAGTCGACGGCGAAGTCGGCGTCAAGAAGAGCTACGATCCCCGCGCGTACCTGAAGAAGGGCGAAGAGGCCATGGCCGAACGCGTGAAGGAGGCTTGCGAAGACCTCCACGCCGTGGGCAAGACGCTCGGCACGGCGTCCTGAGTTTTTCGCCGATCTAGATCGTAAAAAATACTTTTAACCCACGACCCGCATCGTGGGTTTTTTACTGGTTCTGTTTGATTCGTTTACCGCCGGCGTTTGGTAGCATTTAACAATCTCGTTTTATTCACTTCCTAGGAGTTTCGTCTTATGAGTTCCCAGTTCAGTTTGTATGGATGTGTGGCGAAGCCGTATCGATACTGGGCGGCGGTTTGCCTGATGGTCCTTGGCGTCAGTGCTGCCGAGGCGGCGGAAGTGCCCGAGAAAGCGATGATCTGGCACGCCGTGACGATCGACTTCGTCGGCCCCCAATCCGCTGAGTCGGCCGAGCCGAACCCGTTTACCGACTACCGCTTGGACGTGACTTTCAACAACGGCGACAAGTCCTACGTCGTCCCCGGCTACTTCGCCGCCGACGGCGACGCGGCCAACACCTCGGCCGAAGCGGGTAACGTCTGGCGGGTCCACTTCCTGCCCGATGCGTTGGGCGAGTGGTCGTGGTCGGCGTCGTTCCGCAAAGGCCAAGGTGTCGCCGTGGCGGATACCGCCGAAGCAGGCGAATCCGCGGGCCACTTCGACGGCATATCCGGCAAGTTCGAGGTGATCCCCTCGGATAAACAGGCCCCCGACTTCCGCGCCGTCGGCCGGCTGGCCTACGTCGGCGAACGCTACCCCCGCACCCTCGGCGACGGCAAGGTGTTCTACAAAGCTGGGGCCGACTCTCCCGAGAACTTCCTCAGCTACGCCGACTTCGACGGCGATTTCAAGACCGACGGCCAACGCGACCACCACGTCAAGACCTGGGAGCCCCACGTCCGCGACTGGAACGAAGGCGACCCGTCCTGGCAGAACGGCAAGGGCAAAGGCATCGTCGGCGCGATCAACTACCTCGCGTCCAAAGGCCTCAATTCCGTCTCGATGCTCACCTTCAACATCGAAGGCGACGACCGCAACGTGTTCATGTACACCGACTACGACGAACGCGAGCGTTTCGACGTGTCGCGGGTTGAGCAGTGGCGCATCGTCCTCGAGCACGCCGCCGCCAAGGGCCTGTTCGTCCACTTCAAGACCCAGGAAACCGAAAACGAGACCCTCCTCGATAACGGCGAGACCGGCCCGCAGCGCAAGCTCTACTACCGCGAACTCGTCGCCCGCTTCGCCCACCTGCCCGCCCTCAACTGGAACATGGGCGAAGAGAACGGCGAGTGGGGCAAAGGGCACCACAAAGAAAAATTTCAGACCACCGCGCAGCGCTTCGCCATGGCTCGGCACATGAAAGCGCTCGACCCCTACGACCACCCGATCGTCATGCACAACGGCCAACAGCCCAAAGACGTTATGGCCGCCGACTCGCCCTACGACGGCTGGTCGCTGCAGACCGCCAACCCGGAATTCAAGTGGGTCCACGGCAGCACCCTCCGCATCCTCAACGAGGCCGCTGCCGCGGGCAAGGTCTGGATGGTCGCCTGCGACGAGCCGGGCGACGCCAGCCACGCCGTCAAACCCGACGACCTCGACCCCGACCACTTCAACGCCCGCACCAACGCGCTGTGGGGCAACTTCCTCGCCGGCGGCTGGGGCGTCGAGTGGTACTACGGCTACAAAAACCCCCACTCCGACCTCACCCTCCAGGACCACCGCAGCCGCAACAACATGTACGAGCAGTCCGCCCACGCCCTGCACTTCTGGCGGACCGCCGACCTGCCGGTCAACGACATGAAGAACCACAACAAGCTGCTCCGCGGGGCCGAGGGCTTCTGCCTCGCCCAGCCCGGCGTGGCCTACGTCGCGCTGGTCAAGAACGCTTCCGACCCGGCCGAGATCGACCTGTCGGGCACCGACCAGACCTTCACGCTGTCGTGGTACAACCCGCGCGAGGGCGGCGAGATGCAGACGGGCAGCGTCGGCGAACTGGCCGGCGGCGGCTGGAAATCTCTGGGCCAACCACCCGCAGACGTAGACCGCGACTGGGTGGTCCTGATCCAAGCCGCGCGTTAATCCTTGTTCGCTTCGATCGAGATAAAACAAACCGATATGCAATTGGCCCCGGCGAAAAACGCCGGGGCCGGTTTCGGTTGAGGGTCACTTAAGACATCGCGTTCAACGCCAGCATTACTCGCCGGAGTTTTTGATCAGCCATTTGAGTTGCTCGATCGACTTCTCCGGCTGGTCCATCTCGCCGTAGACCTCGACCAGCTTCAACCGGATCGCCCGCTCGACGGTGGGGTTTTTGACCTGGGGCAGCATCTCCTCAAACAGAGCCGCCGATTCGGAGGCGTCTTCGACGTGTTCCTCGACCGCCATCACGGCTGCCACGCCGGCCGTGCCCGGGTCGCTGGCGATCTCTCGGTAGGTCAGCACGAGTTCGAGCAACTCGTTGTAAAGCTCTAGCTCCACCATGAACCACTCCATCTCTTCGACTTCTTCCTCCCAATCTTCGTCTTCGTATTCAACTTCTTCCTCATCGTCTTCGTCAGCCCAGGCCGAGGGCGCAACGGAGGAAGCCAACAGCCCGCCGCCGAGCAGTAAAGCAAGCAGTAAGGCCCACCGGGAGACCCATGCGGAGGGTGAGGTTCGGTCAGGAAAGATCTTCGTTGGGTTTTTCATCGCGGGTATTCCTTTGGAAAAGGGGAGGGGATTTGACTTGCTTGAACCGCAGGCCCGGGAAACGCCGTGGCGTTAGGCCGACACTTAGGGTCCGCGGTCTTTGCGGAGCGTCGAAACGTGTACGGCGTGGACCGTCATCGGGGCGGCTGAACGAGGGCGTTGAGGTCAGCCGGACGCCAACCGCCGGCGGAGTAGGCGAGGCCTGAGCCGGCGATCGGGTGATGAGTCCACCCTCAACCGCTTCGGGGTTTGATTCAATCGCGACCCGCTCTACGCTCCCGTCCGGGCCGCTTGGTTCGCCGGGCATGAACCACCAAGCCGTCAGGGCGCTAAGCAGCACCGCGGCAGCCATAGCGAAGCGCCGCCAAACCGGTGGCCCGAAAGACGTCTGCCCGCCGAGCCCCAGATCGGCCGCGAGGTCTCCGGCATACCGTTCTGACTGGTAGTTCTTACGGGCTTGGTCAAATTCAGGGCGGAGTTTGCGGGTCATGGCTTGAGCACCTCGGCGTGGCGGCGGAGCGACCGCAGGGCCTGGGACACGGTCGCTTTGGCGGTCCCCAATGCACAGCCCATCGCCGCGGCGGTGTCCTGCAGCGACAGTTCTTCGAGGTAACGCAGCGTGATCGCTTCGCGCTGCCGATCGGGCAGCGCCGCGATCTGCCGACTCAGCGCCTCGGTTTGTTCTTGGCAGGCCAAGTTGTTCATCTCTTCTTCGCGTCCGGGCAGTGTCGTCTCGTCGGCCAACGTCAAGGGTGTTCGCCTCCGCCGCAACTCCCGGCAGACGTTCAGTGTGATCCCCAGCGACCAGGTCTTCAGCCGACTATCACCGCGGAACTCGGCCAGGCGTTCGAGGAACCGCAGCCCGGTCTCCTGCGTCGCCTCGCGGGCCGACTCGGCGTCGTTCAGCATCTGGTAAGCGAATCGGTACCACACGTCTTGCAGCTCCCGCAGCAACACCGCCCGCGACCCGCGGTGCCCACGCTGGGCCCGGCGGATCACCCGGAGATCGAATTCATCGCGGGCGGTCACAACCATGAGTGCATTCCCCCGGCGAAAGGTTTAGTCAGACAGATGATTTTTATCGTAATGCCTAACAGCCCCTTGCTGCGACGTTCGGTGCGCACAAAATAATTTGGAAACCTAAGAAAATCGGCTAAAACAGAAAAAATTTATCTCTCGATCAACAACATACTTGTAGAACAATCCCGCCGAAAACCCCGCGATATTCGCGCACAAAACTGTCGTTTCGCCCCCTAGTAGTCGGACCCCGGTGGCAAGCGAGAAGGTCGCAGGCAAGGCACCAAGCTCGCTCATATCCAGGTGTACTGGACTGATGTCCATGACGGGACGTGGCGATCTCTGGCAATCCCTACCTTGCCGGGCAGGACCGAGATCGAAGCCCGTCATCGTTGGTCGAGGGCCCGTGGTTCACGGGTTGTGGTTTTTTGAACCGCGAAGACGCGAAGATCGCGAAGAAGAAACAAGGTATCGGATTGATTTAAGAAACAAACCGTCTTCTGCCTTGCTTCGCGTCCTCCGCGCCTTCGCGGTTCAACGGAAACCGCAACCCAACCGCTCACTCATACGCCGGCCACGGCAACGGGTGAGCGGGGACCGCGGGTTCGCTCTTTGACAATCTGCATCTAAAAACAGAAGCCCACGGGTCCGTCCGTAGGCTTCCGACTGATGTTGAGATGTAAAGTGGTTTTACGCCGCGACGCGTTTGGTCGAAGGGCGACGCTTCCGGCCGACAGTACGCTGGTCTTCGGTCATGCGGCGTTGTGTGTTCTCGGCGATGGTCTGCACCAGCTCGATGGGATCGCTGGCCCAGAGGTCGGCACCGATTTCTTCCGCCAGACCTTCGGCCCGGTTGAAAACGCCTCCGCCCACGATAATTTGCAGCTGCGGGCAGACGCCCATGTCGTGTAGCCGATCGATCAGCAGGCGGGTCTCGGGCACGGTCGCGGGGATGCTGCCGAAGACGACGAGCTTGTCGGCCCGCAGCGTGGCGATCTGTTCGGTGACTTCGTCGTTGCTGACACCGCCGCCGCAGTAGTAGACGGTGTAGCCGTCGGCTTCGAGGAGGTCGGCGGCGAGTTGGCCGGTGAGCTCTTCGGACTCTTCGGGGCCGGACATGACCAGGACGGTCTGGTCGCGGCGGGCGTGCTGCTGGTAACGTATCTGCAGCTGGTCGGTGATCGACCGCATCAGGCGGGTGGCGTAGTGGTAAGACAGCGAGCTGAGCTGGTCGGCCCGCCGCATGTTCTGAATTTGGTTTAGCGTCGGCCAGATCAGGTTGCTGGCGATCCGCTCGGCGGGGACGTCGGCGGAGAAGACCTCGTCCATGATCTCGCGGGCCGTCTGGCGGTCGCCGGAGATCATGGCGGTGAAGAAGCGTTCGAGAAGGGCATTGCGTTGGCTGGGCATCGGTCTGGACTCCGTCGCCGACGTTTCGAGTCGGCGGGTTGAACTACGTCGAGCGTTCGCGTCCATCGCGGCGGCGTCGGGGGTGTTGCGTGTTGCAGGGCGAGTTTTCCGTCACTCGCGGGCTCGGACCCCATGCCCGGCCTCCCTGGCAAGGAGTTCATCGTGCATCGAGTGAACTCCGCTCCACCCCCTGCGAGGAGCCGTCTCGCAGAGTCCGTTTTTTTGGCATGTAACCCTTAAGAGTATTTAAAATATGGGCTTGCGCTACGTTTTGCTCCGCCGATAACCAGCCGCCAGATTCCGAAAAAATCGTATCGTTAAGTTCCGCGTAGTTATCGGCGGTTTAGTTAGTTACGAATCTAGAACGCGGCGGGGCAAATGAACTTGATAAGCACCCAGCAGGGGGCTTTGCTTTAGGATGTTCTTCGAGCAGCGGTACACGATCACACGCAGCAGAAGGAGCGCCTCGATGGCGAGTACACCCAAAGGAACACGCAGGATCGGAAGCATCATTGCGTCGGTGTTGCTGGGTATCGTTTCGCTCGGTCCTAGCACGGGGTGTGTGACTAACGCGGCTACGGGGCGGTCCAGCCTGAACCTCATCAGCGAAGAGCGGGAGATCACGATCGGCAGCGAGGCCGAGCCCCAATTCATCGAAGAGAACGGCGGGCTGATCGATTCGCGGAAGCTCCGCGACTACGTCACCGATCTCGGCATGGAACTCGCCGCCGTCAGCGAACGGCCGAACCTGCCGTGGAGCTTCAACGTCCTCGACTCCGACCAGATCAACGCCTTCGCCCTGCCCGGCGGCAAAGTATTCATGTCGCGCGGCCTGCTCGAGAAGATGACCAACGAGGCCCAACTCGCCGGGGTACTCGGCCACGAGATCGGCCACGTCACCGCCCAGCACGTCAACGCCCGGATGAGCCAGGCGTTGATCATCCAGGGCATCGCGATCGGGGCGACGGTCGCGGGTGAAGCGGCGGACGACGACACGCTCCGCGTCCTGGGCGTCGGGGCGGGCGTCGGAGGGGGGGTGTACCTCCTGAAGTTCGGCCGGGATCAGGAGAGCGAATCCGACATGCTCGGCGTCCGCTACATGACCCGCCTGGGCTACAACCCCTTCGGCCAAGTACAGGTCATGCAGATCCTCAAGGAAGCCCAGGGCCGCGGGGCCGGGCCCGAGTTCTTCGCCACCCATCCGCTGCCGCAGACGCGGATCGATCGGCTGGAGAAACTCATCGACGATAAGTACCCCGACGCACGTCCGACGGCATCGGCAAACGGTACCTACCGATTCAACGAACGAGCGTTCCAGGCCAACGTCCTCGACGAGTTGGCCAAGCTCGCTCCCGCGAAAGCCGCCGAAACCGGGCCTATGCTCGAAGAGTACCTCGTCGCGGTCTACGCCGAGTGTGACCACGGCCATATCCACTAAGCCCCGCAACACCTTGTCGACCGAAACCACTACCGCCAACCCGACCGAGCCCGCCTGGACCGATTCCCGGCTAGAAAACCCCCACGTCGACCCCGACAAAGCCGAGCGGGTCGAGCAGATGTTCGCCGCGATCGCCCCGAGCTACGACCTCAACAACCGCGTGCACTCGCTGGGCCGAGATCAAGCCTGGCGAAAGACGGCCGTAAAGATGGCGACGCTCAAACCAACCGACCGCGTGCTGGATGTGGCCTGCGGCACGGGCGACCTGACGTTCGCGTTCGCCTCCGCTTTGAATAAGCTTCAAGACAAGGATGTCAAAGCCGAAACGGTGGTAGGGGCCGACTTCACCGAGCCGATGCTTGATGTTGCCCGCAGTAAGCAGCCCAGTTCTTTAGACACCGATTTCCAATTCGGCGATGCGACCGCGTTGGAGTTTGCCGACGCGAGCTTCGACGTTGTCAGCATCGCCTTCGGCATTCGCAACGTCTCCGACCCCCGGAAGGCGTTGGGCGAGTTTTACCGCGTGCTGCGTCCGGGCGGTCGGTTGATCGTTTTGGAGTTCACCGTACCGGGCAACCCGCTGATGCGGCTGATGAACAATTTCTACTGCGGCTGGGTCATGCCCAAGACCGCCACGCTGATCTCCGGCGACAAGAGCGGAGCCTACAAATACCTGCCCCGCAGCGTCAGTACCTTCACCGGCAAGACCGAACTGATCGACGCGATGCAGGTAACAGGCTTCGCAGACGTCACGGCGAAGACCCTGAGCTTCGGCATTGCGGCTTGCTACCGCGGCGTGAAGCCTGATTGATACCGCCAAGTACCCTCGACAGGATTCGAACCTGTGACCTGCGGATTAGAAGTCCGCTGCTCTATCCAGCTGAGCTACGAGGGCGTAGCACCACATCATATCGGGTAACCCGATCTACTTAGTTTTGATCGCTAAGCCGTCGCGGGGTCGGCGGCGAGCCAGCGGATGTGGTCGAGGTCTTCTTCAAGCAGGGTGAGGCGGATCATCTGCAGGGCGCACTTGGCGGCGCGGTCGCGGATGCTGGAGCGGTTGCCGATGAGTCGGGCAAGGCGGGCGGTCGTTCCCCCGGGCCCGGCGAGGGCGAGCCAAACGGTGCCGACGGGTTTTTCTTCCGTGCCCCCGCCCGGCCCGGCGACGCCCGAGACGGCCACGGCGAAGTCGGCGCCGCTGCGCTGCTTCGCCCCCTCGGCCATCGCGGTGACGACGGTTTCGCTGACCGCGCCGTGGGCTTCGAGGACGCCGGGGCGGACGCCGAGTTGGCTGGTCTTGAGTTCGTTCGTGTAAGTGACCCATCCGCCGAGGTAGGCGGCGCTGCTGCCGGGGACGTCGGTGAGCAGCGAGCCGATCATGCCGCCGGTGCACGACTCGGCGGTCGCGACGGTTTTGCCTTTTTCGAGCAGGAGTTGGATCAGCACGGATTGGAGCGAGGTCTCATCGCGCCCGAAGGCGGTCGGGTTGAGGGTCGCTTCGACTTGCTGAGCGGTGTCTTCGAGCTGTCGTTGGGCTTCGTCGGCGTCAGGGTATTCGGCGCGGACGCGGACGGCGCAGATGCCCTGCGAGACGGTGGTGCCGACGACGGGGTTGCGGTCGCGGGCCATCAGGTCGCCGAGCTTCGTCGCGACATCGGATTCGCCGTAGCCGAAGGTGTTGATCTTCGTAGCGAGGATGACGTTTCCGTCGTGAGCTTCGTTTTCGGTCTGCATCGTACGGACGGCGGGGAGGACGTGTTCCTCGATCATCGCCTTCATCTCCCGTGGCACGCCGGGGGTGACGAAGACCTCGGCGCGGTTTAGCGTGGCCCGGATGCCGGGGGCGGTGCCGCATCGGTTCGGAATCATCGCGGCCCCGGCCGGGCAGAACGCCTGGACGCGGTTACGTTCGGCCATGGTGTAGCCGCGGGAATCGAAGAACGCTTCGAGCGTCTGCATCGCCTCGGTGTCTTCGACGAGTTCGACGTCCATCGCTTGGGCGAGGGCCTGGCGGGTGAGGTCGTCTTCGGTGGGGCCGAGGCCGCCGGAGATCACGATGAGGTCGGCCTTGGTCGAGGCCCAGGCGATGCTGGCGGCGATGAGGTCTTGATCGTCGCTGACGGTCTCGTGCAGGACGGTGGAGACGCCGAGCGTCGCGAGGCGGGCGGCGGCCCAGGCCGAGTTGGTATCGACGGTCTGGCCGAGGGCGAGCTCGTCGCCGATCGAAAGGAGAATGGCTTGCATACGGGCAGTGTAGGGGGGCGTTTCGGTAGCGTCGCGACGCGGGTCGGTTTGTTAAACTTTGCCGTATGACAGCGATTCTCATGGACGGAAAACGTGTGGCGGCCGAGACCTTAGCCGCGGCCGAGCAGCGGGTAACCAAGATCAAGGAAGCAACGGGAGTCACGCCCTGTCTCGCGACGATCCTCGTCGGGGCCGACCCTGCGTCGATCACCTACACGCAGATGAAACGGCGACGGTGCGAAGGCATCGGGATGTTGTCGCGTAAAGTCGAGCTGCCGTCCGAGACGACTACCGAGCAGTTGCTTGACGCGGTAAACGACTTGGGCAACGACCCGGCCGTCCACGGCATCCTGCTGCAACACCCCTCCCCGCCGCAGGTCGACGAACGCGCCGCCTTCGAAGCGATCCCGGTCACTAAAGATGTAGACGGCGTGACCTACGGCAGCTTCGCCCACATGTGGTTCGGCACCCCCGGAAGTTTCGACAGCTGTACGCCCGGCGGGATCATGCGGCTGATGGACGCTTACGACGTGCCGATCGAAGGCAAACACGCCGTGGTCATCGGCCGCAGCGCGATCCTCGGCAAGCCGATGGCCGGGTTGCTGCTCGAACGCAACGCGACCGTGACGATCTGCCACAGCCGTACGCAGAATCTCGATGCGATCGTGAAGCAGGCTGATATCGTCGTTGCTGCCGTGGGCCGAGCCGAATTCGTGAAGGGCGATTGGATCAAGCCGGGCGCCGTCGTAATGGACGCGGGCTACAGCGACAACAAGGGCGACGTCGAGTTTGAGACGGCGAAAGATGTCGCCTCCTTGATTACACCTGTTCCGGGTGGCGTCGGGCCGATGACGATCGCGACGCTGATCGACCAGACGGTCGACGCTGCGGCGAGCCAGTTGGGGGTGGCGTGATGTCGCAGTTCAACGCGTCGAATTACGACGTGCAGAAAACCTCGGGCGTTTGCGCGTCGACCGGCGACGAATTGGCCCCCGGCGACGGGTGCTACTCGGCGTTGGTCGATATCCCGGCGGAGGAACGCGAGACGGGGGATCAAATCGGCATGAGGCGCCTCGACGTTTCGCTGACGGCGTGGGAGGGTGGTTACCGGCCGCCGCACCTGTTCAGCTACTGGAAGACGACCGTTCCCGAAGCGAACGAGAAAAAGAAGATGTTCGTCGACGACGGGGTGCTGCTGAACCTCCTGCGTCGCCTCGAAGACGCGACCGAGCCGCAGCGTCTGGCGTTCCGCTTCGTCGTGGCGTTGATCCTAATGCGGAAGAAGCTGCTGCGATATGACGCGACCGAGAGCCGCGACGATCCCGAGGGCGATGGTCCGGTGCAGGAGTGGTGGTCGTTTACGCCGAAGCTGGACGTGACGAAGGGACATTTCGGGAAGTGGAACGAAGACGAGCAGATCACCGTTCTCGACCCCCGGCTCGACGAGTCACAGATCGAACAGGTCACGACCCAACTCGGCGAGATTCTTGAAGCCGAGCTCTGAGGCAAATTTTGCCGCAGATTACATAGATTTCGCCGATTAGTTTTGATCAGGGAAACTTGTCATGAATTATCGCGTTACGGTTTTTGCTGTCATGAATCTGCGTCAATCGTTGCTATCTGCGGCGGCGGCATTATTGATCGTCAGTTCGTTTGTCGGCTGCGCGCGTGGTCCGATCGTCCCGGAAAACTTGAACCCCGTGCCGATCGAGAACGCAGTGATAGAGCTACCGAGTTACGCGGAGTTAGTGGGGCGTTATAACGCTAATGCCTCGGGCCTAGAGCGGGTATGGGCGCGGACGAAGGTCGAGATGCGTTGGCGTAACGAGAAGGGCCGGGCTCGACGCGAGTCGGGCGACGGGAGGTTGATCTTTGAGCGACCGCTCAACACTGCTTGGACGGTCGAGGTTTTGGGCGACCCGAAACTGTGGGCGGGATCCGATACCAATGGGTTCTGGGTGTTCGATTTGTTGGACGAACGACGCGCGTTCTACGGGGCCTACGGCAAGCCGCTGGCTCGGCCGCTACCGCTGCCCGTGCAGCCTGAGGCGGTGCCGTACCTGCTCGGCCTTATCCCGATCGACCCCGACCGACGGCCGGCCGCGCCGGAGGTCGAGCTGTTCAACGGCTATTTCGTGATCGAGCCGCCGGGCCTGAACCTGCGGATGCTGCTCGATCCCGATACCGCCCGTCCGGTGCGTATCGACCTGACCGATCCCGCAGGCGGGAGCGTTCTTACTTGTGTTCTTACCGGAAGTATCGAAGTCACAAACGAAGCGAGTGATGATGTGTTTCTCCCAAAAACCGCCGAGGTTTATCCACGGGGCGAGGGGCAGGAATCGCGGATGACGGTAACGTTCCGCAGCGCGACGACGAACGAGGACAAGGTCAAACGCAAATGGTTCGATTTCGAAGGCCTGTCTAAGGCTCTAAAGCCGAAGACCGTCGTCGACCTCAATAAATTTTGAAATGTAGGGGCGGCGCAGATCAGGCCTGCGACATCTCGTGTTTCAGCACGCGGAGCTGCACCGGCAGCGCGAAGCTGACGTCTTCTTCTACGAGCTGGGATTCGTCGACGTGGCCGTCGTATTTTTCGATCAGGATTTCGATGACGCCGTCGACGAGGTCTTCGGGGGCTGAGGCCCCGGCAGTGACGAGGACGGTGTCGACGCCGTCGAACCATTCGTCCTGGAGCTCGGAGGCGTCATCGACGAGGTGCGACGGCGTGCCGTCGGTGATGCTGATCTCGGTGAGGCGGATCGAGTTGGACGAGTTCTTGCTGCCGACGACGATAGTCAGGTCGGCGCACGGGGCGAGGTGACGCACGGCGTGTTGCCGGTTGGTCGTCGCGTAGCAGATGTCTTCCTTGGGCGGGGCGGTGCACCAGGGGAAGCGTTTTTTGATCGCGTCGATGATGACGTTGGCGTCGTCGAGGCTGAGTGTGGTCTGGGTGAGGTAGATCAGGCCCTGCGACTCGGGGAAGTCGAGTTTGTTGACGTCCTCGGGCGACTCGACGATGTGCATGACGTCGGGGGCCTCGCCGTAGGTGCCGATGATTTCCTGGTGGTTGGCGTGGCCGACGAGGAGGATCTGCTTGCCCATCTTGGCGTAGCGGCGGGCCTCGACGTGGACCTTGGTGACCAGCGGGCAGGTCGCGTCGATTGTGCGGAGGTTACGGGAGGCGGCATCGGCGCGGACTTGAGGGCTGACGCCGTGGGCGCTGAAGACGACGGTGTTGTTCGGGGGGATCTCGTCGATTGATTCGACGAAGGTGACGTCCTGGTCGATGAACCGCTGGACGACGTGTTTGTTGTGGACGATCGCGTGGTAGACGTAGAGCGGGGTACCGATCAGGTCGACCAATTCCTGCACGGTATCGATAGCCATGTGCACACCGGCACAGAAGCCACGCGGGTTAGCGAGGATGATCTCCATTGTCTAATTCTAGCCGTAATTTGTCGTCGGCTCTCGTTCTAGCCCAAGACTTCGCTGACGACGTGGTCAACCGATAACCACTCCATCTCGGCCGCCTCGGGGGGGGCGATTACCCGCACGCTCGGCCCGCGCGGGGCCCAGACGGATGGATCAGTTGGGCCGAACAGGGCGGTGGTCGGCAAGCCGAGCTGCGCCGCGAGCTGCGTCGGCCCGGCATCATTACCGACGTAAGCCGAAGCCCCCATCAACTGCTCAACCAATAGTTCCAATGACCCGCAACCGACGGCGTGATAGCGGTCGTGCCACCGCTCCAAAACGTGCTGCGGCCACCGCGCCGCCTCGGCTTCCCCGAAGATCACCCGGACCGGGTGGTTTTTTTCGCGGCAGGCCTCGATCAAACTTTCGAAACGGTCCCGCGGCCAGCACTTGTCGCGGCCGCCGCTGCCGGGGTGGATCACGATCGGGCCGTTAGGGTCGCCGGTGGGTTTGATGTCAACTTCGTTGACGGCGATGCCGAAGCTCAACAGCCGTTCGCGGTGCCATTCCGTTATATGGGCGTGGCTACTTCCGGGAGATTCCGGGGCCGGGCGCGTATCAAGGCAGACGAGGTTGCACTGCGGGGCGAGCCGTACGACGTGCTCGGCCCACGGGTCGGATTCTTCGGCAACGAAACTGATCACGGCCTCGGCGGCATCGAACAGCTCTTTGACCGCGGGGCTGAGCGTGTGCGGACCGTCGTCGCTGTGCAGGCGGGAGAACTCGAACAGCTCGATGTCCATCGCCGAGACGTTGTCGATCAATGCCGACGCCAGCCGCCCCCGCGACCACGGGGCGACCAGCGTCGTCGGCCCGTCGAGCCCCCGCAGCAGCGGCAGGATCAACGCGAAGTCGCCGAGGGCGGCTTGATGAAACACCAGATTCATGAGGCATTCTCAGTGGGGTTCACTGTTCCTGATCTACCGAGGTATCGATATGAGTCGACTCCGCCGTCGGGCTCACGAGTTGTCGCGCCCGTTCGACGGCCAACTTGGCCGAGCGGAACGGCTCGCCGTCGGACACAAAAACCTGCTCCTCGCCGAGGTCGTCGATGAGGCCGTAGGCCTTCATGCGATCGTACATTCGAGGACGCAACCCGCAAAGGATGACGTGGCGTTTTTCGCTCCGCATCTGCTCGGCGAACTGCTCGATAACGTGCATGATCGTCGCATCAACGAGGTGCGTCCGCTTCAGCCGGAGGATCACCACCGCCACGTGCCGTTGGGCTAGCATCTGGTTGAAACGATCCTGAAGGTCGTCGGCGGCGGCAAAGAAGAGATTGCCTTCAACCTGTAAGAAAACAATGCTGTCTTTTTCGGTATTAGTCTCATCGGTCTCCGCCTGCGGGTCGCCGTCGATTCCGCAAGGCCGGTTCTTGCTCAGCGGCCGCTCGATGAAACCCGACGGGACGCCGGGCTTGCCCACCATCTCGGTGACGTAGAGCTGCCGCGCCCGCTGGAGGTACAGCGCCAACGTCAGGAACACGCCGACGAACACCGCGATCTCTAGTGAGATCGTAAGCGTCGCGGCGAACGTGCCCACGCAAACCAAAAGGTCGGCCGGGTTGCTCTTGGCGATACGGCGGACGTAGCCGAAGTCGATCAGGCCGTAGGCGATCACGAACAGGATCGCGGCGATGCTGGCCATAGGGATGTAGCGTGCCGCCGGGGCGAGCAACAGGAAAACCGCCGCGACAAACACGCCGCCCATCAACCCCGCAAACTGGGTCTTCGCCCCCGCCGCGTGGTTCAGGGCCGAGCGGGAGAAGCTGCCGGTCGACGGGATGCAGCGGAAGAAGGCCCCGACGAGGTTGGTGACGCCCTGGCAGAGGAACTCCTGGTTGGCCTCGATGCGTTGGCCGTTTTTCGCCGCCAGCGTCTTGCCGATCCCGTAGGCCTCGATCATGCCGACTAGCGCGATCGCCAACGCCGGGCCGAGCAGCGGCCGGTACTCGCTCCACGCCAGGCTCGGCGTTTCGACCGTCGGCAGCCCCTTCGGCAAGTCACCGACCAGTCGCAGCTGCGAACCGTCCCAGCCCGCAAAGACAACCACGACCGCCCCCGCCACGACCGCCAGCAGGTAAGCCGGCAGCCACCGCGATACCTTGCGACAGATCAACGCCACCGCCATGCTCACCAAGCCGACTACGATCGGCCGCCAGTCCGGTCTCTCCGCGAGCAACCCGATCGCT
The DNA here is from genome assembly GCA_038747275.1 of Planctomycetota bacterium. GTDB lineage: Bacteria > Planctomycetota > Phycisphaerae > Phycisphaerales > Phycisphaeraceae > Algisphaera. The sequence goes on along the minus strand of JBCDJW010000001.1, from coordinate 357,112 downwards.
TGAATCAGCCGGTCGATCTTCTCGGCCACGCCTTCGTGGTGGCTCTCCAGCCCCGTCAGACTGATCCCCAAAAACGCCGGGACCTGCCCGACCGCGATCAGCACCCCCGCCCCGGCGCTAAACCCGACGATCACCGAATGGCTCACGAAACGTACGAGCTCGCCCATCCGCGCCAAAGCAAAAGCCAGCTGCATCGCCCCCGCCGCGAGGGTCAGCATGACCGCGACGCGGATCGCCTCGTCTCCCCCCGCCGGGACCGCCCCCGCAACGAGAGCGCTGCTGACCAGCAGGCTCATCGTGTTGGTCGGCCCGATGGCCAAGCTCGAACTCGAAGTCAGCAGCGAGCCGACCACGGCCCCGATGATTGCCGTGTAGAGGCCATAAATCAGCGGCACGCCCGCGATGCTGGCGAACGCCAACGACTGCGGGATCGCCACCATCGCCACGGTCAATCCCGCCACGAGGTCGCCGCGGAATTTACCCGGGCTGTAGGTGCGGATCGTCCCGCTCAGCGAACGGCCGACACAGACCACGGGCTGAGCCGCAAACCCCGCCGTGAGGCGTCCGGTGCGGCTCAACTCGCGAAAAAAAGACATGCCCGAAGCGTAGCAACTTACGGCAATTAACGCATCTAGCCCGATACGCCCTCATCCGATAACCACCATTCACCGCAGCGACAGCGGTGAGTGACGTGTCGCCGCGTCACCACTAGCGGGCTTAAGCGGCCCCCGGTATTCGCCGATCTCCTTCGAAGAGGCTCGCGTCACCACGACCGGGCGATCTCGCCGTGCCGGGCTCCTGGGTTGTTGGAGTTGGCCGTTAGCCCGGCGAAGCCGTGGAGAGGAACCCGCCCGCGATGGCCAAATCTGCCCGAGTGAAAACCGACCTTGAGATCTACCTCAAGCAGATCGACGAATCGCCGCTGCTGACCGCCGACGAGGAAAAATCCCTCGCCCGCAAGATCATCAACGAGGGCTGCATGGCCTCGCGTGAGCACATGATCCGCAGCAACCTCCGGCTCGTGGTCGCGATGGCCAAGCGTTACATGAATCGTGGCCTTCCGCTGCAAGACCTGATCGAAGAAGGCAACGTCGGCCTGGTCAAAGCCGTCGAGGGCTTCAACCCGGATATGGGCGCCCGCTTCTCGACCTACGGCTGCTGGTGGATCAAGCAGGCGATCAAACGCGCCCTGATCAACGCCGTCCAGCCGATCCACATCCCCGCCTATATGGTCGAGCTTATCGCCAAGTGGAAGAAGGCCTCCCGCGACCTCGAAGAACAGCTCGGCCGACAGCCCACCATCCAAGAACTCGCGGAAGAGATGGACCTGCCCGCAAAGAAGGTCCGCATTATCCGCAAGGCGGTAAAAGCCAGCCAACGCCCCAGCCAGACCGGCAGCGGCGAAGATGGCGAGGGTCCGTCGCTCGACGAGATGGTCTGCGACCAACGCAACCTCCGCCCCGACGAGCAGGTCCTGCTCGAAGACGACCTGCAAACCATCAGCACGCTGCTCGACGCGATCGATCAGCGAGAAGCGACCATCCTCCGCCTCCGCTACGGCCTAGACGGCAACGAACCGCTGACCCTCAAAGAGATCGGCGTCCACGTCGGACTCACCCGCGAACGCGTCCGCCAGATCGAGATCGAAGCGCTCAAGAAACTCAACCAACGCCTCGAATCCGATCGACCTCTGGCAGCCGTGAGGGCTATGCAGGAAACGGAATCTCGCCGGTCGGCTTAACAACCGAACCTTACAAGCTCGAAACTTTCTAAGAGTAATTCTGACGCAAGTAACAATGATTAACCGAGGGGCGTTTGACCTTTAGGAAGAGGCGTGGCCGAGACACTCAACATATCCTGGATCGTATTAGCCGGTACCCTGGTGTTTCTCATGCAGGCGGGCTTCTTGTGCCTTGAGGCCGGGGTTACTCGATCTAAGAACTCGATTAACGTGGCGGTAAAAAACATCGCCGACTTCGGCCTGTCGGTGGTTTTATTCTGGGCAGTGGGCTTCGGGGTCATGTTCGGCACCTCGGCGGGCGGATGGCTGGGTGCCGACCGATTCACCGCAGACTTAGCGAACGGCCCCGCCTGGGATACGGCTTTTTTCTTCTACCAACTGATGTTCTGCGGCACCGCGGTAACCATCGTTTCGGGGGCCGTCGCCGAGCGGGTCAAATTTTCGGGCTACCTGATCATCGCGGCGGTGGTCGCCCTGGCCTACCCCGTGTTCGGCCATTGGGCCTGGGGCGGCGCGTTGAGCGGGTCCACGACTTGGTTGTCGGATTTGGGGTTCGTCGACTTTGCCGGCTCGACCGTGGTCCACGGCGTCGGCGGGTGGTTCGCTCTGGTAGCTTGCCTGATCATCGGGCCCCGTCTTAACCGATTCGACAAAGACGGAAAACATCAGGACTCACCCGGCAGCAACCTGCAGATGGCGATGTTCGGCACGCTGCTGCTGTGGTTCGGCTGGATCGGCTTCAACGGCGGCAGTACCTTGGCCCTCGATCAATCGGTGCCCGGCATTTTGGTGAACACGATGCTCGGCGGCGCGGCGGGGTTGCTGGTCGCGGGGATCTTGGGTTGGGCACACCACGGCTACCTGCACCCCGGTCCGCTGATAAACGGTTCGCTCGCCGGTCTCGTCGCGGTGACCGCAAACTGTCACGCGGTCTCGACGCCGGAGGCGGTGGTGATCGGGGCGATCGGGGCGTTGATCTGCCAAGCGGTGGCACGGATTCTTTTACACTATCAGATCGACGACGTTATTTCTGCGGTACCCGTCCACCTCGCCGCGGGGGTCTGGGGGACGTTAGCGATTGCCATTTTCGGCGACCCCGAGGTCTTAGGAACAGGCCTAAGTCGGTGGGAACAGCTCGGCGTTCAGGCGATCGGCATCGGTGCGTGTGGCGCAATGTGCGTCGGCGTGGGTTGGCCAGCGCTGTGGCTGGCGAACCGTTTGGTCGGGCTGCGGGTCAGCGAGGAAGACGAAAAAGTTGGCCTTAATGTCGCGGAGCACCGCGCCTCAACCGAGCTTTTCGACTTCGCCTCGACTCTTGAGAAGCAGGCCCAGTCCAAAGACCTCAGCCTGCGGGCTCCCGTTGAGCCGTTCACCGAGATCGGCCAGATTGCTGAGCGTTACAACGAACTCATCGACATCCTCGAAAAATCCACCACCGACGTTAACGAGCTGAAAGCGACCGAGAAGCTGCTCCGCCAAGCCCGCGATCAAGCCGAGCAAGCCAACGATTCGAAGACCGAATTCCTGGCCAACATGAGCCACGAGATCCGCACCCCGCTGCACGGTATCCTGAGCTTTTCTCGGTTCGGCCTCAAGAAGTCGCGCGAGCAGCAGCAGGAAAAGCTGACCGGGTACTTCGACCGGATCAACACCTCGGGCAACCGTCTACTGCTGTTGGTTAATGACCTGCTCGACCTGGCCAAGCTTGAGTGCGGGCGTATGGATTTTGAATTTGCTCCGCATGACATCGGCGTGGTGATCGACTGCGTGGTCGATGAGTACGCCTCGCTGCTTTCGGAAAAAGATATACGCGTCGAGTTCGATCGGGGCCAAACGCCGATCCGGGCCGAGGCCGACCGCGACAAGATTATGCAGGTAATCCGCAACCTGCTCAGCAACGCGGCGAAGTTTGCCCCCGCGGATTCGGTGATCGAGGTCTGCTGTGACTCGGCCGAGGGCGGGCGGGTCCGGGTAAGCGTTCAGGACCGGGGGCCGGGGATACCCGAGGACGAGATGACCCACATCTTCGATAAATTCGCGCAGTCCAGTAAAACCAAGTCGGAGGCGGGCGGCACGGGCCTCGGCTTGTCGATCTGCCACGAGATCATGAAAAACCACGGCGGGCGTATCTGGGCCGAGAACCGCAGTACCGGCGGGGCGAGATTTATACTTGAGTGGCCGTCTCAGCGGGACGATCAAGTAACAGAAGCGTGGGGCGAAGCGGCCTGATAAGGGGAGGGCTATGGAACCGGACGATGATGGATCAGACCGTACTGATTGTTGACGACGACGAGATGAATATCGCGATCCTCGAGGAGATCCTCGGGGAGCGGTTCCCGCTGCTGACCGCCCGCAACGGGCAGGAAGCGGTTGAGCAGGTCGAGACACATCGGCCGTGGCTCGTGCTGATGGACATCATGATGCCGGTGATGAACGGCTACGACGCCTGCCGGGCGATGAAAATCGGCGACGAACTGTCGACGCCTCAGATCATCCTCGTCTCAGCCAAGGCCTCCACCGGCGAACGTGTCGCGGGTTACGAAGCCGGGGCTGACGACTACATCATCAAGCCGTTCGAAGACGAAGAACTGGTCGCCAAGATCCGGGTACAGCACCGCCTACGCGAAGCAGTCCACGAAGCCGCCGAGGCTCGGCAGCAGCTGTCCCGCGACAACGATCAACTCACCGACACCGTCAACCGGCAGCACCAGGAGCTGGTCGACTCTCGTGACCTGTTGGTGTTTGCGTTGGCCAACCTCGCCGACTCGCGTGACCCCGAAACCGGCGAACACCTCGAACGCATCCGCTGCTACTGCAAATTACTGACCGACGAGCTGGCGCAGCGTGGACCCTACCGCGACCAGATCGACAGCGGCTTCAAGCAACACATCTATCAAGCCAGTCCCCTGCACGACATCGGCAAGGTCGGTATCCCCGACGTGATCTTGCTGAAGCCCGGTCGGCTCACCGACCGCGAGTTCGACCTGATGAAGCAGCACTGCCTCATCGGCGCCCGCGCCCTCGAAAACGTCGCCCAACACAGCAACGGCGACTCGTTTCTCCAGATGGCGATGGACATCGCGCGTTCGCACCACGAAAGATGGGACGGCTCGGGTTATCCGGATGGTCTTGCCGGGGAAGACATCCCGCTGTCGGCCCGCATCGCGGCGTTGGCCGACGTGTTCGACGCCTTAACCTCGGTACGGGTCTACAAAGACGCGTTCACGGTCGAGGTCGCTCGCAGCATGATCGAAGAGGAATCCGGGCGCCACTTCGACCCCGCGGTCGTAGACGCATTCCTCGCGTGCTTCGAAGACTTTAATCGGATCGCACTCGAAATGGGGCAGGTCAATTCGGTAACGGGACCGAGCCAGCAGGTCGCTTAGCCCTCATGGCGCTGACGCTTGTAGAAAGGTAGCGGCACCAACTCGGCATCGGCTTCCGATGAACCGGTTACAACGGTCACGCTGTCGCCGGTCGTCGCGGAATTCGGCTGGAGATAAGCCATCGCGATCGGGTAGCCCAGGGTCGGCGACATCCCGCCACTGGTTACGTTGCCGATGGTTTGGCCGTCGCGTTTAACCTCCGCGCCCTGTCGAGGCGTACGCTTGCCTTCGATTTTCAGACCGACCAGCGTCTTGGGCGTGCCCTCGGTGTAGATTTTTTCTAAGGCGTCTTGGCCGATGAAGCGGGGGACCTCGATCGCGTCTTCGTCCTCGGCGACGTGTTTTTCGAGTGAGACCGCGAAGCCTAGGCCGGCGCTCAGCGGGTCGGTGTCTTCGTCGAGTTCGTGGCCGTAGAGCGGCATGCCGGCTTCCAGACGCAGCGAGTCGCGGGCGCCGAGTCCGGCGGGTTTGATCGCGGCGGCCTCACCCTTGTCTTTGAGCAGCAGTTTGATGGCCATACTGGCCATGTTTGCCCCGAGGATGACCTCGACGCCGTCCTCGCCGGTGTAACCGGTGCGGCTAACGGTCATCTTGAGGATAAGCAGGTTCTTGAGGGCGAAGGTGTAGTTACGCAGCGTCGGGATTTCTTTCGAGAACTCGCCGATTTTTTCGATGACCTGCGGACCCTGCACGGCCAGCATCGCGGTCTTCTCGGTCTCGTCGCTGAGCTTGATCGCGAACTCGCCGTCGGCCTTCACCGCCGCAAAGTGATCGAGCAGCTTTGCTCGGTTCGCCGCGTTGACCACGAGCATCCACTCGTTGTCGTAGCGGTAGACAAGCACGTCGTCTTTGACACCGCCTTGCTCGTTACACACCAGGGCGTAGCGGCAGGTCTTCGGCTTCATGTCCGTGATCTTACGGGTGAGTACGGTCTCGAGGAACTTTCGTGAGTGGCGCCCCGTAATCTTGAGCCGGCCCATGTGCGAGACGTCGAAGATCGAGCCGGACGCGCGGGTCTGGTTGTGCTCGTCGATGATCGAGCCGTAGTGCAGCGGCATCTCCCAGCCGGCGAAGTCGACGAGCTTTGCGCCGTTGTCGGCGTGGAAGTTCTTGAAGGGGGTGTCGAGTAAACCCAAGAAATAAATCCTCGTGTCGTTGGCCGAAATTAAAACGGCCGTATTATTTGTGTGGATAAATTGCTCTTTAGATCAGCGAACGCAGCCACTCCGCAAGCTGTACCGAGCCACGGAAGATCGGGTCCCAGGAGACGCAGCCGGTGCCCAACGCTAACAGCGCTAAGCAACCCAGCGAGGTCAGCCAACGTGAACGGATAGACGTTGATTGGGGATGATTTTTCATGCCCGGCATCATACCGGCGACCCGTTAGGCTTGTTGAAGCTTGCGGTGTCGATTTATGGATTACGGCTGGCTACGGCGTCTCGTTTATCGCCACCCGTTGGTTTCGGCGGCACGCCGAGGTAGGTCAGGCTGCGTTCCATCACACGCTTGACGGTCGGGCCGCTGACCACGCCGCCGTAGTGCGTGTACTGGCCGTCGACGATGCGTTTGGTCGTGCGGTGGACGAAGCAGCCGACGACGAGGCGGGGCTGATCGACCGGGGCTCCGGCGATGAAGGAGGAGCTGTAGAGGTTGTCGTGGTAGCCGCCGTTCTCGAGGTCGGGCAGTTCCGCGGTGCCGGTCTTGCCGAACAGGTCGTAGAGGTCTGAGCGGGCGCGGCGGCCGGTGCCTTCGGTGACAACGCGGGCCAATACCTCCCGGGCTTTTTGTGCCACGCGGGGTGAGAGCACGCGGGCGGTGATGTTGGTACGGCGGTCGTCGTCGGTTTGGTCCGCAGCCGCTTCGATGGTCGGGTTCACCAACACGCCGTCGTTGGCGAGCGCTGAAAACGCGCGGGTGACCTGTAGCGGCGTCACCGCGATACCGTGGCCCATCGGCATCCGGGTCAGGTCGGTCCAGCTCCATTTAGAAACTGGGCGAAACATCCCTTTGATCTCGCCGGGCAGTTCCGAACCGGTAACCCTGCCGAAGCCGTAGCTGTCGAGGATCTTGTGCAACGCGTCCATGCCCATGCGCTCAGCCACGACGGCCATCCCGATGTTCGACGAGCAGACTAAGACTTCTTCGTAGGTGATCTCGCCGTGGCCTTTGCCCGGGCCGTAGCTCGAATCTTTCAGCAGGGGGCCGCGCTCGGGCTTCCACATCCCGTCGTCGGTGGTGTCGATCATTTCGTCGGGCGTCGCGAAGCCCGCCTCGACCGACGCGGCCCAGACCAACGGCTTAACGATCGATCCCGGCTCGAACACATCGGTCACACTGCGGTTGCGCTGGGCTAGCTTGGCGTCTTCGCGGAAGCGTCCCTTCTCGTCGCGGAAGTCGGCAGGGTTGAAGAACGGGTAGTTCGCCAACGCCAGCACCTCACCGGTGCGTGGGTCCATTACGATGAGCTGGCCCGATTCGCCATCAAACTTCTCGACAGTCGCAGCGAGTTCTTCCTCGGCGATTGCCTGCAGATTCAGGTCGAGGCTCAGCCGGATCGGCTTGCCGTCGGCCTGGAGTTTGTAGTCTTGGTTGGCGAGCCACAACCGATTACGCCCGCGATCGTAGACGAAGGCGTGCTGGCCGGGGTCGGGGGCGAGGCGGTCGTTGAAAGACCGTTCGAGGCCGTCGAGGCCGTTGCCTTCGTGGCCGATGAAGCCGACGAGTTGGCCGGCGAGTTGCTGCTGCGGGTACTCGCGGACGAGGATCGGGTGCGACGACAGGCCCCGTAGTTTTTGGAGCGATTCGTTGTTGCGGTACGCCTCGTATTTTTCCGGGGGCATCTGCTTGTCGATGACGATGTACCGGCTGCCCCGGCGTTTGAACATCTGCTGCTCGATCCACGCCGGGTCGTAGCCGAGGGTGTAGCCGACCGTCTCGGAGAAGGTGTTGGGGTCTTCAACGATATCGGGGTCGAGGAAGAGTCGGTGGGCCACGCGGGTGGTCGCGAGGACGCGTTGCCGCCGGTCGACCAGGCTGCCCCGGCGGGCGTCGAGGCCGAGCGTGCTCGTCTGCGAATCGATCATCGCGGCGATCTGCGGGCCCGGACGGCTCTGGAGCTGATACACCCGGCCGAGCAAGGCGAGTAGCACGAGCGTCACCAGAACCATCGCCACCCGTCCGACCAAGAGCGCCCGTGTGTTCACTCGGTCGATCGCTTCGGTGTCGGGGACTCCGGGGGTGCCGTGGGCGCGGGCGCGAACCGCTTCAGATTCCGGGGGCGTGCGGTCAGTCACGGGCCGGGACGTGCTCCGGGGCGTGGGCAAAATGTTGGGGATTCGGCCAGAGCGGGGCAGTCCCCGCGTCGACCTGAGCGGCCTCGGTGGGCAGTGGTTCGAGATCGAGGCCGATGCGTTTCACCGCTTCATTCAGAGCGACGGGGTGTGTGCCCTCGGCGATCTGCGCCTGGGCGTCCCACGTCGCTTTGCGGTCGCGGTCCATCTGGACGTGGAGGTCGCCCATCGCGTGTAGCGTCTTCAACCGCTGCTGGTGCAAGCCGAGCAGGGCAGCGGCGATGACGGCGATCGCGACGATCGTAAAAAACAGCTTCGAGAGCATAGCGTAGTCCGCCGAGGCAGCGTTAAGGTAAGCGGAGGGTTTGGCCGGCGTACAGGTCGTTGGGGCTGGTGAGCTGATCGGCGTTAACTTCGAAAAGCTCCCGCCAGCGGTCGCCGTCGCCGAGCTTTCGGGCGGCGATCCGGGTGAGGTTGTCGCCCGCCTGGACGGTGTAGGTGCTTTCGGTATCCGGGGTTTGCGTTTTGGCCCGCGGTTCCGAGGCTGGGGGTCTGGGTGTCGATGCCACCGCTGCGCTCGGCAGCTTCAGCTTCATGCCGACGCGGAGGTTTTCCGGCCGATCGAGTTGGTCGGCGTTGGCGGCCAACAACTCGTCCCAACGCTCGCCGTTACCGAGGAGGCGAGCGGCGATGCGGGTGAGGTTGTCGCCCGCCTGCACGGTGTAAGTCTGTTGCGATTCCGCGTTCGCGGTTACGGGAGTCGTGGTTGTCTTGGCCGTACTCGTAACGGACGCCTGTGAAGCATTGATGGTCGTTCGGTCCGGCAGCCGTAGCTTCATACCCGAGCGGAGGTCCGCGGCGGAGCTGAGTTTTTCGGCGTTGACATCGACGATCTCTTGCCAACGCTTCGCGCTGCCGAGGTGTTCCGCGGCCAGTTCGCTGAGCGTATCGCCCGGCTGGACCTCGATCGTCGATCCGCCTTGCTGTGGAGAGACTTCAGCCGTCGGCCCCGCGGGGCGGCCGGGCAACGCCGGGACTTCATCTTCTACTTGCACGGCGTGCTCTGCGTGTACGGGCTTGAACAACCGGCTGAACACCGGCGATCCCAACGGCGGGATCTCGAGGCGAGCTCCGGGACGCACCTGGCCTTCGCGGTCGACCTTGTTGAGGTTGGTCTGGGCGATCGCGGCGGCGAACTCGGGGTTCCCGTAGTGCTGGCGGGCGATCTCGCGGAGGTCCTGTCCCGGCTGGACGTAGTGGATGTAGGTGGTCCCGCCAAGGGGAACCGAATCGAGAGAGGACTCGGGGAGCGAAGCGAGCGACGGCTGCTTAGCGCGAGTAACTTCATCGGCTGCTGTGTTAATACGATCGGGCAGCAGCGGAGCAGGCTCCTCGACCGCCAAACGCAGCGCTTCGAGCGAATCGTTGAATCTCGTCATGGCGTCGCGAGCCTCGAGGGTGTCGAGCTGCGGGAGCGGCGGCTCGACGATCAGTTCTGGCGAAGGCGAGACGCCGTATCCCGGCCGCGGGCCGGCGGGAGGCGACCAAGTTTCGGTGGGGCGGGGCTGCTGCGTCGGGGCCGGGACGCCGTACGACTGCGGCGGGTCGGCCGCGAACGCGGGCATGCGGTCAAACGCTTCCCGGCCGGCGGGCGAAGCGTTGTAGACCGTTTCCGGCTCTTCGTAGATCCCGGCCTGGGCCCCCGGGCCGAACTCCGTCGCGGCCCGTGCGGCCTCGGCCGACTCCGGCTCGCCGCCGGTGAACAGGTCCGAAAGAACCAGCCCGACCAAGAAGATCAGGGCGAGGCCGATGAGTAATCCGACTTTGGTTTCTTGTGCCATGGAACCGTTTCGTCCGTGAGGTTCAAGGGGAATTCCGGGAGACCCGGTTTCCGGGGGCCGCTGTCCTTAGCGGTGGTGTGCAGTTTAGCGGCTAGTCGTTTTAGCCGGGGTGGTTTTCAGCATCTTCGGATACCGCGGAGCTTGGCGGATCGGCTGCGCGGGTTGCGGGCCAGTTCTTCGGGGCCGGCGGTCAGCGGCTTGCGGGTCAATCGTTCGGCCAGGTCGTCCTGCTGGAGCTTAAGAAACGCCTGTTTTACCGGCCGGTCTTCCAGCGAGTGGAAGCTGATGATCCCGGCCCGCCCCCCGGGATTTAGTAACGCTGGTATCTCCTGCAGCAGCGCGTCCAAGGCGTCGAGTTCTCCGTTCACGGCGATCCGTAGGCCTTGGAACGTGCGGGTCGCGGGGTGGATCTTCGAGCGTTGGGCCGAGGGCCCGTACGCCCGGCGGCAGATTTCTGCCAATTCATTCGTCTTTAGAATCGGCGAATCCGACCGCCGTTCAATAATCTTTCGGGCGATCTGCCGGGACCGCCGCTCTTCGCCGTAGCGGTAGATCACATCCGCGAGCTCACGCTCGGGCAGGGTGTTGACCAACGCCGCCGCGGTGCCCGGCGGGAAACCGTCGTCGGCCCATTCGTTGTGGTCGTTTTCTGGGGCTCCCGGTGCCAGCCGCATGTCCAGCGGCCCGTCCCCGGCAAACGAAAACCCGCGTCCGGGGTCGTCCATCTGGTTCGACGCAAACCCCAAGTCGGCCAGCAGGCAATCCGCCGCTGCAAGCCCAGCCTCTTTCATCGCCGCGCCTGCTCCCGCAAAATTCCCCTGAACGGTAATCAGCCGGACGTTGTTTTCCTCCGCGATCGGCCGCAGCCGCTCCTCGGCAAACCGCAGGTTTCCCCCGTCGAGGTCCATGCCCAGATACGCCCCTCCCGCGATCCGCGGGATGATCGCCGCCGCGTGCCCCCCTCGCCCCAGCGTCCCGTCCACCACGACGTCCCCGGCTCGCGGCGTGAGCAACTCCAATACCTCATCCAACAACACCGGGACGTGACCTACTTCCGATTGATCCATACCCCCTGTTATACCTCGCTACGGGCAGCTGACGCGTCGTTTCGGATAACGCAACTCGAAGTGTTTCGGAACGTGCACGAAAAGCGATGGAGAGTGAGTGGGGCGAGCTTCTAGCTTGCCGTAGCCTCGGAGCGGGAAAAACGATCTTCTTCACCGAGAGTGATTAGGGCTGATCTACGTCCAGCTTAGGCGTCGTCGCCGGTGGCAATTCCGGTGGTGGGTTGTTGAGCTTCATCGGGCAGAGTGGCGCCTCCGGCGGTGACCGCTTCGATTTTTTCGACGGTGTACTGCCCGTTGTTGAGACCGGAGATGAGCTTTTCGATTTCTGCGACGGCGACGGCGGGTTCGGTGCCCACGTTGAGGACCGCGGTGAATCGGCCGGTCGAGAAGTTGGCGTTCGATCCGCTGACGCCCGCGACGCGGTTGGCTGCGCTGCAGACCGAGCTGACGCATCCGCCGCAGTCCATCCCGGTGATGCTCGCCTGGATGAAGTGCAGGCTAGAGGTCTCGGCCGAAGCCTCGGCCGGCGCGTCTGCGGTGACGGCCGATTCGGTGCAGCCCATGCCTACCAACAAGCTCGAGAGTACGATCGCGTAAAGCGTTTTCATGAGTGACCTCTGCGTAAAAATTTAACCGTTTAGTTTTAAAACATATCAAGGGATCAAGCGGAACCTAGCCCCGAGGAGCTCAAGTAGTAATGTGCACTCGGGGCGGGCCTGCCGTAGGTAAGAATATAGCTCATAGATACCGCTTCTCGGCGGTTTAGAGGTCTCTCCGGGAATGCCAGAATTTTGTGAGTTCGTCGGCACAGGATCGGGTGTGCGGCTGATCGACGTGCGAGAGCCCCATGTGGCCATTCGCGAGATCGATCAGCCACCTCTCGAGTTGCTCGGTATCTATCCCGCCATCGAGCATGCGTACGATTTCTGGAGCGTATCCGTCGTACTCATCCGGGGCGATATCCGCGACGCCGATCGGGTCCCAGAGGCGTAGTACCTCAAACACCTTCAAATGCCCTTGAGCGTCCGGCCGTTTGAGGTAGTCTGAGTCGGGAAGGTCAGATGGAGGGTCGACGGTCAAAATAATTCCGTTCTGATTTGTGATTCGTTACCGAGGGCCCGGTGCTGCGGTCTTTTATACGAGGAAGGCCACGATGAATGGCTATCGTCAAACCAGCCGTGGCCTTGTTTGCAGCGATGCCGCGACGACAATTTTTAACTCAATGATTTAACTCGGATAGTCCTTAGGTTATCTTCCGTTGCACGCGATGGTCCGCATGCCTTCTAAGTACAGCGGCGTGATAGGCTTGGCTATCGGAAACATTAAGGAGTTTATCCATGGCTCAACTCACTATCGATTTACGGACAGATTTCGAGAAGGGCGTTGACTTCGATATCTTGGAAGTCAACGTCTACAATGTGCGGACTTTCAGATCGCGATACGCGCGAGTCCCGCACCGGCCGGACGGCGATTACATTCGCGGGCAGCGCGTTTTACGCATGAAAGGTCTGAAGCAAGGACCTACTTACGGGGTGGCTGTGGGCCTTCTGAATAGGAACGGCGTGCCGATCGCGAGCCATATCGAATTTGCGCCGGTGACAAAAAAATCGAACGCGGTGAGTCTTGAGATTATGAAGTCTTAAGCGTCAACACGCCCTTGTTTTAAACCGCTATGCGTCGAGTTCCGGTGAAAGCGAGCGATAGTGCTGCCCAAGCTTTGGGCATATCTTCGGCGGACAACGATGACGGTTCCTTGTCTTTCCATTTTGTAAGGGACGCCTTTCGATACCCGACGCCCAGCTGATCGGCGATTCGTTGTTCGTAACGATGGATCCAGGCGGTTAGATCGGAGACCAACGCGTCGGCGGCAGTCTGTTCAGACGGGGCGGGACGTTGCATATCCGGAAGGTCGGCGGTCGTCCAAGGTTGATTCCTCAGCCTTGGCTGAACGATGTAACGTGGCTCGAAGCGGTAGCGGGGGAGGAAGACGCCGCCGTGGTTCTTGTCGCCGTAGAACGCGCCGAAGCCTCGCAGCACAAGGCTGCGGCCGGGGGCGGGTTCCAGTTGGTAGATGCTCGGCGAATCGGCACGGTCAGCCGGGGGTTCGATCCGCTCGAAGCCGACCTCGATAAGCCAGTTGCCCTCAGGCCGCAAGATATCTTGCCCCCAACACCAGAGCTGCTGGCTGAAGAGGGCGGTGGCGTCGAGGTCGCTTTTCCCGAAACCCGGCAGGCGGACGCTCGCCACGTTAGTCGTCTTGGTCGGAGATCACCGCCGCGAGGTTGGCGATCAGCCAGGCCGAGGCGGCACATAGCTGTAGGTAATCCCCGGTGGAGGAGAGGCCGTAGACGAACACGCTGACGATCCAGCAGAGGCTGGCCGCGGTCTGGCCCAGCCACTCGATACGCCGCATGCGGGCGAGCTTAAGTTTTACGCCGGGCTTGCTTTCAGCGGGCTGGGAAACGACGGTCGGATTAACTTCGTTGCTTAACATACACACTCCTCGCCGCAGCAGGACAGATCATCGAGATACATGCCCCAGTTGCGGTAATGTTCTAGTTGTTCGGCCGGCAGGCCTAGCGAGTCGGCGATCGTCTTGGCGACCACCGCAAACCGCTGCCGGTATTTATAGATAAAACAGAATACATGATTTCCGTGACGCACGGCCGGGCCACACAAAAACATACCCGGCACAATGGTCGATTCGTCTTGCTCGCTCAGCAAGGGGAACCCGTCGTCACGCTTCTCGAACAGATCGGCGACTAAATGGTGGCTGCCCTCGAATCCACCCGCCAGCAGCGGCGGGACTTCCGTGTGGAACCAACGCCCGTCGGAAGTGACGACTTCGTACCGGCCGTCTTCCTGGCTAACGGATTCTATCGCTGTGTTCGGGTAGAGCTCGACGTTTTGTTGGAACAACTCGTCACGCATCCGCTCGATCGAATACGTCGATAGCGCAGTACTGGGGTCCGAGGTATCGGCCTTCCAAGGACATCCGCGGTCAAACACCCGGACCCGCTTCTGGCGATCGGCCAGGTGGTACGCCGCGTCGATCCCGCTCTCGTAGCCGCCGATGACGATGAACTCGTCGCCTTCGAGTTCTTCGTAGGCCCCGACCGTGGCGGTGTGCCGGCAGAGCTCGCTGCCGGGGAACCCGCTGTGGCGGGGGTACTGAAACTCGCCGGCCGCCCAGACGACGTGCTTGGCCCGCAGCGTTTCTTGGTCGGTTTCGATGACGAATTCTTCGTCTTCCTTAGTTATGCTTTGGACCTCGATCTGCTCGCGGATCGGCAGTTGGAACACCTTGGCGACCGTCTGGAGGTGGGCCGCGTATTGCTTGCCGGTCGGGTGCTCAACGTCGAGGCTGTGGGCGGGGGAGACGCCGATCGAGATCGAATTGAGGTCGAGCATGCCGATCGAATTGGTCGCAAACGACGGCGTGATAAACCGCGTCTCGTCCGGCCAGTTCGCAAACGACGCCCCGATCAGCTGCCGCTCAAGCACCACCATGTTCTCGATACCCGCGTCTCTCAGCGTGATCGCCACCCCGATCCCCGCCGCCCCGCCGCCGACGACCACGGCGTCGTAGGTCTTAGCCGCTGGCTGAATTAGACGTTTTATTGAAGATGCTGCGTTTTTCATAATGATTTTCCATTATCTCGGGGAAAGACAATGGTAGGCAATCGGCTAGATGATATTTAGTTATCAATACGCGTCAAGCGGAGCGGTCATGCACTTGATTCCAACAGAATCAGGCTTACCCGACGCCAATACCTGCACTTGGCTTTGCTTCTGGGCCGTGCGGCCGGGCGTTAAACTGGCTGTATGTCAGAGCCGCAAGTCGAATTACAGCCTGTTCCGGCCCGTTTTCGGTGGCTGATGCGTATCGGATTAGCGGCTGCCATCCTGAGTCTCGGTCTACTCGGGTTGCGACTGGTTTCGGGCTACGTTTGGGAGGCCCGCTTCCAGGCGGCGTTACAAACGATCCGGGATCGAGGCGAGCCGATCGACGCCGAAGATTTCCGGGTCCCCTTGCCCGACGACGCCGACAACGCGGCGATTTATCTTCAACGGGCGATCTCGGCTTGGCCGGACGTACCGGGAACGACGCAGACGATTACAGCGTCGGACTGGTTCAACGACCCCGATCTACATCCCGATCCGATTACCGACAACGCGGGGTACCTCGCGGCGTGCCAGCCGGCCCTGGACTTGGTGCAACGCGCCGCCGAAGCGCCCGCAAGCCATTGGGGTAACGTGCCGACTTCTCCGGTCATCAATTCGTTCGGGGCGTTGAACTACTTCGGTGAATCGCGTCGGTTGGCCCGCTACATGGCAGACGCCTCGACGCGTGCGATGGCCGCGGGTCAGCCGGAACGGGCCCTAGAAATCACGCGACAGATCTACCACTTAGCCCGGTCGTTGCACGGCCCGCCGATTTCGTTGCTCGACTACCTCGTGGCCCTATCGATCCGAGCGATGGCCGTCGGTCTCATCGAAGAGCACCTGGTGTCGATCAATGCAGAAAACGCGACACCGCAGGTCAAGCAGGAACTGCGTCGCCTGATCGAGATGCTCGCGGATGAACAACCAACTCACGCGGCATTTCAGAACGCAGCGAAGTTCGAGCGCATGTTTAACCAAGATTACGTGACCGCTCTGGCAAACAACAAAGTCTCCTTGAGTTCATTGGCTTGGGCACATTCACCCCCGACCCCGTTCGAAAAAATCAAGACTTGGCTTTTCAAGCCCCTCTACTTCCGCGACGGAGTCTTGATGCTCGACTACTGGACGCGATCGATCGAAGCCGCGGACCCCTTAAGCCCCGAGGTCTACGAGCAGATCGATACTGACCTTAATGCCAAAGTGGAGAATCCCTGGCGATCCCCGCTGGTGAGTTTCATCCTGCCGGGAATCAGCGCGACCCAGCGGACACAGCTGCAGCAGACAACGAATCACCGCCTCGCGGTGACGGCGATCGCCCTGAAGCTCTACGAAATCGAAACGGGTGTGGCTCCGGCATCACTCGATCAACTGGTGCCCGGGTACCTCGAAGCCGTCCCGATCGATCCGTACGACCCGGCCGGCGGAACGATCCGCTACCGGCCGGCCGGCGGAAAACTCGTGCCGTACTACGATAGTTGGGGCGGTTGGCTGACCGACGAAGAAAAGCAGCAGATCGTCGAAAGCCGTTTGCCGCTTGTCTACAGCGTCGGTCGTGACGGTGTCGATGACGGCGGGGTGATCGGTGCCGACCAAGACGGGGCTCCGCTGGATTCGAGCCGGTACAACCCGAACAGCTACGACGGGCCATCCGATCACTGGTTCTTGCTCGCCCCAAGGCCCGAGCCGATCCCCGATCCCAATCCGCCTGCTTTCTTCGGCGGCTACGGCTCAGGCTTCTGATTCTAGAAAGAAGTTAGAAGAAGCCAGGCGTAGGCGACGCAAAGCGGTAACACGATCCCGGCGACAACAACGGAGGCTAAGCACACGAGGGGCTGCACAGCCATCACCGCGAGCCGTCCGCCCAGACCCCGGCCGGCGGCATGGACGGCGAGCTGCGAAGTTACCCACCAAAATTCCAATACCCCCAAGACCAATGGTGCCGCCGACAGGAGCGCGATGATAAGCCCCACAAGCTCCAACTCGAATATTCCAGGATAGCTTTCCGACCAAAGTTGTAGTTTTAAGCCCACGGCGAGGAGCCCCGCCGCCACGGGCAGCCACAGCAGCGGAGCGCAGGCGTAGTAGCTCAAAGCAACCGCCCGGTTCTGACGCTCGACGGGACGCGCGCGCGGGTGAAAAAAATAGGTGTGCACGCCGGTGCATACATACAGCCAGGCAACCAGCAAACCGCTTGCGATCGCACCCAAGGCGACACGCCAGCCCAACGCGATCCGGTCCCAGTAGACGTCGTCGATCAGATCGAGATCATCTAAGCGATCGATCAGTGTTTCGGGCAGGCTTAAACCCCACGCGGTAACTACCAACGTCAGCCACAGCACGATGACGACCAGCCGGCGGAAACGCTTCGCTTCCTTGAGGTCGACCGGCTGTCCGACCGCGCGGGCGAAGACGCGGGGCCGGAACGTGACGCGGGTGAACGTCCGCCAGAAGCCCCGGAATCGGCCGATCTCCCGGCGGTTGGCCCACGGCACCTGCGCACGCTTCATCGCGGCCTCGTCAACGAGCTCTCCGCACTCCGGGCAGGCATCACTGGAACGGGCCCGCATGTCGTAGCCGCAGAAAGGGCAATAGACCTCGGGACCGGCGGGTTGGATGGCTTGTGGTGTTTTTTGCAAAGCGAATCAGCCGTACAGAAATCAAGCTTGATAGCTCAGTGTAAACCACGCGTAACCGCAAGCGAGCCCCGCGGCGATACACTGCTTCATATGAGTAAGAAACGAAACCGCGAGACCCGGCCCGAGATCCGATCGACGACGGTGTTGTCCGTCAGGCGGGCGACCGCTTCCGGGATGCCGGGGGTGGCGATCGCGGGGGACGGGCAGGTGACGATGCAGAACGTGGTGGCGAAGGCCGACGCGGTGAAGGTGCGGAAGCTCGAAGGCCTGGGGGCGGATTCCGGGGGGGTGCTGGTGGGGTTTGCGGGGGCGGCGGCGGACGCGTTTGCGCTGCTGGAGCGGTTTGAGGCGACGCTGAAGGAGACGCCAGCCAACGTGAAGAAGGCGGCGGTCGAGTTGGCGAAACAGTGGCGGACCGACCGGGCGCTGCGTCGATTGGAGAGCCTGCTGGTGGTGGCGGACCTGGAGGTGAGCCTTTTGGTGTCGGGTACCGGCGACGTCATCGAGCCGAACGACGGCGTGATCGGCATCGGCTCGGGCGGGGCCTACGCGACCGCCGCCGCACGGGCGTTGCTGGCCCACACCGACCAGCCCGCCGAAGAGCTCACCCGAAACGCGTTGTCGGTAGCGGGCGAGTTGTGCATCTACTCGAACACTAATTTGACGGTGCTTAGCCTGGGCGACGCCTAAGTAAGCACTCGGATAGGTGTAGTTGCGTAGCGGCAGCGTTTGCCTAAAATGCCTCGCTCTTCCCCAGCCCATATGGCGGAATTGGCAGACGCGCCGTCTTCAGGTGGCGGTTCCCGCAAGGGAGTGCAGGTTCGACTCCTGCTATGGGCATTTCTTGCAGCAGCTTGAAACCAGATATCTGATCAGCAGCCAATTCAAAGTCAAGCTTTAGGTTGTACAAAGCTCGGGCTTAGTCGTCTGCTCGCACGTTCCGGTGAAGAATCTCGCCGCGGTTGGTGGTTGCGGCGTGTGCGTCGCCAAACAGCAGGTTGACCGCTCCGCCATTGCTGCCCGACTCCTGCCCGCTTCGGCCGTGACGCCACCTCGGCTGAGCCAAGGAGTTAAACGCGGTGGCCGGCCCGTCTACGTTTGGACCGTCTTCGATCGGGTCGTTGTTGTCGGGGTCTGCACTGCTGAAATAATCGTTCGGGCCTATGCCGAAGTTATCGATTGCCCCGAGACTGGCGAACGTGTTACCCAGTTCCGGGTTAGACCCAGGGGTATCGACCTGCCCCGCGTCCGCGATCCACATGATCTCTGAAGCTCGAGTTTGAAAGTCGATGTTGTAGAGCCCGTTAATCGAGGCCGCGTTACTAAAAATGCCGTTGATGAACGTCGGGAATACCAGTTCGTTTGCACCGAAGTGCAGCAACCCCTCGTCTATTGATGCGCTTGGGCATCGAAAAACCTCATTGAATTCTGCATCGGTCAGCTGTTGGCTTGTGCGATTCGGATTGCTGGAGATAAACGAAGATATCTGCACGCTCCAGTCGGAGGTGTTTGGGTTAAACGACGAGTTATCGAAAGAGGGGGGCAGGAAGAAACGGTTTTCGTTGGCGTAGGTGGCGAAGCCGATGCCCTGCTGGCGAAGGTTGGATAGGCAGCGGATGGTGCGTCCCGAATCGCGGGCGGCTCCCAAGGCGGGGAGAAGGAGCCCGATGAGAAGCGCGATGATCGAAATAACGACCAACAGTTCGATCAAAGTGAAAGCGTTGTTGCGGCGTTGTTGCCAATCTGTTTCTGAAGATAAAGTCATGGATTTAACCTTTCGGCTTCGAGAGAGAAATGCAGTTATTGGAGAATCGCGAAGGCGAGCGGTTAAGCCCGCCTCCACGCAGATCAAAATGGTCTAATCAGGCCGTTTGCCGACGCCGTCCGGCGAGCACCAGGCCGCCGAGTCCGACCAGGGCCAGCGAGGCAGGCTCGGGGACGGTCAACGAGAGGTTGTCGGCATCGATAAAGGCGAAGTTTTCGCCGATGACGTCACCGTTCGTGTCGAGGATGTTGGTCGAGCTGTTGCGGAAGCCGAACTGGACGATCGCGCTGCCGGTGTTCGGGTCGCCGTCGCTGCCGGCGAGCAGGAACGGATCGTTGGGAACCATGATCGATAGCGAGCCGTTAAGTTGTGCGCCGGGTGCCAACGAGGTTAGATCAAGGACGTCGTCGGTCACGAGGGCGAAGTTGTCTTCGGGGTTGAGGATCTGCAGGAACGCTTCGACGGTCGCGTCGCCGGTCGGGGCGACAGCGTTTCCTTGGGCGAGGAAGTCGAAAGTCACGGTTGAGCCGAAGTCCACCGCCGCGATGCTCTGTTCACCGAAGATGCTGATATCGAGGTTCCGCACGTCGCCGGCCTGATTCACCGCGCTGGGGAAGTCGGCGAGCAGGACCAGGCCTTGGTTGCCGTCGGGGGGATTGCCGCCGGACGGCGTATCGCTGATCACGCTGATGTTGGGGCTGGCGATGTTGTTCGGCGCTACGGGGATAAAAAAGTTGAAGTCGGAACTCACCGCGAAGACCGAAAAGTCAACAAGCGCGTTGGGGTCGGTCCGGTCGAGGCCCTCGAAGTCTTCGAAGAAATTGGAAAGCTGGGCTTGCCCTGCGACGCAGAATCCGGCACTGAGAAGACCCGCGGAAGCGAGCGAAAATATTTTCGATCTCATGGGTATACCTCCATAAAGAAAAAAAGAGAAACTTGAGTGAAACTGAGATTTGGTTAAACAGATACGGCAAAAAGATGGGGTTGATTTGAGACTGTCGGTAAGCATTAGGAACGAAATGTTGCTTACGACTTGCGATAGATTTGACGGGGTGATTGCCGGATAAATCACCACATCATTTTTCATTTCATGAAGCGTCTCCTTTGCTGGCCCGGGGTGCCGCGGTGGACTGATGTAGCTCGAGCCAGGCCCGGTGCGCCTTGCGGACGGGCAGAGTCTCGCCCGGCCCGTTTTCGATTACTTCGTGGAGGGCGATCATGGCTTCTCGGCCGATCGCCCCGGTGTCCTGGCAGACCGCCGTCATCTCGGGACAGAGATCGAAACGCAGATCGCCGTCGTCGAAGCCGACGATCGAGAGATCGTTTGGGATGCTCAAGCCGGCCGAACGCGCTTCTTTAAAAGCTCCCGCGGCGGTGGCGGGGTCGGTGACAAACAAGGCGGTCGGGCGGTCAGCCATCGAGGCGATCCGACGGATGAGTTGCGATCCGCCGGCCCGGTTCGCGTGGGCGCGGATCACCAGGTTGCGGTCGATCGCCAGGCCGTGCTCGTTCATCGCTTGTTCGTAACCGCTCAAGCGGTCGGCGTGGTCGGAGTCGTCGATCACGTTGAGGCAGATCGCGATGCGTTGATGCCCCAGAGCAATAAGGTGTTCCACCGCTTCACGGCTGGGTTCGCGGGAGTCCGAGTAGATGAAGCGGACGCTGGGGTGTTCGAAGCGGTCGCCGATGACGACCGCGGGGAAGCCTTCGTCGGCGATCGCAAGGCAGGTATGCCGCGTCGAGAGGGTGGTGCGGAGGACGGCCCCGCGCACGCCCTTTCGCATGAACATCTGAGAAAACGTTTCGCCGCTCCGCAGCGAGCGTTTGGCGTCGAGCACCATCAGGTCGTAGTTGTATTCTTCCATACCGGCCGACATGCCCCACATGACCTGGGAGTCGAAGGGGGAGCCCAGCGAGGATTCGCCGGTGTAGATCAGGGCGATATTTGACGTCGAACGCTTGCTGACCGGAGCGACATAGCGGGCTTGATTGGCAGCGGCCAATACCTTTTCGCGGGACTTTTGGCTCACCCTGGGGTGGTTGTTCAAGACGCGGGAAACCGTGGTGATGGAGACGCCGGCTTCTCGAGCTATTTGGCGGACGCTAGACATGAGGCAAGCCTGTAAATATGAAAGAAGATAGGACTAACCCAAATAAACGTGACACTGAAAATGAAACAGTTTCATATTTATTTCCCTAATATTATCCCCCTGCCGTCGCCGGTCAATAAAAAACCGAAAAAATTCGTAACTTTTAGCGTCCTAAATTGCTGCACATCGGTCTCAGTTTTAACGGTATTCGATTCATCGCCGAATATTGAGTGTGTTGGGCAACTACATCGTGTTGCTTCGTAAAGAATTGCCACGCTTCCCCCAATCGCGCATTAGCGTTACCGTGACGCACCATGAGCGTTAGCAGCCCGCCGCGGATGTACGGCCGACAGCGTGAGTTTTACCGCTACTGCCTCTTCGCGGTGATCTTTTTGATCCTCGCGGTTTTTCTGCTCTGGCCGATCTTCCTGACGGTCCGTGGGGGGTTTGAGGACGAAGCGAGCGGGGCGTTCACGCTCAAATATTTTGTCGGCGAAGGGGTGGGGGTGCTGCGGGACCCGCTCTATCGGCAGGGTTTACTGAACGCGTTGATGGTGGCGGTGGCCACGACGGCGTTATGCCTAATCGTGACGCTGCCGATGGGCGTGATCGCGGCGAAGTACGAGTTCCGGGGGAAGGCGGCGGTGAGCGCGTTGGTGTTGGTGCCGCTGATCCTGCCGCCGTTTGTGGGCGCGATCGGGATGCAGGCGTTGCTCGGGCGGTTCGGGGCGATCAACTCGCTGCTGGGCAAGATCGGGCTGATCGATCCGAGCGGGCCGGGCATCGATTTTCTGGGCGGCGGTGTGGGCGGGCGGTTCTGGGCGGTGGTGGTGATGGAGGCCTTGCACCTCTACCCGATCCTGTACCTCAACATCGTGGCGGCGTTGTCGAACCTCGATCCGTCGCTGGATGAAGCGGCGCTCAATCTTGGGGCGGGAAGGTTCAAGCGGTTCTGGCGTTGCACGCTGCCGTTGATCCTTCCCGGGGTGTTTGCGGGGGCGACGATCGTGTTCATCTGGAGCTTCACCGAGCTCGGCACCCCGCTGATGTTCGAATACAAAACTATCACCCCCGTGCAGGTTTTCTACGGCCTGACCGACATCGAAGCGAACCCCCGGCCGTACGCCTTGGTCGTGGTGATGCTCGTCGTCGCGGTGGCGTTGTACCTGCTGGGCAAGTTTGCCTTCGGCGGCCGGGCGTACGCGATGCAGAACAAAGCGACCGCCGCCGTGGCGACGCAGCGCCTGACCGGGGTCAAGGGCCTGCTGGCGATCGTGTTCTTCGGGGGCATCACGTTCCTGGCCGTGCTGCCGCACCTGGGCGTGATCTTTTCGTCGATCGCGGTCGACGGGACGTGGTACCGCTCGGTCCTGCCGCAGCAGTTCACCGGCGAGCACTTCGCCGGGGCGTTGTCGCACGAGTTGGCGATGCAGTCGATCCTCAACAGCCTGATCTACGCCACCGCGGCGATGTTCCTGTGCGTGATCTTGGGTTTGGCGATCGCTTATCTAACCTCGCGAATCAAGATCAAGGGCGGGATCGTGCTTGATGCGCTGGGGATGCTGCCGCTGGCGGTGCCGGGGCTGGTGATGGCGTTCGGTTACGTGGCGATGAGCCTGCACTGGCCGTTCCCGCAGCTCGGGGCGTGGTTCCAGGAATCCTTGGCCGGGGGAGACACCGGATCGTTCTGGTACGGGCTCGGCAGCCTGATGTCGGTCCGCGGCCAGGCCCCGAACCCGCTGATGTTTTTGGTCATCGCTTACACCATCCGTAAGCTGCCCTACATCCTCCGCTCCGCCTCGGCGGGCCTGGAGCAAACCTCGGGCGACCTCGAAGAAGCAGCGCTCAACCTCGGGGCCAAGCCGTCGACCGCGATCCGCCGCGTCGTGGTCCCGCTCATAATGGCCAACCTCATCGCGGGCGGCATCCTCGTCTTCAGCTTCGCGATGCTCGAGGTCAGCGACTCGCTGATCCTCGCCGAGAAGGAGCCGCACTACCCGATCACCAAGGCGATCTGGACGCTATTCAACCGCCTGGGCGACGGGCCGTACATCGCCAGCGCGATGGGCGTCTGGGGCATGGCGTTGCTGACCGTCACCCTGGTCGGGGCGAGCGTGCTGATGGGCAAGAAACTCGGGGCGATCTTCAAGGTATGAGGCCGGGGAATGGTTGCGGGGGTGTGGCTCCGGAATGGATCGGCTACGATCCGCCGCATGCCTGACACCCTCTTCGATCGTTTTCCCGTGTTCTGGGAGACCCCCGAACTCACACACATCAACCGCCTGCCCGGGCGGAGTCCGCTGACGCCGTATCCGACGCTCGCGGCAGCGAAGAAGGGCGACGAGCCCAAGAGCTCGTGGCGGCGGTCGCTCGACGGCGACTGGAAGTTCAAGATGTACGATCGGCCCGAGGTGGTGCCGGCCTCGGCGATCAAGCCCGCGACCAAAGATGGGCGGTGGGGCAACATCCCCGTGCCGTCGAACTGGACGCAGCACGGCCACGACAAGCCGATCTACACCAACGTCCAGATGCCTTGGGCGAACACGCCGCCGAACGTGCCGAAGGACAACCCGACCGGCGTCTACCGGCGGTCGTTCAGCCTACCCAAGGACTGGAACGGCCGACGGATCGTGCTGCACGTCGGCGCGGCCGAGAGCGTGCTGTGCGTGTGGGTCAACGGCACGTTCGTCGGAATGAGCAAGGACTGCCGGCTGCCCAGCGAGTTCGACGTGACGCCGTTTGTGACCAAGGGCCGGAATCATGTCGCGATGGCGGTGATCAAGTGGTCCGACAGCTCGTATATCGAGGACCAGGACCAGTGGTGGCTCGGCGGCGTCTTCCGCGAGGTCTACGTCTATGCCCAGGATCACGCCTACGTCGAGGACGTCTTCGCCAAGGCCCACCTGCACGAGGGCAACGCGTCGGGTCGGTTGGACGTCGATGTGAAGCTGAACTTCACCCAGATGCCGGAGCAGACCTACCACGTCGTCGGCACGGTGTTCGACCCGGCGGGTAAGAAGGTGTGGACGCTCAAGGCGAGCCACCCGATCGACAACCAGTACGGCGGCAACCGCAACGCCACGACGCTTGCGGCCGATTTCAAGAAGGTCCTGCCGTGGTCGGCCGAGTCGCCGTCGCTGTACAACTTGGTCGTGTCGCTGCACGAAGACAACGGCAAGGGGAAGCCTAAGACTCAAGCCGTGGAGCACGTTTCTTGCCGAGTCGGCTTCCGCCGGGTCGAAGTGCGGGACCGCAAGCTGCTGATCAACGGCCAGCCCGTGATGATCCGCGGCGTCAACCGCCACGAGCACGACCCCGTCACCGCCAAGGCGCTGAGCACTGAGTCGATGGTCCGCGACATCCTGCTCATGAAGCAGCATAATTTCAACGCCGTGCGCAACGCCCACTACCCCAACGACCGGCGGTGGTACGAGCTCTGCGACCAGTACGGCCTGTACGTTGTCGACGAGGCGAACGTCGAGGCCCACGCCAACTACGACACCATCTGCCGCGACCCGCGCTGGCACGACGCCTTCGTCGACCGCGCGATGAACATGGTCAAGCGGACCAAGAACCATCCCAGCATCATCCTGTGGTCGCTGGGCAACGAATCCGGCTACGGCGAGAACCACGACGCGATGGCGACCTGGATCCGTGCCTACGATCCGTCCCGGCCGCTGCACTACGAGGGCGCGGTCCGCGACACCTGGAAGCAGATCACCACGGCCAAGGAGCCGATCGGCCGCCACGTTACCGACGTCATCTGCCCGATGTACTCGGAGATCGCCGAGATGATCGCGTGGTCGGAACGTGGGCTGGACGATCGGCCGTACATCCCCTGCGAATATCAGCACGCGATGGGCAACTCCAACGGCTGCCTGCAGGACTACTGGGACGCCTTCGAGAAGTACGACGGCCTGCAGGGCGGCTTCATCTGGGAGTGGATCGACCACGGCCTGAAGAAGACCACGCCCGAAGGCGAGGACTACTTCGCCTACGGCGGCGACTTCGGCGAAAAGATCCACGACTCGGAGTTCGTCTGCGACGGCCTGATCGGGGCCGACCGCGAACCGCACCCGGCGATGGCCGACTGCCACAAGGTGCAGCAGCCAGTGGGGTTCAAACTGAGTAAGCCCCGCAAGGGCAGGCTCAAGGTCGCCAACAAGCAGTACTTCACCGACCTGTCGTGGTTGGGCTTCCGCTGGTCGATCGAGGTCGACGGCAAGCGGACGGCGGACGGCACTTTCAAGCCCGGCAAGGTTGCGCCGCAAGATAGCGGAGCGGTGTCGTTAGGTTACGACCTCGACAAGCTTCCCGAAGGTGAAGCGTTCCTCATGGTTGAAGCAGTCACCAACGCGAAGACCGATTGGTGCACGAAGGGGCACCTCGTGGCGTGGGAGCAGTTCGCGTTGCCGTCGAAGGCGGCGGCGGTGAAGAAGTCGCCGCGGCTGCCCGAGGCGGTGGCGGTGTCCGAGACGAAGCGCGAGGTGCGGCTTGTCTCGCCGTCCCAAGGACTCGAGCTGAAATTCAGCCAGGCCAAAGGCGTGCTGAGCAAGCTCTCGGTCGACGGCGAGCCGCTGCTGCTTGACGGGCCAACGTTGAACCTCTGGCGGGGGCCGACGAGCAACGACGGGGTGAAGGGCAAGCCCGAGCAGTGGAGTTCGGAATGGAAGCCGCTGGGGCGTTGGTGTTTGGCTGACCTCGACAAGCCGAGGCTGACCCAGGCGGCCGAGCCGATCGTCGAGACCAAGAAGAGTGGGGCAGTGTCGGTCACGCTGCACCACCGCTGGACGTTCGACGGCCGGGACGACGACGCGGCCGTGGTCCACCAACAGGTCTGGTCGCTGTGGCCCTGCGGGAAGCTGCACGTCGACAACACGTTCGAGATCGACAAACGCCTGCCCGACGTGCCGCGCGTGGGTGTGATCTTCACGGTGCCCGAAGGGTTGGAGAAGCTGGAGTGGTTCGGTCGTGGGCCGGGCGAGTCGTACCCCGACCGCAAGACGGGTTCGCCGATCGGCCGGTACCGCTCGACGGTTTCCGACGAATACGTCCCGTACGTGCTGCCGCAGGAGCACGGTCTGAAGACCGATGTGCGTTGGTGCGAGCTGGCAACCCAGCCCGGCAAGGCCAAACGTAAGCTGCGGCTGACCGCCGACGATCCGATGTGCTTCTCGGCCAGCCACTTCACGCCCGACGACCTGACCAAGGCTTACCACACGCCAGACCTCTCGCCCCGCCCCGACGTAACCGTTTGCGTCGACGCCGCCCACCGCGGTCTAGGAACCAAGAGCTGCGGGCCCGACACGCTCGACAAGTACAAAGTCTTCCCCGGCACCTATCGGTTGGGGTTCACGATACGGGTGTGAGGCAAGCGTGCCGATATAATCGGTGCGACCAGTCCGCGGGTAAAGCCACGCCTTGGGCGCGGCGGATCGAGAACATCCAAGTTTTCAGGGACGAAACCACCCATGCCCCGCGACATCCCCGTCGGCAACGGCCAGATGCTGGTCACCTTCGACCAGCACTACCGCATCCGCGACCTCTACTTCCCCCACGTCGGCCAAGAAAACCACGTCGGCGGCCCCTGCCGTTTCGGCGTATGGGCGAAGCTGCCCGAGGGCGATGCCGACGAACGTCGGAAGGCCCGCGTCTACTGGTCTGACGACGGCTGGCACACCGAGCTCAAATACCAACCCGACACGCTAGCCACCGACGTCGCGATGCGTCACGACGCTTTGGGGCTCGAGCTGCGCTGCAGCGACGTCGTCGATTTCAATCGACCGGTGTTGGTCCGCCGTATCGAGGTGGCGAACCTGACCGATCGGGAACGCGAAGTCCGGCTGTTCCACCACCACGACTTCCACATGTTCGGCAACAAGGTCGGCGACACCGCCTACTACGACCCGCAGCTGCGCAGCGTCATCCACTACCGAAAAAACCGCTACCTCATGTCCTGCTTCTACGTCGACGGCGAGCAGCAGACCGACGAGTATGCCTGCGGCACCGCGGGCTTCGGCGGTGCCGAGGGCACGTGGCGCGACGCGGAAGACGGCTGGCTGGGCAACAACCCGGTCGCGCAGGGCGCGGTCGACTCGACCATCGCGACGCGGGTGACGCTGCCGCCCGGCGGGATGCGGCTCTGCTATCTCGTCATCGGCGCGGGCTTCAGCTACGACGACATGGACACGATCCATAAGTTCCTGCACCGCGAAAGCCCGCAGGGCTCGATCGACCGGACCCGTTCGTACTGGAAGCTGTGGCTCGCCGCGTCGCGGGCCGATGTCGGTGCGGAGGCCGAGCCGGTCGCGGGGTTGTCGCCCAAGGTCTTGGAGTTGTTCAAGCGGTCGCTGCTACTCGTGCGGACGCAGATCGACAACGGCGGGGCGATCATCGCGGCCAACGACTCGGACATCATGCAGTTCAGCCGCGATACCTACAGCTACCTCTGGCCTCGGGACGGCGCCTTCGTGGCCGACGCGATGGACGCGGCCGGCTTCCCGGACGTGTCCCGGCAGTTCTACCGCTTCTGCCGGGACGTGCTGTCGCACCGCGGCATGTTCCTGCACAAGTACAACCCCGACGGCTCGCCCGCCAGCTCGTGGCACCCCTGGGTCGACGCCAAGGGCCGGCCGCAGCTGCCGATCCAAGAGGACGAGACGGCATTAGTGGTCTGGGCGCTGTGGCGTCACTACGTCCGCTACCGCGACATCGAGTTCACCCGGCCGATGTGGGTCGACCTCGTCCGGCCCGCCGCCGACTTCATGGTCCAGTTCCGCGACCCCGATTCGAAGCTGCCCCTGCCCAGCTACGACCTGTGGGAAGAACGCTACGGCGTCCACGCATTCACCGTCGCGACGGTATACGGCGGCCTGAAGAGCGCCTGGCAGTTTGCCGTCTGCTTCGGCGACAACGCCCGCGCCGCGAATTACGCCAAAGCGGTCGAGGAGATCCGCGAGGCCTTCTGCAAGTACATGTGGAGCGAAGAGCACGGCCGGTTCCTGCGACGGATCGTGCCGAGCGACCTCGACCGGACGGCCGGGTTCATGGACGACGTCTTCGCGCGGCGGACGCCCCAGCCGACCGGACGCCCGCTCGACGACGGCGCGGCCGAATCGGGGCCGCCGCCCGACGTGGCGTACGACCAAGACGACAATATCGATGCGTCCATGTTCGCCATCTTTGCCCTCGGGCTGCTGCCGGCCGACGACGAACGCGTGGTGGCGACGATGGAACAAATCGAGAGTCGTCTGACGGTGAAGACCGACGTGGGCGGGGTCGCGCGTTACGAAGACGACTACTACCACCAGGTCACCGACGACGTCGACAACGTGCCCGGCAACCCGTGGTTCATCTGCACGCTCTGGATGGCCGACTACGCCATCGCGAAAGCCCAGACCGCCGACGAGCTTCACGAAGCGACGAAGTATCTCGAGTGGGTCGCCGACCGGGCGTTGCCATCGGGTGTGTTGGCCGAGCAGGTACACCCGGAAAATAATGCGCCGCTATCGGTCAGCCCGCTGACGTGGAGCCACGCCACCGTAGTTGCGACCGTGATGCAATATCTCTCGAAGCGAGATGCCTTGGCGCCTCGCTCCGTTGAAAAAGAAGGCTTTGCTTCAACAAACAGGCCGACCGAAATGGCGAACTTAGAGCGGCCCCGTGTCGCGGTGGTCGAGCCGGTACCCAGGCTCGATGAAGACATTGACCGGTAACGGGTTAAGGTTTATCCACGGCGTTTGCATGTCGGTACTACGGGTTTTATTCTGAGCCGCACATGTCCCCTTCGTTGTTTTTATATATCGCGTCGGTACTCGGAGCAGCCGCGTTATTTATGCTCATGCCCAAGCGGGGACGCGACCTGCGGATCCTCGGCGGGCTGCTCGGGGCGGCGACGCTGGGTGGGTTGTGGTTGTTGTTGGTTCCCGTGTTTCTGCTGAACGACCAAGGCGTCTTAGACACGGGATTTAGCGACGGCCAGACGCCGTTCTACTACGTGTTTAGCTCGATCGCGGTGTGTGCGGCGGTGCGGGTGATCACGCATAGCCGGCCGGTCTACGCGGCGTTGTGGTTTGTGATGGTGGTGACCTCGTCGGCGGGGTTGTTGCTGACGCTCTCGGCCGAGTTTATGGCCTTCGCGATGCTGATCATCTACGGCGGGGCGATCCTGGTGACCTACATGTTCGTCATCATGTTGGCCACGCCCCCACGCAGCGAAAACGAATCCGAAGACGGCCCGGACTACGAGCGGTTCGCCAGCGAGCCGCTGTGGGCCTCGGCCGCAGGGTTTTTGCTGCTGGCGGTGCTATTGAGTGTCGTTTTCCAGCCGATGACGAAGAACCCGCAAGCGGCGGCGTTGCCTGACCAAGAGGTGATTAACACAACACTTGCCGATCGGGGTGAGACCGCGGAAATCGCTGCCCTGGCCACCCCGTCGGGCAATGCGGGAGAAGCGCTGATCGACGAACAAGGCGAGACGGTCGTCAACGAAAGCGGCGAGCCGGTGACGGTCGAGCCGTTGACCAACGTCGAACGCGTCGGCCTCGACCTCTTCCAATCGCACCCGCTCGCGATCGAGTTGGCCGGGATCATCCTTCTGCTGGCATTAATCGGGGCGGTCTTGATCGCCAAGACACAGATCTACAACGACGACGAAGACGCAGAACCAGAAGCCGATTCGGCTGCGGGTGAGGAGGCGGCCGCGACATGACTTCCCTGCTTGCCTTGTCTAGCCCGATGCTCTCGCACTACCTCCTCACCGGGGCGTTGCTGTTTGTCTTGGGGCTGATCGGCTTCGTTAGCCGGCGTAACCTCATCGTGATGTTCCTCTGCACCGAGATGATGTTCCAGGGCGTGGTGGTCACGCTCGTCGCGTTCAGCGCGTTCCACGGCAACTTCACCGGCCAAACATTCGTCATCTTCGTTCTAACGATCGCCGCGGCGGAAGCGGCTTTAGCTTTGGGCCTGGTCGTGTTGTTGTTCCGCCGCAAACAGACGCTGGACTCGGCCGCGTGGTCGAGCATGAGCGGATAAAGGAAACCCAGAAATCGCTGGCGACATCGCTGTCATCCTGATCCCCTGGCTCCCCGCACTCGCGGCGCTCGTCATCGCGTTGATCGCGCTGCGGGACAAACTGCAGCCGCTGGCGGCGCCGATCTGTGCCGGGGCCATCGGGGCGTCGTTCGTGATCGCGATGATCGTGTGGATGACGCTGTCGATCCCCGAAAATAAAGTCGGGCTGACGGTCAACTTTTACGACTGGATGGCCTTCGGCGACTTCCGCGTGGGCTTCAGCTACTTCCTCGACTCGCTGACGATGATCATGCTAGGCGTGGTCTGCGGCGTCGGCTGTTTGATCGCGATCTACGCGGCGGGCTACATGAAGGGCGACCCGGGGTATTGGCGGTTCTTCACGTATATGGCGTTGTTCATCTTCGCGATGGTCACGCTGGTCACGGCCGACAACCTAGTGCTGCTGTTCCTCGGCTGGGAGGGCGTGGGTGTCTGCTCGTACCTCTTGATCGGCTACTACTACGACAAGCCGCTCGCGGTCGCGGCGGCGAAGAAGGCGTTTATCGTTAACCGCATCGGCGACTTCGGCTTCCTGCTGGGCATCTTCCTCTGCTACCAGACCTACGGCACGGTCGAGATCAGCGTGATGCTGGCCGAGGCCCGCGAGAACGTCGCTGCTCTCGGCGAAGGCTATACCGCGACGACGGCCGACCTGTGGATCCCGTTCTTGCTGATGATCGGGGCGTTCGGCAAGTCGGCCCAGATCCCGCTGTACGTCTGGCTGCCCGACGCGATGGCGGGGCCGACGCCGGTGTCTGCCCTCGTCCACGCGGCGACGATGGTCACGGCCGGGGTGTACCTGATCGCCCGCTGTATCCCGCTGTTCGAGTTGTCGCCCGCGGCGTTGCCGACGGTCGCGGTGATCGGTGGGTGCACGGCCCTGTTTGCGGCAACGATCGCGCTGTGCTGCAACGACCTCAAGGGCGTCTTCGCCTACTCGACGGTGTCGCAGCTCGGCTATATGTTCGTCGGCGTCGGCTGCCTGTCGATCGACGGGGCGGTGTTCCACCTGTTCACCCACGCGTTCTTCAAGGCGTTGTTGTTCCTAACGGCCGGCAGCGTGATGCACGCCCTGGCGGGCCAGCTCGACATCCGCACGATGGGCGGGCTGCGACACAAGATGCCGGTGACGTGTTGGCTGATGTTCGTCGGCTGCCTGTCGCTGGCGGGCTTCCCGTTCATTACCTCTGGCTTCTGGTCGAAAGACCTGATCCTCGGCGATGCGCTGGCCTACGGCCTGAACGGTCACTCCGTCTACCTGTTCGTCACCCTGCTGGGCGTCGTGACCGCGTTCCTCACCGCGTTTTACACCTTCCGCCTGTGGTTCACGGTGTTCATGGGTGAAGAGAAGTTCGAGATGGGTGACGAACACCACCACGACACCCCGGAAACCCCGGAAGCCGAACACGCGGAAGGCGACGAAGCCCACCACGACCACGGCCACCATGATGAGCCGCACGAGATGCCGTGGCTGCCGATGAACGCTCCGCTGGTTCCTTTGGCGATCGGGGCCATCATCTTCGGCGTCCTCGGCTACAAACTGCACTGGTTCGAAAACATCATCACCCACTCCACCGCCGACCCGGTGACGGCGTCGCTCGCGAGCGGCCACGGCGATGGGCACGGTTACGGCCACGACGACCACGGCCACGACCCGCACCACGCCTACCTCTTGGGCCTCGACGCCCACGACTTCATGATCATCCTCAGCTCGCTCCTCGCGATCGCGGGCATCGGCCTCGCCGCGTTCTTCTTCTGGTTCAACCGGGCGTTGACCGCCAAGATCGCGACTTCGCTTTCCCCGATCGTGAAGCTGCTCGAAAACAAGTACTACATCGACGAGCTCTACGACTATGCATTCGTCCAGCCGCTACGGCGTCTCGGCGGACTGTTCTACGTGGTGGACTCATTGGTCATCAACAACCTGATCGCCTTGGTCGCCTGGGCCCCGTCTATGATCGGCCGGGGCGTCCGGCCGGCTCGGAGCGGCCGGCTCGCGGCCTACAGCCTGAGCATGGTGACCGGGATCGCGGTGTTGGCGTTGCTGATCTTCATGGCGGTGGCCCGTTAAGGAATCGGAGTCGGCCCGCGGCGGCCGAGATGGATAAGCATGGATAACCCGGTCAAGTGGATCATCTCGTTGCAGCTCTACCTGCCCGTGCTCTTTGCGTTCGGGCTGCTGCTGCCGATCCCCGCGCTGAGCCGGCGGAAGGTCGCCTGGGTCTACTCGGCGGTCACGAGTTCGTTGGCGTTCTGCATGACCATCGTCGTGTTTATCGCCTTCGACTGGAGCCGGCCCGGCGAGATGCAGCTCATGGCCGAGGTCCCCTGGCTGCCGCAGTTCGGGATGACCTTCCAGTTCGGCGTCGACGGCATCAGCATCTGGCTCATCGCGTTGACGACGTTCCTCATGCCCGTTGTCGTCATCGGCTCGCTGATCGAGGTCGACCACGACATGCGGGCCTTCCACTTCTGGCTGCACATCCTCGAGGCCTGCCTCATCGGCACGTTCATCGCCCGCGACGTGCTGATGTTCTACGCCTGCTTCGAGTTCAGCCTGATCCCGCTGCTGTTCCTGATCGGGATGTTCGGCCACAAGAACAAGATGCGGGCCGCCAAGGTCTACTTCTACTACGCCTTCACCGGCTCGGTCTTCCTGCTCGCGGGGATCATCTACGTCGCCTGGTTCCACTTCGACCGGACCGGCGTCTGGGACTTCGAGATCGTCACGCTGATCGAGTCGGCTCAGAACATGTCGCTCACCGAGCAGGGCTGGGTCCTCGCGGCGTTCCTAGCGGGCTTCGCGATCAAGACGCCGCTCTGGCCGTTCCACACCTGGTTGCCCCTGGCCCACACCGAAGCGCCCACCGCGGGCAGCGTCGACCTCGCTGGGCTGGTGCTCAAGCTCGGGCCGTACGGCCTGATCCGTATCGCGATCCCCATGGCCCCCGCCGCGGCCGTCGTTTTCGCCCCGTACCTCGGCGTCTTCGCCGGGCTCGGCGTCATCGTCACCGCCCTGATCTGCTGGGTCCAGACCGACGCCAAGAAACTCATTGCCTACTCGTCCGTCTCCCACATGGGCTTCGTCATGCTCGGCCTCTTCGCCTTCGACGACGGCGACATCGGCGCGACCGGCGCGATGTACTACCTGATCGCCCACGGTTTAGCTTCCGGCGGCCTGTTCCTCTGCCTCGGCATGCTCTACGACCGCTACCACACCCGCGACCTGCGGGCGATGTCGGGCCTGGCCAAAGAGCTGCCGATGTGGTCGTTCTTCTTCATCCTCTTCGCCCTCGCCGCCGTCGGCCTGCCCGGGCTTAACGGGTTCGTCGGCGAGTTCCTGACCATGATGGGTACCGCCCAGTCGCCCGACGGCGTATTGGGCTGGACCTTCGCCGTGGCCGCGGCGAGCGGCGTCATCCTCGCGGCGATCTACATGCTCTTCTGCGTCGGCCGCATCTGCTTCGGCCCGCTTAAGGTCCCGCCGTACGTCGACCAGGACGAAGACGTCTTCGAAGCGGCCATCAGCAAACGCACCTTCCACGGCATGTCCCGCCGCGAGCTCCTGACCGTCGGCCCCCTGGCCGTGGCCTGCGTCGTCCTCGGCCTCTTCCCCGCCCCGATGCTCCGCAGCATGGAGCCCGCCGTGGCGAGCAAGACCGCGGCGGTCAAGGTCGAGATCGTAGAACGGTTCGGGCCACCCTTGCCTGAAATCGACGTGGCTGAGGCTGCCGTTAGCGTGGAGGTGACGCCATGAACCCCTTTCTCGAAAAACTCGCCACGCTCTGGCCCGAGATGATCATGCTCACCGGAGCGGTCGCCTGTCTCGTCACCGGGCTGGCCCCGCAGGCGGCGGTGCGTAAGGCGACGCCATGGGTCGCGGCCGGGGCGATGGTCTTGGCGTGGATCGTGACCCTGGTCTCGCCGGTCGAGCCGCACCCGCTCGGCTTCGGCGGGATCGTGCCTTACGTCAAATGCCTCGCCCTCGCGATGGGCCTGATCCTGCTCATGCTCAACGTCGGCCTGCCCGACCGGCTGCGCCAAAGCCAAGCCGTCGAAAAGGCCAAGGTCTTCGACCCCGGCAACTGCATCCGCGGCGAGTTCTACTGCTTCTTCTTGCTGTCGATCACCGGCGTCATGCTCACCGCCGGGGCGACCGACCTCGTCTGGCTGTTCCTCGCCCTCGAGCTCACCAGCCTGCCGACCTATGTCATGATCGCCACCAGCCGTGACCGCCTCGTCGCCCAGGAGTCGGCGATCAAGTACTTCTTCCTCGGCGCGCTCTCGGCGGCGGTGTTCCTCTACGGCTTCGCCCTGATCTACGGCGCGACCGGGTTCACCGAGTTCGGCCAGATCGCCGGTGCCGTGGCCGCGATGGACGGAGGGCCGACGCCGTTGATGATCCTCGGGACGATGCTGGCGATCCTCGGGCTGTGCTTCAAGATCGCCGCGGTGCCGATGCACGTCTACGCGGCCGACGTGTACGAGGGCGCGGCTACATCGATGACCGCCTTCCTCGCGGTTGTGCCTAAAACGGCCGGCTTCGTCGCGCTGATCTTCGTGGTCGGGCTGATCGGTTGGAGCCCGCTGCCCGAGCCGATCGCGTACCTGCTCGCGGTGATCGCGGTGCTGACGATGACGGTCGGCAACGTGCTCGCGTTTATCCAGACCAACCTCAAGCGGGTGCTCGCCTACAGCTCGATCGCCCACTCGGGCTACCTGCTCACCGGCCTGGTCGCCGGCTTCTCCGCCGAGAACGTCGCCACCAGCTCCGAGGCTGTAAGCGGCGGGGCGATGGGCAACGGCGTTGCCGCGATCCTCTTCTACCTGCTCGCCTACGGCATGGCCACCGCGGGCTCGTTCGCTGTCCTCGCCTGCATCCGGGCCAAGCACGCAGATATTCCGGGCGGCGACACCGAGCACGACACCGTCACCTACGACGACCTCTCGGGCCTCTGGTGGCGCAGCCCGGTCCTCGCCGGCATCATGCTCGTCGCCATGCTCTCGCTCGTCGGCATGCCCCCGCTCGCCGGCTTCGTCGGCAAGGTCTACCTCATCGGGGCCACCTTCACAGCTGAGTACTGGCCCCTCGCCGTCGTCATCGTCCTCAACTCTGCGATCAGCGCCGGCTACTACCTCCGCATCGCCATGACCTGCTTCTTCGGCCAGCCGAACGACAAGGTCAGCTACGCCAAGGCCCCGACTCTCGTCGCCGGCGCCGTCATCACCACCGTTGCCGCCTTCGCCCTCGGCGGCTACTTCGCCAACGGCATCGTCACCCAATCCCACGACGCCGTCGTTCCGCAGAGCGATCCGGCCGAAGCTGAAATCCCGGCGGCGATCGACGACGCCCAGGCATTGCTTCGTATGAATTAAGTTCTTCCGGATTATTTGCCTTCACCGACCGTCATTGAAGGTCTACCCTTCGATGTGTACATGTATCAATATGGTGCGTATCGGCTCTGGAGTTGCTTCAGTAAGATGAATTACCGGCGGCATCTAGAATTTTATGAATTCTCTTTCAGACGTTGTACTCTTAATTACCCTGCGCACTTACCCCATAGAAACAAGTTTGACGGGGCGTAAGAAATGCGAAACCAGCTTGAAACATGGTTCATAGATAAGGATGAAGATGCATTGTCGCAATGGTTGCGATCGAGGCATCCGACACTATTTTTCATTGATCACGATGGTGCAAGCAGTTCCGAAGCCGTAGCGCGATGTGAACTGCAGGATTGCGGGTCTGGATTTGCCTATATATGGAACGCTCGTACAGAAGATTCAGAGGATGCTACCGAATTGTGGAAGCAAGGCGTACGCCGAAAATCCATAGACGGCACTTTACAGTTCCTGCGATCCAGAGTGATAAGTGAAAGTCTCATAGACGGTACATCGTCTGAGACGTTGCTTTCTGGCCGAATCGCTCCATATTACACCGGCAAGGGTACGCCTAGGCAAATTGAATTAAAGAAGATCGTATACAGGGCAGTCAACGCGCTAGCTCCTGCTAATGTTGTTCCCGTTTCACCAACATCACGAGAGGTTATTGGAAGCAAATGCCTTGGTGTTCGTGTTGGGATGCACGCAGCAATGTGGTGTCAACGTCCGGGACGTTTACTTAGACACGTTGCAATAGAACATCACTACTGCTTACCGGCGGATGATCGGGGTGAAGCGTAGCGATCACCCACCTGGAACATATGGTCGGAACCTCGATGTAGTTACTCGACCCGGGGGCTCGTTTCGTTAGGCTCCGGTCAACCACGTTTGTTTTCGACCGCCTGTCCTGCCTGACTTCAGCATATGCGCTACTGAGTATGTTTTGCGGCGGTTTGAGCGGCTGGCTGCGGAGGCACAAGGGAGCAGATGGCGCAGTGGTTGTGCGGATCGGCGGGGGGGATCGGCGCTTGATGTGAGACGGGGGCGAGCTGCGGTTCCTGGGCGGGGACACCGCTTGGTGCGGCGGCGACCGCGGCCGGGGCGATCTCGCCGGTGACGGTGTACTTGCCCGCGAGCCGCACGTAGAGGGTGACGTCTTCGGCGGTGTTGTTGGTGAAGGCGTGGGTGGTGACGCCGGTGGAGTCGAGGCTGCTGCCGGGGGCGAGGGTTTGCGTGGGCGACTTGCCGGGGACTTCGTGGGTGGGTTGGCCTTGGATGACCACGGCGTTGAGGGTGGTGTCTCGGGTCTGGAGGTGGCCGGTGAAGCCGGGCGGGAGCTTGAGCATACTGGCGTTTAGTTCGCCTTCGGCGGGGGTGCCCCAGAGGTGGACGAGTTCGGGGCCCTCGTCCTGTATCCAGGGGCTGTTGGACGAGTCGAGCCAGACAAAGTTACTGGCGTCGACGTTGATTGGGCGTTCGCCGGTGTCGAAGGCCTCGGCGGGGGGCATGACGAGGTAGGGGCCCTCGGCGATCTCGATGAAGGCGACGTTGGTCTCGCCCTTGGCTGCGGTGATGTGGACCTCGCCAGCGGGCTGGGTCCAGAAGGAGCCGGGGGGCATCCACATAGGGGCGGCGTCGGGGTCGTCGTTGTGAACTAAGCCGTGGATGACCACGCCGCGGTAGGTGACGTTGTGGATGTGCGGCGGGGAGGAGAAGCCGTCGACAAACTTCACGAGGAAGCCGGTGGGAACCTCGCCAGTGCGGTCGCCCCAGATCGTGCCGGCCTGCGGGCTCTTGTCGCCCCGCGCGGGGTTCAGAGCGGTCCACGGCACCTCTGATGCGGGCAATACATTGACCGTCGCGTCATCAGCGGTATGAGGCTTATTGGCGAACGGGGCAGTAGCGCAGCCGGTGACTAAAGCGACCGAAGCGGTCAGGGCGAGTAGAGGGCGGAGGTTCATCGAGACTCCTGAAGAAATATTTCGGTGGTGTCCCCACAAGGATAGACATCGAATCGGCCACGGAAGAGAAATTACAAAGTTCTTAATCCTGATCATGCAAGACGAATCTATTTCTGCTTCCAATCTACTTCATCGAGCGGCGGCTTAGATATCTCGATCACCTCAGCGGGTGGGCAAGACCTAAAAAGAAGCTTGTGTGCCAAAAATTTTTCAATTTTTTCGCGAATTTACCCAAAAACGTCATCTCCGTGCGCACAAAAGTGACGGCACACCCCCTTATAGAGAGCTTGTTTTCTGGCCCGCGAATGCGGCGTGAAGGCGCAAGTTTTTTGTTCTTTGACATCTAAACATCGAGTCACTGGATGGTACCGTTCTGTAAAGCCAACTGGTCTAAAACTGGTTGGTGAGCAGACCAGACCACCAGAACCAGACCAGTGGGTGCAGTTGGCCGGAAAGGGAAGCGACACCACCCGCTTGGCGAAATAAAGTTGGCGGGACGTTGACTGTCGGTTCTGCCATACTGCCCCGCATGAGCAGTGAATCTTTGCGGCAGCAACTCTTCAGCGAGATCCTTTTGGCTCGGCAACGGGTGTACGCAGTGCGACCGCCGACGCCGCTCGAGCGGCTGGACATCGGGACGGACGCCGAGGTCTGGGTTAAGCGGGAAGATCAGCCGCCGATGCACGCCTACAAGTGGCGGGGGGCGTACAACCGGGTGGCGACGTTGTCGGCCGAGGAGCGGTCGCGGGGCGTGGTGTGTGCCTCGGCGGGTAACCATGCCCAGGGTGTCGCGATCGCGGCGGCGAAGCTGGGGTGTCACGCGACGGTGTTCATGCCCCAGCCGACGCCGATGATGAAACGCAGCGCCGTGGCGATGCACGGCGGCGAACACGTCACCGTCGAACTGGTCGGCGACACCTACGACCAGGCCTACCACGCCGCCCGTGACCACGCGGAGGCCCACGGCCGGACATTTGTCCACCCCTATGACGACCTGGTCACGATGGGCGGTCAGGGCACGCTGGCCGACGAGGTGGTGATGTCCGGCCAGGGGCCCTTCGATGTTGCTTACGTCCAGATCGGCGGGGGCGGGATGGCGGCGGCGGTCGCGTGTTGGCTGAAGCACTACATGCCGGATATCCGCGTCGTCGGCGTCGAGGGCGAGGGGCAGGCGTCGATGAAGGCGGCGGTTGAGCACGGCGGGCCGATCGAGTTGGAAAGCCTCGATATCTTCTGCGACGGCACGGCCGTGCAGCGGGCGGGCGACCTGACGTATCCGCTCTGCCGCGAGTTGATCGACGAGTTCATCACGGTGAGCAACGCCGAGGTGAGTAACGCGATCCGGCGGTTCTGGAACTGGCGGCGGCGGATCGTCGAGCCCGCCGGGGCGCTGGGGTTGGCGGGGCTGCTTTCGCAGCAAGACCAACTCGGCGGCAAGCGGGCTTTGGCGATCACCTGCGGGGCGAACCTCGACTTCTCGCAGCTCGCGCTCATCGCCGCCGAGACCGGCATCGGCGGAACCGTCCGCCGCCACCTGCGTTTCCGGATCGACGAAACGCCGGGAGCTTTACTAAGCCTGCTCCGCGGGGTGCTGGCGGGCTGCAACATCGTCGAGTTCCGCTACGGCAAGTCCCACACCGACCATGCCGAGCCCGTCATCGGTCTCGACGCCCCCCCGGAAGTTTTGCACGAGGTTTTAGGGCGTTGTGAAGCATCTGGCATCGCCGTGACCGACATCACCGACGGCCAGGACATCGACTTCCGCGTGATCAACTACGACCCGGCGTTATTCCGCCAGCCGCTGCTGCTTCGTTACGAGTTCCCCGAGCGTGAAGGCGCGTTGGACGAGTTCCTCGACACCATCCAGGACCTCGCCAACGTGTGCTACTTCAATTACCTGTACACCGGCGAGCGGGTCGGCCGGGCGTTGGTCGGGCTGGAGTTTTCCAGCGAAGAGAATCGTCAAGCGTTGTCCGAAAGGCTTGTCGAAAACCCGGTATTGAAAACACGGCACCAGGTGTTGTCACCTGATGCCGTGGATCGCGTTCTCGGAATTTAATTTTCGGCTTAGGAGCCGGCTTGCTGCTGCTGTTCGAGCTCGGCCTGCTGAGCGGGAACGATGTACTCATCGAAGAACCAGCCGCTGGCTTTTTCGAGGGTGAAGAAGGCGCCGACGCCGAGTACGGCGACGCCGCCGATGATCAAGGCAAAGTTCAGCTTCTTACGGTTTGGGTTAATGGAGCACTGGTTCTGCTTACGGCGGTAGAGAATGACGCCCCCGATGCCGATGGCCACGGCCAACCCGCGGAGGACCCAGGCGCCTACGCCCGCGGAGCCGTCTTCCTCGTAGAAGAAGTTGGCGAACGAGATGGCGTAGGCCCCGCCCATGATCCCGAACATGAACAACACCGCCGGGGCAACACAACACAGCATGCCCGCCAAGCCGACCGACCCGGCCAAGCTGACGAGCCACTTCCAAAAACTGGGCTGCTCGACGGCGGCAGCGGCGGCGGGCGAGGTTTCGTTTTCGGTGGACGGGTGGGTGGACTGATTCATGGCGGAACTCCCAAAAATACTTTGACTTCGGAGGCCTTACGGCAGCCCTCATGGGTATACAACCTCGCCAAAGCGGCTTTTATTTTCGGTTTATGAGATTATGTATCAATAATATCTATGGTCAAACCGCCTTTTCCATAGCTTTGATCAGGACGTCTAACTTCGGGAACACGTGGCAGCGACATACGAAAGCTCCGGCATCAGTCGATGCCGGAGCTGCGTGGGGACTATTTTGAGTTAGTCAATCTTGGCGGAATAAACCTTGCCCGAGGCTTAGCCCTTGGTCCACGTCGTGCCGCCGTAGACGGCCGAGTCGCCGAGCTCTTCGGCGATGCGGATGAGCTGGTTGTACTTGGCGTTGCGGTCGCTGCGGCAGGGGGCGCCGGTCTTGATCTGGCCGCAGTTGGTCGCGACGGCGAGGTCGGCGATGGTCGCGTCTTCGGTCTCGCCGGAGCGGTGGGAGAGGACGGCCGAGTACTTGTTCCGCATGGCCAGGCCGACGGCGTCGAAGGTCTCGGACAGCGTGCCGATCTGGTTGACCTTGACGAGGATCGAGTTGCCGCAGCCTTCGTCGATGCCGCGTTGGAGGAAGTCCTTGTTGGTGACGAACAGGTCGTCACCGACGAGTTGGACGGTGTCGCCGAGCTTGTCGGTGAGGGTCTTCCAGCCGGCCCAGTCGTTCTCGGCCAGGCCGTCTTCGATCGAGCGGATGGGGTACTTCTTGCACCAATCGGCCCAGTAGTCGGCCATCTCGGTGGAGCTGATGATCTCTTGGGAGCTGGAGAAGAACTTGTAGCCTTCCTTGCCGTCTTTGGCGGCTTCGTTCCACAACTCTGAGGTCGCGGGGTCGAGGGCGACGAAGATCTCTTCGCCCCACTTGTAGCCGGCTTTCTCGGTGGCTTCTTCGATGAACTTCAGGGCGTCTTCGTTGGACTTGAGGTCGGGGGCGAAGCCGCCCTCGTCGCCGACGGCCGTCGACAGGCCGTTCTTCTTGAGGACGGACTTGAGGGCGTGATAGACCTTGACGCCGGCGTGCATGGCGTCGGCGAAGTTGTCGAAGCCCCAGGGCTGGACCATGAACTCCTGGAAGTCGACGGTGTTGTCGGCGTGCTTGCCGCCGTTGAGGATGTTGAGCATGGGGACGGGCAGGACCTTGGCCCCGCTGCCGCCGAGGTAGCGGTAGAGCGGCAGGCCCGAGGCCTCGGCCGCGGCGTGGGCGACGGCCATGGAGACGCCGAGGATGGCGTTGGCGCCGAGCTTGCCTTTGTTGTTCGTGCCGTCGAGCTCGAGCATGAGGCGGTCGATGTATTCTTGGTCGCGGGCGTCGAGGCCCATGAGCTCGGGGGCGATCTCGAGGTTGACGTTGTCCACGGCCTTGATGACCGACTTGCCGAGGTAGTAGTTCTCGTCGCCGTCGCGAAGCTCGACCGCCTCGTTTTCTCCGGTGGAGGCACCGGAGGGCACCATGGCGCGGCCGGTCGTACCGTCGGCGAGGTGGACCTCGACCTCGACGGTAGGGTTGCCGCGGGAGTCGATGACTTGGCGGCCGTGAACGATATCGATCTCGAAACTCATGGGACGGGTCTCTCGGTAGGGGCGTTTGGGGTCAGTTTCTGGGGGTGATGGCAGGAGCCGGAGGAGTAAAAGCTGCCTGCGGAGCAGGGAGTTTAACGGCCCGGCGGAAACCGCTCAAATGACGCCTAACCCAAAACGAAAAGCCGACGGCCGTTTGCACGACCGCCGGCCAAGGGCTCGAAAGCCCTTGTGGTGGGGGGCAACGAATAGCTGCGTATCCCCCGTGTTTCAGGCAATGTCGGGGGGTTGGTTACTCTTCCTCGGCGTCGATTCTCGCCGCGATGAGCGATCTGCTGTCACCGGGGACCGCCGGCCAGAGGTCGATCTCGGCCCGGGCTTCGGCGTCATTGAGGTAGGAGTACGTCGGGGCGTGGCTCAGACGCTCCGCCGGGGCCGTGCCGCAGCCAAGCCCGAAGACGGCGGGCAGGCATAGGCTCAGGGCGGCGAGCAGGCGGGGCGTGTACTTCGGCATAACGGAAGCTCCGACCGGGCGAAACAGCGATCTACTAGTAGTGCTGAATCGTCCCGGTATGATGGACCTTCCAAGCGTGCAATCCCTCGGCAAGGATGCCAACCCAACCCCGTCCGCAATTCGGTGTGGAGACCGTACAAACCGCACAACTCGAATTATTCGCAGGGTTTAACCAGGCCTGTCCGGCGGATATTTCGGACACAGATAAGTCTGATTTGGCTTTGTCCGCAGTATCTGTGAAGCGGGTGCAGACCCCGCGGCTCTGCGTCCTGGGTTCTGGGTCCGGTGGGAACTCGACGGTGCTGAACGTCGGCGGCCGCTCGCTGCTGATCGACGCGGGGTTCGGCCCGCGTACGACGACGCAGCGGCTGGAACAAGCGGGACTCACGCTCAGCGAGATCAGCGACATCTGCGTGACCCATTTCGACACCGATCACTTCCGCAAGAGCTGGGTCCGCACGATGGTCGACCTGGGCATCACGCTCCGCTGCCACCGCTGGCACCTACCCGACCTGCGACGCATCCAAAACAATCAGCAGCTCTTCGACGCCGGGCTGGTCGAAGCGTTCGGCGATGATCCGTTCGACGTCTGGCCGGGGCTGAGTGTCTCGACGCTGCGTCTCCAGCACGACCGGCAAGGCACGATCGGCTACCGGTTTGAGGCCGCGGGCTGCGCCGTGGGCTACGCGACCGACCTCGGCCACGCGCCCGAGGCGTTGTGCCAGCACTTGGCCGGGGTCGATATCTTGTGCATCGAAGCGAACTACGACGAGCGGATGACCAAAAACTCGCCCCGCCCCGCGTGGGTCAATCGGCGAAATCTCTCCGACTCGGGGCACCTCTCCAACGAGCAGTCGCTCGCCGCCGTGCAACGCATCGCCGAGCTCAGCCCCCACGGCAACCCCCGGAAGGTTGTGCTGCTGCATCGGTCGAGCCAATGCAACCACCCCACCAAAGTCCGACGTTGCTTCGAACGCGACCCCGGCCTGGCGAAGCGGGTCATCCAGACCGATCAACGCCGACGTACCCGATGGGTCGCCGTCCCCCCGCTGCGAGCGATGCGACGCACCCAGATCACGCTGGCCCACGCCCGCTCGGGCTAATCGTTTTTTGATAATTCGGATAACGAACGCAAGCGGAAAACCCGCTCCGCCATCTGGTTCGAGATCTTCGCCCCGCACTCCGGGCACTCCCAACGCAAAGCCTTGATCGTCGGCCAGAGCTCGTAGCCACACTCCAAGCATTGGCCGCGGGCCAGCACTTTTTTGACGTGTCGGTAATTCAAGATCGCCGCGTAAACGTAAACGAAAAAGATGCCGATCGACAGGACCAGCATCACCCAGGCCCTAATCCACAACCGCCCGTAGATCGGCACCCCGTTGAACCCGATCGGCGTCGCTATCCAGCACAGCAGCATGGGCAAAGCGAGGTGCCGGGCACTCGACCAAGCCGGGTGGCGGATACGCGGCTCAGGAATCATCGCCCGCACCGTCGCCAAAAACGCTCTGCAGAATGACGTCTCGCACCACGGTACACGGCAACGATTCGTCGCGGCCGCCGGTACCGATCAGCAAGGGAGAAAGTTCCGGGGGCATATCCGTTCGGCCGTGCGTTCCGCGGACGAGGTCGTTGTCGAGGGGGACGATATCCATCAGCTGACGGAAGCCGAGTTTTTTCCGAAGCAGCTTCCAGGCGATCGCGGCCTTGCTGGCATCGTTAAACAACTCCCGCGGGTCATATCCGGGCTTACGGTGGATGTCGACGGTGCGGGCGAAGTCGGGGGCTTTTGTTTCGTCCAGCCAGTAGTCGTAAGTGAACCAACGGCCTGGATCAGCCACAAGAACCGTCTCGCCCGCTCGGGCGTGGGGTAGACTCAATATACGGCACCCTGTTAAGTCAGAAAGGTCTAGCTCGGTGCGGTGATAGACATGAGCGATTTGATGATCCGCCACGGCAAACGCTTGGCTTGCGCCGGGGTCGAGGAGTTCGCCGCCGTCCTCTTCACGGATCGCGAGCAGGCCTTGCTCGCGGAGGTAGCGGTTGATCGGGACCGCGGCGTTTTCTGGCAGGGTCGGCTCGATGCCGTATTCGCTGAGGAGCAGCACCCGCACCGAACGCTCAGCAAAATGATCGATCAAGTGGCCCACACACCGATCGATTTCCGCGACGTGCTGAGGGGTGTCCGGGTGGTCGGGCCCGAGTTTTTGGAGGCCGTAGTCGAGGTGGGGCAAATAGACGAGGCTCAGCGAAGGTTGGTGCTGACGGTCGACCTCTCGGGCGGCGTCGGCGATCCACTGCGACGAAGTGATGTCCGCCGCCGGTCCCCAAAACCGAAACAAGGGAAACCGCCCGAGTTTGTTTTGCAGCGAATCACGGAGCTCGGGCAGGTTGCTGTAGCAGTCGGGGATCTTGCGACCGTCGGCTTTGTAGATCGGCCGGGCCTG
Organism: Planctomycetota bacterium; assembly: GCA_038747275.1. Lineage (GTDB taxonomy): Bacteria > Planctomycetota > Phycisphaerae > Phycisphaerales > Phycisphaeraceae > Algisphaera. Next base: position 312,171 of record JBCDJW010000001.1, on the reverse strand, counting down.
GAGGACGACGTCGCAGGCCGAGTAGGTGTTGTGCCACCAGAAGAGATTCGCGCAGGTGAACTCGGGGTTCCGTTTCTTCGCGGTTTCCCAGACCTTCTCGCCACGAACGAGGCAGTCGCTGCGTTGCCAGAAGCGGACCTCGGCGGTTTCGTGGTCATACCAGCCGTTACCGACGATGCCGTGCCCCCCGGAACCCGCAACTGGTAACCCGGTGGTCATCGACGCCTGGACGCTGCAGGTCACCGCGGGGAAGACGGGTTGCAGCGGCGTAATCCCGCCGGTCGCCTCGGCGTAGGCTTGGATGCGCGGGGCGTGGGGCAGCAGCGAAGGCGTAAGGCCCACGACGTTGAGTACCGCAACCCGTTGCATCGTTTCGGCCATTCAGCTTCCTCGTATCCAGCGTTGCCCGAAAAACGCAGCGGCCCCGCAGCCGACGCACAACACCGCTATCGGCCAGAGGCCGAGCAGCAGCACGAACCCCGCGTCGATCAACGCCATCCCCGCGATCATCACACCGACCCACCGCGCAAGCTTTCCCATGCTCGGCAAAGCCTCGCCCCACGCGATCAGCGTGATTATCAGCGTGTAGCACCCGATCGCCAACACGCTGCCGAGGACGCGAGGCAGGTCGGCATCAATACCGACCCCAGCCGTGAAGGCCGATGCCGACAAAAAAATTACTAAGCCCCGGCAAGTCGGCATCAAGACCAACCCCGCCCATCGCCATCGGTGTAAGAGGTTGTATCCCACAATCGCCACAACGAGTACGCCAGCCCACAGCGAAACGGCCGGGGGGTAGACAAGTGTGCAGCCCCAACCGAGGCCAAGCATTACGACCGCTCCGACGAAAGCCTCTCGGCGAGTGATTCGGCCGCTGGGGATCGGTCGTTCGGGGCGTTCTTGTTGATCGATGCTCACGTCGCAGGCGTCGTTGAGCACCATCCCCGCGGTGTAAAGCAGGCTCATGCCTACCAGCAGCAAAAACGCCTGGTTGAGCAACCAGCCGAGGTCCAGCCAGCCGATCGGCTCGACGTACCCGAACATGAGTCGCTGCGGGTCGAGGACGGAAACAAACCATCCGACGGATAGGCCGTGCACCACGTTGGACCAAACCGTCGGCAGGTTGCTGATGCGTCCGAGTTCTAGCCAGGCCTTGACGTATTGCCCGATCATCGGCTGTATCCCGTGATCACCGATCGCAACTCTGCGGCGATCCCCGCCGCCAAGTCGTCGACCCGCAGCGGCTCGGGCAGGACGTCCCAGGCGTAGGTCTCGACCTCGAAGTGGTTCGTCTCGTCGCCGGGCTGGATGGCGTTGAGGTAGTTGCCGATCTCGTGACGGGTCGTCTGGATCGAGTCGAAGGTGTCGAGGTGGATCGGGACGTGGAAGTGGACCCGCCACTCGCCGTCTTCGGGGGCGTTGTCGTGGTCGGCCATTGCTTGGGGCAGGTCGACGTAGCTATTCACCCGGCCGTCGTCGGTGCGGATTGAGGTTTGATGTAGGTAGCGGTCTTCGCAGAACGAGCCGAGTTGTTGCCAGGCGTCGCCGCGGGTGTCGGCATCCATCTCGCCGAACGGCACGCGGACGGCGGACGACAGCTGCGCCTTGCCGACCTTGATCCCGGACTGCCGGTAGGTCGCCAACGCCTCGGCCTGCTCCTCGAACATTACCGCAGAGTGGCAAACGTCGTGACAGACCCGTAGGTAGCCCAGCACGCTGACGTCGTCCGGCCCGCCGAGCAGGTAACGCTCGAAAAACTCGACGACGCCCGCCGCCGACTCCAGCACGCAGCCCGGCTCGGGCTCGAGGTCGATATGCAGGTGCTTGCCGGTGTCGAGCTCGATCCGGGCCAGGGTGTGGACTAATTTCAAGAGTTGATCCGCCGCGCCTCTCGCTTGCGTCGCGTAGGCGTCGGGCGAGTCGCAGAACGACGCCGGCCAGCCGATCGGTAGCGTCGAGATCGAGCCCTCGCCGCCATCGGGTAGCAACTCGGCCAAGATCGAGGCGAGGCCCAGCGTGTAGGCGTAGCGGTCGCCATCGGCCCAGTGCGGCAGGTAAACCTTGTCTTTCACCACCGGCTGGTGGAAGTCGTCGAACGGAAAGCCGTTGAACGTGTACGGCAGCAGCCCACGCTCGCCGAGCCAGTCGCGGAACCCAGGGGCAAGGTCTTGCTCGATGACTTCCTGCATCGCGTCGGCCGACAGCCACAGGCCGACGCCCATCGGCCGTTCCGGGCTAACTTCGGCTTTGACCGGCAGGGCGTATCGTTCGAGGTTGGCTTTGACCTGACCGAAGGTCGCCCCTGCGTGGACGTTGGTGCAGTAGCCCAGGATCGAGCCGGGCGGGATTCCGGGGAAAGTTCCGGGGGGGCGGGGGCCGAGTGCGTCACGCATGGGCTTATGTTAGACGACAAACTTGCCCGACTGGGCGAGGAACTTCTGTGGGTTGCCAAAGGTCAGGTTATGAATCAGTTCCGGGCTGTGGCCGCGGAGGCGCATCTCGGCGATGCACTTGGGCACGCTCAGAGGGTCGCTGCAGCCCCAGTCGCCGGCCGAGTTGATCCATAGGCGTTCGCCGCCGTAGCACTCGACGATGTCGACCGCCCGCGCCGGCGTGCATTTGCTGTCGGGGTAGAGCGTCATCCCGGCCCAGTAGCCGCGGTCGAGCACCTCGCCGACGGTGTGTTCTTCGACGTGGTCGATTAGCACGCGGTCGGGCGATACTTTGCCGTTGCGTTTCAGCGCGTCGAGGATCAGGCGGGTGCCCTTGAGCTTGTCTTCGAGGTGCGGCGTGTGGACGAGGATGAGTTGGTTGCGCTCGACTGCTAACGCGATCTGAGCTTCGAGGATAGCCATCTCGTTCTTAGAATTTTTATTCAGGCCGATCTCACCGACGCCGAGTACGTTCGGCTTGTTTAGAAACTCAGGTAGCAGCTCAACGACCTCGCGGGCGAAGCCGACGTCCTCGGCCTCTTTGGGGTTGATGCAGACCCAGGCGTGGTGTGCGATGCCGTAGGCGGCGGCACGCTTCGGCTCAATGTCGGTGAGCTGGACGAAGTAGTCGTAGAAGCCACGCGGCGACGAGCGGTCGAAGCCGGCCCAGAACGCGGGCTCGGTCACTGCGACGCAGCCGGCCATCGCCATACGCTGGTAGTCGTCGGTGGTCCGGCTGACCATATGGATGTGCGGGTCGATGTACGGCAAGGCCTACTTACTTTTTGGGGGTGCGCCGGTCGCGCCTTTGCCGGGGGCAGTATCCAGCAAGTCGGACGAGGGGTCGCTGAGTTCTTCGAGGATCCGCCGGGCGCGCTGAGGCTGGTCGTCGATCATGATTTCCATCGCCTTCCGTAGCGCCTTGAGGCGGTGGTCGGTTCCTTGTTCAGCGGGGCAGCGTTCGCAGCGGTCGAGAAAAGCCGCGAGGTCCAAGAGCTTGGCCCGATGTTCTAGAAATGTGCGGTCGAGCAGTGACTCAAGCGGCATCGGGCAGGTTGGTGGCGTTTCCGGGCTATCCATTGTTGTTGCGCAAATTTTCGCGACCCGATTCCGGAAGCGATCAAGGAGACGGTAAAGCTTCAGCAGAGGTGAGCAGCACATCGACGCAGCGTTGCATCAGTGCCCGGTCGATCTCGTGGAGGTCAATCGGGTCGGCGATACCGCGGAGCAGCGTGACCGTGAGCCGTCCGCCGAGGTGTTCGCGGAAGGCGTCAAGGCCGTCCAATAGATCGGCGTGGCTTAAACGTGGATGCGACAGCGTAAAACCCAGGCCGTTGAGGGTTTGGATGATTTCGCGGGCCGTTTCGGCCTCTAGTAAACCGGCATGTTGGCTGTAGGTGACGTCGAGAGCGAGGCCGATCGCGACTGCTTCGCCGTGGCGGAGTTCGTAGTTGCTAAGGGCTTCGAGTTGGTGGGCGGCCCAGTGGCCGAAGTCCAGCGGCCGGGCGGTCTGCATCTCGAAAGGGTCGCCGCCCCCGCCTTCATCAACTGGCAGGCAGATGTGTTGCAGGTGAAGTTCGGCTGAGCGTTGCCAGATTGGGTCGGCCGCGTTCGCTTGTCGTTGATTAAGGCTGGGTATGTTTTTGCGGATATCTGCGTAAAGGTCCGCGTCTTTCAGTAACGCGACTTTCACCGCTTCGGCCAAACCGCAACGCCAGTCGCGGTCGCTCAGCGAGTCGAGCAAGGCGAGGTCGTTGATCACGGCGTGCGGCACGGCGAAGCTGCCGATGAAGTTTTTCTTGCCGAACATGTTGACGCCGTTCTTCACGCCGACGCCCGAGTCGCATTGGGCGAGTGTCGTCGTCGGCATCCGGACGAGCCGAACGCCGCGGTGGGTCACGGCCGCCGCGAAGCCTGCGGTGTCGAGCAGTGCGCCGCCGCCGATCGCGAGTACGTACGACCGTCGATCGATCCCGTGTTGGTTGAGGTCCGCCAGTAAGCCTTCCAGGAATGATAGGTCATTTTTTATTATTTCGCCGCCCGGCAACGCCCTGAACCTGACGATTTCGGGAAGGTGATTGCTGCAATGGGTGAAATAGTCGGTGATTTGTTGCTGAAGGTTGTTGTTAACCTGTATGAGGCCCTGATCGACGATGACGAGAATCCGCGGTCGCGGGCCGCCGGTTTCTTCCTCGCTGTCGAAAACATCGCGGAGCGTTGGGTTGGTAACGTCAAACGCACGGCGAGTAAAACGGACCCGGTGGGCGAAATCAACATTAACCACTTGGTCAGACGGGTTATTGAAAAATGGCGAACTCATTCGATGATCTTAGGCATCGGCGGAACCACTCAAACGGCTGAGGTAGTCGAAGAAATCGGGGAAGGTTTTCTCGACGCAACGCGGGTCGTTGATCGTAACCAGCGGCTCATTGTCCGCCGACACGGCCAAGCCCGCGACAGCGAATGCCATGGCCATCCGGTGGTCGTCGTAGGTGTCGATGGCGGCGCCGCCCGCGTTTTGGAGGAACGATTCGACACCCTCGGCGGGGGGCGTGATGGTGATGTCGTCCTCGATCGTGGTGACCGAGGCGCCGAACTTGACAAGCTCATTCTCTAGGGCGGCGATCCGATCGGTTTCTTTGACGCGGAGGTTACCGACGTTGCGGATCGTGGTGGGGCCGTCGGCGAAGAGGGCGACCACGGCGAGCGTCTGGGCCATGTCGGGCATGTCGTTGAGGTCGATGTCCACGCCGCGGAGTCGGCTCTGCTCGGGCGGGGCGGTGACGGTGGTGTTGTCGAGTTGTTGGTCGACCCCGCAACCCATGCGACCAAGGACATCACAGAACTCGGCGTCGCCCTGCAGGCTACGCGAGCCCAGCCCTTCGATGGTGCAGCGGCTGCCGGGCACGACGGCGGCGGCGGCGAGGAAGTAGCTGGCGTTGCTGGCGTCCGGCTCGATGGGGTAGTCGTAGCCCTTGTACTTCCCCGCGGGGACGTGGACCGCCCGGTAGCCGGTATCGGCTTCGAAGTCGGCCCCGAACTGCTTCATCAAGTTCAGCGTCATCCGGACGTAGGGCAGGCTAGTTACCGGGCCATCGAACTCGATCTCGAGGCCGTTGTGGAGGTAAGGCCCGATTATGAGCATGGCCGAGATAAATTGGCTCGACAGCGTCGGCGTGAGTTCCAAAAAACCGCCGTTCATCCCGGGCGGCTCGGCGATGACCTTGAGTGGGGGGAAGCCGTCTTCGCCGAGATATTCGATGTCGGCCCCGAGTTCGACGAGCGGATCAACGAGTTCGCCGATGGGCCGCTGGCGCATCCGCGGGATGCCGTCGAGGGTGTATTCGCCCAAGCCCAGGCAGAGGGCCGCGGTCAGGAAACGCATCGCTGTGCCCGCGTTGCCGAGGTGGAGCTCCGCGGCGTCGCGGGGGATGGTACCGCTCCGGCCCTTGATCGTGACGGCCCGGCTCGGCTCGTCGACCCGCATCTCGAAGCCGAGGGTTTCTAGCGCCTCGATCATCCGTCGGGTGTCGTCGGCGAAAAGCACGCCGGTGAGTTTTGAGGGGCCCTTGGCCAGCGCCGCGAGCAGCAACGCCCGGTTGGTCAGGCTTTTGGAGCCGGGCGGCCGTAAGGAAGCTTCGAACGGCTTAATTCCGCGGATTGGTAGTGAGTCTGAGTTTTCCACGGAGGGAAGTTTATCGATAGATGCGATAACGTGGATCGGATCGGTGCTATCCCCAAAGTCCGGTCAGTCCTCCGCCTTGCGGAAAACGGCAACAATGTTCTCGACCGGGACGACGAACAACCTATTATCGCCCTCGAAATCGACGGGGATCGCCTCTTTGGGGTTGAAGAGTACCCGGTCGTATTCCTTGATGGGGTATTTCTCGTCGATGGACACTTCCGCCGATACCGTCACCACCCGCCCGGTGAGGGTGGGGATTTCGATCTTATCTGGGAGGTGGATGCCCGATTTGGTCTGTTTCTTGTCTTGGTCTTTGCGGATCAGGACCCGAGCACCGATCGGCTCGACCGTTTCGAGCGAAGGCCATTTTGACGCAGGAGATATAGGTTCTTTCATGTCGCGATACTGTAGTAAACCACGGAGCGTGCTTCTACCCGCCTTATGCGCATGGCCGACCGCTTATGGAGACCAGTGATTCACGGCTTTACGGGAATTATTTTCCTTATCGCAGGGTTGCGATTGGGGTTACGCTTTTTTAAATTCAATGATTCCCAGGGTGCATGAGGTAATTGATGTCGACAACCACCACTGTTTCGGGTTCGCTTACCGCCGAGCGGCAAAATGTGATTAACCACTTCGATCCGCTACGCGAAGTCCTGGGGCAACTCCGCCGTTTGGTGCGGGAGTTGAACGTGGACCAATACAACCTCAAGCCGGTTACGACCTACAGCGGCAGCCTCGGCGGCCACGTCCGGCACTGCCTCGATCACGCGAAGGCTCTGCTCAACGGGATCAACGGCGGGCTAGTCGACTACGAAGCCAGAGAGCGTGGTAATACCGTGGAGACGGACCCGGTAGTTGCCCACCGCGAGCTGGAGCGGATCGAAGCCGAACTCGCGGCGTTATCCCCCGAAGTCGCCGACCGTGAGGTCACGACGTCGTTCCTGCTCACCCCGGCCGGCCCGCCGCTGCGGGCGGAATCGACCGTGACCCGCGAGATTGCTTTCGTGCTGAGCCACACGATCCACCACAACGCCATGATCGGCGGCATGGCCAAGGCGGTCGGTGCTGTCGTCCCCGGAGATTTCGGGATGGCTCCCGGCACCCTGAAACACGACCAAGCCGCCAAGGCGTCCTGAATCTTCTACCCGTCTTATGTGTACCGTCACGCTCATTAAACCGGGAGCCGCTCCCGGCACACTTCGTCTCGTTACCAACCGCGACGAGCAGCACACCCGGCCGGCTGCGTTGCCCCCGCAGGTCCGCCGCTGCGGGCCGCGCACCGCGTTGATGCCGATCGACGTGGTCAGCCAAGGCACCTGGGTCGGCGTCAACGACGCTGGTCTCATCGCGACCCTGCTCAACGTGAAAGCACCCGACGCCGACGTCTCGCCAGAAGGGCGGGTGAGTCGGGGCGGAATCGTTCCCGAGATGATGCGTCACGCCGACGTCGAGGCGGCGGTCGAAGCGTTGAAGAAAATCGAGGCCGACCGGGTGATGCCGTTCCGCTTGCTCTTGGCCGACGGCCAACGGGTCGCCCGGATGCGTAGCAACGGCCGCGGCCTGTCCGTTGAGCTAGACGATCATTCGGGACTACCGCTGATGTTGACCAGCTCAGGGCTGGGCGATCACCTCGTCGATCTGCCGCGGCGGGCGTTGTTCGATGCCGATCCGCCTGCTGATACTGCCGCTCAGGACCACTTCCACCGGCACGGCTGGGCCGATCGCACACCGCTCTCGGTCACGATGTGTCGGGAAGACGCCCGCACGGTCAGCCGAACCGTCATCGATATGGCCCCCGAAGGATTGGTGATGTCCTACGTCGAGGTTGACCGCTACGGGATCGAGGGGCCGCCAAGTCGGCAGGAGCTACCGCGTCTGGTTGGGGTAAGCGATTGACGGAAGAACAGCCGCGTGAGCCCGGCCGGCAACGCCATAAAAAACGGCTCCGGGATCGGTGGTGGTGGAAAATCTACCTGCTGCTTGTGATCGCGTCGGCCGTGTTTCAGTCGCTGCCGATACGAAACGAAACAGCGCAGAAATGGTCGGCCGCGTCAAGGGCCGCAGGCGTAATTGAGACCTCGAGTTTCACACGCGACGGTGAAAAACCGGGCTCGACGGCGGCGTTGTCTTACCGCACCTACGGGGAAGCGGGCGTGGATAAGCCGGCCTTAATCTTGCTACACGGCTCACCGGGGAAAAAAGAACACTTCGATCTACTTGCCCCGCGGCTGGCTCCCTACTTCCGGGTGATCTCGGTCGACCTGCCGGGTTTCGGTGAGTCGTCGAAATGGGTGCCGTCGTACAGCACCCGCGCCCACGCTCGGTACGTGTTGGCGTTATTGGACGAATTCGATCTGGATACCGCCCATGTCCTGGGCTTCTCGATGGGCAGCGGGGTCGCGTTGAACATGCACGACCTCGCGCCCGATCGCATTGACTCCCTGATTTTCTACGGCGGCATCGGCATCCAGGAGGGCGAGGGCACCGGCAACTACGGCTTCGAACACTTCAAATATACCGTGGGCTACGCGGCCCTGGTGGTTGCCCCCGAGTTGCTGCCGCACTTCGGCCTGCTCGGCCCGCGCTCTTGGCGACACGCCTTCATCCGCAATTTCAACGACACCGACCAGCGGCCGATGCGCGGCTACCTCGAAAACATAGACGCCCGCGAAACGCCGCTGCTGATCCTGCACGGCCGACACGACCCGCTCGTCCCCGCCTGGGCCGCAGAGCAGCACCACGACATCGTCGAGCACAGCGAACTGGTCATGTATGATCGTTCGCACTTCATGGTGTTCGACGACGAAGGGGCGGAGTTGCTGGCCGAAGAAATCGTGCCTTTCGTGATACGCAACAGCACGCACGGCGAAAGCCCGACCCGCCGGACGGTCTACCGACCCGGAGCCGAGAGGCCCGAGCCCAGCGTGCTGCCGGTTGACCTCAACATCCCCCGGGGGACAAACCCGTGGTGGTCGGTGGCGACGATTATCGGGGCGAGCTATATCCTCGAAGACCCGACGACGATCACCGTGGGGTTGCTGGTGCGCGACGGCCAGCTCGACCTCTTCCTCGGGGTCTTCGCGGTATTCGTCGGCATCTTCACCGGCGACCTGGCGCTGTATCTGGTCGGCTGGGTTTTCGGTCGGCGGGCGTTGGCTTGGAAACCGGTGGCGGGGCGGTTGCCAGTCCGGAAAGTCGAGGCGTTGGGCGAATGGTTCGACACCCACGGCTGGACCGCGGTTTTGGCTTCCCGCTTTATCCCGGGGACGCGGCTGCCGTTGTACGTCTCGGCCGGGGCGCTCGGCAAGAAGCCGGGGCGGTTCGCGCTGTGGACGTTCCTGGCGGTGCTGATCTGGGCGCCCGTGATGTTGATCCTGGTGATCGTGTTGGGTGAGGCGGCGGCGAGCCCGTTCAAGCTCCTGTTCGGCCAGAGCTGGCTGGCATTGATCGCGGCGGTGCTGGCGCTAGTGGTACTCGTTCGGGTGCTGCTGCATCTGCCGACGAAGCGCGGCCGGCAGCGGCTATGGGTGAAGGTCAGTCGGCTCTGGCGGTGGGAGTTTTGGCCGGCGTGGGTATTTTATTTGCCGCTTGTGCCTTGGCTCGTTTGGCTGGCGTTGCGTTACCGTTCGCTCACGGTGTGGACGCTGGCAAACCCGGGGTTGCCCGACGGCGGAGTGGTGGGCGAGTCGAAGGCAGAGATCACCGAAGCGCTGTGCACGCCGACCGACGAACACGTCCTGCCGGCGGTGCTAGTCAATGACGCCGACAACGCTCGGCAACAGATGGAACAACGCGGATGGTCACTGCCGCTGATCCTCAAACCCGATGCCGCGCAACGCGGCGTCGGCGTAAAGCTGGTCAAGACCGATGCGGGCTTCGATGATTATTTCGCCAAGTCCTCGGGCCCAGCGTTACTCCAAACTTATCACCCCGGCCCATACGAAGCGGGAATCTTTTATATCCGCATGCCCGGCGAACTGCGGGGCAAAATCTTTTCGATCACCGACAAGCGTTTCCCGGAACTAACCGGCGACGGCGAGTCAACGATCGAGGAACTGGTCTGGAGCCACACGCGTTACCGCATGCAGGCCGGCGTCTTCATGGAGCGATTCGTCGAGCAGGCCGACCGGGTGCTCGGTGAAGGCGAGACGCTACGGTTGGCGATGGCGGGCAACCATTGCCAAGGCACGCTTTTCGCGGATGGAAGGCATCTGATCACGCCGGAGCTCGAACTAGCGGTCGACGAAGTGATCCAGCGGATGGACGGTTTCTACTTCGGCCGGCTAGACGCTCGTTACGCTGATCCTGAAGGGCTCAAACGCGGCGAAGACTTCGCTGTGCTCGAACTCAACGGCGTTACCAGCGAATCAACTAACCTCTACGACCCGTCCTGGCCGCTGTGGCGGGCGTACCGGACCCTTTTCAAGCAGTGGGCGGTGTGCTTTGCGATCGGCCACGCCAACCGCCGTGAGAAAAAACTTAAGCCGCCCGGGATTTTCCCTTTACTCGGCCGGATACGGTCCTACTACAAAACCCGTCAGCTGCACGCGCTAGCGGATTAAATTCCCTGCTACTTGGGTTAAGCTGATACCAAGAAGGGAACCGCTTATGAAATATAACTGCCAAGCCGTGCTGCTGATTCTTTTCCTTGGCCTTATGTCTGTTACGGTAAGCCCGGCTTACGCAGACCTCAACACGGACAAAAAGGGCCTTGCGCTCGAGGGCTACGACCCCGTGGCTTACTTCCCCGACTACGGCGGCAAGCCGCTGCCGGGCAAAAAAGACCTCACCGCCGAATTCGCCGGGGCGACCTACCGCTTCGCAAACGCGGCCAACCGCGAAGCTTTCCTCGCCGAACCAGCGGCTTTCGCGCCCGCCTACGGCGGATGGTGCGCCTATGCCATGGCCGACGGCAAGAAAGTCGAGATTAACCCCAAGCGCTTCGAAGTTCACGACGGGCGGTTATTCGTTTTTTACAAAGCTTGGCTTACCGACACGCTCAAGCCCTGGCAGAAAGATCGTGACCAACTACGCGACCGTGCCGACGCCGAATGGGCGAAAATTACGTCCTGAAAACGTTAAGACCAACCTAGTTTTGGGAAGCGAAGTAAAGTTTCTTAGGTAAGGCCGTGCAGGCCGCGGTAGCGCGGCCACCCGGTTTTGCCAAAGTAGCGTCGCCCGATAGTGTCCGGCATGCTCGGCATATCGATCAACATCAGCCCATCGAGTACGTTACCAAAGTCTGGGTCGACGTTGAACCCGAGGAACTGAGCGTTGAGCTTGAGGTATTGGCGGAGCAGCACGGGCATCGGCTTGCCGTCCGCTTCGATCTCCTGCACCAGTTGGCCGACCTCTTCGAGGTCCGACGCCACGTTCGAAAACGCGGCCGGGTCCCAGTCGCGCACCCGGTGGGGCGCGGGCGGGTTCTTGGGCTTTACGTGGCTGGCGATACTCGGCAGGAAGCGGTGGAGCTGGAGGAATCGCATCAGCAGCGCCTGCGACATCGAGGTGTACTGGGCGCTGATGCTTACCGGGCCGAACAGGTGGCGGTAGCGGGGATTCTGCTGGGCGTAGGCGGCGATCCCTTTCCACAGCAGTTGCAGCGGTTGGTAGCTTCGTTGGTAGTCGGGGTGGACGAACGATCGGCCGAGCTCAAGGGCAGGGGTGACCTGCCGGATCAGCTTCCGGCGGAAGTTGAAGAGCGTGCTGGTGTACAGCCCTTTGACGCCGAGCGTCGGCAAGATCTGGTCGGTCGCGCCCATGCGGTAGCTGCCGACGATCTCGCTGGTCGTTCGGTTCCAGACGATGAGGTGGAGGTAGTGGTCGTCGAAACGGTCGAGGTCGGCGGCTTTGCCCGAACCCTCGCCGACCATGCGGAAGGCGATCTCGCGCAGCCGACCGATCTCCCGGAGCAGCGCATCCATTTGCGGTCGATGGGCGACGACCACGTCGTACTCGCCGCTGGTCAGCAGGGTCTGCTCGGCGGGCAACGTCCGGATCTCGTCGGCCAGGTCGTCGGGTGATTCGGGCGGGATTACCTCGGCGTAGCCCGACTCGTCCGGCAGCGCGTTTTTACCGACCGCCCGGTTCTTCGGCCGCAGCAGGTACGTCCGTACCCGCAGGTAGTCGGTCAACTCGTCGCGGTCGGTCAGTTTCCTGGTTCGTTCTGGTGTGATCGGATTACCAACCACCATCGACACCCGTGAGCGGCGGCGTTTGAGCAGCTCGTTGGGCAGCATCGCCGAGCGCAAGACCGGGTGCACCAGCCCGGCGATCTGGAACAGGTTGCTGTTGCGGCCGTCGAAGAAGATCGGTACGACGGTGGCCCCGGTACGTTGGACGATCCGCGCCGTCGTGTTCTGCCAGGGCGGGTCAGCCACGTGCCGTTGACGCAACGTGAAGTGCGAAACCGCGCCTGACGGGAAGACGCCCAGAGCGTGGCCATCACCGACCCAGGACATCGATTGCCGCACCGCCCCGGCGTTACGCCTCCGGGCCTCGGCGTTCTCACCAAACACGTCGACAAAGAAGAACGTCTCGCGTAGCTCGGGGATGCAGGCCAGCATGTCGTTGGCTAGCAGCTTAATGTCCGGCCGAACCCGCCGCAGCAGCGACGCGAGGATGATCCCCTCGATCCCGCCGAACGGGTGATTGGCCACGACGACCAAAGGCCCCTCACTCGGGATCTGTTTCAGGGCGGTCTCGTTGAGGTCGAGTGACACCCCCATGACTTCCAAAGCCTTGTCGGCAAACGGGCGCTCGCGGCCCGCGTCGTGCGCGACGATATCGGCGTAGAGCTCGTTTAGCGGAGGCAGCCGCAGCGCACGCTCAACCGCCGGGCGGGCCGATTTAAATAGCGACTGACGAACGCTCGACGTCGACTCCAGATCAGCGATACGGAAAGGCTGTTTCATGCCGGAAAGACCCTCGGGGCTTGCCGCCCGATACGTTGACCTACAATTTACCTTTTAACGAGCTTCAGGACATTGTTAGTGGGAATAGCGAGTAACCCTAACCCGCCTGAGACTAGGACGATTAGGCAGCATGCCATGGTTCGGCGAGTAAGAAGATAAAGCCGTATGAGAATCGCGTTAGCCCAGGGATTCGAGTCGTTTTCGCTGCTGCACGCGGTGGCGGCGATGGCTTGCGTGGCGGTAATCGTCGGGCTGGTCATGTGGGGCCGAAGAACCCGCCGACGAAACCGAGAAAGGCAATTTACCGCTGCGATCGCCTGGCTCGGCCTGGCGTTTTGGGTGTTTATGCAGGTGTATTTCTTGCTCCTGGAACAGGACTGGACGGACAGCCTGCCGCTGCACGTCTGCGACCTCGCGGGGCTGGTCGGGCCGGTCGCGCTGCTGACCCGGTGGCGGACGATGCGGGCGACGCTCTACTTCTGGGCGCTAGGCCTGAGCATTTGGGGCCTCGTCACGCCGACGCTGAGCTACGGCCCCGAGCACATCCGCTTCTGGCTGTTCTGGATCAGCCACGGTTTAGTCATCTTCTACGCCGTCTACGACTGCGCCGTGAACCGCTACCGGCCGTATGCCCGCGACTACGGCACCGCCTGCCTGGTGACTCTTGCCTACCTGGGCGTCATTCTCCCGCTGAACCTCGCCAACGAGGGCTGGAACTACGCCTACGTCGGCAACGTCGACGCCGGGGCCGCGACGCCGCTCGACCTGCTGCCGCCGTGGCCCTGGCGCATACTGGGGCTCCAGGCGTTGGGGGCGTTCATCATGGCGTTGGTGTGGCTGCCGTGGGAGGTCAGCCGGTTTCTGGCCAGAGGGCCAAAGCCAAGCGATTCAACTCCGTCCTGAAGAGCTGTTCTCCATACCCTCGCATTGACACACTGCGGGCGTGGGCATAGTTTTGACTTCTAGAGGAACCACCAAATCCGCAAAAATCCTATCCCGCTTCTCTGAGATCGCCGTATGAATGACCAAGACTTATCGAGCCGTCAGGCCAAGTGGCTGTTTGTTACCTGCTTCATTGCCCTGATCGCGACGTCGTTTGCGTTCATCATCAGGGCATTGATCATCGACGACTGGGGTGTGCAGTTCGGCCTCAGCGCGACGCAGAAGGGTGAACTTTTTGGTGCCGGGCTCTGGCCGTTTGCGATCAGCATCGTGCTGTTCAGCCTAGTGATCGACCGAGTAGGCTACGGTAAGGCCTTGGCTTTTGCCTTCGCCTGCCACACGGTTTCGGCCGTCGTCACCATCTTGGCTCCGACCGTTCTGGCCGGGGCCGACGCGACTCCCGAAGAGATCAAGGCCGGCCAAGACGCGGGCTACTGGGTCCTCTACTGGGGCAACTTCATCGCCGCGCTGGGTAACGGCACGGTCGAAGCGGTCATTAACCCGGTGATCGCCACCATCTTCTGGAAGCAAAAAACCAAGTGGCTCAACATCTTGCACGCGGGCTGGCCGGCGGGCCTGATCGTCGGCGGGTTGCTGACCCTGTCGCTGGGTACAAAAGGGATCATCGGCAGCAACTTCGAAGCCGGAGCGATCGACTGGCGCTGGAAGGTCGCGTTGCTGCTCATCCCGACAGTGGTCTACGGCGTGATGATGCTCAAGACCAAGTTCCCCGTCAACGAACGCGTCGCAGCGGGGGTTTCCTACCGCGATATGCTCGCGGAGATGGGGGCGATCGGGGCTTTTATCGCTTCGTCGCTTATCCTGATTGAGCTCGGCCGTGTCCTTGGCTGGCCGAGCCTGTTTGAGCTGGGCGGCTACGACGTAAACGCCGCGTGGATCGGCATCGTCGCCATCACCGGCGTCTACTTCGCCTACACGCGGTCGCTGGGCCGGCCGATGTTCACCTTCCTGCTTCTGTTGATGATCCTGCTGGCGACGACCGAACTCGGGACAGACAACTGGATCAAGAGCCTGATGAGTCCGGTCATGAACGCCGAGTTCGGCATCGACGGCGGCTGGGTGTTGATCTACACCGCCACCATCATGATGACGCTGCGTCTGTTCTGCGGGCCGATCGTCAAGGCCCTCAACCCGCTGGGCCTGCTGATGGTCAGCACCCTCTTCGCGGCGGCCGGCTTGGTGTTCTTGTCGACGGCGGCGGGCTTGATCATCCTCCTGGCGGCGACGATCTACGGCATCGGCCAAACCTTCTTCTGGCCGACGACCCTCGGCCTGGTCGCCGAGCGATTCCCCAAGGGCGGAGCCCTCACGCTCAACGCGATCGCCGGGGTCGGCATGCTGGGCGTTGGCATCCTAGGAAACCCGCTGCTTGGAGCCATCCAGGACAACCACATCGACAGCACTTTGGCCGCCGAGAAGCCCGCCCTGCACGAACAGGTGATGGGCGAAGAAGCCACCAGCGTGCTTGGCAGCTACCGCCCGCTCGACAACGCCAAGTTGGAACTGCTCAGCGAAGAAGATCAGGAAGCGGTCACCCAGGTCACCGACGAGGCCAAGCAGACGGCGCTGTTCAAGGTCGCGGCTCTGCCGTTGATCATGTTTGTTTGCTACTTGTTGCTCCTCATCTACTTCAAGAAGCAGGGCGGCTACCAGGCCGAGCAACTACCCGAAGCACACACCGCGGCCAGCGGAGACAGCGGCCCGCCCGAGTGAAGCTCGCGGGGGTGATTGCTACAATGCGGTTCGACCCGCGGGCGTGGCGGAATTGGCAGACGCGCCAGATTTAGGTTCTGGTTCCTTAACCGGAGTGCAGGTTCGATTCCTGTCGCCCGCATCATGAAAGACGCCGCCCGCTCTTTGAGGACCGGGCGGCGTCTTCTTTAAATCAAACGTAGTCAGACTTGAGAATCGCTTTGCCGCGATCACTCTGCGGGCAGGGCGGTAGCGCCGCGGTAGACGAGCCCGGATTCGGTCATCACCGCGTCGGCTACGGTCACGCCGAAGGCGGCCTTGAGGTCGGCGTCGCTGGGCAGCAAGGCTTTGATCTCTTCGAGTAACGCATCGTCCAGGTCGCCCTGCTCTTCGATCAGCTTAACGATCTGCTTCTTATAACTGACCCAGTCCGCTCCGGTATCCTGAATCACGTAGAGGATGTTTTCCTGAGCTCCGAGCAGGGCCTCACCCTCGCGGTAGAGCGGCGAGCCGACCAGGCTGGCCTCGCCGGCGGGAGGGTTGTTGATCGCGGCGAGGGTCTCGGTAAGGATCTCGGGGCCAACGCCTACGACGAGTTTGCCCTGTCCGAGCATCACGCCCATCGACATGCCCGCAGCGTCTGAACGCACGCCGGTAAATCCCTGTTCGTCGACAAATTGCACCATCTCGCCGGCCCCGGCCGCGAAACCCTTGGCGGTATTCATAATCCGGTCGAAGACCACGGGGTCTTCGAGCTCCCAAACTAAGGCAAATGGCTGCATCATTTGCGTCGTTTCGACGGTCTTGAACGTTTCGGTCTCGACGTCGTACTGTTCGGTTTCGATCGTGATCTCCCGAGACTCGGCCGCGATAAAGCTGTGGCGGATGCCGAGCGAGCTCAAGATCGTCGGGATGTCGGCCTGGATCTGGCCTTGGACCATCATGTTCCCGAACTGGACCTGCTGCATGACCTCGGGGCCGCCGACCGCTTGGGCGGCCTGAACGACAACGTCGTACAGCTTGCCCAGGTCGTAAGCCAGGTGTCCGTAGGACACGCCGGCCGGCACCCACGCCGGCGGGGCAGCGGGCAGGGTTTGGCCGTCGAGGGTGCCGAGCAGGCCGGACCGGGGCGAGTCCATCTGGCTGAAGAAATCAGCACGGAAGGCGCCGTCGGCGAGGTAGCCCGACCCGGCGATGACGCCGAGGCCGTCGAAGCCCAGGGCGTCCATCACGGTACGGAACTGCCGGGCGTCTTCCTCGCCCTCTTCGCTGGCGATGGCCACCTCGATCAGGTCTAGCAACGCCGGCCCGTCGGCATACAGCTCGAAAAGCGATAGCTCGCTCGCCACGGCCGCTGCCGCGTCGGGCTGGGCCAGGACCTTGGCGGCAAAGGAGTCTTCTGCCCCGCCGTCCAACGATTCGATGAAATTAGCGAATATTCTCTCTCCAGTATCAACGTCCGTGGCCATGTCCCAATCAATATCAGGGTCAATCTCCATGAGTTTTCGTACGTTATCTGCGGACTGTGGAAAGGCGTGGGCTACAAGTAGTCGACCCGGCATTCTGGTCAACATGAGATGACCTTCATCGATCTTGACCCACTCGACTTCATCATTCATTTTTTGCAGCTCTTCCCAGTGGGCGTTCTGCTGATCGGGTGTCATTAAATTGAAGTCGTCAGGCGTGTCCCAGTCTATGACACGATCGGGGCCGGTTACTCCGTTAGAAAAACGGCTGATAGTGAGACCCGCAAGTTCGTATTCGAGACGACGTGAATATTCGTTGATCTCATTTTCTTCCCAAGCTTTGTCGATCGCAGCGTATATCCGGTCGATATCGGCGTCTTCCATATCCGCCCAGCCCAGCAGCAGCATCCGCGGCAGTTCGTCCGCCCCTCGCTCCTGGGCGACCACGCCCATACCCCAGTTGTTCTTTGCGATCGCCATCAGGTCGTCGAGGGTGAAGCCGTACTCGGCCAAACCATCGACCATGTCCTGCCAGTCGGCCTCGTTCTCCTGCTGTACGAGGGTGAGGATTTGATCGACCTTCTCAGCGGTGAAGATGCGCTGGCCCGCGACCGTGTTGGCCCGCAGCTCTTCGAGAAACGTCTGGGTATGCGGCATGCGGAAAGCAAATACCGTTTCGGCGGGCAGGGCTTCCCAACCCGGGCCGGGCTCGGCGATCGCGGCTGGGGAGGTAAAAGCAGACGTGAGCGTGCCGAGGGTCACGGCGGTCGCCGAGGCGGTGTTCTTGATCGTGGGCATGAGTGAACGGGGGGTCATGTTGTTGGTCCCAAGGGTTGAGGTAGGTCGGTGAGATTGAACCGAATGAAGATCAATCTGAAACAGCAGAGTCGCGTCCCGGCCGATAGGGCGGGTCGAGATACTTTACGCCGTTCTGCGGTTGACTGGGGTCGTAGAGAAAAGCGTTGTGGTTGACGAGGAAGTCGCGGAGGTCCTGCGAGGGGATACCGAACGCGAGGCCGTCGAACGACGTGAAGCCCGCACAGGCGACGCCGACGACCTCGCCGCGGGCGTTGAACAGCGGCCCGCCCGAGTTGCCGGGGTTGATGCTGGCGTCGGTCTGAACGAAACGAAGCTGGCCGAGGTTGCGTGTGGTAGAGCTGACGATGCCTTGCGTCACGGTGCGTTCGAGGCCCAGGGGGTTGCCGACCGCGAACACGAGGTCGCCGACGGACAGGTCGTCCGCCTCGTTGATGACGACATGTTCCGGAATCTCCGCGAGCTCGGCCTCGTCCCACTCGATCTGCAGCAACGCGAGGTCGCGGAGCGGCTGCAGTGCAACGATGCGGACGTCCTTCACCTCGGTTTTTTCTCGGCCGCGTTCGGTTTGGCTCGCTACGGTGACCGAGACCCGCGTCTCGCCCTCGACGACGTGGTAGTTCGTGATGAGGTGGCCCTGATTGCTGATCAGGAAACCGGTGCCCAGGCCCGAAGCGGTCCGGACGAGGACCACCGCGTCGCCGAAGCGTTCGACGAGCTGAGGGATCGGCGATGCTTCGAGCCGGCCGGTCGTAAACAGACGATTCGTCGCCGATGACGCGGTTGTTTTGGCCTCCGCCTCGCGAGCAACGACATCGAGAACCTGATCCGGCGGCAGGTTCAGAACCTCGAACTGCAGGTCGATGGCGAGGCCGGCGTTGGTGTGACGGAGCAGCATCCCGGTCACTTGACCGCCGCCGACCAGGGTGGCGGTAACGACCTGACCGACCAGAGTGGTTTGAGCTTCCTCTGCCTGGGTTGCAACGCAAGATAAGGCAAGAAAGTAAATCGCCGTTAATACGGTAAGACCTTTACTGAAAGCGATTTGTTTTAGAACTGCAGGCGTCATTGGTTTTCCTCCTTCTCCGGGTCTTGACCGAGGTAGATGAGTAGCCGATCGTGGCTGAGCAGGGCGAGGTCTTGCCGGTCGTCGCCGTCTAGGTCGAGGGCCAACACGCTCCGCGGCTCACGGACCTGTTCGTCGCCCCCGCCGCCGTAGGGGTAGGCTTGGTCTTCGAAAACCGGCCAGGACAGCACGGGTTTGAGCTGGCCGCCGTCGTCTACCGACAGGGCGGTGAGCTGGTGACGGCTGTCGTCGGCGAACACCGCGTCCTCACGGCCGTCGCCGTCGATATCCATGGTCATTACACGGTGCACCGTCGCGTCGCTGACCCCGCGGGGCCGGCCGGCGCGGGCGTCGAGGCTCTGGACGACTTCGAGTTCCTGCGGTCGACCCTCGGCCAAGCGAGTAACGCCCTGCGACGTCCGCAGGAGCAGGCCTAGTGATCCGTCTAATTCGATCCCCCGCCCTCCGCCGGGCAGCCGAGTCGTCTGCTCAACCCGGAACACACCGCCTTCGTCGGGCTTGAGGTGGTGGATCGCCGTGCCGCCCGCCTGCAGGGCCCATGCGGAGCCATCGCTACGCAGCGTCAAGTCGGAGATGCGTTGCCCATCGGGCAGCATGATCTGGTCCGTCGCGATCAGGTCATCGTCTAACCACTGAGCGACCCCGTCGGTGATGTGGATGACATGGATCACTTCGCCGCCCGTACTTTTGTCAGCCTGTCGAAAGATACGGAAATCGTTGAGGCTGGCTCGAGCCAGCGACTTAGGCTTGGTACTTTGAGCTTCGTTTCCGGTAGCGTCGCTTTTTGAAACCAGACGCAACCCTTTTGCGAATTTATCAACGACAAGCAACCGATCGTTGCCCAACGCGAACGCACGATCGGCCTTGTCCGCAACACCGGCGAATACGACGGGCTTGCTTTCAGACACTAACGGTTCCTGATCTGCATCAAGCCCGGTGATGTGGTGGAGAAGAAAATCGCCGTCTGATTTTTCGATGGCCCAGGCGTGATCGAGGCCGCGACCGATACCGAGGATCGTGGCGTCTTCGAAGGCTGAGACCATCCCCAAAGGCCGGGGAAAAGAGAGGCGTTTGCCGTCCCAGGTCGAGCCGAGCAGTTCGCCTCCGCCCTCGGTCATCAAGAGGAGCTGTCCCGGCTTAATTTCGACCATAGACGAAACTTTGCCGCTCACCGGGTAGCTCTCGCCCGCGGCCCAGCCCGACGGGCCGTGATGGTACAGGGTGACGCGTGGCTGATTGGGATCGGCCACGACGAGGTACGGCTGTCCATCGATGATCAGCGAAGACCACACCGCGTCAGCGCCGCCGGGCAGCGTCAACGGCTCGAGTTGGCCGAGGGGTGAGGTTTCGCCTTGGCCCAGCCGGTAGCGGCGGACCATACCCGCGGGATTCGATTCGAGAACGAGTAACTCGGCTGCGGCCTCGGGGCGAGCAAAAACCGACGCCATATTGACCGCGCGGTCATAGAGCGTCTGGGCCGGGCTCCAGCCGTCGGCGGTGCGGGCGTGCCAGCGCAGGCTCCGTTGGCTGTCGTTGGTCCACTCAACCAAGTCTTTATCTCCGTCGCCGTCGAAGTCGGCTAACCACCAATCGAAGCGGCCGACCGACTCACGCGGCTCCAACCAACGCGCGGCTTGCCCGGTTGAAGCCTCGGCACCTCGATCGATATTCAAGACCTGTATCCCCTCGTTGAAGCTGACTAAGACTGTGGCTTGGCCTGCTTGCTCGCCGCGGACAATCTGAATTACGCTGTCGGCCCCCGCCAGTCGGCCCGCCAAGAGGTCCCACTGCCTAATAACGCCCCAGCTGTTTTCGTCGTTAAGGTCGAACTGAATCAGCCGGTTCGGGCCGGTGACCAGAACAAACAGACTTGCCCCGCCGGACGGCTTCTGCCATACCGCCACGTCGACCGGCGGCTGCCGCACCGCGACCTCGCTAGCCTCCAATTCCGTCGCCATTGGCAGGTCGTTGACGTGGCCGTCTTCTGAAGCCTCGACGTTCTCTGTGTCTGGCACCGTGTCTTTCCATTGGTACAAATCGAGCCGTGCGTTACGGAAGTTAACGACAACGAGTTCCTCATCCCCGTCGCCGTCGAGGTCGGCCGATCGCATCCGTGCGGGGAAGCCCTCCTGCTCGACCACCCGTAACCCCTGCCAACCCGCAAAGTCGTCGGCATCGGCGGTTCCTGCCCAAGCCACCGCCCCGAAAAGAACCGGCATCAGACAAAAACAGCATGAAGCACGGCTCGACCCAGATCGCTCGTTCTCGTTCATATCGCTACACCATAAGCCAAGGCCCGCCCCAAAAGTCGGGCGCAGAACGAAAATATTCGCCGACGTGCTTGACCTGCCGCGGTTTCGGTGGATACTTAGGCCATGCGACGCGAAGCGTATTTCTATTTTGCTGGCTTTTGGTTTACCCGGCCCCCGGCCGTGTTGGACGTCGCTTAGCTGCTCTCTCCCGAGAATCAAACGACCACCCCAGCCCGGCCAAACGCCGGGCTTTTTTGTGATTTATTTACTTCCCGAAACCTCACCTTGGCGATGAACCTTAAGACCACCCGAATGAAAACGGAGCCTGCCCATGATTGTTGTGATGCGACCCGACGCCTCTTCCACACAGGTGGATCACGTGACTAGCCTGATCCGCGAGATGGGCCTGAAGGACCACCCGATCGTTGGCACGGACCTCACGGTCGTGGCCGTGATCGGCGACGAACGCAAGGTCGACGGCGCCGTCCTCGAACGCGCCCCGGGCGTCGACAAGGTCATACAGGTGCTGGCCCCGTACAAGATGGCGGCCAAGACCGACCACACCGAGACGACGCAGATTGAAGTCGGTTCGGGTGGGGCTTGTGTGTTCGGCGGCAAGCAGATCCCCGTGATTGCTGGGCCCTGCAGCGTCGAGGGCGAAAAGGAAATCCTCATCGCCGCCCAAGCCGCTAAAGCCGCCGGGGCCCACGCCCTCCGCGGCGGCGCGTTCAAGCCCCGCACCAACCCCTACGCCTTCCAGGGCCACGGCGAAGACGGCCTCAAGATGCTCGCCGCCGCCCGCGACGCCACCGGCCTGCCCATCGTCACCGAGGTCCTCACTCCCTCCGACGTCGAGTTGGTCGCCAAGTACGCCGACTGCCTCCAGATCGGCACCCGCAACAGCCAGAACTTCAAGCTGCTCGAAGCCTGCGGCGATCAGCCCAAGCCGGTGCTGATGAAACGCGGGATGTCGATGACGCTCGACGAGTACCTGCAAGCGGCCGAGTACATCCTCGCCGCGGGCAACCCGAACGTGATCCTCTGCGAACGCGGCATCCGCACCTTCGAAGACCACACCCGCAATACCTTGTCGCTGTCGGCCGTGCCCGAACTGCACGAACGCACCCACCTGCCGATCGTCATCGACCCGTCCCACGGCACGGGCAAAGCCCACCTCGTCCCCGCCATGGCCAAGGCCGCCGTCGCCGCCGGCTGCGACGGCCTGGCCATCGAGATGCACGTCGATCCCGAACGCGCGATGACCGACGGCGCACAGTCCATCCGCCCCGCGGTCCTCGAAGAACTCATCACCCAACTCGCCCGCATCGCGGTCGCGGTGGACCGCACCTGTGAACCGCTCGCTGAAGTCGGCTCGGCCTGATTGCGACCCTGCACCGGTCTTTTCGTAACACTGCGAGACGCCTGGCCGTATCATCGGCAGACATGTCTGCCTCGGGTTCCGACATCCTGATTCACACCTCCGACATGCGGGTCGACTACGGCGACATGACCGCGGTACGGGGGCTAAACCTTGATATCCCGGCGGGGGAGGTCTACGGGCTGATCGGGCCGAACGGGGCGGGGAAGACCAGCACGATCCGCGTCCTCGCGACGCTGCTGGAGCCGACCTACGGCGAGGTGTTTATCGCCGGCCACGACACCGCGACGCATGCCGCCGAGGCCCGCGCGGTACTGGGCTACATGCCTGACCTCGCTCCGGTGTGGGACGACCTGAAGGTCGGCGAGTTGCTCGACGTCTTCGCTCGGGCCTACGGACTGCCGCGTGAGGAACGCAAGCAACGGGTTGGCGAAGTGCTTGACGCGGTTAGCTTGCAAAGCAAACGCCACGCGATGGCGGGGACGCTCTCGCGGGGGATGACGCAGCGGCTGGTGCTCGCCAAGACGCTGTTGCACCGGCCGCGGGTCATGCTGCTCGACGAGCCGGCGAGCGGGCTGGACCCGATCGCGCGGATCGAGCTGCGTGACCTGCTGCGGCAGTTGGCCGCTGAGGGGCGAACGGTCCTTGTTTCGTCGCATATCCTGACGGAGCTTTCCGATTTCTGTACATCGGTCGGCATCATGGAAAAGGGGGAGATGACGGTCAGCGGGCCAATCGAGTCGTTGGTCTCGGAGATGGCGGTCAGCCGGCGGCAGGTCGTGGAGTTGGTCGGAACGGTTGAAGTGCCGGCCGATATCCTTGCGGATATCGGCGTTACGGTAGACGCGGAAGCGGTCGACGGTCGGACCGTACTCGAGTTTGATTTCGATGGGGATGACGCCGATGTTTCGCAACTGCTGGCCAAGCTGATCGTGCGTGGCCTGCCGGTCCACGCGTTCTACGAACGCAAGCGCGGCGTCGAAGACATCATGCTCCAAGTGGGCGCACGGGAGGTGTCGTGATGTCGAGCTACAACGTTTTTACCAACCCGATCTGTGTGCAGAACGCCCGAACACGCATGCGGCTGATACCAACGCTGAGTTGGGGATTGGTCACACTGACTTGTGTCGCGTTTATTTTTTCGTTGGTTTACCTCATCCTGACCGAACGAAATGAATTTGACCCCGTGAACGCGGCGAAAACGGCGTTGGTCCCGCTCATTGTGGTGCAGTGTGTGCTGTTGATGGGGATGGGGACTTCGGCGGTGTCGTCGGGGATCGCGAGGGAACGGGACCGCGAGCTGCTGGACTACCACCGGATGTCGCCGATGAGCCCAGCGGCGAAGATCGTCGGCTACCTGTTTGGCCTGCCGTCGCGGGAGTATTTCCTGTTCGCGTTGACCATGCCGTTCGTGGTGTACGCCGTGCTGCGGGGCGGGGTGCCGCTGCTGAAGGTGGCTCATTTCTACGTCGTCTTTTTCAGCTCGGTTTGGCTTTACCACATGACGGGGCTGATGGCGGGGATGGTCAGCCGCAAGCCGTGGCAGTCGAGCCTGGTTTCGTTGGGGACAGTGGCGGTGCTGTATCTGGTGTTGCCGTTGTTTGCGCGGGCGGGGCTGTCGTTTTTCGACTTTCTTACCGTGCGGCCGACGTTCTACGGGATGATCGCCGAGGAACTGCAACGTAGTGGTCAGGACCAGTGGGGCCCGGCCCGGATGATGCTCATGCGGCAGTACGAATCGGTGCCGTTCTACGGGCTGTCGCTCAACCCGACGGCGTTCTCGCTGGTGGTTCAGCTGTTCGCGTTGACCGCGATGTACCACGTCGTCCGGCGTAAATGGGTCGACACGGCGTGGCACCCGTTTTCCAAGCGGTTCTCGTTGCTCTTTGTAACGGGCATCGTGTTTTTGTTGGTTGGCACGCTGTGGCCGCTGCTGTCGGATGCGGCGGTGAATGCTGACTTGCTCCGCCGGATGTCGGAGGTTCGGCCGTTGGAGGCGCAGACGCTGCTCATCGGGCTGTACTTCGTGGTGGCGGGTTTAGCGGTGCTGATGACCGTGAGCCTGACGACGCCGACGCGGCAGACCGCGCGGAAGGGTCTGCGGCGGGCGCAGAAGTTTCAGCGGTCGGGGATCCCTTTGACGTGGGACGCAGCGACGACGTGGCCGACGACGGTGGCGATGCTGCTGATCGCGGGGGCGGGGTACGGCGTGGTGTTGTGGGCGTTGTGGTCGGGTGAGGTCTACACGGTGCAGCCGGGCATGGGGCGTTGGTTGGTGACGCTGGCGGTGATCGGGGCGTTGGTCGTGATCGCGTTCCAGGGGATGCACGAAGTCTTCGGCCAGCGGGCGGTGATCCTGGGGCTGTTCGTGGTTTGGGTGGTGCCGGTGATGGTGGGGATCGTGCTGGTGGCAGCGTTCGACGCGTGGCAGCCGGCGATGTACATCGGCTCCTGCTGCCCGGCGGTGGCGGGGGCGTTTACCCTGACGATGCTACTCGACGCGTCGCAGGGCGACACAGACGACGCGAGCTATCTGCTTATCGATACCCCGGCCGAGCTGCACGCCCGCTTGGTGATCGTCTTCACGTTGGTGCTAAACACGGCACAGGCGATATTAGGACAGGCGCTGCGGTACGCTGCGGCCAAGCGGCGGAAACGTGCCGAGCTGTCTACGAGCCTCGGCCCTGTGCCTACGCCGACCGAAGAACAATATCCCCCAGCCCCGCCGCCCCGAGCAGCAGGCTGATGATCCCGTTGACGGTGAAAAACGCGAGGTGGATGCGGTTCGTCGCCGAGCGCCAGACGAGGGCGTGCTCAAGCACAAGTAGTGCTGTAGTCAGAGCTACGCCCGCCGCAAACCATAGCCCCAGCAGCGGACTCACCCACCACGCCCCGGCCAAACAAACCAACGCCAGCAGGTGCAGCCCCCGGCTGATCCACAACGCCGACTCGGCCCCCAGCGACGCGGGCATCGAAAACAGCCCGAGTTTGCGATCTACCTCCACGTCCTGCAGCGCATAGACAACATCGAACCCCGCGACCCAGCACAGCACCATCCCCGCGATCAACCAAGCCGCGGGACGATCCGCGAGGTAGCCTGGCTCGATCGCTAACGCCGCCGCGACCGGGCTGATCGCCAGCGCAAAACCCAGCACCACGTGACACAGCCAGGTAAACCGCTTGGTAAAGCTATACCCGGCCAAGACCCCCAATACGGGCAGCGACAAAGCCGCGGGCCAGACGTTGTCCCGTAGCCACCAAAACCCCAGCGTCGCTAACACAAAACCGAACCCTGTAGCCGCGACCGCTGACGCGGCGAACCGTCGGCTGATGCGCCCGTCAGCCACCGCTCGCCGCTGCGTCCGCGGGTTCTCCGCATCGATCGCCGCGTCGGCCAAGCGGTTGACGCTCATCGCAAATGTCCGGGCCGTGACCATACAAACCAAGATGAGTAAGACCTCTCCCACGCTCGGCCATCGCCCCGCCCACCCGCAGGCCAGCCCCATCCCCAGCAACGCAAACGGCAACGCAAACACCGTGTGCGACAACTTGATATCGCAGGCCAAAAGGGCGGCTTGATCCAATAGACCCGAGGCTTCTGGCTTTCGCTTCGGAGCAGCAATAGACGCAACCGGTTCCGGGTGACTTCCGGGGTTAGTGGCCATGGTAACAGTCTAGATTAATGCGTGACCGCTTTACGGAGCTGCTTCGCGACCCGGCCCGACCAGCGGACGTTGAGGTCGTGTTCGACGCCGACCAGGTCTAAGCACCGGCCGACCACGAAGTCTGCGATGTCTTCGACGGTCTTCGGCAGCATGTAAAACCCCGGATTCGCCGGGGCGAGGATGCCGCCCGCCTCGGTCACGGTCTCCATGTTGCGGATATCGATCAGCGACAGCGGCATCTCGCGGTGGACGAGCACGAGCTTGCGTCGTTCTTTGAGCGTGACGTGGGCGGCGCGGTGCATGAGGTTCTGGGCCGAGCCGGTCGCTATCGATCCGAGGGTGTTGGACGAGCAGGGGCAGACGATCATGCCGTCGTGGCGGAAGCTGCCCGAGGCGATGGTCGCGCCGACGTCTTTGAAGTGGTGGTAGATCAAGTGGGCCGGCGGGGCCTGACCCTCGTCGAAGCCCGCTAGTGCGACGAGATCGGTCCCTTCCATACCCAGTTCGTCTTGTAGCAGGCGCTGCCCGAGCGGCGAGACCACGAGGTGCGTCTCGACCTCCGCCGCGACCAGCAGTTGGACCAGTCGAGCGGCGTAGATCGCTCCACTGGCTCCGGAGATGCCGACCACGATGCGTTGGGGCGTGTTATTTCCCATATCTAACTCTAGGCCCGGGAAAACAGGCCGACCGTCTCAGCGTATCGGCTCGGGTTTATCGGCCAAGTAGGCGATCCGGATCAGCAAGTCGATGCCGGTCGGGGTCAGCTCGAGGCCAAGCACCGTCGCCTCTCGGTGGTCATCGACCGGGATCGGCGGCAGCTCGATAAATTCGCGCCGGCTGATTTTATCGAGCAGAGTCTGGATCTCTTCGTCCTGCAGCGCGGGCTGATCCTCAAACTGTGCTACGACCTGACGCAGCGGAAGACGCTGCTCGCCCGCCCCGAACCAGCGCACCCGCCCGGCCAACGGCGACTCCCCGTCGCCGCGGAAGCCGAACCGCACGCTCGCAATCCGGTTGCCGACCGAGCTCGATTCGTAGTCAAACGCCAGCACCAGCTGGCCTTCACGCTCGGCCAGGATGAACTCCCCAATCTGCGGCGGCAGCTCGAGGTTCTGATTTTTGAGTAGCGGCCGTAGACGCGTCGCCAGCCAGGCGTTGATCTCGTCGAAGTGGTAACGGACGGTGCGGACGCCGTCGCCGTCCCCGATCGGGTAGGACCACTCGCGGAGCGTCCGCGACTGGATGCCTTGGGCCATTTTTTCGAGGTCTTGCTCGGTTGTTTCGGTGATAAAGCTCTGGTGCTGCTCCCAATACGCGGGCGTCGCCTGCAGCCGCCACGCCGCGCGGACCACGAAGAAACCGATCAACGAAATCGCTAAGAGCACGACGTACCCCAACCGCCGCCGGACCCGGCTCGGCTTGGCCTTCGATCGCTCGGTCGGAGAAGAATTGGGCTCCGCTGTCTGGTTCACGCCGGACCACCCACGGCCACCGCCCGGACCGCGTCGGCCCAGCGTTGGTGCAACAGCTCGTGGTCGCCGATGGCTTCAACCACCCGTTCAAATTGGTCGACCCGTTCAGTGCTGCCCAGCGGAGCGGTGATGGACTCGATCGCCGCGTCGCCCAGCGCTTCGGTCGCCGCGATAAACCAGTGGCCCGCCGCCGCAAACCCCTCGTCGCCCGGCGTCAGCCGGCGGTAAACCCACGCCTCGTCAGGAGCGGGGATCGTGCAGCTGATCTCTAGCCCTCCCAACGCCTCCAGCGTCCATTTCGACGCGTACGGCTCGGACCGGCACCACAAAACCTCAACGAACCGCTGCTCGGCCGCGGCCTTCTCTGCCACCCGCTCCGCCGTATCCCGGTCCAGCGGGGCGGTCACCACGACGCATCCGTCGCGTGGGTCGCTCCAACACGCGTTGGTTCCGAATTGAATCGCGGTATCCGCCGCGATCATCCGCCGCTGCCGACGGCATTCCTGCAACGGCAGGACGATGCGGGGGTAGGCGTTCCAATTCTTGTCGCGCTTCGCCCGCGCCAACGCTTCGAGGCACAGCTCTTCGCTACCGAGATAATCCATCTCGGCGAGCAGCCGGCTGGCGCGTTCCATCAGGCTGTCCAGGCTTGAACTCATACCTTCATCCTACCGCGACGCATGACGCCCTCGGCATAAGGATTAATCCACGAACGCCGCGTAGATCGCCCGCAGCGCCGTGTCGAAGTCGTTGATGTTGACGCCCACGATGATGTTCAGTTCGCTGCTGCCCTGATCGATCATGCGGATATTCACGCCGGCCTTGGCCAAGGCCCCGAAGAGGGTTGCCGCGTGGCCGGGCTTGGTCTTCATAGATCGGCCGACCGTCGCGATCAACGCCAGGTCGGGGTCGATTTCGATCGCGTCTGGCTCGATGTCTTTCCGGATGTCGGCGATCACCGTATCAAGCTTGCCTTCCAGCTCTTCGTCGGCCACGACCAGCGAGAGCGTATCGATCCCCGAAGGCATGTGCTCGAAGCTCACGCCGTGGCGACGGAGCACACCAAGGACACGCTCACCGTAGCCGATGACCTCGTTCATCAAGGTCTTTTCAAGGTGAATGAGCGTGAAGTCTTTCCGGCCGGCGATGCCGGTGATCGGGTGGCGAGTCGGCTGATTGGTGTCGCTGCCGACGATGCGGGTGCCGGGGTGGTCGGGTTCGTTGGTGTTGCGGATATTGACGGGGATGCCCGCCTGGCGGACAGGGAAGACCGCCTCGGGGTGCAGGACGGTCGCGCCCATGTAGGACAACTCGCGCAGCTCGCGGTAGGTCAGCGTGTCGATCGGCTCGGGTGAATCAACAACCCGCGGGTCGGTCATAAGCAAGCCCGAAACGTCGGTCCAGTTCTCGTAGACCTCGGCCTCGGCGGCCCGCGCGACGATTGCCCCGGTCACGTCCGAGCCCCCGCGGCTGAACGTCTTGACGTGGCCGTCTGGCGTGCTGCCGTAAAACCCCGGGACGACCGCCCGGCCGAGTTCTTTGAGTTTCGCTCCGAGAGCCGGATAGGTCCGGTCGGCGTCGAGCCGACCCGCGGCGGTGAAGAAGATCACCTCTGCCGCGTCAACGAAAGCCACACCCAGATACTCGGCCAAAATACGGCCGTTTAAATACTCGCCGCGGCTGGCGGCGTAATCGGGCCCCCGCCCGGCCTGGGCGTTTTCGGCGATGCCGTTCTTCACTTCGCCGAGCAGCGCATCGATGTCGAGAGATGAAACACCCAGGTCAGCGACGATCTCCCGGAAGCGTGTTTCGATAATGCCGAAGGCTTCGTCGAATGCGACGCCCTGACCCGCCGATTCGTGACAAAGATAAAGCAAGTCGGTGATTTTGCGGTCCTCCGCGCAGCGCTTACCGGGGGCCGAGGGGACGATGAACCGCCGGGCGGGGTCGGCCGCCACGATGTCGCGGGCTTTGGTGATCTGCGACGCCGAGGCAAGCGAAGAGCCGCCAAACTTCACGACTTTTACCGCTTCGTCAGGGGTGGATGATGAATCAGGCGTGTTTTCTACACTCATGGGGCGAATAACTTACCCGGCCCTTGGTACCGCCGCCATGCTGGACGACGCTCAGGCGGCCTGCAGAGTAGGAGTTCGACAAGGTCGCGAGGTTGGATATACTGTGCGGCCGCAAACATCCTGCCCGGATGGCGGAATTGGCAGACGCGCCGCGTTGAGGTCGCGGTGGAGGTAAAACTCCTTGCAGGTTCGACTCCTGTTCCGGGCATTACCCGCCCCGCACCCGCGGGGTTTTTTTACGCCCGTCGGATAAATTGGCCGATTCTGTAGTCGTGAATAAATCTGAGGGTTGTGGTATATTTCCGACCTCGCAGGGGCCATAGCTCAGTTGGGAGAGCGCCTGCTTTGCAAGCAGGAAGTCGCCGGTTCGAGCCCGGCTGGCTCCATTCAAAACCTAAGTACAAGCCAGGCACGTGATTAACGTGCAACCCGAGAAGCGTTTTTTCGGTGCGGCTCATGACTCTTTCTGCGGAACTTTTCCGCAGTACGTCAGGAGTAACGCCCCGTGCCAAGGAAACGCGCCGCCAAAGCCCCTTCTTACCGTCTCCATAAGTCCTCAGGACAAGCTATCGCTACGCTTGTCGATGCTGTAACTGGACAGCGAAAAGACCACCTACTCGGCAAGTACGACACCCCGGAGAGCCGGGCCAAGTATCACGCGCTAATTGCACACTGGGAAGCCGCGGGGCGCCGCCTAGACACCCCCCGAGAACCACAGCGTTCCGTCGGTGGAGTGAGCGTGCAAGCCATCTCAGACGGCTACCGCGCGTACATCAAGCCGCTAGTCAGTGCATCGCACTTCGACAACATCGACCGCACGCTCAAGCTGCTCTGCACTCGGTACGGCAGCACGTCGGCGAATCAGTTCGGCCCGCGGCGGCTGAAGGAAGTTCGGGCCGCGATGATCGGCCAAGGTTGGAAACGCGGCAGCATCAACGCAGCGATCCGTCAGATCGTCGCGGCATTCCGTTGGGCAACCTCTGAAGAGCTGGTTTCGGCCGAAGTCCACGCGTCACTCGCGGCGATCCCGAATCTCAAATCGGGTGAGGCCGGCGTCGAGGACGGCGGTAGGGTCTTACCCGTGGCTATCAGCCGTATCAACGCTGTGCGGCCGCACCTACCCCGCCAGGTCGTCGCCATGATCGACCTGCAGCTACTGACCGGAATGCGGCCGGGTGAGGTTGTCACCATGCGGCTTCGTGAGCTCGAACGCGTCGGCACGGTTTGGGTTTACCGTCCCGCCACACACAAGAACGCCCACCGGGGTATCGAGCGTGAGGTCCTACTCGGCCCGCGAGCGATCTCGATCCTGTCGCCGTACCTCAAGAGCCTCAAGCTTGATGGGTATCTGTTTGATCCGCGGCAGGCCACCGCCGAGTATCGGGCCGAGGGGGCCACCACACGCCGGCGACGTGGCCAAGCGGAAACGCCTCGAGCCACCGACCGCACCATCGGCGACCACTACACGGCCGGCACCTACCGCCAAGCGATTCAGCGGGCTTGCAAGCAGGCTGGTGTACCGAGGTGGAGCCCAAACCAGTTACGACACAACGCGGCCACAAAGCTACGACGTGAACACGGGCTCGAGAAAGCAGCCCTGCTACTCGGACACTCCGAGGCCACCGTCACGGCCACCCACTACGCCGAACGCGACCGCGGGGCCCTAGAGGCCATCGTCGCCAAGATCGGATAACCCGCGCGGCGGGGTGGTCCCGCTGCGCACAAAGCGGCCCCGGTGTGTGCCGGGGCCATTACCCTCAAAGGAAAGTGAGATTTTCCCGTGAAAGCTTTAACACAGCATAACCCAAGCTTAGTGTCCCCCGACGTTTTTCCTAGCGGTGTTAGATGGAAGCTCGATCCAATAGAAAAAAGTAAATACTGCGCATCATGGAAATCTGATAACAAAATCTATGCGGTGCATGCCAATTCAGGGTCCGCTCAGAACGCTATAAGCTATTGGTTCGCGCATGACCTTCACTGTAAGAAATGGGACAAAGAGGGCTTGTCTCACGACCAACGAATTACCCGGCTTACCTGCTTGATCGCTGGATTGGGATATCGAGTGATATGGACCGAAGGTACACCCAGAAAGGAGCGATCGGGGAAGCTTGAATATGCCGATAACGACGCCAAAAGACGACGCGTGTGGATATGCGAGGAAACTCCCAAGGAAGAGCAAGAGCCCACTCTTTGGAATCGCTATTTCTTAATCGTAAAAGAGCAGTTTGAAGTTCTGAACTCAGACCCGGCGCTTGATAGAAACTGGGAAAACGCCAGGCATGCCGCTGAGAAATCGTGGCCGCCTACCGTTGGCGGGCGTCGTGACGGCGGAGCGTCCTGCCCGTTCTGCGGGAAGACATACATCACAGAAAAGCCATTTAAAAGACATGTGAAAAATTGCTACGGATATCCTGCGATCGGCCGTATTGGTTAAAACGACCATACTCGATGCAGCTTGACTGGTTTACAATTACATACCGGCCGCGGCCTAATTACCCGCGGACCTCACCCGTCGTCGTCTTGCCCCTACGGCGGCGGCGGGTGGGGTGAACCGGGCTTAGGGGCAAGTATGAAAAAAGCTAAAAAACGCACCGAAGAAACAGCAAGTTTGCGTAAAGCAGAATCGATGTACAACAGTTTCCGCGACTTTGCAGACCGTTACAACGGTTTACGCGCAACGTGGCCTGAGCAAGTGGCTGAGTCCACGCAGACTTGTCTCGATTCACCTTACGCTACTAGTGCTCAAAAAAAAGTGGCAAGTGAGCTGCTTTTCTTTTTAGAGTCTTACGAGAAATCGCCCGATACCTTCGAAGCATTTCGAATTGGCATGATGTACGAGCGATTGCACACCAGTCTTCTCCGTGAAATACATGAAGCCATGAAGGGGCAGGGCAAAGGGCGGTATGCCATGTATGAAGGAAAGGTCATAGGTGGGGTTACTGACCTGCAAGCTAATGCCATAGAAGCTCTTGCGATGACCCAGCGATGGCAAGTTGCTGATTTTTTTCAAAAAGTCTGGGGCAAGGCTTGGGGTAATGACTGCTCATCCACGCTAGATAAATTATTAAGTCAGCTAAGAAAACATGGTGTTGAAGTTTGCCGAAAGAATAACGAAATAATCACAAACTTCGAAGACTTACCCGCATAAGTAAGAAGCCACGCGGACACTTATTGCAGACAAAATTACTCGTCTGCAAAGGAGTGCAACCGTGTCCGATCTCATTAACGTTCAAAATCGCATTTCGCTCGCCAAGGCAGGCGAGCTTGTTGGCGTGGCCGCTTCGACGGTCTTTCGTTGGACTCAAGGAACCCACGGCGTACGACTGGCTCATGCACGTCTCGGCCGACGCATGTACACGAGCGAACAGGCCCTCACCCAATTTATGAACGAGCTTGCCGCGGCCCGAGAGGCCAAAGCCGACACTATCTAACCCCCTAGCAGGGCAGGACGCCCCGCGCAAAGAAAAACCGCTGTAGCCCGGCAAGGCTGAGATCAGCGGCGAATGCGAGCATGACATGATAGTCACGGATGACAAGAATCCAAAGTTTGAAGTTTGCGAATTAAAAGGCGGGCCGCACGACGGCCAGACCGTTAACCTTCCGACGGATCAAGATACCGTCACGTTTTACGACGACGGCAAGCCGCATCGATATTTCCGATTCAATCTGGCCCGGACACTCCACCACGAAGACTCGATTACGGCCTTGCTCGGGGGGCGGCTGTGATTGCAAGTCTTTCCAAAGTCGAGAACGCCCCGGCCGAGCTACGCGAGTCATCGAATTGGGTTGCGTGGAATCTCGAAAACAACCGAGACGGTAAGCCGACCAAAATCCCGAAAAGCCCTCAGACAGGCCGCGAAGCCTCCAGCACCGATCCAGCAACGTGGGGGACGCTGGACGATGCCCTTGAACATGCTGCCACCCGCGGATATTCCGGCGTCGGGTGTGTTTTGGCGGGTGACGGTATCGTCGGTGTGGACCTTGACGATTGCCTCGTGGATGGCAAACCAACTCCCGACGCTCAGGAAATCATCTACCGACTTGACACCTATTGCGAAGTCTCGCCGAGCGGTACGGGAGTCAAACTGTGGATTCGCGGCAAGAAGCCCGGCGACCGTTGCTCCACGACCCAAGGCATCGACTTCGAAAAGGTCGAAATCTACGAACGAGCAAGATATTTCACAGTCACGGGCGATCGCCTAGACGGCACTCCCTCAGATATCCGCGAAGACGACACGGCTGTTAAATGGCTCTACGATCGAGTGTTTCCCGAGCCCAAACCATCGGAGCAACGGCAGGCCGCAACGCCTGCCGATCTAAGCGACACCGAGATCATCGAAAAAATCCGACGCTCAAAGTCGGGCCAGAAATTCGAGCGATTGTGGAACGGCGATACCTCAAACTACAACGGCGACGACAGCGCAGCTGACTTAGCTTTATGCGGCATCCTGGCGTTTTGGCTTCAGCGTGACCACGACCGCATCGACCGGGTGTTTCGCCAGTGCGCCTTGTACCGCGAAAAATGGGACGAAGCCCGCGGCGAACAGACCTACGGCGATCGAACCATCGAGCAGGCGGTATCGACTTGCAAAGAGGTCTACACCCCGCCAAGTGAGCCGATCAACGACGACCGCGACCCCGCCGAGGTTCTCAGCTTCGGCCAACTCTGCGTCGCCCACCCACAGCTCAAGCAACCCGTGGTCGATGGCTTGCTGCGTCGCGGCGAGACGATGAACCTGATCGCCGCCTCGAAGATGGGTAAAAGCTGGCTGGTCTACGACCTGGCGACCAGCATCATAACCGGGCGGCCGTGGCTCAATAGATTCACCTGTCACCCCGGCCGTGTGTTGCTCATCGACAACGAGCTACACCCCGAAACGCTTGCCCAGCGCATCCCAAAGGTCGCCGATGCTCGGTTGCTTGAACACGAGACGGTCGACGCGGGCCTGGACGTGTTACCCCTCCGCGGGCGAAACGTCACCCTAGACGACAGCACGCTCGGTCCATATCTCGAACGAATCGAATCGGGGCATTATTCGGCCATCGTCCTAGATGCGTGGTATCGGTTTATACCGGGCGGCCTCAACGAAAACTTAAACTCCGATGTCATGACGCTCTACAACCGGCTTGACCGCTACGCCGCTTCAACCGAGGCGGCTTGGGTAGTAGTGCATCATGCCAGTAAGGGGCAGCAGGGCGAGAAATCTGTCACCGATGTCGGAGCCGGAGCAGGAGCGCAAAGCCGGGCAGCGGATACCCACCTCGTTTTGCGTCCACATGAGGAAGAAGACCACGTCGTTCTTGAGGCTGCTGTCCGTTCCTTTGCTCCTGTAGAACCCCTAGGGCTTCGCTGGGAGTTCCCGCTGTGGCAACCTGCCGAGGTCGATACGGACGCCCTGAAGGGCCGTAAGAGCCGCAGCGAGGAACGAAACGACGAACGGTTAATGAAGAGGTTCGAGGCGGTTAAGCAGCATCTGGCTAATGCCAAAATGACCACACGAATGATTCGGGACGCAACAGGCTGGGCGCAATCCACGGCTGACAACACACTCACAAAGATGCTCGCCGCCGACCTCATCAAATTCACTGAAGTTAAGAAGCGTGGTCAGACCACGCGGGAGTTTTCCCTTGCCTGATTCTCACTCGGTCACTCGGTACGCGACTCGGTACAAAAAAGCTGTACCAAGTGACTCCACTTGCACCGTTACGCCCTTAAAGGGGCGGGCGTACCGAGTACCAAGTGGCGCAGCGTACCGGACCGAGTGGAATCACCCCGAACCGGGGCACGCTAGAGAATGAAGAACGAGCACAGCGTGGACGGGGGGGGCGGGTGTTTTTCCTGGTGTTTTGCGGCGAGAGACCGTGTAGCCAAGCGTACAGATTTTTTGGCGTAATTTTAGGGATTTGTGATATGGCAGTCCGTCCGCGCATGCAGGGAGAACCAGGGAAATGACACGAAGCAGGTCCTATCAGCCGCCCCAATTCGTAATCCGCCCGGTGATTCGTTGCCCTAAATGCGGCACGGAGAACCCTCTTGGCAAGCGGTGGCCGCGAGGCACGGCCCCACATCGGCAGCTTTGCGGTGGCGTGGACCAAGGCGACGGTTCAGTACAGACCCGGTGGCGGTGCCGGTGTGGGTACCGATTCACGGTGGTATTCGAGTCAGAAGAACTTTAAAAACTTATCTCGATTTTTTGATTTTCTCTTCACACTGCGAAGTTTCAGGTAAAGCGGAGGAGAGAATATCACCATGACGACCGAGACCTTGAATCTCGAAACCGCTGCGCATCTAGCTAGCTCTCTTGCCGTTCCGTCGTCCCTGCTTCTGCGGGCCGTGGAGCTGGCAGACGCGAGGCCAAGGATGACTGTGAACGGCCGGCGGTACTTCGACGCCGAAGCTGTAAACCGAATTGCGATCGCTGCTAAGCGACTGCAGCAAGAACAAGAACCACTCAAAGAGAAAAGGATTTCGCCATGTTGATCACCGGACTTAAATCTATTTGTACACCCTATGGGGCGATACAGTCGGGCGAAGCGTGTGAGGTGCCAGACGATGTTGGCGAGGACATGGTGGATTCAGGACTCGCCGTTCGTCATGACCCCCTCCCCGATACGCCCTCCGAAGACTTTCCAAGTGAAGCGCCCGAAGCTTTCCGCGAAGCTGTCCAAACCTTGGCTAGCTTAATCGAGCGGGATTCTGAGGTTTCCCGCCTGCTCGATCTTCAACGTCAGAAAGGCGCTGAGTCCGCCACCCTGAAGTCTGAGCAGCAGGATCTGCAAGAACGCCTGCAAGCCTTGTCGTCCCCGCAAAGCCGCCGCGAGGCTGTCCTAGAGGAGCTAGACGAAGACCCGTCAGACACGCCCAAGCCCGACGCCAAGGCGACGCGTGCGCGGCTCAGTACGATTATGAGCAAGCTGGATGATCTCTCAATAATGCAAACCGAGCTGAAGCGGCGCGAGGCTACTGCGCGTACGCAAGCATTTCGTAAGGGCATGCCCCCGTTGATGGGCGTAACCAACAACATTCGCGCGAACTTCGCCGCAGCTAGGCGACAACTCCGTGCTGCCGAGGCCGTGAGGGGCGACGCCAAGCGAACGCTGGCTGCTTATGGCCTAAGCGATTACTTCGATATTGAGAGTGTGATCACGGCCCCTGATCCGACGCCAGGCGTGTATCGCTGGGTTGGCCCCGAACTTGAAGTAAAGCCCGACCCGAAGTCCGAGCCGGATCACAAGCCGCAAGCCGCCACGTTGGTAGGGGCTTAGGGATGATTCAGACAACTACCCAACGAGGTGTATCCGGTGGTGTTTTTGCAGAGTTAAAGCTGGTAAAGGCAGCACGTTTGCGGGAATTACGACGCAACGGACGCTTGCCAACCTCCGTGCAAGTTTATGCAAAACCCAAGGGTGGACCGCCTACGGTGTTCCCCATCCCCGCGGACCCCACACCATCCGCCTCTAGTGCATCGCGGCGAGGTCTGTCATCGACAAAACGGAGTCCAGGCTCGGGATCGACATCGCCCCCCCTTGGTTTGATCTTCGACAAAGATGGGGTGTGGTACCCGCGGCCATAAGCTGTGCAAAGGTTTTCTCGTCGCATCCGCCGAATTGAAGTTAGAAAAATGTTTGGTATACTCGGGCAGTGCATCATGACCCGATTAGCTTCACCTTCCGCTACTGGGGAAGCATCCCTGGTGGATTCCCCAGCCCCGCCCAAGGTTACGAAGACGAGCCCCTCGATCTGCATGCATTACTCGTCCGCCGGCCTGCTGCGACGTTCTTCATGACGGTACGGGGTGACCATCTACGCTCGGAGGGCATCCGCGACGGCTCGATCGTGGTGGTGGATCGGAGTATCAAGCCGCGGGCTACCGACCTCGCCGTGTTCGACCAAGACGGGGAGCGGTCCATCGGCCGGGTTCCCGGCATCATCAAGGGCGAGTACCGCGTGTGGGGCAAGGTCACAGGCATCGTGACGAGGCTGTAGCCGTGTTCGCTCTGGTTGACGCCAACTCGTTCTACGCCAGCGTTGAGCAGGTCTTCGACCCCGACGCCGCCCGTCGCCCCGTGGTGGTCCTCTCGAACAACGACGGCTGCGTGGTGGCGGCCTGCAAGCGGGCCAAGGCTTTGGGCGTCGATATGTTCAAGCCGTTCTTTCAGGTGAGGCAGCAACTCGCTGGTCACAACGTGAAGGTCTTTAGTTCGAACTACACGCTGTACCACGACATGAGCATGCGGCTGGTCGATATCTACCGCCAGCACGCCGAGGAAGTCGAGATTTACTCAATCGACGAGTGCTTCCTCACCCTCGACGGGCTCTCGCCCCGGAAGCTCATGCACTGGGGGCGTGACCTCAAAGCCACCGCTCACCAGTGGACCGGCATCCCCACCGGCGTCGGTATCGCTCCAAGCAAGACGCTCGCCAAGCTGGCCAACCACATGGCGAAGCGTGACCCGATGCCTGGACAGCCTGCCGGTGTCTGTGTACTGGCTTCTAAACACGCCCAGGACGTGGCCCTAAGCCGGGTAGATCTCGGCGACCTCTGGGGCGTCGCGGGCGGCACGATCCGCCGTGTGGCCAAGCTGGGCATCACCACGCCGACTCAGCTACGGGACGCCGACCCGAACCGAGTGCGCGAACACTGCGGGGTTGTCGGCCAGCGGTTGGTCTACGAGCTCCGTGGGGAGCCTTGCAGCGACCTCGAAACCGAGACGCCCGACTGCAAGAACGTCTGCGTCTCTCGGAGCTTCGCGTCGGTGATTGAGTCCATCGGGCCGCTGCGGGAAGCGGTGACAACGTTCGCCTCGCAAGCTTGCGTGAAGCTGAGGCGTCAAGACCTCGCCGCCCACGCGGTGAGTGTGTTCGTGCAGACCGACCGCCACGCCCCGGTTGACCAGTATGCGAACACGGGCGGGACGCGGTTAGCGGTAGGGTGCTTCGACACGCGGGATATCGCCGCGACGGCCCTGCGCTGCCTCGAATACGTCTACCGGCCCGAGCACCACTACAAGAAGGCCGGCGTGATGCTGCACGACCTCTGCAAGCGTGAGCGGGTACAACCGGGGCTTTTTGAGACTCGCGACCGGGTAGCGAGCCAGCGGCTCATGTCGGCGATGGATAGAATCAATCAAAACCACGGTTCCGGGCGTCTTCGGTTGGCGTCTTCTTCGCCGTTCACTTTGAAGCCGTGCCGGACGTGGGGCCGGCGGAGCGACCACACGAGCCCGCGGTACACGACGCGGTGGGGTGAACTTCCTGCCGTTTCGGGCTTACCCGGATCGAATACCATATAGCAAGGAGAGGTATTGGTGCCTGAAGACAATAACCCCGACTGGATAAGCAAAGAAGCCTACCGACAACTGCAGTCAATATCATCGCAGAACGACTCGCTTCAAAATCAAATCAACGAATTAAAGCGAAAGCATACGACGCACTACTTGATCTTAGGAGTTGCCGCACTTTGCCTTGGAATAGGCGGCTGGCAAGGCCTCTCTGTCGCAGTACGCAACAAAGTCCCTCAAGCAGTGGAAAAAGAACTGAAAGAGAGTGAAGCAGGCGGGGCGGTAAATAGAATCATCAAAATGGAACGGGATGCGAAGCTAAAACTAGCGGAAATAGAATCCATACGTTCAAGTATTTCTTGGACAGAAGTTACAAAGGGGCCATTTCAGCTATCACATGAATATGTTTTAATCCGTGAACCTCATATCCACCACGCTACACGTGTAGATCCCCTCAGTATTGACTTTACTTACGACACTAGAAAATGCCATCGCGTTTTCGCTAGCACAGACCCTGAAACGATCTATGTCAGACATCTTAGCTACGAAGATGAATCAACACCTCGTGACGAAAAAGGATGGAGGCTCTATTCACGCCCCGCGTCTATACAGTTCCCTTGACAAGCATCATTCACACATGAGCAGCCAGTATGTGATATGCATCTAGCCAATGTGCGGCCGCTACTCCCTAACCCCGAACAAAGCCTCGATCGTCGATGAGTTCAACATCGGCGTCGCAACCGACCTCGACCACGTCAAAATCTTCACGCGGTACAACATTGCGCCGACGCAGCCCGTGGCCGTTGTCGTCCCCACTCCAAACAAGCAACGGATGCTCACCGCCATGCGATGGGGCATTATCCCGCAGTGGATGAAACCCACCGCCAAGGGCAAGCCGCCGTCGGGCTGGATCAACGCTAGGGCGGAGACCGCTTCGATTAAGCCCGCGTTCCGCGGAGCGTTCAAATACCGACGCTGCATCGTCCCCGCAACAGGCTTCTACGAATGGCAGAAACGCGACGACGGGCCGAAGCAACCGTGGCTGATGCGATCCGCCGACGAGAAGACCATGGGCTTCGCCGGCCTTTGGGAGACATGGTGCCCGCCTGACGGCAGCGAGCTAGACACAGTGACGATCCTGACCACCGAGCCGAACGTGATGATGGCGGAGATACACGACCGTATGCCCGTGATCCTCGACCCGGACCACTGGGACCGCTGGATGCAGACCGAGCCGGCGGAGTCTGGACAGCTTGAGGGGTTACTCGCCCCGGCGATGGACGGGACGATTTACAAGACGGCGGTGAGTACGCGGGTTAATAACGTCCGCAAAGACGATGAGGCTTGCCAAGAGGCGACGTAGCCCCGAC
This sequence comes from Planctomycetota bacterium, assembly GCA_038747275.1. Lineage (GTDB taxonomy): Bacteria > Planctomycetota > Phycisphaerae > Phycisphaerales > Phycisphaeraceae > Algisphaera. The sequence goes on along the minus strand of JBCDJW010000001.1, from coordinate 271,619 downwards.
AGTAACAGTATGGAACTTCCAGGGACTGACGACTTATCCGGACAGACTTGCCCGATGGGTGGCCACGGCCCCGCTCGTCTCTGTGGCAGCCTGCTGCGAACGGAGAGGCAGCCAGACGGCCGGCGAAAGCTACTCCAGCCTCTAGGCGTAATAGTCGACGGCGAGCAAATTACTGTCCCCAAAGACACGCGAACCGATTTCAGTTCGATCCCGTCTTACGCCCGCTTCCTTGTTCGCTGGTCTAAGGTTGACCTGGCCGGCGTGGTTCACGACAACCTCTACCAAGAGGGAGAACTACCCCGGCGACTCGCCGATCGCGTCTTGCGGCTTGTCGCTGTCTCGGGAACGTACCGTGCCAACTTTGTTCAAGCGTGGATCGCTTGGTTTTTTCTCCGCACTTTTGGGTACATAGCCTGGCGCCAGCATCGTAAAAACGACCGTGACGAAATTACACCAAGCCAACCGGAAGACTGTACCGATGCGTAACGCTGTTCTACTGGCCTTATTCACTCTTTCGGCTTTCGCTGCTCACGCCGACGACCGTCGCCCCGACAAGTCCACGCTCACCATCATGAGCTGGAACGTTGAGTTCATGTGGGACGGCCTGCCCCCCGAGGAAGGCAACGAGCGGATTCAGTTTCCCCACCGCGGCAACCCCAAACTCGCCGCCGCGAAGATGGAGCGGATCGCAAAGATCATCCGCCGGTACGATCCCGACATCGTCAGCCTGGACGAGGTCGAAAACCTCGACGCCCTGAAGCTACTTAACGACCGATTCTTGGAAGGCATGGGCTACGAACCCTACCTGAAGAACGGCCGGGACCAGTACACCGGCCAGGATGTTGGAATCCTGACACGCATCGACCCCGACGAGCCGCTATGGCGCGAGGACCGTAAGGGTGAGTCGGGTAACGTGCGGAAGTCCGCCTCCAAGAACTACATCGCTAAGTTCACGGTTGGCGAAGAGTCGATCGCTCTTATCGGCGTCCACTTTCTCTCCCGCCCGACCGACCGGGACCGCATGCACGAACGCCAAGCCCAGGCCGACTCGATCCGGGCCGCCGCCGTCAAACTCGACGCCGAAGGCTATAGCGTGGTCATCGCCGGCGACATCAACGATTACGATGGCAGCCGCGAGGCCAGCGATCACCAGAGCAACCAGCCTATTACTACGGTGCTAGCCGACCTCAAGGGCATGGACCCGGCGACGGACGAAGACGACCTCGTCAACGCGGCGCAGTTCGTGCCAAAGAGAAGGCGGTTCACCTGCCACTGGGATAAGAACCGCAACGGGCGAGTCGACGGCCGGAGCGAGCTCACCTCGATCGACCATGTCCTGCTTGCCCCGGAGCTGGCCGAGCGGGTAGACTCGGTGGAATTCATGAACAATTATGAGCCTTCCGGAATCTCTGATCACTTTCCGATTATGGTGACGATTGGAACTGATTAATATGATCCGGCCTCGCCCTCCGCGACATCGCCCGCAATAGCTGGAAGTGAAGTGCCGTCTTGCTATGAAAATCTGGGGTATTGCAGAATGTTTGAAAAGTTAAGTCAATTGCTTGACCGCATAAGTGAATCGCTAAAGGCTTTGGCCCAGCTAGTCATTCTGGCTATCGTACTGTTTGTAACTTTCCTTGTCGTGGATGCGTTCAGAGGAACAAGTGTTTCCCATAATGGTTCCCTGCGACCTCCCCCAGCCGTGCAACCAAACCAGTCCGTAGATACCCGTTTAGATTCATCCATCGATATACCGCCCCCTGCTCAACTTCCGGGGGAAGATACGAGTGGAACACCCATCTTTATTGATGGAGAGATAGTCCCCGGCTCAGACCCAGGTCTTGAAGGGGGGCATATTAGCCCTCCCCCCTCTCTCCCTTCTATTCCCGCTTTTCCCCCACCCACACCGCCTACTCTGCCGGGGTCGGGTTCAGGCGATTTATTGTTGCCCTCGCTTGCAGCAGCAGAGCAAGCCCTGGCCGATGCGAAGTTCGCTGCCGAATGTCCCGCAGAAGTTGAGCTTGGTGAACCGCTAGACGTGAGGCTGGTCATCGAACCCATTACCGCCACTACAGGCGAGGTGGAATCTATGCTCTCTTCAGCAGACCTGGTCGGTACAGGCGATGTCCTCGTTGGACGTAAGATCAAGGCCGTGCTCGCTATCTCACCTGATGTAGCAATCGCGGGCGAAATCTCCCAGACCAAACAAATGTTCGGAGAAACCCATACGACTTTCGTGTGGACCTGCCGCCCATACGGGACGGGCGAACACCGCGCGCGAATCGAAGTCTTTGCCCTTCAGAATGTGGATGGCGAAGACCTAGAAGTCGAAGTGCGTACGCTGAGCCGAGACTTCACGGTGAACGTGTCGTCAAGCAGCGGGTTCTTCCCGTGGCTGTACGATCAGATCGGAGCGTTTTGGACAGCTTGCTTGGGAGCGATAGCGGTCATGTTTGTCGCGTGGATAGTGGGCAAAATCAGGAAAGAAAAACCGGAAGTTGAATAAAGCAATCTTCAGATTACTAAGTCCTAGGTTATCCATGAGTAAAAAATATATCAGCCTTGCACTCGCATCCATTTTATCGATGGTGCTTGTCGGATGCTCAGTCAATAACAATGGCTGGGCAGATGACTCATACGAACAATTAGCAAAAGACCGCATCGCTGCCGGACTCGGGGCAGAGTGCGTGTTCCCTGCGTCACCCAACTACAAATCCAGGGTTACGATTGACCCCAGGCAGGGCGAGTTTCTTAAGCGAGAGTTGCACTTGGCGATACGCAACAACAAAAAGATCAAGAAGAAAGATACCTGGCGGCACCTCGCGCATACCGACGAAGACCCGGACAACCCCGGCCACGTCTTACTGCTGTACAAGAACTGGTCGCTGCATAAGGACGACCACGGCAACGGCGGCAATCAGTGGTCCCGGGAACACGTTTGGGCCAAGTCAATCGGGGGATTTGGCTGGTCACCCATGGCGGGTACCGATCTACACAACCTCAGACCCTGCGACAAGTCAGTTAATTCCACGCGGAGCGATCTGTCCTTCGATAATGGCGGGGACAAGGAATACATCGATGCCGGATACCCCACGGGGTGTTTCTATGACAGCAACTCCTGGGAGCCACCAGACCGGGTCAAGGGAGATGTTGCGCGCATAATGTTCTATATGGCGGTTCGCTATGAACGCGGCCCGGACCTGGAATTGCTCGACAGACCGCACGCCCGTAGCGCAGCAGCCAAGCGACACGGGGTTCTGTCTACCCTGCTTGAATGGCACCGGCTAGATCCGCCAGACTGTCCTATTGAGCAAATGCGCAACGATCGCATCGAGGCGGTCCAAGGCAACCGCAACCCGTTCATCGACAACCCCGAATACGCTTACATCATTTGGCAATAGACGAAACCATCATCCGCAGCATCCGCGCCGACGGTTTCGCGGTGAGCTGCACGACGTGGCCAGAGTCGATGGGCGGGCAGGTGGCGTTTCTGGCGTGGAAGTCACACCCCTCGGGCGTCCGCCCGCCCGGCGCCGAGACGTGGGAGGGCAAGGGGCCGGACCGCTACACGGCGGCGGTGGCGCTGGCGGAAGCGATTGGGTGGGAGGGTCGAGAAGAGTGAGGCCAGCCGGATAAAAAAGGCGTAGCCTTTTAGTAGTGTAGAGTTGCGTGTCTTCCGTAACCTAGACATTGCAATCTACATACAAGAATAAGTTGCAAGAATGATTGCGACCGATAAAAATAGTTCTCGGATCAAGATTATTGCCTTTTTTGTTATCGGCTTTTGCCGATAGAAATTAGTAAGCAATACACCTTGAAAAAGAGAGACCCTTATGGCCATGCCGGCTCACTATCCGTTATCCGCACGTTGCCCCGAGACGGGGGGCATGTGTGATGCGATGGTCTTACACGCAGATGTTCAAGACATCATTAGCCATGACCCGAGGTTTCGTTTGTACGAACTGTTGGGCGACCAAGTGGCGGGGGACACTTCTGGAAGCTGTGTAGTCGAAGTTTTGAAAAAACCTTATGCCATCCTAGGAGGTGTAAGGCTTTATCAAGAAGGCGGTTACTGCTATGTTGGGGTGCCAAGCCGCAGGTGGTTCAACACCGGATCGTCTGGACCGCCGCGCCCTGGCTTGATATTTTGTGTATACGCAGAGCCTAGAATGGCGATATTCGAATGGAGATGGGAGAAACCAGATCCTCGCAACCCGTTGCTGCCGTTAGGTTTTGACGACGAAACACGTTTCTCGGATGGCGTCATATGGCAAAGCGAATAACAGACATCTGGGATGAGTTTGAAGGGAACCTGTTTCATTCTCGACCGCGGTACAGCCAGTCCGGGGATTGCATTTTTTACTATCTCGAAGATGCTGAGAGCTACGCAGAGCGAGTTGACGAGGTGCTGACTGTTTACAGAGCATTTGATGATGATCGTACTGTAGGTTTTCAGATTAAAGGCATCAGTGCCTTGTTAGCCATGTTTGGAGACTTTGGCTTTGAATTGCGCGCGGATGTAGATTTGAGTTTTCTTTTGATTGTCGGCGGCGCAAGCAAAGGTGCTGAGAACCGCGACCCGTACAAAGAAGTCATGCCACGAGCGATGCAAGCACGCATGCCAATCGCTCAACTACAACATGCGCGATAAATACTATTCATGACGTGACATTTTGCCCCCGGAATGCCTCGGCTGAGCCTCGCGCTCGCCGGGGTTTTTTGTTGCCGTTAAACTAGAGTAGGCTTGTATGCCCAGCACACCATCTAACCGGGATTTCCAGGGATCCTAAAATTTGAAAATTTCGACGACTACGAGTTAGCTTGCCTCGTCAATGCCGACCCATCTGATCCAGACCCGGTTGACGTAGACACACAATATTTGCTGGTAAATGGGGTGTTCCCGCGGTGGCGACCTCTTAGACCAAAACGAAAACACCTTGTGAATCGGATGCGCAAACGCCGCATGAAAAACGACCGGCTTTACCCGGGAAGGCACGCCCATTAAGTACTGGCGTCGTAATGTGATCTAGAAGAATAAACCCGATCATCCCTGCCCCACCCTCGACCAGACCAATTTCAGAATCCCTAGTGACGACCGTTGGTGCTCACGCCACTCGGCCGATGTCGTGAGTGGTTCTATACGTCTGTTTGCAATAACGATGCCTCGTAGCCTCCCGGCCGACGCCGGCAGTATCGCATTCACACCACCGGCTGATTGTGACCGGTTATCGCGATAACCCCAAGGCCCGTTATGCGGAATTCCGGAAATACACCAAAATCGACATAAACCCATTGCAATAGATCGCAATTGGCGCTATTGTAACGCAAGTTATCGAGCCACCTTAGGTCATTTGCAAGCAGGAAGTCGCCGGTTCGAGCCCGGCTGGCTCCATTTCGATTCACCTAAGACGCTCCCAGATCAAGTGGGGCAATTCCGGGATAATTAATTTGGTCATCGCGAGTTTCACGGCGTTGGTTGAACCGGGGAGAGTGAAGAGAAGCGTTTCGTTGGCTAGCCCCGCGACGGCGCGGGAGAGCATCGCGGCGGGGCCGACTTCTTCCCAGCTGAGCATGCGGAAAAGCTCGCCGAAGCCTTCGAGTTCTTTGTCGATGAACCGGCGGGCGACCTCGACGGTTGTGTCACGCGAGGCGATGCCGGTGCCGCCGGTGGTGATGATCGCGTCGGGGGGGTGGTCTGTGTTTAGCCAGGCGTGGAGTTGGTCGGTGATGGCGTCGGGCTCGTCGCGGACGATTTCGTAATCTGCGATGGCGTGGCCGGCGTTTTCGAGGTGCTCGACGATGAGCCGGCCGCCGCGGTCGGTTTCTTTGGTCCGGGTATCGCTGACGGTGAGCACGGCACAACGGGCGGTTTGATCCGCCGCGGCGTCTCGGTGCTCTTTGGTCGACTCGCTGCTCATCATTGATCCCTCACGTCGCCGGCGTCAGCCGGCTCAGCATCACCGTCGCCAAGGCTAACACCACCAGAAAGCCTACGAGGTCGACGACCGTTGTCACTACGGGGACCGACGCCATCGCCGGATCGAGGCCGACCTTACGCAGAAACAGCGGTACGCACCCGCCCGTCGCTTTAGCCACCATCATGACCAGCGGGATGGCCGCCCCGATGACCAGGCCCAGTCCGAAGCTGCCCTGCCACAACCCGATCACCAGCATCAGAATGAGACCCAGCACCGCGCCGCCCGCGAAGGCGACAGCGAGTTCCTTCAGCATGACCCGCATCAGGTCGGCCGGCTTGATTAGCCCCAGCGAGATCTCCCGCATGCTCACCGCCACCGCCTGCCCGCCGCCGCTGCCGCACAGCCCCGAGACCACCGGCAGGAACATCGCCAGCACCGGCAGCGCTTCGATGGTCTCGATGAAGATGTTGATCATGCTGGCCGAGAGCATCAGCAGCCCGCCGATCGGCAAAAGGTACATGAGCCGCCGCGCAGCGCGGTCGCGCAGCGGCATCGACCGCAGCTCCTCGCCGCGGACGATCCCGCCGAACTTAGCGAGGTCTTCCTCGGCCGCCTCGCTGCGGGCTTCTTGGACTGCGTGGCGTTGGACGACGCCGACGAGTTGGTTTGCCTCATCTACCACCGGCACGGCCGAGAGGTCGATCCGGTCGAAGAGGTCTTCCAACTCGTCGACATGTGTGTCGACCGAGACATACAGCGGCTCGGGTGCCGCGAGTTGGCCAAGCGGCGTGCCCCGCTTGGTCATGACGAGTTGCCGCATGGGCACCGCGCCCTCGAGCGAGCCGTCCAGATGGGTCGCGTAGACGTAGCGGACTTCATACTCGCCGTACTTATCGCTGTGTTCGCGGAGGTCGTCGCCGACGGCCTCGACGGGCATCGACCCGGAGTAGGACAAGTACTCGGTGATCATCAAACCGCCGGCGGTGTCTTCGTCGTACCGCATCCGCCGACGCGTGTCGATCGCCTCTTCCGGCGACATCTCTTCGAGGATCGCTTCGGCGTCTTCACTGGGCAGCTCGCTGAGCACGTCCGCCTGCTCGTCCGAATCCATCTCGTCGACGATGGCGGCGGCAGCGACGGGCTCGAGCTCGTTGACGATGTCGGCGGCGTGCGCATCGTCGAAGTGCTCCATCAGGTCGGCGGCGAACTCGGGCTCGGCCTCGGCTAGCAACGCGAACATCGACGTCCGCGGCTCGTCGTCGAGGTGCGAGATCGTGTACGGCGTCTCTTCAGGCGGCAGGTCGCGCAGAAAATCCGTGATCGGCCCGGCGTCCGCCGCGTCGATCAGGTCGGATAGTTCGACTACGGGATCTGTCGGTGGGTTTGGCGTCGCCATCGGCCTCAACTCCCGAACAGCTCGGCCCAAGCGGGCGTGTCGCCGGCGAACGACCGGCTGGTCTCCAGCGGCGTCACCGTGATGTACTTGTCATACAGAGAACCGACGTCCGTCCCCGCCTCGCGTTCTGAAAACGTCATCGTACTGGCGATCCGGTACGTCGCGTTGCCCGCGTCGTCCGTCCCCGGCTCATAGTCCACCACCATCCGTGTCAGCGATACGGGGGCCACCTTTACCCCCACCGGCTCGGCCCCGCCGTCCAGCACCGGCACGTTTATGTTGATCAGCGTCTGCCCGTCCATCGGCCCTTCGAGCAGCTTCTCGATCGTCTCTGCGGCGTGTAGCGCAGCGCGTTCCCAGTGGTCGTGCTGCCAGTCATTGATGTGCAGGCTCACCGCCACGCCGGGGACCCCGTTGAGCGTCGCCTCTCGCGCCGCCCCGACCGTGCCGGAATACAAGACGTTCACCCCGACGTTCGCCCCGCAGTTCATCCCGCTGACGACCAAGTCCACTGGCTCTTCGATCAGCGTATTCAACCCCAGCCGCACGCAGTCGGCCGGCCGACCCGATACCGCGTACCCCAGCCCGCGTTTCTCCACGGTGATCGGGCGGTGAAACGTCACCGCGTGGCTCGTCGCCGACTGCACGAGTGCCGGGGCGACGACGTGCACCTCACCCAGCGGGGTGATCGCGTCGTGCAACGCTTTGATCCCCGGGGCATCGATGCCGTCATCGTTGGTCAAGAGAATCCGCATGCGGGGGATTGTAACGCCCGCAGGGTTCAGATTTTTTCGAGCTTCGTGATACGGCCCCCGACGATCCATTCGCCGACGTAGAGGTCGCCGTTCGGAGCCGCGGCGATCCCGTGGGGGCTGTTAAAAACGCCCGGCCGGATATGAGTTGCCCGGTCGACATTGGGCCATCCAACCTCACCCGCCCAAGGAGACCTTGTCCACTTGGTCTGGGTTTCCCAATCGGCAGGCGGGACGAGGTTTGGATTAACCCCCAGCCGCGTGAGCAGGTTCAACTCCTTATCGAGGATGCTGACCGCACCGAACAATTCCGCGACCGCGATCTGGTCACCGAAGAAAGCGAAGCTGCAAGGGCTGTGGCAGGCGGTGTCGCTGTGACGCAGCAGCCGACCTTTGGGATCGTAGACGCAGACGCGGTGGTTGCAGCGATCCGTGAGGTAAATGTCTCCATCGGGGTGGATAGCCAAGCCGTGCGGCCCATCGAAACGCCCCGCCCCGTCCGCCTCATCGCCGAGCCACTGCCCGAGGTAAGTGCCGTCGGCCGAGTAGCGGTAAACCGCCGATCCGCCGTAGCCGTCGCCCACCCAGACGTCCCCCGTAACCGGGTGCTGGTCGGCCCAAGTCGGCGTGTACCGTCCATCGGGTCGGTCGTCGGCGGGAGGCGGATCGAGTCGCAGGAGTGTATTGCCCTGAAGATCGACTTTGACCACTTCGCAAGACGCTTGATCGACCAGCCACAAAACCTCTTGTTCACCTTCTTGCGTAACCTGCAGGCCGTGGGCTCCTACGAAACGATCGCCCCATGAGTCTACGAGCGTCCCCCGCTCGTCGTAAAACAAAACCGCTGGGACGGCTTGGGCAAATACCACGATCCGCCCATCGCGTAAAACGCCGACACCGTGGGTCCGGCCGTTATTCCGGCCCGACGGCGTGTCGGGAATCTTGGCCCAGTCTTCGTGCCAACGATACCGAAAGTTTCCCTCACCGATTTCCATGTTGACCTTCTTATCGAGCAAAAACGATGCAATCTTCTTAGCCAGGCGTCAGAAACACTCCCCGCTTGGGTCCAGCCTCCAAGCCGCGTGAGAGTATCGCGTTTGCGTCTGGTCAGGATTGACGAATCAAGACGATAATTTTTGTTTCTGGCTCATAGCGTGAATTAACCGGCCGAAATCCGATTATGAATTTCGTTCTTGCCCGTACCGATTTAGTAGCCTTAATGCTGCAGCTCGGAAAACGGGATCTAGTCGAAGTTGGGCGTCGGCACCTTTTCGGGGGCGTTGAAGAAGGTCAGCGTGAACGCCAAACTGCCTGGCTGGTCGGAATGTTTGCAACCTAGGCCCTCAAGTCGAAGTAACAGAAATAGGCTTAACCGCACCGACCGCTCAGCGGAAAGCACAAAGAGCCCGCCTGGATCTGTAGTATCGAAACTCAGAACCGACTAACTACTAGTGCGGGCTAGGTAGCGGGATCGTCTCGCCGGGGGTGATCTCGCGGTTGCCCGTCAGCACGTCGCGGATGACGCCGGCCACGACCAGCGGATCGAGGGTGTTGGCTTCGGGGATGGCTTTGACCGGGAAGTTTTCGCGGAGCATCGGGGTCTCGATCGCCCCTGGGGCGACAGCGGCGGCGGTGAGGTTGAGCCGGGCCCCTTCGTCGGCGGTCGCTTTGGTAAACAGGTTGACGCCGGCTTTGGCCGCGGCGTAAACGTTGAAGCCCTTGAACGGGTCGATGCTGGCCATCGACGAGACGTTACAGATCGCGCTACCGGTATCTTTCTGTTTCTTGAAGGTCGGCCAGAGGGCGCGGGTGATATAGATGACCGGCTTGAGGTTGACCTGCAGGGCGGCATCGATGATCTCGTCGGTGATCTGGTGGATCGGCTGGAGCGGGGCGGAGCCGGCGCAGTTGGCGACCGCGTCGACCCGGCCGTATTTTTCGAGAACGGCATCGACCATCGTCTGGACCGCGGCGGAGTCGCTGACGTCGGTCGGCAGGACGAAAGTCTCGGCCCTTGGATCACCTTCTTCCTTGATGTACTCGGCCGTAGCTTTCAGATTCGCCTCTGTACGGGCGACGAGGACAACGGCGTAGCCCGCGTCTGCCATGAGTAGAGCCGTGTCTCGGCCCACGCCGCTGCCGGCTCCGGTAACGAGGGCGACTTTACGATCGATGTCAGACATGTGGATTCCTTAAGGGAATAACCTATGAGCGAAGAAAAATCACGTCACGGAGACTTCCGAGGGCGTCGAAGGATAGGCGTGGGGTTATAGTTCGGCCATGCTTTCGACCAATGGTTCGTACCGGCTGTTCGGATTCCGCGGCATCGATGTGTTCGTACACTGGTCGTGGTTCGTGGCGGCGTATTTCTTGTTTACGTGGACCGGCGGCCAAGACTTGATGGGCTTTCTGGCGATCTACGGCTCGCTGTTCGGGATCGTGGTGTTGCACGAGTACGGCCACGCGTTGGCCTGCCGGTCGGTGGGCGGCGAGGCGAAACATATCGTGCTGTGGCCGCTGGGCGGGGTGGCCTACGTCGCGCCGCCGCCACGGCCCGGGGCGGTGCTGTGGTCGATCGCGGCGGGGCCGTTGGTGAACGTGGCGTTGGTGCCGGTGTTCTTCGGGCTGTACGCGGTCTCGGGCACTTTCCCGCCATGGGTGCAAAACTATCTGTTAATTATGGGCAGTATCAACATGGCGCTGCTGATTTTCAACATGATGCCGATCTATCCGCTCGATGGGGGGCAGATCCTGCAATCGATTCTGTGGTTCTTTATGGGCCGGGCGAAGAGCCTACGAATCACCGCCGGGATCGGGCTCGCCATCGGCGGCTTTGCGTTTCTCGCCGCGCTACTCGGCGTGTCGAAGTTCATCCCGATATTGCAGAATATCCGCCCATTTATGCTGCTACTGCTCTCAGCCTTCGTCGTCTGGCAGGCTTGGAACGGCTTCCGCGTCGCCCGTTACCTGGCCCTGCAAGAAGCCCACGAGAAAGGCGGGCTCGAAAAAGCGCTTGAACGCGCCCGCACCATGACCGGCCCGCAGCGTGATGACCGGTAGGGCGGGCACCGCCCGCCGCGAATCTTTCAGTCTGATTCCTGCATCCACCCGCTGACCCGCGACAGAAAACCGGGCAGATGTCTCTGGATAAACTCCGCTTCGTCCCACGACTGATCGCTGAGGAGACTGCGGTGACGTTCCCCGACAACGTAAGCAAACGCTTCAACCATATCGCCTTCAGGTAACTCAACCTCGACCGCTTGCCGTAAATAAATATCGCTCTCGAAGTAATCGAGTTGTTTCAGCGAATCTTGATCGATATCAAGGTACAGTCGACCAGCAACGTGGTGCCCCAGAGCAGGGACGATACCGGGATGCACTTGCTCCGCGACCAAGTACCGGGCGAAACCCTCAAGCTTCGCCTCTTCACTAGAAAATAGCTTTCCCGTAACGGCTCGCATCACCGCCGGGACCATGAGTGAGCCGTAGGCGAAGACATGGTGGACCATAGCCTCCGGCACTCAGATACCGTCGGGGATACGCTCGAACTGCGTCAGCGACTCGAACGACTGCCGCTCGCGGATGACGTGGGCCTGGCCGTCTTTCAGCAGGACTTCCGCGGCGAGGCGGCGGGAGTTGTAGTTGCTGCTCATGGCCATGCCGTAGGCGCCCGCGTCGTGGAGGACGAGGTAGTCGCCGGGGGTGGCGGTGGGCAAGTTACGGGTGGTGACGAAGCCGCCTTCTTCCTGGGTGAAGACGTCGCAGGACTCGCACAGCGGGCCGGCCACGATGACGTCGGCGGTGCCTTCGGGCGTCGTGTTTTCGCCGCTTCCGGGGGCGGGCTTGACGATCGAGATGTGGTGGAACGCGCCGTAGAAGCTAGGGCGGACCAGGTCGTTGAAGCCCGCGTCGATGACGACGTAGTGCTTGCTGCCCGACTGCTTGACGCTGCGGACCTGCGTGAGCAGGTAGCCCGACTCGGCAACGAGGTACCGGCCGGGTTCGACTTCCAGGTGGATCTCACGCCCCGCCAACTCGGCGATCTGCTTGCGGGCGTCGTCCCAGACGCTGTAGTAGCGGTCGAGGTCGATACGCTCGGCGTTGTCCTTGTGGTACGGGATTGGTAGGCCGCCGCCCGCCGAAATGGTGGTGAGGGTGTCGGCGTGCTGGGTGAAAGCCTTCGCGGCATCGACCATCGCGTTGGCGACCTGCGCGAGGTGATCGAACTCGCTACCCGAGCCGATGTGCATGTGCAGGCCGCGGACGGTAAGGTTGTGTTGCTTGGCGGCGGCGAGGCAGTCGGCGACTTGAGTATGCCAGATGCCGTGCTTCGAGGATTCGCCGCCGGTGTTGACCTTCTGCGAGTGGCCGTGGCCGAAGCCGGGATTGATGCGGAGGGTGATGGGGACGTCGATCCGGCCTCCGGGGGCGTCTGCGAGCTGCCCGATCATGTCGGGGCTGCCGACGTTTACGGGGATGTTGTACTGCCGGATCACCTCCAGAGCGTCGTTGTCGAAGATGTCGGCGGTGAAGACCACGTCGTCGGTGCCGAGCTCGTAGCCGGCGAGCTTGGCGCGGTGCAATTCGCCGGCGGTGACGGCGTCGACCTTGACGCCCCGCGATCGCATGATCGAAAGCAGAGCGAGGTTCGAGTTGGCCTTCTGGGCGTAGCGGACGGTGTCGAACTGTTGGACTTCGCTGATGCGCTGCTCGATCACCGCGGCGTTGTAGACCCAAGTGGGCGTGCCGTGGTCGGCGGCGATGGCGGCACAATCGAACGGGATGGCGGTGGCGTCGGTAATCGGGGCGGTCGTGGTCACGGCGGGGTCTTCTCGTATTGTTTAAATTGATTGGAATTTAGCATTGTAGGGCATGTCGCTCGTCACGCCCGCTCGGCCCGCCGCAGTTTGATCAACGGCCACAGCGACGCCCCCAGACACCCCAACACCAACGGCGCGACCGCGATCAGCATCCCCACGGTCGCGTCGCCGGTCAGCCGCTGCAGCCCGATCCCCGCCAAGCCGATCGCCGGCCCCAACGCGAATCCGCTGCCGATCAAAGCCTCATGATGCCCGCCCGCCTCGACCGAGGCGTTCGCCAACACCATCGCGTGATAGAGCGCCGCGAAGTAGATCTGCCCGGCACAGAACCCGAAAACCACCTCGCCCGACAACGCCATCGCCGTCGAGGTCGCGAACAGTACGAGCAGGAATCCGATCGGCAGCCCGATCGCAGCGACCGCCAACGGCAGCGACCGCCCCCGCCACGCCGTCCAGACGCCGAGCCCCGCAAACGCCAGGAACCGGCACAGGTCCACCACCGACGCCAGCGCCGGCGACCACAATACGCCGTGCCCCAGCCGATCAAAAATGCTCGGCATCAATGGCACCAACAGAAACATCATCGCGCACCCCGACAGCAGCGACCACCGCGACGACACCATCAACGCCCGGTACCGACGCAGCCGATCCGGGTCCGGCCGGGTCGGGTGGTCGTGCGGCAAATGGACCGGCACCCACGGCAGCCGCTTCAACGCCGGCAGCGTCCCCGCGTAGATCACCGCCGCCAACACGATGAACGATGTCGGCGAGACCTTCTCGATCATCACCCCGGTGATCGCCAGCCCCAGCGGCATCGCGCTTGACCACGCCATGTTGAACCGCCCGATCACCTTAAGTGTCCGGTCCGGCGTCGCCCCCGCCGTCACGTAGCTCTCGATGATGGGCCACTTCATTCCGATCAGCACCCCGATCCCCGCAAACCCCGCCCACACGATCGCCCGCGACGGCATCAACGCCACCGTCAGGTTCAACACCGCCAACCCGAGCAACACCGAACTCAGCGTCGGCCGCTCGCCCCGCTTCGCCGCTACCCGGTGCGACAGCATCGCCCCGCCCGCGTAACAGACCCCGAAGAGCAGCGCCAAGCCAAGGTTTTCCGCCTCGCTGAAGTTCAGCTTTTCGTCGGTATAAAAATAAAGCCCACGTTCAAGCAGCACGGTGGCCAAGCTCTGAAAAAACGTAAGGGGAACAAGCATCCGCTGCATAACGACAAACCAACTACCAAAAAGTTCTTACGGGGTGCAGGGGCAGAGCCCCTGCCGCTCGCCGCGCAGGCGACTGCTTCAAAAACGTCTCCCAAATCCCCTCACATCACTTTCCGCGCCATCGCCTTGCGGATTTCGTTCTCCGCGTCGCGTTTACGGATGTCCTGCCGCTTGTCTGCCTGCTTTCGACCGACGCCGACGCCGATCTCCAGCTTCGCCATGCCGTTCTTGAAGTAAAGCGCTAAGGGGATGATGGTCACGCCCTTGGCCGTGGTCTTGCCGTAGAGCTGCTTGATCTCGCGTTTGTGGGCCAGCAGGGTGCGGACCCGTTTGGGGTCGTGCTGGAACGGCCCGGCCTGGGGGTAATGAGCGATGTCGACGTTGTAGAGCTGCAGGTGCATCGCGTCGATATTGACCGCAACGTAGCCCTCGGCGATCGAGGCGTGGCCGTGGCGGATCGACTTGACCTCGGTGCCCAGCAGCTTGATCCCGACTTCCAGCTTGTCGCTGATGTCGTAATCGTGCTTCGCGCGTCGGTTGAGGATGCGCGGCTCGAAGTTGCGGGGTGGTTTCTTACGCTTGGCCATGACGAGGTTCCGCTCCGCGGCCTTCCGGCTGGCGGACCGCACAGGGTAACGGTTCGTCGCAGCCCGGGCGAACAGGGTAGTGCATCGTCTCGCTGCATAAAACAAAACGCCGCTCGAAAGCGGCTTGTAGTGAAAAAAGTAATGCCGACCTAAGGCCGCGAAGCGGAATCTTCAGCGTTTGTCTTTCTCGACCATCGCGTAGGCGTTGTGGTTGTGGATCGACTCGAAGTTTTCCGAGTTGACCTGGTACCAAGCGATGCGGTCTTCTGCGTTGAGGGCGACGGCGAGGTCGCGGACGATATCTTCGACGAACTTGGGGTTCTCGTAGGCGTCTTCGGTGACGAATTTTTCGTCGGGGCGTTTGAGGACGGAGAAGACTTGGGTGCTGGCGCACTTCTCGACGATCTCGAAGAGTTCTTCGATCATCATGGTCTTGCCCTCGGCGAAACGGACCTTGGCTTCCATGACGCAGCGCTGGTTGTGGGCGCCGTACTTAGAGATTTCTTTGGAGCAGGGGCAGAGGCTGGTCGCCGGGACCTTGATGCCCATGATGAAGTCGTCGGTGCCGTTGGAGTTACACTCGAAGGAAACTTCGATGTCGAGCTTGCCGGGCATGCCGGTGACGGGGGCTTTTTTGTCGATGAAGTAGGGGAAGTCGAGCTCGAGGTGGGCGTCGTCGGCCGCGAGACGTTCTTTCATGTCGTGGCAGACGAGCATGATGTCTTTGGAGCTGATCGCTTCATGGTACTTGTTGAGGATCTCGAGGAAACGCGACATGTGCGTCCCCTTCTTTTCCTGGGGCAACGAGACGTACATATTGACCGTGGCGACGGTCGACTGCTTGGCTCCGCTGGGGGTGTCGAGCGAGATCGGGTAGCGGATGTCTTTCACGCCGACCTTGTTGATCGCCACCCGGCGGACGTCGCCGGAGCCCTGCACGTCGGGCATGGCTTCTTTGTTGGGCGCAGTATCGGTTTCATCGAGGGCAGGCGATTCAGGCATGGTTATCTTCCGGGTTGGCGTTTCGGGTTTTGTGAAACGGTTGCTCGTGATCCACTGCGAGCATAGGCCCGAGATCGATACGAGGCAAAGCGACCTAGGGCGAACCCTAGGCGTTTTATGGTGTTATTCGCGGTCTTAACCGAAACCGGAGCTATGATCCGGCCATGAAACTTTACACCAAACGCGGCGACGCCGGGCTGACCGATCTCTACGGCGGCCAGCGGATCGGGAAGCACAGCCTCCGGGTCGAGGCCTACGGCACGGTCGACGAACTCAACAGCGTCATCGGCCTCGCCAACGCCGGCAGCGTCCCCGACGAGATCGCCGAGCCGCTTGTTTCCATCCAGAGCCGCCTTTTCGAGATCGGCGCTGACCTCGCCACCCCTCACGGCGAGCTTGATGAAGACGGCAATGAGACCGAGCGCTCTTCCACCGTGCCGCGGGTCGGCGATGACCAGATCACCGAGCTCGAGAAATGGATCGACGCCGTCTGTGAACCGGTGCCGCCGATGAAGCACTTCGTCCTGCCGGGCGGCACCGAGCTGGCGGCCCGGCTGCACGTCGGCCGCACGGTCTGCCGGCGGGCGGAGCGTCTGTGCGTCGAACTCGCCACGGTCGAATCGATCGGCGATCACGTGATCGTCTATCTCAACCGGCTTAGCGATTTATTGTTCGCGATGGCCCGCCGGGCGAACCAACTTGAAGGCGTGGACGACATACCTTGGATCGCGCCGAGCGTCAGCGATGGGTAAAAACAAACCATCACCGCAGACGGAGGGGAAGAGCGAAACGCCAAGACGCAAACGGCGTCGCTTGCTCAAAGCCTTCGGTCTGCTGATGGTTTTATCGCTCGTGCTACTGCCGGCCTGCGGGCACATCCAAGTCTTTTTGCTACCCGTCGCCGAAAGCATCGGCCCCGAAGGTACGTTCCGCATCGACGTCGGAGAAGAAAAACTAATCGCGCTAACGATCGACGACGGCCCGTCGACGCACACCGGCCAGATCCTCGATCTGCTCGCAGAAAACAACGCCACCGCCACTTTTTTTATCCACGCCGATCACGCCGCTGCCCTCGGCGACGCGGGGCAGCAGGTCTTGCAACGCGTGTTGGCCGAGGGCCACGAGTTGGGTAACCACACGACCGCAGACGTGGTGAGCGTCTCGCTTAAGCCGGCCGAGTTTGAAGCAACGTTTTACGCCGCGGATGCCTACTTGCGTTCAATGGATGTCGAGCCGCGGTGGTTTCGCACCGCGGGAGGTACGTTCAACCCCGAGGTGATGCTGCCGACCGTCATCACGGCGGGTTACGAGCCG
This sequence comes from Planctomycetota bacterium, assembly GCA_038747275.1. Lineage (GTDB taxonomy): Bacteria > Planctomycetota > Phycisphaerae > Phycisphaerales > Phycisphaeraceae > Algisphaera. The sequence continues at coordinate 254,604 of JBCDJW010000001.1, read as the reverse complement.
ACCTTCGCCATGGCTTCTTTTCTGCCGTGGGACACGTTCCTGCACCTACCGGGCGTTTACGGCCGACAGATCGGTGGGGCGGCGTTCCCTGGCGCGATTCTTGTCTTGCATGAAGGCATCGACGACAAAGCCGGCCGCGGCGAGCGGACACTGACCACGCTGCGTGAACTATTCAGAGTCGCAGAGAACCGGGGATACCGGCTGCGTTCGCTGTCGGAGGTGGTGGACTACTCAAGACAGGTCGACGCCGGGCAAGGCTTGTGAGAGGTCGATGTGGGTGCCGTCGGTCACGCCTTCGACCTGTCCGTCGTCGGGGCGGTGGTTGGTTTCGAGTTCGCGCACGACGTCGAGCATCGGCGAGTGCAGCGGAGCGGTGAAGGTCATCGCTTCTTGGCTGACGGGGTGATCGATCCGGAGCAACGCCGCGTGGAGCGCGGGAGTGCCCATGACGAGTTCGCCGCTCCCGGCACGCTCGGCGGCGCGGGCCTCGATCTTCTGCCCCTCGGCCTTGGTCCGGGCGAAGTTGAGGTTCGGCCGCGCCCCGGCGGCAACCGGAGGCTCAGCCAATTCCGGGGGCCCGATGGTTTCGCCGCCGTAGAGCTGGTCGCCGACGATGGGGAAGCCAAGGTACGACAGGTGCACGCGGATCTGGTGGGTCCGCCCGGACTTGAGTTCGCACTCGATGAGCGAAAAGCCGCGGTAGCGTCGGCGAACGCGGTAGAAGGTCAACGATTCCTTACCCGCGCCGTCGTGACGCACCGCATGCCCCTCGCGAATGGTCGGGTGTTTGCCCAGCGGCTCGTTGATCGCGCCGGACATCGGCTCGGGGCAGCCGTGGACCAACGCGAGGTAACACTTGAGGTTGGTGCGGTCTTCGAACTGCTTGGCGAGCAGCCAGTGCGTGGTTTCCTGCTTAGCGAAGATGATGACGCCGGTGGTGTTCATGTCGAGGCGGTGGACGACGCCGGGGCGTTGGTCTTCTTTGCCTAAAGGTGAGAGTTTGGAACGCGTCACTTTGTCTGTGTCTTGGTCTGATTTGGCGATCACTGTGCCGGGGGCGGGGCCGTGTTCGAGGTGGTGGGCGAGCGCGTTGACCATCGTCCCCGACTTGTACTTCCGAGCGGGGTGGACGATGAAGTTCGCCTGCTTGTTGACCACGACCATGTCGTCGTCTTCGTAGAGGATGTGCAGCGGGATCGGCTCGGGCAGCACGTCGATCGCCGGCTTGGGCGGGACCATCACTTCGACGCGATCGCCCTGCCGCAGCGACAGTGACGGCTTGACGTTTTTGCCGTTGACCGTGACGCCGCCGAGGTTGATGAGTTTCTGGATCTGGTTGCGGCTGATGCCCTTGAGGCGGTTGTGGAGGTAGACGTCCAGCCGCTGCTTGGAGTCGTTGCCCAGCTCGTAGACGCGGTGCTCGGCCCCGGCTTCTTCGAGTTCTTCGAGCGTGGTCGCCTCGTACCGCGCGTCCGCATCGGGGTCGCGGTCGGGAGCGGGAGCCGGCGATGAAAAATCAGAGTCGGTCATGGCGCAGCGTTAGGGCGGCGTTGCGCCGGTAAGCGAGAATTACTCGGTCGCCGGAGCCTCGGGATCGGCTTCGATTTCCAACGCCGGGGTTTCTTCGACAGCGGGTTCGACCGTTGCGTCGAGAACCGTCTCAGTGGTTTCCGCGACCGGCTCCGGCTCGGGGGCGAAGACGACGGGCTCGGACAGGCCGGGCAGCAACGCCAGGCGGTTGTCCGCGAGCTGGGCCCAGTACGGGAACTCGCCCTCGGCCATACTCTTGATCTGCCCGTAGAGCTCGGTGGCTTTGGCGGTGTCGTACCGCGACTCGGCGACCACGGCTAGGCCGTCGAGCGCGTTCAGCTCGTAAATCAGATGCGGGGCTTCGTCGAAAGCGGTCTGGTACTGCTCGGCCGCCGAATCGAGGATCGCCGCGGCGTCTTCATCGGCCGCGGTGCGCGACTCGGCCAGCAGCAAATCGCCCGCCCGCAGATGGGCCGCGGCCCGCACGGCGGGGTTTTTCGTGTCGAGGGCGGTGACTTCAAGCGACTCGGGCGTGGTCGAGCCGTAGAGGTCTAGCCAGGCGGTCTGCAGCGCGGCCTGCCGGCTCTTGGTGATGAGGTTGTAGCCGGCGAAGGCGATCGCCACGATCGCGACCGCGAGCATAATCTGCGAACCAAACTTGTCGTAGACCGTGCGCAGGTCGCGGAGGAAGCTTGAAAGCTCGCCGTCCATATCGGCGGCGTGCGGGTCTTCGGCCATCGGGGCGTTTTTCGGCGGGGTGGCTTTGGGGGGCGTTTCCATGGTCGTGATGGCTCGGAATGATCGGGTACGCCGAAGCGTGATTTACGGACGGCGTGTCGGGTGTCTTACGGGAAGAAAAAGTCTTACGGAGCGGGCGGGGCGGTCGGGCTGATGGTCACGCTGAGCGTGGTGACATCTCCGTCGTTGGTAATGGCGATGCGGAGTTGTTCGGGGCCCTTGGCGTAGGCTTGGAGGGTCGCCCGGGGGTCGCCGTTGTCGAAGCCGTCGAGTTGCCAGCCGAAATCATCGAGGTTGCGGCGGAAATACGCGGCGGCGTCTTGGGTGTTCGATCGTCCCTGGTAGATGTGGTGCACGGTGCGGATGCCCGAGATCGGGTCGACGCTGCTGGTGCTCTTCGAGGGAACGCCGACGAAGCCGACCGGGCGGGGCACGTCGGGGATCTCGGCGTCGGGCGACATGACCAGCCCGGCGGCCGAGGGCTTGGGCAACAGGTCGCCGTCGTCGGAATAGGCCAATACGGGGAACGGCCCCTGTGTGCCGGCCTGGCAACCGCTAAGCCCGGCGGCCACGACCAGCAGACCGGCGAGGCACAAAGCGGTTCGGACGATCGGCGTGGCGTGGTGCTTCATGGCGTCGTTGCTCTGGGGTGGGGTTAACAACACGGGCTCGATCACGGTCGGCCGAACAAGTTACGCAAGTTACCATCGTATCTGTCGCTTCTTTACCGAGCAAACGCTCTAGCACTGCCGCGACGTCTCGACGTCTGTAAAACAAACTCTAAATTTATTTAGCCGCCGGGCTTGCCCCGCGATCCCGCCGTAAACGGCGGGGCTAAATCGAGCTTCACCCTCGAAACGTTGTCTAAAGTTTGACACCGCCGTTAGCGTGGGGATAATCTTCGATTCGGAACAAGAGTGCCGTGATGACGGCCGTCCAAGTTGGTGATCGTAGCTCAGTTGGTTAGAGCATCGGGTTGTGATCCCGAGGGTCGCGGGTTCGAATCCCGTCGGTCACCCTTACTTTCCTTTTTGCGTCAGGCACGGATGCCCGCAAACGCTCCACCTAACACGCACTGTGGGTAACCACCCATGACCGGCGAACGACTCGCCAACCTCGGCCGAGGCCTGACCGATCGCTTCGACGAGTTCGGCGCGTTCTCCCGGTTCTCCGGCAGCTTCTTCTTCTGGACATTTCGGCAATCGTCGGGCTACGGCCGACTGCGGCTGCTGATGCCGCAGCTCTTCGTCATCGGCGTCCGCAGCATCCCCGTGGTCATGTTGGTCGGCGCGTTTGTCGGTGCGGTCATCGGCCTCGAGACCTACGGCCAATTCCAGGCCATCGGCCAGGAGAACAAGCTCGGCGGGGTCATTGCGCTCTCGGTCGTGAAACAGATCGGCCCGGTGCTTGCCGCGGTGATGATCGCCGGCCGGGTCGGCGGGGCGGTCTCGGCGGAGGTCGGCACGATGCGGGTTACCGAACAGCTCGACGCCCTGCGGGTCATGGGCACCGACCCGATCCAGCACCTCGTCGTCCCGCGGGTGCTGGCCTGCGTGATCATGCTGCCGATCTTGACGGTGTTCTCCAACCTGCTCGGCATCGCGGGCGGCTACCTCGTCGTGTCGATCGGCTTCGGCGTCGACCGGGCCGACTACTGGGACTTCACCGCCCAACTGGTCAACAATTGGGACGTCTTCACCGGCCTGTTTAAGTCCGTCTTCTTCGGCCTGTTCATCGGCCTCATCGCCTGCTTTAAGGGCTTCACCTGCGAGAGCGGGGCGGCCGGCGTCGGCAAGGCCGCGACCGACGCCTTCGTCCTCGGCTTCATCGCCATCATTATCAGCAACTTCTTCCTCGCCCAGTTCCTCAACACCCTCGACCCGCTGATCAACGGCGCCGGCGGCCCCAGCGTCGTCGGCTAAACCCCGGAATCCCCTCGGAAGTACTCCGGTAGCACCTGAGCGTTCGCGTCTACGTAACGATGCCGGTTGACCATGCTTGGGTTATGCTGCGGGGCTATGGACCCGTCGCTTCTGGTCGAGAACCTCCGCACCCCCGCCATCCTGTTTTTCGGGCTTGGTGTGCTGGCGGCGGTCCTGAAGTCGGACCTGTCCCTGCCCCAGCCGATCCCCAAGCTGCTGTCGATCTACCTGCTTATGGCCATCGGCCTGCACGGCGGGGTCGAGCTGATGCGCAGCGAGCTCGACGCGTCGATCTTCACGATACTCGCGGCGGCGGTCGTGCTTGCGGCGGTCGTGCCGATCTGGTCGTTCGCGGTCCTGCGGTTCAAGCTCGACGTGCCAAACGCCGCCGCCATGGCCGCGACCTACGGCTCGATCAGCGCCGTCACCTTCATCACCGCCAGCAACTTCCTCGACACCCTCCACCACGAATCCGGCAACGCCGCCTACGTCCCCGGCGGCTACATGGTCGCGGCGATGGCCCTCATGGAAAGCCCCGCCATCGTCGTCGGCGTCCTGCTCGCCCGCTACTTCGCCAAGCCAGCCCCTACCCACACTGACGGCCAACCCCTCGCCAACCCCGGACCCGCCCCCGGAGACATCAACGGCAACGGCAAGATCGACTGGGGGGACCTATTCCGCGAGGCGTTTCTCAACGGCGCGGTCGTGGTGTTGGTCGGCTCGCTAATGATCGGCATCGCGATCAACGAGAAGGGTTGGAAGAGCATCGAGCCGTTCGCCTACACGCCGTTCAAGGGCGTGCTCTGCCTGTTCCTGCTGGACATGGGCCTGGTCGCGGCCCGCCGGCTGGGCGACCTGAAAACCTGTGGCCCGAGCCTGATCGCCTTCGCGATCCTCAGCGCCCCGCTCCACGCCTCACTGGGCATCGGCGTCGGCTGGCTGCTGGGGCTGAGCGCGGGCGACACGCTACTGCTCGCCGTGCTCTCGGGCAGCGCCAGCTACATCGCGGTGCCCGCGGCGATGCGCCTCGCCGTGCCCGAAGCCAACCCGGGGCTGTACGTGACCATGTCGCTGGCCGTCACCTTCCCGTTCAACATCACCCTCGGGATCCCGCTGTACATGGCGATCATCGAAGCTTTGTGGATGTAAATCATGAAAGAGATCAAACGCCTCGAGGTCGTGATCGATGCCGTCAACGTTCCCGCGGTGGAAGAGGTGCTGCGTAAAGCCGGGGTCGACGGCTACACCGTCATCCGCGGCGCCTCCGGCTGGGGCGACCGGGGTAGCCGCCGGCCCGACGGCGTCTCGGGCGTGTTCGAGAACTGCGTCGTGCTGTGCGCCTGCGACCCCGGGCTGGTCGATGCGGTCGGTGACGCCCTGCGTCCGGTCCTCAAGCGTTACGGCGGCGTTGCGTTGGTCAGCGACGCGCAGCGTATCTGAGTCTCTTTCTTTGCGCACCCAATCGGCGACGTAAAACCGGGACGGAATCTACACTGCAAATGATGCCGTCCGAAGACCAACCCGTGTTAACCACTGCTGAGCCCTGGCGACAACCCGTCGCTGCCGGTGCCGCGGTCGCGTTGATGGTCATGGTGTTGCTGCCGTGCTTCGTGCCGACGACGCCGGTGCGGCACTTCGACGCAGACCCGCGATTGAACCCCGCCGGCATCGCCGCCGAAGTCCTGACCGATCTCGGCCCCGCCGCGGTGGCGTGGCTACAGACCTTGACCGTTGTGGTCGCGGTGGTCGGTGTCGTATCGGCCTACTTGGCCGGGGTAAAGATCAGCCGTGCGACGTTGGTCTTGGCGACGTTGGGGCTCGTGGCGGTGTGGTACCACGCCACGAAAAGCACGGCCCGCTGGGAAGACTGGACACAGGCCGGGGCGTGGTCCGCGGCCGTGGCCGCCGGGGTGGCGGCGATGCACCTGGGACAGATCGACGCGGCCCGCCGGTGGGTCGTCTCCTTGACCGCCGCCGCGGCTATCCCTCTTCTCGCTGAAGCGGGCTGGTACGTCTTCGTCGAGCATACTTCGAGTGTCGCGTTCTTCGAATCCAACCGCGAAGAACTGCTCGCCGCTCGCGGGATCGAGCCGGGGTCAGAGCAGGCCGTGCTGTACGAACGCCGGTTACGCTTCGCCGACGCGACGGGGACGTTCGGGCTGTCCAACGTGCTGGCGTCGATCGCCGCGGCGATGGCCGTGGCCGGGCTTGGGCTAGGGTTCACGAGGCCGTGGCGAAACAAATCGCCGCTTCATCGGGTCGCCGGGATCGCGGCGTTGTTAGCTGGGTTTGCGGGTTTGGCGATCGTCATACTCACTGCCTCAAAAGGCGCGGTTGTTGCCCTGACCTTAACCTCAGTGCTTGCGGCGTTCGTCTGGCTCAGCAAAAAAATAAAGCTCTTCCAGAGATTGATTCCGGGGGTAGCAATCACGGTTGTTGCTATCGCGTTCGCTGCGGTGCTGGTGCGTGGGGCGTTAGGACCGCCTCTGCCACCCGAAGCCGGCTTCGTCGCCGACGCACCGATCGAAGGCGAACGCAGCCTGTTGTTCCGCTACCAATATTTCTCGGCTGCGGCCCGCATCGCGGCGGACCACCCCCTGCTCGGCAGCGGCTCGCGCGGCTTCGCCGACCTCTACCCCGCCGCCAAAGACCCGCTCAACCCCGAAACCGTTACCAGCGCCCATAGCGTCTTCGTCGACCACGTCGCTATTCTCGGCCTCGGTGGCGTCGCGTGGTCGGCCCTGATTCTTTGGTGGCTTTGGCGTGCGGGAAGAGGTGTCTTTGCTTCGACGGTAAGCAATCCATCAGAAGACCGAAAAACTGCGAAAGATTCCGCGATCAAACGCACGGAGATATGGACCGCGATCGCCGCGGCGGTCGCCATATTCGCGCCAACCCTCGCGGTCCGGCAGGCAACACTTGACCCGTTCTCGTCGCTGGTCTGGCTTGCGGGTATCGCGGCCTTCACCGCCGTAGCAGTTCTTCTAGGCTCGAGGTGCGGCAGCAGTGCGAAGGTCTCACGAGTGGTCCTGCTCCTAGTGGCCGCCTTGGCTCTGATCCACAATCAAGTCGAGATGGCGTTTTTCCAAGCCCCGTCGGTGGGACTGTTGTGGGTGCTGGTCGGTGCTGCGGGAGCGGGAAGTGTCTTTCAGAAGAAACCTACATCGAAAAATAATTCCTCCGTAATGGTGTCAGTTGTGGCCGGCGTGATTGCGGGATCACTTTTTGTCGCACTTGCGATCTACGCTATAGGTGCGGGTCGGCACGAGCATTCGATGGCGGGGGCCGAGCGGGCGCTCGTCCGGGGTGATATCGCTCTTGCTGTCTCACGCCTTGCAGATGCACAAGACACAACCGGTCTCGACACGCGAGCCCTCAACTGGCGAGTGCGTCTCCACGCGCTCGAGCCCTTGGTGCCGCTGTACAACGCCGGGCGGGGCGGTGAGGCACAGCAGAGAGCCGCCGGGGCCTTGGCCTGGATCGAGGAAGTCATCGCCACCAACCCGCAGCCGATCACGCCCTTCCGGCTCCGCGCCTCGTTGCTCGGCCAACTCGCCTACCGCAAATCCACCCCCGAGGCGTTCCTCGTCGCCGAGTCGGCCTACGCGGCGTTAGCAGATAAGTCGCCCTACAACATCGCCGACCGCTTGGCCTGGGCCGACCTTACCGCCGCCGCAGGCCAACAAGACCTCGCCCGCCAACGCTACGCCGAGGTGCTTGCGCTACGCGAAGCCAAATACCTCGACCCCGCCGACCCGCTCACCGCCGAACAACTCGCCCGCGCCCGCGCCGCAGTCGGCAGTGCCACCGATTAGGCGAGCGTATTGACGGCGATGGCAGTAACGCCGATCGAAGTCCCGATCTTTTTAACCAAAGCTCCGGCCTTATCCGCCGATTCCATTACCACGAAACACGCCGCCCCCGACCCGGTGACATGAACCCGACGATCGGTGAGCCCAATAAGCCGATCAAGCAAGTCTTTTAACCGCGGTTGGACTTCGACTGCGGCAGGTGTCAGATTATTAAACAACGTGTCTTCGCTTGAGGGCACAAACGTTTGGGCCTGCCGATGAATTTCTTCCAGCTTTCGCATCGCCTTGCGATCTACCAAACGATCGAACGCCGCATACACCGGCCCCGTCGGACAGCCGAAGTCCGGCAGCACCAGCACTAAATCAATTGCCCCAGTCTCATCACGCTCGACCGGCTCGATCACATTACCCGCGCCGCTGACGACCGCCGACGTATCACCCCGCAAAGCCGACAACGCAAAGTGCACGTCGCTCCCCAGCTCGTCGGCCAATCGATACCGATCCTCATCGTTCAAACCCAACCCAAACAGCCGATCCACCGCGACGATCATCCCCGCCGCATCGCTCGACCCGCCCCCCAATCCCGCCCCGGTCGGGATGCATTTTTCTAAGGTCACCTCGACCGGCAGCGGCTTACCCGCGTGCTCTTCGAGCAGCCGATGCGCCCGGTAAGCCAAGTCATCTTCCACCGGCCAATCGACCTCCCGCGGCGAAGGGGCGTCATCCGCATAGGCGATAGAGAAAGTAGACGGGGTAGGTGAAGAATCCTCGGCAGCCCGACGAGTCACCGTCAGTCGGTCATAAAAATCAACCGTCACCATCCAACTCGCGATCGGATGCAAACCCTTCGGATCGTCGTCCGCGGGCGGACCCACGGCTAGCGCAAGATTTACTTTTGCCGGGCAGTCGATCGTGACGGAAACCGGCCCGTTCATCAGCCCTGAGGCGAAACCACGGTTTGAGGATTTCTGGGGGTTCGGAGGTTTCCGGGGGTTCCGGGCAGGAGGTCGTCGATCCGTCGCCCCTGCATGATCGCCCCGTGTAGTTGCGACCAGAACGACTCAGCCACCTGCTTGTCACCAAACTGCTTCGTCCAGCTGTCGATGATCTTCTGGGCCACCGCCGGCATCGTGCCGACCGGGGTCGCCTTGCCGATGCTCGACAGCCAGAACATCAGCCGGTAGAGCTCAGGTTGGTCGTTGGCGATCTGGGCGTAGAGATTGGCCGAGGCGTCGGCCGGGGCACCCTGGTCGATCCTCTCGAGCACCGGCTCGAAACGCCGCTGAACCACCGCTGCGAGCAACGCCCGCTTGTCGTCGAAGTAGCGGTAGATCGAGCCCACCGCGCAATCGAGCTGCTTGGCGATCCGCCGGATGGTGGTGCCGTCGTAACCGAGCTCCTGCAGGCAGGCCTCGGTCGCGTCGAGGATCTGGCCCCGACTCAGCTGCTTGGGCGGCTTCGGCGTGGCGACGTTGCCGACCGTTCCGATGCTGCCGACCACGCCCGGCCGAACAACCACCGCGGGCTTCGCGGCCAGCGGCGACTCGGGGCGTGGAATCGAGGGGTGATTGGCGAGAGGGTTAACCGATCCGTCGGTGTTGTCTGACATTGTTCACCTCCATGCGAACAGTTTTGATTAGTGTGGTCTGCGGCGGCGGGTACGTCAAGCGTATCCGTGAAGTTGGGGAAAATAAAAAAGATTCACACCGATTTGGTGTAAACCTTTAGTTCAAGAGAGGGTGACCGGGGTCGAACCGGCAACATTCAGCTTGGAAGGCTGACGCTCTGCCAATTGAGCTACACCCTCGCGGGTCGAAGACGGCGTGTTTGGTTAACGCTTCTTCAACGGAAAACATAACATAACGCGTCAACCGCGGAAAGTTTCCATGACGACGCCCAACCCGCCACAAACCGAAAACGCTTCGTCCGAGCCGTGGGCTCCGCCGCTGACGCCGGCCGAAAAAGCCGACGCCGTCTACGGCCACACCCGCTGGGGTGACGGCTACCTCGGCGTCTCCGCACAAGGCCACGCCCTCATCCACCCCGACCGCCGGCCCGGCCACGCGATCGACCTCTACCAACTCACCGCCGACCTCCGCCGCCGCGGCCTCGCGACGCCGATCCTGCTGCGTTTCCCCGGCATCCTCGAAGACCGCCTCCGCCGGATCAACGACGCCTTTGCCGACGCCATCGCCGAGTTCGACTACCCCGCCGACTATCGCGGCGTCTACCCCGTCAAAGTCAACCAGCAGCGACACATCGTCGAAGAACTCCTCAACTTCGGCCGAGACTTAGGCTTCGGCCTCGAGGTCGGCAGCAAGCCCGAGCTCCTCGCGGTCATGGCCATGATCGACGACCCCGAAACGCTGGTCGTCTGCAACGGCTTCAAGGACCAGCCGTTCATCGAAGCCGTCACCCTCGCCCGCAAGATCGGCAAGAACGTCATCCCCGTCGTCGAAAAGTTCAGCGAGCTCCGCCTCATCATCGAGCAGGCCAAGAAGCACGGCGTCCGCCCCGCGATCGGCGTCCGCATCAAGCTCGCCTCCGCCGGGTCCGGCCGGTGGCAGGGCTCGGGCGGCGACCGCAGCAAGTTCGGCCTGTTCGTCAGCGAAACGCTCGACGCGGTCCGCCTGCTCGAGGCCGAGGGCATGCTCGACTGCCTGCAGCTCGTCCACTTCCACCTCGGCAGCCAGGTCAACGACATGCGGGCGCTCAAGTCGGCGCTCGTCGAGTCGGCCCGGCTCTACGCCGAGCTTGCCAAGCTCGGCGCGGGCCTCAAATACCTTGACGTCGGCGGCGGCCTCGGCGTCGACTACGACTGCAGCAAGTCCGGCCACGACGCCAGCCCCAACTACACCCTCGCGGAGTACGCTAACAACGTCGTCTACCACGTCGGCGAGGTCTGCGCCGACGCGGGCGTCGCCGCCCCCACCATCATCACCGAGTCCGGCCGGGCCATCGCCGCCCACCACAGCGTCCTGGTGATGGACGTCCTCGGCTGGTCCGGCTTCGACCGCTTCGAACCGACCGAGTCGCTCAACGAAAACCAACTCGCCGAGCTGCCCGCCCCGGTCCGCACCCTCTACGAAACCCTCGACGGCATCACGCTCGACAACTGCCGCGAATACTTCCACGACGCCCAGGTCGCCCGCGAGCAGGTGCTCAGCTCGTTCAGCCTTGGCTACTGCTCGCTCGAACACCGCGGCCTCGCCGAGCGGCTGTTCTACGGCGTCTGCTCCGCCTGCCGAGGCTTCGCCCAGCAGCTCGACCCCGCCCCGCAGGAGTTCGCCGCCCTCGAGACCCTGCTCAGCGACCTCTACTTCTGCAACGCCTCGATCTTCCAGTCGTTGCCCGACAGCTGGGCCATCGGCCAGCTCTTCCCGGTCATGCCGATCCACCGCCTCGACGAAAAACCCACCTGCCGCGGCGTCCTCGCCGACATCACCTGCGACTCCGACGGCCAGATCAACCAATTTGTTTCCCCCCCCGGAGCTACCCAGCCAAGCAGGCCGGTCCTCCCGCTCCACCCCTACACCGGCCACGATTACCTCCTCGGCGTCTTCCTCGTCGGCGCCTACCAGGAAACCCTCGGCGACCTCCACAACCTCTTCGGCGACACCAACGCCGTCCACGTCACCCTCGACCCCGACGGCCAAGTCCACCTCAACGAAGAAGTCCCCGGCGACACCGTCGCCGAGGTATTGAGCTACGTCCAATACGAACCCGCCCACCTCCGCCGCACCTTCCGCCAAACCCTCGAAAGGGCAGTCCGCGAAAACAAAATCACCGTCGAAGAATCCGCCGTGCTGCGGCAGTTCTACGAACAGGGTTTAGCTGGTTATACATATCTAACAAATTGAGTAACGTCTGCTCTAGATCGCAGTTTTTTGGTCATACTTGTTGCGTTGGCAGCATGCTTATTTAAAGGCTCATAAGAAATATGCAACGCCAACTGATCCGATTAATTCATCTGGTCGTGAGCTTATGCTTAGGTTTTGCGGGCGCATTCATAGCATGGGTGGCGTTCGCTTTGTACGCCGAATACGGGACACGCGGGCCAAACGGCGAGTATTTGTTTGATATCTCCGATTCCACTACCCGCGTGTTCGTCATTTCTGTTGTTTTGGCGGCATTCGTTTTCTCTATCACCGCTTACGGGTTTACTGTCTGGCTGTTCAGGCATTGCGTATTAACGAGTGAGAAACGTCAGTAAAAAGTAGTTTAAGGTTCATCCCATCGCGGGTATCGAGATTTCGAGCAGGTCGGATGAGCCCGGGTCTTCTGCACGCTGTTTTCGTGCGCACAAAATCTCAACGAAAGCCGAAAATTTCCTGATTTTTAAGAAAAATTTATCGCATGCCGCCGCTCGGGTTATAAGAGCGGCGGGCGCGAAAGGGCCTTCCCAACGCGCACAAAAGTGACGTCCCGCCCCCTTATGGAGGGAGATTTTTTTCGGCACCCCGCGGCGTCGAGGCGGTGACAGGCAAGGACCGTTTCGGATGACACGCGGGGAAGGCCGGGCTCGCGTTTTTTAAGCGCGGGGGCTTCGGCGTTCGTCGGTGAGTCACCTTGCCGACAACAGACGCGAACGACTCCACCCCGGAGAAATCCGGTAACCGTCCCCCGGAATTTTGAACACTCCCCCAAGCGGAGTGGGAAAATTCCGGGGGCCGAGGGGCCGCCCCTGACGCGCGGGTCGAGGACGACGGCAAGGAAACCGGGAACCGACTGGTGGGCCGATGCACCCGCGGTAGACCGAGCCGAGCGTTCGCTCTTTGACAAGTTGAAGCGGTTTCAGAAGTTTTGGCCGATTGTCACCGCCGGGGGTCTCGTTGCACGATGAGGCATGCATGGCCGACGTTAACGCCAACTCCCCGAACGCTTCGCCGCGGTACCCGGTGCTGGACGCGCTGCGGGTGATCGCGATGCTGGACATCGTGTCGATCCACGTGACCGACCCGGCGACTTACCTGCTGGGGGGGATGGGGCTGCCGGTGTTTATCATCACGGCGGTCGCGTTGAGTGTGCGTCGGCCGGAGTTGCCGACGTGGCGGCGGTGGCCGGGCGCGGCGTGGAAGCGGGCGGGGCGGATCTTGCTGCCTTGGGTGGTTTGGTGTGTGTTTTTTGGGATCAGCCGGGCGCTGGGCGGGGCGATGACGCCGGATCGGTCGGTCGCGGATTATTTTTACCCGTGGATGTGGGGCTCGGGGACGAGCATTCATCTGTGGTTTTTGCCGTACATCTTCGTAGCGGAGTTGGCGGTGCTGGGCGTGTTGGCGCCGCTGCGGCGGGTGCCGACGGGGCTGGTGATCGGCGGGGCGTTGGCGTTGGCCGGGGCGTGCGTGGTGTGGACGGGGGCGGTGTACGACGAGCACGCGGCGGCGTACTGGGCGATGAGCATGGACAGCGACGACTACGACGAGCGGGCGAAGTTTTTCGGCTGGATGGTCCGCAAGTCCTGGCTGTTCGGCACGGCGTCTGTCTGCCTGGGTGTTGCGGTGGGGCGGACGCTGAGCCTGTCGGCGGCCTCACGGCGGCGGCTATTTTCACCGCAGCGGTGGTTGCTGATCGGCGCGGTGTTGCTGGTCGGCCTGCACTTCGTCTGGGACCGCTACCAGAACAACCCGCTGGTCCACGGCCACGCGATCTGGCAGTGGTGGCGGCAGACGTGGGCGTTGCTTTTGGTTGCCGCGGCGATGCAGTTCACCGGCAATACCCCGAAGTGGCTGATGCGGATCGCGGTGCTGACGATGGGCGTCTACCTGCTGCACGGCTGGGTCAACCTGCGGATCGACCAGGGGCTGCGGCTGCTATACGACACGTCGGTTTGGCGGGTGCTCTGGCCAATCGGCAACGTGACGGAAAACTACTACGGCCGTATCTCCTCCGTCTGGTTGCTGACGTTGCTGTTCGTGGCGCTGCTACGTCGAAACAAGACGGTGCGACGGGTGTTGTAGCGGGACGCTGCGCTTAGCCCGCTAAACGGATATTCGTATGTGTTTATTTCCGGGGGTCAGCCGGCACTCATCGCCGCGATGAACTCGTCCGCCTCGGCGATGCTCGCGTTCATCTCTTCGATCAGCGACTCGATCCCGTCGACCAACTCGTCGGCGTTCGACTGGATCGACGCCAGGGCCTGGGCGTTAAGTGAGCTCTTAAGCAGCAGCACCCGGCCGCGGAACGCTTCGAGCACCGGGTCCATCCGGTCGGCGGCCTCGTCCATCTTGCCGACCATGGTGTCGAACATCTCCTGCGTCTGGTCGCGCTGCTGCACCATGATCCTCTTGGCCGCCGCATCCGGCTGGTCCTCGATGTCGCCTTCCCATTCGTTGAAGAACGCCTTGCCTAGCCGCTTGACCCCGCCAATCTCGTCGCGGAAGTCGTCGGCTTGCGCGACGCAGCGGTCGTAATTTTTCTGGAGCTTGTTGTAGGCTTCCTCGAGGTCGCCGCCGTCGAAGCTGTAGGTCGCTTTGAACTGGTCGAGGGCGCTGGTGAACTGCTCCTTGGCGGCCTCCTGCCGGGAGCGGGTGTCCTGGACTTGATCAACGAGCAGGTCACGCGACTCCCAGCCAAGCTTCTTCCAAGCCGCGACGTATGTGGTGGTGCATCCGGCCAACACGGCAGCCAAAGAGGTAAAAACTACGCACGCCGTTAAACAAGAAATCGATCGCTTCATCTCGTGTGCCCTTCGCTCAAAAATTATTTTTGATCGGCATCCATCATAACCGCAGGGTCATGATCGAACGAGACGGTTCAGTAGACTCAGGCACTGCGGCTCGTAGCCGCCGCCGAAGTGCCAGAGGTGGCTGAGCAGGTGGTGCAGGCGGTACACCTCGACGCGGCGTTCCCAGCCTGCCTGGAGCGGCCATACTTCCTGGTAAGCCGCCTCGAAGCGCGGGCCGAAGCCGAATAGCCGTGTCATCCCGAACTCGACCTCGCGGTTGGTGTTGAGGCAGGCGGGGTCGTAGATCCAGACCCGCCCGTCGCGGTCGGCACAGGCGTTGCCTGACCACAGGTCGCCGTGGATAAGAACCGACGGCTCGTCTCCACCGCCAATCAGCTCATCCAATCGATCGGCTAGGCGTCGCCCGAGGTCGACAACTGCGGGATACGCTGATAATCGATCGATCAATGGCAGCAACCGCCGATCACGCCAAAAATCGACGTGGGTTTCCGTCGGGGTGTTGTCCTGAGGCAATCGGCCGAGGTAATTCGGTCCATCGAAACCGTACTTGCTTTGTCGCCGGGAACGCCGGTGAAGCTCCGCCAGGCCGCGGCCAAGCTCTTCTTCAAAGCTCGAGCTTTTCCCGCCGGCTTCGATCATCTCCAACACGAGGTAGGTCGGCCCCGCCGCGATCACTTCGGGAACGCCGAGAATCGTCGAGGCGTTACGCAATGCCGTGAGTCCATCAGCCTCGGCTTCAAAGAGGCCAGGCAATTTTTCGGCCTGACGATTCGTCTTGACAAATATCGCGCGGCCATCACTCAGCGCCCAAGACTCGGCCTCGTTGATATCCCCACCCGCCGCTTTGACCCGCGTCACCACTCTCGCCCCGAGCGCTTCCTCGATCTCGCGTTGCTTCGCTGCATTCACCGGCCGGACCCGCTGCCGGTCAGGTGTTCGAGGATCGCGGGGCTGGCCGACTCGATCATGTCGAGGACTTCTTCAAAGCCCGCGGCCCCGCCGTAGTAAGGGTCGGGCACGCTGGGGACTTCGTCGCGTTCGGGGCGACACGACGGAGACACCTCGGGCAGGAACTCGCCGAGCATCCGGATGCGGCCGTGGTGTTCGGGCCGGTCGGTCATCGCGAACAGGTCGTCGTAGTTCGCTCGGTCCATCGCGATGATGAGGTCGAAATTGTCGAGATCGGCTTGCGTGACTTTTCGGGCACGGCTGGTCAGGCGGTAGCCGCGTCTCTCGGCGGCGGTTTGCATCCGTGGGTCGGCGGGGTTGCCCGCGTGGTAGCCGATCGTCCCTGCGGAGTCGACGAGGACAACCTCGCTCAGGCCACGCTCATCCACCAACGCCTGAAACACGCCCTCGCCCGTCGGCGACCGGCAGATGTTTCCCATGCAGACGAACAACACACTCTTTCGGTCTACACCCATGTGGCCATGGTAGCCTGCGGATCGGCCCTGCGGGTTACGCAGGCTCGAAGACGAGGTGGCAGGTGTAGATCAACGTGTCGTTGGCCGGGGCGTCGCCGGGCGGGCCGTCGATGCCGAACGGGTCGAGCAGGCGGACTTCCCACCGGCCGTCGATCGACAGCCGCGGCTTGCCGTCGTCGCCGAGGAACGCCTCGACGCTGGCGGGTACGCTCAGCGGAATGCTCACGCCCTTCATGGTGAACGAGCCGTGCAAAACCGCCGCGGCGACCGTACCGAAGGCGGGCTGAGCGAACTCGGTCTCGACGCGTTCGAGCTCGAAGTAAGACTCGGGGAACGACTCGACCTCGAGCATAGTAGCGTGGATCGCCGAGTCGAGCTCAGACTCGCCCATCGTGACCGACGCCGGGTCGGCCGCAAACCGGCCGCGGCTGCCTTCGAGCGATAAGCCCTCGCCGAGCGTCAGCGTGCCGAAAACCGACGAAGCTTCGCCGGAGTAGGCGTCGAGCGGGGCGGGGAACTTGAACTGCACCGCGGGGCGGAACGCCTGGGCTGCTTCGTCGATCGTCCATTCCTGGACGAGTTCGACGTTGGCCAACGCCTCGGCCGACGCCCCTTCCGGCTTGGGCGGCAGCGGCAGCCCGACGTCTTCCCACGAAACGGTTTTGGTGACTTCGGGCAAGACGTCGAACCCGTCGCCGAGGTCAGACTCCTTGAGCTGACGCGCGATCTCGTCGGCGAAGATCTTCGCGCCGCGGGCAAAGACTTCGTCGGCGTCTGTGGCCGGGCCGTTAAGCGAGCCGTCGGTCAGCGTGAACACCGGGTCGTGGCAGTGGAACTGCGAGAACAACGCTAGGCCGACGTAAAGCGTGCCGTCCGCGGCGAGGTAGGGGTAGTAGTCGGTGTAGAACAAGCGGTCGCTTCGGCCTAGCTCGACGCGGTCCGCCCAGTTGAATCGCGGGTCGGCCCCGCCGATGGCGTCGGCCAACGCCTCGGCCGAGACGTCGATCCCGTCGCCCGACGCCCCGTCTTCCAAAACCAGGTCGGTGATCTTGATCGGCGTCGCCACCTTCGCGCTGCCCAGATTCCAAACGGGCAGCTCCTTCCGCACCAATGGCTCGTCGCCCTGCGGCAGGAACCGCGACGTGCGGATGAAGTTTCGCACCCGGTCGAGCGTCTCGTATCGTCCTTGATAGATCGATCGGCCAAGGTGATTCTGGAACGCTATCAGCGGAGTAATGCCTACGCCTCCCGGAACCCTCTTTCCCTCGGCGGATTGGCCGATATCGATCACCGTCAGCTCAGCGCCCGAAGACTCGGCCAACGCTTCGAGTTCGGGCAGCGTCTCGTCCGAAAACCGCTCGGCCAAAAGCGACGCCCCCGGTTGCACAAACACGATCAACTGCTCGGCGGGAGGCTCGGCCGCCGCCTCGTTCACAGCCAACCCGCCGATGGCGGAGGCTCCAACCACAGACGCGAACAATGCTGGAGTAAGTGGGTTCATGACGCGCTTTCTTATTTCGAGTATCCCGCGATCGGCACCATCACCGTGATCGTTTCGCCGACTTTGTCCGTCGGCATTTCTTCGTTGATTCCCAGGTCGATCCGGCTGATGTTGAACATGGACCGCAGCACCAACAGGTCGCCTTCCTTCGCTCCGCCACGTTTCGCGGCTCCGTCTTTGACGTGGGCCGCCTCAATCACGGTCGTTAAAGGCACCTCTTTTCCGCCGAACGACATCACGCCCGAGACGGTGATCATCTGGATGCCATCACCGGTATCGTTTGCGCTGACGACCTCGTCGAACGTCATCGTGGCGACGAACTTGTCCGAGAAGTTCAGCCAGTCCGCGCCTTGCAGCACCTTGGTCATCCCGCCGTTGATAAACGAGAGTTTCGCTAGATCAACGCTGATCTCTCCGCCGAACGACGTCGGGTCGGCCGGGTCGTAGGAGATCGTCCCCGCCACGCCGCCGATCATCCCCGTGATCGGCTCAAGCTCCGAGTCGACTACGAACACCACGCCGTTGACGCCTTTGGGGTCTTTGAAATCGAAGTCGATCGGCTCCGCCGTCGCGGACAAGCCCGCCCCGAGAAATACCGTCGCCGCCGCGGCCGCCGCCAGAGTCCGTTGGGTGAATCGCATCATGGTGTTGATCTCCTGATCATCGGGAAAAAAGGGGCGGTGGTCCGCCGGGCAAATTACACGTTCCAACAACTATAGCCCCGCCTTTTCTGGCTATACGCCTTACGGCAGGTTTTTTTGCCTTGCCGTTTACCCTTAGCGGATGAGGGTGGCTTCGATGGTCAGCCCGGGGCCGAAGGCGAGGGCAACCCAGGGACGGAGGGTGTTGGCTTGGCGGAGCTGGTCGAGGATGAAGAGGACGGTGGGGGACGACATGTTGCCGTAATCGCGGAGGACTTGGCGTGACGGGTCGCCCGCACCGGCGAACAGGTCAAGGGCTTGCTCAACGGAGGAGATGACGCGGGGGCCACCGGGGTGGATGGCCCAGCCTTGGACTTGAGAGATGTCTAATCCTTGTTCAGCGAGCCAGGGCTCGAGCCAGCCGCGGAGGTGTTCGCGGATGAGGTCGGGGACCTTGGGGGAGAGGGTCATCTCGAAGCCGTGGTCGCGGATGATCCAGGTCATCAGGTCGCGGCTGTCGGGGAGCAGGCGGCTGCCGTGGGCGGCGACCCCCGGAAGTTTCGCAAGCAGTGGTGTTGAGCTATCTGATAAGCCAGGTGGGAGGTCGTTCAGAGGCCGGCCGACGATAGCGGCGGCGCCGTCGGCGAAGAGGGCGTTGGCGACGACTTTCTGCGGGTCCCAGCCGTACTGGAAGTGGAGCGTGCAGAGCTCGACGCAGCACATGAGGACGTGTTCGTCTGGATTGGTTAGGGAATCGGCGAGGGCGCGGGCGACGCGTAGGCCGTTCATCGCGCCGTGGCAGCCCATAAAGCCGACGACGGTGCGGCCGACGGTGGCGGGGAGGCCGAGGGTATCGATGAGGCCGATGTCGACGCCGGGGGCGGAGAAGCCGGTGCAGGAGACGACGACGAGTTGGCTGATCTGGTCGGGTGTTATGTCGGCGTCTTCGAGCGCGTTGCGGCAGGCCTCGGCAGCGAGGGGTAGCGCTTCTTCGGGGTAGCGGCGCATCCGTTCGGAGAGGGCCGGGCCGCGGTCGGCTTCATCGGAAGCGGGTGGGTAGAACGCCAACATGCGTTCGGTCAACGGGAGCTTCGCTTCGCCGTTGGTGGCGTTGACAATAACGCTGTGTCGGCGGTCAACGCGGGTCCGGCGGTAGAGGGCGGGGAGGAGCTTGCGCTGCTTGTCGGTGGCGCAGGAACATGGCTCGGCCGAGGCGGCCATGGTTTGTTGGTCGATGGCGTGGGCGGGCTGGGCGGTACCGAGGCCGAGGAGGGCCAAACTCATACGTAGGCCCTTTCGGCGGTCGCTTGGTGTTGAGAGTTGTAAGACGTGGGAGCGTCGCCGGGGTGGGTAATCCGGCGGACAAGCGGGGCGGCGAGCGTGGGCCAGGTCGATAAGCCGCGAACAACGAGCCGCGTCAGTCGGGGGCGGCGTAGCGTAGCGGCGACAAGACGGCATCCCGCTTGACGTTTACGGACACGACGGCGGTACTGCTCTGCCCACGCGGTTTCTTGTTTGACGTCCCAGCCGTCGACCGCGGATGAGGCGAGTTCGGCTACCGCGGCACCCCCCGCGATCGCCCACGCCATACCCTCGCCGGTGAAAGGCTCGACGTAGCCCGCGGCGTCGCCGACGACAAAGAGTCCAGGCCCGGCCAAGCGATCGCGTCGACGGGTCAGCGTCGGGGTCGCCCGCCAGCGTTCGACGCGATCTAGCGGCCAGCGATCCCTTGATACTCCAGACTGCTCGGCAAGTCGCGCCGCGGCCGCCACCAAGCTGCCCGCCGACTTCACCGCGGCGGCATCGATCGCGGCGGCGAAGTCGAGTCGGCCGTCTTCGAGTTCGACGACACCGAGGTAGCCTTCGTCGCCGCAAGCCATCTCGATCACGCCGGATGGAACTCGGCCGCTTGAGGGCTTAATGGAGACCCCGCCGAGTCCGATGCGTGACGCAGGTTTAGTCTGCACGGCAAAACCTTCGATCTCGGATAGCGATGAACCGCCCAAGCCGTCGGCCATCACGACGCAACGCGTGCGGATCTGTTGGCCGTTACCGCTCAGTACCGTGTGACCCTCGTCAGCATCACCCACGAACGGGCGTAACTTTGCAGAAGTACCGCCAAGGAATTCGACACCGCTATCTATGGCCGACTCGATCAACGCCACGTCGAGCGCTTGACGAGATAGCGAAACACCACGCGGCAACGGGACATAAGCCGAACGGCCCGCAGCGATCATGTTCAGTTTTTGCAGCGGCCGAGCGTTCAGGTTTCGTGTCAGGTCGGGCAGGCCTACCGCGTCGAGCGTAGCCAACGCGTAGCGGTTGAGGCAGCACCCGCAGACCTTTGGCCGGGGGAAGTTTTGTTTGTCGATCAGCAGCACCGATCGGCCGCGCAGTCCTAGGCCACGCGCGGCCAACGCCCCCGCGGGCCCGGCCCCGATCACCACCGCATCGAAGTCGAATCTATTCGTACTCAAACCGCCTCCCGTTGCGTGACGTCTGCGTCAGGACGCGACCAGGTCAACAACATCCGCCAGGGGAACTTGTTTTCGATGGACGGGTTGGACAGCCCTGCCCGTTCGGCGAGTATCCGCAGTTCTTCGGGCGTCCACGCGGCGCGGACCGATAGCGGGCCGTCGACGTGAACGACGGGGCTGCGGGTTATGATTCGGGTGCCGAGTACGGTGAAGGCGTAGGCGAGCGGGCTGCGCCGCAGGTCGTTGACGAGCACCGTGTGGGCGGCGTCGGCCATCTTGCGGAATACCGCGACGGCCTGTTCTTCGGTGAGGTGGTGCATGAACAGGCTGTTCGTAACGAGGTCAATATCGTCTGGCAGCGGCTGGTCGAAGACGTTGCGTTGTTGAAAATCGATCTGCACTTTTGCGTCTGCGGCGGCCCGGCGGGCGAAGCCGAGCGCGGTATCGCTCATATCGACGCCGATGAACTCCATATCCAAACGGTGACGTTCGGCTTGACGGGCGAGGCCGACGAGGTTGTCCCCTCCACCGCAAGCGATATCGAGGACACGAAATTTATCGCCTGCGTTCGCTTGCTCTTGCCAGCATCGATATGCCCGTTCGATCGTGGGCCAGAGCATCTGCGGAGACTTGGAAAATCGGTTGATTCGACCTAGCCCACGCAGCGCCGCCTCGTGTAACGCGGGATCGATCGCGGGGTCGTCCATCACCTCCGGCTCGAGCCGACGCTTGGCCGCGGTCGGCGGCAGCGGTAATTGTCGGGCGGTGGCCGTCGTCATCGAAGAAGTATAAGCACGGATAAGCGGATCGCTTTTAGTGAATACCCGAGCCGATCGGTTTACCATACGAAGCATGTTCAAACGCCGATTCGAAAAAACGACCGAGGTCCCGGCCCCCCAGGCCGAGGTTTTTGCTTGGCATACGCGTCATGGCGCGTTTCAGCGGTTAACCCCGCCCTGGGATAAGACCGAGGTGTTGCTTTATGAGGGGATTAAGGACGGCGAGCGGGTGACGCTACGGGTCTTGGCGCCTTGGCCGCGGAAGTGGATCGCCGAACACGAGGACTACATCCCGGGCTTGCAGTTCAAGGACCGGCAGATCAAGGGGCCGTTTCCGAAATGGGTCCACACGCACCGCGTCGAGCCGACGCTGGACGGCGACATGCAGCGTTGCGTGATGCGCGACTCGATCGAGTTCAAGCTGCCGATGGGGCCGCTCGGCGCGTTGGCTTATTGGATGTTCATGCGGAAGCAGATCTACATGATGTTTGACCATCGGCACGCGACGCTCGTCGCCGACTCGGTCGATCACCAGAAGTACAGCCGACGCAAGAAGCTCACCGTCGCGATCACCGGGGCTTCGGGGATGCTGGGGAAAGCGCTGAGTGCGTTCCTGAGCACGGGTGGGCATACCGTGCGGGCGGTGCCGCGGCGAGACGAGCTGACCTTTGACCTCGACGCGATCGCGGGGGCCGACGTGTTGGTTCACCTCGCCGGTGAGCCGATCGCGCAGAAGTGGAACAAAGACGTCAAGGACCGCATCCGCCGCAGCCGGATCGGGCGGACCCGGCTGCTTTGCGAGCAGATCGGCCGTATCCCCGAAGCCGAGCGGCCGAAGGTGATGCTCAGCGCCTCGGCGACCGGGGTCTACGGCAACCGCGGCGGTAATCTGCTGACGGAAGATTCGGGCGAGGGCGAGGGGTTTCTTGCCGAGGTGGCGGGCGGCTGGGAAGACGCGACCGCGGCGGCGAGCGACGTGGGCATCCGCGTGGTGCACCTGCGGACGGGGATCGTGCTACACCCCGGCGGCGGAGCGCTTAGGAAAATGTTGCCGGTGTTCAGCAAGGGGCTCGGCGGTCGGCTGGGCTCGGGCGATCAGTACATGAGCTGGATCACGCAGGACGACCACGTCCGGGCGATGCTACACGCGATGATGGACGATCGGCTGCGTGGGCCGGTAAACCTCGTGGCGCCCGATCCTGTGACCAATCAGGAATTCACGAAGACGCTGGGCAAAGTGCTGCGGAAGCCGACGGTTGTCACCGCTCCGCGAGCGGCGCTTCGTTTCGCCTTCGGCGAGATGGCGGACGAGGCGCTGCTGTCCAGCCAACGCGTCGAGCCGATGCGGCTGAAGTCGGCCGGCTTCACGTTCCGCCAGCCCAAGCTCGAGCAAGCGCTGCGCGAGTTGCTCGGCCGGCATTAGCCGCCTATGAACCCGCATGAATAAACCCGCCATGATCGTCTGGTTTCGACAGGATCTTCGCTTGGCCGACAACCC
This sequence comes from Planctomycetota bacterium, assembly GCA_038747275.1. Taxonomy (GTDB): domain Bacteria; phylum Planctomycetota; class Phycisphaerae; order Phycisphaerales; family Phycisphaeraceae; genus Algisphaera. The sequence continues at coordinate 231,597 of JBCDJW010000001.1, read as the reverse complement.
GGCGTTGCTGGCCGCGGTCGAGAAGGCGGAAGAAGACGGCGGATCGGTCGTGCCGGTGTACATCTGGTCGCCCGAAGAAGAGGGCGATTGGGCTCCGGGCGGGGCGAAGCGGTGGTGGCTGAATCATTCACTGCAGTCGTTGGGCGAATCGCTGGAGGCGATGGGTTCGCGGTTGGTCCTGCGTGAAGGGCCGACGCGGGACGTCCTCGAGGACTTGATCACCGAGACCAAAGCTAATGCGGTGTTCTGGAACCGCCGGTACGAGCCGGACGTGATCGAGCGCGACAAGTCGATCAAGCAGTGGCTTAAGTCGGACAAAGACATCACCGCAAAAAGTTTCAACAGCCATCTGTTGTTCGAGCCGTGGACGGTGGAGACCGGCAGCGGCGGGCCGTACAAGGTGTACACGCCGTTCTGGAAAAACGTTAGCAGCGGGCCGAGCCCCGACCTGCCGCGCGACGCCCCCGAGAAAATACCGAGCCCCGAGAGCTGGCCGCGGTCCGCCGACCTCGACACGTTGGTCTTAGAGCCGACCCGCGACTGGAAAGACGGCCTTGCCGAGGCGTTTACCCCCGGCGAAGCCGAGGCCCACCGAAAACTCGACGCCTTTCTCGACGATGCGGTGAGAGCCTACGAAGACGACCGCAACTTCCCCGCGGTCTCAGGCACGTCTCGCCTCTCCCCGCACCTGCACCACGGCGAGATCAGCCCGCGGGCCTGCTACCACGCCACGCGAAAATTCATGAACGACGGCCGACGCGACCTCTCGGCCGACGAAAAGAAGCAGTGCGAAACCTTCATCAAAGAAATCGTCTGGCGGGAATTTGCTTACCACGTCCTGTATCACTTTCCGCATACGCCCGTTGAGCCGCTGCAGGAAAAGTACGCGCGGTTCCCCTGGGAAGACAACGCCGAGGCGTTGAAGAAGTGGCAGTATGGCCAGACGGGCTACCCGATCGTCGACGCCGGGATGCGAGAGCTCTATACGACGGGTTGGATGCACAATCGCGTCCGCATGATCGTCGCGTCGTTTCTTGTGAAGGACCTGCTGATTTCGTGGGAAGAGGGTGAGCGGTGGTTTTGGGATACGTTGGTCGACGCAGACTTGGCCAGCAACACGCTGGGCTGGCAGTGGGCCGGGGGCTGCGGTGCGGATGCGGCGCCGTACTTCCGCATCTTCAACCCGGTCCTGCAGGGCGAGAAGTTCGACAAAAAAGGGGCTTACGTCAGGCAGTGGGTCCCGGAGCTGGCCGAGCTGCCGGATAACGTGCTGCACAAGCCGTGGGAAGCGAAGCCGATGCAGCTGCAGGCGGCGGGCGTGACGCTCGGCGAGACCTACCCGCACCCGATGGTCGACCACAAGCAGGCCCGGGATGCGGCGTTGGCGGCGTTAGACACGGTAAAAAACTAGCTCAGACTTAAGTAATTTCTAGTCGGTTAGCTGAACGGTGAAGGTTTAGTGCGAAAATAGAAAAATTACGTCATTTTCTTCCGGGAAAAGTGATCTTCGGTACCGTCTCGTTCGTCACAATAACCGTATGGCCAGTCGTTTCCGACGAGCCCGCCGACGTGTGACCGATCCGTTGGTGAATCTTGCGGGCCGGTTTATTCACGCGCCGTATCGGCTGTGCGCGGCTACCGTTTGGCGGACTTCCCGGGTGGAGGAACACGGGGTCGAGGCCCTGCGTCAAGCGCTGGCAACTCGCGGGGGGGTAATACTCGTTTTTTACCACGAAAACTTGCTGCTCACGCCCTACGCGATGCGTAATTTCAGCGGGGTCGCGTTGACCACGCCGGTCGCGGCGGGCACGCTCGTCGCAGGCATCCTCAAAGGCTTTGGCTACGACGTGGTCCGCAGCCGCAAGCGAGACCAGTCCGGCACCCTTGACGAGCTGAGTCGAGTCATGCACGCCAAGCGTGGCTATCTCCTGGCACTCGCTGCGGACGGCCCGTCCGGCCCGCGGCGGGTGGTCAAGCCGGGGGCCGCGATCCTCGCGCGATCTCTGAAACTTCCTGTTTTTACGCTCTACTTCGGGCTACGCCGCTTCGTAAACTACCCCTCGTGGGATCGATGCCAGCTCCCGCTGCCGTTTAATGAGATCGCGATGCGGGTCGACCCGGTCGATACGGATGGGGCGACGCGGATCCGGAAGCTGCGCTACGCGATTCAAGACCAAATGGACCTGACCGCGCGGCTGGCAAAAGCCCGAATACTTTCTTTCGGCAAAGGCTCGTCAAAAAAGTCACACGTCGGTGAGCGCCGGGCGTCGCCCTGATAAGTCAACAACGTGGTTCATACATCGTCACGCGGATTTCGCAGGCCTATTGTTGGCTATGTCTGAAGCTGCTTTTAAAACAAAAAAATTCCCCCGTTGGATGGCCGTCGTGCTGTTTGCGGCGGCGGGATACAACCTGCTGTGGGGGGCGTGGGTGGTGCTGTTTCCGAACCACTTTTTTGATCTGGTCGGGATGCAGCGGCCGGTGCACCCGTCGATCTGGCAGTGCGTCGGCATGATCGTCGGGGTCTACGGCATCGGCTACGCGATCGCGGCGACCAATCCGCTTCGGCACTGGCCGATCGTGCTAGTCGGCTTTCTAGGGAAGGTGCTGGGGCCGATCGGCTACGTCGACGGGGCATTGATCCGAGGGGAGTTATCGCCCGCCTTTGGCTGGACGATCCCGACGAACGACCTGATCTGGTGGGTGCCGTTCGCGATGATTCTTTGGGCCGGGTTCCGGGCGGCGCAGGGCGACGACGGACCGCTGCTCGATTTGTCCGAAGACGAGGTCAAGCAGTTCCTCGACAAGACCTCGACCGACCCGTCCGGGCAGACGATCGGCGACTTGTCGCGGCGCGGCCCGGTACTGCTAATGCTCGTCCGACACTTCGGCTGTACGTTTTGCCGGCAGGCCATGGCCGAGCTTAGTAAGCAACAAGCCGAGATCGAATCACGCGGCATCACCCCGGTGGTCGTTCATCAATCCGGCGTTGAACGCGGCCGGCAATACCTGAGCGGCTACGGCCTAGCCGAGGTCGCTCAGGTCAGCGACCCCGAAAAGAAGCTGTACCGCGGCCTCGGCGTGCCACGCGGCACGTTCCGCCAGCTCTTCGGGGCTTCGTCGTTGCTCGCGGGGCTACGGGCTGTGAAGTACGGGGTCGGTAAACTCGAGGGCGACGGTATTCAGATGCCCGGGGCGTTCCTCGTCCGCGACGGGAAAATCATCGCGTCTTACGAATATGCCCACGCGGGTGATTCCATCGATGCTTGCGGTTTCGCCTGCGGTGTCGGCCACGCAGACGGAACGAATACCCAGGCTGCGGTGACGGTGGGGTGAACATGAGCACGACGATCGCTCCGACCACCGATTTTGCCTTCGAAGACGCCGAAGCCGTGCGGGGAAAAATCGACTTCTCGCGTGACGGCCGAGAGTTTGTCATGCGTGCCGAGCAGTGGCTGCCAGCCGATCCCGATGCGATCTGGGCGTTCGTCTCTGACTGTCGGCATATGAATTACGTGATCCCGCCGTTCGTCCGCTTCGAGGTGCTGAGCCTTGGCGAAGACGAGGACCCGCCGGCGCTCGGCCCGGGCGTAAATTACGAATACAAGCTCTATCTCCATGGCATCGGGGTGTTTTGGCGGACTGTGATCACCGAGGTCGATCGCCCGCGGCGTTTCGTCGACATCCAGGACAAAGGGCCGTACGCGTCTTTCGCTCACGAGCACACCTTCGAACCGGAGAACGGCGGAACGATGACCGCTGACGTCATCCGCTATCGCCCGCCCGGCGGGCCGTTGGCCGGGCTGATCAACGCCGCGATGGTGCGACGCGATCTTCGTAAGCTTTTTAAATGCCGTCACGGCCGACTCGCCAAATTATTTGCCGACGGCGGTGATCCAGCGTCATCGCTCCTCGGGCTTCATCGGGCCTCTGTTTCTCTCTCGTAGAATCTTGCTCATGTTCAACGCGCTCTTGCTTACCAATGCCGCGGTGACGCTTTACATGGTGGGGTTGATCTGGATGGTGCAGATCGTCCATTACCCGTTGTTCGACGGCGTAGGCGAGGCGGGCTTCGCGGCCTACGAAGACCGACACACCCGCGGTATGACGGGCATCGTGCTGCCGCCGATGATGATCGAATTAGTAACGGCGATCATACTGGTGGCGTGGCGTCCTGAAGCTTCATCGATGATCCCACGTTGGATGATGTGGGCCGGTTTGGGGTTGGTAGTGTTTCTGTGGGCGGTAACGTTTTTGTTGTCTGTACCGCAGCACGCGAAGCTCGCTCAGGGGTTCGACCCAAGGGCGTATCGGCTGCTGGTGGACACGAATTGGCTGCGGACCGCGGCGTGGACGCTGCGGGGCGGATTGGCGTTGTGGATGTTGGCCCTGGTGATGCGGGCGTAGCGATGACGGAACACGCCGAGCGCTTGATCCAACCGACCCCGCGAGGGCTGTTCTGTGAAGCGGGCGGGTTCTACATCGACCCCTGGCGGCCGGTGGACCGGGCGGTCGTCACCCACGCACACGCCGACCACGCCACTCCCGGAAGTAAGCGTTATCTGTGCTCCGATATCGGGGTGGAAGTGCTACGCCCTCGGGTACAGACCGGAGCAAAAATTGAAGGCCTAGCCTATGGCCAAACCACCTCGATCAACGGCGTCACCGTCAGCCTCCACCCGGCCGGGCACCTGCTCGGCTCGGCTCAGGTCCGTATCGAACACCGCGGCCGGGTCGAGGTCGTCACCGGCGACTACAAGACCCAGGCCGACAAAACCTGCGAGCCTTTTGAGCCGGTACGCTGCCACCGACTAATCACCGAATGCACCTTCGGTCTACCCATCTACATGTGGCAACCCGAAGACGAGATCGCCGAGCAGATCAACGGCTGGTGGCGGCAGAGCCAAGCCACGGGGCGAACGAGCGTAGTCTTCGCTTATGCGCTGGGTAAGGCGCAGCGGGTCCTGTCGCTGGTTGATCGGTCTCTGGGTTCTGTCGTGGTGCACGGCTCGGTCAAGCGATTCGTCGAGGTCTACCGCGAAGCCGGCGTGGACCTGCCGGAGGTCCGGACTTCCACGGCCGAGAGCCGCAAAGAAGTGAAAGGCAAGGGGCTGGTCGTCGCCCCGCCGTCGGTGCTCGGCACGGCGTGGCTGAAGAAGTTTGCCCCCGCGTCGCTGGCGTTTGCCTCGGGCTGGATGATGGTGCGTGGTAATCGGCGACGCCGTGGCGTCGATCGAGGATTCGTGCTGTCGGACCACGTCGATTGGCCGAGCCTGCTCGAAACGGTCGAAGCAACCGGATGCGAGAGCGTCGGCGCGACCCACGGCTACACCGGCGTCCTCGCCCGACACCTCCGCGAACAGGGGATGGACGCCGATGAACTCGAAACGCGGTACGTCGGAGAGCTCGATGCCGAAACCCAAGAGACAAACGACATAGATAGCGATAACGGTTCATTACTTCCGGGGGCGGGGGCGGAATGAAGTTGTTCACGCAACTTTTTATGGAAGTCGATGCAACGACGCGGACGTCGGAAAAAACCGCGGCATTGCGGCGGTACTTTGAAGAGGCCCCGCCAGAGGACGCGGTGTGGGCGTTGCGGGTTTTAACGGGGCAGAAGCTGATCCGGGCGGTGCCGACGAAACGCCTCAAGGCGTGGGCGGCAGAAGCGGCGGGGATCGAGCCCTGGCTGTTCAACGAGTGCTACGGGGCGGTGGGTGATCTGTCCGAGACGCTGTCGCTGGTCATCCCAGAGCCGGCGGAGCCGAGCGACGAGCCGTTGTACTCGGTCATCCGCGAGCGCATCCTGCCGCTCGCCCAGATGACCGAGGCGGAGCAGAAAGATTCGGTCACGCAGACCTGGCGGACGCTCAGCCAGACCCAGCGCTTCCTGTTTCACAAACTTATCTCTAGCAACTTCCGCTTTGGGGCGGCGAAGAAGGTCGTGATCAATGCTCTAGCCAAGGCCGCTGATGTCGACCCCGCGGTGATGCAGCACCGCTTGAGCGGCTGTCCGATCGAGCCGACGCCCGAGGCGTACGCGCAACTCCTTGCCGGGACCGATCAAGACGACGCCCGGCCGTACCCGTTCTATCTGGCCCATCAACTAGACGAGTCCCCGGAAGCGCTCGGCGACCCCAGCGACTGGTCTGCGGAATGGAAGTGGGACGGCATCCGCGCCCAAATTATTCGCCGGTCTCGTCAGACGATGGTCTGGTCCCGCGGCGACGAGTTGATCACCGACGCTTTCCCCGAGCTTCGGGCCGTAGGCGACGCCCTTTCCGACGGGACCGTACTCGACGGCGAGGTGCTCGCCTTCGAAAACGATCGGCCGCTGAGTTTTTCCTTGCTGCAGCGTCGGCTAAACCGTAAGCGGATGGAGCCGATGCTGTTCGCCGACGTGCCGGTGGTTTTTATGGCTTACGACGTTCTAGAGCATGGGGGCGAAGACGCTCGCGTCAAGAGTACGGACGAGCGACGCGACATCCTGGAACAACTCGTCGCCGCCTGCGACGAGCCCACGCTTCACCTCTCCCCCAAGATCTCGTTCACCGATTGGGCGGAGTTGTCCAGCTTTCGGGGGGAGTCGCGGGCGCGGGGGGTTGAGGGGGTGATGCTTAAGCGGAGCGATTCTGCTTACGCCGCGGGACGTGTGAAAGGCGACTGGTGGAAGTGGAAGGTTGACCCCTACACCGTCGACTGCGTCATGGTCTACGCCCAGCGCGGCAGCGGCCGGCGCAGCACTCTCTTCACCGACTACACCTTCGCCGTCTGGTCCGGCACCCCCGGAAATAGCGAGTTGGTTCCCGTTACAAAGGCCTACTCCGGCCTGACCGACGAAGAGTTCGCCAAGGTCGACCGCTTCATCAAGAACCACACCGTCGGCAAAAAAGGTAGCTTCCGCCAAGTCGAGCCCGAGTTGGTTTTCGAGATCGCCTTCGAGGGCATCAACGAATCCGACCGCCACAAGTCCGGCCTAGCCCTCCGCTTCCCCCGTATGCACCGCTGGCGGACCGACAAGAAGCCCGAGGAAGCAGATACGCTGGAGTCGCTGCAGGATTTACTGAAGGTGACGACGAGCCGATGAACCCAATCGAATCTTGGTTTCGAGAAACGGTGGGCGATCCGTTCGAGTTTCAGCGTGACGCGTGGGCGGCGCAGCTCGGTGGCAAGTCTGGGCTGCTTCACGCGCCTACGGGGATGGGCAAGACATACGCGGCTTGGCTTCCGAGTTTGATGCAGTGGTGTGATGCGAACCCCGACCGGGAGGCTTGGGCGACTCAAAAGGTGGAGCCGATCCGGGTTTTGTGGGTAACGCCGCTGCGGGCGCTGGCGACGGATACGGAGGAGAATCTGAAGAAGCCGGTGGAAGCGTTGGGGCTGCCGTGGACGATCGAACGCCGGACGGGGGACGTGTCGGCGGCGGTGAAGGCGCGGCAGAAGAAAAAACTGCCCAGCACTTTGGTGACGACTCCTGAAAGCCTTTCGGTACTGTTGTCTTACGCCGACGCTCGGCAGAAATTCAGCGGGTTGCAGACGGTCATCGTCGACGAATGGCACGAACTCATGTCGACCAAACGCGGGACGCAGACTGAGCTCGGCCTAGCCCGGTTACGGAAATGGAATCCGGAGTTAGCGGTGTGGGGTTTATCCGCAACCCTCGGTAACCTGCCCGAAGCAATGGACACATTGTTAGGGCCCGCCGCGGCGGCTTCCGGTGGGATGATCCACGGCCCCGACCACAAGCAGATCGAGATCACGACGCTGCTGCCTGACGATGTGGACCGGTTCCCGTGGGCGGGGCACCTGGGGATCACGCTGCTGCCGAAAGTGCTCGGGGTTTTGGAGGAAGCGGGGAGTACCCTGCTTTTTACGAACACGCGGTCGCAGGCGGAGATCTGGTTCAACGAGATCACGGCTAAGCGGCCGGACTGGATCGGGGAGGTGGCGTTGCACCACGGCTCGATCAACCGCAAGTCCCGGCAGCTGGTCGAAGACCGTCTGCGGGCGGGGACGCTGCGTTGCTGCGTGTGTACGTCGAGCCTCGACCTCGGCGTTGATTTCTCGCCGGTGGAGCAGGTTATTCAGGTCGCCTCGCCGAAGGGCGTCGCGCGGCTGTTGCAGCGGGCGGGGCGGAGCGGTCACCAGCCGGGGAAGGTCAGCCGGGTGATCGGCGTGCCGACGAACGCGTTGGAGATCATCGATTTTGCGGCAGCGCGGGACGCGGCAAGAGCGAGGGCGATCGAGTCGCGTCGGCCGTTGGATCGGCCGTTGGACGTGTTGACCCAGCACCTGGTGACGTGTGCGATGGGCGGGGGTTTTACTTCCGATGGAATGCTTGCCGAGGTGCGATCGACGCATGCGTACCGGAACCTGTCGGAGCAGGAATGGTCGTGGTGCCTGGACTTCGTTCGACGCGGCGGGGAGACGCTGAAGGTCTACCCGCAGTACGCCCGGGTGGTCGAGGATGACGACGGTCGGTTCGGCGTGGTGTCGCAGAAGATCGCCCGGAACCACCGCATGGGCATCGGCACGATCACGTCCGACACCTCAATCGCGGTCAAGTTCGCCAACGGCAAGAAGCTGGGCAACGTCGAAGAGAGCTTTGTCGGTTTTCTGAAGCCGGGCGACAAGTTCGTCTTTGCCGGGCATCTGCTGCAGCTGGTGCGGGTTCGCGCGATGGTGGCGACGGTGAAGAAGGCCAAGGGGAAAAAGGCGCAGGTCCCGCGGTGGCAGGGCGGGCGGACGCCGCTGAGCACGCAGCTCGCCGACGCGGTGCGGAAGCGGCTCGACGAGGTTCGGCGGCACGGCGAAGCGGCGGACGGACTACCGCCGGAGATGGCGGCGGTCGCGCCACTGTTGGCGCTGCAGGCGCGGTGGTCCGCGGTGCCGGGGGCGGGGGAGTTGCTGGTTGAGCGGACGAAGACCCGTGACGGGTACCACACGTTTCTGTATCCGCTGCAGGGCCGGCTGGTCCACGAAGGGCTCGGCACGTTGCTGGCTCGTCGACTCACCCGGGAAGCGCCGCGGGCGGTGACGGTCACCGTTAACGACTACGGGATCGAGCTGCTGTCGCCCGACGAATTGGTTTTAGACGAAGCAGGTTGGCGGCGGATGCTCGGCACGGAAAATCTGCTTGAAGACCTGCTGGAGTCGTTGAATACTTCGCAGCTTGCCCGCCGGGCGTTCCGAGATATCGCTCGGGTGGCGGGGCTGATCAGTACGGGCTTCCCGGGGCAGCCGGTGGCCAACCGGCATCTGCAGGCGTCTTCTGAGCTGTTCTTCGACGTGTTCACCGACTTCGACCCCGAGAACCTGCTGCTCGACCAGGCCCGGCGGGAGGTGCTTGAGCAGCAGCTCGAGGTCAAACGCCTGACCGCAGCGCTCGGCGACTTGTCTGAGATGAGATTGGAGATACGCGATACCGAACGGCTGACGCCGCTGGGCTTCCCGTTGTGGGCTGAGCGGCTGCGGGAGCAGCACGTGACCAGCCAGTCGTGGCAGGAGCAGATCGGTAAGATGGCGATGCGGCTGGAAGCCGCGGCGGACGATTAGGTTGTGCCCATGCAAAACGGAAAGGAATCCAACATGAGCGATCTCGAATGGGGCGGCCAACGCTGGCGGCTGCGGCCCGACCGAACGGCTTACTGGCGGGACCGGGAAACGCTGATCGTGGCCGACCCCCACTTCGGTAAAGCGGAGCACTTCCGCGGGGCGGGTATCCCGGTGCCGCGTGGCACAACACAGCACAACCTCGAACGCCTCGACGTTGCGCTGCGGGCGACGACGGCGAAGCGGCTGGTGGTGCTGGGCGATTTTTTTCATTCGCGTGGCGGCGTGACGGAAGAACTCGTTACCCAGTTGGTTAATTGGCGTAGCCGGTGGGACGGGCTTGAAGTGATCAATGTCCGGGGTAACCACGATCGCCAGGCGGGCGACCCGCCCCCGGAAGTCGGGGTCGATTGTGTCGCGGGGCCTTGGCGTGATCCGCAAGACGAGGCGGTGGCGTTTGCGCACGAGCCGGCGGTGGTGGACAACGCGGTCACGCTCTGCGGCCACCTGCACCCAGCGGTCCGGCTAGAGGGGGTCGGCAAGACGCGGTTGCGGGCGGCGTGCTTCCACTTCCAGACGCGGTCGGCGGTACTGCCGGCCTTCGGCGCGTTTACGGGGATGAAGGTTATCCGGCCGAGGCGGGGCGACCGCGTGTTCGCCGTCGGGCCGACCGAGGTGGCCGAGGTGTTCGGACAGGTGAGTAGCCGTGGCCGAGGCAGAAGGGCCGCGAAGGCTACGCCCACGGGCAGATCGGCCGGGTGAGTAAGCGTTGATCTTGCGATACTCCGTCGAAGCCGGCTTCGCACGATGGCCAGTCCCCCGAGGGCTTGGGCGTTGGGTCGTGTTGGGGGTTGCGGCGGTTTTGACGCTATTCGCGTTATCAGGTGTCAACCGACTGTCGTTTGGCGGCCCGGAGATGCTGTTCGATCCCAGCGACCCCGGCGAGCGGCGGTACGCGGAACACCGCAAGCTTTTTAGCTCGGCCCACGAAGCGATCGTGCTGATCGACACCGGCGAGTATGGCGAATCGGAAGCCTCGGCTTCTGCGGCTGCGTTCGCGTTGGGCGAAGCGTTAGAAGACGAGAACAAGATCGCTGCGGTGTACTGGGGGCTCGACCCGACCGCGGTGAGCCCGAAGCTGGCCCGGACGCTGCCGGCGGATGAGTTGGCGGTACAGGTCGAGCGGATGTTGCAGCTGCAACCTTTAATCGAAAGCCCGAACCTCGAAACGATGCTGCAGGCGGGTATGGCAGAGGCGATGAGCGGCGGTGCCGGAGGAAGTTCAACGCCGAGTAGCGATCTAGCGGAGGGCGCCCGGGTTTTTGTCGCGATCATCGAAGCGATCAAGCAGCGGCTGCAGACCCCGGCGAACGAGCCGGTCGACCTATGGTCGGCGATGATCGGGGCGGCGGGAGGGCTGGATTGGCAGCTGCTGCGATCGGCGAGCGGCAGGCTTTTGGTGCTGCGGGTTGAACTGCTTGAAGCGGCGGACGACGAGCCCGGCTACGGCGGGTCGCTGGCGGCGCTGCGGCGTCAGGTCGAGACGGTGCGCCTGCGTTTCCCGGACGTCGAGATGGGGGTGACGGGTTTCGAGCCGACAAAACGCGAGGCTGAGGCGGTGATGCGGGGCGCTTCGATGCGGGCGGCGGGGGGAGCGGCGTTGGCGTTGCTGCTGCTGTCGGGGCTGGCGTGGCGGAGCGTATGGCTGCCGGGGGTGGTCGTGATCGTGACCGCGGCCGGCGTGTGTTGGACGCTCGGATTGACGGGGTGGGTTTTTGGCGAGGTGGGGCGGGCAACGGCCTACGGATTGATCGGGGCGATGGTGCTGTCGGCGTTGGGCGGTCTGATATTGGCGGGGGTGTTAGCGCGGGGCGACGACGTTAAGTCTGCGGTCCGCATCACGGGGCCGGTGATTGTGGTGGCTGGGCTAGTGATCGGGGCGGTGGGGGTGGTGCTGGTTGCGTTGGGCGGGAACTTGCCCGGCGGGGCGGATGATGCGGTTCGGCTGATCGGGCTACGCGAAGCTGGCGGCGTTTTGTTGATCGGGGTGATAGCGTCTTGGATCGCGACGTTAGCGTTGGCCCCGGCATTGTTGCCAGAGGCCAGACCCAAAAAGAACTCACGCAGCGAATCGCGGGGTGAGTTGGCGTTAGGGGTTGGCGTCTTGTCGGCTCGACATCCTGGGTGGGCTTGGTCGGTAGCGGGGCTGATTGTTTTAGCGGTTGGGGCTTGGGCGTGGCGGACACCGAATAGTTTTGAGCTAACGGGCTGGACCCCACGCGAGACCGAGGGCGCGGTCTGGCAGCGGCGGGCGTTAGTGCAGGGCGGAGAGTGGGGCCTACTTCTTCAAATCGTTGCCGAGGACATGGACGAGGCGGCGGCGTTGACCCGGCGGCTTCGAGAAACGCCTGAAGTCGGCGGGGTGTCGGGCATAGCACGTTTGATCCCCGTAGACCCCGCAGAAGTCGATACGCTGCTCCAGCCTTTGGAGAAGGAAATAGGCGCAGCTGCTCGCGAGGAGGCCAGCATGAACGCTGAATCTACGACGGCATCTTTATCGAACGGTTCGGGCTTAATCAATCAGGTACGTCTTGTGCGGACGGCCTTGGGTTTTCTTCCCGCTGGTGTTCGCGAACAACTCGGCGGGCTCGATGCGACGATGATTGATGCCGCCGATGAATTACTCGCCGTCACTGAGGCCTTACCCGATTCCGAACGCGAAGCGCGACTCGTATCCCTTGCTCGAGATTACACCGCGGCCCGCCAGCAGGCAGGGCTGTTAGTCAGCGGCGTACTCGACCCTACGCCGCTGACGCCTTACGAATTGACGGGGGCGGCTGGGTTATTCGATGCATGGATCGCCTGGCCGGACGGTAAACCGAGGGTCGGCGGAGACGCAAAATTACTGCTGAAGCTCTTCCCCGACGTTGAAACGCCGGGAGCTGCGACCACTACGGAACTGCTGAAATTCCGGCGTGCGGCGCTAGCGGTCGATAGCAATGCCACGGGAGCACTTGAGCGGTTGATCGCCCGCGGAGATCGCTTGGTATGGGCCGTATGGACGGTTGGCGTTGGTGTGATTCTGTCGTGGTTGCTCATCGCCTGGGCGTTCGGCGTGGGGTGGCGAGGTTGTCTGGGCGGGGCGGTTGCTCTGGCGGGTTCGGGGGTGGTGCTGTGTGCGGGCGTCGGAGTGTTGGGTGAGCCGATGACGCCATTGGCATGGCTGGTCTGGCCCGCGGTCGGGATGATCGCGGTGGGATGGGCAAGTGTTTGTGCGTTAAGCGTTGACGTAAAAGATCCTCACGCCGCAAGACGGCGTGCAGCGGGAGCAGAGGCGTTCGGATTGATACTGGCGGTCGGCTTCGTCATCGCCGCGGGTTTACGCTCGGCTTTAGCCGACGGGTTAACTGCTACGGCGGTAGCGGCCTGTGTCGCGATTGGGCTGGCGGGGCTTTGGGGCTTAATGCTCGTTAATCGCCAAACGTCAGCGAGCCGGGCAGAGCGTTAATCAGACGGCCAAGGACGCGGCTTCGGCGGGCGCGAGCCACCGCGACGCTCGGCGAAAAAAGACCGCAACAGCTCGGCACACTCGTCGGCCAACACGCCGGAACGGCACGGCAGGCGGTGGTTGAAACGTGGCTCGGAACAAAGCCGGTGCAGCGTATCGACACAACCCATCTTCGGGTCGGCCGTGCCGTAGATCAGTTCGCCGATGCGAGCGTTGACGATCGCCCCCGCACACATCGGACACGGCTCGAGCGTCACCGCCAGTCCGCAGTTCTCCAGCCGCCATACCCCGCGTCGCTTCGCCGCATCACGCACCGCCAACACCTCGGCGTGGGCGGTCGGATCGGCGTCGTTCTCCCGGAGGTTGTAGCCCACGCCCATCACTTCAGCGGTATTGAGCCGATACACCACCGCGCCGACGGGTACTTCGCCCCGGTCGGCGGCCAACTTAGCCTGTTCTAATGCCAAACGCATAAGAAATTCGTCGCGTTCGGGGCCAGGCGGGGGAACTGAGGACATTATGGGAAAGTGTAAGGTCCAGGCGTTTCCTGCGGGAGAATCAAGAAACCGTCCGCTAGACTGTTTGCATGCGTGAGAACTTGGCCAAGGTCGTGATCGTTGGGCTGATGTTGGTCGTGGTGGGGGTGCCGTTTGTTCTGCGCCCCGACGACGCGGCGGGCACTTTGAGCGAGGCAAATGCCCCCGCGGCTCGGCTGATTGTGTACACGCCCCACAACGAGCAAATCCGTTTCGAGATGGCCCACAGCTTTAACGCTTCGCGCTCGGCTGAGGGGCTCCCGCCGGTCAAGTTCGACTGGCGGGCCTCGGGCGGCACCACCGATCTGCGTAAAACGATCCTCGCCCAATTCGAATCCAAAGCAAAAGACGGCCGGGAGGACGAGGGGATCGGCGCAGACCTGTTTTTCGGCGGCGGGGAATACGATCACAACAAGCTCGCCGCCGGATTCACGGTAGAACGCGACGGTAGTAAAGAGCAGATCCTTGTCGCCGTCCCGGCGGACCTGCCCGACGGTTTGCTTGATGAAGTCTTTCCGTCTCCAGCCATCGGCGGCGAACGGCTGATGCACCCTGATCGTCTATGGATCGGCACCGCGCTTTCGAGCTTCGGGATCGTCTACAACCGCGACCTCTTAGTGATACTCGATGTGGACGAACCGACGACGTGGGCCGACCTCGCCGACCCGGCGTACCAGAACTGGATCGCGTTGGCGGACCCCGGACACTCGGGTTCGATCGGCGCGACGTTCAACACGGTGCTCAAACGCACCGGCTGGACCGAGGGGTGGTCGATGCTGCGGCGTGTCTTCGCCAACGCCCGCTACTTTGCCAGCAGCGCGAGCAAGGTGCCGGTTGACGTCTCGTCGGGGGAGGCGGCCGCGGGCATGTGCATCGACTTCTACGGACGGACCCAGGCCGGCGCCGTCGCCGCGGCGGGTTGGTCGGGCGATACTAAAGGCCAATCCAGTAGCCGCGTTGGCTATGCCGACCCTGTGGTCAACGGCAAGAGCATGACCGCGACCACCGCCGACCCGATCACGCTGCTCCGCGGGGCCCCGCACCGCGCGACGGCCGAGCAGTTCATCGCCTGGACGTTAAGCAAAGACTCGCAACGCCTCTGGCAGGCCGAGCTAGGCAGTGCAAAAGGCCCGAAGCGATACGAACTGCGGCGGCAACCGATCCGGGCCGATCTATTTACTCCCGAAGAAAAAACGACGTGGACCGACCCGCAGGTCGATCCGTTCCCCACGGCCGTCCCGATCATGGCCGGGATGCCCGATTTCTTCTCCGCGGTTTCGCCGGTATCGAAAGCGATGGCGATTGATGTACACCAAGACCTCATCGCGGCGTGGCGGGCGATCCTGCGAACGCCGGACGGCCATCCCGACAAGGCCGAGATGCTGCGGCTATTCGACCTGATGCCGCCCGAGTTGACGCTGACGTGGCCCGACGAAGCTTTGGCTAAAGATTGGCGATCGGCTGTCGAAGATATCAATCACCCGCGGCATCAGGAAGCGGCAACTGTGCTCGCCGATTTCATGGCTAGCTTCCGGGGGCGTGACGACGAGCAGAAGCTCAAAGATAAGCTGGCATGGACTCTCTTCTTCCGCGACAACTACCGGCAGATCGCTCGCATGGGGCAGCCTTGAATCCGCTGAATGATCGCCGCGGAAACCTCACTCGTATGAAGCTTATTTTCGTCTACAACGCAGATTCGGGGCGGGTAAACGCGGCGATCGATAGCCTCCACAAAATTGTGTCCCCCAAGACTTATTCCTGTTCGCTCTGCGCCGTCACCCACCACCCGCTGGGAATGATAAAACGTTGGGCCCAGTTTATTGAAAATAGCGGCGTTGAAACCGAATTTATCCACCGCGACGAAGCGGCCATTCGTTTCAATCTCCACAACAACGATTGGCCCGCCGTTCTACGAGAAGACCTCGACGGATTGACCGTTTGGTTGACGGTAGAAGACCTAAGCGAAATACAGACGATCGAAGCCTTGGAAGCTTTGGTCCGCGAAAGGCTGGAAACCCATGAGACCCGCGATGCATGAGCAAGAACCAGCGGCCACGTCTACTCGGTTTCTCGGCCAAACGATCGTAATCATCGCTCTGATACTCGCTACAGAATGGTCAGCAGTGGCGGAAATCATCGAGGTCGATCCGCCGATCAAAATGATCGTGCGGCCGGATGGCGGCGAACGTCTCCGGGGATCGCTCACGGCTTACAACAAGGCTGGTTTCACCATGAAGCTGGAAGACGATTCGACCCAGCGTGTCGCGTGGGACGCACTGCCGCCGGATCGGGTGATGAAGATTCAGGAAAAATTCTTATCGCCCGACGACGCCCGAGGCTGGTTTCAACTCGGCGTAATGCTCTATGGACGTGAAGACGGCCGCAGGGAAGCAGAACGTGCTCTCCGACGGGCGGTCAACGCTGAGCCCGATCTAGAGGGTAAGGCCGAGCGCGTCCGCCAGGGCGAAGCGGTGCCATACGACGAGGCCGAGGCTGCGGAACCGGAGAGCAACACAACCGACGGCGGTCATACCCACGTCGGTGACGGCCCGGCCGGAAGGGGCGGTCCGGTTTCGGTAGGCACACTTCAGTCGGAGTTCTGGGGCGAACTCTCTGAAGAAGTTATGTCTTCTAGCGTGGATCAGCTCAAGCAGCATATGGTCGAGGCCCAACAAAAAATCAACCTGCGTCTGCCGCTCTACAAAGACGCTTCGGAGTTCTTTCTCTTTTATACCGACCTCCCGCCTGCGGAGGCTCGGCGCTGGGCCGGTTTACTCGACAAGATGTACGCCAGGCTGTGTGACATCTTCGGCCTCGACCCCCAACAAAATGTCTTCCGCGGACGATGCCTGATTGTGATCTTTCAGAGAGAAGCGAACTACCACCGCTACCAGGCACTCGTCCACGGCATGCTGAACTCGCAAGGCTCGGCGGGCCTGTGCCGTTCCTATCTGGACGGCCGGGTTGAAGTCACGATGTTTAAGCAGCGTAGTGATTTAGACACCGCCCGGGTTTTGGTTCACGAAGCGGTGCACGGGTTCAACCACCGGTACCGTTCACACCCTTATCTCGTTAGTTGGATCAATGAAGGTTTGGCGGAATATGTCTCTTCGGGCTTGGTGGAAAACAGCGGGTTCGGACAGAGTAATTTTGCCCGGTCGGTTAATCAGGGTCTGCGTGACCTGCGTGCGCGAAAAAGCCTGGGGGGAAATTCTTTTTTCCACACAAGCCATATCGACGGCTGGCAGTACCCGGTCGCCCAACTCCTGACTGAATACATGATCCGGCAGAGCGGCCCGCGCTATCGAGACTTCATCAACGCCATCAAAGACGGCAAGCACTGGGAAACCGCACTCAAAGAGGATTACGGCGTCTCCGTCGAAAAACTCGTCGATGCCTTTGGGAATTCGATCCGCATCCGGGGGCTCCGGCCTTGAACACTAGCACTAAGCCCGTGATCGGCCTGCTTGGCGGGCCCGGGTCGGGAAAAAGTTATGTCGCCCAGCAGCTAGCCGAACTGGGCGCAGCCGTGATCGATGCCGACGCGATCGCCCGGGAGGTTTTAGACCATGCCGACGTTAAGGAAGCCCTCGTCGAATGGTGGGGCTCAGCTGTGTTAGGCGACGACGGCGGGGTCAACCGGTCCGTAGTGGGATCGAAGGTCTTTGATAATCCTGATGAATTGGCCCGTCTCGAAGGCTTGGTCCACCCGAAAATCAACACCCGCCGCTGTGAGCTGCGCGAGCGATTTAGCGTCGACGATAACGTGGTGGCGATCGTGGAAGACTGCCCGCTGCTGCTTGAGCGGGGGCTTGAAGCTGACTCCGACCTGCTGGTTTTTGTCGAGGTCCCTAAGCCGATTCGCCTGCAACGGGTCGCGGCGTCGCGGGGATGGTCGGCCGAAGAACTCGATCGGCGGGAGAAAAACCAGATGCCGCTTGACATCAAGCGAAAGCGTGCCGATTATGTGGTGCAGAACAGCGTAGAGACGCCGTTCGATCAGCATCAAGCCCGGCGGTTACTCGATCGGGCGATTTCTAAATACTCGTGAAATTTGCTTTTGCCCCGGAGTATCCGAGGCTTTGAGTCTGAGCGAGTTGCGGCACAACCGGCGGCTGGGTGGGGACCCTTCGTCATCCGGGAAAGTGCCAAAATAAACAACAACACGGTGTCCATCCCCGGGAACACCCGCCGATCCGATTCGTACTAGACGCCAGCGATACGTCTACCCCATCACCCCTCTTGCCTCACCCGCCCACCCCCTACCCTGCTCCACGGAATCGGAGCACGGCCAGCTTCTAAGGAGTACGTCTTCCATGACCGAGAAAACCCCCGCCGCCAAGAAAAAATCCTCGAAGAAAAAAGCGACCCGCAAAAAAAGTAAAGCCAAAGCCTCATCCGAGGAAACCCCGAAGGTCGACCCGCCGTCGCCGCAGTCCGACCGCGAGCTCGACGCCGAGACCCAGGAACACTACGAAGAAGCGAAGAAACCCGACCTCACCGTCCGCGACCTGGAGACGATGAGCGATTCGGAACTGCTCAAACTCGCTGAAGACGAAGGCTTGACGGAAAAAGACACCGAGGGGCTGCTCAAGAACCGCCTGATCTTCAAGATCCTCGAGAAACACTTCTCGGCCAAGGGTCTGATGTACGGCGAAGGCGTGCTCGAGATTTTGCCCGACGGCTTCGGCTTCCTCCGCAGCCCCGAGCAGTCCTACCTCGCCAGCCCCGACGACATCTACGTCAGCCCGTCGCAGATCCGTCGTTTCGGGTTAAAGGTGGGTCACGTCGTGGCCGGCACGATCCGCCCGCCGAAAGAGTCGGAGCGCTACTTCGCTCTGCTCCGCATCGACGCGATCAACGGCGAAGACCCCCAGCACCTCAACGAGCTCAAGGACTTCGACGACCTCACCCCGCTGCACCCCTACGAGCGTTTCGTGATGGAAACGCCCGGCGATGATGCCAACTTCGAGATGCGGATCGTCGACCTCGTCGCCCCCGTCGGTAAGGGGCAGCGCGGCCTGATCGTCGCCCCGCCGCGCACCGGTAAGACGGTTTTGCTGCAGAAGATCGCGAAGTCGTTGATCACCAACTACCCCAACTGCAAGGTGATCGTCCTGCTGATCGACGAGCGGCCCGAAGAGGTCACCGACTTCAAGGCCAACACGCCGTCGGACGTCGAAGTCGTCGCCTCCACGTTCGACGAGAACACGACCCGCCACGTGCAGGTCTGCGAGATGTGCATCGAGAAGTCGCGACGCTTCGTCGAGTACGGCCACGACGTGATCATCCTCATGGACTCGATCACCCGTATGGCCCGCGCCTACAACGCCGAGATGCCCCACACCGGCAAGATCATGACCGGCGGCCTCGACTCCAACGCCCTGCAACGCCCCAAGAAGTTTTTCGGTAGCGCCCGCGCGATCGAGAACGGCGGATCGCTCACCATCCTCGCCACCGCGCTGACCGACACCGGCAGCAAGGCCGACGACATCATCTTCGAAGAGTTCAAAGGTACCGGCAACTCCGAGCTGCACCTCGACCGCCGGCTCGTCGAAAAACGGGTCTACCCCGCGATCGACATCGCCGCGTCTGGCACCCGCCGTGAAGAACTGCTTATGGACCCAACCGAATTGAAGCTGGTCTACCGCCTGCGGAAGGTCTTGGCCGACATGAACGTCGTCGAGGCGATGGAGACGCTCAAGAGCCGGCTGATGAAGACGCCGACAAACGCCGAATTCTTGATGAAGATGACCGGCGATTAAGCCGAAGCCCGCAAATACACTCGGTATCAGTCGCGGCCTCAGAGCCGAGGATGCCTTACAATCAACGCGATGCGAATCCAAGTCCTGT
The DNA here is from genome assembly GCA_038747275.1 of Planctomycetota bacterium. Lineage (GTDB taxonomy): Bacteria > Planctomycetota > Phycisphaerae > Phycisphaerales > Phycisphaeraceae > Algisphaera. The sequence continues at coordinate 212,148 of JBCDJW010000001.1, read as the reverse complement.
GCTTGCTTGTTTGCCTTGGCCTGAGCGGCTGTATCACGGCCCTGCCGCCGAAGGTAGAGGTCGTCAGCGCTGAGGTTACCGAGGTTTCCGAACAAGGGGTAAGGCTTGAAGTTGCCCTCGCGCTGAGCAACCCCAACGAGATCGCAGTGCCATTGCCCGAGGCGTCTTACACCGTCTCGGTGCAAGGCACCAACGACTACGCCTACGTCGATCTGCCAGCCCGTGTGCTAGGACCTAAAGGCCAGCAGACCATCCGTCTTCCCGCAGCTTTCGAGACCAATGGTGAAGACGTTAAAGGTCGAATCTGGGACATCACCGGCAGCGTGACCTACGACCCCAAGAACTTCCTACGGTCGTTCCTGACCCAGTCTGGCGTGCCCCTACCGCTCGTGTTGTTCTCAGGCAAAGGCGTTTTAGAGTAATTTTTGCGGATTTGCTGCGGAACACATCTCTGTTTATACAACCGACCGACTAAAACACTTCTTATGCACCCCGTCTTCGCCAACCGTCGTTACCTCATCCCCTTTCGGGCAACTCTGCTGCCGCAGATCTTCACCGACGTCTTAGTGATCGGCGGCGGGGTCGCGGGCCTGCGGGCGGCGCTGGCCGTGACCGAGGAGCACGACTCGGCGGATGTGATCGTTGTGGCCAAAGGAAAGCTCGACGAGTCGAATACCGCCTGGGCCCAGGGCGGGATCGCCGCGGTGCTGAGCGAAGCCGACACCGTGTCGGACCACGTCCGCGACACGCTGGTTGCGGGGGCGGGTTTATGCGACGAGCCGATCGTTCGGCGGGTCGTTGAGCAGGGCGGCGAGCGGGTGCGAGAGCTGATGGACTGGGGCATGCGGTTTGACCGGGCGACCGGGGGAGACGGGGACGATGCCGAGCCCGCCGATCAGCCGGCGTTGGGCCGTGAGGGCGGACACTCCCATCACCGCATCGTCCACACCGACGGCGACGCTACCGGCAGGGCTCTCTCGCAGTGCCTCGGTCAGCGGGTGCTCAACGAATCGCGTATCCGCTTCTTCTCGGAATGCTTCGTCCTTGACCTCATCACCGAAGACGACCACGGCGGCGGTAACGGCCGGGTCCTCGGCGCGATCACGCACCACCCCAAGTACGGCCTACAAGTGATCTGGGCCTCCGCAACCGTGCTGGCCTCCGGGGGCGCAGGCGAGGTCTACCGCGAATCGACCAACCCCCACCTCGCCACCGGCGACGGTCTGGCGATGGCTTACCGCGCCGGGGCCGAGCTGCAGGATTTGGCCTTCTACCAGTTCCACCCGACCACGCTCTACATCGCCGGTGCTTCCCGCAGCCTCATCACCGAAGCGGTACGAGGCGAAGGCGCTTACCTGCTCGACCGCAACAGCCACCGCTTCATGCCTGACTACGACGAGCGCGCCGAGCTCGCTCCCCGTGACATCGTTTCGCGCAGCATCCTCAGGCAGATGGCCAAAACCGGCCACACTCACGTCTACCTCGACGCCCGCCACCTCGGCAAGGAACGCTTCCTCGAACGCTTCCCCGGCATCGCCCGCCTGCTCAACAAATTTGACCTCGACCCCGCGACCGACACCATCCCCGTCCACCCCTCGGCCCACTACATGATCGGCGGCGTCCGCACCGACGCCGAGGGCCGAACCAACCTGCCGGGCCTCTACGCCGCCGGTGAAGTCTCGTGTACCGGTCTGAATGGCGCTAACCGCTTGGCGAGCAACTCGCTGCTCGAGGGCTTGGTACTCGGGAAGTCCGCCGGACAGGCCGCGCTGGAGATGGTTACCGCCGATCGGCAACCGTCGGCCCGGATCGTCTCCGATATCCCCCTGTCCGAACGCAGCCAACTCGACCTCGCAGACGTCCGCTCCAGCCTCCGCAGTGTCATGTGGCGTCATGTTGGCATCGAACGTGAAGGCGACCGCCTCCAGGAAGTCAGCGAGATGTTCCTGTTCTGGGCCCGCTACACCATGGACAAGATCTTCGACGATCGCCACGGCTGGGAGGTCCAGAACCTACTGACGGTCGGCGCCCTCATCACCCGGGCCGCCGCCTGGCGGCAAGAAACCCGCGGCACGCACGCCCGAGCCGACTTCCCCGAATCGCGTGATGCGTTCCGCGTCCACGACGTCTGGAAGAAGGGGAACGCTGAGCCGATTATCCAGCCCGAGGTTCTGGTCGAGGCGTAAAAAACCGCCACGCGTGCAAGACTCGTGGCGGCGGACCCCCCAAAATATCTGATTTAGTTGGTGGAAAGCTATCAGCTTTTGCGGGTGGATGTTTGTCTGCGGTAAAAAAATAGGCCGGCCATACCCAAGACCAATGCCAGGCTTCCCGGCTCGGGTATTCCAAACTGAGCGGTGAATTCTTCTAGGTAAAGCGACGCGAAGTGCAGCCGCTCGATCGGCCCGGTCCCGTCAGGGGAGAAGGTCGTGTAGATCGGATCGCTGTCCGCGATGCCGATAGACTCGCCGTCATCCGTCGCCGAAAGTACCGACTGGATGACGTAGAGCGTATCACTCGGCGACACGGCCGGGCCGGCACCGAAAGAGTAGGACAAGTCGAGATCAACCCCGTTTGAGCCCGGGCTGCTTGGATCGAACTGGGTGATGCCGTCTGACGAGAGCGTCGCGTTGCCGTCGTAGTCTTCGATCAGCGTGATGCTTCCGGGGGCATCGGTGCTGACGAGTTGCCCGTCGAACAGTACCGAGATGACTTCTCCTGTATCTAACGATACGAAGTCGGGCGTGGTGACGGTCGGCTCGATGTAAAACGTCATATTCAGCATACCTGTCGGCAGATTCAAGCCCAGGGGAACTGAGCTGGGATTGCTCACAAGATGCTGGCTAACGCCTTCCCATTTGACCGCCCCGGTCAGCGTCCAAGTAATGTCAGCTCCGATCAGCGCGTCGCCGCCCACCCCGATGTCGTAGCCGGGCAGATCGTCTTGAGGTGTCTGAAGGTTTCCTAGTCCGTCGGTGTCTTCCCAGTGGCCGTGCTGGGCATTGACATACGGGCGGAGGCCGAAGGGGTCGATGACCACCCCGGCACCGTTCTGTTGCCCGGCCGCGACGGTGTTAACCCCCCGGGCCTGGAGTTGGCCGTTTTCGACCTCGATCTGGAAGCGTCGCCCGTCGTGGGCATACGCGGAGCCGGCGAATAAGCTGGCCGTTAGAGTGACTGAAGTAATCGATAGTTTGAACTGCATGTTTCTCTCTCGTAAGTTATTCGTAGTTTTTGAACAAAGGATCGCCTCAGCGGGCGACGCGGTAATCGAAACGGTTTTGCGACGCGTCGGTGTAGACGTCGCGGAAGGGTTGGGTCTCGGCGTGGCCGTCGAGATAGCCGTAGGCCGAGAGGGAGAAATCGTCGGTGCGTTCACGGCTGTGGGCGTTGACCTGGGTCTCGGCCGAGGCGTTGCTCAACGCCGTCGTGAACGGCGGCAGGGGTGCCCATGCGTCCGCATGGAGGTGGTCCGACAGCGGGCGGGTATCGCCAGGGTTGCCCGTCTGCTGGTTGAATACGGTCAGGGCAAAGTGTACGGTTACGCCGGGCCGGGGGACTTCGTTGATGGTCTTGGCGCCGTCGACGAAATCGGGCGAGACGTAGCGGTTCACCGAGTAGCTGGTCTCGCGGAACTGCCCGTTGATCGGCGTCCCGCCGGGGAAGTGCGGGCTGTCGTCGACCGGCGAGCGCATCAGCAGCTTGGAGTCGATCGATCGCAGTGTTTCCATCCATGAAACACTGTGGCTGGTACTCAGCATCTGCCCGCCGTTCTGCACGATATGTGCCGTGTGGGCGGTCTCGAGCTGTCGCATGTTGGACAGGCAGCTAACCTGTTGTGCTGTGTCACGGGCTCGGCCCAGAACAGGCAGCAAGATACCGATCAGCAGCGCTACGATCGCAATCACGACCAGTAATTCGATCAGTGTAAAACCAGATTGTCGGGGCAAAGAACCACCTCGCGGAACGGACGCAGGATCACCGGGCAGACAAAATCAGCATGCGGCGGCGTTCGGCGGGGCGGGGCCGTGGAGGCGGTATTGCGGAGCGGGGAAGACGTTTTGCTCGACCAACATCTCGGCCAAGCGGTATTCGATTTCTTCGACGAATTCCGGAGCGTCGATCACCGCGGGCGGGACGTTCAGCCCCGCCTTGAAGTGGCAGATCGCGCAGCCCGCCGGCGCATCGGCGGGCAAGGGATCATCGGTGTCGGTTACTAAAAAGCAGAGCGGGCAATACGCCTTAGATAAACTAAAACGTTCGCTCGTTTGGGCAGTACTACCCAGAACCTGAGGCAGAGACACAACGCCCCGGCGGTGTCCCGGCACGACTACGGCAAAAAATCCCACAACCCAGAACAGGGCTAAAAGCCGAAATAGTCGGGATGTGTACAGCTTCCGCACTTCCGCCGAAGGATAGCGATCTCTTCCTCAGGATCAAGCCAATAACGGCCGTTACAATCCCCGCCATGACAATGAAACGCATCACGGTTTCAGGCCGCTCGGCGTATCTCGCCGACACCGCTCGGGTTACCGGCGAAGTCACGCTGGGCGAAGGCGTCAGCGTCTGGCCGTCTGCCGTGATCCGCGGTGACGTCGCCCCCGTGGTCATCGGCGAAGGCACCAATATCCAGGACAACGCCACCGTCCACTGCGACTCGGGCAAGCCCAACACCATCGGCGACAACGTCACCATCGGCCACAACGCCGTGGTCCACGGCCAATCGATCGGCGACGGCAGCCTCATCGGTATGCACGCCACCGTCCTCGGCCGAACGCATATCGGCCAACGCTGCCTCGTCGCCGCTGGAGCCTTAGTCCCGCCGGGCCTCGAAGTCCCCGACGACCACGTCGTCATGGGCGTCCCTGGCCGAGTCGTCCGCGAGACTAATGACAAAGAAAAAGAATACCTGGCATGGCTGGCCGAGCACTACGTCAAACTAGCTCAACGCTATTACGAATCCCCCAACGATCCAAAGCTCCGACCCTACGGTACGGGGGCCGACAAATAATCCTCCCGCCCCTTGTCTTCGGGGTGCAGGGCAGAGCCCCTGCCGCTCGCCGCGTAGGCGACCGCAACTTAAACAAACGCTACACTTTCACGCCTTATGCATCTTTTCCCCGCTATCGATCTCCGCAGCGGCAAAGTCGTCCGCCTCCTCCAGGGCGACTACGCCCAACAAACCACCTACGGTGACGATCCGCTCGAACAAGCCAAACGCTTCGAAGACGCCGGGGCGACCTGGCTCCACGTCGTCGACCTCGACGGCGCGAAGACCGGCCACCTCGCCCACCGCGACCAGATCCAAGCCATATGCGAAAACACCAGCCTCAAGGTCGAGGTCGGCGGCGGCGTCCGCAGCGAAGCCACGATCGACGCGTTGCTGAATATCGGCGTGACGCGGGCGATCATCGGCACCGCAGCGCTGCGCAACTGGGAATGGTTCGAATCGCTGATGGGCAACCCGACCTACCGCGGCCGACTCGTCCTCGGCCTCGACGCCCGCGAGGGCAAGCTCGCCGTCTCCGGCTGGGAAGAGACGACCGAGACTACTGCGATCGAGATCGCCGAGAAGGTCAGCGACTGGCCGCTCGCCGCGATCGTTTACACCGACATCGCTACCGACGGCACGCTGAAGGGACCCAATGTCGAGCAGACCCGGGCCATCTGCGAAGCGACGCACACGCCCATCGTCGCCTCCGGCGGCGTCGGCACGCTGGAACACCTCGCCGCACTGCGTAAGTTGCCGATTCAGGGCGCGATCATCGGGCGGTCGCTCTACGAAAACACGTTCACGATCGACGACGCCCTGACCGTCTTCGAGAAAGGCGCGGCCGTCGATGGTTGACCCGCTCTCCGGCATCCTCCAGACCCGCCTGCTCTACCTGCCCGACGCCTCGGACCCCGACGGCGAACAGGCCGGCAGCGACAGCATGATGCAGGGCTACTTCGACTGGCAGGTCACCACGCTGATGCTCGCCTACGACCTCAACAATCCGGTCGACGCGACCGATCCGAAGTCCGGCGAAGACCGTCGACGCTCCATCGAAGACGAGGTTCGTTCGATGACGCTCGACGTCGTCCCCGATCTCTACCTCAATGACCCCAGCCTCGACTGGCCCGCTGACCTCATGATGACGATCACCCGGACCACGCTCCAGCGGGCCGCGAACATCGCGGGGCTGTGATCGACGTCATCAATCCGTTAGTCCCGCGGATCAAAGACCAGGTTATAGCCTAGGGGTAGATTTCTTTGCGCTTAGCGATATGCAGAGCGCGTCGCAAGAATCCGATCCCCTTTAACCACTCGTACAGATGCGGCGGCTCCGACCAGACGCCGCCCGATCGGGCCTGTTCGACCAACGACCAGTCGATCGCTCCGGTGGCTTGATACGCGTTGATCAGCTCGAACAGCACGGTGTTGCGGCGTGGCATCCCGTTACGCGTGTAGAAGTGCAGGATCCTCGCTTTGCGGGCCAGCCATGGCGAGGCATCCACCATGGCGTTGTAACACTTGGGGAGTGTTTTTAAACGGTACCGGTCGGAGTGCTCATTAAGGATGCGGTTGAGGCTAGGCTGGTCGTAGCTGACGCCGAGCTCCCGGGTTTTGTGCCAGTCGCGGTGCCAGGCCGCGCAGAGGTCTTGGGCGGCGGCGGTATCTCCCCAGTAGATCACCCCGCTGTTGAAGTATCGCGGCATTGGGTGCGCCCAGCCTAGGGTCTCGAACATGTCGGCGTGGTAGCGTGGAGAGTACAGATAGGGACGCATGAAGTTTCGGTCGCGGCAAGCGGCGAAGTCCGAACTGCGGCAACTCTCAAGATCGCGTCGGAAAATATTGACCGGCAGGGTATCGACATCGCAGAATAAAAATTCGCCGTCGACCAGCAACCGCATCTGGGTCTTGATGTGTCGGCTTTGATCAAGAAGATTCTTATAGTCAGGCGTATCGACCGCCGTAAAGCGAACACCAATTTTTTCAAACAAGAAACGATGTGGCGTCAGGATTTTTTCGGCCTGGCGTGACAAGAGAACTTCAATCGACCCGATATCGGTCATTTCTCTCGCGACACGGCAAGAGATGTACAGCATGTCGCAGTACGCGTTGTAACGATCCGCAACCAAGACATAAACAAATTTCATTTGTTTTTACCTCAGTCGTGAAAATAAGACCGCCCCGTGATTCCTATAGATACAGCAATATTTCCTTAACGCCTAGTAATTTTGAACCACTCAAAATCGATATCAACGAGAAGATATGAAAATAACGAATAGTGGCTTTGGGATAACTTTATCCACCAACTATCGTATTTAGGTAAACGCTACAGTTGTTTTTATTGCTACAAATTGAAATATTTGGCGTCGGGGTGGTGGACGACGATGGCGCTGGTCGATTGCTCGGGGTCAATCTGCCAGTTCTCGGTGAGTTCGCAGCCAATACGTTCGGGTTCGAGTAAGCGGAAGAGGATTTCCTGGTCTTGCATTTCGGGGCAGGAAGGGTAGCCGAAGCTGTACCGGCTGCCGCGGTACTTCTGGGTGAAGAGTTGTTTGATCTTGGGGCTGTCGTCGTTGCCGATGCCGAGTTCGGCGCGGATTCGTTTATGCCACAACTCGGCCAACGCCTCTGCGCACTCTACGCCCATGCCGTGGGCGTAGAGGTATTCGGTGTAGTTGTCGGCGTCGAAGTATTCCTTGGCGACGCGGCTGATCTCTTGGCCCATCGTCACGCACTGCAACGGCAATACATCTTTCCGGCCCGAGTCGACCGGCAGGAAAAAGTCGGAGATACAAAGACGCTTACGTTCGTGCTGGCGGGGGAAATTAACGAATCGCTCGATCTCGCGGTCGTGGTCTTCGGGGTCGTAGATGACCAGGTCGTCGCCGTCGCTGTTGCAGGGCCAGAATCCGTAGACGACCTTGCCCTGCAAAACGTTCTGCTCCTTCATGTCTCGCTTGTAGCGGTCGAAGATCGGGCGGACCTCGTCTTCGAGCTGGGCGTCGTACTCGGCCGACTTCTTGTTGCCGCGGACGAACTGCCACTGGGTCTTGAAGAGGGCGGTCTCGTTGACGAAGGGGTAGATCTGGTCGAGGGGGATGTCTTCAACCACCCGGCTGCCGTAGAAGGGGGGGTTCGGTACTTCGTCAAGGATAGCGGTGTCGGAGCGATCCGGGAGCGTGGCGACGGCGATACCAGACGCTTCGCGTTGCTCAGCGTCGGCTTGGGCGCGGGCTTTGATCTCGGCGACCTTTTCGTCTTTGGCGGCACGCTTAACTTGGCGTTCTTCGATCTCGGCGTCGAGCTCGTCGAAGCGGTCGGCGCAGATGTAGTCCATCAGGCGTAGGCCTTCGAAGGCGTCGGTACCGTGGTAGGTCTTGCCGCCGTAGGTGTTCCGGAGATGGTTCTCGCAGTAGGAGCGTTGCAGGGCGGCCCCGCCTAGGATCATCGGGACCTGGATGCCGAGGTCGTTGAGCTCCTTGAGGTTTTCTTCCATCACGTTGACGGACTTGACCAGCAGGCCGGAGAGGCCGATGGCGTCGGGCTTGGTCTCGTGGTACTTGGCGACGATCTCGTTGATCGGCACCTTGATGCCGATGTTGTAGACGGTGTAGCCATTGTTAGTCAGGATGATGTCGACGAGGTTCTTGCCGATGTCGTGGACGTCGCCGCGGACGGTCGCGAGCAGCATCGTCCCTTTGCCGGCATCGTCGGTTTTCTCCATGTACGGCTCGAGCAGCGCGACCGCCGCCTTCATGACCTGGGCGGACTGCAGCACGAACGGCAGCTGCATCTGCCCGCTGCCGAAGAGGTCGCCGACGACGCGCATGCCGTCGAGCAGGTGGTCGTTGACGATGTCGAGCGGCGGGTAGTTTTCGCGGGCCTCTTCGAGGGTTTCTTCGAGCCCCTGTTTCTCGCCGTCGATGATGTGCTTGCGCAGGCGTTCTTCGAGCGGTAGCTCGGCGAGGTCGACTTTCGTCGACTGCGCCTCGGCTCCGTCGGGGTAGAGGTTGATGAAGATCTGCAGCGGATCGGTGGTCTCGCTGCCGTCTTCGAGAGTCACCGGCGTTTCGGCGTCTCGGGCGTACAAAACGTCGAGCGCGGCGTCCCATTGTTCTTCGGGGATGCGGTTCTTGGGCAGAATCTTGCTGACGTGCAGGATCGCGCTGGTCATGCCGGCCTGAACAAGTTCATAAAGAAACACGCTGTTGAGTACCTGCCGGGCGGCGGGCTTGAGGCCGAAGCTGATGTTCGACAGGCCGCAGGTAATCTGGCAGTTGGGGAAACGCTCGCTGATCAGGCGGGTGCCCTCGATGGTTTCGAGGCCGCTGTGTTTGTCCTGCTCCATACCGGTCGAGACCGGCAGGACCAGCGGGTCGAACATCAGGTCTTCTTCGGCCAGGCCGTATTTGTTCACTGCTAAGTCGTGCATCCGCTCGGCGATCGAGAGCTTGCGTTCGCGGGTCCGGGCCATGGCTTCTTCGGGGTCTTCGTCGATGGTGCCGAGGACCAGGCCCGCGCCGTACTGCTTGGCGAGCTCGCACATGGCACCGAACTTCTCTTCGCCGTCTTCGAGGTTGGCCGAGTTGATGAGGCACTTACCGCCCGCGGCTTTGAGGCCGGCCTCGATCGTAGCGGGCTGGGTGCTGTCGAGCATGAGCGGGGCGTTGACTTGCTGGACGAGCAGGCCGACGATCTTCTGCATGTCGGCGGCATTGTCCCGGCCGGCGTAGTCGACGTTGACGTCGATGACGTGCGACCCTTCGCGGACCATCTCCTTGGCCAGTGACATGATCTCGTCCCAGTTCTCCTCTTCAAGCAGGCGTTTAAACTTGCGAGAGCCCGAGGCGTTGGTGCGTTCGCCGACGTTGAGGATCGAGTTGTCCTGACGGTAGTCGACCGATCCCATTAGTGAGGCGATCTGCGGCTTCCAGGGATGCTTGCCAACGCGCATCGGCGGGGTCTCAAGGCCGATGTGTTCGGTGAGGGCTTTGATGTGGGCGGGTGTGGTGCCGCAGCAGCCACCGACAATATTCAAGCCGGCGCTCCTGACGAAGTCGGCCATCTTCTCGGCGAATGGCTCGGCTTGGAGGGGGAAGATCGTCTTCCCTTCAACGAGCGTCGGCAGTCCCGCGTTGGGCAGCAGGCTGATCCCGCGGTCCCAGTGCTTACCGAGGTAGCCGACGTGCTCGGCCATCTCGACCGGGCCGGTCGCGCAGTTCATCCCCAGCGAATAGATCGGGTAGTCACGCAGCGCCGCGACGACGCCGGCCATGTCGGTACCGACGAGCGTCGTGCCGAACTGCTCGATAGTGACCTGCACCATGATCGGGATGGCTTTGTCGTCGTTGATGGTCTCGGGCGAGCCGGTGTCGGGCTTCAGGCCGCGGTCTTTGAGGACATTCAATGCGGCGTTGAGGGCACACTTCACCTGCAGAATGTCCTGCGCCGTCTCGAGCAGCAGTACATCTGCCCCGCCGTCGAGCAGACCGCGGACCTGTTCTTCATACGACCGCAGCATCTCGTCCCAGCCGATGTTGCCGAGGGTCACGAGTTTGGTGCCCGGTCCCATCGAGCCGACGACGAACTTGGGCCGCTCTGCGGTAGCGTAGTTGTCACAGGCCTCGCGGGCGGTCCGGGCGGCAAGGACATTGAGTTCGTACACCCGGTCGACCAGGTCCTGGTCCTCCATCGTGTGGAGCTGGGCGTTGAACGAATCGGTCTCCACGGCGTCCGACCCAGCGGCGAGGAACGATTCATGGATGCCGCGGATGACTTCGGGACGGGTGAGCAGCAAGACCTCGGTGCAGTTCTCTCGGCCGAGGTAGTCACGCTCGAGATCGAGGTCCGCAATATCGTGTATCGAAGTGCCCATGGCCCCGTCGAGGAACAGGACGCGCTGTTGAAGTTGGCGGGTAAAGAGGCTCATAGGGTTATTTTCGGTGCCAATACGCAGTTACTAAATTCCGCTCGTTTAGATTGTATCCGATTATCCGGATGAAATGATATTTATCTTTAATTGTGTATTCAAGTTCATTCCACATAAGTTTTTAACCGATTTTATTCTGTCTACAGAACGTAAAAGTGCTAGGCTTGGACCCGTTACCTAACTTCACAACCGTTAGTCCAGGAAACGCGTAAATGACATGGTGGCAAGCGATTATCCTCGGCCTGGTCGAGGGGCTGACCGAATATCTGCCGGTGAGTTCGACGGGCCACCTGCTGGTGGCCCAGGCGCTGCTCGGCATCGGGACCGAGTCGGTTGAGGCCAACGCGGCGGCCAATGCCTACGCCATCTGCATCCAGGCCGGGGCGATCCTCGCGGTGCTGGGGCTGTACTGGAAGCGGGTCCGTCAGTGCTCGGTCGGCTGGGCAGGCAAGGTCGGCGTCGGCCCGGGTGACGAGCCGGGCTTTCGCATCGGGCTGAACATGCTAGTGGCGTTTATGCCGGCAGCGATCATCGGGTTGCTCTTAGGCGAGTGGATCGAATCGAAGCTATTCGGCATGTGGCCGATCGTCATCGCGTGGTTCGTCGGCGGCGTCGCGATCCTCGCCACGGCGTGGTACCGCAGGCGTCGGCTCGCTCAAGAAGGCAAAGGAGCTGACCTCGACGCGATGACCTGGCGGATGGCGTTGGGCATTGGGTTGATCCAATGCATCGCGATGTGGCCCGGCACCAGCCGGTCGCTAGTGACGATCGTCGGAGGCGTACTCGTCGGCATGTCGCTCGCCTCGGCCGTCGAGTTCAGTTTCCTGCTGGGCGTGATCACGCTTTGCGCCGCAACGGTATACAAGGCGGTACTCGACACGGCTGTCGTGATCGTTGACGGCCAGCCGCAGGAAATGGTGATGGTCTTAGCGATGGCCCATGAATACGGCTGGCTAAACATGGCCATCGGCAGCGTGGCTGCTTGGGCTTCGGCCGTCGCCGCGGTGACCTGGATGGTCGCCTACCTCAAGAAGCACGGCATGGAAGTCTTCGGCTACTACCGCATTGCGATCGCGGTGGTGGTAGCTGGGTTGTTGTTGGGTGAAGTTTTGCAGGCATCTTGATCGACTAATATCTTTTGGTTTCCAAGCAGGTGAAAGGTAAACAAAACATGCACTTGCGACTTGGAACTAATGGCTACCCGATAGTGAACCAGCTGAGTAGCGATGGCTTCATCGATTTAGTCTTTTGCATTAACAGTATCCTCCGTGAGGATAACTGCTATCACGTGAGCTTGACTGCATCACATGATGATGAAGTCGTTGGCATGCATGTTTTGTTTAAAGAAGGAATCAAGAGCGGCTTGGACGATGATATGAATTTGATCAAACCGCATATCTATTCAAAAAGCGTCATTTTCCGAAGATCTGGCGTCGAAAGCGACCGTCTTGTCTGTATGCTTGCCGAACTATATGGCATTAGCATTGATATTAATAAGATGGTCGAGAGAGAGACCTTTACGGTAATTGCACTACACCAAGGCGATTTGGATTTTTCATCTATGGGCGTGAAGTTGAAGCTATTTGGTAAGGATGAAGAGCCATTCGATGATGATGCCTACTACGAATCGTTTCTGAATATTGATCTGGCAAATCAGTTGGTTTTTTGGAACGAAAAAGACACAGACTACAGGCAACAGTTGATAAATGCCTTAGCTTTTCAATCAGATTAAAAGAACTGATCTGCAAGTAAATTCTCTACGTCGGGGCGGCGACGGTGACTTGAGAGACTGGGCGATGAATTTCGGCGATAGTATTCAATACGATCTCAGCGCAGCAGCTCCAGGAATTTTTCAGGGCGTAGTCGCGGCAGTCTTGGGGGTTGACGTGAACGGCATCTAAACACGCTTGGCGGAGGTCTTGGTTGAGGACGCCGGTGACGCCGGGGTCGACGACGTCGATGGGGCCGGTGACGGGGTAGGCGGCGACGGGGAGGCCCGAGGCGTTGGCTTCGAGCATGACCACGCCGAAGGTATCGGTCAGGCTGGGGAAGACGAAGACGTCGGCCGAGGCGTAGTGGCGGGCGAGATCTTCACCGAACTGGTAACCCGCCCAAACCGTTCCGGGGGCGGGGAATTGCTTTTCGAGTTTCGGCTTCGCCGGGCCGTCGCCGACGACGACCTTTGTGCCGGGCAGGTCGAGTTGCAGAAACGCTTCGATGTTTTTCTCAACCGCGACCCGGCCGGCGTAGAGGAAGATCGGCCGGGGAAGGTCGTTGAACAGCGTCTTTTCCTGTGGGCGGAAGAGTTCGGTGTCGGCCCCGCGTGACCAGGTCTTAGCTTTAGGCAGGCCGTTTTGGTGGAGTTCGTCGACAACGGTCTTTGTTGGAGCGAGGGTAGATTCCGCTTTCCCGTGGAACCAACGGATGAACTTGTACGTCGCCCACTTGGGGATGCCGAAGTAGGCCTTGAGGTAGTGGGGGAACTGGGTGTGGTAGCTGGAGGTGAACGGCAGCTGGTGCTTGAGGCAGTACCTTCGACCCGCCCGGCCGACGGGGCCTTCGGTGGCGATATGGATCGCGTCGGGCTGAAATTCATCGAGGACGCGCCGAGCCTTGGGGTAGGGCCGCAGCGATAAGCGGATCTCGGGGTATTTCGGGGCGGCGATGGTCTTGAACATCCCCGGGTGGATGACGGCGAATTCGTGGCCGAGTTTTTCGCACTCGGCGATGACGTTTTGCCAAGTACGGACAACGCCGTTGACCTGCGGCTCCCAGGCGTCAGTCAGAAGAGCGATCTTCATCGGAGTGGTCCCAAAGTGACCCGCCACTGTTCATCGACCTCGAGCCCGCGGTCGCTCCGCAGCAGCTCGGCCAGCGACGGCGGATCGGGCTGCCCGGCCGCAGCTTCATCCCGGGCGAGCATCTCGTCGACGGCACCAATGCCGTCGATGACTTCCATGCGGCCGTCGTGGTGCTCGACCAACGCGGTGCAGCTCTCAACCCAGTCGCCGCAGTTGTAATACGCGGTCCCCCCGGAAGAGTTCTCGGCGTTTTTGCCGTTGCCTTGGCTTCCGGGGGCGGGAGCGGGCTCGTGGATGTGGCCACAGACCACGCCGTCGAGCCCGCGACGCTCAGCCTCGCGGGCCAGGGTCTCTTCAAACCGGCTGATGAACATGCAAGCCGACTTCACTTTGCCTTTGATCGTCTTGCTCAGCGATTGGTAGGGCAGGCCCAACGCCCGGCGGGCGGAGTTGTAGCGGCGGTTGAACGCGATCAATCCCTCGTAAGCCTTGCCGCCGAGCATCGAGACGAATCGGGAGTGTTTGACGACCAGGTCAAATTGATCGCCGTGGATCACGAGCAGTCGGCGGTCGTCAGCGGTGACGTGCACGGCGTACGGCAGCACGCGGATGCCGCCGAAGTCGGAGTGCAGGAACTGCCTTGCCGCCTCGTCATGGTTCCCAGGGACCAAGACGACGTCGGTGTGGTGCTTCGTTTGGTTGAGGATGCGGCGTAGCACGTTGTTGTGTTCGCCCGGCCAGTACCAACGTTGTTTGAGTCGCCACATGTCGACGATGTCGCCGACGAGGTATAGCCGGTCGCAGCGGACGTACTTGATAAACCGAGAAAGGGCGGCAGCCTGACAGCCGCGGCTTCCCAGGTGCGTGTCGCTGATGAAGACGGTGCGGTAGTCGAGCGTCATCCGGATTCTCTCTAAACCTCACCTTTGTCTACCCAAGCGTCCCTGCCTGGGGCCACGACAAGGTGTCAGTATGGTTGGCCGAGGAAATATCGACGACCCTTATGAGCATTTCGCGCAGACTCTGTAAGTTTGAGGTAAATGTGACCAGACAGACCCATCAATCCGTCGCGGTCATGGGGTGGTCACGGTTTATTTTCGCTAACCCGCGATCCGTTGGCTGGTAATCTGCTAGGTGGATAGACCTCATAACTCGGCCGAGCCGGCCGGAAAAGGAGAAGCCGATGCTGGATTCAGTCATGTTTGGTTACAACTCGAGCACTTCGGGGCAAGCAGAGGCGAATGCGCGGATGCACGCCGCCGTAGCAGGCGGGGCGGCTTCGAAACGAACGCAGCGTGAGGTCCAGTACCTCGAAGACCGCTTTGAGCGGCTATCGCTGGTGTGCATGGCGATGTGGTCGCTACTGCAGGACAAAACCGACCTCACTGAAAGCGACCTGTTGGAGCGGGTGCAGACGATCGACCTGATGGACGGCCGGGCCGACGGGAAAGCGGAAAAGACCGGCGTGGTGAAGTGCCACCAGTGCGGGCGGCCGATGTCCGAACGACATATGCTTTGCATCTACTGCGGAGCGGATAAGCAGGCGAGCAGCGCGTTTGATCGGGTGTAAATTCGTTGAACGGATCGGCGGGGACGACCGATATAATTAAACGATGCATATACGGTTTTTTATATCCGCCGCCTTGGTCGGTGTATTGGTAATTTTTAGCTCCGCATCAGCGGCCCGGGGCGCGACTCAGGTGGTGAGCGCGGCCGATACGTTTGACCCGGCAGAGAACGGGGTGCCGGAGGCGTTGACCTGGGCCACGAACCGGTTCGAAATCGACATCCAAGAAGTTCAGGGACGGGATTACGAAGCCCGGATTGCCTTCGACTCGGCGATCCCCAGCGGCGACGCGGAGATCGACGAGGTCGTGATGCGTTGGTACCGGCCCGGGCTTGAAGCTGATCAAGAAAGAGAATCGGCCGGTGCTCCTGCGGTCTTGCTGGTACACACGCTTCACCCGGACTTGCCAGTGGCGACGATGCTGGCCCGCGGGCTCCGTCAGCGGGGCGTGCACGCCTTCGTGATCGAGCTGCCGGGCTACGCCAGCCGGATCGGCGCAGAGCGTAAACTCACCGGCGTGACCACGCTGCTCAACGCTGCTCAGGCGGTCAGCGATTGCCGCCGGGCTTATGACGTGATCACTGAACTCAACCGAGCCGACCTCGCGGCTATCGCCCCCGAACGTATCGCGATCCAGGGCACCAGCCTCGGCAGCTTCATCGCCACTTCCGCCGCGTCGCTCGACGGCTGCTTCAGCCAAACTTTTTTGTTTCTCTCCGGCGGTGACGGAGTCGACATCCTGGAGAACGGCCAAAAAGACGCTTTCCACGTCCATGGCGCCCTCAAGCACTACGGCTACAGCGGTAACAAGCTCCACGAATTATTGAGCCCCGTCGAGCCGCTGCGCATCGCCCACCGATTGAACCCCGAAACGACGTGGATGTTCAACGCTCGCCGCGACACCGTTGTCCCCGCCAAAAACGCCACTCTCCTCGCCGAGGCCATCGGCCTCGATCCGTCGCACCATGTCTGGATGAACGGCAACCATTACACCGCCTTCATCCTCCTGCCCGGGGTTTTGGACCGGATCCAGAACGAGCTCACTAAAACTACCCCGTAGGTTTGTTCCGTGGGTTTATTGAGATTCAGCCTTGTGCCGATTCAGCTGTCGCCACGCAACGCGACCGGAGGTGATCCAGCACGTTCATAAAATTGATGTAGCTGTCGTACGGCGACTCGTACGGGCTGAAATACTGATGCACCTCGCCGTCGGCGTAATACTTCGTGCACATGTAATAGAAATGGTCTGAGGTGCTGAGCCGACGCCAGTCGCGATAAGCTTCGTGATCACCGGAGTTGATGGCCGACTCACGCAGGCGGTAGAGCTCGTTAAGAGCCGAGGCCTGCATCGCGTTGCCAACCCACGCCGAGAGATCGCGTTCGCTGTCCGCCCAGCTGATCGACTGCGGACAGTCGAACGTATCCGTCGGCTCAAATTCGTCGATCGACTCCCGCGGGGTCAGGAAGCGCTGGCCCGACTGAAGTACCGCCCCGGGCAGCTCGGCGAGGAAGTCGAGGATGCCGGTGTCTTTCCACTGGTGCTCACCAAACGTCTCGAAATCCATGAAGAGGTTGCACACGCCCCCTGAAGCAAGCGTGGGATCGTCCTCGAGTTCTCGTGCTTCTAAGGCCGCGATCTTGGCGGCGAAACGCACCGCGTTGAGCGTGACCCCCGGAGCGATCGGGTTGGTAAAGCGGAACGCGATATCGTCGCTCAGCTCGTAATTTTTCAGCAGCACCGGCAGGCCTTCGGGCGAGCCGTATACGCGGTTGGGTGACCGCCCCCGCAGGACCTGGTCGGCTCCCTCGGTCAGTACCCCGCGGAAGCGGCCGCGGAAGGCCGGGGCGGTATCGATCAGGTCTGCCAGGCCGTTGCTGTAGATCAGTTCCGTGTTGCGGAAGACCACGGGCGTCTGGCCGAACAGGTCGTCGATGACCTCGGTGTGACGTTCGACCTGGCGGATGAATTCTTCAGGGTTATAAAGCGAAGCGAGCGAGTGGTCGTATGTCTCGGCGAGGAACTCGACGCAGCCGGTCTGGGCGAGCTTGCGAAAGTTGTCGACGACGTCAGGGGCGAATCGACGGAGTTGGTCTAGCGCAGTGCCGGTGATCGAAAACGCGAGGCGGAAGTCCCCGGCGTGTCGCTTGACTTGTTGCAGCAGGATGCGGGTCGCTGGAAGGTAGCACTTGGCGGCGACCTTGCGGAGGATCTGCTCATTAGCCGAATCGTCGAAGTAGTCCGAGCTGGCGTCGAAGACGCTGTACCGTCGGAGGCGGTGGGGCTGGTGGACCTGGAAGTAGAGATTTACCGCGGTCATGCGTGATTATCTTAACGGCATCGCGCTTCGCCGTTCCGCCTAATCGATCACGGTAGGCGTGTCCAGTAAATCGTCGTTCTTGGGAACGATGATCCGGGCACCGCGGCGGAAAGCCACGTACGAATAAAACCACTGCAACAACACGCTGAGTTTGTTGCGGAAGCTGACCAGGAACATGAGGTGGATGCCTAGCCAGGCCAACCACGCGAATAAACCGCTGATCTGGAACTTCCCGACCATGGCCACGGCCCGCTTGCGTCCGATGGTCGCCATCGATCCCTTGTCCCAATAATCAAACGCTTCACGCTGCTTTGGCGGTTTGCTCCCGGTATTCCGCTCGCGTTCAATGAGTTTGGCGACGTGCTTACCCATCTGGATCGCGGCGGGCGCGACGCCGGGCACGGGTTGTCCGTCTTTATCGACCATGTTGACCAGGTCGCCGACGGCGAACACCTCCGGGAACCCCGGCACCGAAAGGTCGGGCAGCACCTTGATCCGCCCGCCGCGGTCGAGCTCGGCCGTATCGGCAAACGCTTCGGTCAGCGGGCTGGCCCCCACCCCCGCGCCCCAGATCACGTTACGTGTTTGGATCGATGTGCCGTCATTGAGCTCAACGTGGTCGGCGGCGACGTCGCTCACGCGGGTATTCAGCCGGACCTCGACGCCCAACTGTTCGAGCTGGGCCTTTGCGCTGGCTGACAGCTTTTCGGGATAGAACTTCAGCAGGCGGTCGTTACTCTCAACGAGGATGACGCGGGCGGTGCGGACGTCGATCCGCCGGAAGTCGCGGTGGAAGATTTTCTGCACCAACTCGCCGATCGCCCCGGCCAGCTCGACGCCGGTCGGCCCGCCCCCGACGACCACGACGTTCATCAGCCGCTCCTGCTCGTCGGTGTCCAGCGTGGTCTCGGCCCTCTCGAAAGCCGTAAGCACCCGCCGGCGGATGCGCATCGCGTCGTGCAGCGTCTTGAGGCCCGGGGCGTGACGTTCCCAGTGGTCGTTACCGAAATAGCTCGTACGGCCGCCGGCGGCGAGGACGAGGTAGTCGTAGGTGATCTCGCGGTCGTTCATCACGACCGCCTTGCGGGCCGGGTCGATCGCGGTGACTTCTTCCATGAGGCAAGTGATGTCCTGCCGGCGAGACAGCACGGCCCGCAGCGGGGCGGCGATCTCGGTCGCGGCGAGGCCGGCCGTGGCCACCTGATAAAGCAGCGGCTGGAAGAGGTGGTGGTTCTGCTTGTCGATCAGGATGATCTCGGGCGCCGGCTCGCCGGGCTGACTACGGATGCGGCAGTGCTGGCAGAACGTCAGGCCCGCGAAACCACCGCCGATGACGACGATGTTGGCTCGGTTCGGGTCGGTGGGGTGTTGGATCATGGCGTACCCTGGCGAAAAACGACTGTTCGGCCTCGGACCATAGCAAGCCCCCAAGGCTTTGCCTATCACATTCTCGCCGAACCGATCAGCTATACTCCGCGATCCTGGAAATACGTTACTGATAACGCACAAAAACCGGCTTACACATATATCCCAGCCCAACATGCCCACGCCCACCCCCGGTAATCAAAACCCCAAAAAAACCGCCGCCGCGATCCGCCAGCAGTTCATCGACTTCTTCGTGCAGAAGGCCGGGCACACCGCGGTCGCGTCCTCGCCCGTTGTTCCACACGACGACCCGACGCTGCTGTTCACCAACGCAGGGATGAACCAGTTCAAGGATGTGTTCCTTGGGACGGGCAATCGCGAGTACACCCGGGCCGTTGATACCCAGAAGTGCATCCGCGCCGGCGGCAAGCACAACGACCTCGACGACGTCGGCAAGGACACCTACCACCACACGTTCTTCGAGATGCTGGGCAACTGGTCCTTCGGCGACTATTTCAAGACCGAAGCCATCGACTGGGCGTGGGAACTATTAACCTCCAAAGAGTGGTGGGGCCTCGACCCCGCACGGCTACACGCCACCTACTTCGAAGGCGACCCCGAACTCGGCCTCGAACCCGATCTCGAAGCCCGCGACCTATGGCTTAAGTACCTTCCGGCCGAGCGAGTCCACCCCGGCAACAAGAAGGACAACTTCTGGGAGATGGGCGATACCGGCCCCTGCGGCCCGTGCTCCGAGTTGCACTACGACCGCAGCCCCGACAAATCTGGCGCGAGCCTCGTCAACGCCGATGGCCAAGACACCGTCGTCGAGATCTGGAACCTCGTCTTCATCCAGTTCAACCGCCTGACCACCGGCGGCCTCGAGCCCCTACCCGCCAAACACGTCGACACCGGCATGGGCTTCGAACGCATCGTCCGCGTACTTCAGGGCAAGACCAGCAACTACGACACCGACGTCTTCTCCCCGCTCTTCGCCGCGATCCAGGAGGTCACCGGAGCCAAGGCCTACGACGGCGGGGTCTCCGGGGGAGATTCGTTAAGCAACCCGATCGACATCGCCTACCGCGTCATCGCCGACCACATCCGCACCTTGACGTTTGCGCTGACCGACGGGGCCCACTGCGGTAACAAGGGCCGTAACGCGGTGCTGCGGACGATCCTCCGCAGGGCGGTGCGCTACGGCCACCAGACGCTGGGGGTTGAGGAACCGTTCTTCTACAAGCTCGTCCCCGCGGTTGTTGAGGTGATGGGCGAGGCGTTCCCCGAAATCACGAAATCCGTCGATGCCGTCCAGACAGAACTCAAAGAAGAAGAGATCGCGTTTCGCGCCACACTCGAGCGTGGCATCGTGATCTTCGACAAAGCGGTCGAGGGCTTATCAGCCGGACAGACATTAGAAGGAGCGACCGCTTTTGACCTCGAAGCGACCTACGGATTCCCGTTCAGCCTCACCCAGGTGATGGCCGAGGAACGCGGGCTGACCGTTGACGTTCCCGGCTACGACCAGGCCAAAGCCCAGCACGCCGATATCTCCCGCGGCGAAGCGGGCGGAGCCGACGCCAAGGCGTCCCTCGCCGAGCAGGTCGCCAGAGGCCTCGACGCCGGCTGGTTCGTCGAAACCAACTTCACCGGCCACGAATTTACGGAGGCTCCGTTTCAAGCCAACACGCTGCACCTCTTTAAAAAGGTCGGCGAGACCTACGAATCCGCCACCGCGGCGCAGGCCGGCGATGAGGTCGCAGCCGTCTTCCAGATGACCCCGTTTTACGCCGAGGCCGGTGGGCAGGTCGGCGACACCGGCGGCATCATGATCAAGCAGTCGCCCTCGTCCACCGGCGGCGACATCGTCCGCCTCAAGGTCGATGACACGATCAAGGTCGGCGGCGTCCACCTGCACCTCGGCCAGCTCACCGCCGGCAAAATCGACGACATCGCCGGGGAGGTCCACTGCGCTATGGCCGTCGACGCCAAACGCCGGGCCCTGACCCAGAACAACCACACGACCACCCACGTCATGAACCGCGCCCTGCGCGACCACGTCAACGCCGAAGCGAACCAGAAGGGCTCGCTGGTCGACGACGAAAAACTCCGCTTCGACTTCTCGCACGGCAGCGCCCTGACGCCCGAAGAGATCGCCGCGGTCGAGAAGCAGGTCAACGACGACATCGCCAAGGACCTGCCGGTCTACGCCCAGGTCGTACCGCAGGAAGACGCGCTGAAGATCAACGGCCTGCGGGCCGTGTTTGGCGAGAAGTACCCGCCGCACGTCCGCGTCGTGAGCATCGGCGTACCGGTGGCTGACCTCGTCGCCGATCCCGACAAAGCCGATTGGCCGGGCTACAGCATCGAGTTCTGCGGCGGGACCCACCTCGCCAAGACGGGCGACGCCGAGGGCTTCTGCGTCGTGTCACAAGAAGCGGTCAGCAAGGGCGTCCGCCGCGTCACCGCGCTCACCGGCCCCGCGGCGCACAAGTCCGTCGCCACCGGCGAACAACTGCTGACCCGCATCGAGTTCCTCGCCGACGCCCCGGCGGAATCGCTGGCCGAGAAGATCGATTCGGTGAGTAAGACGGCTGAGTCCTCGCTGCTCCCGCTTTCGCTCAACCAAAAAATCCGGGCCGGCTTGGCCGAACTGGGCGAGAAGGTCAAGGCCTACCAGAAAGAACAAGGCAACCAAGCGGAACAAGGCGTCGTCGCCGCGGCTCAACAGATCGCCGAGTCGCAGTCGGGCTCGGTCATTGTGGCCGAAGTTCCGGGGGCCGACGGCAAGACGCTCCGCACCGCGATGGACGTCGTCCGCAAAAAACACAGCGACAGCGCGTTGTTCCTCGCCGCCAACGCGGGGGGCAAGGTCGCCATGATCGCCTCAGTACCCAAGCCCTTAATCGAGTCCGGCTTCAAAGCCGGCGACTGGATCAAACACGTGGCCCCGATCGTAGGCGGCGGCGGTGGCGGCCGGCCTGACATGGCTCAGGCCGGCGGCAAAGACCCCGCTAAACTCCCCGAAGCCCTCAACGCCGCGAAGCAGTTTGCGGAAGAATCTAATTCTTAAACCATCCACTAATCAGTTCCCACGGATTTAAAACCATGCCCCGCATCAACGACCACTACCTCAAGCTCGCCGCCGGCTACCTCTTCCCCGAGATCGCGCGCCGCGTCAACGCTTTCGCCGAGGCTAACCCCGACGCCCCGATCATCAAGCTGGGTATCGGCGACGTTACCGAGCCGCTGCCCGAAGCCATCCGCACCGCGATGATCCGCGCGGTCAACGAGATGGGTAAGGCCGAGTCGTTCCAGGGCTACGGCCCCGAGCAGGGCTACGCCTGGCTCCGCGAAGCCATCGCTGAAAACGACTACAAGTCGCGCGGATGCGACATCGATGCCTCGGAGATTTTTGTCTCCGACGGCAGCAAGTGCGACAGCGGCAACATCCTCGATATCCTCGATTGCGGAAGTAAAACGGACTACCCCGTTGAACGCCGCGGGCGCAAGGGCCCGCCCACCGGCAACCGCATCGCGGTCTGCGATCCCGTCTACCCCGTCTACGTCGACACGAACGTCATGGCCGGTAACACCGGCGCAGCAGATGACGACGGGCGTTATGCCGGTCTCGTCTATCTGCCCATGACCGCGGAGAATAACTTTGAGCCGGCCCTGCCCGACGAGCCGGTGGATGTCGTGTACCTCTGCTACCCCAACAACCCCACCGGCGCGACCGCCAGCCGGGAGACGCTCAAGGCTTGGGTCGATTACGCCCTGGCCAACGACACGCTGATCCTCTTCGACGCCGCCTACCACGCCTTCATCACCGACGCCGATGTGCCGCACTCGATCTACGAGATCGAAGGGGCCCGTAAGTGCGCGATCGAGTTCCGCAGCTTCTCGAAGAACGCCGGCTTCACCGGCACGCGTTGCGCCTTCACCGTCGTGCCCAAAGGCCTCACCGGCAAGGATTCTTCCGGCGGCGATGTCGAGATGCACGGCCTGTGGAACCGGCGCCAATCAACCAAATTCAACGGCGTGTCCTACATCGTCCAACGCGGGGCCGAGGCGGCCTACAGCGAAGACGGCAAGGCCCAGATCGCCGAGCTCGTTTATTTCTACATGGAAAACGCCCGCCTGATCCGCGAAGCGCTGACCGAGGCCGGCATGACCGTCTACGGCGGGGTCAACGCACCCTACGTTTGGGTGAAGACGCCCGACGGCGCGAGCTCGTGGGACTTCTTCGACCAGCTGCTACAAGAAGCAAACGTCGTCGGGACGCCCGGCAGCGGCTTCGGCGCCGCCGGCGAAGGCTACTTCCGCATCAGTGCGTTCAACAGCCGTGAAAACGTTGAAGAGGCGATGCGCCGCATCGGCGCCAAGCTGGCCGTGTCGTAAGCGCGTCCCCTGGTTAACCATACTCGGCCTATGTCTTTCATAAAGCCGCGACCGTCGGTCGCGCATTCGGCGGCACGCCGAAATAGATCAGTAGTCCCGCGTTGCAGAATCACCCGCGGCCGAGAGCGCGACCAACGGTCGCGGCTTTATAATTTGGACATGACCGCCGACTTCGCCTTCGATCAGGAAACCGAGCTGTTCCTCGCCACCTGCCGCACCGCCAGTTTGGCCACGGTCGATTCCGCCCCCGGAAGCATCGGCCAGCCCCACGCCTGCAACATCCAGTACGCCCACGCCGATGGCTTCTGCCTCCACTGGGTCTCCTCGCCCAACGCCGCCCACAGCCAACACCTCGCCGCTAACCCCCGCGCCGCGGTGACCGTCTACGCCCATCAAGACGTCCCCGAACTCATCCACGGCCTCCAGTTCCACGGCGAAGTCGACCTCGTCATCGAACACGGCCAAGCCGAGTGGCATCGCGTCTGGGACCTATACACCAGCAAATACGAATTCGTAAACTCGATGCCTCAGCTACGGGCTGCCGCCGAAAAACAAAACTTCTACCGCTTCCGCCCGACTTGGCTCCGTTGGATCGACAATCGCAAAGGATTCGGATGGAAAGTAGAGAAGAATCTCTGATGTCGAGGTATTGAATCTTGGTCGAATCAGTCTTTCGTTTTGAGAAGTTTTTCGGCAGAGTTCAAGATATCTTCGGCCTCGCTCATCCGCCCGCTGCCTTTGGTTCGGCAGGCTTGCCACCCCTCGGCGGGGCCGACTTCGTGGAAGTTGGGGAGCAGGTCACGCAGCGTTTGCAGGTTGCGTTGGACGATCGGGCTGGCCCACATGTCGGCGTTCATCGCGGGGGCGACGAGCAGCGGGGTTTCGCTCGGCAGCGCGCAGACGGTGAGGCTGACGAGGTCGGGGGTGAGGCCGGCGGCGAGTTGGCCGAGCATGTCGGCCGAGCAGGGAGCGATGAACATCAACTCGCACCAGCGGGCGAGGCCGACGTGCTGTGAGTCAGGGCGGTCGTCGTGGTCCCACATGCTGGTGAGCACGGGGTGACCGGAAAGGGACTGGAGCGTGAGCGGGGTGATGAACTTCGTCGCCGCCTCGGTCATCACGACGCGGACGTCGGCCCCGGCCTGGGCGAGCCGGCTGACGAGCGTGGCCGTCTTATACGCCGCGATCCCGCCGCTGAGGGCGACGAGGATTCGGCGGTCGGCGAGTGCAAGGGGCGTATCGGTCATGTAATTGATTGTAGAAAAAAGCCCACGGATTGAATCCGTGGGCTTCGGTGGGTTCAATTTAGCCTGAAGAAATCAGTCTTCGCTTTCGGGCAGTTCGAGGGTGATCTTGCCCTCAACCACTTCCTGGACAGCGACTTCGAAATCGGTTCGGCCGTTGCGTTCGACCAAGGGGCGTTCGCCGTCCATGAGTTCACGGACGCGGTGCTGGACCAGCGAGGTGAACTTGAAGCGGCCGCCGAGGGCGTTGATGACGGTGTCGTCTTTGAGGGCTTCGATCATGGTGATAGGTTCCGGTTTTCGGGGCAGTTACTTACCTAGGTGCGAATCGAAGATTGTAATAAAAGCGGTGAAAACGGTCAACGTCCGCCACGGAGCTGGACCAACCGATCTAGCAGGGCCTGGGCCTTGGGGTTACGGTCGGGGAGGGTGCGGAGAGCGGCGGGCTGGCCGTGGGCGGTGAAGCGGAGCTGATATACCACGGCGGGGCGGGCGGCGGCGGAGATCGGAGCCAAGCCCGCCTCGGCCTCGGCGGAGGCTTCCGCGAGGCGGTAAAGATCGGTCATCTCGGCCTTACTGAGCAGGGCGGTCGTGGGCGGGTGGAAACGCGGGCTGACGCCGGGGCCGAGCGCAGCCCGGAGTTTGCGATCGGGGGTCACGACATGCTGGGCGGGGCGGTTAGCGGGGGAACCCGTTTCGCCGGGTAGGGGCTCGTCGGCGGTCACAAAAAATTCCAGGGTGAAGTCCGGCGGGTAGGCCGCGGCGTCGAGTACGGCCTGCCGATCCGGCGAAACACAGCCCGCCAAGGCCAGCGTGAAGATAGCCGCGCCCCACACGTACACCGTCTTGGCGGATCGTTCTTTGCCGGCAGGGATCGAGCGGAGGCTACTCATCGCGCGGCATCATAGCCGTGTCGCACCCCACGGGCGGCGAGGCTGCGACCCTTGAGCCGGCGGGGTAAACTCTCGACCCCATGAAAATCAGTCTGAACTGGCTTAACGAATACCTCAGCACACCCGTTGCCCCCGAAAAGGTCGACGACCTGCTCACCGGCCACGGCTTCCCGATCGAAGACACCGTAAATGTCGAAGAAGGTCAAGCCAAGGGTGACGTCATGTTCGACGTCGAGGTCACGTCCAACCGCGGCGACTGCCTCAGCCACGTAGGCGTCGCCCGCGAGGTCGCGGCGGCGACCGGAACCGAGCTGAAACGCCCCGTTATCGAGCTTCCCGCGAGCGGCGGCGACTCCGTCGAAAAGCTAACGGGCGTGGACCACACCCAGCCCGACGCCTGCCCGCTCTACACGGCTCGCGTCATCACCGGCGTCAAGATCGGCCCCAGCCCCGACTGGCTCGTCGCGAGGCTCGAAGCCGTCGGCCTGCGTAGCGTGAACAACGTCGTCGACGTGACCAACTTCGTATTGCTCGAACTCGGCCAACCGCTGCACGCGTTCGACATGGGCAAGCTGGCCGGGCGAAAGGTCGTGGTGCGTAATGCAGCCAAGGGCGAAAAGTTCAGCGCGATCGACGGCACGAAGCACGAGCTGCGTGAGGGCATGCTGGTCATCGCCGACGCCGAGCGTCCGCAGGCCATAGCCGGCGTGATGGGCGGGGCGGATTCGGAGGTCGGCGAAGAGACGACAGATATCCTGCTGGAGTCGGCGATCTTCGAGCCGCTGCAGGTCCGCACGACCAGCCGGGCTTTGAAGCTGGCCAGCGACTCGAGCTTCCGCTTCGAGCGGGGGGTCGATCCGGTGGGCGTGGACGTGGCGAGCCGGCGGGCGGCGGCGTTGATCATCGAGTTGGCCGGCGGCACGCTGGCTGAGGGCGTGATCCGTGTCGGGCCGTTGGCGGATAAAGACGCCGAGCCGGCGACCCTTTCGCTACGGGCCGAGCGCTGCCGACAACTACTGGGGCTGGACCTCTCGGCCGAGCAGCAGGCCGACTACCTCAACCGCATCGGCCTCAACGCCGCGGCTGACGGCGAAGCCGTGACTGCAATGATCCCGACGTTCCGTCTCGACCTGACCCGCGAGGTCGACCTGATCGAAGAGATCGCCCGCCTCCACGGTATGGACGCCATCCCGATCAAGCCCAAGCTTGAACTCGTCGCCAAGCCGCCGCAAGCCTCGGTCAGTGCGAAGAACCTGGTCGGCGAAGTCCTCGTCGCCCACGGCTACCACGAGACGGTCACCTTCAGCTTCATCCGCCCGAAGCTCGCCAAGCCGTTCCTGCCGGACGGGGCTCAGGCGTTGATGCTCGAGGGCGATCATAAAAAGGACGAGCCGATGCTCCGGCCGTCGGTGCTGCCGAGCCTGCTGTCGTGTCGTAAACTGAATCAGGACGCGGGGAACCACAACGTCCGTCTGTTCGAAACTGCCTCGACGTGGAAGATCGTCGGCGGCGAAACCGTCGAGACCGTCAAGCTTGCGCTGCTGCGTGACGCGGCGGATATAGATGAGGCGTTACGTGAAGTACGCGGCGCGGTCGATGAGATCGTCGAGGCGTTGGGCGGCGCATCGGCGAAAGACGCGCTGCGGGTCGAGCCAGCAGAAAACGTGGGTGGGTTCTCCGCGGCGGGGCAAATCTTGTCGGGCGAGACGACGCTCGGCGTATTGGGTTTGATTGCTGACACGACCCGCGATCGGTTTGATGTGCAGGCGGCGCAGGTTGCGGCCGAGCTGGACTTGCCCGCGTTGCTGGAGCTTTACCCCCCGACGCGAGACGTTGCGGCGCTGCCTAAATTCCCAGGGATCGAGCGCGACCTCTCGGTGATCGTCGACGAAGCCGTCGCGTGGCGGCAGGTCGAATCGGCGGTGTTGGAAGCAGTGCCGGAAATGCTCGAGGACCTGTCCTTCGTCGGCGTATACCGCGGCAAGCCGATCGCCACGGGCAAGAAGAGCGTCAGCCTGCGGATGCGGTTCCGCGACCCATCGGCAACGCTGCGGCACGAACAGGTCGACCCACAGGTCGCTGCGGTGTTGAAGTCTCTGCAAGAAGCGGTCAAGGCCGAATTACGCGGGTAAGGACTGAAGATGGCTTCGGTGATGAAAACTGTCGTCGTCGGTTGCGGCGGGATGGCCCGCGAGTGGGTCAAGCACGCGTTGGCCGCAGACACCATCAAAATCGTGGGGTTGGTAGACCTCAGCCGAGACGCGGCGGTGGCGATGGCAGAGCGCTTCGAACTGCCGATCAGCTTGGTTTACGGCTCGCTGGGCGAAGCTATCGACGCAACGGGGGCGGATGCGGTGTTCGATGTAACCGTGCCGGCGGCGCACGACCGGGTGACGATCGAGGCTTTGGAACGCGGCTGCCACGTGCTGGGCGAGAAGCCGATGAGCGACGACCTGGCCAAGGCGCAGCGGATGGTCGCGGCGGCGGAGAAGGCGAGGCGGGTCTACGCCGTGACGCAGACGCGTCGGCCGCTGTCGGGGTTCAAGTCGATCCAGAAGTTCGTGGCCGAGGGCGGGCTGGGCGGGATCAGCGAACTGCACAGCGACTTCTACATCGGGGCCCACTTCGGCGGCTTCCGCGACGCGATGGCCCACCCGTTGGTGCTGGATATGGCGATCCATACTTTTGACAACGCAAGACAGATATCAGGTACGGACCCGCTGAGCGTGTACTGCCACGCTTGGAATCCCAGTCATTCCTGGTACGAAGGCGCGGCGTGTACCGCGGCGATCTTCGAGATGACCGGCGGCGTGGTGTACACCTACCGCGGGTCGTGGTGTAACGAGGGCTGTGCGACGACGTGGGAGGCCGACTGGCGGGTCGTCGGGCCGAAGGGCACGCTGCGGTGGGATGGGGCCGACGCGATGAGCTGTGAGGTGCTCAAGCCCGGCCAGAACGAGGGCTTCATCCGGGAGTACGACGCGGTCGACGTGCCGAGGGTCGAATTAGAATATGAATACCACGAATATCTGATCCGTCAGTTCGCCGATCACATCTTGTCTGACCGAGCAACCTCTCTGGAATGCCCCTGCGCCGACAACATCAAGAGCCTCGCGATGGTCTTGGCCGCGGTCGAGAGTGCCGAGTCGGGGCGGAAGGTCGACGTCGTCTGGTGAGCATTACTTGGCTTTGAAGTCCTGCCCTTTCGGGTCGGCCACCGCGGCGACGGCGGCGTGGACGCTGCGGGCACCGGCTTTTTGCAGTAGGTGCGTACAGGCGGTGAGCGTCGCGCCCGTTGTCTTGATGTCGTCTACGAGTATGACGTCGTAGCCCGACAGATCGACGGGGCGCAGGGCCAGTGACCCGCGAACGTTGGCCGGCCGCTGCGAGGCGGCGACGGTCGTCTGCGGCGCGGTGTGGCGGGTGCGTTTGAGCACCTCGACGCAGGAGTAGCCGCGGGCCTTCGCCAACGCCTCGGCCATGAGCTTGGCCTGATTAAACCCGCGGGACCACCGTCGAAGCCACGGCATCGGTACTGGGCAGACGACAATTTTTTCCTCATCCAGCGGTGTGCCGACCCGCTCGGCGAGCTGTTCGCCTAGCCAGGGGCACCAGCTCCACTGCTTGCCGAACTTCATCGCTTTGATCCAGCCGTCCATCGGCTCGGCGTAGGCTGACAAACGCGTGAGCCGCTGCCAAACGATCCGCCGATCGATACAAAACGGACATCCCTTCGCCGTCACCGATCCGGGACCGGCCGAGGCCCCGCACCGCGGGCAGTAACGCTCCGCCGCGTCGGGCGACCAGCCGGATGCTTCTCGCAGCGCCGCGTCCACCCCGCGGGGCATCACCTCGTCGAGCACCTCTCTGAAGTAGCCGGCCACCGTTCGCATCCGTACCGTTATACTCGCCCGCCCCGATCGGTTGTGCTTCGGGGCCCCACCCGGAAACTTCTCCCCATGACCGCCTCCCGCCTGCAGTCCACCGTCCCCGGCCTCAAGCCGCTGTCCGTCTCCGCCCCGTTCGGCAACTACATCCGCCCCGAGGGCTGCACCGCGACGCTCGGCACGTTCACCGCCACCGCCCGCTCCGGCCGCGTTCAGCAGATCATCAAGACCGTCCGCTACTACCCCCGCGTCCGCGGCTGGGTCAACAAGATCGGCCTCCGCAACCCCGGCCTCGGCTGGGTCGAGAAGAAAGTCGCCGCGGGCAAGCTCGACCTCGCCGACAAGGTCGTCTCGATACACGGATTCAACGACGACGAGTGGCTCGACCTCGTCAACCGCCTCGCGGCGATGAAGCCGTTGGCGATGGAGCTCAATATGAGCTGCCCCAACGTCGGGCACATCGATTGGCCTCCGGAACTGTTCAAGCGGGCGGTGGAAACGGGCGTGCCGACGATCGTGAAGCTGCCGCCGGTGAACTACCTGACGATGGCGGAGATGGCGTTTGCCCAGGGCGTGCGGGCGCTGCACTGCTGTAACACGCTGCCCGTCCCGGCGGGCGGGATGAGCGGGTATCCGCTGAAGCCCGTTTCGCTGCAGTGCATCCGCGACCTGCGTGAACAGCCGTGGGGGGGAGAAATCGTGATCGTCGGCGGCGGCGGGATCCGCAAGGCGGATGAACTCGACGAGTACCGCGACGCGGGCGCCGACGCCTACGCCATCGGCACGATCACGATGAACCCGATCCTGCTGTTCAGCCACGCCCGGGTCCACCCGATCCGCAAGCGGGCGGATGATTTAGTCGCCTACGCGGGTTGAGTCGTCAGCAATTTGACCAGCGAGGATTAAGCGATGGAGTTTTTCTACCAGGCGTTCGACGGCGACATTATGGTGCTGAGCATCGACGGCGGGCTGGACTCGTCGAACGCCCGGGAGTTCGGCGACAAGGTGCAGACGCTCGTCGACGCGGGGCATACTCGGCTGATCCTCGACGCGACCAAGCTGACCTACATCTCCAGCCTCGGCGTCGCGGTGCTGCTCCGCCTCCACGGCAAGATGAAGCCGCTGGGCGGAGACGTGAAACTCGCCAACCTACACGGCACGACGTGGGACGTCATCTCGCTGTTCCAACTTGACAAGGTTTTTTCGGTTTTTCCTAGCGTCGACGACGCCAAGCAGGCGTTCGGCGAAGCGGGGTAAGGTTCAAACTAGTATCACGCCCTCGGCGGGGTTGCCGTGGAACGTTGCTTCGCCACGGGCGTGGCGTTCGGCGGCGAGCCAAGCGAGCAGGGCGTCGAAGTGGTGCCAGGTCTGGACCTCGGCGGGGTCGAAGCAGGCTTCGATTAATCCGGCGAGCAGCGTGGTGAGCCGGGGCAGGGCGTCGGCCTTTTTCTTGTACTCGTCTTTGGGAAACTCGAGACGCTTGGCCTGCGCGGCGGGATAAGTCTCGTGCCAGGTGCAGTGCGGGGTGTTGGCGGCGAGGCGCATAGCCCGGGCGGTGAGGCCGCCGAGGAACATCGGCGACATCGCCGCGAGTTTGCGGTCGCCGCGTCGGAGGTGGTGGTCGTCGAATCCGTCTAGACCGCGGTAGACGCCGGGCAGCGAGAGCGGGGCGTCGAGGTAGACGTTCGCCCCGTTGTGCCCGGCGAGCAGGTTGGCGATCATCGCGTCGGCGTCCTGTTTCTTTTTCGAGGCGGTGAAGCTCAACGGTTGGTCGCTCGCCATCGAGCCGGCCACGACGACGGTCGTTCCGGCGAGCTTACTGCCGAAGTCGATAGCGAAAGTGCTGCGCTCAGACATAGCCTGAGTTTAGCGGGTGCGGCGTAGCCGCCCGCGGTGATGTCGGCCGAGCGCGGGACGCTACGCGTCTCCCGCTAAACCTTCACGGCGGGAAAGTTTACCGCTATCTAACCAAATCACTTTTCAAAGAGCGAACGCTCGGCCCTCGGTTGACGCACGCATCGGCCCGCACGCCTCCCGAAACTTCAAACCGTCGTCCTCGACCCGCGCGTTGAGGGCGGCCCCCCGGCCCCAGGAATTTTTTCACTCCGTTAGGGGGAGTGCGTTGTATCCGGGGGCCGGTCCCAGGATTTCTCCGGGGCGGAGTCGTTCGCGTTTGTTGTCGGCAAGGTGACTCACCGACGAACGCCGAAACCCTCACGCTTTGAAAAACGCGAGCCCGGCGATCCCGGGGTGTCGAGCGGGACGGTCCTTGCCTTGCACCGATCCGCCGCCCCCGGGGGCCGATATAGGGTCTGTCTACCAGGGGACCGAACGACGTTTTTGTGCGGCCCCGGAAGGGGGCTTTAGGTGATTACCGTGATAAAACGCCTTAAAAACAAGGGCGAAAAAATTTTTGGTAATACATGATTTTGTTAGGAAAGCGATTATTTTTGTGCGCACAACAGGGGGGCGTCAATCGACAATCGATTCCCTCTCCTTTCGGGAATGGGGACCTGAAAAAGACGAATCTTCCACTAGCGGATGATCAAGACTTACTTTGTGTTGTTAGCTTGGCTCAAACCCGGTCTTTGGGCGTGATCGCGCGGCCGACTTTGTATGCGCGGTTGCCGCGGTGTTGGCCGAGGTGGCCGACGAATTTGCGTTTGCCTTCGACGGTGAGGGCGAGGGGGGCGGAGGCGGGTTTTTCGGTGAGGATGAGGTCGCCGACCTGGAGGTTGACCAGGTCGTGGAGGGTCATGGTGGTATTGGCCATGACGGCGGCGACGTCGACCTTGGCCGAGTCGAGGGAGCCGGCCATACGTTCGCGGAGCTTGTCGTCGCGGGTGAGTTTTTTGTAGGCCGACCACGACTGGCTGCTGAGCTTGTCGACAACGGGCTCTATGACGGCGTAGGGGATGCAGAGCGCCATCGTGCCGGCTCGGCTGCCCATTTTCAGTTCGAAGCCGACGACGACGACGACCTCGTTCGGCGGGACGATCTGAACGAGGGCGGGGTTGGACTCGGTCTCTTCGAGCTTGAAGTCGGCCTCGACGATGTTGGCCCAGGCCTCGTGCATGGCCGACATGGCCCGGGCGAGGATCTGGCTGACCAGGCGGTTTTCGATGGCGGTGAGGGGCCGTTGGGGGATGAACAGCTCGGCGTTCGATCCGCCGAGGAGGCGGTCGATGACGGGGTAGATGATCAGGGGGCTGATCTCGAAGCAGATCGTGCCCTCGAGCGGCTCGCAGGTCAGCAGGTTGAAGCAGGTGGGGTTGGGCAGCGAGTGGGTGAACTCGCTGAAAGTCATCTGCTCGATGTTGGCGACCTTGACCTCCATGATGGTGCGGAGGAAGCCGGAGAGGGCGGCGCCGAAGTTACGGCTGAAGGCCTCGTGGAGGTTTTCGAGGGCCCGCATCTGGTCTTTGGAGACGCGTTCGGGGCGTTTGAAGTCGTAGCTGCGGACCTCGAGCTCTTCGTCGCCGCCTTTGCCGCGCCGGCGGGTGGAGAAGACCTTCGACCCGCTGTTGCTCTCGGCATCCGACTCCTCGGCGTCGACCGCAGCGAGCAAGGCGTCAACTTCATTCTGGTCAAGGACTTCGGCCATAGCTTCGTGGTCTCGGGGCGGGGGCCGCGGGGGCGTACTCTGTCCGTTAGAGTTATCGGGTGCCGGGGCTATTTATCTGCACTCGGTGGCGGCGGTCGGGCCGGGTAAAGGGGTGATCAGGCAAGGATTTAGCGAAAAGTGGCAAATAAATGCAATCAAATCCCGGCTGCTCAGCGTTTGTAGAGGTGTGAGCGTACAACCTCCCTCAACCGCTGACCTTCAGGACCTGCTGCAGAGCGGGTATCGGTACGCGTTGGCGTTGACGGGACAGCGGGAATCGGCGGAGGACGTGCTGCACGAGGCGTGTCTGTCGCTGGCCCGGACGGGCGGGCCTTGGCAGCGTCGGCTGCTCTTCCGGGCGATCAAGCACCGTTTTATCGATGCGTATCGCAGGGAGCAACGTCGGCTGGTCGTTTCGCAAGCGGTGACGCCCGAGCCCGAGGTTGTCGAGCGTCAGCAGGACGGGGTTTTGGCAAAGCTGGTGCAGGCCGACACGGTCGAGGTGGCGTTGCGAAGTCTGAGTGCGGCCGAGCGGGAGGCGGCCGTGTTGGCGTGGGTCGAGGGGTACACGGCCCGCGAGACGGCCCGGCAGCTCGGCCGACCGCGGGGGACTGTGCTCAGCCTGCTGCACCGGGCGAAACGGAAGCTGCGTGAACGGCTGGCCGACCAGAACCCCGGCGCAGCCGATCAGCGGGAGGTGCGGCGATGAACGAGCCTATTTCTGACGAGCGGGTACTAGACCGGGTGCGCGGCCATTACGAGGCTAAGTCGCTGCGGCCCGAGAAGATGAACGAGATCCTGCGTGAGATTGCTGAAGTGACACCGGTCTCTGGCAATGCGACGGGTTCGATGGGCAGGAAGCAATTTAATTCCTGGCGGTGGCTCGCGGCGGCAGGTGTCGCGCTGGCTTTGGTGATAAGCGGCGTGTGGGCTTGGTCAGGCGACGACGGGCTGACGCGGGTCGTGGCGCGGGAGATCGCGATCAATCACGTCAAGGGGTTGGCGTCGGATTACCCGGCCGAGGCGTTCGGTGACCTGTCGTTGATGAGCGACAAGCTCGGATTCACGCCGATCGAGCCGAGCGGGCTCGCGGAGCGGGGGCTAACGCTTGAGGGCGGGCGGTATTGCTCGGTGCAGGGCTGTATGGCGGCGCAGCTCCGGGTGACCGACGAGAGTGGTGATTCGTACACGCTGTACCAAGTCCGTCCGGACGAAAGGATTGCGGGTCTCGGCCCGGCGACGGCGACGGTCGACGGCGTGGACGTGGAGATCTGGAGCGAAGCGGGGCTGGTCATGGGGCTGGCCCGGACGCGATGAATGTTTGGTTTGATTTTTTTGTTTTCCTCTTTATTTGGAGATTCGAGATGAAACGGATGAACGCGATCGGAATGTTGGTGGTGGCGATGATGGTCGCCGGTTCGTTGGGCGTGTCGGCGTTGGCCGACGACCACGCGAAGAAGTCGGCCGGGCCTGATTTGGTAGTGCTGAAATTCCACGCAGACTGGTGCGGGTCGTGTAAGGCGATGGGCGAGACGTTCACGGACCTCAAGACGAAACTCGACAGCGCCCCGATCCTGTTTGTTGAGCTCGACCAGACGACCAGTGCCGGCCGGGAGCAGGCGGGCTACCTCGTCAACGCGATGGGCGGCGAGAAGCTCTGGGGCGAGTTCGGCGGCAAGACCGGATTCATCCTGATCGTGAACCCCAAGGACATGAGCGTGGCCGGGAAGCTGACTAAAGACATGGGCTTCAAGGACATGGTCAAGGCGATTGAAAAGGCGCACGGCGCGGCGTGAGCGAAGGAATTTAACCGATGCGTTGCCGGGTTAAACCCCGGCAACGCCTTTTCGATCGGCCGCGGTGGTGAGAGGGAATAGGCGGTCATAGGATGCTGATATGCCCGCAGTTTTTAGCCCTACATTGATCCGCTCGGCACGCTGGCTGGTGGCCCTGGCCCTGTGTCTTGCCGCGCTGTCGGCGGCGGGGCAGATCACCGGCCTCGGGTTTGGCGGCGGGCCGAAGCCGGTGACGGCGGAAATCGAGCTGCTGTCTACGCAAGCCCACGTCGGCAGCCCCGCAGCGGTTGCGGTGGTGATCGATATCGCCGACACGTACCACATCAACCCCGACGCCGAGCGGAGCGGGCCCGAGTGGTTTCCGGCCCAGTACCCGACGACGCTGCGGGTGGTCGATCCCCCGGCGGGGGTACGGGTGGGGGCGGTGCAGTTCCCCGAGCCGAAGCCGTATGCGGTGGAGTACGCGGACCAGGAGATATTGGTTTACGAAGGCAAAGTGGTGCTATACGTGCCGCTGCTGCTGGACGCGGAGATCGAGCCGGGTGCGCTCGACTTGCGGTTTGAGCTGGAGTACCAGGCCTGTGATCCGCAGGTGTGTCTGATCCCGGACACGATCGCGTTGTCGGCTTCGCTGGAAGCGGTGCCGGTGGGGATCGCATTGGCCGATTCGGGGGATGAAGCGTCGGAGCTGTTTTCGGGCTTCGACCCGGCGGGGTGGTCGCAGATCGGGGAGACTGAAGACACGCCGGCCATGCCAACCTCCGCCGAGGAACCGGCGGTCGTGGCCGATACCAACGACGGGGCGGCGTATTTATTGACGCAGTTGGCGTTGGCGTTGGGGGCGGGGTTTTTGCTGAACTTCACGCCTTGTGTGTTGCCGGTCGTGCCGT
Source organism: Planctomycetota bacterium (assembly GCA_038747275.1). GTDB lineage: Bacteria > Planctomycetota > Phycisphaerae > Phycisphaerales > Phycisphaeraceae > Algisphaera. The sequence goes on along the minus strand of JBCDJW010000001.1, from coordinate 176,460 downwards.
TGAAGGTGATGAGCCTCGCGCAACACGGCAAGGCGGACGGGGGACGAAAAAAAACGATTGTGTTGGCGTTGGTGATGGCGGCGGGGATCGTCGGGTTCTGGATGGCGATCGCGGCGGCGATCGTCGGCCTCAAGCAGTTCGGGACGGTGAATCAGCTATTTCAGTACCCGGCGTTTAACCTCGCGGTCGGCGTCGTGATCGCGGTGCTGGCGGTGTCGATGCTCGGGTTGTTTACGATCAACCTGCCGCGGGCGGTGTACCAGATCAATCCGACGGGCGACACGGTGCCGGGGTCGTTCGGCTTCGGCGTGATGACCGCGGTGTTGGCGACGCCGTGCGCGGGGCCGTTGATGGGCGGGGCGGTGTTCTGGGCGACGCAGCAAGGGGTCGCGACGGTGTTGGCGGTGTTCTTCACGCTGGGGTTAGGTATGGCGTTGCCGTACCTGGTGCTGACGCTGTTCCCGGGGCTGGTCGAGAAGCTGCCGCGGGCGGGGGCGGGCAGCGAACTGCTGAAGCAGACGATGGGCGTGCTGATGCTGGCGGCGGCGGCGTTTTTCATCGGCGTCGGGATCGTGTCGCTCACGTCGGACGGGACCGAGGCGAACAGCAAGGCGTACTGGTGGGCGGTCGGCGGACTCGTCGCGGCGGCGGGGTTGTGGCTGATCGTGCGGGGGTTAGGCAAAGTCGCGACGACGCCGAAGGGACGGGCGGTCTCGGGGGTCTGCGGGTTGGTGCTGATCGTATCCGGGGGTTGGACCGGGGTTGAATTGAGTAAGCCCGATGCGGGGAGCGGGGTTGCTGCTGGCGAAACAAACAAGGGCATTCCCTGGGTCTACTACACCCCAGAGCGTCTGGCCGAGCAGCAGGCTTCGGGAAATATTGTGGTGTTCGATTTCACCGCCGACTGGTGCCTGAACTGTAAGGCGTTGGAGAAGGCGGTGCTCGACAGCGACCGCATCACCGCGATGCTCCGCGGCGACGGCGTCACACCGATGAAGGTCGATATCACTTCCAGCCGCAACGTCGATGGCAACAACCTGCTTAAGGAGATGGGTCGGGTGACGATCCCGCTGCTGGTCGTGTTGGACGCCGAGGGCAACGAGGTGTTCAAGGCGGATTTCTACACGATCGATCAGGTCGCCGAGGCGATCGATCTTGCGAAAAGCGGCAAAGCGGTCGCGCAGCGTTGACCAATCAGCCCGCCACCGGTTCGACACCGATGACATGCCCGGCCAAACTGTGGGCATGAGTATCAAATCCGCCGTCGAAAAGCTCGGCTTCACTCTGCCCCCGCCCCCGCCGCCCGCGGCGGACTACCTCGTGACCCGTCACGGAGCGTCCGGTTACTTCATCAGCGGCCAACTGCCCAAGGTCGAAGGCGGCGGCCTGCTCGCGACCGGTAAAGTCGGCGGGACCGTAGACCTCGACACCGCCCGGGCGTGTGCCCGGCAGTGCGTGCTCAACGCGTTGTCGGCGATGGACGCCGAGTGGGGCGACCGCTTTGAGGACAGCTTCAAACGGGTGCTAAAGCTGAGCGTCTTCGTTTCCAGTACGCCGGATTTCACTGACCAACACCTCGTCGCCGACGGGGCGAGCGCCTTGATTCACGAGGTTTTGGGCAGCGCCGGACGCCACGCCCGGGCGGCGGTGGGCTGCGTTTCGCTGCCGCTGGACGCGCCGGTCGAGGTTGAGATGATCGTCGAGTTTGTTGAGAGGGCCGACCACGGCTGAGCCGCGAGGTCGGTTGCGGGATAAATATCTGCCGAAATACCCGAGGGTCGCGTCCCATAAAGCGGCAGCCCCCAAGGTACGGGGTTGACGAAAACGCAATCGCGGGAGAAACTTAACAACCGGTCGGCGTTCGTCTCGGCCGAGTTTTTGGATTTTTCAGGAGTTTGCTTATGGCTCGCGCACGTTCAGGCGGTGGCAGCAACGGATCGATCTTAGGGCTGGTTTTTTTCGGGGCCGGCTTTTTCATCTGCATGATCCTCGCCATCGTGTTCTACACGAAGGTCGAGTCGGCCCAGCAAGACGCTGAACGGGCGCAGTCCGAACTGGCTTCGACCATCAACAGCGCCGACCAGAACGACAGCGACTTCATCGCCGTCACGGCGGAGGGCTCGGGCACGACGGTCGGCCGTCTGCTCCAGGCGTTCAAGGCCTCGCGGGCCGAGGTCAACACGCTGCAGCGCAACGTAGCCAGCACGACCACCTCGCTCGACGACGTAACCGCACAACTCGCCACCCAGACCCAGGCCACCCAGAAAGCCCAAAGCGATCTGAACCAGCAGATCGACGCCAAGCTCCGGCAGGCCGAAGAACTCACCGCCCGGGTCAACGCCCTCGAATCGACCGTTCAAGATATCTCAGCCGAGAACACCCGGCTCAAGTCGCAGATCGACGATTCCATCGAGAACGTCACCGCCACGTACCTCGCCCAGATCGAGGAGTGGAAGCGACGCACGAACGACGCCCAGCAGCTCGCCTCGGAGAGCGGCCGAACTATCGTCAACCTCCAGGAAACGATCGATGAACTCCGCGGCAAGACCCCGGATGACGTCCCCGTGACCCTGGCCGACGCCAAGGTGGTCGCGCAGATCGAGGAAGAAAACAAGGTCTATCTGAACATCGGCCGCGAAGCCAACCTGTCCTTGGGCCTGGCCTTCCAGGTCTACGACGCTGATGACTTGGTCAAGATCGAAGACCCCGAGTCCGAAGGCAAGGCCATCGTCGAGATCATCAATATCGAATCGGATAGCGCCATCGGCCGTGTCGTCCAGCGTAAGCCGCGGGCGGTAGTTAATAACGGCGACGTCCTGGTCAACGTGATCTACGACCCCAACCGCATCTTCTCGTTCCACGTCTTCGGCCAGTTCGACCTCAACGCCGACGGAGACCTCGACGAGAACGGCACCGCCCTGGTCCGCAGCCTGGTGACGCGCTCCGGCGGACAGCTGACCGACAGCCTCAGCTTCGCCACCGACTACCTCGTGCTCGGCGAAGAGCCGATCCTGCCCGATCAGCCGGAGGACGAACTCGACCTGATTAAGATGCGCGAGTTCCGGGTCGGCCTCGAAAACTTCCAGGCGTACCAAGCGCTGCTCGAGCAAGCCAGAGCGTTGGGCGTGCCCGTCTTGAACCAGAACCGCTTCCTCGACCTCGTCGGTTACTACCAGCGGTAAAGACTGCTGGGGCAGGGCATAAATCCCTTTCCCAAAAGTTAAACACCGTCGGCGGTGCCCCTCCAACCTCCGTCACCCTCGGCCAGTGCAGGACGCTTCAGCTTATGGGTCAGCGGGGACCGATTTACGAGAAAGTCGAATACGTCCTCGCCCGATTGCTAGCCACGGCCGTGACCGGCTTCGAGGTCGAGCAGAGCCAAAAAACCGCCCGCTTCATCGGCACCCAGCTCGACCGCTTCGACGCTAAGCACCGCAAGCGGGCGCAGCACAACATCCGCTTCTGCTTCCCCGAATGGTCGGAGGAACAGGTCGTGTTGTGCGCGAAAAAATCGACCCAGCACCTGATCCAGTTGGCTTTCGAGACTCTGCACACGCCGAAGGTGCTCAACCGCGACTCCTGGCCGAACCATATCAAGATGGTCAACCTCGGCCCGGCGATCGACCTGCTCAACTCCGATGATCCGACGATCCTGCTCACCGCCCACCAGGGCAACTGGGAGGTGCTGGGCTACCTCCTCGCGCTGCTGGGCTACGACATGGACACCATCGCCCGGCCGCTGGACAACAACCTGATTAACGACTGGCTGCTGGGCATCCGCGAGAAGCAGGGCATGCGGATCGTGACCAAGTGGGACGCGACCGAGCGGATGGTTGACGTGCTGAATCGGGGCGGGGCCCTGGCGTTCACGGCCGACCAGAACGCCGGGAAGAAAGGTACGTTCGTGCCGTTCTTCGGCCGGCTGGCGAGCACCTACAAATCGATCGGCCTGCTGGCCATGAGCCACCGCGCCCCGGTCGTCTGCGGCTACTCCCACCGCATCGGCGAAGACTTCCGCTTCGAGATCGGCGTCACCGACATCATCTACCCCGAAGAATGGGAGGCCCAGCCCAACCCGCTCTACTACATCACCGCGCGATACTGCCGAGCGTTTGAGGTCATGGTCCGCGACCGGCCGGATCAGTTCCTCTGGAGCCACCGCCGTTGGAAAAGCCGGCCGAAACACGAAGAGAAGGGCAAGCCGATCCCTCGCGCCCTGCGGACCAACCTCGAAAACCTGCCCTGGATGAACGACACGCTGATGCATCAGCTCGAGAATCCGCCGCCGGTTGAGTACGCCTGACGCGGCCTAGAGGTAGGGGGATACCCGCCGATCGGGTTGTCCCACCTTGACCGGAGCTATCTGCTGGCCATAATCCAGCACCCTGCAACCCGAACACCGCATCGGCCGACCGGCCCCCGAGAAAGACTCGACCCCATGGAAGACCACGACGAACCGTTACGCCTCCGAGACAAGAAAATCCTGGTCGTGGACGACGACCCGGAGATCCGGGCCGCGATCGACCACGCCCTCCAGGCCGAGGGAGCCCTCACTCAGGTCTGCGGTGACGGCAACTCGGCGGTACGTATCTGCGAGGGCGACCCGCCCGACCTCGTCGTCCTGGACATGATGCTGCCCAAACGCTCAGGCTTCCTGGTGCTGGAAAAGGTCAAAAAGTTCAGCAGCTCGCCCCGGGTCATCATGGTTACCGCCAACGAGGGCAAGCGTCACCAACAGTACGCCGAGAACCTACAGGTCGACGGCTACCTGCTCAAGCCCGTCCGCCTCGAGCGGCTGATCACGCTGGCCGAAGACCTATTGAATAACTAACAAGCCCGTTTTTAATTCGAGTCGGGTTAACTCCGCGAGCCAAGCAACCTTCCTCCGATCCATGCTGAGAGCGTGAGGTCGGCTATCCGGTGCGAAGAGCGATTGGAATACCCTACGTCTTCTCTGCTTTCAGCCGAGTAGGTATAATTTATGAACCGGCAAGAGTGGTAGAGAATCCGTCTATTTTATTAGGTTTGGCGATCGGGCCCTTCGGATCATTCGGAGTACAACATGCTCAGCGCGAAGTTACGGAACGCGGCGGTCTTCGGAGTCTTTGTGGCTTGGCTGTGCGTTGAGGTATTCGCTCGTCCGGCAATACTGACCACCAACAAAGGCGGGGTCTTCCGAGGGGAACTGGTCAGCGAAAACTCAGCCGAGGTCGTCATCAAGATCCGCGGCATCGACGCGACGTTTGCGCGAGAAGACGTCCGCTCGCTAACCCTGCAAGACACCCCCCGGGAGATCTACGACCGGGTACGCAGCGGTTTGGATAAGAACGACCTGCGCGGCAGGCTTGCGTTGGCCAGAAACATGCTGGATCGCGGGGAGATCGGTCTGGCCAAGCTCGAACTCAACGCGTTAAACCGCGACTTTCCCGAACACCCCGCGGTCCTGCAGGAACTGGTGATCATCAACGCCACGCAGCGACTCACACAGGTCAACGCCGCCCCGTCGGTAAACGAGACGTCCGCCGAGGGGCGACGACCAACCCGGCCGAATCGGCGTGGCGAGACCGACTTCGATCCGTATCTGAGCCGCGACGAGCTCCGGCTGATCCGGGTCTACGAAGTCAACCTCGACGAAGAACCGCGTGTCCGAGTCCCAAGCGATACGCTCAATTCCTTCTTCCAGAAGTACGGCAGCCACGGTCTAGTGCCTACCGACCGCCGCGAGCGTACCGCCTTCAAACGCCTCGACGGCTACGAACAACTCGAACTGATTTTCCGGGTGCAGGCCCGCGACCTATACGCTCAAATCGAGGTGCGCGAAGAGCCTAGGTCCCTCACCCGTTTCCGGCGTACCGTTAACCCCCAATACGTCGCCCGCTACTTCGCCCCGACCTTCGGCCACGGCCAGATCGAAGGGCTGGCTCTTTTCAACGATCGCCCCGACAACGAAGCCGAGGCCTACACCAACCTCTACCGGTTGACCCAGTTCGACTACGACGGCCAACCCATGATCGACCGAGATAATCCGGAGCTTTCGCTGCTGCTGCAGTGGGGCCTGGCCCGCGATGCGGCGCGTTACCCCGCCCCGGATATCGAAGGTTGGCGTCCCGCTTTCCGCTCGACGGATGATCCGAGATTCATACGCTACGCGGACTGGATCGACACACTTTTTAAGACTAACTCGGACTACGGCATCGGTCGGCCCGAAGACGAACAAGACTTCTAAAACGTTTCCCGTGCCGACGAAACGCTAGCGGTGTGAAACCAGCGATTTACATCGATTAATCCTGCCTTTAGAGATAACCGTCTATGCGTTGGGTTTTGCTGACGGGTTTTGGGACGTTCGCGGATGGGGCTGTTGCTGGCTCGAAGATTGCGTTATCTTATGTGGTTCAAGGGATTAATCTGCTCCCCTAAGTGCCGGTTCTGCCCGGTATTTCGAATCGAAAGGCCTACTAAGTGACCCGACTGAAAACGACTTTATTGACCGGAGCGATCTGCCTCGGCGGAGCTTTGACCGGTTGCGATGATCAGCTTGCCGAGACCGCCAAAGCGCGGGCCGCTCTGGACGAAGCGATCGCCTTGTTCGAAGAAGCCGAGCAGGGGTACGTCACCGGCGAAGCGGCCGGCGGCTACGACGGCTTCCGCGTCTCGAAGCTCGCCGAAGCCGAAGCCAAGCTGCAGACCGTGGCCGACCGCTCAAACGATCCGCTCGCTAAGGCGGGAGCTATCCGGCTGATCGCCGGGGTCAAGGCGTCCCGGGCCCGCGATACCGCCGAGCAGGCCGCCGCCGCGTTTGCCGAAATCAACCGCCAGAGTACGGGCCTGTTCAACCAGCTCGCCGCGGCCCAGCACATCAACGCCCTGATTGTCGCCCGCACCGGCGACGGCGGCGCGATCGTCAAGGCCCTGGAGGAAGGGCTGACGCTGATCCGCGAGAGCAAGGCGGGCGTGAACTCGGCGATCGCCGAGATCTCGGTCCAGCGGGAGTCCGCCACGCTCAGCGCCGAGCAGTTCAATACCCAAGCCGCCAGCCACCTCACCCGAGCCCAGGAATTCGAGGAGCAGGCCCGCGTCGCCCCCAACGGCGAAGTCGAGCAGCAGATCATTACCCAGGGATACACCGCCCAGCTCGACGCCCAGTCCGCCCAACGTGCCGCCCGCGAACAAGAGATCGAGGCCCAGCTCGCTGGGGACCGGATCGATTCCCTGAAGGCCGAGATCGAGATCTGGGACAAGATGGCCCAGCAGCTGACCGAGCTTAAGCAACGCGTCGAGGCCGACGGGGCGGACGCCGCCCGCGATGTCAACGCCGCCGGCAGCGAACGCGGCCTCGCGTTGACCGATCTGGAGCAGCAGATCGACAGCTTTGCTTCCCGCTTCGAGTCCGACGTCAACGCTCCGCTCGCGGCGGCCGCACAAGAAGTTGCGGAATCTATCGAGCAACTCGGGCGTGCCAACGGCCTCGCCGGACGCGATGAGAGACAGGCCGTAAGCTTCGAGCAGGTCAGCACCAAGGTTGAATACGCCGCCTTGCTTAGCCGGCACGCGGGATTCGCGAGAGATTTCGCCCACCTGCTCGGCACGATCCTGCAAAATCCTGTCGTCGCCGAGAGTGTTTCGGCCGACCTCATCCAAGACGAGCAGCTTCGTTTCGCGGATCAGGCCGACAAACTCAAACAACAGGCCCAAATCGTCATCACCGACGGCCTCGCCCAAGCCGAGCCGATGATCGGGCCCAACGAAACCGGGCAGGCCGCCCAGAGCCTGGCCCAGGCCCTGCGGTCTTACGGCGATCAGCTCAACTGATTGTCGTCCCCGTTATTGATCCAAAATTAATAAGCAGAACCAACAGCGCCGGTTTCGACCGGCGTTGTTTTTTGGGCCGTTTCACCCACCTAACTGCAGTTCCGCTAGAGCAATCGAAGTGTCTTGAGAGAACTCAAAAACCTTGTCCAGCCCGGCGGTCAGAAAGACCGACCACACCGCGTCTTGCGGGGCGGCGACGCGGAGCCGGCGGTCGTTGTCGGTGGTGAGCTTGCGGATCTGCAGCATCTGCGAGATGTTTGAGCTGTTGAGTACGCGGACTTGCGACAAGTCGATGACCACGTGCGGGGGCTCTTCGGCGGCGGCGTATTGGTTCTTGAGCACCTCGATGTCTTCGGAGAACGAGGGGGCTTCGGACATCTGGCTTACCCAGATCTGGTCGGACCATTTTTGCAGGGGCATGGCATTTACTCGGGCCGTGAGGCCGGGGCTGTGAGTCGTGAAACTTAGGGTCAGTCGGCGGGCGGTTCTTCCGCGGGAGCAGCGTCTTCTTCGTCCTTGACCCGGGCGACGCCGACAAGTTTATCGTCGGCCGAAAGGGTGATGACGCGGACGCCGGCCGAGGCGCGTTTGGTCTGGCGGATGGTCTCGGCGCTGATGCGGACGATCATGCCGTTGACGGTGATCAGCATCAGGTCGTCTTCGGGCGTGATGCGACGCAGGGCGACGACGTTGCCGTTGCGGGCGGTCGTCTGGATGTCGCGTCGGCCCTTGCCGCCGCGGCCCTGGGGGCGGGTGCTGCCGTCTTCGGACTGGACGAGGTATTCGACGAGGGGCGTGCGTTTGCCGTAGCCGTTCTCGGTGACGGTAAGCAGGTCGGCCGCGTTGTTTTCGGGAGCGCAACGGATGACGCCGACGACTTTGTCTTCGCCAGAGAGATCAATGCCCTTCACGCCGCTGGCGTTGCGGCCCATGGCGCGGGCGTCCTCGGCCTGGAAGCGGATGGCCATGCCCGACGCGGTGCCGAGCAGGATGTGGTCTTCTTCGCTGACCCACTTGACGCCGATGAGCGAGTCGCCGTCGCGGAGGTTGAGGGCGATCAGGCCGGAGCTGTTGACGTTGCGGTAGTCGGCCAGGGCGGTACGTTTCACCAGGCCGTTGGCGGTGGCGAAGAGGAGGAAGTCTTCGCCCTTCTCGAAGTCGGCGATCGGCATGAACTCGACGACGCGTTCGCCGTCCTGCAACTTGATCATGTTCACGATCGCCCGGCCGCGGCTGGTGCGCCCGGCTTCGGGGATGTTGAACACTTTGAGCTTGAAGACCCGGCCGGTGTTGGTGAAGCAAAGCAGGTCGTCGTGCGTGCTGGCGACGAAGACTTCTTCGGTGAAGTCGTCTTCCTTAGACTTGCTGCCGATGACACCCTTGCCGCCGCGGCCCTGAGTTTTGTACTGGTCGGCGGGCAGGCGTTTGACGTAGCCGGAGTGGGTGATCGTCACCACGACTTGTTCGACCGGCGTGAGCGCAGCCATGTCAAGGTCGTTGGCTTCACCCTCTTCGATGATCGTGCGACGCGGGTTGGCGTGCTTGGCTTTGAGATCGGCGATCTGCTCAAGGATGATCGCTTCGACCCGCTTGGGGTTGGCGAGGATGTCTTCGAGGTCTTCGATCTCGCCGACGAGCTTGGTGTAGTCGTTGACGAGCTTTTCGATCTCGAGCCCGACCAACTGGATCAGTTGCAGGCGACCGATGGCCTCGGCCTGCACACGCGTGAGCCGGGTTTCACTTTCCGCGGTGACTTCGAGCAATCGCTGCGGGATCTTTGGGGCGTAGGGGTGGCTGGCGGGGATCTGGAAGCCGCGGTCCATCAGTTTCTCGATCGCCTCGTCGCGGGTCGTCGACTCGCGGATGAGCTTGATGACCTCGTCGATGTCGCAGACCGCGTAGATCAGGCCCTCGATGCGGTGGGCTTCCTGCTGGGCCTTGTTGAGCAGGAACGCGGTCTTGCGGCGGATGACCTCGACGCGGTGGTCGAGGTAGCAGTCGATCATCTGCCGAAGGCTCAGCGTCCGCGGCTGCCCCTTGACCAGCGCGATGTTGATCATGCTGAAGGTAGACTGCAGCGGGGTCAGGGCGTAGAGCTGGTTCTCGACCGCTTCGGGCGAGGCGCCGCGCTTAAGCTTGATGACCATCCGCATGCCGCCGCGGTTGGACGATTCGTCGACGATGTCCGCCACGTCTTCGAGACGCCCGGCCTTGTTCATCGCCACGATCTTGTCGATCACGCCGGTGACTTTACTGACCTGGTACGGCAGTTCGGTGACAACCAAACGCTCTTGCTTACCCGACGTCTCGTGGTGCAGCTTCGCCCGGACGGTGACGCGGCCGCGGCCGGTGCGGTACGACGCGGCGATACCCGCTCTACCCATGATCGTGCCGCCCGACGGGAAGTCGGGGCCGGGGATGATCTGCATGAGCTCGGGCAGCTCGATGTCGGGGTTGTTGACGACGGCGGTAATCGCGTCACAGACCTCGCCGAGGTTATGCGGCGCAAGACTGGTGGCCATGCCCACGGCGATACCGAGGCTGCCGTTGACCAAGAGGTTGGGGAACTTGCCGGGCAGGACGGTGGGCTCCTGCATAACGCCGTCGTAGTTGTCCTGCCAGTCGACGGTGTCGAGCTTGAGGTCTTCGAGCATGTCCGCGGCGGGCGCAGCCATGCGGGCCTCGGTGTAGCGCATCGCGGCGGGGGGGTCGGGGTCGACGCTGCCGAAGTTGCCCTGCGGGTCGACCATGGTGTGGCGCATCTTCCAGCCCTGGGCCATGCCGACGAGGGCGGCGTAGACGGACTGGTCGCCGTGGGGGTGGTAGTTACCGGTGGTGTCGCCGACGATCTTGGCGCACTTTCGGTGCTTGCTGCCGGGGCGGAGGTTCAGGTCGTTCATCGCCACGAGGATGCGGCGGAGCGACGGCTTGAGCCCGTCGCGGACGTCTGGCAACGCCCGGTCGACAATGGTCGACATCGCGTACGTCAGGTAGCTGTCGGCCAGCTCCCGCTCGATCGCCAGGTCCTGGATCTTCCCGCCGACCACTCCGCCCTCACCCCCGACGACAGAATCTTTCCCATCGGCATTGTTTTCAGGGGTTTGCGGGTCGTTTTCGGGGGGCAAATCGGCCATATAAATCTTCTCCATCGGGCCCGTCTCGGACCCTAAACTTACAACAAAATTTTACTCGATCTGTTTAAATGCTGCCGAGATTTGGGGATTACTTAATCGGCCCGGACCCAACCGTCCGCAGCGGATAAACCCTAGTAAGCGATGGGCTTGGATAAAAATGATTGGCAAAACCTCTAATCCGTGTTATTGTTAACAAGCGACCGCTTTTTAGCGCCGCAAAGACCATCTGTAATCATCTGTAACGGCTTTGGATATGAGTCAATCTGGAGGACTGATGAGAATCAATAGAACGTTGGCTGCCGGTGCAGTTGCGATTGCTGCATCCATTGTTTCTGCTGACGCGGCGTTGGCCGGTGCGTCCACACCGGCTCCGGGGACTTTCTTGTTTGAAACGGCTCCCGGGGCTCCTCTGCAGCAAATACCAAACTCGCCGGAAAACAATATCAACCTGCTGGGTATCCGTTCAACCTTTAATCCAGACTCGAACCTTTTCAGCTGGGAAGCGACTTTTGCGCCCGAGGCCGGCGTTGACGCCGCGGTTTCGCTTCCGACCGGTTTCATCCTCGTCGTGAACGAGGGCGGTCACCCCGCCGGACACGTCGGTGAATTGGCCGCGGTTTTCCTTGATGCATCGGACCCGACCGACCCTATCGTCACCGCCTACGCGTACAACGGACGGGAGCCCGTAACCGCGTTCGAAGAATCCATCAGCAGCTTCTACTCTGAATTCGGCGGCCCGGATGCCGACCGCATCATTTCGTCTCTGAATGACAACGGCGGCACGTCCTTCCTGCTCGACGCGGCCTCGGTCGATAACGCCGACGGTTCCCGAACCCTCAGCATCTACCTCGACACCACCCCGCTGCAAAACTTCGACCCCACCACCGGCAACAACCCCCTGGGTTCGTTCGACATCGAAGAAGACACGCCGCTACCCGAAGGCTTCCAAGGCCTTAAGTTCAGCGCCGAGATCGGGATCTGGTTCCAGCCCTTCGTTGTGGATGCTGATTACTTCACCTCCGGGCCTAACGCCGGCTTTATCGAAGACTTCGCCCGCGGCGACCGTGCCCTCCAGGCGCTCTACGACGAAGAAGCACTACCCACCGTGCTGATCCCCGAGCCGGTTTCGGTCGCTTTGTTCGCGGTGCCGGCGTTATTTGTTCTGCGTCGCCGAAAAACCGTCTAATCGCCTGTCGCGTCTTAGAAATAAAACACTGCGGCGGTCCACAAACATCATTTGTTCTAAACGCATCCAAGCAGGATGCGTTTTTTTTACAGCTGTAGTGATGGTGCTTGCATCAGACCATTAGACATCCGACACAAAAGATTCTGGAAATACTGAAAACCAACAACGTCTTCAAGTGTAATACCGCTGCCTTTACGAAAATGTAAGACGAACGCCCAGACTGGACGTTAATGGAACGTCGCAGATATCGCAGCCTTTCCCACACACCGCTCACCCCGCGTCGCTATCATGCCGCCCATGGAAGCAGGAATCGTCGGTCTCCCGAACGTGGGCAAGTCCACACTATTTAACGCCCTGACCAACGCGGGTATCGCCAGCGAGAACTTCCCGTTCTGCACGATCGAGCCCAACGTCGGCGTCGTCCCCGTGCCCGACGGCCGACTCGAGGTCATCACCAAGTACATCCCGCCGCAAAAAGTCATCCCCGCGGCGCTCCGCCTCGTCGACATCGCCGGCATCGTCAAGGGCGCGTCCGAGGGCGAGGGCCTGGGCAACAAATTCCTATCCCACATCAAGTCCGTCGATGCCATCCTCCACGTCGTGCGGTGCTTCGAAGACGACGACATCACCCACGTCGACGGCAGCGTCGACCCCATCCGCGACATCGAGGTCATCGACACCGAGTTGATGCTCTCGGACCTCTCGACCGTCGACAATTCACTCCAGAAGGCCGCCCGCACCGCGAAGTCTGGCGACAAGGAAGCCAAGGCCCGCCTCGCTCTGCTCGAAAAATGCCAGCCCGTTCTGGCCGAGGGCAAGCCGATCCGCAACCTCATCGCTTCCGGGGGCCTCGATCCCGAAGAGCTCAAAGCCCTCAAGAGCTTCGGCCTAATCACCGCGAAGCAGGTGCTCTACGTCGCCAACGTCGACGAGGACGACCTCCACGGCGAGGGTGAGCTAGTCGGTCGGGTCCGCGACCGGGCCGAAGAAGAGGGCGGCTTGGTCGTGCCGGTCTGTGCGAAGCTGGAAAGCGAACTCGCCGAGCTCGACGACGCCGACCGGCAGGAGATGCTCGAGAGCGTCGGCCTCGAAGAACCCGCCCTCGCCGCGCTGGCCCGCGCCGCCTACAAGCTGCTTGGCTACCAGAGCTACTTCACCGCCGGCGAAAAAGAAGTCCGCGCTTGGACCATCCCCATCGGCGCCACCGCCCCCCAGGCCGCCGGCGTCATCCACACCGACTTCGAAGCCAAGTTCATCCGCGCTGAGGTCTACACCCTAAACGACCTGGTCGAACACAAAGAAGAAAAAGCCATCCGCGACGCGGGTAAACTCCGCGCCGAAGGCAAGGCCTACGTCGTCCAGGATGGCGACATCTGCCACTTCCTCACCGGGGCGTGAAGTTCATCAAGTAAATCCCAAACGGCCGCAACCGGTTTGCCGTGTTTACTTAAGCCCCGACCTTTTCCTGACCGACTGTTGTCCACGCAACAGAGCAAACTTACTATATAAGTATGCAAACGCTCACCATCGACGGCCGTGAATGCACCTGGGAAGGTAAAAAGTCGATCCTCGAGGTCGCGCTCGACAATAACGTCGAGATCCCGCACTACTGCTACCACCCGGGCATGTCGATCGCGGCGTCGTGTCGGATATGCTTGGCCGAGGTCGGGGCGCCGAACCCGCGGAACGACAACAAGGTCGAGCTGATCCCCAAGCTTGTGCCAACGTGCCAGACCCCCGCGGCGGAAGGGATGGAGGTCAACCTCACCAACAGCCCGAAGACCATCGCCAACCAGAAGTCGGTGATGGAGATGCTGCTGATCAACCACCCACTCGACTGCCCGGTCTGCGACCAGGCCGGCGAATGCTCGCTTCAAGACTACAGCTACAGCTACGGCCGATCGCAGTCCCGCTTCGAAGAAACCAAGATCAAGCAGCCCAAGAAAGACCTCGGGCCGAACGTATTGCTCTACTCGGACCGCTGCATCATGTGTAGCCGCTGCGTCCGCTTCACCCGCGAAGTTACCGGCACCTCAGAAATCGGCATCTTCGGCCGGGGCTCGTCCGAACAGATCGACGTCTTCCCTGGTAAGCCTTTAGACAACGAGTTGGCCGGCAACGTCGTCGACATCTGCCCGGTCGGGGCGCTGCTCGATAAGGACTTTCTCATGTCGATGCGGGTCTGGAACCTCAAGAAAACCGCCTCCATCGACGGCATCACCGCGTCGGGCGACAACCTCTCGATCGAGACCAACGAAGACAAGGTCTACCGCGTCAAGCCCCGCACCAATATGGACGTCAACACCTGGTGGACCTCCGACGAGATCCGCTACGGCTGGAAGTTTGTCCACCGCTCGGACCGCCTCCGCAGCCCGATGCACAAAGTACACGGCGTCCTCGAAGAGCTCGACTGGAACGCCGCCTACGCCCAAGCCTTCGAACAGCTCGAACTCAACGTCCTCAAGAAGGGCCGCGGCACGACCGCCTTGGTCGTCAGCCCGATGCTCGCCAGCGAAGAAGCCTATCTGCTCGGCCGGATGATCACCGCGATCGACGAAGACGCCGTGCTCGCCGTCGGCCCCGTCCCGTTCGACGGCGAAGACAAGACCTTCCCCGGCGGCTACACGGTCTACGCCGAGAAGGCCCCGAACGCCCGCGGCGTCCGCCGCGCCCTCGAGATGGTCAGCGATGAGGTGCTTGACTTCGACACCTTCATGGCCGGCATCGACCGCGTCCGAGCGATGGTCCTGACCGGCAACTACCCCAGCGAGTGGGCCACGCCCGACGTCGTCACCGCCGCCGCCGACCCGAACCGCTACACCGTCGTCATCGACACACTCCCGTCCGCTCTGGGCCACGCCGCCAACCTCGTCCTCCCCGGCGCGACATGGGTCGAAAAGTCCGGCAGCTTCGAGAACGTCAACGGCCGCCATCAGCACTTCGAGCAGGCCTTGCCCGTCATCGAACTCGCCAAGACCGAAGGCCAGATCGCCCTTGACCTCCTCGCGGTCGCTGACAAGATGGAACGCAAGCTCTACAACCCCTTCGACTGGCGTACCGAGATGGGCGACGCCTTCGCCACCGACATGTACCTCCCCGACGCCGCCGACGCGAAGGTCGCGGAAGTGGAGTATGTGCAGTTATAGAGCGATTGTCGGTCGGTTTGATGTAGAGGATTAATCTGTGAATCGATTGAAGCGGACTCAGTTCTGGGGTGTAGACGAAAACGACGAACGACTACTCAATCAGGTACTGGCTGGGCACAAAACAGCTACTGCTTGTCCTGCGTGTGAATACCACATCGCGGAGGGCGACTACGAAGACGGTGGTTATGAACTTGGCGACCTGGTTGAGGTTTACGACCTCAAAGAGCGTAAAAGATGCACGGTCCGGATAACTGAAGTCTATAAAACTACTTTCGGGGACTTTCCCGACAAACTCTGGCAAGGCGAGTGCAATGCGAATGCAGAGGAATTCAGAAAAGACCATATCTACTGCTGGCCGGAATACGAAATCAACGACGACTTCGAAATGATGATTAATCATTTCGAGTTGGTCGAAATCTTTGATTGAATCGTAAGCCTTGGCCCGTCGGGGAGCTGAGGCACTGAAGCGGATTTTCTTCTGGCGGCGAACATACGAAAATGTTAATCGTGGGAAGAATTTTGTAGATAGGGTAGATAATCCAACTGGTCGGTTAGCGTGTGTCGCTACAGTCGCGCCCTATTAATTTAGATCAGCGTGGCGAATAAAAAAACCACTAACGTGACCTATGTCAAAGCGGCTCATTAAACAAAAAACCCCGATGACTTTGCGTCAGCGGGGTCTTCTGTAAGCGAGGGTGACGGGGCTCGAACCCGCAACCTTCGGATCGACAGTCCGATGCTCTAACCAATTGAGCTACACCCCCTGGCAGGGGGAAACGTTGGTTCGGCCCGAAGGCTTTGCGAACGTTACCGGCGTGCTTAAGGCCGGGCCACATAGAGTAATCAAGGGCAGCCGTGTGTCAACCGGGCCGGTTGTCGCGGAGGGTTATCCTCATTTCGGGCCGCGGCGGGGGGGCTTGCGTTTGGGGTTGCGGGTGCTGGACGGCTTGCCGCCTTGGCCGGGTTGAGAGCGTCGGTTTTTGCTTGGCTTGCGCTTTTGCGCGGCGGTTTTCTTTTTGGGGGCAGCCTTGCTGGTTGCTGATTGGCCGCGGCGTGGCTTTTGTCCGCCACGACCGCCGCCGCGTTGCGGCTTTTTCGGGCGGGGCGTGTCGTCGGGGAGCTTGGCACCCGCGCCTTCAGGGATGTCTTCGGGGAAGTCGGTCAAGACGGGAACCCGCATGCGGATCAGCCGCTGGACGGCGGTGAGGTTGGCCCGTTCGTTCTGGTCGCAGAAGGCGATGGCGAGCCCGGTTGCCCCCGCCCGGGCGGTACGGCCGATGCGGTGGACGTAGGACTCGGGGTCGTCGGGCAGGTCGTAGTTGAAGACATGGGAGACGTTGTCGACGTCGATGCCGCGGGAGGCGATGTCGGTCGCGAGGAGGATATGGCACTGGCCGGACTTGAAGCGGTCGAGGCTGCGTTGGCGGGCGTTTTGCGTCTTGTTACCGTGGATCGCCTCGGCGGGGATGTCGGCCCGGCGGAGTTTTTTGAGCAGCTTGTCGGCGCCGTACTTGGTGCGGGTGAAGACGATGGCCCGGCTGATCGACAGCTCGTTGAGCAGGTGGATCAGCATCTGCGGCTTGTGCGGCTTGTCTACGAAGTAGAGGGCCTGCTCGACGCCGTCGGCGGTGGTGGACTGCGGAGCGGTGTCGATCTTGACCGGGTCGCGCATGAGGTCGCGGGCCAGCTTCTCGATGGCGGGGGACATCGTGGCGGAGAAGAGCAGGGTCTGGCGTTTCTTTGGCACCCGGCGGTTGATCTTGCGGATGTCGGGGATGAAGCCCATGTCGAGCATGCGGTCGGCCTCGTCGAGGATGAAGACCTCGATCCGGCTGAGGTCGACGTGGCCCTGTTCCATGAGGTCGAGGAGTCGGCCGGGCGTGGCGATGACGACGTCGACGCCGGCTTGGAGGCGAGCGACCTGCGGGTTCTGGTTGACGCCGCCGTAGACGACCATATGGGTAACGTCGGTGTGCCGGCCGTAATCGCGGAAGCTGTCGGCGATCTGGCCGGCCAGCTCACGTGTCGGCGCGAGTACTAAGCATCGCGGCGGCCGGGCGACGGCTTTGTATTTCTTGCCGGTAGCCGCCACCGTGTGCAGGCGGTGCAGTGTCGGCAGGGCGAACGCGGCGGTCTTGCCCGTACCGGTCTGGGCGCAGCCGAGGACGTCCCGACCCGCCAGCGTCTGAGGGATGGTCTGCGCTTGGATCGGCGACGCGGTGGCGTAGCCCTGGTCGGCCACGGCCCGCAATAGCGGCTCGGCGAGGGGGAGTTCGGTGAATTCCATAGGCGATTAAAGAAGGCGGCGGCCCGGCAGAGCAGATCAATAAAAAACCCGCGGCGGTTCCGCGGGTCGGGAGCGGGTTTAGAGTTGTTTTTTTACTTGAACACTTCGGGCGATTCGACCGCGGGAGCGGGCGAGTCCATCGGGACAACGGTGTCGGCCGGGGCGGTTGAAGCGCTACCCGAATCGCTGCTGTTTTCGCTGCCGGGCATCGCGACGAGGAAGATCTCGACGCGCCGGTTGGCTTCCGAGCCCTTGGGCCCGTTGGGTTCGACGGGGCGGAACTCGCCGTAGCCCGCGACGCTCATGCGAGCCTCGGGGATGCCGGCGTCGCGGAAGCCCTTCATCACGGAGACGGCACGGGCGGTGGACAGCCCCCAGTTGTCGCCGAAGCGTTGGATGTTGGCGGCGTTGCGCATCGGCACGTTGTCGGTGTGGCCGACGACGCGGACTTCGTATTCCGAAGCGACCGGGGAGCTGAGCACGGCGGCGAGCTTGCTGATGATCGGCTCGGCGGATTCCCGCAGGTTGGCTGAACCGGTGGCGAAGGTCACGTCACTACGGAACTGGATCGCGCCGGTCGCTTCGTCGTAGCTCATCAGGTCGGGGTTGGCCTCGGCGAGACGGGCGAGTTCGTCGGCCAGTTCGACGGGGATCGGCGTCGTGCCGGCGCGGGAGAGTTGGTCCTTGAGCTTGGCCACCGACGCCTCGAGAGCGGCCCGGTCGGCCAGGGCCTCGGCGAGCTGGGCCTGCAGGTCGGCGTTGGGGTTTTTGGCTCCGCGGAGCAGCTCGATCTGGCGGTCCTTGTCTTCGAGCTGGGCCTGCAGGTCGAGGATCTGTTCCTGGGCGACGCGGTACTGGGCGCGGTAGTTGTCGATCGAACTCTGGCTGACGCAGCCGACCGACAGGAGGGCGGGCAGCGTGAGCGCGAAGACGGCGAGATTCAGGCGAGGTTTCATGATCATGGGTCCCTGGTCTAATCTGGGTAAAACGCAACGATGCGTGTGATTTTAAAGTTTAACACGCCCGGTGCGGCGACGCCGACCTGGGCCGGCTACAGCCGTTATCGGCCGGGTTGCTATGCTCCCTAGACCTAGCCAAGGCTGTATCAATGCGTCCTGCTGAAATACCAGACTCCGCCGAACCATCCGCCGGGATTACGCTGATCCGCGCCGGCGCGATCGCGGGCTTCGACGACGCGGCGGGCAGCGGCGATGGGGCGGCCCGTCCCGGTGCGGTGGCGGCGGCCGACGGAGCGGTGATCGACTCGGGTTCTGCCGACGACCTCACGCGCCGCTACGCCGTTGATGCCAAAAATACCGTCGACTGCCCCGACCGGCTGCTGCTGCCAGGTTTCGTAAACGCCCACACGCACTTCGAACTGAACGCGATCGGACCGCAGCCTTATACCGGCTCATTCACGGAGTGGGTCCGTATGCTCGTGGATCGTCGGCCTAGCGGGACCGAACTGATCGGGCGTTCGGTTGCTGAGGCGGTCAGCATGTCCGTCGCTGCAGCCACCGATGCCATCGGCGACATCGGTGGCGGGCGCCTTGGCGAGGCGGAGGCGTGGCGAATTCTGCGCGATGCACCGCTGTCAGGGGTTTACTTTCCTGAACTCATTGGGCTCGGCGGTGAATCGGCGGATAATGAGCTGGAACGTTTAAATGAACTCTTAGCGGAAACGCCGCAAGCGGGACGGATGCGACGTGGAGTATCGCCCCACGCTCCTTACTCCACCGGCCGAAAAATCTATGAAGCCGCGACCAAAGCGGCGGTCGATCACGAATTGATCGTAACCACACATCTTGCCGAGATGACCGAAGAGCACCGGTTCGTCGCCGATGCCTCGGGGCCATTCCGTGAGTTTCTGGAATCGTTGGGTGTGTGGAAAGATCGCTTTGCCGTTGATTACCGAGACGGCTACTCCGCCGTGCAGTGGATGGAGCCCTACCTCCGTCGAACGCCTTGGTTAGTGGCGCACTGCAACTACGTCACCGACGACGACATCGCGCTGCTCGCCGAGACAGAAGCTTCAGTGGCGTACTGCCCGGTCGCCAGCGAATACTTCGGCCATACGGGCCACCGCTACCGCGACATGCTCGACGCCGGCGTTAATGTCTGCCTCGGCACCGACTCGATCGTCTGCCAGCCGCCCGACGAACTGCAGCCGCTGGGCATCTTGCCGCAGATGCGTCGGCTGTATCAGCGTGACCAGACGGACCCGGCCGTGCTGCTACGAATGGCAACTTCACACGGCCGCCGAGCGCTGCAACTCGATTCTTCTATTCGGCGGCTGGCGAGTGTCAGGTTCGATCCTGAAAACCCAGCCGATCCGCTGACGCAAGTGCTGCAAGGCAACGATCCCGTCGTTGCGATCGAACTATCCAACGGCTAGCCATAAGCCTGTTTATGCTTGGTCTTATTAGATAACAGGATTAAAATTAATAATGAGAGTGTTGTTCACTTACAGATGTCTCCAGGCGAACGTCATGATGCCAACGACACATAAACATTTTGGCTTCGACTCAAATCCCCGTAGTGGTTCGACGACCGCTGAGGTACGTTTCCCCTACTTTTACCTCGCTTTTATTTTCGCTTCGGCGTTAGATCTCATCCTCACCTACACGGTACTGCTGCTCGGCGGGATGGAGGTCAACCCGATCGCTAACGCGGTGTTGCAAAGCCCCGCCGATTTTCATGGCTTGATCGCGTACAAGTTTGCGATCGTGGTCGTGGTGGTGTTGGTTTGCGAATATCTAGGCCGGGTAGCCGAGCCGACGGGGCGACGATTAGCTGCGGGGGCGGTGGCGATCAGCTCGTTCCCGGTGGTGTGGTCGATGTTGTTATTACTTAACCACCACTAATCAACAGCGATGCTTCCGGCTTATTGGAAATTTAGCTGCCGAACAGGCCGAGTTGGCCGTCGAGGTTGGGTCGGCGGAAGTGTTTGCGGGCGATGGGGCGGATATCACGGTTGAGGCCGTACTTGCGGCAGTAGACGTCGAAGACGCGTTTGAGGTTTTCGACGTGGATGCCCTGGCCGCGTCGGCGGTCGTGGCCGATCGATGATTTACCGACGAAACGCATTTGCGGGCGGTTTGAGGCGGTGCCCAGCGTCACTTTGCCGCCGTGCGATTCCGCGTTGGCTGCCTCTGAAAGAACTTCCGGGGGCGGGGGGTTGGCGACCATCTTGCCGGTGTGGTCATCCAGCTTGTGGCGTTTGGCCATCGGGCCGGTGTCGTAGAGTTTGCCGCCGCGGGCCTGGCGGATCAGCGATTCGACCTTGCGGGCGCGGTCGGGGTGGACGTTGCGCTGGAGCCAGTCGAGGAACAGTTCTTTGAGCTGGTACGGCAGCCGGAGCAGGACCCACGCCACCCGCGTCGCCCCAGCGTCGGCGATCGCCTCGAGCAGCCGGGGTACCTCGGTATCGGTCAGGCCGGGGATGACCGGGGCGATGTTGACGCTGACCGGTACACCTGCTTCGGCTAATTTCGAGATCACCCGCAACCGGGCCGTCGGCGGCGAGGCCCGCGGCTCAAGCTTCGTCGCTAGCTCGTCGTCGAGCGTGACCAGCGTCACCGTCACCCGCCCGGCGTTGCGTTCGCCCAGCTTCTGCCACAGGTCGAGGTCGCGCAGCACCAGCGTGTTCTTGGTCATCGTCGACACCGGCTGCATGCAGTCGGCCATCACCTCGAGACACCCCCGGGCGATCCGCAGCTCTTTTTCGATCGGCTGGTAGATATCGGTGATCGCCGACATAACGATCGGCTCGCCGGGCCAGTGCTTGTTACCCAGCTCTTTCTTGAGCAGGTCGGGCGCGTCGTGCTTGGCCATTAGCTTGGTCTCGAAGTCGAGGCCCATCGAGAAGCCGAGGTACTCGTGGTACGGCCGAGCGAAGCAGTAGATGCAGCCGTGCTCGCAGCCGCGATAGGGGTTGACCGTCCAGTCGAAGGGCACGTCCGACGTCGGCTTTACCCGGTTGATGATGGTCTGGGTCTGGTCCGGAAAGATTTGTAGCGGCACGCGTATCGCCGGTTCGGTGCTGGCTTCCGCCGAGTCGTTGTAATCTGGTTTAATCACGGAGTGGCGTTTGTCGCTGGGGCCAGCCCGTTCGGCTTCTTGGGCCTCTGCTTTACGCTCGGCCTGCTGCTGATCGAGGGCTTCGCCGAGGACGTGGACGTTATGTTTCTCGAACCGGTTGCCGGGGTTGAGGCCGGCTCCGCGGCGGTGGGCCGGGCCGTTCGGCAGGGCGTCTCGGAACTCGGGGTCGCGACCGGGATCATTTCCGGAGTTACTTCCGGGGTCGTTGTTCGGGCTGCCTCCTTGCATACCTTACAAAATACAAACATATTTTATTGTGTCAAGGGGCCTTTGTGGCCGCCCTGGCCATACTCGACGGATTATTCATTGGATCAGGCAAAGCATCGACGCCGGTAAACGTGAACGTCACCACTGCTCGTTGCCAGCCAGCCCCTGCCCGTCGCAGCGACTGCAGGCCCGCCGCGGCGAAACCCGGCTGTTTCTGGAGTTGACGGATGTAGCCCGGCACCTGGCCCGCGTCGGATACGACGAGAACAAACCGGCCGCTGAACTCCCGGGCGCGTTCGCCGTTTCCCGTGCGGGTCAGCGAAAGCGTCACCGGCCGGGCCGCGTCGGGCATCCACTCGGTCAGCTCCGCGATTGGCCGGGACCAAGAGGCGTCCGCCCCGAGTTCGTTGAGCGCTTGGCTCTTACCTTTTAGGTCCGCCTCAATGATCCGCACCGCATGGTCCAGCGCTTCGCCGCTGAGCTCGGCGACGTCCATCTCGGTAAGCCGCATCAACCCGGTCGGCTGATCGATCAAGACCGCGATCTCCAAATCGGCCCGCACGCCGTCACGCCGCGTGTTCAGGTCGACCTTACGCAGAACGAGTCGGCGTTGCGATGCTTCGATCGCCTGAAGCCAGGAAACCACGTCCGCCCAATTACCCATGGCCTGCAGCGTTAGCGGCCGGATGGTCACGCCGTCGCGTTCGATGTCGTCTTCGGCAGTGATTTCTGTCAACTTCAACCCAGAGCCGGCGGCAGAGTTACGCAGCCAGTTGAACCCCGCTTCATGGTCGTGGCTGGGCCACATCTGCTCGGCAAAGAAGTCCAGCGCGGTGAGCCGCATCGATAGCAGCTTGTGCCGCTCGGCATCGCGCTGAGCCGCGGTTTGTTTTGGAGCCTTTTGCAAATCGGCACCGTCGACCGAAGACTCTGCTGTAATGTCCACGGTTTGGCCGGTGCCCGTCGATATCGCCGAGGGTTCTTGATCGCAGCCCGACACCGCCAGAGCAACCACGACGAACGCCAGAATCGAGATGAGCTGTCGCATGGTGCGGGTCCGGCCGGGTTCACGCAGAGAAGGTTAAGCCTACTCTGTGCTTATCGGCCCCCACAGATTTCATGTGATGTCGCGATTAATAAATTCGACCCAATGATTCCGGCGAGTGTTAATCTGTAACGGTCGAGCGAATCAGCCGGCCCCGATCAGCCTTTTTTCTGCTGCTTCGCCCAAGTATCCCGAAGCGTCACCGTGCGATTGAACACCGGCTGGCCCGAAGCGTTGGTCGGCTCGACGCTGTCCCGAACAAAGTAGGCATGACGCTCAAACTGCAGAGGAGTTGCCGGCTGGTCATCGGCCAGAGCGGGCTCCGCCTTAGCCGTGACGACCTTCAGTGAATCGGGGTTGATGTTATCGAGCCAATTACCCCCGGAAGCACCCCCGGAAGCTTCATCCACGTCTTCGGGGTTTTCTTTCGTGAATAGGTGTTCGTACAGCCGGACTTCGGCATCGATCGCGTGGGCCTGGCTGACCCAGTGGATCGTGCCCTTGACCTTGCGGACCTTGCCCTCGGCGCCGGGCGGTGGGTCGTCGCCGCCGCGGGTGTCGGGGTCATAGGTGCAGAGCAGCTCGGTGACGTTACCGTCGGCGTCGGTGATCGCTTCGTTGCACTTGATCCAGTAGGCCCAGCGTAGCCGGACCTCCCGGCCCTCGGTCAGGCGGAAGAACTTGCGATTCGCGTTGGGCTTGTAGTCTTCGCGTTCGATGTAGAGGTGCTTGCTGAACGGGACTTTACGGGTGCCGTCGGCCTCATTCTCGGGGTTGTTCTGGGCGTCGAACTCTTCGACCTGGTCGTCGGGGTAATTCGTAATCGTCACCTTGATCGGGTCGAGCACGGCCATACGCCGCTGGGCGATCGCGTTGAGGTCGGCCCGCTGGACGTTTTCCAGCTTGGCGAACTCGATGTTGTTCACCCGCTTGGCGACGCCCGCCTCGTCCCAGAACCGGCGGATCGCTGCGGCGGTGTAGCCCCGTCGACGCATCCCCCGCAGCGTCGGCATCCGCGGGTCGTCCCAACCCGTGACGTGGCCCTCGGTGATAAGCTGCAGGAGCTTGCGCTTCGATGTGATGAGGTAAGTGATGTTGCCGCGGGCGAACTCGATCTGGCGGGTTTTGTGGGACACGCCTTCGGGGTGGCCGGACACCTCGGCGATCTTGCCGATGAACCACTCGTAGAGCTCCCGGTTGTTTTTGAACTCGAGCGAGCAGAGCGAATGGGTGATGCCCTCGATCCAGTCGGACTGGCCGTGGGCCCAGTCGTACATGGGGTACATGCACCAGGCGTCGCCGGTGCGGGGGTGGGATTGCTTCAATATGCGGTACATCGCCGGGTCGCGCATGACGATGTTGGGCGAGGCCATATCGATCTTCGCCCGGAGGACACGCGAGCCTTCTTCGAATTCACCGGCCTTCATCCGGGCTAAGAGGTCCAGCGATTCTTCGGCGGGGCGGTCGCGGAACGGTGAGTTTATTCCGGGGGTGTTGAGCGTGCCGCGGTTTTCGCGGATCTGGTCGGCGGTCTGGTCGTCGACATAGGCGTAACCCGCTTTGACCAACGCGACCGCCCAGTTGTAAAGCTGGTCGAAGTAGTCCGAGGCGTGGCAGAGGTTGGCCCAATCGAAGCCGAGCCAGGTGACGTCTTCCTTGATCGAGTCGATGTATTCTTGCTCCTCCTTGGCCGGGTTGGTGTCGTCCATGCGGAGGTTGCACCGGCCGCCGAACTGCTGGGCGAGTCCGAAGACGATGCAGATCGCCTTGGCGTGGCCGATATGGAGGTAGCCGTTGGGTTCGGGGGGGAAGCGGGTGTGGACGCGGTCGACTTTACCGGCCGCGAGGTCGGCTTCGATCTCTTGCACAATGAAGTGCGAAGGGTTTTTTTCGGGTGTTGGGTTGGCGTCCGTGCTCATCGGTTTTGCTTCCTGCGTTTCATCCGTGGTGCGAATGCGGATTGTAGCGGGAAGGCGTGGTGCTGCGGTCGCCTCCGCGGCGAGCGGCAGGGGCTCAGCCCCTGCACCCCGAAGACGACAGACCTCCTCATACGTTTACTTTGTCTGGGGGGTGTCGGAGCGAAGCCCTGACCGCTCGCCGCGGAGGCGGTCCGTAAACTTGTAGCCGCCAGATATCAAAATTCTCACTACAATCCGTCACCCCATGGCCGACCAAGCAACCCCCGTCATCACCCGCTTCGCCCCCTCGCCCACCGGCGAGCTCCACATCGGCGGCGCCCGCACCGCGCTGTTCGCCTGGGCGTACGCGAAGCGGCACACTTCTGGGGGCGGCCGGTTCCTGCTGCGTTTCGAGGACACCGATCAGAAACGCTCGTCCAAGCAGGCCGAGCAGAACATCCTCCGCGACCTCGAATGGTTGGGTTTGCGCGGCGACAACCACGACAACATCCCCCGGCAGTCCGAACGGCTGGACCTCTACAACACCGCCCTCGAAAAGCTCAAGGCCGCGGGCCTGACCTACGAAGACGATGGCGCGGTCCGCTTCCGCATGGACAAGCCCGTCGTGTTCGACGACGCGGTCTTCGGCCACATTGCGGTTGAAGAAAAAGACCTCGAAGACTTCGTTATTCAGAAGACCGACGGATTCCCGACATTTCACCTCGCCGTCGTGGTCGACGACGCCGACATGGGCGTCACCCACGTCATCCGCGGCCAAGAACACCTGAGCAACACGACCAAACACGCCGCCCTCTACGACGCCCTAGGCGAGCCGCGGCCAGTGTGGTGCCATACCCCCAGCATCATGAACCCCGACGGGTCGAAGATGTCGAAGCGGGATAAGGCGAAAGCAGCGAGAAAAGCTGCCAAGGACAATCCGGAATTACTCGGCGAAATTAGTCTTACACTTGCGAAGGTCTTAGCCAAAGATCAAAAAATCGGTCTTGAGGATATTTCTCGAGGTGAATATTCAATCGACGCCTCCAGCCCTACGGTTTTCCGAGAGAAATTGCATCGTTCTCGTCTTCGTGACTGGGATACTGACAAGAACGTACTGAATGCATCACAAAATGCCATTCAAGATTTTGTTGAAGGTAAAAACGATAATGCGGTGCTGGCAAAGGTTGTTGCAGGATTACTCGATTTAGATTTGCCCGAAATCGAGACACGTGATTTTCGATATAGCGGCTATACCGTCCCCGTCTTGCTCAACTATTTGGCTCTCCTGGGCTGGAACCCCGGCAACGACCTCGAACGGTTCGACCTTGATTACCTCTGCGAACACTTCGACTTCGACCGTATCGGCAAAAGCAATTCCAAGTTCGACCGCGACAAGCTAGCTGCGTTCAGCCAGGACACGTTCCTACAGATGCCCGAGGACGAGTGGACCGCCACGCTCAAGGATCACTTCGATATGTACTTCCCGAACTACGTCGAACAACTAGGTAATGGCTTCGGCGTTTTCGCCATGGCTTACAAAGAACGCAGCAAGACGCTCAGCGACCCGGCCGAGTTGGGCAAGTTCTTTGTTGAAGCACCCAGCGAGTATGTGCCCAAGGCGGTGAAGAAGAATCTCACCAAGAACGAGGGCGAGGGGCTGAAGTCGCTGGCCAAGGTCCGCGAGACGTTGGCGACGCTCCCCGTATGGGAAGCGGAGCCGATCCACGCGTCGCTGGACCAGCTCTGGCAGACGCTCGGCCTGAAGAATATGGGCGGTGTAGCTCAGCCGTTGCGTGTCGCGATGACTGGTAACGCCGTCTCCCCCGAGATCGGCCCGACTCTCGAAATCCTCGGCCGCGACGAGACGCTTGGGCGTATTGACGCCTGCCTGGCTGCCGTTACCCCATAAAGCCGCCGATGCCATCGGCGGTCTTGGCGCAAAAACAGAAGACCGCGGATAACATCCGCGGCTTTTTGAGAGACGAAATATGAACTACTGGCTATACAAATCCGAGCCCGGCAACTGGTCGTGGGACGACCAGATGAACGCCCCGGAGAAGACCACCGAGTGGGACGGCGTCCGCAACTATCAGGCCAACAACAATATGAAGCTGATGGAGAAGGGCGACCGCGGCTTCTTTTACCACTCGGTTAAAGAACGCACTATCGTCGGCGTCGTCGAGGTCGTCAAAGAACACGAGCCCGACCCCACCGACAAGACCGGCAAAGGGTTCGGCATGGTGACGCTCAAGGCCGTCGGGCCGATGCCCAAACCCGTCTGCCTTGATGAGATCAAAGAAGAGCCGAAGCTCGATGCGATGGTCCTGGTCAATAACTCCCGCCTTAGCGTCCAGCCCGTCACCGCGACGGAGTGGAAGCACATCTGCAAGATGGGGAAGTTTAAGAATTAGATCGTTTTTTAAGGCGAGCGCCTGGGGCGTTGCCCCTGCACCCCGTTTATCCCAGACTACTTCGGTAATTGCGGCTTATTGTTTGTCATTTGGGGTGTCGGGGCGAAGCCCTGACCGCTCGCCGCGGAGGCGCTTGCCTTTCAGCTAACAAATCAACCTTATCCCAGTGAAAGTAAATCTGTTATGAGCCTTATCGTCACCGGCAGCATCGGCATCGACACCATCCACACGCCCACCGGCCAGGCCCCCGACGTGCTCGGCGGCAGCGCGATCTACTTCGCCGCCGCCGCAAGCTTCCATGGCCCCGTCCGCCTCGTCGGGGCGGTCGGCGACGACTTCCCCGATGAGCTCGAGAAGCCGTTCCGCCACTTCAACATCGACCTCGCGGGCCTTGAGAAACGACAGGGCTCGAAGACGTTTCGCTGGACTGGCAAATACCTCGACAACATGAACGACCGCGAGACGATCAGCGTCGATCTGAACGTCCTGGCGGAAGACCTGCCGCCCGTGCCGGCTGAGTTCAAAGACAGCGAATACCTGTTTTTGGCGAATACGCACCCCGGCGGCCAGCTCGCGCTTCTGGAGCAGTTCCCCTCGGCCAAGCTCGTTGTGGCTGACACGATGGACCTGTGGATCGAGACCGAGAAGGACCTGCTCAAGACGCTCCTCGCCAAGATCGACGGGCTGGTGTTGAACGATAGCGAAGCCCACCTGCTCACCGGCGAGACCAACATCGTCAAGGCCGGCGAAGCGATCCTGGCGATGGGCCCGAAGTTCGTGGTCATTAAGAAGGGCGAGCACGGCGCGTTCCTGCTCCACGCCGACGGCGCGGTTGCGTTGCCCGCCTACCCGGCGAAGGACGTCGTCGACCCCACCGGTGCGGGCGACACCTTCGGCGGCGGGATGATGGGCTACCTCGCCGCGTCCGGCGGCAGTACCTCGCTAGATAACCTCAAGAAGGCGATGGCGGCCGGCACGGTTGTGGCCAGCTACAACATCGAGTCGTTCAGCCTCGCCCGGCTGATGGAGATCGGCTCGGCCGAACTCGATACCCGGCTGGGAGAATACGCCGCGATGCTCGACGTTAAGGCGTAACGCCCACACCCTCAACGGATGAACCGCATGGCTGCCGACGGAGTGCTGGTCAACGCAACGCTGTGCATCGACACCGTCGAGGTGCCGGGTCGGGGAAAGGTCCTCGATGTTTTGGGCGGGGCGGCGGCCTACTTCGCGGCGGCGGCGAGACTGTTTGGCCCGGTCCGCGTGTTGGCGGCGGTCGGCGAAGATTACCCCGAAGCGCTTTGGCGGGAGTTGGAAGCGTTGGGTATCGATCTGTCGGGCGTGGTCAATCGACCCGGCAGGACGCTTCGCTGGCACGGGGTGTACCACGAAGACCTGCAGAACCGCGACACCCTGGTCGTCCACGAAGACCGCAGCGTCGAAGCGATTCCCCCGCTGCCGGAGGCGTGGCGTGACACGCGGTATATCTGTGCCGGGGTCACGCAGCCCGAAAACCAGCTTGCCCTGCAGCAACAGTTCCGTAATGCACGATTGACGGTGCTCGATACGATCGATCTGTACGTCAATAAACACCGGCTGGAACTGCTTAGAGCGATCGCCCAAGCTGATGGCTTGGTGATTAACGATTGGGAGGCCGCCCGCCTCACCGGCGAAGGCGATCCCAAGCGGGCGGTGACCAAACTTCTCGGATTCGGGCCGCGTTTCGCCGTACTCAAGGTGGGCGAGGATGGCGCCTTCCTCGCCCACGCCGACGCCCCCGGAAAAACCTGGCGTTGCCCGGCGTATCCCGTTGAGCGACTTGTCGATCCGACGGGGGCCGGCGATTCATTCCTCGGCGGGTTGTTGGGGTACATGGCCGAACGCGAGGCAGGGGCCGACGATATCGAGGCGATCCAACAAGCGATGCTCCACGGCAGCGCCGCGGCGAGCTTTACGATCGAAGACTTCAGTCTCCGTCGCATCGCCAGGGTTGAACGCAAGCATGTCGACGAGCGAATCGTTGAGTTGAAGAATCGCGTTGAAACCTGGCGGTTTTAAATTGTCGTTGGCATCAGATTTTTCTTAACAAATCAGGGCCGACAGCCGTATATTTGAGTAGACAATCTGATTGCTGCGAACGGTCTGGGTCGGACGCAATACTTGCCATTCTTGTTTCGATTCTTTCTTATCCCTGACTTCCCAGGCCTTCCCGCTTAGCGTTTGAGTTTGCGATGTCTCTGCGGGCCAGCGGTGCTCGGCGGTCGTTCTGCCGGGCATGACTGACGGTTGGTGCGTTCACTTGGAGCGTGACACTTGAGTTGTCATGTGCTCTTAAGTTCAACAACGTTTGCCGTCAGCGTGGTGTAACGCCTCGTGAGACGGCGGTGAGCTGTCTTGCGTGCCCAACGAAAGGTCTGGTGCGATATGGATGCAGCTTGGACGATAGCCGACGGGGATGCGGAGACGGTGGACTTGGCGGAACTTGCCGCCGAATCATCGGTAGGCGTGGAAGGAAAAGTATTGAGTAATTCCAGGCGATACGGCGGGAAGCATCCGTGGTTTCTGGTGAGTGGGGGGCTGATGTTGGTGGGGTGTTATCTGGTAAACGCGGCGGTGCACGATCGGCCGGACGAACTGGGGCCGGTCTTGGCGTTGGCGGGGGTGTTACTGGCGTATCAGTGGTTGGTTTTGGGGCTGGGGGTTTGGCTCTGGCGTCGCGGAACAGGTGTGCGAGAAGCGAAGCATCTTCTGGGCTTGGCGGTTCTGCTGATGGCGGATACGACGCTGGTGTTTAACGAGTTGGCGATCGCTCATCTGGGGTGGGGGACGGCGATCGGGGGCTTGGCGGCGGTGGTCGCTGTTGCACAAGCAGGGATCGTGGCACGGATATCAGGCTTGCGGCTAGGACTGGGCGGTTGGGTTTCTTGCGTATGTGGAGTGGTGGGGGCGTTCGGCTTGCCGCTGCTGGCGAGAGCGGCCTGGGGGAGCGGCGGCTTGCCGGGCTGGTGGCTGACCGGGGCGTGGTGGGCGGCGGCGGTGTTGATCGCGGTGTCGCTGTGGGCGTGGAGCGATCCGCGAGC
Organism: Planctomycetota bacterium; assembly: GCA_038747275.1. Classification (GTDB taxonomy): domain Bacteria; phylum Planctomycetota; class Phycisphaerae; order Phycisphaerales; family Phycisphaeraceae; genus Algisphaera. Next base: position 146,156 of record JBCDJW010000001.1, on the reverse strand, counting down.
CGGTCAAGAAAGGTGCCGGAGGCTGCGAGCCATGTTGATTTTGCTGCCTAGCGGGTCTGCGGTCATGCACCTGCTAGCGATCCATTGGGTTTATAACGAAACGTGGACCGCGGCGCACCTCTCGCCGGTCTTGTTGGGGCTGAGCGTGGTGTTGCTGCTGCGGAGTCCTTGGGCGGTAACGCCACGCGTCGCGGCGGTTCTGGCGGGTCTCGTCGGGGGGATCGCGGCGGGTTCGGGGTCGATGTCTGCGGCATATTCCGGGGTGAATGGGGAAGTGATGACCATCGACTGGGGCGTGGTGCGGTTCGAATGGTCGGTGCTGAGGATGTGGCTGGTCGTTGCCGGCGTGGCTTACGCGGGGGTCTGGTGGAGGCAGCGGAGCTTGTGGTTACTCCCTGTATGGCCGGCCTTGTTTCTCATCGCAATCGGCGGCGCGTCTCCGGGGCGAATCGTTGATCGAGGGGTATGGCTGTGCGAAAGAGTACGGGCCGGAATTGACGTAGTGTTGCCCAGCGGGCTGCTCTCGTGGGGCGTGATGATTATGGTTTTAGCGTTTGCGACTCTGGGGCTCGAGGCTTGGCTGAGCGGACGCCGTAGGCCTTCGGCCGATTCATAACACTAAATCGTTCGGTATTTTTCATCTGGATCAATTCAGTATCGCGTCGAGATAAAACTCGTAGTCCATCAGCTCAAGTTGGGCCAACGTGTGGTGCACCCGTACCGCCAGCAGGAGCCGGTTGATCCGCTTGGCCTTGGGCAGCACCGCGGAGACCGAGGCGTCTTGCCCGCAGTGGTGTGCAATCCTCACCGCCCGTTGTTCCAATGGCGTCAAGCCGTGTATCGCTTCGCGCTTTGGGCCTTGCGTGAGGCTTTGCTGTCCTTGTTTTGTAGCTTCGATATACGCCCGCACCTTCCGCATCCTGCGCGATTCGGCGGGGATCGCGCGGCCAAACCGACTAAGACCGTCCTGCCAAGTCTGGTCCAGAGCGCCGACCACGTACTCCGGATCGAACCGCCGACGCAGCTCGGTCGCCAGTTCGAAGTTGGGGTACACCGCTTTCTTCATTAGGTTCTTCGCCAGCTCTGGCTCGCGGTTGAACACCCGCTGAAATACTCGACGCCGGGTGTCGATGAGTTCCGCTAAAGCGTCTTCGCCTAACCTGTCCGCCACGGCCTGCTCCGCCAGCGGGTTGGGCCACAGGAAGTGATCCGGCAGGAAATCGAAGTCGGGGTAGTCTTCGTCCAGACTCCGGCAGGCCTGCGCGACGCGGATCTGAATCGCCCGCGTGATGAAACGCAGCCACATCATCTGGGTCGAGCGGAGCCGAGTCCGCCGGAGCGAGTCGAACCAGTTCATGCCCGCCATCCGCTGGGCATCGCCCAAGGCATCGCCAGCCTGAAACTGCTCCTCGAGCTTGGTGTCGGTCTGGTGGAACGGCGCCCCGTCGTACCAGTGGGAAATCTTGGAGAAGTCGTACCGCAGCTGACGGCGGAGCACGCTGCGGGGCAGCGGGGCCCGGACGCCGTAGTCGAAAGCGAAGTGGAAGCCTTCTTCGGTCAGGCCGAGCCCGCGAAAAACTTGGGGCGGGTTCTTCCCGCAACGAAAAACATCGGCCATCATCCCCTCGATCTCGCCGCGGTGCAGCGCCAGGGCCTGTCGCTCGGCAACGATCTCGTCGGGATCGGCAAGGTCCTGTTCGTACTTGAAGACCTGATCCCATAATACGTCGGCGTGCAGATTAGCCCGCGACTTCTTCATGTTCTCCAGCAGGTTCGAACCTTTGGCCTCGGCGAGCTTGAGGTCCCGGCGGGCGACTGAGCCGCTGAGCACCATGAGCACGATGCCCCCGAGGAAACTCACCAGGAGGATCAGCCCCGTGCCGGAGACCGCCGACCCGAATGACACGCCGGTGTCTACTTTCTTACGCAGGACCAGAAGCCCCGCAAACGTCAACGCGACGGCCATCGTACGGCGTGCGGTGCCTTTGTACAGCCACAACCCCACCACACCCATGAGGTCGGCGGGGGTCACCAGCCCGTTGAAGTCTTCCCAGATGCGTCGCGCCCACCGCATGCGGGGATTCTAATGCATCGGTCTATCGCTAGATTATGTGCCAACGCGTACAAAAAAATCAGGCTCCAAATGCCGAGCCGCCGTGAGCAGGCCGACCCCAGCAAATGACCGCGGCATCTTGATGAAGCCCCATGTGATTAACAATTTTCAACAAGTGCTCCGGATTCTGTGTTCGGCATGCTAGGTTATAAAACTTGTTTGCGCACCGCGACACCTCTTAGCCCTTGGGGACACGATGAAAACGCTTAATATAACTTTCCCTCATAATGCGGCACAGGTGTTCGCCGGACTGTATCGCCGGGGCCAACGCCGGGGCGTTACACTGGCGGCTGCTGCCGCCTTGTTTCTGGGCCCACCGACGCTGGCTCAGAGCACTTGGATCGGGCAGGGCTTCACGGACAACTGGACCAATCCGTTGAACTGGGTAGGCGGTGTCCCGGAGAAAGACCCACTCGAAAGGATCAGTTTTGAAAACCGTGGTCCTTCTACGCTAAACGAAGACTGGACCTTATTTGCCTTGGAGATCGGTACAGGCGGCATACGTGGCGAGGGAGATTGGCGCGTCAGCAATGGCTCCCGTCTCACCCTCCACGGGACGATCAATTACACCGGCAGCGGCTGCGACGTATCGCTGGATTGTTCCCCGCAGATCTTTTTCCCCATCATCCTGGGCAACAACGCCAGCCTTACCACCCAGTCCACGGCGAACGCCCGGATCGATTACCTCGCCAACATCAACACAAACGGGTTCTTCCTGGTATCGAACGCGATGGGCGCTACGATCCACTACCGTTCAACCGTTTCCGGCGGCGGTGGATTTATCCAACGCGGGCCGAAAGCATCGATCTTCTACGGCAAAAACTCCTATACCGGCCCGACGCTGATTGAGCAGGGTACCCTCCGCTTGTTCGATGACGGGTTTCTGCCTGACCAATCGGTCGTCACCATCGAGGCTCCTGGCACCCTGAGGATCGATCCCGTCACATCCGGCGGACGCACAGACGCCATCGCCGGGCTCAGGGGAGCGGGTAGCGTCGACCTGCGCGGCGGGTCGCGTTTGTTCATGGGCAATATCACCGCAAACAGCCCGGGTACCGGCAACTTCTCGGGCACGATCTTCGGGAGCGGCGGGATCGGTAAACGTGGCAGTGGGACCCAGACCCTCAACGGTACGCTCAACTTCGATGGCAATATCCTAGTTCAAGGCGGAAAACTAACACTCGGCCCCGCCGCAAACGTCTTGCAGATACCCGACGTCAGCGTCTCGGACGGGGCGACCTTTCAGATCGACAGCGCATCGCACTTCGGGTCGATCAGTAACACGGGCCACACAGTCGTTAACGGCCAGGCAAAGATCGATAGTTTCTCCGGCACAGGCAACTTGACGATCGATAACGACATCACGATCGGCAGCCTCGGCGGCAGCTCCGCGATCTCAATCGCTGGGGGGAAAGAACTGAGCGTTTCCGGGGACTTTAGCGGCGTGATCTCTGGTGCTGGCGGGCTCAATATCAACACGCTTACCGTCCTCGGCAGGCAGGCCTATACCGGAACAACCACTGTCGATACGCTCGGGCTCCTCTCCGTGGTCGGCAGCGGCCGATTGTCCGACACGAGCGTGATCGATATGCGTGCGTCCTCACTTTTATCGCTGGGTAGCGGCATCACCGACGCGATCGGTGGGCTAAACGGAATCGGCACCGTCAGGCTTAATGCGGGCGCTGCCCTCGTCATTGGCAACTATGCCGGTTTTGATTCCGTCGGTGAAGGGGACTATTCCGGTTTGATCGAGGGAGACGGATCCCTCGTCAAGCGTGGCAGTACCGGAACGCAGGTTTTACGCGACTACAACTCATACACCGGCGGTACGGTCGTCGAAGAAGGCGTGCTCGAGCTGCGCAGCCCTGACGCACCGACGGGTACGACACCTTCGATGCTCGGCAGCGGTTCTGTCACGGTCAAAACCGGGGGCACACTCGCCGGTATCGGCTCGACCGGTCCCGGCCTGGTCACGGTAACCGACGGTCGGTTACGCCCCGGCATAGATGGCGCGGGGAAGCTGCTGATGGACGCCTTGGCCATGTCAGAGAAATCGACCCTTTCGATCGACTTGCAAAATGCTGATCGGGGCGGATTCTCGCAAATAGAGGTCCTGAGCACGGCAGCCTTAGACGGCTCGATCGTTATCGATCAATACGATATTACAGCGATTCAACTGGGAGACAGTTTCGATATTGTGACCGCCGAATCCATCACGGGTGTGTTCCATTCTCTCATCGTAACGGAACCCAGTAGGGTGACGTTTGAAGTGCAATATCTGAGTGATGTAATGGGTACAAGAGATGTTGTGCGGCTTACCGCGGTGCCGACACCTTCATCGCTCGCTCTGATTGTTCCAATGGGTCTTCTGTTCACACGGATCAGGCGGGGTTCGACTTAAACCGACCCCGCTGCGATTAGTGGTATTCGGCTTGGGACGATACTTCGGGTCAGATCAGGATTTACCTAAAAGCGTAAATGAAGTGGTTGCTTGGGCCTTGGCGACTTCTTAGAGAATCAAGGGGTGTGAGCCCTCGAGGCATCACCTGGAACTATGCCGTGTACGCTCTATTCACTTTTTATAAAGTGAATCAAAAGTGAGATGATTACACTCTCACCTTAATCGCCTACGGTCAAAATCTGATCCGTGGACTGTGAATCCACCGCCCGGCAGGCCGCCGTGAGGATCTCGGAGATTTCGCGCAGGTCGCGCTGCCAGGCTCGCGCGGTTATGCCCGGCGGGGTGACCGCGGCAAACTCATCGCACAGCAGGATCAGCCGGAGGACGTGGCGGAAGATCATACCCTCCTGGGTCTGCAGGTCGCGGCTTGTAATGAACTTATTGAAGTCGCCGTTGAACTCCAGCAAGTCGCCGGCGGCCCAGACCGGGTTGACGCGGAAGCTTCCGGGGTTGGAGACCTGGTGCTGGAAGAGGGTGTAGAGCTTTTCGCCGAGCGTGATTGGGAACTTGGGCGGCTCGCCGAAGGGGCGGTCTTGCTCGTGCGGCGGCGGGGGGTACATCTCGTCGTGCGTGTAAAGTCCGCTCTGCAGCAGGGCGGGGTCGAGCATCTCCACCGTCATGCTGCCGGGGGGCAGGTCTTGCGGCCAGGGCACGCGGACGTCGCGGGCGACCGAGCCGGGCATCTCAAGGAGGGACTCGAAGATCTGGATGCGCTCGTGGGCCTCGGCCTGTCCGAGGTAGTCGAGTAGGAACACGCCGTAGAGCGGCGGGACGGCCCGGAATTTCAGGAGCAGGTCGAGTCGATCGGTTTTTGTGGCGGACAGCGGGGCGTAGGTTTCTTTGGGCTCGTCTTCCTTGTCGGATTGATTTTGTTTTTTGGGCGTTGTCTTGGGTAACGGCTTAGGCTTACCCGTGGGCGCGCCGCCGAGGTTCAGCCCACCGCCCAGCGTTAGACCCGCGAGCGGGTTGTCCTCGGCAACCGCGCTGGGTTGGTCGTCTGCCGCTCCACTATCCGAGCCGTTTTCTGCTTCGTCGGGGTTGGCCTTGGCAGGTGGCGGCGGATTCAGAACGACATATCCCTCTTCGTGCAGCGTGACGAGTTGCTTGGTGAGGTGGCGTTGGGCGGCGGCGAGGTCGGGCTCGGGCATTAGCCTTTTGCTGACGGCTTCGCGCAGCCGAGCGACGTCGGCATCGGTGTCCAGCAGAAAGGCGAGCAGCCGCCACGGCAAGTGCCCTTTACTCACGAGCTTGCCTGGCTCGGCAGTCTGTAGACTCTCGAACTGCGTCTCCGACCAATACTGCACGCCTTCGCGCCGCCGGGGTGTCTTCTTGACCAGCTTCTTGCGGGCGGCCATGAGCTTGGGGTCTTTGGTGTCTTCGGGAATCTGCTCGATCTTGGCTTTGTGTCGGAGGATCTTGACGTCGTCGTCGTGGGCGACGGCGAAGACGTGGCCCTGCGTATCGAACTGCGGTCGACCCGCCCGGCCGAACATTTGGTGGGCGTTGCTCGCGGCGATGAGTTTCTTTTTACCCTTGGGTCCTTTGAGCAGGTCGGTCAATACCACCGACCGGGCGGGGAGGTTCATACCTGCAGCGAGAGTTTCGGTGCACACGCAGAAGCTCAGCAGCTTCGCCTGGAAAAGTTCTTCGACCAGTCGGCGGAACTTCGGCAGGATGCCCGCGTGGTGGACGCCGACGCCGCGGAGCAGGATGCGTTTGAGTTTCGGCCCCGCTCCTTGACTGAAGAAGCCCTCATCGGCCAAGGCCTCGATCCGCTCGGCGAGTTGTTCCCGTTGCCCATCGATCAGCATGTCGCGGCCACGCAGGAGGTCGGCGGTCGCCCAGCACTTGGCCCGGTCGAAGCAGAAGACCAACGCCGGGGTCTTCCGCGTCTCTTCGTCGCCCCGCACCATGTCCACAAGGTGGTCAGGTAGTAGTTCGCCGCCAATCCAGTGGTATTCCAGCGGCACGCGCCGCTCGGTACCTTGGACAAGGGTCAAGTCGCGGCCGTGCTGCTGACGGAGCCACGACAAAAATAAGCTGGCGTTCCCGACCGTGGCCGAGAGCAGCATCAGCCGGACATGATTGGGAAGGAGCGAAAGCGACAGCTCCCAGACGATGCCCCGCTCCGGCTCGGCGAAGCTGTGGAACTCGTCCATCACCACCGCGCTGACGTGTGAAAAGTCGAACGCCTCGGGATGCAGCAGCCGGTTGAGCAAGATCTCGGCGACAACCACAAGCACATTGGCCCTGGAGTTTACCGATCGGTTGCCGGTGACCAGCCCGATCTGGTCACGACTGAAGCCCCACCGCTCGGCGGCTTCCTGCAGTTCCGCGAACTTTTGCTCGGTTAGCGCGATAAGAGGGGTGGTGTAGTAGGCCGTTTTGCCGGTGGCCAGGGCCTCGTAGAGCGCCGCTTCGCCGATGACCGTTTTACCCGTGCCGGTCGGGGCGCACGCCAAGACGCCGCCGCCCGGCTCGGCCCGCTCGAAGTAGCGAAGCAACGCCTCTTCCTGCACCGGATAGGGATCGAAAGGCAGTTGATCGAGGTAGCTCAACAGGATGTCGTCACGCGAAACACTCGGCATCCGTGCAGAGTAGCCGGTAACGGATTTCTAGGCGGAGATGCGCTCAGCCATTAGCCGTGAGCGACTGCGGATCGATAACATGATGCCCCGTGGATACAGAAGACCGCCACCAGCAAGCATTGCCCGACACCGCGCGATACGCCCAAGCGATGCGGCGTGATGTTCCGGCGTTCAAACGCTTGACTAAGAAGATTCAGGCCGCCCGTAAGGCCAAAAAGCCGTACGACCGAAATCTAAAACGGCTGCACGAACAGCTCGATGCATCTTGCGATCTATATCAAAGACGTGCCGACGCCAAGCCCCGGGTGTCGTACCCCGCCGATCTGCCGATCTCCCAGAAACGGCAAGACATCGCCGAGCTCATCCGGCAGCACCAGGTGATCGTGATTTGTGGCGAGACGGGATCGGGCAAGAGCACCCAGCTGCCCAAGATCCTCCTCGAACTCGGCTGCGGCATCGGGGGCACGATCGCCCACACCCAACCGCGGCGTATCGCCGCCCGGACCCTGGCCGCCCGGGTGGCGGATGAACTTGGCGTGAGGCTCGGCGATTCGGTGGGCTACGCCGTGCGGTTCAACGACACCTCCAGCCCGCTCACGCACATCCGCTATCTCACCGACGGGCTGCTGCTCGCCGAGCTCGGCCGGGACCCGGACCTGCTCGCCTACGACGCCATCATCATCGATGAGGCCCACGAGCGTTCGCTCAATATCGATTTTCTGCTTGGCTACCTCAAGCGTTTGCTACCGCGTCGGCGAGACCTCAAGCTGGTCATCACCTCGGCCACGATCGATCCGCAGCGTTTCGCCGACTACTTCGGGCGTACCGTAAAAGGTCAGCTAGTTCCAGCTCCGCTCATCGAAGTCTCCGGCCGGACGTACCCGGTCGAGACACGCTACCGGCCGCTCCCCGAAGACGAACGCGACTCCCCGAGCGAAGGCCCCACGCTCGACCGCGCCCTGACCGAATGCCTCGATGAAGTTGCGGCCGACCGCGACGGCGATGTCTTGGTCTTCATGCCCACCGAGCGTGCGATCAGCCAGGCCGCCAAAGTGCTCCGCAGTCACGCGCAGCACAGCCCGCATCTGTCGCGGGGTAAGCCGCTGGAGATCCTTCCGCTCTACGCCCGGCTGTCCAACGCCGAGCAGCAGAAGGTGTTTAATCCCAAGGGCCATACCCGCCGCGTCGTCATCGCCACCAACGTCGCCGAATCTTCGGTGACCGTGCCGAATATCACGGCCGTGATCGACCCCGGCACCGCCCGGATCAGCCGCTATTCCCCACGTACACGGATGCAGCGGCTGCCGATCGAAACCATCTCCCAGGCCTCGGCCAACCAGCGGGCCGGCCGCTGCGGGCGTGTTGCACCCGGCGTGTGTATCCGGCTATGCTCCGAGGAGCAGTTCGCCTCACGCGACGCGTTCACCACCCCCGAGATCCTCCGCACCAGCCTCGCCGCGGTCATGCTGCGGATGGCAGCGCTCAACCTCGGCAACATCGAGACGTTCCCCTTCCTCGACCCGCCCAAAGCATCCGCGGTCCGCGAGGGCACGCAGACGCTGGGTGAACTGAACGCGATCGATCGGGACGGCAAACTCACCAAGATCGGCCGAAAACTTGCCAAGTTGCCGATCGACCCGCGGGTGGGACGGATGGTATTGGCCGGGGCGGACGAAAACTGCCTCGCGGAGGTGCTGGTCATCGCGTCGGAGCTTGAGGGCCAAGACGCCCGGCTACGCCCCGCCGAACACGCCCAGGCCGCCGACCAGGCTCACGCCCCGTTTGTCCATCCCGCCAGCGACTTCTTGACGCTGCTCAAGCTCTGGGATCACGTTCACGCGGAAAAGGCCCGTCTATCGAACAACCAGTTCCGCAAGAGCTGTCAAAAGACCTACCTCAGCTACCCACGCCTCCGCGAATGGTTCGACCTGCACCGGCAACTCGCCGACCTCGCGAAACAAGCGGGTCTCAAGACGTCTCGTCGCGTTGCCGGAGACGACGGGATCGATAAGATCAGCGATGCCGTGCACCGGGCGTTATTGACCGGGCTGCTTTCCAACGTCGCCCTCAAAACCGACGCCCACGAATACACCGGGGCGCACAACGCGAAGCTTCGGCTTTGGCCGGGCTCTGCGTTGGCGAAAGCCAAAAGTCGGCCGCGCTGGATCGTCTGTGCCGAAACCGTTGTGACGGCTCAGCAATACGCCCGGACCTGTGCCCAGATCAGCCCCAACTGGGTCGAGCCCCTGGCCGGATCGCTGGTGAAACTGACGCACCGCGAACCGCACTGGGTCCGACGCGGCGGCTTCGTGGCGGCTTACGAGAAGGCTTCTCTGTTTGGTTTAGTGCTCGTCCCCAAGCGGCGTATCCGCTTCGCCAAGGTCGAACCCGCCCAGGCCCGGCAGATGTTTATTCAGGAAGCCCTCGTCGAGCACGACGCCGATATCCACGCGCCATTTTTTGAACATAATCGCAAGCTGCGTGACCAAGTGGAAAAGCTGCAGGCCAAGCAGCGGCGTTTCGACCTGATCGCCGACGCCCAAGCCCGATTCGATTTCTACGACCGCCGACTCCCCCCGGACGTCTACGGCGTCGCGGAGCTGAACCGGTTCCGTAAACAGGCTGAGCGGGAAGATACCAAAGCCTTGTTCATGCAGGAGTCGGATCTGCTCGCCGCCCCCGGAAACGCTACGGACGACGACGGACGACCCGATCACCTCGACATCGCGGGCATGAAGCTGCCTCTCGATTACAAGTACGAAGCCGGGTCCGCGGACGACGGCGTCACGCTAAACGTACCGCTCCACGCTTTGGGCCGGCTGCCCGTCTCGGTGGCCGAATGGGGCGTGCCCGGGCTGTTGGCCGACCGTATTACCGCGCTCATCCGCAGTCTTCCCAAGACCTACCGCAAGCCGTTGGTGCCCGCCCCGACCTCGGCGGCCGAAGCTGTCCAGCGGATAGAGTTCGGGGAGGGCGATTTCCTCGACGCTGTTGCGGAGGCGTTGAGTGATATCTCAGGCGATCGTCTATCTCCGAACCTGTTTGATCTCTCGCAGATAGAAGCACACCACCAAATGAACATCGCGGTCGTCGACGAATCGGGCCAGCTCCTTCAGCAGGGACGGGACGTTGCGGCGCTGCAACGCGAGCTCGACACCGCTTCCGTAGAGGCCGCAGCCAACCTCAGCGATCCCGCCTGGCAACGCGACGGACTACACCATTGGCCCGACATTGATGAACTTCCACGTGAAGTCGAGATCGAACCCGCCGGGTATACGCTACTGGCCTACCCGGCCTTGACGGACCAGGGCGATGCGGTCGGCCTGCGAACCTTAGAGACGCCGGAGCGAGCCGCGGCGGCACACATCGAGGGCGTGCTGCGTTTGGCGTGTATTACCCAAGAACCCCTGCTCAAGAGCCATTTGAGCTATGCCGCCGAGGTCGATCGGCTTCGATTGCTGTACAGCCCAATCGGCGACTACGTGGGCCTCACCCGCCAACTAATCGAGCATGCGGTATCAGATGTATACCGCATGCGAATTGCTGATTATCCGCCCCGGTCCGCGGCAGCCTTCGAGGCGTTGCTGGCCGCCGGACGCGACGAGCTCCCCGGCGCGTTAACGCGTGTTGCCCGCTTGGCCCTCTCGATACTGGAACGGGCACAACAGCTCCGCCTACAGCTCGACGAACTTGATAGTCGCTGCCCGTCCGGATGGGAACCGGCCGTTCGGCAGTGCCGGGAACAGATCGACGAACTCGTCGGGACAAACTTTGTATCCGGTACTCCTGCGGAGTGGCTGCCCCACCTGCCGCGTTACCTGCACGCCTCACTCACCCGGCTGAGAAAACTCGGAGAAGGGAAAGTTGACCGAGACCAGAGCGCGTCCGCAGAGCTGTCTTCGCGGATGGATCCGCTGCGACTCTTTACCTCCGAGGCTCGGCCGTCCGAGGCACTTTCGGCTTACCGATGGATGCTCGAGGAATGGCGGGTCTCGCTCTTCGCCCAAGAATTGGGTACTTCGATCCCCGTTTCCGAAAAGCGGCTCGATAAGCAGTGGAAGAAGGCTCAACGGGCCGTCTGATTTCTTATCGTTATCTGACCTACTCCAATGACCGCGGCAGGGCTCGAACCTGCGACCTGCTGCTCCGGAAACAGCCGCTCTATCCAACTGAGCTACGCGGCCTTTTTGGCCATTTAAAATAGCTTACACGCCCGCGGCTTCGTGCCGCAACTGGCCGCAGGCGGCGGCGATGTCGCGGCCGCGGCTCGCGCGGATGTGGGTGTTGACGTTGCCCTTCTGGAGGATGGCCTGGAAGGTGCGGACGTCGTGGTCGGTGGGGCGGGCGTAGGGCAGGCCGGCGACCTCGTTGTAGCGGATGAGGTTGACGTTGCTGCGGAGCCGGCGGGTGACGCCGACGAGTTCGTGGGCGTGTTCGGGCTGGTCGTTGACGCCGCCGAGGAGGATGTATTCGAGGGTGATCTCCCGGCCGGTCTTGCGGAAGTAATCGCGTCCAGCGTCGGTCAGCTGTTCGATGCTGACGAACTCGGCCCAGGGGATAATTTTCTTGCGGATCTCGTCGTTGGGGGCGTGCAGGCTGATGGCGAGGGTAACGGGCAGATCGAGGTCGGCGAGCTTACGGATGCCGGCGGGGACGCCAACGGTGCTGACCGTGATCTTGCGTGCGGAAAGCCCCATCCCCCAGTCTGCGGCTAGCGTACGCACCGCGGGGAGCACGTTGCGCAGGTTCGCCATCGGTTCGCCCATGCCCATGAACACGACGTTGGTCAGCCGGCCCACGCCCGGGAGTTGGTTGAGCTGCCAGGCCTGCTGGACGATCTGTCCGCTGGTGAGGTTGCCGTCCAGCCCGCCTAAGCCGGAGGCGCAGAATCGGCAGCCGACGGGGCAGCCGACCTGGCTGGAGATGCAGGCGGTCTTACGTTTCGGGCCGGACGGGATCATGACGCATTCGGTCTGGGCCGCGCTGTTGCCTAAAGCGTTGCCGAGCACGTTCAGCGACGTGCTGCGCTCGCGGGCTTCCCATTCTGCAAGATCGAGCGACCAGTCGACGAGCAGCTTCTGCGTGCCGTCGGTAGCGTACTGATGGCGGACAGGGACGCCGTCGAGGAAGCGCATCCGCTCGGCCAGTACTTGGCGGTCACGGCTCGCGAGGTTGGTCATATTCCGGGGGTCGGCGACGCCCTTGGCGTAGACCCAGTCCATGACCTGCTTCGCCCGGAAACGTGGCATCCCCCACTCGCCGAAGAGCTCGGCGAGGGTTTCGGGGGTGTGGTCGAAGAAGTGGGGACGCTCGTCGGGCATGAATCCCGCATTGTATCGCATGCCGCTTAAATTTCGTGGTTCTGTGATTATGCCAGGAAACGACTGGCCATCTTCCGTGGGTACACTGGCGGCATGGTTTCCCGGCGTGAACGTGACGAATTCGACCGGCTACTCGATGACGAGGTCGACGCGTTGCCCGAAGTGATCCTCGAACTGCTCGACGAGGTGCCGCTGATCGTCGACGATGAGCCGACGGCTCAGCTACTGACGAGCTTGGGTATGGACCCGAGCGATGAAAACCTCTGCGGCCTGCACGACGCGATCCCCTATACCGAACAGAGCGTCGAGCACGGCTTCGAGATGCCCGGCCAGATCATGCTGTTCCGTGGACCGATCCAGCGATTGGCCGCCGAGATCGCTGCCGACGAAGGCGAAGCTTACTCTTGTGAACTGCGACGACAGATCCACATCACTTTGCTGCACGAAATCGGTCACCACTTCGGACTCGAGGAAGAGGACCTCGAAAGGCTGGGTTACGGCTAACCACTAAGTTTCGCGAGGCAAGCCAATAGTCACGGTGCGGTTCACTCGGTCAGCCCCAAATCGATATGATGTAATTAGACGCCTGCCGCGTTCCTTCCGCTGTATCACGAATCAAGACAATCCATGCTCAAACTCGCCACGACGATCAAGAACCTCGGCGAGCCCGACGTCGAGTCGCGTTATCACGACCCCGCCGAGCTCAAGGCGTTGGGCTTCGACGCCCAGGTGCTCTTCGAAACCACCGTACTGTCGGGCGTGTCCAACCCCGAAGCAATCGTCGACATCGAGCTTCGTAGATTCGTGCAGCAAACCATCGACGGCGTCACCCGCACGATCGAGTCCTGCCGTGCCGCGGGGCTAGAGGTCTATCTGTTTTACGACGTGCTGGTGCTGGCCCGCGATCAGGTCGACCGCAACATCCTCGGGCTGACGTGCAAGAACCGGCCGGGCACGCTCTGCCCGGCGAGCGACGCGGCCTTCAAGCTGTCCCTCGACGCCCTCGACGCCATGATCCGTCGGTGGACGGATATCGCCGGCATCGTCTTACGTTTCGGCGATACCGACGCTCAGCGGCTCCCTCATCTCGTAGGCAACGACATCTACAGTCCACACTGCCCCCGCTGCAGCCAATTCGGCCGAGCCGATAGAGTCGTCCACGTCCTCAAACAGGCGTACGACACGGTCGTCAAAAAACACAATAAACGCCTGATCGCCCGGGCCTGGAATGTCCAACCCAACGGCATGCACGATTCGGCCGAACTGGTAAGCCGTATCGTCGACCGACTGCCCGGGAAACCGGACGACGACCGCTTCGTGCTGTCGTTCAAGTTTACGCAGACCGATTTTTGGCGGTACCAGCCGTGGAACGACGCGAGCCTCGCCTGCGACGGCCGACCAATCATCTACGAACTTCAATGCCAGCGTGAGTTTGAAGGCAAGGGCGGTGTACCCAACTGGCAGGTACCGCTTTGGCGTGACGGCTACCCCGAGACGGCCGAGGCTTCCTCGGCCCGCGGGCTGGGTGAAGCGGCCACCAAGGCGAACGTGTCAGGTGTATTTGCCTGGGTGCGCGGCGGCGGGTGGGGCGGTCCTTTCGTCAAGAACGAGGCGTGGATCGACGCCAACGTCTACGCCGTGTCTCGCCTGGCCGACGATCCTCAACTCGACGCGAACCGCCTAGCTCGCGACTGGGTAAACGAACGGCTGGAAATCGAAAACGTCGACGTCGCCGAAGCATTGGTCCGGATCCTCGAAGCGTCGCCGGAGCTGGTCCGCCAAGCGTTTTACATCGGCCCGTTTGCCCGTGACAAAGCCAACGCCTGGCACCCCGCGGCCGACTGGATACAGGACGACTTGCTCGACGCCGCCTCGGCCTGGCGGATGGTGCAGCGGCTCAAGGACGAACAGCTCGACGACGTGATCGCGGAGAAAGAAGCCGCGGTTCGTGGCATCGCTGCCGCCAGACACGATCTGCAACTGCTGCTCTCCGATTATCCCGACCGCAAGCTCGAAAAGCTGGTCAACAGCCTTCTTTACACCGAATCGTTCTTCGAAGCTTTACGCGACCTCCTGACCGGTTTAGTGGCGTTTCGCAGGTACCAAGCGAGCAAGAACCCTGCCGACGCCGAGGCGACCCGGCGCAAGCTATTCGACGCCCAGTCTCACTGGAACCACCATACCCAACGCCACGGCAGCGCCCCCGGCACCGCGACACCTTTCCGCGAGATACGGTTCTGGGAAGTGACCCAGGAAATCCTGGCCCAACTCGGGTAGATCACAAGTTCTTGAGACGCCTTACTAATCCCTTGCTTGCTTTACCGAAGCAACCAGCGACTCGAGACGCGAAAGCGTCCGATCCACCTGAGCCCGGATCAGGTTGTAAGGCAACAGGGTAATTAGTGCGACGACCAGTCCCGCAGCGGTGGTCAGCAACGCCTCGGCGATCCCCCGGCCGACGAGCGACGGGTCCCGAGTCGAAGATTGGTCGCCCAGGACCTCGAAGCTATCGATGATCCCGAGAACGGTGCCGAGGATGCCGAGCATCGGGGCGGCGGTAATTATCGTCGAGAGAATCGGCAAGAAGCGTTCGAGCCGCCTGCGTTGCGCTTCGAGGGCATCGGCCGCAGAAGCGTCGGTGAGTTTTTCTTCGAGCAGGCGTTGCACCGTATCGCCGTAGACGGTCGGGTCGGCGTCGGCAATCTGCGACGCCCCGAGGCGGTCCCCATGGCGCAGCCGCTTGGCCATCGTCTCGACCCGCTTCAGCCTGGCCGACGAGTTCGTACGCAAAAAGAAAAATCCCCGTTCCAGCAGCAACGCCACCGCCAAGACGCTGAGCCCCAACAACGGCCACATCACCACCCCGCCCCGATCGATCAGGTCCGCCGCCCCGGCCCACAACGCAATCGTCTGTACTTCCAGCATCTGCGACAGAATAACAGAGTGAAACCGCAGGTTACTCCCGCCTCTGACAGGTCTTCCGTTAGAATTAAGATACTAGTTCTGTTTCGCTGGCTTTAGTACTTACTCAAACGCAAACCGCTCCACCAAGCCCCCGAGACCGCTCATGGCTGAAGAACCCGAAACCTACGACCTGGCGTTCGACCCCGACGACAACCCCGAGCCGACGCCCGAGGCGGCGTCGCCCGCCCAGCCGACTAAGAAGCCCGCCGCCTCGGCTGAGCCCGAAACGTTTGACCTGGACGACATCGAGCCCGAAATCCAAGACCCGCGGGCGGGCGGCTCCCCGTCACGGCCGCCCAAACCGCCGATCGACACCTCCGCGGTCGAAGACGACACGCCCGACGAACCCGTCGCGGTCAGCCCCGCCCGGGCCCAAGCCATCCGCGAAGAGCAGCGCATCCGTGCCGCCCAGGAAGAAGCCGAGGCCGACGCCCGCAAGAAAAAACTAATTGTTACTGTCATCGCGGTCTTTGTCGGCGTCGCCATGCTCGGCTACCTCGCGCTAAAGCTCTTGGGGTAAGCATCGAGCGTGGATCGAAGAGATTCGTCCAAAATCCATCATCGAAAACCCCCATAGCCGGAATAGTCTCTGTGATACGTAGGTTTTCTCGCTATGAAAACCTATCTAGTTGTCCTCACTGCGCTGTCGTTAAGCTCAGCTTGGCTATCTACGGCGAACGTTAAACCCATCCCCACCCATCGCGGAAGCTTCGCGGTCGTGGAGCTGTTTACCTCAGAAGGCTGTTCAAGCTGCCCGCCGGCAGAGCGGGTGCTGAACCAGATCAATGAAGAGCAAACCGCCAAAGGCGAGCCCGTTTATGTCCTATCGTTCCACGTCGACTACTGGAACCGCCTCGGCTGGACCGATCCGTTCAGCGATACCGCGTTTTCGGACCGGCAGCGCGACTACGCCGTGGCTTTCCGCAGCCGGTCGATCTACACGCCGCAGATGGTTGTTAACGGCCAGGCCGAGTTTGTCGGCTCGGATAAGTCCCAGGCGAAACGCCGTATTGAACAAGCCCTCAGCACCTCAACGGCCGGACAAGTCGGGATCGGGCTGGCGGCACATCACGACCAAACGGCGAATCAAGCCAATATCAGTTGGCAGCTCGATCGATTGCCCGAAGGAGCGGTACTCAACATCGCCGTCGTCGAAGACGACCTGGGGAACTACGTGCCCCGCGGCGAAAACCGTGGACAAACTTTGGAGCACGACGGCGTAGTACGGGTCTTCGTGACCCTGACGCCCGAGGCCGTGCACGGTTCGCTGAACGTCTCACTGCCCCCCGATCTCGATCCGACACAATCCGGGATCATTGCCTTTGTCCAGGAAACACGCGGGATGCACATCATCGGGGCGTACCGCGTACCTCTCGCGCAGCCATAAAAAGAACCCCGCCCTTCTTGACCGAGGTGCTATGTGCGTTTTAAACATACTGCCGCGGCTAAGCCGGGTTGTTATTGGCTCTCCAAAGCCTCGGCATCAACAACGCGCACGGTGGTCATTTTGTCACCCCGGCGAATCGCATCCACCACGTTTTGCCCTTCGATAACTTTCCCGAAGACAGCGTGCTTACCGTTGAGGTGGGGCGTAGCGGTGTGGGTGATAAAGAACTGGCTGCCGTTGGTGTTGGGGCCGGCGTTGGCCATGCTCAGGATACCGGGGGCGTCGTGTTTAAGTTTGAGGGCTGATTTCTCATCGGGCCACTTGTAGCCCGGGCCGCCCCGGCCGCTGCCGGTAGGGTCGCCGCCCTGGATCATGAAGTTGGGGATGACGCGGTGGAAAAGGATGCCGTCGTAGAACTCGGCGTCGGCGAGGTTCTTGAAATTGGCGACCGTCATCGGGGCCCCGTCGGTGAAAAGCTCGAGGATGATCCGCCCTTGTGTGGTCTCGAAGACGGCGTACAGTTCTGTACCCTCAACCGCCTCGGCGTCTTCAGCTGTGGGTGGATCGACCTTCAAATTAACGGGGTGGGCATTATCTTCGCCTTCGGTATGGTGGTGAGCAGCGGTCGGTTGCAGATAAAAGACCGCAGCGAGTCCGAGAGCAACGGTCAGAAACATCAAGCGTGGCAGCATCATCAACTCCGTGGGGTAAACAGTGCACCGACGATCGGCCGGCAATAGACATCACATCCTAGCTCATCGCGACGGATACAATCGGCCCGATGCCTACCCAATCTCCAAACACCCCCACCCCCGGCACCCCCGGAAGCGGTCAAGCCAGCGACCAGGGCCGGACTCTATACCTCATCGACGGCCACGCCCAGATGTTCCGGGCCTACCACGCTATCCGCGGCGGCATGACCAGCCCCATCACCGGCGAGCCCACCAACGCCACCTTCGCCTTCGCCGGCCTGCTGCTCAAGCTGTTCGACCAGTACAAGCCGAAATACGTGGCCATGGCCATCGACAGCAACGACAAGGCCACCTTCCGCCACGAGATCTACCCCGAATACAAGGGCAACCGCGGCGAGCCCCCAGAGGATTTCGCCCCCCAGATCCCGACCATGCTCGAAGTCGCTCGGCTGATGGGCATCCCGATCCTCGAAGTCCCCGGCGACGAAGCCGACGACATCATGGCCACGCTGGCCGTCCGCCTAACCACCGAAGACGACGCAACCCGGGTCCGACTCGTTGCCAAAGACAAAGACCTCGAACAGGTCCTCTCCGACCGCGTCACGCTCTTCGACGCCCACACCGACGTCGAGCTTGATGTGGCCGGGCTGAAAGACAAACGCGGTATCACCCCCGAGCAGGTCATCGACTACCAGACCCTCATCGGCGACAGCACCGACAACGTTCCCGGCGTCAAAGGCATCGGCCCCAAGACCGCGACTAAGCTCCTCGACCAGTTCGGCAGCGTCGCAAACCTGCTCGACAACCTCGACCAGCTCAAAGGCAAACAAAAAGAAAACCTCGAAAACGCCAAGGCCGACGGCAGCATCGAACTCACCCGCCAGCTCGTTACGCTCAAGAAAGACACTGTCGTCGATTTCGAGTTAGCCGACGCCGCGGTCGACCTGGCCACAATCGACGCCAATAAGCTTGACGACTTGTTTCAACAACTCGGGTTTAACCGCCACCGGGCCGACCTCAAAAAACTGCTGAACGCTCCGGAGCCGAAGGCTCCCAAGCCAGTGAAGAGTAAGAAAGAATCGACCGCGGGCGCGGGCGGCCTATTCGACCAACCCGCCGAGGCGTCAGGGAATGAGAACGCGGCAGACGCGGGGGCCCGCCTCCTCGACGAAATCGACGGCGACTACTCCGCGATCACTACCCAAAAACAACTCACCGATCTCGTCAAGACCTTGAACAAACAGAAACTCATTGCGGTCGATACCGAGACCGTGGGACTCGGCCACAACGCCGGGCTCTGCGGCATCTGCCTCGCCTGGGAAACCGGCAGCGCGGTGTATGTGCCGACCTTGTCGCCCGAACCAAACTCGCACCTCGACGAGAAGACCGTCCTCGACGCGCTACGCCCCGTGTTTGAAGACTCATCGATCGCCAAGGTCGGCCACAACATCAAATACGACTGGCTTGTCCTGAAGCACGCGGGCGTCCAACTCAACGGCGTTACCTTCGACACCATGATCGCCGCTTTCCTCTGCGGTGCCCCCGGGATCGGGATGGACCACTTGGCGTTATCCGAGCTCGGCCGAACCATGGTGCCGATCACCCGGCTCATCGGCGAGAAACCCCGCCGCAAGGCCGACCCGCCGCAGAAGACGATGGACCAGGTCCCGCTTGACCTCTGCACCGCCTACTCCGCGGAAGACGCCGACGTAACGCTGCAGCTGTACGAGTTGTACAAGCCTAAACTCGAGCAATTCGAGATGGCCGGCTTGGCCGCGGATGTCGAGATGCCGCTGGTCGAGGTCCTGGCCTCCATGGAAGCGAACGGTATCCGCGTCGAACCGGTAGAACTCGACCGCCAGAAGGCCGGGCTCGAAGTCCGCATCGAAGAACTCCGCGCTCAAATCCTCGAAGCCGCCCGCGTCGACTTCAACCCCGACAGCCCCAAGCAACTCGGCGAGGTCCTGTTCAACCAGCTCGGCTTCCCCGTCCAACGCAAGACCAAGACCGGCTACAGCACCGACGCTGAGGTCCTCGAAAAACTCGCCGACCTGCCCCCGGAAGAACTGGAAAATGTCGAGGAACACGCCCGGCCGATCCCCAAGCTGATCGTCGAGTACCGAATGTTGACCAAGCTGGTCGGCACCTACTTCGGTAACCTCGTTGAAGCCATTTCGCCCAAGGATGGCCGGGTACACGCCAGTTTCAACCAGACCGGTGCCGCCACCGGCCGGCTGAGTTCGTCCAATCCCAACCTCCAGAACATCCCCATCCGCACCGAGGTCGGCCGGCAGATCCGTAAGGCGTTCGTCGCCGCCCCCGGAAGTGTCCTCATCGCCGCCGACTATTCGCAGATCGAGCTGCGCATGCTTGCCCACCTGTCCGAAGACCCAGCGTTGATCGAGGCGTTCCGCAGCGACCAAGACATCCACACCGCCGTCGCCGCCCAAGTCTACGGCGTCCCCCCTGAAGACGTGACCTCCGAGCTGCGCGGCCATGCCAAGACCATCAACTTCGGCATCATCTACGGCGTCACGCCCTTCGGCCTCGCCCGCCGCATCGACGGCCTCGACCTCGCCGGGGCGACCAAGCTGATCGAAGACTACAAAGCCACCTACGCCGGCATCGACCGCTTCCTCGGCACCTGCGTCGAGCAGGCCGTCGCCCAGGGCTACGTCACCACAATCCTCGGCCGCCGCCGGTGGATTGATCAGGTCAACGCCTCCAACCCTAACCAGCGAGCGCTGGGCGAACGCCTCGCCATCAACTCCGTCGTCCAAGGCAGCGCCGCCGACCTTATCAAAGTCGCCATGGTCAACCTCCACCGCACGCTGATCGAGCAGAGCGTCCCCGCCAAGATGCTCCTGCAGATACACGACGAACTTGTCCTCGAATCCCCCGCGAAAGAACAAGACGCTGTCGTCAAGGTTGTTGTTGAGGCGATGGAAAATGCGATGGACCTCAAAGTCCCACTGAAAGTCGATCCAGGCATCGGCACCGACTGGTTCGAAGCGAAGTAAGTTTTTGTCGTGGGCTCAGGCATCGTCACGTTCGACTACGCGGTAGTCCTCACGCTCGCCACGGCCACGCACAGGGTAGTCCTTGCGGTGGGGGTGGGCGGGGTAGTCTTCCCAGGTCAGGATGCGGCGGAGGTCGGGGTGGCCGTCGAAGCGGACGCCCAACATGTCGAAGACTTCGCGTTCGAGCCACTCGGCCCCGGCCCAGAGGTCGGTGCAGGTTGGTAAATGCAACGCCGGGTCGTCCTCAATGCCCTTGGTATCGAGCGTCGGGTCGAGGAAGACCTTGAGCAGCAGGCGGGTGTTATTCGTTGTAGATTCGAGGTTGTAGACCACGGCGAAACGCCCCTGGGGCATCTCGGGGGTTTCGTTCCGGGGGCGGGGGTAGTTGAGGTAGTCGATGCCGGTGATGTCGCTGAGGAAGTCGTACCGGCAGCGGTCGTCGGTTTTGAGGAATACCAGCAGGTCGTGCAGGTCTTCCTTACCGACGACGAGAGTGGTCACGCCGCGGAACTCGGTGGCGAAGAGCGCACGCTTTGGCTCATCCCCCGAGGGCGAGGTGAAGTTTTTGAGGAAAGGCAGCGTGGGGTGGTCGAGTTGGGGCATGCGGAGGTTTCGCCGTGGGGGGGTTAGGCGGAGATGGCTTTAATCAGTTCATCGATGAGGGTGTACCATTTCGCCGTCGTCTCGGGCCACTCGTATTCGAGGGCGTCGGCGAGGGCGACGGTGTCCTGGGCCTGGATGAATTCTTTGACGTCGGTCAGGCGGTCGAGCGCCTGGGTGGTCAAGGCGTAGGCCGGCTCGTCGCCGACGCGGACCTCGTCGAGGTTGACGCCGAGCAGGACCGTCGAGTGGAGTACCGCTTGCTGGACCTGGAGCCAAGCCTCGATCGATTCGCCAACTTTTTTCAGGGCGTTCTGGGTCTGGTCGCGTTGCAGAAGGTCGGCCGCTTCTTTCTGGCTTTCTTCCGCATCGTTCAGCCGCCCGCGGACCTGTTCGAGCGTCTCGACGGCTAGCGATTTCGGATCGGCCGAGGTGAACCGCACGTCGAGCCCGGCGACGTCTTCGCCTTGACGGTCGGTGATCTGTTGTTCGTCGAGCTTATGGCCGTCGATGGCCACCTCGACTACGACCCGACCTCCGTCGGCCAGCCGCTGCCGGGCGGCATCGAGGAGTTCGCCCAAGCTGGGGCCGGTGAGGTCGATCGATTGTTCGTCCATAGTGACTTGCATCGCTGCATCATATGGCCCAGAGAAGTCGCGGGCCAGATGCTTTAGACTCGACCCATGACTTCGGTTCCCGTAGAAGCTGATCGTCCTGATCTCACGCCGTACCGCCGGCTGCTGGTGTTCGGCGGGAGCTTTGACCCGCCTCATTTGGCTCATGTCGAGCTGCCGCTGCTGGTCGCCGCCAAGATCGGGGCGGATGTGGTGGTGTATGTGCCCGCGGGCAGGGCTCCGCACAAGCTCGACAAGATGCAGACCGACCCGGCTCACCGTCTCGCGATGCTGCGTTTGGCGTTAGCTGACCTACCCCACGCGGTCATCGCTACCGACGAACTCGACCGTGCCGACGATGGCCGACCGAGCTACACCGTCGATACCCTCGAAGCCTTGGCAGAGAGGTTGCACCCCGAAGCCGAGATGCGGCTGCTGATCGGCACGGACCAGATCGATATCTTCAACAGCTGGTACATGGCCGAGCGGGTGATTGAGCTGGCGGAGCCGATGGTGATGATGCGGCCGCCGACGACCTCGGACGACCTGCCCGAGGCGTGGCGAAATCGAGTGGTCGCGGTGCCGACAACCCCGATCAGTTCGACCGCGGTACGCCAAAGGGTCGCGGCGGGTGATCCGCTCGACGGATGGGTCGCCCCCGAAGTCGCGGCGTATATCGCCGAGCAGGGCCTCTACGCAGAAGAAAAACAATGAACCCGCAGGGGTTATCTGGCCGATTCAATTTTCATCAATGAACAGCAAAGGCCCCGACTACATCCTCGACCTTTCGAGCGTGCCCGAGAAACGGGATAGCACTAATACTGGCAACAACAAGGGGCTGCAGGGCCGGCCGTGGCTTTCGATCCGCTGGACGTGCTGCCAGACGTATAGCCGGATCTACCGTAACCGCCGGGGCGACGCGTACGAGGGCCGCTGTCCGAAGTGTGGCTCGCCGGTGAAGGCGACAATCGGGGCCGGGGGCGTCGAGAACCGATTCTTCGAAGCGGGTTGAAACCGCACCGTAACGAAATCAATTCATGCCCAGCGATTCGCCGTCGTGCGGGATGAGTTCGCTGCCCGCGTCGCTGACCGCCTGGTTGAGCACCGCGCGGAACTCGGCAGGGCTCTTGGCCATGATGCAGCGTTGCCGGACGGTTGCGGTCTCGAAGGCCTTGGCGATCAGCGACAGCATCTCGATCTGAGTGTCGGGCTGCTCGGTTGGGGTGAGGATAAGGAAGATCAGCCGGGAAAGCTGGCCGTCGGCGGCGTCGAAGTCGATTCCCTCGGGGCTGCGGGCGATGAAGACGTGCGGCCGGCCCAAGCCGGGCAAGCGGGCGTGAGGCACCGCAAGGCCATTGGGCAGGGCGGTGTGCATTACGCGCTCCCGGGCCCAGGTCTCTCGGAAGATCAATTTTTGGTCGTTGATATCGCTGACTTCCGCAGCGCGTTCGGACAACTCGGCCAGCACCGCCTTGATCGTCTTGGCGGGCGTGTCCAAGAGGATGTGCTTGTCGCTCAGCACGGTGTGTAGTTGCTTTTGGGTCTTGAGCTTCAGCACCTTCTGCATCGCGGGACCCGCCAGCAGCGACGTCGCCAACGCCATGATCACGATCGCCACCAATAGCTCCGGCGTGATTAGCCCGGCCTGGAACGCCAGCTGCCCGAGGATGATCCCGACCGCGCCCTGCGCCGCCATCCCAAAACCAACGCCCCATGATTCGCGTTTCGACAAGCCCGCCAGTTTGGCCCCGAAGTAGCACCCGCCGACCTTGCCGAGCAGGGCGACCACCAGTACGACCCCAACCGCGACCGGGTCGAACGCCTCGACGAAGTTGATCCGCAGTCCGATCGAGGCGAAGAAGATCGGGGCGAAGATATTGGTAACGAACTGGTGGATCGTGTCGCGGGTGCGTTCGCGGAGGTGGTGTGAATCGCCGATGGCGACGCCGGCGATAAACGCCCCGAAGATCGAGTGGATGCCCAAATGCTCCGTCAACGCCGCACACAGCAACGCGATCACGAACACAAAGCCCAGCACCCCGCCGGGGTAGCTCCACCGCGACTGGATATACGGGAGCGACTTGTGGGCCAGGTAACGCCCAACCGTCATCATGAACGCGAGGAAGCCCAGCGTCAGCCCGATGGTGACGAGCACGTCTCCGCCCCCGGACGCTTCGACCGCTTTTTCCGCCGCGTGAGCAACTCCGTCGACCACCGCGGCGGTTGTTTCCGGTGCTGCCACCGGCAGCAGCGCCAGCACCACCGCAAACCCGATCCAGCCCACCAGGTCGTTCAGCATCGCCGAGCTGATCACCAGCATGCCCATGTCGGACTTGGCCAGATTCAGGTCCATCAGGATCTTCGCGATGACCGGCAGAGCGGTAATCGACAACGCGATACCCACGAAGATCGCCAACGGCAACTTCAGCTCGGTCGACGGATCGGGCACGCCCAAGATCCCGGGGGCGAACCAGCCGAGCGACGAGCCGATCGCCATCGGGATCACGATGCCGAAGGCCGAGACCGAGACCATCGCCTTGCCCTGCCGCCAGACGGTCGACAGGTCGACTTCCAGCCCGACCACGAGCAGCAGCAGCGTGGCGGACATCACGATGAAGCCCTCCTCGGCCACCGCGATCGCGCTGCCGGGATTGGTGGGGAACAGCCACTCGTAGCTCCCGGGGGCGATCGCTCCGAAGACCGTCGAGCCGAGCAGGATGCCCGCGAGGATCTCGCCGAGCACGGTGGGTTGGCCGAACTGACGGGCGAGTTCGCCCATGAAGCGCGCCAGCCCCAGCAGCACCGCCATCGCCAGCAGCAGCCGGGTGATCTCCGAAACCTCGAGCGGCCCAGCGGCGAGGCAGAAGGTTCCGGTGGTTTCGAATAACGTCGTCACCCCGAAAGTCTAAACCGTAAACGCGATCCGTGTCTGCCCGGATTGGTGGTCTTGTTCGCATTTCAGCGGCTGGGGCTGATAACACGGCCCGGCATTTTCACTGCTTCGTAATGCATGATGGATCGGGTAGGGTGTAAGCGGACCGGAAGAAAGATCGAAAGGCTTTGGTGCTGACGATGCCCGAGAACGAGACGGCCAATGTGGTCGAACCCCAGAACTTTGCCGAACTGCTGCAGGCGATGCCGGCGGCGTGGACGGTGCTGCTGACCGCGGCAGTCGTCGTCGGTCTGGTGCTTTGGGCCTTCGGCGGCCGCCTCGCAGAAAAAGGGGCGATGCTGACTGGCTTCGTCCTCGGCGGCCTGGGGGCAGCAGCGCTGGCCGCGGGCCTCAGCAGCGGAACCATCCCCCCGGAAGTAGCGGAGGCCACGGGCGAGGCTGGCGAAGTGGTGGCCGAAAGGACTTCGAACGACGGGTTGTGGATCCTGGCGATCGGGATCGGCGGAGCGTTGGCTGGGGTGCTGCTCGCGTGGCTGCTGTTCCGTTTCTGGATGGCCGCGACGGCGGCGACGCTTCTGGCCGCGGTGGTGCCGATCGTGGCGATGATCTGGACGGGCAACCCGCCGCCGATGAGCTCGATCCAGGGCGCTCAGGACGTGACGCTCGACGCACTGGGGGCCGGCGAATCCGACCCGGAGGCCGAGCGTCTACGTGCGTTGGCGTTGGAAAAATCTGCCGAGGCCCGGTCGGCGTTTAGTTCGTCTTCAGCCAAGGACCGAGCGGTCGCCGCCGCGGACGCTTTGTTCGACCGCGAGCGGTTTTATTCGGACCTTCAGGGCGTCTGGCGGCAGCAGGTCGACGAGGTAAAGCTCTGGTGGTCGGAGATGGACCCGGGGGCGAGGCGGTTTTTGGTGGCCGGGGCGGGGGTGGGGGCGGTCATCGGGCTGGTGCTAGGCCTGATCCTCCCGGCGGTTGCGGCGTCGCTCCAGACGGCGATGGTCGGCTCGGTGCTCATCCTGTTCGCCGGGCGGACACTACTCTTGCGATATGTTCCGGGGGCGGAGGGGCTAATGCCGGGCAGTTGGCGGGGGGTTCTGTTGTCGCTGGGTCTGATAACGCTGCTGGGGGTGCTGATTCAGTGGACGATGCGGAAAAAGACGGACGATGACTAAGGCTGCGGGAGGTCCGTTCCCACCGGACACCAGCTCGGGAATAGCTCCCGGGCCCGCCAAGGAGCAGCCCTATGCAACACGCCGTCATGCCCCTTTCGACGCTGGCCCAGGCCGAGAGCTCGGCCATCGCTTCCGTCACCGACCCGACCGCACAGCCGCAGTCGATGGCCGAGGCGGTCCGCAACTTCTTCGACACCGTGGCGGGGATGTTCTCCCGAGGCGACGCGTTGGCTCAACCCGAGCACGTCATCGAGCACCTGCAAGCCCTCGGCGCGGTGTGGGCCGTGGTGTTCGTGATTGTCGGCGTGCTTTGTATGTTCAACGGGTACAAGTTCTACAAGCTCTCCACGATCGCGGTGGCGTTGATGCTGGGAATGTTCGCGGGCTATTGGTTTGGCGGGAAGATCGGCGCACCTTACATCGTTGCGGGCTGCCTCGGGGTGCTGCTGGCCACGCTGGCGCTCCCGCTGATGAAGTACGCGGTGGCGGTCTTCGGCGGGCTGACGGGTGCGTTTGTCGGGGCCAACCTCTGGGCTGGTATCGCACACGCGGTCAACAAAATCGCGTCTGACGGCGGGGAATCGAATACGGTTTTGCCTGCCGGTGAATATTGGTTAGGTGCGATGCTCGGCCTGCTGATCTGCGGGATGCTGGCGTTCATTCTGTTCAAGCTTTCGGTGGTGATGTTCACCTCGGTCAGCGGCTCGACGATCGCCGTGATGGGCGTCCTAGCCTTACTATTGAGCTTCGAGCCATGGCAACAAACGGTTTCGGAAGGCTTGACGTCTAGCCAACTGGTTATCCCGCTGCTCGTGTTCGTACCCGCGGCGATCGGTCTGATCCTGCAGGAGATGAATTCCGGCGGCATCATGGCTGGCGAGGGTAAGCCCAAGGATTGATTTACAAGGCGTAAAACGTACGCCCGGCCGGTCGAACTGATATCTTCCCGGCAAGATGCGTATCACCACCTGGAACGTAAACGGCCTGCGGGCCGCTCTCCGCAAAGGCCTCGCCGAACAGCTGGATACCATCCAGCCAGATGTTTTGTTGCTACAAGAGATACGGGTCAAGCCCGAACAGCTCGATCCCGAATGGGTCGAACCCGATGGGTGGCATGTGACTTGGCACCCGGCGGAAAAGCCCGGCTACGCGGGTACCGCAGTGTGGAGCCGATCGCCCCACAAAGTTATCGCGACGGGGCTTGAGGACGGGGAGGCCGACGACGAGGGGCGGGTGCTGCGGGTCAAGGTCGACGGCGTGCAGGTCGTCAGTGTCTACCTCCCCTCGGGCTCATCCTCGGCTGAGCGGCAGGCAGCGAAAGAAGCTTGGATGACACGCTTCCGCCCCTGGGCGGAGAAGCTCAAGCGGGCCCGGACGCCCACCTTCATCGGCGGAGACCTCAACATCGCCCACACCGAGCGCGACATCTACTACGCCAAGTCGAATCAGAACCAGTCGGGCTTCCTGCCGCACGAGCGGGAGTGGTTCGGCGAGCTATTGGGACTCGGCTGGCGGGACGTCGTGCGGGAAGAGGCGGGCGACGTAGACGGCCCCTATTCGTGGTGGTCCAACCGGGGCCAGGCCCGCAAACTCGACCGCGGCTGGCGGATCGATTACCTGCTGGCGAACCCGGCGGCGGCGAAAAAATGCGGCCGAACGACGACGCACCGCGAGGCGGGCCTACAGTGTTCCGACCACGCACCGGTGTCGGTCGACCTTGAGGTCTAACCTTCGAGAGAGCGAGATGCTAGCTCCTTGAGGCATCGCAACTCCGACCCACCGTGGAAAGCAGTACGCGTATGGCCAAGCTCTGTGCACTAACCGGTTTGCCTTGGCGACCTGCGGTAGTAACTCTCGCGTTGGCTTTCGTCTGGGTGATTGGTTCGGGATGCCGCGTCGCTCTGCCGCAGGGTGAATCTGAAGCGACCGCGGCGTGGCGGGGCACTTGGAGCAGCGAACAGCGGCC
This sequence comes from Planctomycetota bacterium, assembly GCA_038747275.1. Taxonomy (GTDB): domain Bacteria; phylum Planctomycetota; class Phycisphaerae; order Phycisphaerales; family Phycisphaeraceae; genus Algisphaera. The sequence continues at coordinate 118,365 of JBCDJW010000001.1, read as the reverse complement.
GTTTGTCAACGGCCAGGTAAGCTTTCGTCTGCCCGATCCGCTGCCAACCGAGGGCCGTTACGTCGCCCCGGCGCGGTTTGAGACCGCGATGCTTTTGCTGAGCACGGGAAAAACCACCGCCGAGGTCGAGATGGATCTGGTGGCCGAGCCGTTGCCGGACAAAGCCCACGCCGCGCCCGAAAACCCCGCTGCTTACCTCCGTCTGACCACGTCGGGCAGATTTGGCGTAAAAGACCAAGTCGTTGTCTACGAGGCCACGGTCAAACGCCGAGACGAAGTCATCACCGGGACTTATTCATCGGTAAAGCCCTCGGATCGGGGCCGTTTCCGGGTGGAACGTGTGCGGGAAGAGGGCCAGCAATTGCCTTTGCGCAGTAGTGAGGACAACGGGGGCTAAGCTGGCCGATAGATTGGGTATGGATGCCGTCGCCCAGCCCGTAAACCACGATCGAAATACCCCCGTAGGTTCGATAAATGGGCATCGCATGGACGGCGGCCCACCACTGTCGGCCGAACACTACGCCCAGCTCGCGGCGGCTCATCTAGCCTACGCCCCGATCCGCCGGGCGCTGCGGGTGGTCACGTTCAGTGCGGTGACGCTAGCGTTATTTGCGGTGCTGTCGTTGCCGTTTGCTTTGTTCAGTCTCAAGGGGGCGTTCGTGGCCATCGGCCTCGCCGTCGCGGCGGTGTTTGAGTTCCGGGGGCGGGCCGCGTTGCGGCGTCTGGAGGCCCGCGGACCGAGGCTGTTAACCCGGAACCAGATCGCCTTGACGGGTGTCTTGGTGATTTACTGCCTGTGGTCGATGGCCGACGCCTGGTTCGGCCCGGACCTCTACGAAGAGATTACGGCACGCGTTCCGGAAGCCGCCGATCTGCTCGCGCCGTATTCAACGCTGCTTCGCCCGCTCGTCGTATTCGTCTACGGCACCACGCTGGTTGTGGGGCTGGCCGTGCAGGCCCTGGTTATCTGTTACTACCACACCCGGCAACGCCACGTCGAAAACTACCTCAAACAAACTCCCGCTTGGATTTTGGCGGCAAAACAAGCCTAGATAATTACTTAATAAAGCAACTAAGCTTCGGGCACGAACGCTTTTGAGTACTAAAAACAAGGGTTATCCATTACTATATTTCGAGTACAGGACTTAGCGAGAAGTAGTGGCTAACACCCCGGCTCCAGTACGAACGATCCGGGCAGAAACGAACGGAAGTATTTGATGGTAATCGACCAACAGTTCGCGGCGACGCAACGCCGATCGGGATCGCAGAACGGGCTGGTAGACCGGCTCGTGCGTTTCAGCGGCCCGCCGGAATTGTTCCTGACCGAACTACTCGCCGCCCAGTGCCAACTCGGCCAGGCCGCCGCGGGTTCCGTGCTACGCATCGGCTCAGGGCCGATTGAAGGGGAACAGCCCGAAAATCTCGACCCGACCGCCGCCGAAATCATGGCGGTCTTCCCGCCGCTTCCTCCGACAGGATCGCCGCCTTCGTGGCTGTCCCACGCGATCGAACTCAACATCCAGCAGCCCGTCAACGGGAACGAAAGCAGGGTGCACCGCCTCCAGGCATCTACCGCCGGGACCGGGCGACCGATGGTCCACCACCTCGTCCTCGTGCCGATCCGTTCCGAAGGCGGCTTCAACGGCGTCGCCGCGTTCCTGCTCGACACCGACGATCCGCACGTCGTCGAGGCCCGGCGGCAGCGGATCGAGCTCAGTGTCAGCCTGCTGAGCCTGTACGAGATGCGGCAGGTTCTACAAGAGCGCGACGCCGACTTGCGGGGCCTTACGACCGCGACCCGCGTGCTGTCGGCCAGCAACGACCACCCGCGGTTCCGCGCCGCGGGGATCGCGTTGTGCAACGAGATCGCGACACGTTGGCGGGCCGACCGTGTAAGCCTTGGCCTACTCAGTGGCCGTTACGTCAAGCTGCGGGCGATGAGCCAGACCGAACACATCAGCCGGAAGATGGCGTTGGTTGGCGCGATCGAATCGGCGATGGAAGAAGCCCTCGACCAGGACACCGAAGTGCTGCACCCCGTGCCGTCCGAGGTGGCCGTGGTCAACCGCGCCGCCCAAGAGTTAGCACACAAACACGGCCCGTCGGCGGTCTGCAGCGTGCCGCTGCGGCGGGGCGGCGAGGTCATCGGCGCGGTCACGGTCGAACGGCCGAGCGACCTGCCGCTGTCCGTCGAAGAGGTGGCGTTCCTGCGGATGGCCTGCGACCTGTGCACGCCGCGGATGGCCGAGCTCTCGGCGACCGACCGCTGGTTCGGGGCCCGCTGGGCCGAAGCGACCCGGCGGGGCCTGAGCGGGGTGGTTGGGCCGAAGCACACCTGGGCGAAGGTCGGCGCGATCGCGTTGCTGGCCGGGGTCTTGGCGTTGGTCTTTGTGCCCGGCACGATCCGCGTCGAAGCGCCGTTTACGTTCCAGGCCGTGACGCAGCGATCAATCCCCGCGCCGTTTGAAGGCTATCTGGAGACCGTCGAAGCCGAGCCGAACGACGTCGTCGCGGCGGGGCAGGTCTTGGCGACGTTGAATACAGCCGAGCTGCGGGCAGAACGGTCGCGGCTGGAGGCCGAGCGTCTGGGCTACGACAAAGAAGCCATGATGGCCGCCCGAGAAGGTAATCAAGTCGAACGGCAGATCGCCGAGGCCCGCGTGGCCAACGTCGAGGCCCAGCTCGACTGGCTGACGTGGCAGATCGATCACGCCGCGATCCGCTCCCCGATCGCCGGGACCGTGGTCGTCGGCGACCTCAAGCAGCAGCTCGGCTCACCGGTGAGCAAGGGCGACGTCCTCTACGAAGTTACCCCACTGAGCGAGTTGCGGGCCGAGCTCTGGGTCCCCGACGACAAGATCGGCGACGTGCCCCCGGAAGGCGGCGAAGGCCAACTCGCCGCCGCGGCCCACCCGGGTGAGAAGCTCGCCTTCGAAGTCGAGCGGATCAACCCGATCGCCGAGGTGATCGATGGTAGCAACGTCTTCCGCGTCCGAGTAAAGCTTCTGGAACGCCGACCTTGGGCCAAGCCCGGCATCGAAGGCGTCGCCAAGATCGATGCCCGGGAAGCCCCGATCGGCTGGGTCTGGACCCGCGACGCGATCAACTGGGTCAGGCTCAAGCTCTGGATATGAATAAGGATTTTTGATTTTTAAATTGCCGCCGCCTCCGCGGCGGGCGGTCAGGGCTTCGCCCCGACACCCCGCTGACAGAAGACCATTCGAACGGAATCGATCAGTTAATTTTTATGGCCATCGACCGACCCACTTTTAATGAATCCTGGTACCGCGTCGCGGACATGACGCCGCGGCTTAGGTCGCTGGTCCAAACGTTCCGCCAGCACTACCGCGGTCGGCTGTGGGTGGTATTCCGCGACCCGTCAAACAACCAGTTCTTCCGCGTCGACGAATCGGCCTACCGCTTCGTGGCCATGCTGGACGGCCGACGCACCGTGGCCCAGGTCTGGGACGCCTGCAACGAACAGCTCGGCGACGCCGCGCCGACCCAGGGCGAAGCGATTCAGCTGCTGGGTCAGCTCTACACGTCCAACCTCATCCACGCCGACCTCCCCGCCGACGCCGCGGGGATGTTTACCCGCTACAAGAAACGGATGAACCGTCAGGTCCGCGGCTACCTGATGAACGTGCTGTTCGCCCGTATCCCGATCTTCGACCCCGACCGGGTATTGGACCGCTGGAGCCCCCTGGTGGGTTGGGTCTTTGGTCCGGTCGGGATCGTGTTGTGGGCGGCGCTGATCGGCTTCGGCTTGTTTTCGATCGCCGACAGCGCCCAGGACCTCTACGACCAGACGGGCAGCGTGCTGAACCCGGCGAACCTTCCGTATCTCTACCTGAGCTTCGGTGCCCTGAAACTCATCCACGAACTCGGCCACGGCTTCAGCGTCAAGTACTTCGGCAAGAAAGAACAGGTCAGCAGCGAGGTCCACACGATCGGTCTGATGCTGATGGTGCTCACGCCCGTGCCGTACGTCGACGCGAGCAGCGCCTGGGCGTTCCGCAGCCGGTGGCGGCGGGCCTTCGTCGGTGCCGCGGGGATGTACGTCGAGCTCGCCTGCGCCGCGATCGCCGCGATCGTCTGGGCCAACACCGGCGACAACGCCCCGACCGCCCACGCCATCGCCTACAACGTCATGTTCATCGCCAGTGTCTCGACGCTGCTGTTCAACGCCAACCCGCTCATCCGCTTCGACGGCTACTACATCCTCTCCGACCTCGCCGAGCTGCCCAACCTCTACCAGCGCAGCAAAGACTATCTTTACTACCTCGTAAAGAAACACGTCTACGCGGTGCAGAACCCGAAGAACCCGTCGCACAGCCGCGGAGAGATCGCATGGTTTACCGTCTACGGCCTTACCTCGGCGGCGTACCGCGTGTTCCTCGGCGTGACGATTGTGTTGTTCGTGGCCGGGCAGCTGTTTTTCATCGGAATGATCATGGCGTTCCTCGCCGTGGTGACGTTCTTATTGGTGCCGTGGGGCAAATGGTTCAAGTACTTGGCGAGTAACCCCGAGCTGACCCGGACGCGCGGCCGGGCGGTTTACGCTTCGCTGGCGTTCGTATTGTTGGTCGCGGGTTTGGTCGGCGCGGTGCCCGTGCCGGACCGCGACCGGGCGGCGGCGATGGTCGAGCCTGCGACGATGGAACGCGTCTTTGCCGGGGCCGACGGGTTTATCAAAGCCGCGCTACCCACAGGCGAATACGCCGAGCCCGACGGAGATCCTGACAACGCGCTCGTAAAATCAGACAACCTTCAGTTGCGCACCGATTACCTGCGGCTGCAGGTCGAACGCCGGCAACTCGAGACCCGCTACCGGGACGCCATGACCGAAGACGCCGCACTCGCTCAGGCGCTTCACGGCCAGCTCCAGGCCCAACGTGAACAGATCCAGCGTGTCGGCGATCAGATTGACGAGCTGGAAGTCATCGCGACAAACCCCGGGACGTGGGTTTCGTTCGACAGCGACCGTCTGGCCGGACGTTTTGTGCGCCGGGGCGAGCCGCTCGGCGTGGTTGCCTCGTTGGATGAATTGGTCGTGCGGGCCGCTGCCGATCAGTACCTCGGCCCACGCCTCGAAGTCGAAGATTGGGTCGGCCGCCGCGTCGAGATCAAGAACCCCAATCGGCCGGGCGCGACGTACCACGGCACCGTCACCAGCGTCGCCGAATCGGGCGGTAACGAGTTGTTTTCCCCGGCGATGGGCTTTACCGCTGGGGGGGCAATGGCGACCGAAGCGACCGACCAGACCGGCATGAAGGCCGCCGAGGCGTTCTTCGAAGTGAAGATCACTCCCGACCCGACACCCGGCGACGCGCCGCCGCTGATGGCCGGCCAGCGGGTCCAGGTCCGCTTTACGTTTGCGCCTCGGCCGTTGGCCGAGCAGGGCTGGCTTGCTTTGCGCCAGCTCTTGATGAAGCGGCTGAGTCTGTGAGCAGGTGAAACCGTGGAAGTAACACCCCCCAGTCCCCCGATCGGCTCTGGACCGTTGACCAACGCGGTGCCGCCCAGCGCGTGGTGGCGGATGCTCGGCAACCGTCCGCCGGCACCCCGCCTGCCCGAAGGCCTCGACGTCGCCTGGGAGGTCAGCGCCGCGGCGGTTGTATCAGCATTACCCCGCACCAAGCGATATCTGAAACGGGCAGACGCAGTTATCGCCCTGGCCCCCGAAATCGAGACGCTCAACCACAAGGAATTGCGGAGTCGCCTGCTGGAGATGCGGGACATCTTCCGTCGCGGGCGGGAGAGCCGGGCGGACGTGCTGCAGGGGTTTGCGTTGGTGCGGGAAGCGGCGTTCCGGGCGATCGGGCTGCGGGCGTATCCGACGCAGGTCGCCGCCGCGCTCGCGATGCACGACGGCTGTATCGCCGAGGTCGCCACCGGCGAGGGCAAGACGCTGGTCGCCACGATGCCCGCGACCATTGCGGGCTGGGCCGGGCGGGGCTGCCACGTCATGACCGTGAACGACTACCTCGCCAAGCGTGACGCCGACCTGATGCGGCCGGTGTACGAGGCCTGCGGCCTGACCGTGGCGTCGGTCACCGGCGACCTCGAGCCGCCCGCCCGCCGGGCCGGCTACGCCGCCGACGTGACCTACACGACCAACAAAGACGCCGCCGCCGACTACCTCCGCGACAAGCTCACGCTCGGGCCACAACGCGGGCTGACCGACACAATGCTCAACCAACTACTCGCCGGCAGCGGTGTGGCTGGACGTAGCGGGGGTGGGGCGGCGGACCGTGTCGTCATGCGAGGTCTGGAACACGTCATCGTCGACGAGGCCGACTCGGTGCTGATCGACGAAGCGGTAACTCCATTAATTATCTCCGGCGTTACGCCCAACGCCCAGCAGGTTGAGGCCTTCATCACCGCGGCCAAGCTCGCCGAGGCCTTCGAGGTCCGCCGCGACTTCACCGTCAACCGCCAGTTCCGCGACATCCGCCTGACGTCTCGCGGCCGACGCCGGGTGGGTGAAGTCACCCAATCCTTGGGCGGGATCTGGACGGGCCAGCGCCGGGCCGAGGAGATGATCGTCCAGGCCATCACCGCCCGGGAGCTCTACCTCGCCGGGGTGCAGTACGTGGTGCAGGAAGACAAGGTCGTAATCGTCGACGAATCCACCGGCCGGCTGATGCCGGATCGCGAGTGGCGCGACGGGCTCCACCAGGCCGTCGCGGCGAAAGAAGGCGTCGAAGTCGAGCCACCCAAGGCGACGATGGCCCGTGTCAGCTTCCAACGGTTCTTCCGGATGTACCGCAAGCTTTCGGGCATGACAGGGACCGCCTGGGAAGAGCGCCGCGAGCTCTGGCAGACCTACCGCACACCGACCGTCCGCATCCCGACCCATCGGCCGATCCAGCGCAAGCTCGCCCGGGACCGCGTCCTGCCGACCGAGGACAAGAAGTGGGAAGCGGTCGCCGACGAGGTCGAGCGTCTGCACAAGAACGGCCGGCCGATCCTCGTCGGCACTCGCAGCGTCGGGGCGAGCGAGAACCTCAGCGAACGCCTCACCGAACGCGGCGTCGCGCATACCGTGCTCAACGCGGTCCGCCACGCCGAGGAGGCCGAGGTCGTCGCCGCCGCCGGCCAACGCTGCCAGGTCACTATCGCCACCAACATGGCCGGCCGGGGAACCGACGTGAAGCTCGGCAAGGGCGTCGCCGAGCTTGGCGGCCTGCAGATCATCGCCACCGAACGCCACGACTCCCGACGGGTCGACCGCCAGCTCTTCGGACGGGCCGGCCGGCAGGGCGACCCCGGCGACGCGGTAATGTTCCTGAGCCTCGAAGACGAACTGATCCAGCGTTACGGCCGGTTCCGACTCGTGCCGGGCTTCTTCAAACGAGCCCAGAAGCGGGCACAGTCCCGATCTCGGGGCATGCGGAAGCAGGTCCTCAAGCAGGACGAGCAGACCGCCGACTCACTGGGCTTCGCCGGTATTGAATAAATTTGTTGTCGGTGGCGAACGAGATCAATCGGCCGCGGCGGCCGTCTCGTCGCGTACGCTCTGCTTTAGATCGAACCACACGGGAAAGCCCGAGGGCAGCGCTTCGTCGGTGTTATCGATCTCGAACACGACGCGGAAAGTCTGGCTGGCGGGGTCGATCACCGGGTCGATCGTTACCACGCGGGCCTCGAAACTCAGCGGCCGATCCTCGGGCGTGTTGAGGGTGTAGGTCTCGCCGACATCGAGCTTGCCGTAGTCGATGCTGGGCAGGTAAAACTCGGCCTCGAGCGGGTGCAACGCGACGAGGATCAGCAGAGGGTCCTGCTGGGTCAGCGAGGCGCCGGCCTCGGCTTCGGTCCGTAGCACCCGGCCGGCAAACGGGGCCAACACCGCGTAACGCTTGAGCTGTTCGCGCTCCAGCTCCAGCTGGATCTGCGCGAGCTTCTGCTGCTCCCGGGCCTGTTCGAGCTGTGCCGCGGCGGTCTCTGCCTGTAGGCGGGTGCGGCGGACCTCCCACTCACTCGCCGCGTCAGAGGCCTCGGCCTCAAGGATCCGCTCGACCTGGATCTTCGCGTCCTCGAGCACCAGCTCGGCGTTACGGATCGCGGCGGTGCTGTCGGCCTGAAGCTTGGCCGACTTGACGACGACCTGCTGCAGCCCGTCGTCCATGTAGGCCAACGGCTGTTCCTTCTCGACGCGGTCACCCTCCTTCACCGAGAACTCTTTGAGGATCGCCGGCAGCGGCGCGTTGAGTACCACCTGTTTGCTCGGCAAGACCAAACCTTCGACGGGCTGAGCTTTCGAAACGGAAACGGCCATAACGGCCAGCAGCAGGGTAAAAACAGCAGGGCGGAAACTAGCAAGAAACATCCTGAACACCTTGGGGCTCCCGGCAGAGGGATAAAAATTTCGAAGAGTCTTCATAGATTCATTGGACTATACCCCATCGCGCGGCAGACTTCGACGGAATGAGAGACTTTCAACCCACTTCCGGGCAGGGGGTATTGCCGCCTGCTTTACCCGCCGACGAGAGACCCTACTGGTCGGCCGCACACGGGTTTTACCTGCCTACGCAAAACCTGACGCCGGGCTGGGAAGAGGCGGATCAAGACCCGCCGTCCGGCTGGCTGTGGATGGTGTATCTCCTGGTCGCCCCGGTGCGGTTTGTCACGGCCCACGCGACGCGGACGACCAGCGCTCTAGAGCCGGTGATGTGCCTGATCGTCGGTTTCCTCTTGGTCATCCAAGGTTTGGCTAACGAAGCTCTGCCCGAGGCGTTGGCGGAACAGGGGTTGTTCGAGCGCTGGGCGGCTTTTCTGCCCTATGCAGTTGGCGCGGGTCTGGTCGGCGGGGCGTTGCTATATCTGATCGCGGGGTCATGGTACGCGCTGCGGGTTAGATGGTCGGGGGGCGAAAGGGGCCGGTCGGGAGACGCCCGGCGGATTTATTTATACACCTCGATGATCTCGCTGCTGCCCGTTTTGATCATGTTGGTGATGGCAATCTCTTACGGATCGACTCCCGCAGAAACCTTGACGGAGGCTTCGCCGTGGTGGTGGGTCGCGGCGGCGGCGTTGTCTCTGTTCAGTATCGCGGTGGGTTACCGCTGCGTCACTCGGCTGTTTACAGTCAAACTCTGGGCGGCGCGGTTTTGGTTCCTTGTGCTGCCGCTGGCGTGGTTCGCGACACTTTTCGGGTGGGGTGTCGCCCAAGGCTGGGAGGGCTTAACCGACTCCGGCTCGTTCCGGATCACGGCCCACGCACCGGTACCGGACGAGTCGGACGAGCGCCTACCTGTGCAGCACTTCACCAATGGCGAACTCGCATTTTTCCACCCCGCGAGTTGGTCGGTGCAGAGCATAGACGACGGCGAGGGCGGCTACGTCCTGCTCGTTCAGCCGCAGGACCATTCCGCGGCCACCCTGCAGGTCCGCGTCTTCCGCGACGAACGCAGCCCCAAAGACGCCCTGATCGAATCGGCTACGGGCCTTCGCGAACGCTTCGACGCTTGGCGGCCCGCCAAACGCGGCACCCGCTGGGGCATGTGGGACGGCCACGGCCTTTCCACCCGGGTCTCCAGCGGCGGACGCGGCCTGGAAGTACGGATGCTCGTCACCCAACTCGACGAAGAACTACTCATGGAGGTCTACGAGTACAACGACGCCCGCCAGCGGTGGAAAGTCGAAAGCGGATTACGCATGGTTCGTGACACACTCACGCGGGACACCTCTTTGGCGATACGCCACACCGCACCGCGGGCTTGATGAGCTACCGCGCGCTGCGTTTTTTCTTGCCGCGTTTCACCGGCTTGGTCCCCGGCGTGCCCGGCTTCGGCTTGGACTTCTTCTTGCTCAGCTTGACCTTGGTCATCGCCGGAGCGGCCTTGATCTCTTTCACCTTGTCACGGATCGACGCGGCTTTCTCGAATTCCAAAGCCTGGGCCGCTTCGAGCATCTGGCTTTCGAGTTCTTGCAGCAACTCAGCCCGATCGTATTCCTGCTCGTCGCCGGAGAGTGCTTCCTTGGCGGTCTTGCGGGCGCGGAGCTCCATCTCGATACCACGGCGGATCGCCTTCTTGATCGTCTTCGGCGTGATGCCGTTCTTCTCGTTGTAGGCAAGCTGGATTGATCGGCGACGCTCGGTCTCGTCGATCGCCTCCTTCATCGCCGGGGTAACCTCGTCGGCGTACATGACGACGAAGGCGTTCTCGTTGCGGGCCGCCCGGCCGATCTGCTGGATAAGTGACGTCCCGCTGCGTAGGAACCCGGTCTTGTCTGCGTCCATGATCGCCACCAGCGACACCTCGGGTAGGTCCAAACCCTCACGCAACAGGTTCACCCCGACCAAAACATCGAACTCACCCTCGCGCAGCTCCCGCAGGATTACCACGCGGTCGAGGGTCTCGACCTCGCTGTGCAAGTACCGGCAGTCGATGTCGTTGTCCTTCAGGTATGACGCCAGGTCCTCGGCCAGCCGTTTGGTCAGCGTCGTCACCAGCGTCCGCTCACCCGCGGCTTTACGTTCCTCGATCATCTTCAACAGATCGGGTACCTGCCCGTCAGCCGGCCGCACCTCGATCACCGGATCGACCAGCCCGGTGGGGCGGATGATTTGCTCGACGACCTCGCCGCCGGAAAGCTCTAGCTCGTATTCACCGGGAGTAGCAGAAACAAAGACCACTTGCGGCCAGAGTTCCTCGACCTCTTCGAATGTCAGCGGCCTGTTGTCGAGGGCCGAGGGCAGGCGGAAGCCGTGATCGACCAACGTCACCTTACGATGCCGGTCGCCGTTGTACATCGCCTTGACCTGCGGCAAGGTCACGTGGCTTTCGTCGATCAGCATCAACCAATCCCCCCCGGAATCGTCCTGCGGGAAAAAGTCGAGTAAACAGTACGGCCGTTCCCCCGGCTTCCGCCCATCGAGGTGGCGCGAGTAGTTCTCGATCCCGTTGCAGAAGCCGACCTCTTCGAGCATCTCAAGGTCGTATTTGGTGCGGGCCAAGAGCCGCTGGGCTTCGAGCAACTTACCCTCGCCGCGCAGCTCCATCACCCGGTTTTCGAGCTCGGCTTTGATCGCGTTGAGGGCAAAGTCTTTCTTGTCTTCGTCCAGCACGTACTGAACCGCCGGGTAAACCGCGATCTCCTCGACATCGGCTAGCAGTTCGCCAGAGGTCGGATTGATCAACGCGAGGCTATCTACTTCATCGCCGAATAACTCGATGCGGTAAGCAAACTCTTCCGCGGCCGGCACCAACTCGACCACGTCCCCCCGCACCCGGAACCCGCCACGTTTCAACTCGAACTCGCTACGGACGTACTGCAGCTCCGCAAACCCGCGGAGCAGGTTCTGTCGATCGACGAGGTCGCCCTTGCGGATCGGGATGACCGATTCCTTGTATTCCTTCGGAGACCCGAGGCCGAAGATGCAGGACACCGATGCGACCACGACGACATCTCGACGCGAGACGAGGTTGGTCGTGCTCGCCATCCGCAGCCGGTCGAGGTCGTCGTTGCGGGACGAGTCTTTCTCGATGTAGATATCCCGCTGCGGAATATAGGCCTCGGGCTGATAGTAATCGTAGTAGCTGACGAAGTAGCTCACCGCGTTGTTGGGCAGCAGCTCCTTGAACTCTTCGTAGAGCTGGGCGGCCAGCGTCTTGTTGTGCGACAGCACCAGCGTCGGCTTCCCGACGCGGGCGATCGTGTGGGCCATGCTGAAGGTCTTGCCCGTGCCGGTCGCCCCGAGGAGCGTGCTGTATTTCTCCCCCGCCAAAAGCCGGGCGGTCATCGCGTCGATCGCCGCCGGCTGATCGCCGGTGGGCTGGAACTCGCTGACGATCTGGAACGGCTGCTCTTCCATGCGGCCGGATTGTACGTCACGATCCGGCCCCGGCTTGGAATACCATCGGCCCCACGAGGCGTTATCCTCATAGACACCCTCAACGCCACCTCAAACAGGGATTAGAAGATGAAAAAGATATTTACCTCTACGCTCGCCTCCGCCGTATTGACCACCGGGCTCGTCGCCTGCGGTGAGGCCGGCCCGCCGGCCGCTACGACAAAAAACACCGATTCGGCGACGCCCGCACAAACAGCAGACACCGCCGCCGTCTTCGCCGGCTACGACACGCTCCTCCGCGAACACGTCGACGACCTGGGTTTTGTTGACTACGACGCCCTCGCTGCGTCGCCCCAAACGCTGAGTTCTTACGTCGAGTCCCTCGCCGCCCCCACGCTCTTCGAAGACCAAAGCCGTGACGCTAAGCTCGCCACCCTCATCAACGCCTACAACGCCTTCACCCTTCAGCTAATCCTCGACCATTACGACAACGACCAACCGCCAAACTCAATCACCGACCTCTACGGCGGCAAGCCCTGGGACCAGAAAATCTGGAACCTCGCCGGCCAGACCGTCAGCCTCAACCAACTCGAACACGAGATGATCCGCGCTGAGTTTCCCGAAGAGCCACGCATCCACTGGGCCGTCGTCTGCGCCGCCTACTCCTGCCCACCCCTGCGGGCCGAGGCCTACACCGCGGCTGATCTCGAATCCCAACTCACCGATCAAGAACACCGGGTACTCCTTGCCGGGGATACACGTTTCGTGAAAAAGCAGGGCGATACCCTCGGCGTGACTCAACTCTTTAATTGGTACGGCAGCGACTTCGGCGACGATTGGAAAACGTATCTCCGCGAACGCCTATCTTCCGACACCACCGCCCACTCGTTCCTCGACTACAACTGGGACCTGAACTCCCAACCAAACCGGCCGAAATCTTAAAATCAAGATTCAGGTTTCACGGATGGTAACTCTCGCAGCACCCACACCGCGTCGCCGATCGGCGGCGTCTGGAGTTCCGTTTTCAGCTCTTCGATCTCGTCTTCACGGGCCATCACCACACTGAACACTTCGGCGTCCGGCCGCAACGCCCGCAGGACCTGCGGGATACCGCCGTCGTACGCTGTGTGGAACCGGCCCACCACCAGCACCACCGGGCAATCACCAGACGACAGCCCCCGCACCACCGAGTCGGCCATCGTCGCGTCCCACACGATCTGCGCCCGCCAGAAGCTTTCGATCTGCTCCAGCGTCATCCCGCCTTCGTGTCCGCCCCCGCCGCCGAACAGCTCGAAGAACCGGTCGCGGTATCCGGCCGAAGGCTCGGGGACGTCGCCGTCGCCCGGCAAGACAAACGTCGCCCGCTGCGTCGCCGTCATCGCCCGCAGGTGATCGTACCCCCGCGTCCGCGCCATCCGCACGTAACGCCGCGGCGCGTTCGCCGCGATCACCGGCCTACCCGCCCGCTTCGACTCCAGTAGCATCGCCCCGTGCGCAAACGAAAAATCTTCCGGCTCGGTCAACTCTTCCGCAGCCAGCCAGTCGTCAAGCTCTAGCTGCTCATCACGCTCGATAAATTCCAACGCCAGCGTCGGTCCCGTCTCGTTAGCGACCTCTTTGCTCGAAGCCAAGCCACCCGCTTCTTCTTTGTCTTCCCCTTCGTAACGTTTCACCAACGCCTGCCACAACGCCGCCGACGCCGCCAACCCCTCTTCCTGCCCGTGATATTCGCCGATCAGCACCACGTCCGCCGTCCGCGCCCGCTCGATCAACTCTACCACCGACATCGGCTCCAGCGTCCGCCCGTCCAAACAAACCGTCTCCGACAACGGCGACAGATCAAGCTCCGGATACTCCAACACCTGCAGCTCTTCTGGCAACTCCCCCGGAATCTTCGCCGCAACCCCCGTCGAACTTCCCTCCGGCAACTCGCCGATCGGCGTTGCACATCCGAACACCAGCACACACGCCACAGCTGAAAGCCAAAAAAATATTTGCCGCCTAGGCCGCAAGACTAGACTGCCCGTTCTCACCGAAACTACTCCACAGCATTACGACAACGAAAGCTCAAACCAACGCGAGCCATCAGTTCCAGATATTAGCTCTCGGTAAGTAGAGACGCACATCCACAGCCCAACGTTACTGGGAACCTAACGCCGCGACGATCCGTTCCCGCATTGCGGCCGCGTCGTCCGCATCCAGTTCCCCCGCGGGCCAGTCGAACCGCAGCCCCTCGTCCGCCGCCGTGTACCGCGGGATCAGGTGGAAGTGCACGTGCATCACCGCCTGCCCCGCCGCCGCGCCGTTATTCTGCAGCACGTTGACCCCGTCGCACCCCGTCGCCGCCTTCACCGCCGCACACAGCCGGGGCATCGCCCTCCCCAACGCCGCCGCTGTTTCCGAGGGCACCGCGTCTAGCTCGACGTAACAAACCTTCGGGATCAACAAACAATGCCCCCGTGACACGGGCCCCACATCCAAAAACGCCAACACATGCTCGTCTTCGTACAGCCGATGGCAGGGTATCTCACCCGCGACGATCCGTTCAAAAATACTTCGCACGTCTGGCATCGGTCTCCTAAACCTCAGGCGTCTCTCGATCAGTTCGGATTAAACCGTGCCACCGAGATCACCCTCGGCTGAGGCCGGTCTTCGTGTACCACGGAACGGTCCATCGTAAACACGAGTCGATACTCTTCAGAAGGGATAGCCACCCCGTTTAGGTCGTAGCCGTTCTGCCCGAAGTTGCCGGTTGGGTAACCGCGGACCAAGACGTACGTCGTGAACACGTCCGACCGCACCGAGGCCACTTGATTCAGGTAAGACAACGGCAGCGTGAGCTCTTCGTGATCCAGCTCCGCTTCGTCGGTGTCGTGGCTTGTGCTTGGTCCCAGGCCGGTAAAACTCGTATTTGTGGAGACACCCTGCTCGTATTCATTGAAGTCGGTGAACTCGTTTAGCAGCGCGGGCCTCGCCCCCATTGCCGCATCCGCAGCCAAATCACTGGGGAAAGTCGGGTCATTCAATAACTCACCTAAAAACGCGATACCCTGCTGATTAGGATTACCGTTGGGGTTTAGCGTGGTAAAGAACAGGTCTCCGCCTCGGAAACTGAAATTTTCTAGATCTCCGAAGGGGTTTGTCCGGGCATCAATGATAAAGTTAACGAGGTTAGCACGGTCGGTGGCATCTTGAATCGGCAGAGCCCGATCCAGCGTGTCAAACGACGCCGTGTTGATATTGATACGTCCCGGGATCAGATTTTCGTCCGGGTCGTTGGTCCGGTCTAGACGGTTATCGCCGTCGTTATCGACCCCGTCTTGATCGGGCGAGAGGGTTGTCACCCGGTCGAGGAAGAAGGTACCCCAGGAAACTGCGCTCTCAGTGTCTACTGGCGCAGCACCACCTTCAAAGTTCGCTAAAACCGGGATAAGCCCTCCTGACGATACGACATTCGAAAACGCCCCCCCGTCGTAGAGCTCGTAAGGACTCAGCATAAAGTCGCGGATCCGGAACTCACGGGGGGATGCAGGGCGCATCCCGTTCATGGCGACTCGGTCTGTCGTCTCCTGCCATACTTCAGCGATCGTTTTTGGCGTAACGCCTGATTTCGGCCCGAGGAAGACGACACGGAAAAGATCACCCGAGCGATAGATCACCTCAGCGCTGGGAATCAAAAAGGGTTCAAGTTCAGCCGTGCCGGCGGTGGCGACGGTCAGCCCGTCGCCCACCCGGTCGTCCAGCATATCAGAGTCGGTCCGACTGTTAATCCCTTTATCAAGCGTACCGAATTGGATATTGCCCGGAGACATTGGCGATCCAGCCCCGGGGGCCGGCATTGAAGAAACACCAACTGCGGCCGCGGTGGTATCGCCGTTATCAACCCGCTCGTTTGTCAAGTCGTCGTCATCCACGGTCATCGCCGAAAACCCGTTGGCGGTTCCCTGGGTCGAAATTTGGATGTAACCCAGCGCATCGTCGACGTATCCGTTCCCGCCGCCCAGATTCGGCACGTCTGCCGCGGCCACCGTGGCCTGCCAGGTGTCGGGGAAATCTGCAGAAACAAAACGCTGGTAAGTTACGTCGGCTCCCGTGTCGTCCGGCATCCGCAACTCGAGGAAGACTTCGTTAATGTTCGCCGCAGGAGAACCGGTTACGGCCCTGGTGGGCCACGCGAGTGGAGCGGCTGCGGTGGCCGTATTGTTTAGATTGATGGGGTCCGATCCGGTCGCGGCGTATACTCCATCGTTGTTGTCGGTAATACTCATGCCGGCGTTGTCCTCATCCTTATTCGCTCCAGCCGCTGTAGCATCACCATCAGAGTCGTTGAGCAGCAGTGTTACCACGGCGTTTGGCAAGAGGACAACGTCCCCGCCGCCGCCAGGCAGTTCGGTCTGATTCATAACGGCGACGTCGTCAAGCAGGTCTTTCAGCAGTCCCCAATCCGCTACGATCAACCCCATCGCGTCCGTAAAGACGAGCTGGGCTCCGCCATTCACCACAATCGGGAACGGCCAGGGGTTGGTCAATTCGATCGCGACTTCGACCGCCGGAACAGTTGCCCCTGTGTTGTTTAGGTTGTCCTGCAATACCCAATTGAGCGTCGCTTCACCTGTGACAGCATCGATCGTGATTGGATCCAACTGGTATCGGGCCTGCACGAAGACTTCGCTGATAAACGGCAGGTACTCCATCCCGTGGGAATCCCCAATGTTGGTCAAAGCGTCGTTACCAGACGCGTCGAAGCCGTCGCGGAAGTCGTAGAGAGAGGCCGCCACCTGGTCGAGAAACTCAGCCTCGCTCTGCCATACCCGGTAAGCCGCGACCGGGGGGAAGTGGCTATCCAGGTCTTTCCCCCCGGGGAAGTTCTCCTCGACACTATTCGCAAACTCGGCCGGGGGAACGGGGACGATGTCACCCGTTAGAGGGTCGGTTTCGTTTTGATTCAGGTGCACGCGGTCACGCTCGGCGTCGCCGCTAAGAGTCGTAAAACGCAGCCGCGGGTTTTGCTCGATGTAGAACTGGTAGTTCGTACCAAAGCCGGCGTCATCGAACTCCGTTTCGAGGTTGTTCTGACGCCAATAAGAGTTGGCTTGGCTCGGGTCAATATTTTCGATCTCGGTTACGGGATCGGGGGGGGCTATGTTATCGCTCGACCGGTTCAACCCGTGCCGCCACGTCAGTTCGGATTCGTTTTCCCGGGATTCGATCCGTGTAAAAGTGAAAGGGCCGCCCGTGGAAGGATCTTCCTCACCGGTCGTCAACAAACGCTCGGCACCAGACCCGATCCGGTCGTAGGCTTCGGGGAGATTTTCGTTGTCCGCCGGTTTGCCGTAGCGTCGCGAGCCCAGCAGCCAGTTGGCGTAGCGCTCGGGGAAAAGTGGGTTCGCACTCAAATCTCGGCCCGTCAGTTGAATCTCATCACGGACCGCGTTGCCGTTGGTCGCGCCCCCAACGTTGTCGATAAAGGCTTCGCTCATATCCAGCTCGCCGGGCCAGTACCAACGCGGGGCGGCGTTCCCCGTTGCGGCCGAGTTGTAGCCGGTCAAGGTATTGATATCGGTCTTGGCGGAATTATCGATGATGCGGTAGGCGGCAACGAAGGTCAGGCCGTTACTCGGCGGCAGCGGGGCGTAGGTCCAGCGGGCGTCGGGGACGTTGTCGCCGTCGGCGTCGGCAAAAAGTCCCGAGTTATCTGGGTCAACAACATCAGAAAGCTGAACGTTTGTAACGCCCGATTCGAGATCGTTTGACGGTGTCGACGCGTAGACGTGCGGTGTTCCTACGGGCGAGGTCGGGGTGGTCGCGAAAGTCCCGGTATTTTCGATGCTTTCCTCAGACAAGTCGAGGTTAGTCCCCGTTACGTTGCTGAGATGTGGCCAGACACCGGCAGCGAAATCGGGCTCGATCGCGGCGAGCCAGTGGTCGTCGCCGCTGCCGCCCAGCGCAGCGTCGACGGTTGTCGTGCTGCCGTCGGGCAACTCGACCGTGGTCGTTCCGGTTGCAGTTGCGGGATTCAAAGTGAGGGGTAGGGTTATTACTGCGCCGTCGTTTTCCACGGCGGTCGCTTGGCCCAGCCATTTATCGATGACAAGGTTATGGCTGGTGGGGTTGGTCCAGGGGTAGTCGAACTTCTCGATCTCGGGAGAGCCGGGCGCGGCACCAGTGGTGAGGTATTCGTAGTCGCTGTTGAAGATGTCGGCGCGGAGGATGTTGCCGATGAAGCGGATGATCGAGCCGTCGTAGTCCTGCGAGCGGTTGTCGAGGGCCTGGGTGGCACGGCGGTCGACGCGGGCCATCTGGACGTAGGACGCTCCGAGCAGGGCCAACAGCACCACGATCACCGAGGCGAGGACCAGCACCGAGCCGCGCTGGCGGGCGTCGGGGCGGGTGGACGTCGCTTGGCGGCAGATCGATTGCATGAGTCGGCGGAGGGGGGAGGTTCGCATGGTGGGGCTCCTGTCTGGGGGACCGAGCGGAATAGGGGCTAGGCGGGGTAAGCGGGGCTTGAGAGAGCGGGCGGTTGTCTACGGTCGGCGGGGGATCGGGACGATCTGCTCGAACCACTTACCGCTGATCGAATCTCCGCTGTTTTCGTCAACCGAGCTGAACGAGCCGTCGCCGTCGTGGAGGCGGTAGCGGATGCGGAGCATGTACGGCCACCACTTGGCGGCGCCGGACTCCCAGTCGTCGTCGGCGTTGCGGCCGTCGTTAGTAATCGTGGTCCGCAGCGATCCTTCGTTTGTGTTTAAGAAGCCAGGATCATTAGTCGTTGTACTAGCGGCGTACGCACCATCATCGTCGTAGTAATCGCGGTCGGCGGTATGGGCGAAAATCATGATCGCCTGCTGGGCGTTCCGGAAAAACAACGGCGGGTAGGCGTTGCCGAAGAGGTGGCCGTCGCCGGTGCCGATATTCGTGTCGGCGCTGCCCGGGGTCGGCTCGGTTCCCGAGATCGAAGACGGGTCGTTGTTCGCCACCGCGGGGGTGTGGTAGGGATTGGCCACGGGATCGGGCAGCCGCCACGTAATCGGACGAGACGGGTCGAAGCCGGCTTGCGTCGGATCGTTTGCGTCGATTAACGAGTACCACTTAATCGCACCGACGGGGATATCCACGCCGTTCAGTGTGGCAGCGTCGGCTTGTTCGGTAGCGTTGATGGTGTCCGGCGTGTTGTCGGGGTGGCCATCTAAAGTAACCGCGCCGATCCCTCCCGCTTGAGGCGTGCCGACCGCGACAGGGTCGAACTCCGGCGTGCTGGGGTCATCGCCGAGGTCGTCGCGGATGTCAGCGGCGAACTCAACAATGAAATCGCTCACGTAGGGCGCGAAGAAGGTGTGGGTCCGAGCGACCTCGTCGACCCCGTAGGGATAATCGATGTCGCCTTGGGCAATCAGGCGGGGAACGTTGGGGAACAGACCGTAGCCCCAAGTCGTCGCGGAGTTGCCGTAGGCCAGGGTAGGTAGGTCGAAGCGGTTGAGGGCCACGCCGTTGTTGGCCCCGCCGAGCGTTACGTCGGGGCGCGTCCGTTCGTACAAGGGGGCCATCGAAAATCCCGAAGGGGCGTTCACGCTGTAGAAACCCGCGGCGTCAAATGTGAAGCTGGGATCAACCCGCGGGTCTTCCTCAAAAGACATATCGAAGCGGAACGTCGAACCGATGCTGAGGTCAAAGATACGCAGGACGTCGGTCGGGCTCTGCCACAACCGGTTGTTGGTGGTTACGGCGTTGGTGGGCAGGTTCCCGACAACGGTAAACGACGCCCCCGCCGCAATACTAAAATCGGTAGTGAGCTCTCCGACACGGTTCGCACCGGTTGGGGTGAGGCTGGTGCTTGACTCGGTCCCGTCGGGGTAAAAGCCTTGCTCGTCGAGCAGCAGCAGGGCCTGCCGACCCAGAACCAGATCGGTGGCGGGCAGGGTCTCGGTGCCCTGGGGCGGGAACAAACCGCCGGTAATATTCCCGCCGGCGTTGAATCGGGGCGGGCTGGCGTGGCCCCACCAGATGCGGGCGGTGATGGCCCGGGCGTCGGAGTCGTAGCGGACGTCGGTGCCCGGCACGATGGAGGCGAGCTGATCCGCGCTGGCGAAGAAGAACATCTGGTCGGTGCGGATCGGCTGCTCGTCGGTCCACTGCCGCGGCGATTGCCGAAATTGGGTGGGGTCGGCGGGGAAGGTGATGCCGGTGTTCTGGAGCTCTTGGACGATCACCAGGAAGCCGGCAGGATCGCTTTCCTGCTCGATGTCGCGGGACTTGTAGACGAGCATACGGTTGGTGTCTTCGAGCAGCTGGTCGTGGATGGTGCGGGACTCGGCGATGATCTGGCTGACGTCGGCGCCGCGGCCGATGGTTTGGCCGGTGTCGTTGAAGATCCGGCCGACGATCAGGAGGATGATCGCGGTGATCGACACCGAGACGATCAGCTCGATGAGCGTGAAGCCGGGGCGGGGGCGCAGTTGGGGGGAGGGGCGATCGGGCATGGCGGTTTAGAAGTTGGTCTGCACGACGCTCTGCGAGATGATGCGGATGTCGCGGATGGGGGAAGACGGGTTGGGGTTGGCGACGCTGGGCTGAGCGGGCATGGCGAACCAGACGGCCTCGAGGTTGTCAACGGCGCTGGAGATCTGGCGGGTATCGACGGCGGAGTTGTCCTGGCGGGTGTCGACGTTGGCGGTGAACTGCATCGGAGTGGTGTTGAAGACCTGATTAATGCGGAGGATCGCTCCGGTGTTGCCGAGCACGAGGTCGCCGGGCTGGAAGAGGGCCCGGCCGTCCCAGTTGTCTTCGAATTCGATCACGCCGGTGTTGGCGTTGACGTCGACGCGGGCACGGAAGACCTTGGGTGAGTAATCTTCTTCGGAAGCAAACGGTGGCGTCGCAGCGGGGGCGAGTTCCGGGTTCGCACAAATCGCGGTAGCGGGGGTGCCGAGCGGGTCTGTCGGGTGTGCGTTAGCAAAAACCTCCGTGGCTTCCATCACCATGATGAAAACCGTCCAGTCGGCGATCTCGCGGGTGGCTTGTTCGCCGCGTTGGAAGAGCGGCACCACAAAGAGCTCGCGATCTTCGGCGAGGGTGATGTAGGACGGGAAAGAGCGGTCTTCGACTGGCCAGTTGTTTAGCAACGAATCATCGGTGGTAAAGCTGCCTGCGCTAGGCCGGGCATCGGGAGTATTGGGAGTCGCAGTATTGTTACCCGGATCTGTATCTACTTCCGATAACGCAAAGACATCGAATTCGATACTGCTCTGACCTAGACGAGGCGTAGCTGAAGCTGGGAAGGCGTCGACGTTGTCGGTAAACTCGAAAAGCTCATTAGCGGACAGGCCTTTGCCGCGGAGGACGGCTTCGGCGGAGCGGATGTACTGGACGCGGAGGGTGTCGCGGACGGTTTCTTTCTGCAAGAGGATGGCGGTGGGCAGGAGCGAGGCGACCGCGGTGATGCCGATGGCGAGGATGCCTACGGCGATCAGGACTTCGTTGAGCGTGAAGCCGGCGTCGCGGGGTTTCCCGGGATTCCGGAAGCTCCAGGGCTTCCGGGGGGCGGTTTTGGGGGGGGAGGGCTGTTTCATCAGGTTAATGGGAGGTGGTCTGGTCTGGTTTAGACCAGTGGGCGGTTAGACCAGCTGGTGCGGTTTCTGGGTCGGGTCAGCGGTTGAGGTCGGCGCCGGTGTGGCGGTTGAAGAAGACCACGACGCCTTGGCCCGGCTCGGATGCCCACTGCAGGAGGTTGCCGTCGTTACGGGTGTCGATGATGTAGGGCTCGATCCGATCGGGGTCGTAGGGAAGATTGTCCAGCGTGTTATTGGGGTTGGCGTTATCCGCCAAGATGTCGGCGGGAACGTTGTCGGGGACGAAGATCACCACGCCGATGACCGGCTCGTAGCGCTCCCAAGGCATCTCGAGGCGGCCGTTCATCGGGCCCTCTTCGTCGATGACCGGAGCGACGCCGCGGGCAAAGTCGGTAAGGCCGTTAACCCCGGGGACGAAGGCGGTTCCGCCCGGGCCGCGGGGCGAATCGCGGTCGACCGTTACGTCGTATTCACCGTCGCCGTCGGCGTCGTAGTAAACAAAACCATCGCTGCGGCGTTGACGGGAGAGCAACTGAGTGGACGTACCGGCGAGGTCGTTGTCACGAACTACCATTGAGCCCCGGCGGTTGAAGCTGATAGCAAACGGTGGCGGGAGAAGCTCGATCTCATTTACGCCGGTGCGTCGGATCCCCAGGGCTGCGACGCGACCGGGGAGGCGGAGGTCGTCGAGTTCGTCGATGTGCCGGTAGCCGTTGCGGATCGGCACGGTGTTGTTTGGCGGCAATTCGAGGCGATTGCCGGCGTTGTCGGTGGCGACCTCGTCGTTCTCGACGATGCGCAGCTCGTTGGCGGGTGTCACGATGACGGCGGCACCAGAGTAGCCGTCGCCGTCGTCGGCGGAGGTTTTGAGGGTCCGCTGTTCGACGTCGAGAAAGGGCTTGAACCGGGTGGAGTAAGCCCGGGCGGCCGAGACGGCGTTGGAAAGCGAGCCAGCGGCCATCTGTTCGCTGGTACTGGAGACCATCTGACGGAGGAACGGGAACGACAGCCCGACGAGCAGAGCGAGAATGCTGATGACGACCAGCAACTCGACCAGTGTGAAGGCGGTCCGGCGACGGGAGTAGGCGGGGGTGTGGTTCATGGGAATCGGCCCTACCGGTTGGTTAGTCGAGCTCGAAGCTGTAGAGGTTGTCCTCGGCCTCGGCGTCGGGGAGGCCGTCGGCGTCGAAGGTGCCCCACATCATGTCGGGGCCAGGGGAGGCGAAGAATGCGTTGGGATGGCGAGGCAGGTAGTCGTCGTTAGTGAAATCAAACGTCAACCGTTTGTCGTCGTCGATCCGGGGATCGTTGTCTTGGTAGCTGACGAAACGGGCGTAACGGATACGGTTGCCCCAGGGGTCGTTAATACGGTAAGCACTAGGGTCGAAAGATGTGCCGCCATTGCCGTCGCTAACCAGCAGCGAGTTGTCTCCGCTGCCAACGGCGGAGCGGATGAAGTTTTCGACGGTTTCGTTTTTCATCGCCCGGGAAAGGAACACGCCGATGGTGTTGTCGAGGTTGTCGTCGGGCGATGACGTGACGGTCGCGTTGGTGAACGTGCCGGCACCCGCGGGGACGACGACGTTGTTGACGCGGTGGTCGGGGAGGCCGCCGGTGATCAAGGCATACTCGTCGGCGGCGGCGGCGAGGCCCTGAAGCATCGTCCGCGTTTTGGAGACATCGGCACCGGCGAGCAATTTGAAAGCGACCGGTATCGAGATGCCGATCAGGGCGGTGATGATCGAGATGACCACGAGGATCTCGATGATCGAAAACGCGGCGCGGTAGCCGGGGCGATTTTCTTGGAGCAGCGATTTTCGCATAGCAGGGTCCGGGGCAGTGAGGTTCCGGGGTTCGGACGATTCCGTAAGGGTCACATCACCGACTGCATCAGCTTGACCATCGGCAGGAACAGGGCGATGACGATGCCGCCGACGATGCCGCCGAGGACGACGACCATGACCGGCTCGAGCAGCGAGACCAAGCCCGCGACGGCGACGTCGACCTCTTCGTCGTAGTTGTCGGCGATCTTCAGGAGCATTTTGTCGAGGTCCCCCGTCTCTTCGCCGACGTCGATCATGTTGACGACCAGCGAGTCGCAGACCTTGGCTTTACGCAGCGGCTCGGCGAAGCTGTCGCCCTGACGGACGCTGTCGTGGACGTCTTTGAGCGCTTTGGCGTAGACGTTGTTAGCGGTGGTTTCGGAGGTGATGGTGATGGCGTCGAGGATGGGGACACCGGCGTTGATTAGCGTGCCGAGGGTGCGGGTGAACTTAGCGATCGTGGCCTTGGCGACGAGGCCGCCGAGGATCGGGGTGATGAGGACGAGGCGGTCGAACACCGCTTTGCCGCCGGAGGTTTTACGCAACATCTTGACGATGAAGTAGATCGCGAACGGTGCCATCAGGACCCAGACGATGCCGGGTATCGGTTGGTCTTCGTTATACGTTCCGTCTTGAGCGCCGAGCACCCCGAGGAGGCTGCCGCCGAGCCACTTGGACATGTCGATGAGGTAGAGCGTGACGGCGGGCATGTCGGTGTCGAAGTCTTCGAAGATCTCGATAAACTTCGGCACGATGAGGATCATGATGCCCAAGACGATGATGGCGGCGACGCTGATGACCGCGGCGGGGTAGATCATCGCGGAGATGATGCGTCGTTTGAGGCGGGCGGCTTTTTCGAGGAACTCGGCCAGGCGTTGGAGGATGAGGTCCAGCACACCGCCGACCTCGCCGGCAGCGATCATTTTGGTGTAGAGGGTGTTGAAGGCTTTGGGGTGTTTGGCGAAGGCGTCGGAGAGTGAAGCGCCGGACGAGACGTCTTCGTGGACCACGTCGAGCGTGTCCTTCATCAGGCCGGGCTTTTGTTGCTGCTCGAGAATAGATAGCGAGCGGAGGATGGGAAGGCCGGCGTCTTGGAGCGTCGAGAGCTGGCGGGTAAAGAGCGTCAGGTGTTTCTGGCTGACGCCGCCGATGTTGATGGTGATCTGGCCACCCTTTTTCTTCTTCGCTGAGCCGGCACCGCCGGCCGAGCCGCCGCCTTTCTTCTTTACTTTTTGCTCGCGGATCGAGGTGGGGAAGAAGCCTTGGCTTTTGATGCGGGCCAACGCCTCGTCGCTGTTGGCGGCGTTGATCGTGCCTTTTTGTGGCTTGCCCGAGTCGTTGAGTGCTTCGAACTGAAAGGTTGGCATGGGGTTGCTCCGGGAGCGGGCGGGGATGTGGTTTTATGTTCTGGTTCGTGATGCGAGGAACTTTTAAAAGCTCCTCTATTAGCTAAAATTAATCTTCGATCATGGTTTCTTTGACCACTTCGTCGATCGTGGTCAGACCGTCGTACAAGGCCATGAGGCCGCCCTGGCGGAGAGTCCGCATGCCGCGTTTGCGGGCTTCGGCCCGGAGCAGCTGCGTTGAAGCCTGTTTCATCACGAGGTCGCGGATCTCGTCGTCGAACATCATGATCTCGAAGAGGCCCATCCGGCCCTTGTAGCCGGACTGGTTGCAGTAGTCGCATCCGACCCCGCGGAAGAGCTGCCGGCCTTCCAGGTCTTCGGGGGAAAGGTTCAGCAGGAACAGTTCGTCCTCGCTGGGTGTGTAAGATTCTTTACAGCGGGGGCAGATCTTGCGGACCAAGCGTTGGGCGAGGATGCCTTCGATCGTGGCGGTAATCAGGAACGATTCGAGGCCGAGGTCGAGGAGGCGGGCGATCGAAGACGGGGCGTCGTTGGTGTGCAGCGTCGTGAAAACGAGGTGGCCGGTCAGCGAGGCCTGGACGCCGATGCGGGCGGTTTCGAGGTCGCGGGTTTCGCCGACGAGGATCACGTCGGGGTCTTGACGCAGGAAGCTGCGGAGGGCGGCGGCGAAAGTCAGGCCGACATCCGTATTGACTTGAACCTGGCAGAGCCCGTCGATGTCGTACTCGACCGGGTCCTCGGCGGTGAGGATCTTCTCGCCAGGTTTGTTGAGTTCCGCCAAGGCGGAGTAGAGCGTGGTGGTCTTACCCGAGCCGGTCGGGCCGGTCACGATCACGATGCCGTTGGGCTTGTGGATCAACTGGCGGAAGGTATCGAGGTCGTCCGGCCGCATCCCGATTTTTTCGAGGTCGAGGTTGACGTTGCCCCGGTCGAGCACACGCATCACCACCGATTCGCCGAACATCGTGGGCAGGACAGCCACACGCAGGTCGACCGGCTTACCGCCCACGACCAACTCGATACGGCCGTCTTGCGGGAGACGCCGCTCGGCGATGTCGAGGTTCGACATAACCTTGACGCGGGAGACAATCGGCCCGGCGAGGTGCCGCGGCGGGGGGATCATCTCGTAGAGCACGCCGTCGATGCGGTAACGCATCTTGAACTCGTCTTCGAACGGCTCAAAATGGATGTCTGAGGCTTTATCTTTAATCGCCTGCAGCAGGACGAGGTTGAGCAGACGTACGACCCGGTTGTCGTTGGCGATCGCCATCTCGTCTTCGAGGTCGATCGACTCCCCGCCGTCCTGAAAATCGGCCATCGCCTCGTCGTCGGCCAGATCGGCCACCAGCGAGGCGAGCGACTCGTCGTCTTCGCCGTAGAAGCGATCGATGGCCTGGTCGATTTGGGCCGACGGCGCGACGACCGCATCGACTTCAAACCCCATCAACAGGCGGAGGTCGTCCAGAGCCCGGAAGTTATCCGCGGACTTCAGGGCGACCGTCAATTTATTTCCCTTGGCCTCGTGGGCGATCGGGAGGATGTGGTAAGCGTTGGCCATCTCCGCGGGCACCATCCGCACCACTTCATCTTTGAGGTCATATTCCTCTAGGTCGATGGTCCGCATCCCCGCCTGAGCCGCCAAGGCCATGTTGACGTCGTCGTGGCTGCAGTAGCCCAGCTCAACCAATAGCTGGCCGATGGGTGCTCGCTTCTTCTTTTGAAGCTCAAGTCCTTCTTGAGCCTGATCGCGCGTAATCTTTCCCATCTTGGTCAAGACGCGCCCAAGGCGACGGCCGGTTAATTCAGGGTTAGCGCCAGACTTCTTGGCCATATTCAACCTTTCGGGGCTTTAAACTGCAATGAGCGAAAAAAACTAGGAGGAAACAGTCTTTTTGATTGTTTAAATCCAAGTGTCTTTCGCAAGCATATATTAAAACCACGCAATTCCAGGGATTTCTCCTGATACAACTCTTATCGTATGGTTTTGTTTGTGCGGATCAAGGATTTAGGTGGGAATGTAGACTGTGGACAGATGGAAAAATAGGCTATCAGGCCCTCTTTCGGACCAAGAAAAAACAAATATCAATGTTGAATCAGAGCTTATATAGCTAGATGACCCGGCATCAGGCCGCACCCTCGTCTAACTCAGGCCGACCGATCGTGCCGCCGGCGCGGTGGACCTTTTCGATCAGTTGGTCAGAGTTGGAGCCCCGGTCGATCATATCTCCGGCATCGATCAGGCCCTGGGAATAGAGCTCCCAGAGGAAGTCGTCCAGCAGCTTCATGCCGAACTTCTTACCCGTTTGGATAGCCGATGGGATCTTGAAGGACTGGGCTTCGCGGATCAGGTTGGCGATGGCGGGGGTGACCACCATGAACTCGTAGGCCGCGACCATGCCTTTGGGCTTGCGCTTCATCAGCTGCTGGGAGAGGACCGCGATCAGGGCGACCGAGAGCTGGGCCCGGACCTGCTGCTGCTGGTTCGTGGGGAAGGCGTCGATCAGGCGGTTGATCGTGCCGGCCGCGGAGTTGGTGTGGAGGGTGCCGAACACGAGGTGGCCGGTCTCGGCGGCGGTGATCGCGGCCTCGATGGTCTCGAGGTCACGCATCTCGCCGACGAGGATCACGTCCGGGTCCTGACGCAGGGCCCGACGCAGGGCTTCGGAAAAGCTGGGGACGTCGGTGCCGACCTCCCGCTGGTTGACGATCGATTTCTTGTGCGGCTGGTAGTACTCGATCGGGTCCTCGACCGTGATGATGTGGCGGTCGAGGTTAATGTTGATGTAGTCGATCATCGACGCGAGGGTCGTGGTTTTACCCGAACCGGTGGGGCCGGTGACCAAAAACAGCCCACGAGGCCGGCGGATCAGGTCTTTGACGATCGGCGGCAGGCCGATCTTGTCGATGTCGAGCAGCTTGTTGGGGATCCGCCGCAGGACCATCGCGACGCTGCCTTTTTGCCGGAAGATGGAGACGCGGAACCGGGCGGAACGTTCCGGGTCGTCCTGCGGGCCGTAGGCGAAGCCGAAGTCGGAGCCGCCTTCTTCCTGGAGTTCGTTCTGGGCCCGCTCCGGGCTGATCGACTTCATCAGCGAAGTCGTGTCTTCGGGCTCGAGGGATTTGGTTTTCAGCTCGACCAGCCGGCCGGACATACGCACGGTGGGGGGCTTACCAACGGTCAGGTGCAGGTCGCTGGCTTCCTGCTTGATGACGGTGTCGAGCAGACGGTCGATTTGCATCGCGGACATGTGAGTAGCCTCTAGGCGCTAGGCGTTAGGCGCTAGCAAGAAAAAAGGTTGTTACAAAAAATTTACGTTATCAGCGGGCGGTGGTAAGCGGCTCGCGACTGGCGGATGGCGTTTACGCCGCCATATCGTCGTCGTCATCGAGTTCTACGGTGCCCTCGACCTGCGCGATCCGGGCGATCTCTTCGAGGGTGGTCTGGCCGTCGAGCACTTTGAGCTTGCCGTCGCCTAGGAGCGTCCGCATACCGGAAGCGACCGCGGCGGCCCGCAGCTTTCCGACCGGCGCGCGGTTGAAGGCCAATTCACGCAGCTCGGCGTTCATGAACATCAACTCGTAGACCCCGCGTCGGCCGCGGTAGCCGGTGTTGCCGCAGCGGGCGCAGCCGGTCGCCTTGTAGATCGTCTGCCCCTCGAGGTCGTCGCGGGTCATGCCGCACAACGCCATGAGTTTGCGGTCCGGTTCGGGGTCTGGCGTCTTGCAGTGCTCACAAAGGATCCTCACCAGACGCTGACCTAGCACGGCCTGGATCGAGCTGGCTACCAGGAACGGCTTAAGCCCCATATCAATCAGACGCGTGATCGCCGACGGCGCGTCGTTCGTGTGCAGTGTGCTGAAGACCATGTGGCCCGTGAGCGCCGCCTGGACCGCGACTTCGCCGACCTCCATATCACGGATTTCACCGACGAGGATGATGTTGGGTGCTTGACGCAGCATCGCCCGCAGGATCAGCTTGAAGTCAAGCGGCGGGTCCATCGTCATGTTGACCTGGCACTGGTTGATCCCCTTGAAGTTGTATTCGATCGGGTCCTCGGCGGTGATAATCTTGCGGTCGGGGCGGTTGAGCTCGTTGAGGGCCGAGTAGAGCGTGGTGGTCTTGCCCGAGCCGGTCGGGCCGGTGACGAGGAAGATACCGTTAGGCCGGTTGATGATCTTGGTGAAGCCTTCGAGGGTGTCGGGCCGCATGCCGAGCTTTTCGAGGCCCAGCATCGCCGCGTCGGGCCGGAGGATACGCATGACGATCGATTCGCCGTGGTACGTCGGGCAGGACGAGAAGCGGAAGTCGGTCACCTTGCCGTCGATCCGCATCTTGATCCGGCCGTCCTGAGGGATCCGTTTCTCTTCGACGCGGACGCCGGCCATAATCTTGAGGCGGGCGACGACCGAACCCTGGGTCCGCTTCGGCACGGTGTCGCGTTCGTGGCAGACGCCGTCGATGCGGTAGCGGAGCCGGACACGATCGGCGAACGGCTCGATATGGATGTCCGACGCCCGGCCGTTGACCGCTTCGGCGATGATCTGGTTGACCAGCTTGACGATCGGCCCCTGGTTCGGGTCGTCGCCGGCATCTTCGATATCGATCGATTGGTCCATCGATTGGTCGAGCGAGATGTCCATCGACGTGTCAACCGACATGTCCATGGTCAGCTTGTCGATCGAGTCTTTCACGTCGGACATGACGTTATCGATGTATTCGCTGATCTTGCCTTTGGCCGAGAGGGCCAGATCGACCTTCCCGCCGAGGCGGAACTGCAGGTCGTCGATCAGGTTGATGTCCATCGGGTCGTGGACCAGCACCTTCAAGGTGTTGCCTTCTTTACCCAGCGGCAGGACCAGATATTTTTTGATCATGTCTTGGGGGATCAGCTCGAGCTTGTCGCGGTCGATCACGTTGGGCTGATCGAGGTCGACAAACTCGAGGCCGAACTGCGAGGCAAGCGCCTTGGCCACGTCGTTTTCGGTGACGTAGCCGAGGGCGACCAGCGATTCGCCGATCCGCTTCCGCGAGCCCTTCGAAATCTTCATCGCTTCTTCGAGCTGCGTGTCGTCGACCAACCGCCACTGCTTGAGTATCTGACCGATCTGTAAACGTTTACGCGCCATCGGCACCTCAGAAAACCAGAGAAAACAAAACACGACCGACGTCCCAGCGTATGAGCGCGGAGTAAAATTATGGCCGTATCGACAAGGAATCGCAAGTGTTACGAATTACACGAACCCAGAAACCTTGACATGCGTATCACCCGCAATAATGTTCCCACGGCCATTTACCCGAACGAAAGGAGCCGACATGAAAACCCGCTACGCACTGCCCGCCGCCGCCTTCACCGCCGGCCTGCTCGCCGCCGTACCCACGGCCACGGCTGAACCACCCGTCACGCCTCCGGTCGACACGACCGCTGAAGCTGCCGCCGATAAAAGCCCCGGTTTCCTCGGCGTCGCGGTCGCCGAATCGCTCGCCCCCCCGACCGCAGGCTCCGATATTCCCCGTACCGTACTGCTCATCAGCAAGGTGATGCCCGAATCCCCGGCGGACACCGTCGGTTTACGCTCCGGGGACACCCTGCTCGAACTCAATGGCCAAGTCCTCTTACATCCCGTTCAGTTCCAACGTCTCGTCGCGCACCAGCCCGCCGGGCGGGAAATCGAGTTAACCATTATCCGCGACGGTCAGCGTGAGACGATTACCGTCACGCTAGGCGAACGGCCCGCTAAGCTCGCTAACCCTGACCAACCACAAGTCGAAGAATTGCCGCTACGCCCCGGACAGTTTGAGGGTTTCGAAAACCTACCCCGAAACGCTCCGCTAGACCTCGAACAGATGCAGCAGCGGATGGATCAGCAATTTGAACAGATGCGTCGTATGTTCCGCGAAGGCATGGACCAAGGCTGGCCCGGTAACGACGTTTGGGGACCCAATGCGCTCTTCGATTTCGAGCTCGATCTCGATGCCTTGCCCGGCGGCCGCCAAGTATCCGTCCTTCAGGATCAACAGCACCGGTTAACGATCACGCAGACCGAAGAAGGACGGCACCTCACCGCGGCCGACCGCGATGGCAACGTCGTCTTCGAAGGGCCGATCGATACCGCGGAGCAGCTAGAAGCGGTACCGGAAGAAATCCGCGTCAAGATCCCGGAGGCCGGCCAGGCGTTTCCTGAAAACTTCCGGTTAGACCGGCCCGTTAACCCACGCGACTTACTCGAACGGCTGCGTCAACGAGTACCGCAAGATAACGACGAGCCCGGCGAACAATTCCGTGAGCCTGCGGGTAGGGCGGTTTAGCTTTATCCATCCGTATTACACCCGTGCTAAATAATAAAACCCGGTACTTAGTACCAGGTTTTATATTGCTTCTTCGACTTGCGATCAATGCGGCATCGGATACCGCTTGCAGAGTTCGACCACGTCGCCGCGGACGGCGTCGAGTTGGGCTTCGTCTCCCTTGCTGGTCAACACGCGGTCGATCAGGTCGGCGACTTCACCCATCGCGTCTTCTTTGAGGCCGCGGGTGGTGAGGGCGGGGGTGCCGAGGCGGATGCCGCTGGTCTTGAAGGGGCTACGGGTTTCGTTCGGCACGGTGTTCATGTTGGAGATGATGCCGGCGGTCTCGAGCCAGACCGCGGCTTCTTTGCCCGTGAGCTCGGGGTCGGTGGGGCGGAGGTCGATGAGGACGAGGTGGTTGTCGGTCCCCCCTGAGGCGAGGCTGTAGCCTTTGTCCATCAGCGCTTTGGCGAGGACGGCGGCGTTGTCGACGACCTGCTTGGCGTAGATCTTGAACTCGGGCTGCAGGTCTTCGCCGAAGGCGACGGCCTTGGCGGCGATGACGTGCATAAGCGGGCCGCCTTGAGTGCCGGGGAAGATGCCGGAGTTGAACTTCTTGGCCAGGTTTTCGTCGTTGGTCAGGATCAAGCCGCCGCGGGGGCCGCGAAGGGTCTTGTGCGTCGTGGTGGTGACGACGTGGCAGTGGGGAAAGGGCGAGGGGTGGGCCCCGCCGGCGACGAGGCCGGCGATGTGGGCGATGTCGGCCCAGAGGATGCAGCCGTGGCGGTCCGCGATCTCGCGGAACTTGGCGAAGTCGATCGTGCGAGGGTAGGCCGAGTAGCCACACATCAACACTTTCGGTTTGTGCTCGGCGCAGACGGCTTCGACGGTGTCGAAGTCGATGAAGCCATAGTCGTCGGCGGTCTCGTCGAGGACCAGGTCGTAGGTGACGGGGTTGAGCCATCTGCCGGAGATGTTGACCGGGCTGCCGTGGGTCAGGTGCCCGCCTTTGGAGAGGTCGATCGCGGCGAAGGTATCGCCCGGCTCGAACAACGCGAGTTGTACCGCGAGGTTGGCGTTCGCCCCCGAGTGCGGCTGGACATTGGCAAACTTGCAGCCGAACAGCTCTTTGGCCCGCTCAATCGCAAGCGTTTCGACGTCGTCGTAGAACTTGCAGCCCGAGTAGTACCGCTTGCCGGGGTAGCCCTCGGCGTACTTATTGGTCATGCACGAGCCCTGGGCCTCCATCACGGCGGCGGAGGCGTGGTTCTCGCTGGCGATCATCTCCAGGGTGTACTCCTGACGCTCTTTCTCGGCGGCGATCAGCCGAGCCACGTCGGGATCGGTGGCGGCGAGGGCGGAGGGGGCATCTTGGAGCAGGGCGGTATCGCTGGTCATCACAGATTCTTTCGGGCCGTTAGGTAGGAATTACTGGTTTCGTAAGTGATTTTATGGTTTCACACTTGTCGGGGCAAAACGTCGTCGTAGTTTTTCCCTCGCGTTGTATTAAGAGCAAAATAGCGGCTGTTACTGGGCAACTCGCCCCGGGATCAGCACGAAGTCGCTCTGCCCCGAGATCAATAAAGCGTTGTTGAGTACCTCGATTGACCCGAGGTCCCGCACCTCGGCGGGTGAGCGGAATACGGTCTGATCGATGATTCGGCCCGTTTCGCGGTCGAGCGCCGACAAGCGGAGTTGGCCGAAAGCCCCGACGAGGGCGGGGGCTTCGGGGAAGTCCGGGAGAACACGCGGCACTACGGGGGCGGCCAAACGCGGAGCTTCCGGCGGGCGGTCCAAGACCAAGACATAGCGTGGCGTCACCACCTGGGCCAACAGGTTTTTTGGCGTATTCGATAGCCCGTCCTGCCAGCGGATCGAAAACGTCTTGTCCAAGGCGAAGCTGGCTTCGGGCTTCAACGTGAACAGCATCCCTTCACGCCCCGCGACCGCGGTTGGGGTATTGCGGCGTATAGCGAGGTTGACCGATTCATGAACGACTTCACCCTGGCCCAAGTCTACCGATATCAGACGGTCTCTTCCGTGCACAAACAGCGTGTCTCCCGCAGCCACCACGCGGGGGGTGCCGCCGAATCCCTCTAGGGGGATGCGCCAAGCTACTGCTCCGTTGCGCCGGTCGTAGGAAACGAGTTGGTTGCTTGATAGAAGAACCGGATCGCCACCGGGGCTGAACAAAATATTGCTGAATACATTCTGTTCTTCGATCGCCGGGAACCGTAGCAGGCCGGTCGCCAGATCGATCAGCATGAAACGCCCCGATTGGGATTCGGTGCCCGGCGAAACCGTCCCGGCCACCGCCAGCACGTCGTCAATCACGTTTACGTGGCTGGTCGTATCTAGCGGCAGGGCGGTCTGCCACAACACTTGGCCGCTGGTACGATCGAGGCCAAACGCGCGGCCTTTGTGGTCCACCACGCCAATCACCGCTTCGCTTGCCCAGAAACGGGGGGGGAGCGTCGCCGCCCTCTGGCTTGTGCCGTTGCGGTTCTGACGCTGGTTGATCGGCCGGAAGTCGGCCTCGATGATCGAGATCAGGCCACCCGCGTTTTCTTTTCGCGCCTCTGCCAAACCGCCTTTCCCCAGGTCGTCGAGGAGCGGCTGGATACGGATAGCCGGCCACAACTCCTGACCGCTTACGGTGTCTAGCGCCAATAATTCGTTGCGTTCTAGATCCCCGAGTACGAGTTGATCACCCCGCTGGTCCACCAGCCGCCACTGGCTCGCACCCGGACGGATCGACCACCGGTCAATACGTTGGCCAGCATCGAATAAAGCCAGCGTGCCGGGGCTACCCTTGGGCTCGTAAAGCAGGCCGCCCGATCGATCTAACTTACCGGCGATGGTCGGCACCAACCGGCCCGAAACCCGAAACGACTCAGAAAACGGCGGAGTGACATCGAGCTCATCTGATCGGCTTTGCGGAAGCGACGCCAACGATTCCAGCCAGACCTGTGGGTCGACCGCTAAACCCTCACGGATCACTTTTAAGTCCGGGTGGTTTTGGCGGACCTGCTCGAGCCAACGCGCTGCGGCACTCGGCCTCCCGAGAGCGTTGTATAGCTCCGCCAAAGCCCCGGCAGCACGGCCACGCAATCCGTCTTCGTCCGCGAGTTGAAAGGCCCGTCGAAACTGCGTCGTAGCGACAACCGGGGTATCCGATTTTGCTTGTAGTTTTGCCGCGTAAAATATCGCTTCGCCGCGAACCCGAGCCAAGGGGTAACGCCGGGCGATACGCAAGAGGGCGTTGACGTTGGGGGTTGGTGTGGCCAACAGCGTGGTGAGCTCTTGCTCGGCCTGTAAATCGAATCGTCGATAAAAATCCGAGCCGTGCCGTTCAGCGAGCCGGATCAGCTTAGAACGGACCGCAACGTCTCCCCGGCGGCGGTTCTTGTCTTGCGTCAACGATTCTTCTGCCAACCTTGGGTCAGATAAAACGGCTTGGTAGTAGGCTGCGGCTTCTTCGAAACGCTTTTGATCAACGAGAAAATCCCCGCGGGCCACGTTGTAAGCCAGCAACTCAGCGGGCGTCTCGGCGGCGGCGGCAATACGGTCGAACAGCTTTTCCAGTAACGCAGCTTCTACCGACTCGACCCGAGCCAGTAAACCCAACAACTCTTCGAAGACATTTATCTTTTCCGGAGCCGGCAGCACTGATGGTGATTCTCGTCCCGCCGAGCCCGTCGCCAACGCGCGGAGCGATCGCTCAACGCCTTCGTCGGCCGCCTGCGGTTGCCCGGCGTTGAACGCGAGAATGGCCATATTTAAACCCGGGTAGGGCGAGTAGGGCTCTTCCTCCGACCGGCGTTTTAGAACCGAATACGCGACCGGCCAATCGATATATCCCCCGAGTTTTCGTCCCGAGATCACCACCCACGCATCCGAGACCGCTAACACGCTGCCGTTCCAAGGCAAACTGTGTTCTGCAACTACGCGGCCGCTGGCGGTATCGATCTCACGTAACCCATCGGTGCCGTGGCTGACGATGGCCGTCCTAAAGCGCACCGACACTTTCGTAGGGAGTCCTTCATTTTCGATGCCGATGACATCATTCGACCAACGCTCAGTAAGGTTCTGGCCATCCAGTCTTGCCAATCTTGGCCCGACGACCAATACATCACCGTCATCGAGAATCCGGACGTCGGTTGCTTCGGCGAAGGGTGAACCCGCAGTAAATTCACGCAGCACCGCACCGTTTTCCGGATCAAGCAACAAGCCCCGCGTACCGCGCACACGCATCGGTATGATCAACCCGGCCCCGCAGATCGCCGGTCGAGACACGTCGGAAAACGGCATCACCTGGACGCCCCGTCGACGCACATCAAAGACTTCATCGATTAATTGTCTGACCCAATACACGCTGCCGCTACGCCCATCGACCGCCGCCGCGGCCCCGAGATTGTCGCAAAAGTAGATGATTTCCCCTTCGAGCGACATGCTCGATACCGGCGGCGGGGCGTTTCGGTCGTTCGATCCGGCGGTGCTCGCAAGATGCCTCCGCCATCGTAACTCCCCGGTCGCGGCGTCGACCGCAAAGAGATAGGAGTCTTGGAAGCTCGACGCTTGGCTCCGCCGCGCCATGACGATGATTAGATTTCCCAAAGCGAGTGGGGTGCCGTGAAAAGCGGCGCGATCGAGGTTGGCGTCGAGTTCTCCCGGGGTTACCGCCCAGAGTTCCTGGCCGGTCTCGCGATCAAGCGAGATCAACTGGGTTGGGGCTGTTTGCAGTTGCCGATTCCTGCCTTGCCACGGAACCGAAAAGCCCAGGACCGCAAAAACCTGCTGCCCGCGAACCAAAACCTTCCGCCGGTCTTGCAAAACCCGACCCGGGAGCAAGGCGGTCCGGCCAGACGCATTGGTTTGAGTTGGTGAGTATTGATACCCCCATCTCGCTCGACCCGAGATGCGGTCAATCGCATAGACACGGTCGTTGTCGTTTAACAGAAGAAGGGGGCCAGCCGATACGGGTAACAAATCAGTATTGCGATGCTCCGATTGATTTGTACGGTTTCGCTGCGCGAGCTGCACCCGATTTGTTGTCGCCGTTTGCTCGAGTTCGGCTTGCCATAAAGGGCGAGAAAGCGGCGGCTTTGGGTTCTTTACATTCTGAACAAGGGTTTGGCTTTGACGGTTTGGACGAATTCCATCGAGCGAACGAGCAAGAGAATCCGCGGCTTCCCCGCCGACTACGGCTCTCAACTCGGACAAGACTTCGTTCAAAGCCTCTTTCTCGCCAAGCTGAGCTTCGGTGTAGGCGAGTAGCGACAGATACCGACGCCGAGAATTATCAAGGTCCGGATGAGAATCGATGCTCCGCAAAACCGCAGCTGAACCCTCCGCATCTCCGCGCTCTAGATATAAACCCGCAAGACGTACCCCGGAATCAAACCCCGCTCGAGTCAGCGTGTAGCGGTCGAAAACCCCACGGGTCTGTTTCTCACTCGCCGTCGCAGCCTCGGAAGCAGCGAGATCAAACGCCCGCCGGGCCACCGTATCGAAACGCTGACGGTACGCCTTGATCAAATCCGGATCGCCGATCAATTTTTCTCGCACCCAAAGACGAGCATCGGTATAAGACGACTCGTCAACCGGCATGAGCTTTTCCGGGTAGTCGTCGACGATCTCCTGCAGCTTCTGCACGGCCTCACCAAAACGTCCCTGATTACGTAGTTCTTCGGCCTCTCCCGCCAGACGGATCGCCGCCGATGACTCTTCAATATATACCGCCACAGCCAACACGGGCTGGTGCGAAACAAAGGCCAAGACTGCTAGCAAAAAAAAACTAACGACCCGCAAGGCGGTGGTTTTTGAACAAACGGCACATCGATCTGGCTTGTGCATATCTGATTATAGGTGATGCAAGAAGCTATAAAACCTTTAAATTTGCCTCGTGACGCAACGCGGTGTCGATAGCTAGCGAATGCAGCAAAGTCCTATAATATAAGCAATGTGAACTGGTAAAATATTGGGAATAAAGGGGTTGACGCACTTTTACCGCTTGCTACTCTGATTCTCGACAGTCCAGGTTTTGGGTATCTGGACATAAAAACGCCCACGACGGCAATCGTGGGCAAAATCAGCATCACGCCAGTTTAGGACCTATCGTGACGCCGACTCCCACAATCATAGACACAAAGCTCACCTGCGCCCACCCGAAAGTTTCGGTCGGGCGTTTTTTGTGTCGGTGGGGCGGTTCCCGAATCTGACGCCCTGACGTGATGCTTCTTTTTGGGAGCAACACTTGCAGAACTGCGACCCCCGCTACGCCACCGTCAAGCCTATCGCAAAGTTCCGGAACCGTGAATGGTTTGCCACGCTGCAAACCGAACACACCGACATGCTCGTCCGCCTTGTCCCTGTCCGTCCTCAGGACCGCTGCGAGCTAGACACCATTACCAACGCCCACGACGTTAACACCCTCGATATGGAGATGGCCTACGCCAACTCACAGTCGAGTTGATTTCTCACGGCCATGTGGCCACACCTCGAACCTCCCTTTGGGAACGGAGTTATTTATGTCTCTCAGTCCAGCACAAACCGCACAATTCACCAAGCACATCACCAAATTCGGAGCAGGCGGTCAGTCCTTCGTCTTTACCGGCATGGCCACACGCGTTGAACACAAGGTCCACAAGGACTCCGGTGAGCTTCAGGGCATTTGCACCGTGCTTTTTGTCGGCGGCGACAAGTACGTCCGTTTCGCTGACCCCGACGACGTGAAGGCTATTCCTGATGGTGCCTGGATCAAGGTCGAAGCGAACGTCTCGGAGTTCCGCGACCGCACTTTCGCCACAGATGCCCGCCTCGTCGAGGTGAACGGCAAGCCCTTCGATCGCTCAACCACTCAAGCGGCCTAGACCCTCGCTCCCAAGTGGCCGGGCGGCGTAAGCCTCCCCGGAATGGGCGATGCCCCCGGCCGCTTTTTGCCTTGTAACCCTTCCGGGGGTGGCCCTGGGGGTCAAGGGGGGCGGGCCGCGTAAGCGCCCCCTGCCGCCCGAAGGGCGGAATGCCTTGATCTCAGAAGGTACACCATGACTAACGACACCAACCCCGATCCACGGCCGACGGCGATGCAAGGTTCCGAGCGGCTCGCCGCCGGAACCGCATCGTCGGCCGACTGGACCCAGTTGGGTAACACTGGGTCCAAATTCACAAACGGCGTGTGCTTGGACTGGCTCTCGATGACGGGTCCCGCTTGCTCCTTCTCGGCTGCTTACGACCTTCTGCAAGGCCAATTCGGCGAACCCGACCCCACGGCCCGCATGAAGTTCTACGGCAAATGCTGGGCTTTCAACCGCAACGCCACGCTAGGCAGCGGCCACCACGGCGGGGCGGAAACGATCCGCGTCGAACTCACCGGTACGGCCCTCGCTCAGCTTTACGAGCAGTCCGAAAACGTCTTCGAAGACCCGGCCATCAACTTCCTCGGAGCCTTGGTCGGTCTCGGCTTCGTCGGCACTCGTATCGATATCGCCCTCGATTTCTTCGGCACTCACCCCAGGCTCTGCGAGAACGTCCGCGACGCCGCCGCCAACGGCTGCCTCGTCGGCCTCAAGTCCTCCGACCCGCGTGAACCCCGCGACGGGGAGGGCAACGTCACTGGCCGTACCGTGTATTTGGGATCGCGTCAGACCGGCCGCTATGTTCGCTGTTATGACAAGGGCCTTAAGGAAAACGGCTCCGCATCAAAACCGGGCGAGTGGGTCCGTTGGGAGGTTCAGTTCGAAAAAGACTGTGCCGCCCAACTCGGCCGCGAACTCTACGACGCCGACGACTGGACCGAAGCCGCGACATCGGCAGCTTTGGGTGCAGTCGATTTCAGAACCGACACCGGTGACAAGAACGTAAGCCGTCGCCCCCGTCTCGGTTTCTGGCAAGCCGTCTTAGGCGACACCACGCCCAGACGAATCACCTGCCAGAACCAACCATCCGACCTCGCCGGATTCCTTTCTTGGTGCCGCAAGACCGTCGCCCCGACGATCCTTGCCGTCATGGACAAGGGCGGCATCGAGCCGGACGTTTTGTTCATGGACATTATCCGGGGAGCGGAAACCACGCCTGCCACGTTTAAACGTCCTGCTGTCCAGCAGTGGATCGACCGCCACGAAGGGGGTCCCACCAATGCTGCCTGAAGCCGATCTATTGGTCGAAGCCGCCCGCTGGGCTTCTGTCTTCTTCGGCGGTCTGTTCTTCGGCATCTGCCTCGTCTTTGCTTCACTCCCTGCTATCTACATCGCTCGTGCTTTTAGGCAGCTAGCGCGTGATTAGTTACCACCCCGCCCGTAAGGGCTTAACCCCAGGCCAAGGAGGCCAAAAATGTTTTCGTATCTCTCTCCTCGTTTCCTCGTTAAGTCGGCCAAAAGTGTCGCCGTCAAAACGAAACAAGCCGTCGTTAAGACGAAGAACCTCATCCTCGGCGGTGCTGCTACCGGCACCGCGATCGCTATCGAAACGGTCGCTACGGCCCAGACTCTTCCCGCTCTCGACGTGCAGGCACCGATCGATTTCTCTGCCAGTGCTCAAGCGTGGTTGACTGTCCAGGTCGCCGCGGTAACTGCTGTTGTCGTCGCCCTCCTCGCGTCCGGTTTTATCTGGATGATCGGCGGCTCGCTTCGTCGCAAGAAGTAAAGCGGCCTTCGAATACCGGCCCTATGGGGCCGGTCCTCCAATGCCCCTGGATCACACCATGACGCCTGAGCAAGCCGAACAACTCATCGCGAACACCGAGACCGTAAGCGTGGTTCTCCAGAGTATGAAGCTTTGGCTTCTGTTCATCGGCGGCACCATTATCGGCTCGACTGTAACCGTCTTCACTTTCACTGCCTCTAACCGGGACCCCCGTAATGTCTAAATTTTTGACGTTAATGTTTCTGTCTCTAATTGCTTCATCTGTGCTTGCTCAGAGTGAGATTGAGGTTTGGCGTGATGGTAACCATACTCTCAAGCTTTGGGTGGGTGTAACTAGCGGCTACCCGCAGATAAGTGAGCGATACCGTAATGGAGGCTCAACGATTCAATTCATTAGGGCTATTCGTTTTGTTCCATCTGGGGACAAATGGGATGCTACTTACTACGACGGTAACGGTAATTTCAATACCGACATCAGCACCCACCTCGGCTTGCAGAGCACAACTTTTAGCGAAGCAGTTGCTCGCGCAAACCCTTTCATTGAGCATTTGAATTCGAAATATGAGGGCTTCGACACGTTTGTTGATGCTAACCAGATGCGGGACGGTCTAGAAGACGAAGTGAACAACTGGGATTGGGCCGGTCACACCGAACCGACTTCTCCCGATCCTGAAGCGGACACCGACAACGACGGTTATACCGATTTGGTCGAGGAAGAATGGGGTTCTGTGCCAAACAATTTCAATTCGAACCCGGTCAAAGATTTCCCGTATGCGGATTTTGACAACGATGGTGTACGGAACGGTCAGGATCTCCGATCACGTGACCCATCTGTTGGTATGGACGCGCTTTTTACCGACTGGGATGCCGACGGTGTGCCTGCCGGCTTCGACGGTGCGCCTGAATTTGCGGGACGCCACGACGTTACCGGCGATGTAGATAGCTACGATTTTTCACGCACCGGCGACGTCGACGACGACGGTTTAAACAACCTCCAAGAGTTCCAAAACGGAGCTGACCCCTGGGGCTACAATCCTCCTCCGCACGACACCGAGATAACTCCCCGTCCCCAAGTAAGCGAAACTGATCGCCTTTTATCTACTGGTGCGTACCACAGTCTTCCTCCCGTCCAACTCACACCGGAACCTGATCCCGACCCTGATCCCGACCCTGATCCCGACCCCGATCCAGATCCCGATCCAGGCGCCTCACCGAACTACGGCCTGGAGTACACGGTCACGGCACCGAGTAATTTGGGCGACGGTGAACTTTTTGGTATCACATTTGACGTTACGACTCCCCCAAACTGGGGGTCGTATATTCATTCTAACGGTAACGTGATAGACATACCTTCGGGTTATCGTTTTACGCTTGAATTGCGTGGCCAGTACGGTACGCAGACGTTAATTAACGCAACGTCTAACGACGGCCCGCGTACGTTTGATACCGGAACGAATAGATACCAAATACCAGACTATCCGGATACCGGCCTCGATTATTTAACACCGGTTGTCACCATTTCCCCAAGTCGTTCAAGCTCTGTCATCAACGGCGTCAGTTACATTATAGAAATCCCTCTTACGCAATCACCTTTACGCCCTGAACCAGGTGATGGTAATACCGGCGGCGGCGACCCTGGCGACGGCACCGGTGCCTGGACACAGTCGCAAATTGATCGGCTGCTTAACGCTGCCGAAGGTACACTTGACGAATTAGCTTCTTATGCCGACTTACCTTCACAAAGCCCTCTAATCCCGTACTCTGGTGACGCAGGACCACAAGTAACGTTAACGCCTGGCCAATATCCATCCGGTCCGGGCTCATCACCGCTTTCGGGTGTCTCTGGCCCTACCGGCATCGTCGGCGACTTCCTTACTTCATCGGGCCTTGATGCCTCGCCGCAAGAAGCCCCGATCTGGACCTTCGACGTCGACATGACGGCTCTCGGGCAGGTCTTCCCCTTCAACCCGGGAACTGTTTCCATCGATGCAGATTTCTCCGCTTATGGTGAAACGGCTCGGCCCCACGTCTTTGCCTGGATGATCGCTCTGGCGACCCTGCACGGGTCCTACCTCGTTCTCGAAGAATTCAAGGTGCGGTAGTGTGGCCCATCATCCTCAACTACCTGATCGGCCGCACTCAGGAAACGCTCGATGCGTTCTGGACCGGTCTAACGGGTTGGTTCTGGGAAACCTGGAACCAGCTGGTGGAGTGGTGCGTCGAAAAATTCTGGCAGCTTGTCGATTACTTGGACGAGCTTTTCAAGTCCTGGGGTATCGACCTCGAGCCTTACGTGCAGCAGATGTTGGGGGCGGTCCAAACCATCATTCCCCTGATCGGCGATTTCGCCTGGATATTCCCCATCTTCGAGTTGATCGTGATTTACCTCACGGCCTACGCCACCATGCTGACGGTCCGCACCATACGAACGATCGTCGGCAAGGTCCCGACGATCGACGGATAAATGCCGCTATGAATCCCCTCGAACCAATTCGAAAAATTGACGATTCTTACCTCGTTCTCAAGGGCTATTACCGCGGCCGTCGGGCTCGCCGTGAAGAAGCCGAACGCGAAGAAGAAGCCCGCCGCAAAACCATTACCGACTCTATCGAAGGCATCGGCTACGACGTCGGTTACGAGGGTGGTTCGCTGACGGACGCCCGCGACGACTTGAAAGAGTTTTGGGACATGCGGGCCGAAGAGGCTGCCGAAGCCGAAGGTGCCGACGACGCAGCCGACGCAGCGGAAGACCGCGAAGGTGCCGACGAAATAGCGGAACTCACCGAGGGCGAAGAGGGTGGCGACGAAGCGGGTGAAACAGACCCCGGCGAAGACGACGACGCCCTCGACGACGACGAGGAGGATATTTAGTGGTCGCCCCTCTCGCTACTGGTATCGCTGGCGTCATCGGAAAACCTGGCCACGGTAAGTCGTATTGCATGGCCGCGATGATGGTGTACCAGGTAGTCACGCAACGCCGTCCTGTGTACACCAACCTCCCTATCGAGTGGGACGCGATGCGTAACCATATCCGCGATCAGGCGTATGGCAGCGACGACTATCGAGACGCCTTACCGAAGCTCATCCGCAAGATGAGCAAACAGCATTTCGAACGCTTCATGTTGAGGCTTCAGGCGGTCTGCCGACGATCCGAAGAAATCAAGGACGATCTCAACCTCCTCGTTGATCCCGAACTCAACGAAGCCCTCTCCCGCGTCGACGACCAGACCGAACTCGACGGCGAGATCGACGCTGCTGCTTGGCGTCAGGCTTGCGACGAACAAACTGTCTCGGCCGGCCCCGTGATCTACTACGGCCCCGGTGCCAACTGGGTCCCGCCCGGGACCGTTTTCGTCCTCGACGAGCTGCACAAGTGGTTCAATTCACGAGGTTATCGCAACGAAGATCAGGCGGTCCAAGACTTCACCTCAATGCACCGCCACCTCCAAGCCCGCATCTTCATCATCACCCAGCGTTGGCTCAACGTGTCGCTCAGTTTTCGCAGCATGACCGACGACCTCGTTCTCCTGAAGAACTTCGGCCGCGTGAACTTTGGCCCCATCAAGCCCGCCGATTGGGGCTGGAACATTTTCCGTGCCCGCTGGGTGCGAGCCGATGACTACGACGAATCGCTCGAAGCGATCAAGCCAGGCCGACACGCTTTCGCAACCGACTGGTACGTCCCGAACATCATGGCCCGCCACCGCGAGATATTCGATATCTACCGTTCAACCAGCCACGCGGGCGGCATCGAAGAGCAGCACGAAGAGTTAAAGCGGGTGCGTACCGAAATGGTTGGTACCGACGCCATCGAGACCGATTACGAGGAAGTTGAGTACGAAATGAAGCGAGCAAAAACCGCGTGGTTCCTGCCGATGGTGATGGGCTTTTGTATGGGCCTTCTGGTCACGTTCGTGATGACCCCCGACGTCGAGGACGCCGTCGATCGGATG
Source organism: Planctomycetota bacterium (assembly GCA_038747275.1). GTDB lineage: Bacteria > Planctomycetota > Phycisphaerae > Phycisphaerales > Phycisphaeraceae > Algisphaera. The sequence goes on along the minus strand of JBCDJW010000001.1, from coordinate 74,924 downwards.
GCCGAGAAGCAATACGAAATCCAGCAGACTTCTATCGCGACCATCCAAGCCGCCGACCACGACGAAGACGAAGAAGCAACTGAGCCTGAACTCGACCCCTGGATGCGTCACAAGGTCACCGGTGTGACCGCCTCCGGTGCATTTATCGAAAACACGTTTTACGCCTTGGGAGACACTTACGATGTTTTGCAACTACTCCGACTCAACGCCACCACGGGCAAAACGTATTGGCATCACGCGGATGGCCGCGTGGTTATCTGGGCTGTTGGTGATGTTGGCCGTTGGGGGGTGCCAGAACGTCCCGCACCTACCCCCGATGTCGAAAGTCCCGGTGCTGCAGCTCCCGAAGCTACAGCGTCTGCAGGACCGGCAGCGGATCGACGACTACGGCCCGGAGAAGCACCTGACGGTAACCTTTGAGGGCAGCCCCGGCGACCTGCAGCTCTTCCTCACCTACGAAGGCGTGTACTGCAACGTCCCCGTCCCAGATGACGAAGAATTCGTTTATCGTCTCTCCGTCGAAGACGCCCCGGTATCAAAGGTCCTCGACAGCGTAGCCGCTCAAGTCCCATCGACGGGTCAGGTCGTCGTCCGCCGCGGCCCTAATACTTACCACATTGGCTCGCCTTCACTTTCGGACCTTGTGGCCGACGTTTTCTACGTACCCAGTGGGGCGGCTACCGAGTACACCGCCGCGGTCGAACTGCTGGGTACCGAGCACGCGCAAGCCCGCGTCGTCGGTGACGCCCTTGTCGTTGCCGACACCCCTGACGGCATGGAACGTATCCGCCGCATGTTCGACATGCTCGGCTCAGCCCGTGGTCAGTGGATCGCCGAAGTCCGCTACGTCGAAGTCACCCGCAACGCATCCGCTCAGCTAGGCATCGATTGGAGCCTCAGTGGCGCAACTGTCTTGCAAGCCTCTGCGGGCAATCTCTTGTCCGTCGCTGACGGCCTTTCTCTCGTCCTCGAAGCCGCAATCACGGCTCGCAGCACCTACACCGGTGTCAGGCTCTTAGAGTCAACGCAGCTCCTTTGCATCGAAGGCCAGACTGCCAGGCTTCAGATTGGCCAGACAACGCCGGTAGCCCGCAGAGTCGTCAGCAGCGAGGGTACCGTTAGCACCGTCGGCTTCGACGAGGTCGACACCGGCACGCTCGCTCGTATCGATGTACGCACTGAACCCGATGGCCGCCTCCGCGTCATTATCGATTACGAGCTGTCTAGCGTGACCGGCTTCATTGAAGACAACCCGATCCGCACCCGACGCCGAGTTGAGTCTTCGGCGGTGCTTGCTCCGGGTGGCACGCTTGTGCTAGGCGGGTTCACTTCTTCCCGCGACTCCGATACCACCAGCGGCGTCCACCAACTAGCCCACCTTTTCTCACGGGACGACACCGATGAATCACGCATCTTCATGCTCATGCGAATCATCCCCGCCGACGAGATCGAGATTAGCGGCCCCCTCGAAAGCCCCTACGACTCTAACGTCACCCCGCAGCTGAGAATGCAGCTTCCTGGCCTCGACTCTGAACGCTGGGCCAAGGCGGTGCAGGCTGCAAGCGATGACGGACGTCCCGGCGATCTCGGATATATCCGTTGGCTCTACGACGGTACGATTCCGCCCGAAAAATAAGACTTAAATGGCTGCACCCAATTTGGCGGTAATTTCATCAATCGAATCCCTGTTAGGCGACGAAAAACGAACGAGCGGAAGTCCAACCATCTCGGCCAATTCATCCTTGAACAAATCGATCTTTCGGGCCTTAATCGACCTGTGGGAACTGCCGTCGAGTTCGATTGCAATCAACGGCTCGTATCCCTGGCTAACGATCAGGAAATCGAAGTGCCTTGAAGAGATACGCCCGCGATCACGCAAAAACGCCTTGTATTCACGTCCCTCTTTCTTGGCTCCGATAACATCCTCGATGCGGATCTTTGCTACGAGATGTGTGCTTGCAGGCAAGCACTCTAGCAGTTTATTGGCGAAATTATGTTCGTCTTTGGTCATTATCGACTTACGCAGGAAATACTGCGATCTCGATAAATCAAAGGGTATTTCGTCATTCTCAATTCTGGGTTGCGCTTCGTTCTTAGGCGGCGGTCCGCTTTCTAAGATCCCTAGAGCTTTGGCCACACCGACCATAATAAAAAATAACACCAGCAAGAGAATTGTGTAAAGCATCTAATCCCAGGGGAAACTGTGAACCGGAAAAAAGCTGTAAATCGGGGACTCCGGAAAAAACCCACGAATCAAGTATCGATTAAGCCCGGCAAATTTGGCCGCGTTATATTCGCGTGGGATGGCCGTCTGGGCAAGCCGTTCGAGTATAGAGCATGTGCCTGGTGCGGTGCGAGCATGCCGAATGCCCGCCCGGACCAACTCTGGTGTTCGGGACGCTGCAGGACCGCCGCGTGCCGTGCCCGTTACAAGCCCGATGGCCCTGTAACGCTTTCTGTGCCCCCAACACGGGAAATAATAAAAAAAGTTTTATCCGCGTCCGTTAAAAAAGATGATTGCAAGTCGTGAAATCGCAACACTTTAAATAAGGTCCTATAATATAAGTTATGTATAACTAACCGTACCGGCATTGAATCGGTCCGGAATTACTAATTTCGCCGTCATTTAACCAGCAATTCGGCTATCTGAACCGCATTCAGAGCGGCTCCTTTGCGGACTTGGTCGCCGCAGACGAATAAATCGAGGCCGACGCCCTCAGGCTGCGAGATGTCGCGGCGGATCCGGCCGACGAAGCAGTCGTCCTGGTGGCTGGCGTCGAGGGGCGTGGGGAAGCGATTTTCTTCGCGGTCGTCGATGAGGCTGACGCCTGGGGCCGCCGAGATCAGATCGCGGGCCTGCTCTTCGGACATCGTGCCGTCGAAGGTGAGGTTGATGCTCTCAGCATGGGCCCGCATAACGGGTACGCGGATACACGTGGCGGTTATGTTCATCTTCTCTTCGGCGTCGGCCTGGCCGAGGATCTTGTGGGTTTCGTGGACCATCTTCAGCTCTTCCTGGTTGTAGCCGTTGTCCTGCATCGGGGAATTGTGGCTGAAGAGGTTGAAAGCGTACTGGAACGGGAAGATGTTTTTGGTCAGGACCTCGCCGTTGTTCTGCGGTTCTAGGGCTTCGCGGGTCTGTTGCTCAAGCTCACGCATCGCCGCGGCACCGGCACCGCTAGCGGCTTGGTAGGTGCTGACGACCATCCGCTTGACGGGCACGGCTTGGTGCAACGGGTTGACCGCTACCAGCATGATGATGGTCGAGCAGTTGGGGTTTGCGATGATACCGGGGTTTTGCTCGACACTAAGGCCGATATTCGCCGCGGTGATGGCCTCGGGGTTGACTTCGGGCACGACGAGCGGGACGCCATCAGTCATCCGGAACGCCGACGAATTATCGACGACTACGGCCCCGGCGTCGACGGCGATCGGGCCCAGCTTTTTACTGATCGAGCCCCCCGCTGAAAACAGCGCCAGATCGACGCCGGCGAAGCTGTGTTCCGTGAGTTCTTCACAGGCGATCTCTTGATCGCCGAATCGCAGCGTCTTACCAGCGCTGCGGGCGCTGGCCAGCAGGGTGAGCTTGCCGACCGGAAAATCGCGTTGCTTGAGTACCCTTAGGAATTCATCGCCAACCGCGCCGGTCGCGCCGACAATGGCGACGTGCGGAGCAGAGACTCGGGAAGACGAAACGGCCGAGGCTGAGGCGGATGAAACGGACATAATCGATTCCGGGCTGGAGGCTTGGTTGTTCAGCTGATTTATTGACGAACTAAATATCATAGCAGAGGCAGATTATCCGCGAGTACTACAACCCCGCCAGCAGATAATGACGTTTAACCGCCCGACCGATCCGCGGGCCGAGTATTAGGTTTAACATGGGACTATGTCCAAAATCACGCTGAATGAGTTAGCCGAACGTTTAGGGGGGCAAGTGCGGGGTGAGGGGAAGGTTGAATTGACAGGCTGCGCGACATTAGAAGACGCGGGGCCCGATCAATTAAGCTTTCTGAACAACCCGCGTTACGCTCCCCTGCTGGCAAGCACCGCAGCGTCGGCAGTGATTGTATCGCCGGAAGATGCCGAACGGGCAGCGAAAAACAACGTGACGACCGCCCTACTGGTCGTCGAAAACCCATATTTCGCGCTGCGGCAAGCAATGGTTCTGCTACACGGCTTCCGGCCACAGCCGGCTGTTGGGATCAGTCCGGAAGCGTACCTCGATGAAACCGCCGAGATCGGCGAGCTATGCACCGTCCGGCCCCACGCCTACGTCGCGCCGGGAGCCCAATTAGGCGATCGCGTGGTCCTTTATCCCAACGTTTATGTCGGGAAAAAAGCGGTCATCGGCAACGACTGCGTGCTCCACCCCGGCGTATGCGTTTACGACCGCTGTGTGCTTGGCGACCGAGTCACCCTCCACGCTAATACTGTTGTCGGCGAAGACGGCCTGGGCTATGCCACCGGCCCCCGCGGGGGAGCCGCAGAAAACAACGCAAGCCAACTATCTGATCAAGTCGTCCATCACAAAATCCCTCAGGCGGGCAACGCCGTGATCGAAGACGACGTCGAAATGGGAGCAAACTGCAGCATCGATCGCGCGGCCTTGGGTAGTACTGTTGTAGGCGCGGGCTCGAAACTATCGAACAACGTGGTCATCGGTCACGGGGTAAAGCTCGGCCGACACAACATGATCGTCGCCCACGTCGGGATTGCGGGTTCCACCGTCACCGGCGACTACGTGACCATGGGCGGGCAGGCGGGCCTTGCTGGACATCTCAAGATAGGCGACCACGTCACCATCGCTGCGGACGCGAAGGTAATGACCGACATCCCCGACGGCGAAACCTGGGGCGGCACCCCCGCTACCCCCCTATCCGACGCGAAACGCGTTGTCCTCGCCCAGCAACGTGTCCCCGAGATGGTCAAGCAGATTAAATCGCTGACGAAACGTCTGGCCGAACTCGAGGCCAGGACGGAGGCGAAGTTTTCCTGAATCTAAGCAAATCTAAAACGCACACTTGAGAAGCGAAATCAACCCTCCACTGCGGCAACAAAGATCTCGCTGCCGTCAACGCGAATCACTCGGATTTTTTGATCCGCCCCAATGGTCCCACGCTCGGCAAGACATTCTTCTCGACGACCGCCGATCAGGCAGGTCCCGACCGGGTACAGCGGCGTTAACGTCTCGCCGGTATCACCGGGCATCACCCGCTGGAGCGCTTCGGTTATCTCATGCTCTTCCGCCGCAGCGTCGCGTACCCCCTGCCGAGTCAACGGCTCCTGAGCGTCTTTCAACGTAACCCACTTAGCAAACGGCGTGTCCGGCATCACTTTCAGAGCAAAGAAGATCGCAAACGGCAAGACCAAAATCACCCCCGCCGCCGCCGCCAGGCCCAGCGTCGAATCACGCCAAAACAAGAAGATAATCCCCGCCACTGCGCACAACCCCGAAGTCGCCCCGATGATCCCCCCTGTCGGCAGGAACACTTCAACAAAAAATAATGCCAACGCAACCGCCAGCAGGACGATCCCCCAGATCAGCCATTTGGTCGGATCACCCGCTGCCGCGGGAGCTCCCCCGGCTTGGGCGAGTAGTAGACACAACACGTTCATAACAGATTATCGCAAGCAAACCACGCCCCGGCCAACCGACTGTGAAATCTAAATAAAATCGTTATCGAAAAATAAAATAGGAGCGGCAGGATTCGAACCCGCGACCGAGCCATTATGAGTGGCCAGCTCTAACCACTGAGCTACGCTCCCATGTTTTCAATATACCTCATGTTTGAGTAATACGGAGTACTTGATAGGCCATGTGTTGTTCCATTTGTGCGGCCTAAATCGATTACATCTGATTCCGTATTTAAATTCACGGACTGTCTTTATTCACCAAGAATAAGCCGCATCGCCAAGCCCCCCGTATTATCCAACGGGATAGGATACGGAAACCATGAATGAACCCGACAAAAACGTACTCGGTACAACGCTTGAGCCCTGCTCAACCAGTCCGATGACGGGCTTCTTCCGAGACGGCTGCTGCAAAACCGGCCCCAACGACGTGGGCTCGCACACGGTCTGTGCGGTGATCACCGCAGAGTTTCTCGATTTTACCCTTACTCGCGGCAACGACCTTACGACCCCAAGACCCGAATACCGCTTCCCCGGACTCAAGCCGGGCGACCGCTGGTGCCTCTGTGCGATGCGATGGCGGGAGGCATACGAGGCTGGACTTGCTCCCCCGGTTTTACTTGAAGCCACTCACGCGAAAGCACTCGAAATCATCGACCTTGAAGATCTAGAAAACTCGGCGGTTTCTTGATCCGCTCATGACCGTATGGATTCGATGCCCTCAATTGCGCTAAGGTTCTGGCAGGACGAGTAAATCCTGCAGTTCCAGCGGCGATTCGAAGTGTTCGATGGATAAAGCTTCCTCGGCCCGGTACCGCCCTACCGCGGTTCGCCGCAGCGACGCCAAGTGCCCACCGGTCCCCAAAGCCACGCCAAGGTCGCGAGCGATACTTCTGATGTAGGTCCCCTTGCCACAGGTGACACGGATCTTTGCTGAAGGCCAGTCAAAAGAAAGCAACTCGATGTTATCGATACGCACCCACCGCGGCCGCATCTTCACGTCTTCGCCCTTACGGGCCAAGTCGTAGGCGCGCCTGCCGTCGATATGAATCGCCGAGAAAGCGGGAGGCACCTGCTCGACCGACTCGCCGATCATCTCTAAACACGTCTGCTCTACTTGGTCGTACGTCGGCGGGGATTCAATCGCGACTTCGGTCCGTGGTCCCTCGCGGTCGTCGGTGCTTGTGAACGCCGAGAGATCCACCTCCGCCAAGTATTCTTTGGTCAGCCCCATCAGGCGGTCGACAGACTTCGTGGCCTTGCCCAAGCAGCAAAGCATGACTCCGGTGGCTAGCGGGTCGAGCGTGCCGGCGTGCCCGCACTTGGTCTTCTTCACGCCCGCCCCACGCGAAGCCGATCTCCTTACCCGCCGTACCACGTCCATCGAACTCAGCCCCAATGGCTTATCCACCACCAGCAGCCCGCTCCAATTTGGCTCCGCATAATTCATCGGTGACCAACATACCGTAACGTCAAGCACACGGGTCGGCTTTACAACCGGACGTAAACCAATACGATGTTGAGCCGCACTGCTTACCCGGCCGTCCAAGGCCGCGAAGCAGCCCCCTGGAGAGGTGGCTGAGCGGCTGAAGGCGCACGACTGGAATTCGTGTTTACGAGCAATCGTAACGAGGGTTCGAATCCCTCCCTCTCCGCCTATTGAAGCCGATCACTTTAAACATAGTGATCGGCTTATTTTATGCCAAAAAATCACGAAAGCTTTAAGCACATATTGAGGGTAGTCAGCAGATAAGAAATCGAGCAATCGTCACAAACACCTGTCTAGTATTTATTTCCAATAACACCTAATGAAAAGCCATAGAGTCTGACCCTCCACGCAATCCGAAAGTAAATCGAAACGACCGAATCTAAACAGGCGATCTCGCCTAATGAACTCAAAACTCGAGTGCCGCAGCAATGATAGCCATACCCGCGTATGCCTGATTGCCCACAACGCAAAACCAACCATCGCCTCTACGGCCAGATCTAACCAAGTATATTCCGTAATTTGAACGCTCGGAATACTAGTCCATGATGTGGCTTGGCCTGCTTAATTCAAACTGTACATGGCCCCTAAAAAATAAATGAATTACCCCGAATGAAACCACACCCCATCTAGGGAAAGTTCATATCGAACAGTGATACGAACTTTGCCTATAGAAACCTTGCAGTTCAAAAGATTGAGAGTGATCGATGCAGAGGATCGAGTAAGCATTGTATTGGGGGTCGTAAGAAACCATCGGTGCAAGCGTGAGATATTTTTGCGGCCCGATCAAATGATATTCCCCTACATGTGCATGACCTTGTAGAACTAAACATAGATGCTTAGACCTATCAATCATGCTGCGCACTTGGCTAGCGTTTTGTAATGACCAATGGTCAGCGGCATCTAATCGATGATGCGAAAACAAAAGCGTAGGAATTGTCTTTGCTGATAGCTTCTGCACCAGCTTTTCCAACTCGGATCCAGGAAGCACCGCGGATCGCCAATCGCTGTTGAGTCGGCCATAGGGTGAGCCATCTGGATTAAAACAGGTATCGAGTCCCAATAGGCGAATGCCGTTGTGGGTGACGTCGAACGTAGCGGCGGGTTGATTAATAATTTCGAGGACTTCAGGTTTCGTTAGACGATCCACACAGTGGTTACCGAGACAAAAATAGATGGGGCGATCAACGCGCCGTAGTTCCGCAACGATGGCCTGCATGTATGAACGCTCAGCCTCAACGTCCGGGCCGGAGTGGATGAGGTCGCCCAGACAGACCACGACATCGACATCGTGTTTCTGAAAGTCGTCTACGGCTTGGCGGACTCGGCCGATAGAAGCAAGCGTGTCGCGTTTTTCGTTGGCGGGGGTATCGGCGTAGTGGATGTCGGTGACGAGGCCGATCTTGAGCGGGGTGGAGTCAGGAGTGGTCACGACAACACTCTACGCATCGGATCGGAACGTGCATCGGCCTCGGGACCAGGCGTGGGTCACAACCGGGTATTCGCCGTTCTCGTTAACGAGAAGCAGGTCTACGCGGAGACCGGGGGCGAGGCGACCGCGGTCGTGGAGGTCCACCGCTTTGGCGGGGTTAAGGGTGACCAGCCGCACCGCTTCGGGCAACGAGAAGCCGATTTCTTCACACACTCGCCACACCGCAGGGAGCATGGTGCTGGGGACGTAGTCGCTGCAGAGGCAGTCGGCGTGGCCGGCTTCGATAGCATCGATCGCCCGCATCCCCGACGATTGGCTCCCGCCGCGGAAAACATTGGGGGACCCGACGAGGGCGTGTTCGCCGAATTCCTTAATGGCCTGGCCCGCCTCGGCGTTGATCGGAAACTCGCAGAGGCTGACGCCGAGGTCGACCATCATCTGCACCCGGCGGGCGGAGTCGTCGTCGTGGCTGGCCAACGGGACGTGGTGCTGCTTGGCAGACTCGACCAGTTGCGTGGCTCGTTCCCACGCGCCGTCCGACGCAGTCAGCTTCTCGGCGATCACCGTACCCAGCGCTTCCGTGTTGTAGGCGTAGCGCTTGGCCAGATAGTTGTGGTACGACTCCATGGTCTGGAACTGGCCTTGGCCGGGCGTGTGGTCCATCAGCGAAAGCAAGGACAGCACGTCCTCGGCCAACAACTCTTGCAACACCGAAATGGCAGCGTCGTTAGTGACTTCATAGCGGGCGTGGACCCGGTTATCGATGCACGGGTGCGGCGTTTGGGCGTAAGCATGAACCGCCCTTGCCACGTTGGCGGCCAGCTTATCGTTGCGGAGGCCAAGTTCCTTACCCGAAAAAGAAAGCGAGTGGTACACCGTGGTGAGGCCCAGCGCGGCGCTGCTGCGATCGATCTGCTGGATGGCAAACGGGGTGGGCAGCATCACGCCGGGGCGGGGCTCGATCTCGGATTCGATGGCATCCGAATGCAGATCGATCATGCCGGGCATGAGCACCTGCCCGCGGGCATCGACGTGTTCGTCGGCCGTGTCGGAGTCGGGACAAATCGATGCGATGGTGCCGTCTTCGATCAACAGCGAACCATCGTCGATGACTTCATCGGGCATGACCAAGCGGGCGTGATGGATGAGGGTGGTACGGCTCATGGTCGTGGCTCAATCGAGGGCGGCTTCTTCGGGCACGGCTTCGGAAGCGTGGTCCCATGTGATTCCGCCCGCAATCTCGATGGTGGAGTCGGCAAGCGACCGAACGATCTGCGGGTTGTGGAACACCGCGAGGATGGCGATGGGTTCGTGCTTGAGCGAGCGGATGATCTCGACCATGCGATCGGTCGAGCGGGGATCGAGGCTGGCGGTTGGCTCGTCCAGCAAAAGAAGTCGTGGACGCACGACCAAAGCGCGGGCGAGATTGACCAGTTGGCGTTCGCCTCCGGAGAAGGTCGAAGGCGGGAGTTCATGCAGCCGTGCGGGGAGGTTCACACGTCCCAGCGCCTCCCGGGCGTGTTGCATCGCTTGGTCGTGATCGACACCTTGTTCAACCAGCGGCCGGGCCACGACCTGCAACGCGGTCTTGCGGGGCAGGGACTTCAGGAACTGGCTCACGAAGCGGATCTCGTCCTTGCGGAGGTCGAGAACGGTCTGCTCGTCGGCCGTGGCGAGGTCGACCGTCCGCCCGTCTTGCGATCGATATAGGATCGCGCCCTGGTCGGAGACGTAGGTGCGGTAGATGCATTTGAGAGCCGACGACTTGCCGCTGCCCGACGCACCGACCATCGCGGCGAGGTGGTGGCTTTGGGCGGTGAACGAGAGGCCCTCAAACGCCTGGATGGTGCGCTGGCGTTCGTGGAGGGTGAACCGCTTGGCTAGGTTCCGGACTTCCAGCACGGGTTGTGGGTCTTGGTAGACGTCGGAGGGCATCATAGCGCGGCGTTCACCAGCTCCTGCGTATAGGGGTGCTGCGGGTCTTCGAGGACCTGGTCGGTGAGGCCTTGCTCGACGATCTGGCCGTAACGCATCACGATGGTTTGGCTGGCGAGGGTGCGGACCACACTGATGTCGTGGGTCACCAGGAGGATCGCGGGTTGGAGTCGGTCGTGGAGATCGAGGATGAGGTCGATGATACGGGCCTGCACCGACAGATCGAGGCCGGTGGTGATCTCATCGAGCAGGAGCACCGGCGGCTGGATCGCCAGGGCCTTGGCGATCTGAACGCGTTGCTGCATGCCGCCGGAGAAGTTGCCGGGGCGCTCGTCGATGCGGGCGGTGGGGACTTGGGTTTCGCTCAAGAGGTCCAGCGCGCGTTGCCGGATATCGCCGTAGTGCGGATGCCCTTGCAGTTCAGCGGCATTCGCGGCGAGGACACGCTCGGCGATATTCCCGCCCGCCGAGATGTTGAAGTTCAACTCGAGCTTGGGGTTCTGCCGCACGATGCCGATGTGTCGGTCGCGGAGACGGCGGGCCTGAGCGGGGTTGTAGAGAAACAGATCGTGGGCCTGATCCCAGGTGTTGCCGGGCAGACCGGGGTCGCGGAACAAGGCCGAGCCTTCGGTGGGCGGCTCGTCGAGGTAGAGGGTTTTGAGCAGCGTGGACTTGCCACTGCCCGACTCGCCGATGACCGCAAGGATCTGCCCGGGGTAGAGCTTGAACGAAACGTTATTGAGCGCGACCACACTGCCGGTGTCGGGGCAAATGTTCGTACCCCCGCCCGGCGCGTCTGGCCCGGTACGTTCGAGCGTGCGCGGGCCTATCGGGCCATAGACCTTGGTGAGGCCGTCGACTTCAAGCACGGGGGGGATGCTTTGTTCGACATCGGTCGAAACGGGATTTGAGCGGATCATGGGGTACCGCCTTCCGTCTGACGGGCAGCCTTAGCCTGCATCACCATACGGCGGCAATACTCGGTGTCGCTGCAGGCATACGCACGGCTGCCGTCGGTCAGCACAAGCTCATCGAGGAACGTGTTGTCCGCGCCGCACTTGCAACAAGTCAAACGCCGTCCGCCGTCATCGAGGTGGTCTTCGACCCGGAAGTTGACGTCCTGGAACTCCAGCGGCTTCGCATCGGTGTACGGCGGGACGGCGTAGATCTTCTTCTCCCGTCCAGCCCCGAAGAGGTTGAGCTGTTTGGATTGGTGAAGCTTGGGCACGTCGTAACGCGGGATCGGCGACGGGTCGATGATGTAGTGGCCGTGGATGCGGGTCGGGTAGCGGTGACTGAGGGTGATCTCGTCGTACTGCACAATGTCCTCGTAGAGCTTGACGAACAGCCGGGCGTAGTCGGCCTCGCCGTGCATCTGTACGCGGCGGGCCTCGTTGGCTTCGACCACGACTAACGCGTCGGGGTACGGCACCTGAAAAACCAGCGTTTGGTCTTCGCGCATCGGCGTCTCGGGGATGCGATGGCGGGTCTGCACGATGGTGGCGTCTTCGGTCTTGAACGTCGGCTCAACCCCGGGGCAGACGCGGGTGATCAGGTCACGCATGTTGCAAGCGTTGACCGATTCGTCCGAACCCTGGTCGATGATCTTGAGCGTGTCGTCTTCGCCGATCATCGAGAGCGTGAGCTGCAGCCCGCCCGTACCGAACCCGCGGGCCAACGGCATCTCACGCGACGCGAAGGGGACCTGATAGCCCGGCACGCAGACCGCCTTGAGCGTCGCTCGGCGGATCTCGCGCTTGGCCGTCTCGTCGATCAGGCCGAAGGTGTGTTCGCGGTGTTGCGGGGATTGGAGTTCAGCCAAACTCATGGCGACGCCACCTCCTCCGCAACGGGGGACTCGGCTTTGGTGGCCTGCTGCTTGTCGGCGTGCTGTTGCTGGGTCTTGCGGAGTCGGTCCAGGTCCGAAGCGAACGTCACGTAGTGCGGCATCTTGTAGTGCACAGTGAAGCCCATGGCGTCGATGCCGTCGATGTGCAGCAGGACAAACTCGGGGTCTTCCGAAGGGTTGGACGGCCCGTCACGCATGCCCTTCTGCAGCGAGCGGTCGAGGATGGACATGGCGATGGCTTTGGCTTCGTTATGACCGAAGCAGGCGCCGTAGCCGAGGGTAAAACGCGGCGGGACTTCGGGGTCGATCTCGACGGTGTCGCCGACGCCGGTGCGCTGGGCCGAGGCTTCGTCGGCCCGTTCGTACATCGCGATAACTTCGCATTCGGTGATCAACACCTCACCCGCCTCGGTCGGTTCGCCGGTGACAGGGTGGGGCAGCTCGACGGGCACGTAGCCGACACGCAGCTCGGCGATGGTCGGGTGGACGTCACCGTAGCCCCGCATGTTCGAGTAGGCCAGGGCGACGATGCCGCCCTGCTGCCCGCGGGTCATCGTGGCCAGCGCCGCCGAGCGATCGACCGGAAACACCAACGGCTCGCGTGTGATGTCGAACGGTTCATCACAGGGTTCGGGAGCGCCATCGACCAATCCCTGCTCCCGCAGGAAGTCCAGGACCTTGGGCAGCGGCGAATCATCGACCGCTTCCGTAGAATCCATATCAAGCCCCTCAAACCACTGCGTCAGCTTGTCTCGGAACGACTCGTCCGACTCGTCGAGCAACTCCCAGTTGAACAGGCGCTGGGTGTAATCGGGCGTGGGGCCCAGCATCTGCCCGCCGGGGATGTCTTTGAACGCCGAGCTGATCCGCCGGATCAGCCGCATCTTGCGGGTGTCGATCACCGGCGTGTTCGCGATACGCGGCCGGGTCGAGCGTGACGCCCGCAGCAAGAACGCCGCTTCCATCGGGTCGCCCAGCGATTGCTTGACCGCTAACGACGCGAGCTGCGGGTCGTAAAGTCCGCCTTCGCTCATCACCTGGCTGTGCAGGAAATGGAGCTGGTGTTCGATGGCTTCGGGCGAGAGCGGTGATTCCCCCTGTGCGCTGCCGCGCGTGCGCAAGACTTGCAACAGCTCCGCCGCTTCACGGATGGCGGTTTCGCCGCCCTTGATAGCCACGTAACTCATGCCCGCCCCCCTTCTGTTGAGGGCGCTTCGATGAGCGACCGCATCGCCGTGGTCCTGGGGATGGCCGTGATGCGCGACGCATCGCAAAAGATCAGGTCGACTCCGATGGGGTAGGCCGAGACCCATTGCTCACGCTGGGCGAACCAAGCCGTGTCGAACCCGGCGAGGTGCAGCGATTGCGTGGATTCGATACCCGGGCCGGACAACTCGAAGCGAGTATGGCCCTCGGTGATCGATCGCCCATATAACACCAGCGTTGCCCCTTCGTGCGGGTGATACACATCCCCGAGGCGGGGCGTAAACCCCTCGGGCGGAGCCAAGTCGGCCTGGAACAGCACAAAGTCGGCCTCATCGGCCGTGGCCGATGAGGCTTCGAGACGCAACTGGTCCTCTGGGCTGATCAGACCATCGGCATCACAGAACGAAGTGCTGGTATCGAATAGCGTCGCCAGCACCGCTAGGGTGGCGGTTTGATCGTGCAGTTCACCAGGTAAATCAAATACCCTGCCAGGGAAGCTGTGGGCCTCCAGCAGTGCACGGTAGATGCGCTGCTGGAGGCGTGGTTGCCAGATCGGATCGAGCGTCATCACAAGTCGGCCCCGCCTTCCGCGTCGCCGGATTCGTCTTCCTGGTTCATCAACGCAAACGACACCCGGCTGCGTTTACGCATGCCGCGACGCACCGATGCGTCGTCGTGTGAAGCCCCCACCCCCTCGCGGACCAACGCGGCCACTTCTGACGCCCCCTCCACTTGAGCCGCCAAAACGCCGTCACACACCGCGATCGCCACGGCCAGCGCCTCGTGGTCGCTCATGATCTGACAGCCGCCTTCGTGTTCGGTGCCGTTCGGCCCGTTGAATACCACATGAGCCGACGACAGCGGGATCTCGCCGAGGTTAAACGCCTGGTTCTGCACCGAGTCACGCAGCCGCATCATCGCCAGCCCCGATTTGGGCACCCGCTTCATGCGTACGCCGTGCCGCTCCGCCAGCGTCTCGGCCAGCGCGATGACACGTGATTCCTCGACACGCAACAATGCCGACGCCCAATGCGAAGGGTCGATCGATCCATCGATTGAAGCGGTGCTGGCTTGGGTCACGGCTCTACTTTCAACTGGACGCTGTCGGCCCGGAAACGCGAAATCACGTACTCCACCGGCCGGCCGCTGTTTACCTCGACGTTCAGGCTCTTGACTCGCAAGATCGGCTGCCGGGGCGAGAGCCGCAGCGCCATCGCGTCTTCGTCCATCGGCAGACGCGCGGTAATCAGGCTTTCCATACGCTTGAGTTCCACGCCGAATTTTTCGCGTAACGCGCCGTGCAACGACCCGCCATCGTACTCCAGGTACAGCGGCTCGTAGGGATCCGCCGCAAAGAAGTGAGTGGTCAGCAACACCGGCTGATCGTCGACCAACCGCAGCGCATCGAGTTGAACCACCCGGCTGAGCGGCTCGATCTTCAACCAACGGGCCACCCCCCCGGACGCCGCGGTGATCCGCCGCCCGATGACGATCGAGCGGGCTTGGTGCCCCAGCGACGTCACGGTTTCAGTAAACCGGGTCTGGCTGTGGATCTGGTAATCCATCGGCGGCTGAAGCACCAACGTCCCCCGGCCCTGCTGACGCCAGACCAAGTCTTCGGACACCAATTCATCGATCGCCCGACGGATGGTGTGACGATTCACCCCGAAACGCTCGGCCAAGCTCGACTCGGTCTCCAAGAAGTCGCCCGGCTTGTGATCCGCGATGATTTCTTCTCGGAGGATCGCCGCGATCGCTTCGTAACGCGTTTGTTTCTGCGGGGCGTCTTCGTTCGCGTTGAGGTTTACGGCAGAATTCTTGGTCATGCGTCGGCCTCCTTGCCTCGCAAGAACAGGTTCATGAACCGCGTGGCCTCGGGGGAGGTCAGGTCGTTTACAACGTCTTGCGCCCCCGCCTGCTGGAGTTGCTCCGCGTCGTAATCCCCGGTGGCCACGATCAAGCTCGGGCAGCCGTTGGCCCGGGCGCATTCGATATCACGCGGCGTGTCGCCGATGATCAGGGTCGACTCGATTTTCACTTGGGGGCAGCGCAGCCGGGCAATGCCAACCAGGTCCGCCCGGCGTTCACCCGTATCTCCGAAGCCGTTGGCCTTGAACACCGAAAAGTCCAGACCGATGGCGGGGATTTTCACCGCCGCCGCACTGACGAAATTCCCGGTCACCAATCCCAGCGTGACGTGATCGGTTTTTGCCAGCCGTTTAACCCAAGCGACCGCCCCGGGCATCACCCGCTGGCCGTCCAGTTCGCTTTCCAGCTCGATCGCGTACTGCGTCCGGAACTGATTGAACTGCTCGGAGGTTAATGGTTCGCCTAGCCGGGAGGCCGCATCCATCAAGATGTGCGAGTCCAGCCGGCCCGACCGGTCGATCCCTTCGAGATCGAAACGCTCGCCAAATACCGTCCGTCCCGCGCGTTCCATCGCCCGGCGGTTCCCGCCACAGGTGTCGAGCAGCGTGCGGTCGATATCGAACAGGATCAGCCGAGGCTCGGCCGCGGCGGCAGGCCAACCCACTAAGCGTTCATCCAGAGAGTCGAGGCTAGCAGTCTTCATAAGCGGTTCAGTCGGTATCAATCAAGCGTTTACGGAGATACTGGCTCATGCATTCGAGCAGGTAGACGGTCACGAAGATGGCCAGCAAGATCGTGGTGACGTGGCCGTAAGCAAACATGTCCCACCGGCCTTTCAGCTCCAGCCCGATGCCCCCGGCCCCGACGATGCCCAACACCGTCGCGGTGCGGACGTTTCGTTCGAGGATGTACTGCACGTAGGCCACAAACTGCGGCAACACCTGTGGCAACACGGCAAACCGGATCACCTTAAGTTTGCCCGCGCCCGTCGAGGCCAAGGCCATCTGCGGCCCGGGGTCGGCGTTTTCGATGTCATCCGCAAAGAACTTGCCCAGCAGCCCGCTGGTGTGCAGCCCCAGTGCCACCATGCCCGCGATCGGGCCGAAGCCAAACATCAACACGAAGAACAACGCGGTGATCAGCTCCGGCATCGCGCGGTTGAAGCTGCAGATGCCCCGCGACAGGTGATACAAGCCGATCCATGGTGTGTAGTTCTTGGCCCCGAAAAACGTCAGCGGGATCGCGACCAACACCGCGATCACCGTGCCCCAGAACGCCATCTCAATCGTCTCGATCATCAGCATGACAACTCGGCCGAGATAGCCGATGGGCTGGACGAGGTACTCGGTGGTGACCTCGTGGTTGATCATCCGCATCGCATCGGTATCGAACTCCGGCTCGATCTCGGTTCGCGTTTCGAGGTGGCTCAACCACGGTAAGTTATTGCGGTCGAAGTCTTCCAGCCGTAAGACGGGCGTCTCCTTGGACAACACCAAGGGCCAACCCTTTTCGACGTAATTCGTCGCACCAGTCGCAACCTGCGAGGTCTCGGCGAGGCCGACGCTGTATCCCACGGCCTGCATCAACTCCTTCACGCCGCGGTCGAGTTCAACGTTCTGAAAGGACCACCCCAGCACCACAAACCCGACCAGTAGGCCGAAGATCAGCTTCTTGGAGTACGGCTGGCGCAGCTTCCACTCGGAAGGTGAATTGGCCGCAGCGGGATGGGGGAGCTGAATCTGGCTCACGCGGGGGCGGCCTCCAGGCCGGGCATCGACACCACCGCCTCTTCGCGGGATTGGGGTTGGGATGGCGAAGCCGACCGACTTGAGGTGGGCGTGCCGTCGTAGATGTGGGCCAGCATCGCCTCGTCGAGCTCGCTGGGCTTGCCATCAAACACCAGCTTGCCCTGACGCATCGCGACAATCCGGTCGGCAAACTCGTGGGCCAAGTCGACCTGGTGTAGGCTGCACAACACCGTCGCTCCGGTTTCGTGGGCCGCCCCGCGCAGAAGGCGAAGGATGCTGCGGCTGGTCGACGGGTCCAGGCTGGCGACCGGCTCATCGGCCAGAACCAAATCGGGGTTACGGATAAAGGCCCGCGCAATCGCCACCCGCTGCTGCTGGCCTCCCGAGAGCTTGCCCGCCTTCTGATAAAGCTGGGTCTCCTTCAACTCGACCCGTCCAAGCAACTCACAGGCACGCTTACGATCCGCCGAGCCAAAAAGCTTGAGCATCGATCGGATGAAGCCGAGCTTCGGGAGCATGCCCGACAACACGTTATCTAATACGCTGAGGCGAGGGACCAAGAAAAATTGCTGGTGGATCGTGCCGATGCGGTTCTGCACCGATCGGCGATTGCGGCGGGTTACTGCCTCACCGTCGAACGACACCTCACCTCGCGTGGCCCTGGTCATGCCGTTGATGACCCGGAGTACGGTCGACTTGCCCGCTCCTGAGGGCCCGAGCAACACGCAGAACTCCCCTTTCTCCAATTTCAGGCTGACGCCCTCCACCGCGGTCACTCGGCCCTGACGCGATTCATAAACCTTGTCGATGTCGCAGAGTTCAAGCATCGGTTTACCTTCTTAAAACTTCTCTCAGGCAGGCCTCAGCCGATCGAGCGAGGCGGAAACCTTCCACGGCGGTCCCCCGCCGCAGAAGATGTTTTGGATTAACTCGAGCATGTCCGAATGCGGACACGCCGATTGGCAATCATTAGTTCTTGCCCGCTTTCTCGAGCATCTCGGCCTTGAGCTGGTCGGTGACCGCGGCGAGCTTGGTCATCGCTTCGTCAAAAGCCTTCTGCGGGAAAGTGGTGTCGTAGCGGTCGTACTTCTTTCCGCCGTATCCACGGATCATCTCGGGGGTCACGCCCGGGGTTTCATGGATGTTTTCAAAAGCCTGGATCAGCGTGGCCTTGACCTTCGGGTCGAGGTCGGGGTGCATCGCCAGGGGCGGATTAGGAATCGGGTCTGACTTCATGAGCGGTACGATCACGGCCGGATCGATGACGCCGTTCTTGACCGCCTTCTCGTAAGCGTTGAACGAGCAAGCACAAGCATCAACTTGGCCTTCAACCAGAGCGGCGATGGAGTTGGAGTGGCTGCCAGTGATATAGACCTTTGACAGGTCCTTGACGGGGTCCACACCACCAGCCAAGAGCATGGCCACGGGGAAGTTGAAGCTCGAGGTCGAGTTCACATCGCCGAACGATACCGCCTTGCCCTCGAGCCCGTCGAGGGTGGTGATACCCGAATCCTTGCGGACAAACAGGCCCGAGTAGTAGGAGCTCGAGCCTTTTTTCACCGACACGGCGAGCAGCTCCGCCGCGTCGCGCTCCTTGGCTTGGTGCAGGGTCACCGCGCCAAGGAAGGCGATATCTACGACACCGCTCTCCATACCTTCAACGACCGCGGCGTACGAGCTGCCGACGCGTAGATCGAAGTGCAGGCCGTAGTTGTCGGTAATCGCGTTAAAAATAGGCTGAAAATCGTTCTTGGTGGTATCCGCCCCGGTGTCTGCTGGGATCAGCATAACCCGCAACGGCTCATTAGACGTACCCGCTGGATGGTCTGCATGAGCCGGACCAACCGCACAGACTAAGGTCACAAGACCGATACACCATTTTCTACATTGCTTCCACATTATCATCCCTTTCGATCCCAAAAGTGCAATAGAAAACCCTACTGCAACAGAACGCTGATGCAGTGCATCGAATCAATACAAGAGAGCCAGCCAGGTATGGCCAGCGAAATTCTTATGTTCAGAAGAGTAAACCTGATTTGTAACGCAAGTGTGAGGAGTAGATTAAAGAAATATTAAATGTCTAGACAAATATGAAGTACAGATCTATCTATTAGAATTTGTAACGACCCGTAAGGGGAGCTTGTAGGATGAAACTAAGCGAACACTACTTTGCAAACCGACGGGAAACTCGAGAGGGAAAATTAATGTCCTCAGGTAATAGCCTTAGGTAGTTATAAATCGCGCGAAGACAGTACATGATAGAGAAAGCGAAGTCATATTCGTTAAACAACTTAGATCACAAGTAAAGGACTTTCAGTATCCTGCAGACACTGACCCGTTCGAGTTCCTCCCTCTCCGTTTTCCGATAGATAAATACACCTCTACATAATCACGGTGTCCTAAAGCACCTGCTGGAGTGGGGTTTATGTAATAAGCCTGCTTCTCGGGAGTCACCGAGAGAGATTATTTTAAATGTGCTGGGGATATTAATACGCCAACAGCGACAAAGCCATTTTTGGAGTCTTCGGGTTCGGCTGGTTTTATTTCCGCTTTAGATGGCAAGCTCGGTTGCCTATGCATCTTCAAGTGATGCACGAAGGACCCGAGCCAACTCTAGAGCTATTCCCTCGAAGATGTTTCACTCCGGATTGTCTTTGTTGATTTCACCACGGAAAAAAACCATTTATTGCTCGACTTCGGGATACTCAACCAGCAATAATCGTTCGTAGTAAGATAAAAAATCATTCAGAGCCTTAGCGAAACGCACAGACCCGTAGCCTTCTCCCGCGTAAACAAATACGTAATCTCTGGCATCACATCGCATGCTTGAATGAAGAATTTAATTTATCCTTTCCTCAAGCCATGTTGTTATTCGCATGCTCGCGTGATAGCTTTCGCTTCCCTCGATTCTTGCCGTACCAGTAGTTCTGTCTCTAGGACAAATCGATTCTGCTTTTACTTGAAAATGTATGTCCATAACGCGATGCAAAGTCTGCGACACCGAGTAGGATCGTGTCCCAACTTGACTGGTGTTTCATGCGTCCTCGCCGTTGACTCTTCCGTATACTTCCCTTCACAAACCGCTTGCGCATTCTCATACAACCAAAACCCACAGTAGTTTATAAATCTCATCGACTACCTAACAAGAAAAATCGGCACGAAGTTCGTAACCTAGTTACTAAATTAATGTTTATTGAAGCGGAAATCCGAGCAGCGTTCCAAGGCATCTGCTCTTTCTCTGGGTCCAATAGTTCGCGTGTGAAGGTTTATCAGACCTTTCGTGTCTAGATATGTCTAGGTATCAACAGTACGGGAATTCCTGACGATCTATTTTTCATGAGACGCTTCCAGCGTTTTTTGAACGAAATCCGGTTAAGACGTCACTGCGCTATTCAGCAGTTACGTGAGCGGTATGCCTGTAAAGAGGTAAAAGAAGATACTGGGGCACACCATCACGTTCAGATCGAAACGCTGGAGCAACGTTTCTTGATGTCCGTTGTTTCATCGAGCTTGGCCGGTGAGTTTACCCGCGGGCTAGAGGTCGGCAGTACGGTCATAACGGCACAACAGGACGCATTTGCTTCCCAGGCTGGCTCGTCAGATTCTATCCACGCTGGTAGTGATCTTTTTAATGGTCGTCTCGACTCGGTTCCCTCCGAGGTGGTATTTGTAGACGCTGCAGTCAAAGACCACCAGACGCTAATCGAGCAGTTAAGGGGCGAGGGTAAGTCTGCGGGAAGCCTAAGGGTTATTCTCCTTGACTTATCAACGAACGGGATCGAGAAGATCACATCGGCACTTTCGACAATGAGTGGGCTTACCGCGGTGCACTTGATTTCACACGGGAGCGGAGAAGGGATTCAACTTGGTAGTACTCGCTTAGATCAGAACACGTTCGAAAAGTACCGCGATTATATTGCTTCTTGGTCAAACGCTCTCGCACCCGGGAGTGACTTATTGATTTACGGGTGCAACCTTGCGAGCACCGATACGGGTCGGGAGTTAATAGACTCGATAGCGGCTACATGTGACTGCGACGTGGCGGCCAGCGATGACCTCACGGGACACGTTTCGCTGGGAGGCGACTACGATTTCGAACACCGTACAGGCCAAATCGAAACTCGAACGGTCTTTTCGTCAAGCCTCCAGGCGAATTGGGCTGGCACCTTAGATATTACCAGCAACCTCGTAGCCCACTACGAGTTTGAAGACGGTAGCGGCTCAACCGCCACCGACAGCGTTGGTAGCAACGACGCGGCGCTAACCAACGGAGCCGCTTTCAGTACTTCTGGGCAGGTCGGTGATGCACTTACCGTGTCGGCGGATTCGGGAGGGGATTCACTCGCGACGATCAGCAATAATGCCGCATTCGACTTCGGTAGCGGCGATTTCTCCATCGGCTTTTGGTTCAATACCGATGCTGCGGGCAACGATGTAATTTTCGAACACGACGACGGGTCTACTGGCTATACGTTCAGCTTGATTTCCAATGGCACCCTGGTCTGGAGCGTCATCGGCACGACCGCCACCGAAAATATTCTTCTAGGTGGCTTCTCGGCCAACACCTGGCACCACGTCACGGCAACGCGGTCCGGCAACCTGTTCTCTATTTTCAGCACGGCAGGCGATACTTCAACAACCAGGGCGGTGGGCAGCGTATCGACTACCGCAGATATCGTAATCGGCGCGGCCCTTGGCGGCGGCAATGAATTTGATGGTCGCATCGACGACCTGCGGTTCTACGACCGGGCGTTATCGTCCTCGGACGCCGACGATCTACAGGCACTCACCGGTCCTACCCCTCAGACCTATACCGTCACAAACACCAACGACAGTGGTGCGGGATCGCTACGCCAAGCAATCCTCGACGCCAACTCAAACAGCGGTGCTGACACCATCGATTTCAACATATCAGGGACCGGTGCACACACGATCGACCTCGCGACCGCGCTGCCGAATATCACCGATCAGGTAACGATTGACGCAACCACAGACGACAGCTACGCCGCCAACGGTAACGCCCCCGCCATTATCCTCGACGGCGGTTTTCTGACCGGCGACGGCCTGACTTTCGAAAACACCGCGGATATGAGCGTTGTCCAGGGCTTGGTTATCCGTGACTTCGCCGGTAACGCGATCACACTGTTTGCCGGTGCCGACAACATCGAGATCCGGGGTAACTACCTCGGCAGCTTCGACGAAAGCGGTGAAATACCCGGTGAAGAAGAAACGAACCTCGGATACGGCATCTATGTCGGGGGTGCCAACGCGGTCATCGGCGGCACCACCGCCGCAACCGGTAACGTGATTGGCGGCAACTATGCGGGAATCGTCCTAGACGGCGTGGCCGCGACCGGGGCGACGGTCATCGGCAATTTCATCGGTACCAACGCCGCCGGCAATAGTGTGGTTAGCCATCTCGCTCAGAGCATCCTGGTCAGTAACAGCTCGTCGGGTCACCGGATCGGTGGGACGGCGGCTGGTGAGGAGAATATCATTGCCAACAGCGGGCAATCAGGTAGTGCTAACGGCGCTGGCATATCTGTCCAAGGCGGCACAAACAATACCATTGTCGGCAACAGCATCTTCGGCAACGCCGGCCTGGGCATCGACCTTTCCTCCGGCGGCGACGACGGGTTCAACGCTAATGATGCAGGCGATATCGATACCGGGGGTAATAATATTCAGAACTGGGCGGTTCTCACCTCGGCAGCAATCGCCGACGACGGAACCTTCAGCTACGAGCTGGACACCACGGATTTAGCGAGCGGCACCTACACGGTTGACTTCTACGCCAGTACCGACCGTGATGGCGGCCGGGTCGAGGGCGGACGTTACCTCGGCCAAATCACCGGCGTCGCGAACGGCAACAGCTCGCTAACCGGTACCCTTTCGGGCATCTCGCTGGCCGGCGGCGAGTTCGTCACTCTGGTCACGACCGACGCAAGCGGCAACAGCTCGGAGTTCTCGAACTACGCCGTGGCTACCGATAGCGACACCGGCGGAGCTTCACCGAGCGACCTCCAGGTTATAGCCACAACCACAGGCGGACTCAGCATAAATGACGACGGCGGCAATAACGCCTACCTCGTAGCCGAGGACGGCGACGCGATCATTGGCGGGGCTGGCCGCTTCACCTTTGAGTTTCAGTTTGCCACCACCACCCTGGACGTCGGCGACACCCTGGTTTCCTACAACACGCCGGGCCGGGAAAACAGGCTGCTCATAACAATTGATTCGGGCGGTAATTTGCGGCTGATCATAAATGGTGCCTCCGGCGTCAACTCAACTTCTCTCGACTACCGAACCCTAGCCGACGGCGAATTGCACACCATCGCCGTGACCTGGGACAACACCGCGGGCGACTGGGCGACCTACGTGGACGGCTCGTTGATCGACTCGGGCACGGGCTATCGGGCAGGAGCCAATATCAACACCGGCGGCACTTTGATTTTTGGGCAGGAACAGGACTCCGTAGAAGGTAACTTCGACACCAGCCAAGTCTTTCAGGGCACGCTGCACGACATACGGTTTTTCGACGACATCCGCACGGCCAACGAGCTCGCGGTGAATTATCAAGCGGAACTGCCGCACGATGAGGAAAACCTCGTTGCCAACTGGAAATTCGATCAACTCTCAACCGATGGGCTAGTGGTCGATACGGTGACGGGTAATAACCTCACATTGAAAAGTACCAGCGAGGCTGGATTCACCGCAGGTAACCCCGAACTGACTTTCGCGGTGGACGAGAACGCAGCGGACGGGACGGTCGTTGGTGCGTTTAGCGGTATTGACGCCGAGCGCGAGGCTCAGATTGCGGCGTTGTTGGCAGCGGATGCAAACCTGCGCTACAACGCGGAAACCGGAAAGTTCTACCGCTTGGTCACGGACGACGTCGACTGGACCACCGCGAATTCTGCGGCGCTGGGCGCAACGCTCGGCGGGGTAAATGGTCAGTTGGTCACGATCCGCAGTGCCGCGGAAAACATGCTTGTGGCGGATTTCTACACGGAAATCGGTGACCAGATCTGGTTGGGCGCAACGGACTCGACGGTCGAAGGTGAATGGCGGTGGCAGACCGGCGGGGCCGACGCCGATCTCTTTTGGATTGGGGACAGCACGGGCTTTGCTCCGAACGACGCCTACTACCTGTGGCACCAGACCTGGAACCCCGACAACAACCCGGCTAACGGCGACCCCGACGGCGAAGACCGCTTGATGATGTGGTTGCCGACCGGGGTCTGGAACGATACCTACACCGCCTACACCGGCAGCTACGTCGTCGAATGGGACGCCGATGCGGTACTCGATGCGACCAACGCACTGACCTACGGGATCACTTCGCAATCGGTGAGCGGAGCATTTGAAGTCGATGACGATACCGGTGAATTACGTGTTGCCACTGGCGAGCAACTCGACTACGAAGTCGCGACGTCCCACAACGTGACCGTGGAAGTCACCGACGTCGATGGCAACAGTATCAGCAAAACATTTACCATCGCGATTAACAACAAGCTGGAAGCAACGCAGACGCTGCCGGGCTCGCAGACCGTCGACGAAGATACGACGCTTACTTTTACCGCGGGGACTGCGACCGAGGTGAGCGTCAGCGATACCTTCGCTACGGTTGATGCGCGCCTTCGGGTGTCGCTCGCGGTCAATGATGGGGTACTGACGCTTTCGCAGACAACCGGCCTGACGTTTGTCGAAGGGAGCGACGGTAGTACGGCGTTCGTGATCGACGGTACCGAGTCGGACCTCAACGCCGCCCTGGACGGCATGACCTTTACCCCAGATGCCGGCTTTAACGGGGCCGTGACCCTCGAGATGTCGACAGCTCTAGCGGCTGATCTATTAGGCCAATACAACTTCAAAGGCGGCAACGCGGACGATCAAGCAGCTGGAGCCGCAAACGACGGCATCCTCAACGGCGATGCCACGACAACGATCGACGCCACCCGCGGCGAGGTGCTTTCGTTAGACGGTACGGGTGACCGCGTCGATCTAACTGGCTTGTATGGCTCCCCAACCGACATCACACTATCGGCCTGGGTCAATCTCGCCAGTGTGGGCGGATTTGGGGCGCAGGTCATCAGCCTTGGCGAAAACGTCGCGATCCGGGCCGACGATATATCGACCAATACGCTAGTTGGCTATTTCTATAACGGGACCACTTGGGAAGGCGTCGACTCGGGACAGGCGTTGGTGGGGACCGGCTGGCGGCACGTCGCCTACAGCTTCGACGACACCAATAACCTGCAGAGCCTTTACCTCGACGGCGAGCTGGTCGCTCAAGGGAACCTAGCGGCGAGCATCGACTACAGCCTCGGGCTCAACTCGACAATCGGTGCCCACGGCGCGGGGTCCTCAGACTTTGACTTCAACGGCCTGATCGACGATGCCCGCATCTACAGCCGGGCTCTGGACGCCGCAGAAATTGCAGCGATGATTACAGAGCAGCAGGGCCGGGCCATCGGGCCGGACCTGACCCAGGCCTTCACGTCGTCGGCCGGCGATACCGCCGCGACCAACCTGCTGTTTATCCACGACCAGTACGCCCCGATCACCGGCCGCGGAACGATCTCTTCGTTACGAATTAGCCCCGATTCGAATAATACCCCGATCGATTTTGACCTCTTGGTTCTGAGGCCCGACGGCGGCGGAGATTTTGAAGTCGTCCACCGCGTCTCGCTCTCCGAC
Source organism: Planctomycetota bacterium (assembly GCA_038747275.1). Classification (GTDB taxonomy): domain Bacteria; phylum Planctomycetota; class Phycisphaerae; order Phycisphaerales; family Phycisphaeraceae; genus Algisphaera. The sequence continues at coordinate 49,065 of JBCDJW010000001.1, read as the reverse complement.
GGCGACGTCCTCTCCACCGATGGCAACGGCGTCCGCACGCTAGACATTGGCCAATTGGACGTACGGACGGGTGACGTAATCGGTCACTGGTCGGCGAACGGCGCGGGATCGATCCCCTATAGCACAGGATCCGGGGGGGCAACCGGCTGGTCGACCTACATCAGCACGGACGTCGAAGTCGGCGACACCGTTCAAGAAAGTACGGACAGCTCGACCGCACGAGTCTACGGTATCGGCTTCGACTTCCAGCCCAGCGATTCCACGCAGTCTGCCCAGACCAACATCACCGTCAGCCCCGTCAACGATGCGCCGCAGTTCAGCGGTCTCGACGGGACGCCGACGTTCGTTGAGGGCGGCTCGGCGGTCGTGCTGGACAGCGACGTGACTTTTAGCGACCCCGATATCGATCGCGGCGAAGACGATTTCGACACGATCAACCTCGTCCTACAACGCAACGGCGGCGCAAACAGCGACGACGTCTTCACCGCAACCGGGAACCTCGGCCCGCTGACCCAGGGCGGCGGCTTGGTGCTGTCTAGCGTCATCATCGGCACGATCACCACAAACAGTGGCGGAGTACTTAACCTGCAGTTCAACGCAGCCGCGACCCAGGCCCAGGTCGATGAAGTCTTGCAGTCGATCGCTTACACCAACAGCAGCGACAACCCGCCGACCAGCGTGCAGATCGATTGGTCGATGGAAGACGGCAATACGGCCGGCGAACAAGGCAGCGGCGGCGAGCTGATCGCGACCGGCAGCACCACCGTCGGCCTCACCGCCGTGAACGACACGCCGGTGGTCACGGCACCAGCTTCGGCCTACAGCTTCACCGAGCAGGGCACCCTTAACCTCCACGGCACAGGCTTCACGATCGCCGACCCCGACGACAACGGCGGAACGCTCACGGCTGTGTTCAGCGTTGGCGAAGGCCGGGTCTTGATCGATACGGGTGATTCGGGTGTCACCGTCGTCTCGGGCGACCGTTTCACATCCGGTAACGGCACCGACACCGTAACGTTCTCAGGCACAAAAGCCCAGCTGAACGCGCTGCTCTCGGGCTCGAGCACCGGCACGATTGTATATACCCACGACCAGACGGTGGCCAGCGATACCCCTTCGGCTACGACGACCGTCACCTTAACCGTTAACGACCAGGGCAACACCGGCACCGACCCCGGATCGACCGCGGATAGCTCCAGCGAAGAAGACTCGGCGTCACAAACGATCAACATCACGGCCGTCAATGACGCCCCGGTTTTTGTTGCCGGAAACTTGGTGACGAACGGCGATTTCAGTGCAGGTAGCTCGGGCTGGAGTACCAGCGGGGCCGCTGGCGTGAACGCTTCCGCGATGCGTTTCGGTTCCGGCAACAACCCAGGGCCCCACTCGGTCTCACAGACGATCTCGACGACCTCGGGCGAAACCTACGTCCTCGAATTTGATTATCGAGACGATAACACCAGCTGGAACCAACAACTCCAGGTCACCATTGACGGCTCGACAAACCTACTGACCACGCCCCAGATCCTTACCGATACCGACGGCGATACGTTCGTGCGATACCGATTTACATTCACCGCCGATTCCGCGTCTTCGTTACTGACGTTCACCGACACCTCGGATGATGCGGGCTCGCTGAGCGCAGAATCTGGCGGCGTGGACGGCTACCTCGATAACGTTTCGGTGCGGCAAGCCGGCGGCTTACTCGGGACGCCGGGCTTCGTAGAGGCCGGGTCTGCGGTTGTCCTCGACAGTGACGTGACGCTGACGGCCCCTGAGATCGACGCGGCGATGGACGATTACGACGGCGCCACCCTAACGCTGGCCCGCAACGGCGGTGCCAACGCCGACGACGTCTTCGGCGGAAGCGGCTTGCTAGGGGCTCTCACCCAGGGCAGCAGCCTAACTTACAACAGCACGACCGTCGGCACGGTCACGACCAATAGCGGCGGCACCTTGGTGCTCACGTTCAAAGCCACGGCAGATGCGTCCAGCGTCGAGGGTGTGCTGCGGTCGATCACCTACAACAACTCTTCCGACACCCCGCCATCGAGCGTTCAGATCGACTGGGCTTTCAACGACAACAACGACGGATCACAAGGCACGGGCGGCACCCTCAACGCGGACGGGCATTCCCTTGTGAGCATAACGGCGACTAACGACGCCCCGACCAACGCCGGATCGCTTCCGACCGACGTCGCTGTCACCGAAGACGTCCTCAGCAACCTCGACCTCTCTACCGTCGACTTCGCCGACATCGACGCCGGTTCCGGAAACCTCACCGTCACCGTCTCGACCTCGTCCGGCGGAGAACTCACCGCCGCCGCCGGCACAGGCATCACCCTCGGCGGCTCCGCCACCGCACGCACCTTCACCGGAACCCTCGCTAACCTCAACAGCTACTTCAACGCTCCCAGCAACCTCCGCTACCTCCACCCCACCGCAAACCTCAACGGCGACAACGCCGATACTCTGACCCTCATCATTAATGACAACGGTAACACCGGGTCAGGCGGCGGAACCGACCAGAACCTCGGAACTGTTAACGTCGATATCACGCCGGTTAACGATGCACCCTCAGGTACCAACAACACGGTCAATATCAATGAAGATACCGATTACGTCTTCGCCGTCGGTGACTTCGGATTCGCCGATACCGACGGCGACAGCCTCGTGGCAGTAATTATTACGACGACGCCCAGCAACGGCACGCTATACCTCGACGCAGACAACGACGGTGCGGTCGACACCGGCGAAACCGTCAGCGCTAGCCAAGCCATTGCCGTTGCCGATCTCGCCGCAGGAAGGCTCAAATTTAAACCCGCTGCTAACGCCAATGGTACAGGCTACGACGCTTTTACCTTCCAGGTCCGCGACGATGGCGGAACCGCCAACGGCGGCGTCGACACCGATCCTACGCCCAACACCCTGACGATCGACGTGAACCCGGTCAACGACGCCCCCACCGGTACCGACAACACGATCAATACCGATGAAGACACCGACTACGTCTTCGCTGCAGCCGATTTCGGCTTTAGCGACCCGGTCGAAGGCGATTCGCTATCTGCAGTGATTGTCACCACGCTCGTGACAAACGGCACCCTTTACCTGGACGCAGACGCCGACGGTGCAATCGATACCGGCGAGACCGTCTCCGCAAGCCAAGTCATCACCAACACGGACCTCGCCGCGGGACGGCTCAAGTTCAAACCGGCGACCAACGCCAACGGCGTCGGCTACGACTCATTTACATTCCAAGTCCGCGACGACGGCGGAAACGCCAACGGCGGCGTCGACACGGATCCAACGCCCAACACCCTCGACATCAACGTCAACGCCATCAACGACGATCCGATTAATACCGGATCTCTGCCCACCGACCTCGCCGTCACCGAAGACGTGCTCGGGGCTCTGGATCTCACCCCCGTCAACTTTAGCGATATCGACGCTGGCCTTAGCGTTCTGACCGTTACGCTTTTAACCTCTGCCGGCGGTGAACTTACCGTCGCCGCTGGAACCGGCATCACCCCAGGCGGCTCCGCCACCGCGCGTACCCTTACCGGCACCCTCGCAAACCTCAACGCCTACTTCGATGTAGCGAGCAACATCCGTTACCTACACCCTACCGCCAACCTCAACGGCAATAACGCCGACACACTCACCGTACTTGTCAACGACAACGGGAACACCGGGTCTGGCGGCGGGACCGACCAGAACCTCGGGACCGTCAACATCGACATCAACCCCGTTAACGACTCACCCGCAGGTGCCGACAACACCGTCACTACCAACGAAGACACCGACTACGTCTTCGCCGCCAGCGACTTCGGCTTCAGCGACCCCATCGATAGTAACGGCCTCGCTGCGGTTATCTTCAGCACGCTGCCGACCAACAGCACCCTCTACGTCGATACCAACGGAAACGACGTGATCAACGGCGGAGAGGCCATCAGCGCAAACCAGGCGGTCTCGGTCGCCGACATCAACGCCGGGCGGCTGAAGTTCAAGCCCGCCGCCGACGCCAACGGCACGGCATACACGAGCTTCATGTTCCAGGTCCGCGACGACGGCGGAACCACCAACGGCGGCATCAATACCGACCCGACCCCGAATACAATCACCATCAACGTTAGCCCCATCAACGACGACCCGCGTATCGTGTCGAACGGCGGTGGTCCGTCTGCCTCGATTAGCGTCGTCGAAGGGCTACAGGCGGTGACGGACGTCAACGTCGTCGACCCCGACGGAGCGACGCCGGTGTTTAGCCTGGCGGGCGGTGCCGACGCGGGCCGTTTTGTGATCGATCCGTCGACCGGTGAACTGAGCTTCCTTGCACCGCCCGACTTCGAAGCACCCACAGATGCCGACAGCGACGGCATCTACTTCGTCGTTATCCAGGCAAGCGATACCAACGGCGGTTTCGACACCCAGTCGTTGGCGATCACCGTGACCGACGAACCCGAGCCGATCCAAGACCCCGGCGGCCCGGCGGGCCCCACCCCGCCGCCGTCGAGTCCCGGAGGCCCGACGCCGGCCCAAGGACCGCCGCCGGGTTCGGGTGGCTCAAACCCGTCGGGCCCCACGGGCGGCGTTGATGTTGGCACCCCTGCGCCCAAGTGGCCGCAGTCTGCCCCTGCGGACAACACACCCCAGCCGGAACCGCCCACCGAACCCCAAGGCGGGCCAGCCGACGAACCCGCCAAGACCGCTCCCCCTGCCGCTGAGGAACCGCCCGCGCCGGCTGAAGACACCCCTGCTCCCGCCGACCCGGCCCCGACAAAGGACACCGCCCCGCCAGCCACAGACCCCACACCGAGAGACACCCTCTCCGATCGGCCCGCCGACAGCCGAGCGGATAGTCCTGCCCGCGACAATGCCGCCGGGCCGCAAGGGCTCCCGCCGCGTCTAACCACCAAAGACCGCATCGAACGCGTTCGTAACGTCAACCTCTTCTTCGCCGAGGAAAACCAGGCCGTCAACGAAAACGTGCTCAAGCCCCAGCGCACCGTAACGGTGGTGGGGTCGGCGATGGTCGGGACGTTATCGGCGGGATACCTCGTCTTGGCTCTGCGTGGCGGCTCTTTGCTCGCCGCGTTAGCGTCCAGCCTCCCGTCCTGGCAGTTACTGGACCCTGTCACGATCCTGCCCGAGCCCACGCGGAAACGACGGTGGCCTAGGGGAAAAAACCACCCGATATCAGATACGAGTAAGTCTGAGCAGTTATTCGACTGAGTAAACAGGTGAAAATCGATCTCCATCTATTTCGGATCACCGCGGCCACCCGACTCGCCATCGGGCTAACCATGCTGTGCGTGTCCATCTTGCTGGTCGCTTCATTCCTCGGGTTATTGCCCAATAAGACCGAGCTCGAGGCCCAAGCGACGACGCGGGTGTGCGAATCCATCGCACTTCAGATGGTGGCGACCGATCCCGAAGACCTAAAGAGCCTGGAACCCGTTATCGAAAATATCCTCCAGCGCGAGCCCCAGATCGATTCGGTCGGGTTGCGTCTGCCCGGCGGAGAACTACTACTTACCGCAGGTGACCACCCCGAGGCGTCCCCCGCCCAGAGCTCTAGGTCCTTCCTGACCGTCCCGATCAGCCAGGACGACGAAGTCTGGGGTACCGCCGAGTTCAGCCTTAATTCACAGATCCCCCTCCAGCCGTACCTTAAAGAAGCACTCGTGCTTCCCAAGCTGGTCATCTTCCTCGCGGCCAGCTGCCTGCTCGCCTTCGGTTTGTACCTCCGAAGGGCTCTGCGGTATCTCGACCCCAGCTCAATCGTGCCCGAACGGGTCCGCGCGGCATTCGACACGATGAACGAAGGGGTCGTCCTCCTCGATACCAACTGCCAGATCGCGTTGGCTAACCGCGCGTTTCTCGAACTCCTCGGCAAGGACAGAGACGACCCACACGTCCTCGGATCCGATTTCCAGAGCGTCGGTAAATTCACCGCCCGTGACCCCGACCAAGCCTTAGAACAGATCTGGGAACTACCGCTCCAAGATGGGCAATCGGTACAAGCCCTTCTCTGCAGGTTGGAGTGCGACGAAGGTAAAGAACATCTGGTTAACATCAGCTCAGCGCCGATCCGAACGAAAGAAAACAGCCAGCCCCGCGGCGTCCTGGTGACTTTCGACAACGTCACCGAGATCGAACGCCGCAACAATGAGCTGCACCAGACCGTAGACTCCCTCAACGTCGCGCGCCACGAGATCGAGCAGAAGAACGAGGAACTCAAACGCCTGGCAACGACCGACCCCTTGACCGGCGTCCTCAACCGGCGAGCATTCTTCGAACGCAGCGAAGCCCTGAGGCTCGCCGACGTCCGCGCCGGCCGCGAGACCTCCGTCATCATCCTCGACATCGACCACTTCAAGTCGGTCAACGATAACCACGGCCACGCCCGGGGCGATGAAGTGCTGAAAAGTGTCTCCAGCATCCTTACCCGTAGCATCCGTTCGTCCGATGTGTTATCCCGCTATGGCGGAGAAGAGTTCTGCATACTTCTGCCGGATACCCCTGAAACAGGGGCCATGACGCTGGCTGAGGACCTGCGGCAACGGATCGCCAACAGCACCAGCTTCGGCTTTCCGGTCACCGCCAGCTTCGGCGTTGTAACGTTTAACAAAGAAGAAGGCCTCGAAGAATCGATCGATCTCGCGGACCAAGCGCTGTACCAAGCAAAAGAAAATGGGCGAAACCGCGTGATCGCGTGGGCGAAAGGCTCGGGAACTGAACTTAAAAATCTGAAACCCCAGTCCAGCGATATCGCGAACGAACTAACCCCGCCGAAAGACGAAGAGGCTTGGGTCTCGATCCCGGCGGTGATGGGGCTCGTGGCGGCGATGGAATACCGCGACCCGGAAACCGCCGCCCACAGCCGTCGCGTCGCCGAGCTCTGCGTCGCTACCGCCGGCAGCGGGCTGTCGGCTCGCGACGCATTCATCTTCGAAGTCGCCGCCCTGCTACACGACGTCGGCAAGATCGGCGTACCCGACTCGATACTGCTCAAGCCGGGCAAATTAACCGAAGATGAACGCGGCGTGATGAATCAGCACGACATCATCGGTATGGAAATCGTACGTTCGGCCTACGTCTTTGCGGAGCTCGCCGACATCATCCGTTTCCATCACGTACACCACGCCGACACTCAAACGTTCGATTCGGCTCAGCCCATGCGTTCACTCTGCGCCCGCGCTTCGCTTCTGGGTATCTGCGACGCCTACGACGCCATGACCCACGACCGTCCTTACCGGAAGGCGATGCCTAAAGGCGAGGCTTTTGCGGAGCTACGGCGGTGTGCCCCCAAACAGTTCGACCCCAAGCTAGTGGAGTTCTTTATCGCCAGACAGGGGGCCGATAACGAGCAAAATAATCCCGAAGCAGGAGCCCAAGGCCTGAACTACTTCCGAACAATGGTATGTATCGAACGGCTAGCGATAGCGGTCACCCGCCAATCTTCCGAAGACGCCGAGAAGTACCTGAACGAATTACAAAGTCTGAATCTCTCTGAATATTCTGAGACGAAGCAAAAACTGGAAAACCTTATTTCGGTCACAACCCACGATCAGTCACAGGTCAAACTTACAAAATGGGTAAGCGATCATTTAAAAACCCAGTTGGAAGAACACCACATGAGACGCGAAGCCTCTTAAGAAAAAAACCTTTACGTGGCTTTAAACACAGACCAAGATTAATCGAATAGATTTGACGAAAACAAACTTAATCGCCGTTGGAGCTTTCTCAGCTATCGAATTGCGCGTCAAAGACGATATCGCTGCTGGGGAAGTCGACGGTGCGGACAAAGTCGGCGGCTTCGGTTGCGCCGTACTCGCGATCCATACGGCCGTCTTCCCATTCGACGCTGAGCGGGCCGCGGTAGCCGATGTCGTTGAGCGCGACGATGATTTCTTCGAAGTCGATATCGCCGTGGCCGAGGCTGCGGAAGTCCCAGTAGCGGCGGGGGTCGGTGAAAGTGGCGTGGCCACCGAAGACGCCGACGGTTCCGTCGCCGTGGCCCCACCAGGCGTCTTTCATGTGCACATGGTAGATGCGATCGGCGAACTTACGGATGAAGCCGACGTAGTCGACGCCCTGGTAGCCGAGGTGGGACGGGTCGTAGTTGAATCCGAAGCGTTTGTGCCCGTCGACCGCAGCGATGGCTCGCTCGGCGGTGGCGGTATCGAAAGCGATCTCGGTCGGGTGGACTTCCAACGCGAAATTGATGTCCTGCTTCTCGAACTCGTTGAGGATCGGCGTGAACCGTTTGGCGAAGTCTTTGAAGCCCTTATCCCAGTAGGCCTGATCGGTGGGCGGGAAGGCATAAGTGGCGTGCCAGATCGACGAGCCGGTGAAGCCGTTGACGACGCCGGGGAAGTCGTCGCCTGCGGCCCCCTTCTTCTTGCCGCGTCCCGGCTTGTTGTTGAGGAAGCGGCGGCAAGCCTTGGCGGAGGTTTTCATCTGCTTGGCGGCACGCTTGCGGACACCCTCGGGTTCGCCGTCGCCCCAGACTGCTTCCGGTAGGATTGACTTGTGGCGTTCGTCGATCAGGTCGCAGACGGCCTGGCCGACGAGGTGCATCGAGATGCTGTAGCAGGTCAGACCGTGGGCCTCGAGGACTTCCCACCGCTGCTTGCAGTACTTGTCGCTCTTGGCGGCCTGCTCAACGTCAAAGTGGTCGCCCCAGCAGGCTAGCTCTAGGCCGTCATAGCCGAAGTCGACGGCCTTGGCACAAATGGTTTCGAACGGCAGGTCGGCCCACTGGCCGGTAAACAATGTGACGGGGCGGGGCATAGTTTTCTCCGAGAAACAGGCCAAAGAAAATAGACGTCATGGATATTGGTACGTCTAGCCTAGTCTACCGCATCTTCCGCCGATGCTTCCTCGACCGGCCCCGAAGCTAAAGCAATCATGCGGCGGCGTAGTTCAGCCGTCACGTCTTCGGGCTTCGCTTTTTTGTTGGGGGTAAACGGCTCACCGAACACGATACGGCGTTTGCCGGGTTTGAAGAAATGGACGAGCAGGCTTTTGCTGCGGGGCGTATTTTCGATCCAGCAAGGGACGATCTGCGCCTTGCTCAGACGGGCCGTGACCGCAACACCATCCTCGAAAGGCTGAAGCACGCGGTGGTCGTACTGCAGGCCGCCCTCGGGGAAGATGCCGAGGATATCGCCCTCCTTGAGGTGCGACACGACTTGGCGTACCTGCTTGGATGCGTTGCTGGGTCCTTCCGGATTAGAGTCATCAATAAAGATAGGGTTGATGATTTTCCAAAAGAACTCAATCGCACGGAACCGGTAAGACGTCAGCATCAGCCAACGTATCTGTCGGGGACAGGCGGATTGCATCAAAAACGGGTCCAGCGCAGTGGTGTGGTTGCTGGCGAGGATGACCGGGCCGGATTCGGGAATATGGTGACGCCCGGTCCACTCGAGGCGGTGCCAGACAAGACAAAACAACCGCACGAGGTGACGAAAGAAATTGCCCCCCGCCGCAGGCATCGGCCCCCGTATCAGGTAACGGATCATGTAGTAGCCGCCAATCAGCATCAGCAGCGGACCGAGCACGAACAGCACGATCATGATGTTCTGGTCGGCGTCCGGCAGCCGCCAGATCAAGTAGTTAATAATGACCGAAGACGCGGTGTTGATCGTGGAGTCCAGGCCCATGATCCGGCCGCGGATGTAGTTCGGCGTCACCGTTTGCAACAACGTAATAACCGAGATGATGACAACGTTGCCGAACAGGCCGACGCCAAAGGCCAAAGCGAAGCTGATCGCCCGCACGGGGATCAACGCCACGAGAAGTACGCAGGCTCCGGTGATGAGCAGGCAGCCCATGGCCAACGGCACGCGTTCGCGGAGGGTGCCGATGACGACCACCACACCAGCCCCCGCCAGCATCCCCGCGCCGAGCATCCCGCCCATCCACACAAAATGGCTCTGCAACGCCTTATCTTCGAGGGCGAAGAGCTCCTTGCCGATGGCCAAGACCGAGTTGTACACGACCATCGCCGCGCCCCAGATCAGGACGTGCAGGACGATGAGTTCGATCACCCGGCGGTGCTGGACGACATACTTCGCGGCATGTTTAAAGCTATGGGTTTTCGCCGTGTCCGGCTTGTTGACGACAGGTTGGTGCACCCGAAGAAAAGCGAAGAAAAGCCCTGAGACACTAAAAAAGACCACCGCGGTAAAGAGGCCGCGGCGGACGGTCACCGCCCTTTCGGGATCGATGATGAAGTCTCCGACGATCAAACCAACCATCGATGAGACCACCCCGATGCCCAGGAGCATGGCGTTGGCCGAGGAGAGCTGAGGTAACGGGACCAGCTGCGGGATGATCGCGTTGCGCGTCGGGTTGAACAACGCCGCGAACGTACCGACAGCGAACAGCGCCGCGTAAATCTTCCACTCCTGGCCCGGCGCAACCTGCGGGGCGACCATCGTCGCCGGCACCATGAGCAGGGCGACCAGCAAGACCGCCGCCCGCCCCTCGTCGCAGCCCAGCATGATCCATTTACGCGGCAGGTGGTCGGCCACCCAGCCGAAGGCGATCGAGAATAAGAAATAAGGCAGGAAGAACCAGAACTGCGTCCCCGCGTTGATCTGCGTCGAATCTGCCGCGAGCCCGAACCCGCCGAGCAGGGCTAAAGCGGCGAGCATCATCATACGGTCGCCGAAGCCGCTGGCCGCCGTGCTGGTCCACATCAGCGTGAAGTTGAGGTTACGCCATAGCGGCGTAATCGGGCCACGGTGGCCCGCGGGTTGAGTCTGCGTGATGTCGGCCATAGGCCAAAGGATACCAGCGTCACTTAAGGCTGACCCCGGGTGGCAAAGATTGAATTTAGGTGAATTCCTAAACCATCGAAAAACGATACACACGTTCGGAAGGGGAACGCATCTAGAAGGAATACGGTCGGGGAATAGTCAAGCCCGACTGGTAGCCACCACCGGTAGGTCAAGCGGAGATATTTCTCCCTGTTGCAGCCGGCCATAGGCATAACCAGCGATCATCGCCGCGTTGTCTACACAAAATTTAAGTTCCGGGAGATGGACATCGATACCGCAAACATCCCCAAAAGCAATGACACGCTCTCGGAGAGCAGAATTAGCACTTACTCCCCCACCGAGGACTAACGAATTGATTCGAATACCGTCTTCGTCCAGCTGTTGAATCACCCGCTTGAGTTTACGCTCCACAGCAGAAACCGCGGCGTATTGGAAAGCGGCGGCTAAATTAGCTTTCCGCTGCGGCGTCAGGTCGGATGCGTCACGCTTGAAAGTAGCATCCCGGCCCCGGCCTACCGGTAGACCACGAACCGCGTAGAGCAAAGCCGTCTTCAAGCCAGAAAAGGAGAAATCCAAGCTGCCCGGCTTGAGCAGCGAGACCGGCAACTCAGGAACGCCTTCGGCAGCACGCTCGCCCTGCTGAGCGAGTTTATCGATCGCAGGGCCGCCGGGGTAACCCGCATCGAGGATGACGCCGGCCTTGTCGTACGCTTCACCGATGGCGTCGTCGATCGTGCGGCCGAGGACGGTGATTTCGGTTGGCGAGTCCATGCGATAGAGGCTGGTGTGGCCACCCGAAACAACAAGGCCGAGAGCCGGGTAGACAATTTCTGATTTTCGATTGTGGCTTACAGAATCACTTGACTGCAAAACAGCGGCGTGGAGGTGCGCTCGGACGTGATCGACCCCGACGAGTGGTTTGTGAAGCGACCAAGCAAGAGCTTTAGCGGCGGCAACGCCCACGATTAATGAGCCGATCAAACCCGGTTGGTTACCCACAGCGATGGCGTCCACGTCGGCTAAGCCACAATCGGATTGCGATAGCGCCTCGGCGACCGTGGGCATCAGACGTTCGAGGTGGGCCCGGCTGGCGATCTCGGGCACGACGCCGGCGTAGCGTTCGTGGAGTTCGTGCTGCGAGGCCACAACATTGGACAGCACTTCGCTCCCCTCGCGGACGACAGCCGCAGCGGTTTCGTCACAACTGGTTTCGAGGCCGAGGATCAGCGTCACGGCGTGAGCGCCGGCTCGGGTTCGTCAGCGGCGGGAGTTTCGAGGAGTTCCTCTTCGACGTCTTCAGGCGTAAGCATCGTTCCGCCGCCGCTGGGGACCGTAGACTCGGTTTCGGCCTCGATTTGTGCTTCCAGTTCGGCTTCACTTTTCGCGGGCATCTCGCCGGCTTCGAGCTTAGCCAACTTTTCGTTGACTTCGGCCAGAGTCTCTTCAAGCAGTTCACGTTGCTTGGAAAGCTGCTCTCGCTCGGCGAGGCGGACCAGTTCGTCGGCGTTCGATCCGCCGACGCTCGGCCAGCCGCCGGTTTCTAGCTTGCCGAGGATGGCAGACAGAGCCGCAGCGAGCTGCGGGTCTTTGAGCGTTTCGTCGATCCATTTCGGCGTCACCGTTTCGGCATCTTCGACGCCGTTCTCCGCGTCGATCACATCGCGAGCCCGGCGAGCCTGGAGGCGTTCACGACGTTGGTCGGGGTTCATCGGCACGTAGGCGTTCTCGCTCGGGTCGACGCCCCATTTCTCCGCGTCCGGCCGGCGGTGGATATTGCGGCCCGAGGGGAGGTAGTAGTAGGCGTTGGTAATCTTGATGGCCCCCGCTTCTTTACCTTCGAGAAGCTTGACCTGCTGCACACTGCCTTTACCGAAGGTCCGCTCGCCAACAAACAACGCCCGACCGTTGTCGGCCAGGGCCCCGGCCACGATCTCCGAGGCAGAGGCGCTAAACGGGTTGGCCAGCACGACAACCGGAACCTCGGGAAAAAGCGTCTCAGAGGTCGATTTATAGCTTTGCTCTCGAACCGCCCGACCCCGGACCGAAACGATGGTCTGTCCCTCGGTCAGGAACATATCACTGATCTTGACCGCGGCGTCGAGTAAACCGCCCGGGTTGTAACGCATGTCGAGGATCACGGCACGTGCACCTTCGGCCTTGAGATTTCCCAGTGCCTCTGCGACTTCCGGTGCGGTCCGCTGACTGAACTGTGTGAGGCGGATATATCCGATCTGATTGACAGGATCGACGAAGTAGTTGTAGCTGTGGTCGGCGTTGCGGTTAAAGCCGCGGACGGTCTGGACCTCGATTTTTTTGCGGGTAATCGTGATCGTCGCGTCTTCGCCGTTTGCGTGACGAACGTTAATCGTGACATCGGTACCGGCGGGCCCCTTGAGCCTCTTAATTGCTTCGTCGATCGGCATATCGAGGGTGTCTTCACCCTCGATACTCATCACGGTGTCCCCCGCCATCACGCCGGCCTTCCACGCGGGAGAATCTTCGAGCGGGGTGACGATGTGCAGCCGATTGTTTTCGATCGTGACCTCGGCCCCGATGCCGGTGAATTCAGCATCGACGTTTTCGGTGAACGCTGTGAGCTGTTCGTTGGTCAGGTATTGGGTGTAGGGGTCATCCAGGGTTTCGATCATGCCGTTGATCGCGCCCTCGATCAGCTTCTTCTGATCGGGCTCATCGACGTATTCGGTAGCGAGCTCGTGGCGGAGCCCGACCAGCAGATAGAGGTCTTGGTAAACCGAGCTGTTCGCCCAGGCGCCGCGGTAGTTCACAAAGATCGCCAGCAGCACAGCCATCGCTGAGGCCAACGCCAGGTTGCCGACTAAACGATTATTCATGGATACATAATAGCCGACGCAAGGGCGTGCCTCACTCCGAGAACAGATACAAGCGAGCGGCCACAGGGGTGCAGCAGGTTGGCGTGCAACGGCGGCGCGGGTTAGACTCGAGCATTACTTGAGTATTTAACCAAACCAGCTTCTCCTACTCGGGACTACAGTTTTGCCCAAAATCGGCCTCTTGTCGGATTCACACGGCCGTGCTGCGACGACCCGGAGGGCCGTGGATGTCCTGGTTCAACAAGGGGCGGAGCTGTTGATCCATCTCGGAGACATCGGCACGGTTGAAGTAATCGACGCTTTGTGCGTGGATCACCCGGTGAGTGGCGATCAGGTTGATTCTTATCTGTGTTTTGGTAATACCGACTGGGATATCGACTCGTTAGCAGAGTACGCCGACGACCTGGACGTCAATGTCCAGCACCCCACGGGGAAAATACCCCTCGACTCAGGCGAGGCTTTGTTCTTCTGCCACGGTCACGAAGATAGACCCATGAAGCAAGCTATACATGAAGGGGCACGTTACCTCTGCCACGGCCATACCCACCGGCAGGAAGATGAAACCAGAGGCGACACACGAATCATCAACCCTGGGGCTTTGTTTAGGGCTTCTGTATACAGCGTAGCTGTTCTCGATACAGCCACCGATCAACTAGTATTCCACAAGGTGGAATAAGCTTAATAAACATTGAAGCTGTCGGTACTTCCAACATAACCAACTTCATATCTCGCACTGTTAAAAATGCGTTTGTGGCCATACGGGATTCATTGTTTCCCGGTCGGTTTTACCGCTTAGGTTTAAATTAGTTAACATTACGAATCAACGCACTTCTGCGTCGCAGAAGCTTGACTATCCCCTAACTTTTATGCCCGATTCGAGCCAAAATCCTGAAACCTCGGCCGGCTTGGATTACACCACCCTCGAAGTGCGTACGTTCGTTGATGGTGATCAGGTGGAGGTGCTGCGGCTCTACGACGAGGGCCTGTTGGCCGGACAAATCGCCCCGAACGACACGGGGGCAGACCTCGACCATGTCGCCGAGGCGTATTTCGATGAACCACGTCACCACTTCTGGGTTGCCGAGTTGGCCTCGGGGCTCGTCGGCATGATCGGCGTCGGCTCTGACGAAGAACACACCGCCGAGATCCGTCGGCTCCGCGTCGCTCCGCAGCACCAGGCCGGCCCGGTCGCGGAATCGCTGCTCGAAACAGCGCTTAACCACTGTAAAAACAACGGATACCTGAAGATACGTCTCGATACCCGCTACGAAAAAACCACAGCCCTCGACCATTTCGACCGCGTTGGTTTTCAGCACACGCGGACCCGCACCGCACCCGGCAAAGAGGTCCTTGAGTTCTACCTCGATCTCTACCGCCAACACGAAGATCAACCCGACGGCAGTGCCACTTCGTAAGCGGATCAGAACATTCTCCTACGGCCACAACTCCAAGAACCCAAAGCCTTTTTAGGACGTAATCTAAGGGCACGTCGATAAATATAAGTCTTGATTGGATTGGCTTACCCGACATATTATTCTCGAAAATTTTCAATTCACCAACACCGCAGCGCTCATGAATGGGCCAAGCGTAGGACAGCAGAATCCATGACCGCTCTCCCGCAAGATCAAGCAACAACTCACGACCAAACCACCACCGCTAATCCCGAAACTCCCGACGTCATCGATCGTAAGGTCGACCTAAAGATCATCGCGGTGCTGTTCGGATGCACAGTCCTCGTCTGCGCCGTGCTCGCACGCTACGCCTTCGATTCGCTCGACTACGCCAACATCCTCGCCATGGTGGCGGCGTTGCTCCTCGGCGGGCCCATCGTTTACGGAGCCGCGAAGTCGTTATTCATCGGCCGCTGTTCCCACGACCACGGCGAAGCCGGCGAACACGACCATAGCCACGATTCCCACTCCGATTCGCATATGGAAGAACTCGTAGCGTTGGCGATCATCGCCAGCTTCGCCACGGGCGAGTACCTCGAGTGTGCGGTCGTCGCCTTCCTCATGCTGATCGCCTCGCTGATCGAGCACCGCACCGCGGTCGGCGGCATGAAGATGATCGAGTCGATCATCCGACTGACACCCACCCGCGCCATGAAGCTCAACGACGACGGCAGCGAATCCGAAGTCCAGGCCGCTAACCTTGTCCCGGGCGACAAAGTCGTCGTCCTACCGGGCGATAACATCCCCGGCGACGGCCAGATCATCGAAGGCCTCTCCACGATCGACGAAGCCAACATCACCGGTGAATCGCTGCCCGTCGAAAAATCGCCCGGCGACGAGGTGTTCGGCGGCACTGTCAACGAGACCGGCCGACTCACCGTCGAGATCACCCGCGCCGGTGAAGACTCCACCCTCGGCAAGGTCCAGCACCTCATCCTTCAGGCCGCCCAGACCCGCCCCGCCGCCGTCCGCGAGCTCTCGAAATACGCCGCGTACTACACGCCCGTCGTCGTGATGCTCGCGGCGATCGTGTTCTTCTTCTCGAGGGACATCTCTAACAGCATTAGCCTTTTGCTGATCGCCTGCCCGTGTGCCATTATCCTCGCCGCCCCGACCGCGGTGGTCGCCGCCTTGTCTTCTGCCGCCCGTATGGGCGTCTACGTAAAGTCCGTCGCCGAGCTCGAAGTCGTCCGCCGGGTTACCGCGTTCGTCTTCGACAAGACCGGCACGATCACCACCGGCCGCCTCGCCGTCACCCGCATGAAGCCTGCCGACGGCGTCGAAGGGGCCGACCTGCTGAAGTATGCAGTCAGCGTTGAACAGAACTCCCGCCACCCCGTCGCCCGGGCCGTCGTCGCCATCGCGGCCAAAGCCAAAGTCTTGGCCGGCGAAACCGACCACGTCGAAGAAGTCGCCGGCCGAGGGATGAAGGCCACCGTCGATGGCCGGGCCGTGATGGTCGGCCGACAGTCCTGGCTCGAAGAGCAGGGCGTCGATCTCTCCGCCGCGGATATCGCCGAGGGCGAGGGCCTGTCGCTGCTCTTCGTCTCGGTCGACGGACGATACGCCGGCTGGTTAGGCATGGCCGACCAGCCACGGGAAACCGCCGCCGCCGCCATCGCCGACCTCGGTGACCTCGGCGTCAAGCGACGCGTCATGATCACCGGCGACCGCCAGTCTCCCGCCGCCCGCGTCGCCGCCGCCGTCGGCATCACCGACTACACCGCCGAGGCCCTTCCCGGCGACAAACTCACCCTCGTCGAAGACCTCAAGCGGGCTGGCCACACCGTCGCCGTACTGGGTGACGGCGTGAACGACGGCCCCGCCCTCGCAGCCGGCCACGTCAGCATCGCCATGGGTGCCGCCGGCTCGGACGTCGCCGTCAACTCCGCCCGTATCGCCTTGATGAACAACAACCTCGACCGCCTGCCCTTCCTGGTCACGCTGTCGCGACGTACTGTCTCGATCATCCGACAGAACCTTATCGCGACGATGATTTACATCCTGTTCATGCTCGCACTTCTGGCCGCGGGCTACCTGACGCCGATGGGCGCTGCGATCGGCCACGGCATCAGCTCGATTCTGATCATCTTCAACTCAGCAAGGCTCGTACGGGTCGGCGAAGAACTCGACCACCACGACGCCGTCGTCGCACAGTCTGAACCCGCCCGCCCGGTTCACACCACGGTTATCTCGGCCCAAGCGGCAGTCTAAATCACAATATTTACTAATAATCGAGGATTGGTCAGCACAACATTCGTACGTAATAGCGGAGCCGAGTTATTTCAACACAAACAAAGATCAAGGCTCACGACGGACGTTTCCTAGCGATCGGTCTACTTTTCTCAGCGATAACCTTCAACGCCGGCTGTGTAACGCAACGTGCTTACTACCCGATCGCCTCAACCGATATACCCGAGTTCATTCAGTTTGCGGTGCAGGAAAAATTCGCCGGCGCCACCCCCGAGCACGTCCAACGGGTAAACCTCATCGATGCCCCCCACGGAAAACCACTGGGCTACCGTGGATTGATTATGCGCGACCAACGTGTAATCGCTGAGTTTCGGAGCCCCTTCACAAAAAACGGGGAGCCGGCGGGCTTCGTTACCCGCCAACGATCAGACGATTAATTCCGGATCGTTGCTTCAGAAAAAATCAACCGCGAGACTACACAATGGTTATCTCAGCGGACCGGCGATGCGTTGACATTGACCGGGACGTCGTCTTTTTCACTGCCCGGCATACTCAGCACTCGGTCGTCTTGCGGCCGCCGATCGCCGGTGACTAACTGAGCTTCGTCTCGCACCTGCATCCGGTAGGCGAGGTCGTCCATCAAGTACCAATCACGCCAGGACTGGTGCCCGGCCGCAACGGCGTCAGCGGGATCGAGTGTACGTCCAGCGGTGCGTTTGCCGGTCAACGGGTCGCGGGCAACGCCGATCGCGATCGGCTTACCGGTCTCAAAGGCGAGTTTATACGCGGTCTCGGTCTTGGTCAGACGGACATCTTCTCTCAAACGTTCAACGGCATCGCCGTTGGCTCGGCCGACCGCCGCAACCACTTCACGCTGGATCATGCGTCGCAGCTGTCCCGCGTCGGTGATCGACTTGCCGCGGAGTTCGGCCATAGTCTGGTCGAGGAGTCCCGCCACGGCTTCGGGCGTCGCGGCATCCGAGCCGCCGAGTTGGGCGAGGGCTTCATCTAGCATCGCCCGATTGTCGTAGGGCTGACGTTCGAGCGAGGCGATGATGGCGTCCAGCTTCTCTTCTTGAGCCGACGAGATAGCGCTGACCTGATCGAGGAGCTGGCCAAGTAGCGGATCGTTTGCCGCCGCCAAGGCCGCGGCGTCGGCGTCTTCCGACGCCTGGATGAGCTGAGCGAGCTGTTGCTGGATCAATTCGGAGTCGCGGCGGTCGTTAAGCTCCTCGGTGAGTGACGCCAGCTGGGCGTTCACCGCGGCAAATGCTTCGGAGGGGTCGGCGGGCAGGGACGACTTCACGTCAGCGATCGCGGCGAGCAATACCTCGCTGTCGCCCGAACGGTCCAATGCGTCGACCCGGGCCAGTACGTCTTTGATCAACGGCTGCAACTCGGCAGTGGCCGTATCGCCAGAGGTATTTGTTTCGATTACCCGACGAAGCTCGGCCAGTTCGCCGGCGAGGGTCGAGCCTTCAGCTAGCAAACCGCCGCCCGAAACGGCGTTGTCGAGCTGATCGGAGATACGGCCTAGAAGATCGCGTGTCTCCTTGGTTGAATCCATACTTACCGCGGCAAGTTGCTCCATAGTGGGTTGCTGCGAGAGCATCTCGCGGAACTGTTCGGCTAAAGCCTCGGCTTCGCCGCCACGTTCTCTGAGCATCGCCAACGCCGAGTCGATCTTGGCGTCGATTTGATCTTCGTTATCGCGAGAGTCGATCGCCTGTGCCAACGCGGTCAGCGGGCCAGCAACATCGGGCTGGGCGTCGAGGGTGGCGAGGATCGTATCGAGCTTGGGCAGCAGCCGGTCGGTCTTCGGCCCGAAGGCGGCGATCATCGATTCGACGTTACGCTCGTGCTGCGTCTTGGATTCGAGAGCGAGCCGAACTTCACCCTGCAACTCTCGGCCGGAACGGGCTTGGTCGTCGATCGCTGCAGCCAGTTGGTCTTTGAGTTGAATATCGCTACGGCTGGCGTTGATAAACGAGTAGGCATTGACGCCGAGAAGTAGCACGGCAGCGATACTCGCCGCAGCGACGAGGGGCCGCGTCTTGATTTTCTCTAGCAGCGACATCCGATTCGCCGTGGCCATCGGCAGCTGCAGCGCTGCCTGTTCGAGGTGCTCGGCCGACATCCGGGCCAGGACCATGACCGTCCGGCCAACCTGGATGTAGTCGCCGTCTTTGAGCGGCTGGACGTCGTCGATCTCCTTGTGGTTGCGGTGGGTACCGTGCTTCGAGTCGAGGTCTTGGAGGTACCACTTCCCGCCGTCGCACCAGACACGGGCGTGCCGCCGGGAAACCTTAACGTCGTTGAATTGCAGGTCCGCACCGTCACGGCCGATCACGACTTCCCGGTCGTCGAACAACTCGTAGATACGGCCTTTGTCCGGGCCGCCGGCGACAATCAGGATCAGCACAATCGAAATTCCTTAAAGAAACAAAAGCCTACTCAGGGACGAGCGAGTCCGGATAATGTAAACCGCCCGATAAACCGCCGCAAGACATAAAAACGCTCTATTGGCGATATTGGATTGTTGATTTGTTAGGTGGAATCAAATCTTTGAAAGGTACAGATATGCCTGTACCATACAAAAAGGTCTCGTACAAGATTTTTGAATTCTAGAGATAACGTGATGTTGTTTGAAATTCGTCGAAGCCTTGGAATTACCTCACTTCTCATCTTGATGATTACATCGCCGGGCCCCCAAGCTCAAACGGTACAAGAAGTGTTGGCGATGATGCCTGACTACTCCTATTCGGGCTACCGCTATGGAGCCGAATCGATTCCCGATATCGAAGGCCCGGTGTTCGATGTCACCGAATTTGGTGCTGTTCCCGACGACAACCGAGTCGACCGCGAAGCGATCCAGGCCGCGATCGATGCAGCGTCGCAGGCCGGGGGCGGCGTGGTGTTCTTCCCTCCCGGACGGTTCGATTTGTCGGGGCCGGAATCGCTGGAAGTTGTGCTTTGGGTCAAATCCTCAAACGTGGTCTTGCGGGGTAGCGGCTCGGGCGAAGAGGGTACGGAACTCTTCCTAGAAGCCCCAACCTTACTAACGGACCCTAAGAAATCGTGGACCAACCTGCCGGCGGTCTTGATCATGCCCGATATCGAGCCGGCCAACTCTCGCACCATCCTCGAGCCCAAGGGTAAATCTAAAACCACGGTAACCGAAGACGCGAAAGACGGGTCATTCACGTTAACCGTGGAAGACGCATCAGGGTTCTCGATCGGCGACGTCGTCAGCGTCGCGATTGAAACCCCCGAAGTGAACGAGCGGTTTCTGGACAGCCTCAAGCTGCGCGATTGCTGGAGCCGCATGCACGAGACCGGCGTCGTCGTGAACGAACTCAAACGAATCGCTTCGATCGACGGCAACACCCTGAGTTTCGAGGCGCCGCTCATGCTCGATGTGTTTGCAGCCGAAGGCTGGTCGGTCATCGGCCGAGAGGTGCTGGTGAACTGCGGCGTCGAAGACATCCACTTCCGCGGCAACTTCCTCGAAGAATTCGTTCACCACAAGAACTACATCCACGACAACGGCTACCGCGGCGTGACGATGGATTCGGTCTACGCGAGTTGGATCCGCCGCTGTCGGTTCAGCGATATGTCCGGCGCCGCCACGCTGGGCGCGAGCCTTGCGTCGGCCATGCTCGACTGCGAATACACCGGTAACCCCGGCCACTATTTCCTGAGTATCACTTTCGGCTCGAACAACCTCATCGGCCGGAGTATCGACCGCTCCGGTACGTTCCACGGCCCCGGGGTTTCACATATGGCCGCCGGTAGCGTGGTGTGGCGGTATATCGGCCTGAGACAGCGAGGCGGGATCGATTTCCATGCGACCTCGCCCCGACGATCGCTCATCGATTCGTGTTCTTCGGTCGAATTGCTGAGCTGGGGCGGAAACTACAGCGCCCTCCCTAATCACCTCGACGACTTGACCTTCTGGAACGTCAGCGCCGAAAACGCTTCCAACATGGGAGACCGCCTCCACTTTTGGCAATTACTCGAAGACCAGCCCGATCAGAAATATGGCCCGCTGACCGCGGTCAAGCCAAACCTTGTCGCCGTGCAGATCGAGCAAGACCTACCCATCGAAGGACCCACCGGTGTGGTTGTCCCCGCGGGCAAACTCGACTTACCGCCTTCGCTTTATGAATACCAAATCGAGCAGCGGATCGGCTATCTCCCGCTTTGGATCGGGGGGGATGCCTGCTGCGACGGTCGTCATTGAAGAGCTACCGCTGGGCGACCCAGTACGCGACCCATTCTTCATCTCCACGCAGTTTCTTCGTTTCGTTGATCCGCCCGCTGCGGTTCTCCGCCCACAGCTTTACATGACTAAAGCCCGCCTTCTCCAATAACCTCCGCGTCTCCGGCAGCGTCCATAGCCGCCAGTCGTAGCGGAACGCCGACCTAATCTCCCGGCCATCCGGCAGGGTAAAGTGGATGCGGGCGTCGAGGCGGTGCGTGACCGGGTCGAAAGCCCGCTGCTCCCAGTGGTACATGAAGTTTTCGGCTGCACGCCGCTGGATACCCAGGCGTTGCGCTCCGGGCCCGCCGAAGAGGTCCATCACGAAGACGCCGCCGGGGCGTAGGCCCTTGCGAGCATGGCGGAAGTAAGCCAAGAGCTCGGCTTCGTCGTGGTAGATAAACGTGCTGAAATTCAATGCGGCGGTGATGTCGACCGTGGGCGAGGCGAGGTCCATGACATCGGCTTCTACGAAATGGAGGTCATCGATATTCCCGGGGGCGTGGCGGCGTTGGGCCCAGCGGAGCGTGGGGCCGTGCTTCTCGATAGCCATGGCTTGTCGTTCGGGGTGGCTCTCGCACCACGCTGCGGCGATCGAACATGTGCCCGCAAAGTCTTCGCGGAGCAGAGCCGCGGGCGCGCCATCATTTACCGACTCGTACATTCGGGCGAGCATCGCCGCCTCGGCCTGGGGCTGCTGGACCGCGTGTTCGTAGAATTCTAACCGGTGTGGCCGCTTCGCCTTCGCCATTCTCTCAACATAGCACGTCGCGGATACACTGTCGGTTGGTTTCTGATCGATGTCGCCCGAATCTGGCTTCACGCCTCGCCCAAACCTTCTTCCCGGTGCCTGCTCATGACCTCCCTCGTCCTAACCGTCATCGGCCCCGACCGCCCCGGCCTCGTCCAGGCCCTCTCCGACACCATCAAACGGCACGACGCCAACTGGCTGGAGAGCGAGATGTCCCAGCTCGTCGGCCAGTTTGCCGGGATCGTCCACGTCCAGGTCGCCGAAGCCGAGGCGGATACGCTTACCGCGGAGCTGGTCAACCTGCAGAACAAGGGCTTGTCGGTCAAGGTCACGCCTGCGGCCGAAGCCGACGCTGAGTACACCGAGACGAATCGAGCCTACACGCTGGAACTGCTAGGCCTCGACCGCCCGGGCATCGTCCGCGACCTAGCGCAAGCCCTGGCCGCCCGCAGCATCAACGTCGCCCAGCTCAAAACCCATACCGAGAGCGCCCCGATGTCAGGCGAACTCATGTTCCGCGCAACCTCTCGTCTCCACGTCCCGGTCGCTGCTTCACACGATGAGCTACACGACGCCCTCGACCAGCTGGCCGCCGATTTAGACCTCGATCTCAACTTGTCCGTTGCCGAATAGGCTAAGCCTCAAGCCATGTCCTCGATGCATCTGGCCACCAGCGCTGTCCACCCGGTCTGGTGCGATGCGCCGAGACCACGGCCGGTATCGCCGTGGAAGTATTCGTAGAACAGGACTCTGCCCTCGTCGTCGGGCGGGCAGAGGCGGATCAGCCGGCGCTCGATTTCTTGAGCAACTTTGTCCAGCGTCATAAAGTTGCCCGATCCCGTCGGGCACTCGACCTTGAACGATTCGCCGTAGAAGTAGGCGTAGCGTTGCAGCGCTTCGAGGATCAGGTAGTTGATGGGGAACCAGACGGGACCACGCCAATTTGAGTTGCCGCCGAACATGCGGGTGTCCGACTCGCCGGGGGTGTACTTGACCGACATCTTCTGGCCGTCGAGATCGAGGGTGTAAGGCTTCTTCTCGTGGTACTTCGACACCGAGCGGATGCCGTAGGGCCCGAAGAACTCATCTTCGTCGAGCATGTACTTGAGTACTCGCCGGAGGCGTTCACGCGACGGCATCGCGAGCAAAAGCATATCGCTGCGTGTCGCCTCAGTATCCTGGTCGTTGGCCATGAAGGCGATGCGCTTGGCGAGATCGCCGCGGTACTTAAGGAACCAGTCCATGCGGCGTTTGAATCCAGGCAGGCGTTCGATGCGTTCCTGCTTGTATGTTTCAACGGCGATCAGGGGCATCAATCCCACGAGCGAGCGGATGCGGATTGGTTCCGAGTCGCCGTTGGTCTTGAGCTGGTCGTAGTAGATGCCGTCGTCTTCGTCCCACAGGCCGTCTTCGCCGATGTCGTTGATCGCGTCGGCGATCGAGACGAAGTGCTCGAAGAACTTGCTGGCCATGTCGGCGTAAGCCATCGAGTGCGGAGAGTCATCGTCGTCCGCTAGCTCCATGGCCATCGACAGCATGATGTTGCAGTAGAACGCCATCCACGCCGTCGCGTCGGACTGGATCAACTGCCGGCCGCCCTTAAGCGGCTGGCTGCGATCGAACACCCCGATGTTGTCCAATCCAAGGAAGCCGCCCGCAAAGAGGTGGTTACCGTTGGGATCCTTTCGGTTGACCCACCAAGTGAAGTTCAAAAGAAGTTTTTGGAAACAAGACGCGAGGAACAGCCGATCACGCTTCCCACGCTCAGCGGTCATCTTATAAACCCGCCACACGGCCCAGGCGTGCACCGGCGGATTGACGTCGCCGAAGGCGAACTCGTAAGCGGGGATCTGCCCGTTGGGGTGCATGTACCACTCACGCAGAAACTTATCGAGCTGCCGCTTGGCGAAGTGCGGGTCGATCCGGCAGAACGGCAGCATGTGAAACGCCGTGTCCCACGCCGCGAACCAGGGGTACTCCCACTTGTCGGGCATCGACAGGATGTCGCGGGCAAAAAGGTGCGACCAGTCGTGGTTGCGGCCGGTCTGGCGCTGCTTCGGCGGGGTACGAGTATCGGGATCGCCGTTGAGCCAAGCGTCGATGATGTAATGGTAGAACTGCTTGGTCCAGAGCAGCCCGGCGTAAGCCTGGCGGGACACGAGTTGGTTTTGCTTGCCGACGTTTTCGGGGATAACGACGCGATAGAACTCGTCGGCGTCGCGGATGCGGGCGTCGAACACGATATCGAACGCCTCGGGCGTCAGTTCCTGATCGAGCGTGGTGCGACGCTCCTGGTCGGTGGGAAACAGGCGGAGTTTCAGCACCCGGCTTTCCCCGGCGGGGATCGTCAGCTTGTAGTGGGCCGCTGCTTTGGTGCCGTACTGCTTCGCGTTGACCGCTTTCTTTTCGCCGTCGACGACGTAGCGGTGGAAAGCATCCTTGTGGTAGGCCGTGCGGTTCTTTTCGCCGAAGAGTTTTTCGTGGTTGGTATGGTTCTCGGTAAAGAGCATGTCGACCACGCCGTGGGTGTCCGGATCGACGCCGGCAACCCAGGTGTACTTGCCCAGCGTTTCGTGCTCGGTGTGTACCGCCTGCACGCTGCGGCTAGCCATCGACTTGCCCGGCCGACGGCAGATCCGCATGTCCGGCCGCATGCTGCAGCCCTCGTGCTCGCAGCCCCAAGTCCATGTATTGCGGAACCACAGCTGCGGCAAGACGTGGATGTTCGCTGCCTCCGGCCCGCGGTTGGTGACGGTGATCCGGATCAGCAAGTCGTCGACGTCAGCCTTGCCGTACTCGGCCTGGACCTCGAAGAATCGGTCCTCGTCGAAGACGCCCGTGTCTTCGAGTTCGTACTCGAGGTGCGACTTGTCCCGCTTGGCGTTCTCGGCGACGAGCTCGCTGTACGGGTACTTCGCCTGCGGGTAACGGTACATCGCCTTGGCGTAGCTGTGCGTCGGCGTCGAGTCGAGGTAGTAGTAGGACTCCTTAACGTCTTCGCCGTGGTTACCCTGGTGGCCGGTGAGGCCGAAGAGTCGTTCCTTGAGGATCGAGTCGTTTTCGTTCCACAATGCGAGGGCGAAACACAGCCGGCACTCGCGGTCGGTGAAGCCGAGCAGGCCGTCTTCGCCCCAGCGGTAGGCCCGGCTGCGGGCGTGGTCGTGGGGGAAATACTCCCAGACATTACCGTCGGGCGAGTAGTCTTCGCGGACGGTACTCCACTGCCGCTCGGAGAGGTACGGTCCCCACTGCTTCCAGTTTTTTTGACGCGCCTGGTCCTCGCGGAGCCGCTGGTGCTCGGGGGTGTCGGCGTTGGGGTTGGGTTTTGGCTTGGGCATTGGACTAGGATTGTGACGTATGTCCCGTTCCGCATCCAGCCGATCCCGTTTTACCGACTACCGCAAGCGCTTCCGCCAACGCCGACAAGACCCGATCAAGCGTGACCTCAAGGGCAACGACCTCCGCCGGACGCGGAGTTTCGCGGAGCTGCTGCGGGCTTTTTTCGGGTTGCTGGACGAGCACCGGCTGATCCTTGCCGCGGGGCTGACGACGCTGACGTTTTCGACGCTGGTCGCGCTCGTCCCGCTTTATGCCCCGAAGATTGTGGTCGACAACGTGCTAAGCGGTCAGCCGCTGCCCGATTGGCTCGCGTCGCTGCTGCCGGGGTTCGCCGACGGGTCGCCAGGTTCGGCCAAAGGGTTGCTGCTGATCCTGGTCTTGGCCACGCTGGTACTCACGCTGTTATCTGTGGCGATCGGGCTTTGGGGGCGGTGGCAAGCGACGCGGATCACCAAACGGCTGCAGTCCGACGTGCGCCGACGCACGTTCGAACACGCCAGCCGGCTGCCGCTGCACCGGGTATACGAACTCAAGACCGGCGGCGTGGCCGGCATCCTCCGCGACGACGCCGGGGCCGTGGGCCAACTCGTGTTCGGCATGGTCTACAACCCCTGCCGGGCCGTCATCCAGTTCCTCGGCACGCTGCTCGTCCTCACGCTGATCGACTGGAAATTGCTTTTGGGTGGGCTCACGATCCTGCCCGTCGTCTGGCTAACGCATCGTACCTGGATCGGCCGGATCCGCCCCATGTTTCGCGACGTCCGCCGGACCCGCGAAAAAATCGACGGCCACGCCACCGAGGTCTTCGGCGGCATCCGTGTCGTGCGTGCCTTCGGCCGCCAACGGGCTGAGTCCGGCCAATTCGTCGGCAACAACCACTTGATGATCCGTCAGGAACTCAATACCTGGTGGTGGATGCGGGGCATCGACACCGCCTGGGCGATCATCATCCCTTTAGCCTCGATGATGCTCCTGCTCTACGGCGGGCTACGTATCCTCGACGACTCGGCCGCGGTTGCGTCGGGCACGATGAAACCCGGCGACGCACTCACCGTCGGCGACCTCGTGGTCTTCCTCGGCTACCTTGCCGCCCTGCTCGCGCCCGTCGCCACCCTCGCCGCGACCGCCACCACGCTGCAAAACGATCTGGCGGCACTCGACCGCACGCTCGATCTGCTCGAAGAGCCGCGGGACATGCCCGCCCCCGACGATGCCGTGTTGATCGACGAAAACTCGGTCAAGGGTGAAATTCGCTTTGAAGACGTCGAGTTCGCTTATCCCAAAACCGACCAAGCTATTTTCCAAAACCTCTCCTTCGTCGCCGAGCCCGGCCAGACCGTCGCCCTCGTCGGCCCCAGCGGCGTGGGTAAGACCACGCTCTGCAACCTCGTTGCCCGCTTCTACGACCCGACCGCCGGCCGCGTCACCCTCGACGGCACCGACCTCCGCGATCTCGACGTCGACCGCTACCGCAGCCTGCTTGGCGTCGTCGAGCAGGACGTCTTCCTCTTCGACGGCAGCGTCGCCGACAATATCGCCTATGCCCGACCCGACGCCACCCCCGAAGATATCCAACACGCCGCCGAGCAGGCCAACGCCCACGGCTTCATCACCGATCTCTCCGACGGCTACGCCACCCTCATCGGCGAACGCGGCGTCAAGCTCTCCGGCGGCCAACGCCAACGCCTCGCCATCGCCCGGGCGATCCTCGCCGACCCCAAAATCCTCATCCTCGACGAAGCCACAAGCAACCTCGACACCGAGTCTGAGCGCTTGATCCAGGCATCGCTCGCAGGCCTGATGCATGGCCGAACCTGTTTCGTCATCGCCCACCGCCTCAGCACCATCACCCACGCCGACCAGATCCTCGTCCTCTCCCACGGCCGTATCCTCGAGCAAGGCTCACACGAAGAACTCATGGCCGCGGGCGGTACCTACCGCGGTATGATCGAGACGCAGTTGGAAGCCCAGCCGGTTTAGGGCAGAAATTACATATCTTGAAGTTGATAAAAAACTCTAATCGCCAGATCCCCGCTTCAGTCTTGTCACTTCCGCGGTAAATTCCGGAGACGGTGGGCAGACAACATTGATCTCGTCGAGTCGCAGCGACGCTGCGTGCAGCATCAATCGCTGACTCACCAATGAAGCGTCGGGCTCGGCGTAAATCGGGTCGCCGAGGACGGGGTGGCCGAGGTGGGCAAAGGTCGCGCGGATCTGATGGAGGAATCCGGTGTCGAGCTTGACCTCGAGGCGGGTCGCGCCGGTTAACCGCTGCGTCGTCCGCCAATTCAAAGTACAGCGGCGCGAGGCGGCGAAGTGGCGGTGTTCTGGATCGGGCGGGATGACCCCGACCCGCGACGGCTTGTGCCGGGTAATCGCCAGACGCAGGTCCGCCCGGCCGACCGCCTTTGGTCGACCCGCGACTACCGCGGTATAGATCTTCTCGGTTTGGTGCTCGGCGAACGCTTCACGGAACCGCTGCCACCGCTTTTCGTTCAGGGCGATCAGCAACACACCCGAGGTCTCAACGTCTAGCCGGTGCACCACCCCCGACTTCAGCCCGCCTTCGCCGCCCGACTCGCCGACGCCCTGCACCTGCGGATACCGACCCGCCACCGCGTTGAGCACCGTCCCCGTTTCGCCCTCCCGCAGCGGGTGGACCGCTACCCCCGCCGGCTTATCCACGGCGACCCAACTGTCCCCTTCAGCCAAAACCGCCAACGGCCGATCCGGCTCCGGCAGCACCCACCCCACCCCCGGCAGAACCGCCACCGCATCACTCGGAGTAAGCATTTTGCCCTTGTCGCTCCCCGCGGCGACGCGGCCGTTCAGCGTGACCATACCGTCCGCGATCAGCCGTTGGGCCCGCCGCCGCGACACCCCCGCTACGGCCGCCACCGCCGCGTCTAACCGCCCCGGCCCGGAGTCTTTCGGAGTAGGGCTCTCGCCGACCATCCGAGCACCCTAACGCATCCACCAAACTCTGCCCAAGCCACGACCGCCCGTCGGCCGATAGACCCGTAAGCCGTGACGGAAGCCCGAATGATTATCGGGCCTGGGGCCGCTAGAAATACTGCTACCGTCACGCTTTCACCCGCCGATCCGGAGTTCCGAATGAGCCAGTCCGCCCGCCGTCGCCGCCGCAACATCAGACTAGGGATCGTCGGTGCCGTAGTGTTACTCCTCGTCGGCGGCGTCTCGATCCGTGTCCTGACCATGGGCGGCGGGTCCGACCCGCGCCTCACCGATCCCCGCCGGGTCGCCGGGCTCGCCGCGTTCGAGGCCGGTGACACCCAAGAAATATTGGCCCAGCTCGGCCCCTACCTCGAGCAGTTCCCCTACGGCGACCCCGAAGCCCGGTTTGCGTTCTCTAAGACCCAGCTCGAACAGGCGGAAGGCGATCCCGTCCGAGAGATCGAAGCCGCGATGGGCCTGCGCCTCGTCCTACGTGACCAGCCCGATTTCTTGCCGGCGGCGCGCCTGCTGCTGCCGATCCTGACCGAATACCCCCGGGGCGTCGAAGAAGAAGGCCTCCGCCTCGCCAAGCAGCTGCTCCAAGACGACCGCGAAGACCCGGCCGCGCTCAAGGCCAACGCCGTGCTCCTCCCCCGCACCGGCCGAGACAGCGAAGCCCTCCCCGCGATCATCAAATACCTCGATAAGCAACCGAACGACATCTCGGCCCACCGCTTGGCGTTTGCGGTCATGAAGCGCATGAACAAGACAAACCGGGCGTTGCTCGACCACGCCGCCTCGTATCAGGCCTCTGAGCAGGTCGACGAGACCACCGCCCAGCTGATCCAGGCGAACGCGTTGCTCCTCACCGAAGACCGAGCCGCCGCCGTCCAGACGCTCCGCGACCTCGCTTCCAGCCCGCCCGCCGACCAAGCGTTTGCGAAACAACAGGTCCTGGTGATGGATGAAGCGGCGATGTTCGCCGAGTCGTTGGCCTACCTTGAAAGCCTCTACGCAAAACAGCACCCCGCCCTGCCACTAGACGAGCTGATCCGCCGACGCTTCGAAGCCGGCCGGGGCGTCGAAGCATTGACGCTGATCGACAGCCTCACCGATCCCTCGTCGATTCAGCGAATCATCAAAACCCTTGTCCTTGCGGGACGGGGGGACGCCGAGGCCGCCTCCGCCGTCGCCGAAGGATTTGCCGCCGAGCAGACCCAGGCGAGCAAAGCGATCGCCGCGGTTCTGACCGCCGCGATACGGGCCAACAGGGACGGCCTTGAGCCGGTCATGGACGCCGGCCGCGGCCTGCGGGACGCCGGGGTCGCCAACCCCTACCTCGAGCTGATCGTCGCCGAAGCCTTTGACCGCAGCGGCCAGCCGGAACGCGCGATCCCCCGTTACCAGTCGGCCCTCCAGATGCGGCCCTCGTGGGCCAGCCCCTGCCTCGGCCTCGCTGAGCTGTACCTTTCGCAGAACAACCCCACCGAAGCGATGAACTTCGCCGCCGCCGCGGTCCAACGCCAGCCCCGGAGCGTGGCGGGCCGGATCGCCCTGGCCGAGGCGCTGGGAGCGGACCCGCAGCGCCTCAACGGCGAGCAGCGGCAAGAGATCCTGAACATGATCGACCTGGTGCAGGCGGCCCAGCCCGGCGAGCCGCGCACGCTGGCCCTGCGCATCGCGGTGCTTGCTGGTTCGGGCGACACCGAGACCGCTACCGCCGCGTTGTTCAGAGCATTAAACGCCGACCCGCCGCCCAGCCAGACGGCGATGGTCACGCTGATCGAGGCCGCCAAACGCTACAACCTCGACCCCGAAGGCAAGACGCAAGCCGCTTACGTCGACCGCTTCGGGCAGACCGTCGCGATCACCATGGTCCAAGCTCAGCGTCTGATCGACGCCGGCCGGGCCGACGAAGCCCTCCGCTTCTTCGACGAATCGCAGCCCGCCGCCCCAGGTGCCGAGTGGGCCGTCAACCGCGCGTTGCTGCTCGAAAAGGTCGGCCGACCCGAAGCGGTCGCCGCGTGGTCCGCCGTGGGCGATAACTACCCCAACGACCTCCGCATCCAACAAGCCATCCTCACCAGCAGCGTGGCCTGGCAGGACCGCTCCTCGATCGACGACACGATCAAACGCCTCCGTAAGCTCACCGGCGAAGAAGACGCCGGCTGGATGATCGAACGGGCCCGGTGGCTGCTGACCTCGGCCGACCCGATCGCCGCGGCGGAAGAAGCCGACGGCTACCTCGACACCGCGCTCAACATCGAGCCGGACTCCGCCCAGGCCCTGGCCTTACGCGGACGCAGCCAACGCCTCTTGGGCAACCCCCGGCTCGCGGTGTCGCTCCTCAAACAAGCCGTCACGCTCAACCCGACGAACGCCAACACCCAGGTTGAGTTGGCCCTGGCCCAACGCGACACCGGCGCGGACAAGGTCGCGCTCGAAACCGCGCAGCGAGCCGCCCTGCTGAGCGAGGCCACCCCCGACGCGCAACGCCGGGCCGCGCAGGTCATGATCGACGGCAAACGATTCCGCGACGCCGCCGACATCCTGGCCAACCTCGTCGCCTCGGATACCGCCCAGACGCAAGACGTCTTCACACTCACCCAGCTCTACCGGCAAACAAAACAGGACGGCCGGGCGTTGGCTTTGACCGACAAGCTACTCGCAAACCCGACCCCCGAAACGGTGGCGGTCGCCGCCGACCTGCTCGCCCAGGCCAGCCGAACGGACGAGGCCGAGGCAGCGTTAAGTAAACTCGATGCGTTGGAGGTAGAAGCATCCGAAAAGCTACGCATCCGCGCCGCCCACGCCGCCGCCTACGGCAGCAGTGAAGCCGCGGACGAGGCGTGGGTCGCGGCCGTTCAGGCAGCCCCCCAAAACCCCGACGTTTGGCTACAGCTCATCGGGCTACGCCTCCGCAATAACCGCACCATCGAAGCGATCGCCTCGGCTCAGGCCGCGGCCGCAAAGTTCCCGGACCACAAAGGATTCAATTACTTTGCCAATGAAGGAGTACTCATCAGCCGTATGGCCGACGAGCCCGGAGCCGCCGCGCTAGGGATATCGCTGCTAGAAGAAGATAAACACCAAACCGCCGCGATCGAAGCGCTACGTGTCCTCGACCGCGCCCGCACCGGACAACTCTCAACCGAAGACCTGACCGATCGTCTGGTCGAGATGGCCGAAGCGACACCGGACTTCGAGTCGCTGTGGCTGCTGTCGGTCAGCAAAGAATTCGATGCCGGTCGGATCGACTCGGCAACAGCGAGAGCGGACGAAGCCCGCGAGCGCTTCCCGGAATCGGTGCGATCCGCCCGGCTGGCCACCGAGGCGTACAGCGTCGCGGGGCGATGGGAAGACGTTCTGCCGGCCGCCGAGGCGTGGCGACTGCTGACCACCGGCAGCACGTGGGAAGCCGACGCCCTCGCCGCCCGGGCCCACCGCGAGATCGGCCGCCCCGAGGCCGCCGCGGGACTGCTCCTGCCCTACACCTCCGCGGTAAATGCCCAGCCGGAAGCGATGCCGATGCTGACCAAAGAACTCGCCCTGTCTTTGGCTTCCACCGGCCGGGCCAACGAGGCCCGCAAACTCCTCGAACCGCTCCTGCCCGACGGCACGCGTTGGCGGATGGCGTGGATCGATGTGGTGATTTTGGGCGTGCCGAGCTGGCGCCAGGCCTCGCGTTGGCTGGAGACGCTAGAGAAAGTGATGCCGCAAGACGCCCCGACCGAGCGGGCGACGCTGGCTCAGGCGTGGTGGACCATCGGGATGCGTAACGACAACGCCGCACTCCGCCAACGGGGCCGGGAGATGGCCGCGGCCCTAGCCCAGACTCAGATCACCGAAGACGCCGGCCTCTGGTTCTTCGTTGGCACCGCCGCAGAAATCGACGGCGACTTCGCCGAAGCCGAGTCGTCCTACCGCCGCGCCCTTGCGCTGAACAGCCGCGAACCCGGAGCCAGCAACAACCTCGCGATGATCCTCGCCGACCACGGCGGCGACCTCGCGGAAGCCGAGCTTCTGGCCCGGACCGCGATCGAGGTTTCTCCAAACGAGGCGAACTACTTCGACACCCTGGCCCACGTACTCCGCAGACGCGGCCGACTCGACGAAGCCCGCGAGGCGATCCAAAAAGCGATCGATATCGACCCGGGCAACCCCGCCTGGCAAGACCGCTTGAACGAGATGGTGTTGGCCCAGTAACGAGGTAAAGGAACTACGGCTCAACCCTGCGGCAAGACATCCGTCACCATCGCCATCACGTGGCAAGCGCTGCCCGCAAGGACAAACAGATGCCATACCGCGTGGTTGTACTTCAGCCGTTCCCACAGAAAAAACACGACCCCACCGGTGTAGCACAGCCCGCCCGCGACGACCCACAAAAGACCGGGTGTCGACAAAGCCGCAACCACCGGCCCGATCGCGATCACGATCAGCCAACCCATCCCCAGCTTCAGGCCCAGCTGTGTCCAACCAAAGCGATCGAAGCAGACCAGCTTGAGTGTCAGCCCCGCCGCGGCCATGCCCCACACAACCCCAAACAACGACCAGCCCCAGCCTCCTCCGAGCGTCACCAGCATGAGCGGCGTATACGTCCCGGCGATCAACAAAAAGATCGCCGCGTGGTCGAGCTTACGCAGCAGCCGCTTGACCCGCGGACGCTGCACCGCGTGGTAGAGCGTCGAGACCCCGTACACCGCGATCAACGCCCCGCCGAAGATACTCAGCGTCACGATCCGCCATGGCTCGCCGCCGATCCCCGCGAAAACGATCAACAGCGTCGCCGCGGCCAACACCGCCAACAGCCCGAAGCCATGCGTCAACACATTGGCCCATTCTTCGGCCCGGGACGGGCGGGATTCAACGGTCGGATTCATCATGGGCAGAGAAGTTCTAGATCAGCCGGAAAATTACGAGCCAGCGTACGTCGTTATGGTAGACACAGCGCCGGGATAGAATGAACCCGACTTGAAACACAGGCGTACTTCGGCATAGCACGAGACAAGAGAACCAGAGACAAGATGCGCTTTAATAAATTATCTATCGACGCCCGGCTGCTTTTCGCGTTACTTCTAGCCGCTTTTACTTCGGCTCCAGAAGCAACGGCCTCCCCGCTTGCGGACGCCGAGCCGCAGGCGATCCGCGTGCTGCTCGAAGCCTCCCGGTCGGAAGACGCGTTGCTTCGCATGCACGCGGTCGAGGGGGCCAAGTCGATGCCACAGCGGGCGTTGCCGATGGTGCAGTTGGCTTTGCAAGACGAGAACCCCGCCGTGCGTTTCGCGGCCCTAGTGACGATGGGCCGGCTGGAACTCGACTCGTTAACCGAATCCGCGGTCTCGGTGGCCAAAGACGAGGACCAGCCCGACTTCGTCAAGGCCGCGGCTCTGTTCGCCGCCAGCCGCTGCGGCGAAGACGTCGACCTCGGCCAGCTGGCCGCGATGCTGTGGGACGAAGACCCGAGCCTGCGTTCTAACGCAGCCCTGCTCTTCGGTTTGAGCGAGAACCCCTCGGCGTTGCCGGTGCTGCTCGACGCGGTCGACGCCCCGATGGACCGCGCCCGGCCGGTGGACCGTCAGATTGTCCGCCTGCAGATCACCGAGGCCCTCTTCAACCTCGGCCACGAAGACAGCCTTAAGGCGTTACGCGGAGCCGCCTACTCCAACCACAACGAAGTCCGCGTCATGGCGACGCTCATGCTGGGCCGGGCCCGCGACGGCGGCATGGAGGGCAACCTCATCGGCTTCCTGGCCAAGGACCCCGTCGAGCTCCGGCTCGCGGCCGCCGAGGCCCTCGCCCAGATCGGCTCGCTCGAGGGCCTCCCCGTCATGCTCTCCGCCGCCGAAAGCTCGGTGGCGACGGTCCGTTCTCAAGCCGCCTTCGCCCTCTCGCACGCCGCTACGGATACGCAGGCCGCTGACCGACTCGCCCGCCTGCTCGAAGACCCCAACGAACGGGTCCGGATCGCGGCCGCCGTGGCGACCCTCGATGCCATTAACCCTTAATTTCCACGCCGCCGCGGGTTACGGCGGATCGCCCCGGAATAACGATCCCGAATTATCGGCCCCGCTTCGTCCGTACTTGTGCAGAATTGGTTGACAAGGCTTTGGCCTTAAGGTGTAATTATTCGAATCACCTCTCCCGGTGGTCGATGTTTCTGCCTAAGTACCCGCTCCTTCCTGATTGAGGACTCCCCCTTGAGCCCACTGACCAAAGCCCTTGTGTTGTTGGTGACTGTCCTGTCGATCGTTCTGGTCGCTCTGGTCATCCCTTTCGTTGCCCAAACCGATAACCTCAACGCCGAAATCAGCGCCTTGGAAACCAAGGTCAGCGTCAGCCAGGCCGCCGCCGCCAAAGCCGGCCGGGAAAAGGCCGAACTCGAAAGCCAGCTCGCCCAGGCCGGCACCGACCAGAGCCAAACACTCACCACCCTCCGTACCGGCAACGCCGCCCTGCAGCAGGAAAAAGCGTCGCTCGAAGCCAGCCTCAAAGAAGCCAACGCCCAAGTCGCCAAGAACATCACCACCATCTCGCTGATGTCGGCCACGCAAGACCAGCTGACCCAGCTCCTCGAAGACCGCAACGCGATCGTCAGCGAAGCCCAGTCGAGCAACGTCCAGCTCAAGACCGAAGCCGCCCAGCTCATCCAGGCCAACAACGACCTCGACGCCCAGGTCACCGCCCTGTCGCGGAACAACCGCCTGCTCACCGAAAAGATCGTTGACCTTCAAGAGCAACTGGCCGGCCAGACCACCGTGGCCACCGGCTCGGGCCTCGGCGGCCCCGCTTTCACCGGCCAACAGATCCGCGGCAGCGTCACCGGTATCGAGCAGGTCGACGACATCATCCTGATCTCGCTCAACGTCGGCTCTAACGACGCGGTCAACCCCAACACCAAGTTCGTCATCTTCCGCAACAACGACCAGTTCGTCGGCACCGCCACCATCAAGAGCGTCGACGAAACCGTCAGCGTCGCCAAGATCGACTCGGCCAAGCAGGCCATCCAGGTCGGCGACAACGCGATGACCGGCATCAACTACTAATTTCTGTAACCCGGTCTCCCGCCCCGCTCCCCCGAAAGCAACCACCACCATGGCAGAAAACAGCTCCGGCCCCGACAACAACATCTTCACGGTCCTCGCGTTCGTCGCGTTCGTCGTCCTCCTGATCGGCGTGGGCTACACCTGGATGCGTCTCCAAGCCGTGACCGGCAGCGTCAACCCGTTCGCCGCTCTATCATAAGAACAAGCGACGCCTAATCACGCTGGGCCAACTAAAAACCTCACGAAACCACTCTGAACGAGAGTGGTTTTTTGTTTGCTCGATATGCCGTAGCGAACGTCCGAATAAAAATATCGCTGCCGGCTGCACTTAGACGATGTATTGGTTGATATAGACGTGGCGACGCTACCGCAGGCTTTCGCTACAATCGCAGAAACTCAGGACTCATCGCTGCTGTCCCCCACACCCCGCCCGGAACGCACCGCTCTTGATCTTCGATAACCTCCTCAGCTTCTTCAGCGTCGACATGGGCATCGACCTGGGCACCTGCAACACGCTGGTTTGCGTGCGGGGCGAGGGCATCGTGCTCAACGAGCCGTCGGTCGTCGCGGTCAAACGCAACACCAACCAGGTCCTGCAGAACGGCAACGCCGTGGGCTGGGTCGCCAAGGAGATGCTCGGCAAGACCCCCGGCAGCATCACCGCGATCCGCCCGCTCAAGGACGGCGTGATTTCTGACTTCGAAATCACCGAGGCGATGCTCGGCTACTTCATCCGCAAGGTCAACGGCAAGCGGCCGTTCGTCAAGCCGCGGGTCGTCATCGCCGTGCCGTCGGGAATTACCGCCGTCGAAAAACGGGCCGTGCTCGACTCGGCCGAGCGGGCCGGAGCCCGGCGGGTCTACCTCGTCGAGGAACCCATGGCCGCGGGCATCGGGGCCAACCTGCCAATCGTCGAAGCCACCGCGTCGATGATCGTCGACATCGGCGGCGGCACCACCGAGGTCGCCATCATGTCGCTGGCCGACATCGCCCAGTGCGAATCTGTCCGCGTGGCCGGCGACGACCTCGACGAAGCCATCATCAACCACATGAAAAAAGCCTACAACCTAATGATCGGCGAGCAGACCGCCGAGAAGATCAAGATCCAGATCGGCTCCGCCGCCCCCGACGGCGAAGAGACCAACATGGAAGTCCGCGGCCGCGACATGATCTCCGGCCTCCCCCGGAAGACGGTCATCACTTCGGAAGAGATCCGAGAAGCGCTGCAAGAGCCCCTCAGCTCGATCATCGAGACCGTCACCCGCACCCTCGAACGCTGCGAGCCCGAGCTCGCTGCCGACCTCGTCGACAACGGCATCGTCCTCGCCGGGGGCGGCGCACTCCTGCGCGGCATCGACGTCGTGATCTCCAACGCCACCGGCCTCGACTCCCGCATCGCCGAGGACCCGCTGACCTGCGTCGCCCGCGGTACCGCCATCTACCTCGAACACCTCGAGGAGTGGAAGTCGACCATGGAAAACGACATGGACGATATGTAGGCGGATCAGAGCAGGAAAGCAGAAGAGCCGTAGAGCAGGAAAATCTGCCGAGCGTCTCTTCCCGTTTTCGTGCTCTCCTGCTTTCTTGCTTTCCTGTTCTACCTCGTCATGGCCAGCCCCTTACTCACTTCGCAGCGCCTGCTCCTGCTCATCACCGGGCTGCTAATCCTCAACAGCCAACTCCCCTCCTCGGTCGCCCGCCTGCCTGGCGGCGTGCTCGGACCAACCGTCGATTTCGCGACGCTTCCCCTGCGTGGCCCGGTCCACAGCTTCGCCACCAACCTCGCCGAGCGCGAGGACCGCCCAGACTTCGTCCACCCCGGCACGCCGCAAAACGAACAACAACTCCGCGCCGCCTACGCCGAGGCGTTGGTCGAGATCGACCGCCTGCAGCAGGATTACGACGAACTCCAAAAACAACTCGAACTGATCCAGGGCGTCCAAGATATCGACGCCCCCGACACCCGCCCCCTCACCGCCAAAGTCACCGCCTACCGCGACGCCGGCCCCCGACAGGTGCTCACGCTCAACCGCGGCTCCCGTCAGGGCGTCCGGGCAGGTATGACCGTGGTCTATAAGACCGTCCTGCTCGGCCGGGTGGTTGAGCCGGTCGGCCCATCGAGCGCCGACGTCGACCTTCTAACCGGCCACGACGGCGGGCTGCAGGTCCGCATCCGCCTAGATGGCTACGCCGAGCCATTCGACAATATCCGGGTCCGCGTCAGCGAGAAAGACCGCGACTACTTCGTGGCCGAGGTCCCCAAAGACTCGCTCATCCGCCCCGGCGCGGTCGTCGTCCTCGCCGACGCGGTCAACTACAGCGACGCCCGCGGCCGACTGCTCGGTATCGTCGACCGCAAGGTCCCCTACACCCCGGACCCCGAACTCCTGGACCAGCTGGTCATCCGGGCCGCCCTGCTCGACACGCCCTACCGCCGGGAGGTCGCCATCCTGCTCCCCGAAGACGGAGCCGACGAAAACCCGGGAGCGAACCCGCCGTGAACTGGGCCGCGTTCTGCATCACGGCCTACGTCTTCTTCGCCCTGCAGTCCGGGCTCTCGGACGCATGGGCGGTCAGCGACGCGACGCCCAATCTGCTCCTAATCCTGGCGGTGTTCGTCGGCGTCTCGGCCCGCAAACCCGCGGTGCCCTGGGCGATGTTGATCATCGGCGTGCTGTTGGACCTGCTCCCCGGGCCGCTGGAAAATCAAGGCACAATCCTCGGCCCGCAAGCGGTGGGCTACCTCGTCGGCGCTTACGCCGTTCTACAACTCCGTCACCTGCTCTTCCGCGAATCGACGGTCACCATCGTGCTATTGGTGTTCGCGGTCGGCGGCTTCGCGGCCTTAGTCGAGACGCTGATCTACGCGTTGCGTGGCCTGCCCTGGCTGGCGGGCGAAGGGCTCGGCTGGGGCGCGACCGAGCAGCTTTGGCGGCGGCTGCAGGAGCTGATCTACACCGCCGCGTTAGCCGTGCCGGTGGGTTGGCTGTTGCAGCTCAGCCGGAAGCTCTGGGGCTTCACCGGCCGATCGAAGAACGAACGGGTATTCTGAGTCGATGGTCAAACTCCGCGACGACGACCCGCCGCCCCCTGGCTACGAAACCTGGCAG
The DNA here is from genome assembly GCA_038747275.1 of Planctomycetota bacterium. Taxonomy (GTDB): domain Bacteria; phylum Planctomycetota; class Phycisphaerae; order Phycisphaerales; family Phycisphaeraceae; genus Algisphaera. Next base: position 10,317 of record JBCDJW010000001.1, on the reverse strand, counting down.
CCCCGGATGGGCCGCGGCGGCAAGCTGGTCGCCTGGGTGATCCTCGCCTTCATCGTCGCGGGCACCGTACTCATGGCGTGGCAGGGCCTCGGCCGCTGGCTTTAGCGTGACAAGACAGAGAAGGTTTGCTTCATACCCTCTAGCCCGTGGTGACGCTAGAGCAAGCCAAGGCAAAGTTTCTGTCCCGCAAAGCCACTCGCTTCGCTAGTTACCCTGATGCCCAAGTCTTCACTCTCCGCCAGTTGGCAGCTAAACAACTATTTACCGCAAAGCCATACCTCAGTATCAGCCGAAGTCATGCGGCGCTGGTTCGCCGTTTGTTATTGTCTAGCAAATATTTGTCTACGCGGGACGCAGGCAATGGCTCCGCGAAGTGGTAGCCTTGGCCCCACCGACAACCAATAGACTCCAGAGCGATTACCGTGTCTTTGGACTCGATGCCCTCCGCGACCACGGGTATCCCAAGGCTCTGCGTCATTGAGGTGATGGCAGAAACCACCGCAAAAAGCGAGCGGTCTGAATCGAGACGTAAAATGAAAGACTTATCGATTTTGAGGCAGTCGATGGGGTAGTTATGGAGCGCTCCCAAGGAAGATAGCCCCGTACCAAAATCATCAATCGAAATACTAAAACCGTGATCGCGCAGCTTGTTGAGCATCGGAAGCACCTCGGAACGGACGTCTGCGATCGTGGTCTCGGTGATCTCGAGACGGAGGTCCTTGGGCCGCAAGTGAAATTCTTGTCGGCATTCAACCAATGATTCGCAGATATTCACGTCCAGGAGTTCTCGCTTCGACAGGTTGATATTAACGAACAGACGTTCGCTGTCCGGTCGTTTCTGGTTCCATGCACTGATCTGTCTGGCGGCTTCACGAGCAACCCAGCCGCCGAGCTCGATGATCAAGCCGGTTTCTTCCGCGATAGGGATAAAAAACTCCGGACCGATCATCCCGCGTACAGGATGATCCCATCGGACGAGCGACTCAAATCCGTCTACTTGACCGGTCGACAGATCGATAATCGGCTGATAAAGCAGAAGGAATTGTTCGTTATGGATCGCATCCCGCATATCGGCTTCAAGCTCTTGCCGATCTACCGCCTTCTTGAGCATATCAAAATCAAACGTAACGACTTGGCTCTTGCCGTTAGCTTTAGCCTGATACATCGCCACGTCTGCGTCGCGGATCATTTCGGCACCCGATTCGTTGGAGAGGGCATTGGTGACGAGGCCGATGCTCGCGGTAGAAACGATGTGGTGGCCGTTGATTTCGTGCGGCTCGGCGAAGACTTCAAGGAGCCGCTTCGACTTAATCTCCGCGTCCTCATCATTGGCCAACGCGCTGAGGAGAACCACAAACTCGTCGCCGCCGAACCGGGCCACCGTATCCGACTCGCGCAGCTCACGCTCAAAGATGTTTGCGATACTACACAGCAGCGCGTCCCCGACGTCGTGGCCGAGGCTGTCGTTGACGATCTTAAAGCGATCGAAGTCGAAGAATAACACCGCGAAATTGCTGCCGTCGCGTTTCGATTGTTTAAGCCTGCGGTCCAGGCGGTCCATGAAAAGCGCACGGTTCGGCAGGCCCGTCAGCTTGTCGGTGGTCGCGGCGACCGCAAGCTGTTCCTCGGCCAGTTTACGCTCGGTCACATCCAGGATGAAACCATCCAAGTACTCCACTTCTCCGTCTGGGGTGTAAACACATCGCCCTTTTTCGTAGACCCAATGAATACTTCCGTCGCGGTGGTAGACCCGGTACTCGATTTCGTACGGCTTGGCTTCGGCGATCGCTTCGCCCACGTCACGGCGTACCGCTACGGTATCCTCTTCGTGGATAATACTCTCATAAGTTCTTACCGCGTTGCGTACGTAGTCGCTCGCGGGGTAGCCGGTGATCTGCTCGATCTGATTGCTGATAAAAAATATGCTCCAGTCGTCATCGGCCGCGCAACGGTAGGTAGCGCCCGGGATATTCCCCACTAGTGACTGATACTGGTCCCGCTCGAGATTGAGCGCCGCCTGGTGCTCTCGGAGCAACGCGTCCGAGTGACGGAGCCTTATGTAGAAAAAAGCGATCAGGCCGGCAAGCGCGAACAACCCCGCAGGAAGCGCGGCCTTGGCGGCGACGGCTCGATGCCAGTATCGAGCATCGACATCCGTGCCCAACATGGCGATGAGTGCGCCGGTTTCGGGATCGATCAGCGGGACCAGGGCGGACACCCATGTCCCCCAGCGATCGGTCACCGGCCCTTCGACCAAGGCCGTCACGGTATTAAACGCCGCGAGGTACTCGTCCGAGACCTCGTCGTAGATCTGGCCGGCCGGAGATTCGTCTTCAGACCCCGCGGGTTCGCTATCGGCGAAAAAGAATACGCTCCCGTCCTCGTTACGCCCCATCAGATAGACGAAACGGCATCTCGGGTCGGCCGCTCGGACCGAGGCAAACTGCTGCTTCAGCCGTAGATAGTGGTCTGACCCGAGATCGGCTTCAGTTCCGCTCAACGCCTTGACGCGTTCGACGTTGATGGCTTCAGCAGCCAGTCTCGCGTGAGCGAGCCGGTTCTGACGCATCTCACGGTCGGTCTTTTTAATCGTCCACCACGTAAAGAAACCCCCAGCGATGAGGATCACCACCATAGCGGAAGCCGGGGTGATCAAACGGTACTTACCCTGTACCGCCGCGGGCTGACCCGACAGAGAAGCGGCCGGATGTTTCGTCGTCTCTCGGCTCCACATACCAGCTGATCTCCTCGCAGACCCCAATTACGGTGACCCGCGCGAATTTCATGAATCCCCTTCCTGTTTTTCGGTGATCGGTTAACAAGACATTAACCCGGAGCTTAATCTACGGAATATGTGCCCGCCGATAACAGGCCTAAACGCCCCCGAGTCTTCACTCGGCGGACTCTGTGATTCACACAACTGAAAAATAAAGACGTCCCCCATACCGACGGAAATCAAAATAGATCAGGCCTTCTTTTGAATACTCAGCCTTCACCGTACCCATGAGGGTTGGCCTTAAACCACCGGTACGCATCCGCGACCATCGTCTCGGTGTCCGTGATCTTCGCTTCCCAGCCGAGCTCTTCCTTGATCTTCCGGGGGTCGGCGTAGAGCGACGGCGGGTCGCCCGCTCGGCGGTCGCCGATCTCGACGGTGAAGTCGACGCCGGTGACCTTCTTGACCGCGTCGACGATCTCGCGGACCGACATGCCGTTGCCGATGCCCAGGTTGTAGAACAGCGTCTTGCCCGGCTCGAGCGCGTTCATCAGTAGGACGTGGGCGTCGATCAGGTCGACGACGTGGACGTAATCGCGGATGCAGGTGCCGTCTGGGGTGGGATAGTCGGTGCCAAAGATGTAGGCCTTTTCCCGCTTGCCGGTGGCGGCTTCGAGCAAGACGGGGATAAGGTGGGTCTCGGGCGTGTGGTCCTCGCCGATGCGGGCCTCGGGGTCGCAGCCCGCGACGTTGAAGTAGCGGGGGCAGGCAAAGGCAAACTCGGGGTTGGCCGCGGCGGTGTCCTTGAGAATCTGCTCGACCATGAGCTTCGACGTGCCGTAGGGGTTGATCGGGGACTGCGGCGTGTCTTCGGTGATGGGCATCTTGTCGGGCTCGCCGTAGGTCGCGGCGGTCGAGGAGTGGACGATCTTATTGACGCCCGCCTCGGCCATCGCCCTCAGCAAGCACAACACCCCGGCCGTATTGTTGTGGTAGTACCCCAGCGGCTGCTCGACCGACTCGCCGACGTAGGTCCACGCCGCGAAATTCATCACGCACTCGATCTTGTGCTCCCGCAGCGTCGCGACGATGAGGTCGAAGTCGTGCAGATCGCCCTTCACGAACACTGCCTCGGCGGGCACCGCGGCGCGGTGCCCCCGGAAGAGGTTGTCCATCACGACCACGGTGTGGCCGTCGGCGAGCAGGCGTTGCACGGCGTGGGACCCGATGTAGCCGGCACCGCCGGTGACGAGGACGTTCATATCGCTTCTCCTGTTTGGCTTTCTGAAGAGCCGAACAGAGTAGCGGATTAAGCCCTTGATCGCTCGGGCTTCTCACGGCCCAATCGATCGACCAGCAGCGTTACCGCCAGCCCCAAAATGATCAGCCCGATCGCTCCACCGATCTGGACCGCGGCGGGTCTAAAGAACGCGGTGGGTAAGTCCTCCGCATCAACCGCCTCACCCGACTCGGCAAAAATCCACACCGGCTCGCTCGGCTCGGGCTCGCCGTCTTCCCACGCCGTCGGCAACGCGAAGGTCACCGTCTGGGCTTTGATCATATCGCCTTCGGCAGGATCGACCGAAGCCTGAAACGGCCACAACCCCACTACTGCACCGAGCAGTAACCCAAGCAACACCCCCAGTGTCGCTTTCTCGAACCGCTCTAGCAGCCACTTCAGCAGGTTGCTCACGCCCACCACACCCAGCAGCACACCTAACCCAACCGGCAGCACCACCGCGAGGCCGACCTGCGTCAACACCTCTACGTCTTGCGCCTTCAGCCCGTCCTTAAAATCATCGACCCCCGCAAGGATCGGTACATACACGCCCAACACCAAGAGCAGATACCCCCCGCTCACCCCCGGCAAGATCATCGCCGACGCCCCCGCCACGCCCGCGAGCAGCATGAACACAAACCCGCTGCGTTCCACGTCGCTGCCGCCGCCCGCCGACTGGTAAACCGCTAGCGCCGCCATCGCGACAAACCCGGCGGCCGCTGCGATCCACACCGCCGCCCCGGACTTTTTCCCGCCACTTCCGGGGGGGATCAGCCGCCACACCACCGGCACCCCGCCGAGCGTCAGCCCGATGAACAAGCTGTACATCACCCACCGCTGGTTGACCACCAATTCTTTTACCGGCCCCGCCAGCAGCACGATCGCCGCCAACGCCGCCACCACCACGCTCCCCAACACCACGACCGACGCCCGCCGGAACTTGAGCGTCGTCACCTCCCCGATCGCCGCGATAAACCGCGGGTACACCCCCGCCGCCAGCAACATCGTCCCCCCGCTGATCCCCGGCACCAGATTCGCCAACCCCATCAACACCCCGCCCACCCCGCCGCGGACGGCGAGCAAAGGAAGACTTCCTGACCCTGTATCTCGTTGGATCGCTGCGGAGTCTTGTACGTTTCTTTGGTTCTCGATTTCGTTAGCCATAGGCGATGTGTATCGGCCAACGAGCGATCACACTCGCAAAGCGGACGGCAAAGCGTCAGGATGAAGGGTGTACTCAGATGTCTTTACCCAGGTCGTCCCTCGGCACCGCCGCGACAACCTCGCCGGGCTTCATCTCGCCGCTGCGGTAGCGTTGCCAGTAGGCCTTCAGCCGCTTCTTAACCAGGGGAGCAAGGATAATGCCGCCGAGGATGTTTGGCAGGCCGCAGGCCAGCAGCATCGCGTCGGCCGAGTCGATCACCGATCCTAGCGAGGCGACCGATCCGACAAACACACAGACCACGAACACCAGCCGGAACACCAGCACAGAGTCGATGCCGAACAGATAGCCCCAAGCCCGCTCGCCGTAGTAGCACCACGAGATCATTGTCGAGAACGCAAACAGCACGATGCTCAGCGTCAGGATCTCGGGGAACTGCAGCGTCTCCATGATCGGCCTAGATTCGAACGCAGCCAGCGTCACCGCGGCCCCCGCGGCGTTGGGCTCGACGTCCTGATACACCCCGGTGATAAGAACGACCATGCCGGTCATGAAGCAGATCACGATGGTGTCGATGAATGGCTCGAGCGACGCCACGAAGCCCTCACGGATCGGCTCGTCGACCTTCGCCGCCGAGTGGGCGACGGCCGAGCTGCCGATTCCTGCCTCGCTGGAGAACGCGGCCCGCTGGAAGCCGATCATCATGACGCCGAGCACCCCGCCCAGGCCCGCTTCGGGAGCCCAGGCCTCCTTGAAGATCAGCCCGATCAGCCCGGGTAGCTGCTCGGCGTTGTTGACGATGATGAAGCCGCAGGCCGCGACGTAGATCGTCGCCATCACCGGGACGATGATCGAGGTCGCCGCTCCGATCCGGCCGATGCCGCCGATGATCACCACCGACACCATCGCCGCCATCACCAACCCGAAACCGATGCTGCCGGCCCGCCGAGCCCCTTCGATATTTTCCTCGGCCACGAACGGCTGGACGAACTGATCGAAGCAGGCCTCGAAGCTTTGGTTGGCCTGGAACATGTTGCCCCCACCCAACGCCGCACCCATCAGAAAGATCGCGAACACGACCGCCAATACTTTACCTACCGGCATCAACGCAGGGTTGATCTGCTTGAGCCCGCGGTCCAGGAAATACATCGGCCCGCCCGACATCGACCCGTCGGCATTCTTCACGCGGAACATCTGGGCGAGCGTCGTTTCGTGGAACTTACTCGTCATGCCGAACAGCCCCAGCACCATCATCCAGAACAACGCACCGGGCCCGCCCGTCACCATCGCGATCGCCACCCCAGCGATGTTGCCCAGCCCGACCGTCGCCGAGAGTGCCGAGGTCAACGCCCGGAATGGCGGGATATCGCCGTCGTCGCCGCTGCCCGCCCACTTGCCGCGGACGATCTGCCAAGCGTGGAAGAACCCCCGCAGGTTGATGAAGCCGTGGTAACACGTGTAGAAGATCGCCCCAAAACCCAGCCAAACCACGAGAAACGGCAACGCCACTCCTTCGCCGAAAACGCCGAAGCTCACATCGAAAAATAGCGTCGTAAAGATCGCCCCGTTGATCGGGTCGAGGATCGAGTCGACAACATCGCCCAACGAGCGAGACTCTTCCTCTACTTCCTCGGGTAAATCTACAGCGTCCGCGGATTCAATTACTTCCGATTCGACCGCCGTGGTCTTTGGCTCACCTTCTGCATCTTGAGGCTGGCCAGCCACACCGCCCACCAAAATGAAAGCCAGGAAAAAAAACGAGCCCAAGCCGGGCAGGTATCGAGAAGACAAGCACTGTCGCAGGGTCATCGAGAACTCCAGGCGGTAGATCGGGCCATGGCTATTGCTGAAAGTGAATCCTTGTGCTCCTGCGACCGGGTCAGACGCGGGTAGCCGAGCCTTTCCTCCAGACGTTGGTTCAACGTGCGCATGACTCGGGTCACCATGGCGTCGTCGCGCTGCGCCGTAAACGACCCGGCGAGGATGGCCCGGCCGAGGCGATCGGTGAAGGTTTCGGAGCGGTCGGTCAGGCGCAGGTCGGCGTCCCAGAGGTTGCCGTCGACGGTGCCGCCCCGCGGGTTGTCGTGCAGCCGGACGAAGCCCGCGCCAGCGTAGACGCCGACTGTGTCCGGCTCAGCATCGGTGTCCCGGAACTCGTAGAAACGGACGACCGCGTTAGTCGCGGTGCGGTCGATGGGTGTCGCGCCGGCCTTGGCCTTCCAGAACATCTCGATCGCCGCGACCCGTTCGGGCGCCTCGGCCTCGCCGTCGAGCAGCAGCACGGTCACCGTGTTCTGATCACCGAAACGGTAGAACGCCCGGGTGAATTCGCCGACGGTTGTGCTCTGGTCATCGGCGTTTCGGCTGGAGACTTGTAATCGGGCATCGCCGTCAAGCAGCGGCCGGGTGCAACCAAACCCCGTAAATACCAGCGTGATCAAAAGCGTTGACGTTACACTGCAAGCAAGCACGCGGGGATTTATCGGGATACCAAAAATCTTCACGACGCTCTTTCCTGATCCGACGCAGCGGTAAGTTTCTCAAAATCGCTGGCCGGTTCGTTCTCAGCCTCGGGGGCAGCAGAGGGCTCACCGGAGGGCTGAGGGATACCCAGCTCGGCCAAGGTGTCTCGCTCGACGACCGTCCGCAGCTGCTCGCGCGGAACGCTGGGCAGCGGGGTGCCCTGCGACGTCACGTTGACCGAGTAGAGCGTGACGATCGCCTGCTGCGGGTCGCCAAAGGGGAAGCCGCTGCCGAAGAGCACCTGGTTCATCACCCCGGCTTGGAAGGCCTGGACCATGGCGTTATAGAGCTGCCACGACTGCACCACCAGCCCCGAGACGTCGGCGTAGACGTTGGGGTGTTTCGTCATCAGGGCGACGCACTGATCGATCCACGGCAGGCCGAACGAGCTGACCACCAACTTGAGGGCGGGGAAGCTGCGGGCGACTTCGTCAAGCAAGTACGGGATCGCGAATTCGAGCCGAGAGTTCTGCGACAGCACCGAGTTCGATTCGATCAGCACCGGGACGCCCCGGGCTTCGCACGCCTCGTACAGCTCCATCACGCGGGTATCAGCGGGGTGAAAACCGGCCGCGGCGGGGCTGACGGTCATCCCGACGATCCCTTGGTCCAAAGCGTTTTCGAGCTTCGCCACGGGTTTATCGAGTGTGGGATCGATCCCGACGAAGCCAACCAATTTATCGGGTTGCGACTGGACAGCTTTTAGAACCTGCTCGGCATCGATCGATGCATCCAGCAGCCCGCTCTCGAAGCCCAGGACCGCGGCGTAATCGACCGGCTGCATGGCCTGCGCGTGAAGCGTCGCCGAGGCCTGAGCGTGCTCCCAGGGCTCACCCCGGCGGCGGCGGTAAGTTGCGGCGACCGATTCCCCCAAAGCCTCGACCGAGTCCCAGATACGGGTGTGCAGATCGACAATCATCGCAAAAACGGTTTCCTCGGGCCGGGGAAGACAGGCTAGGAAATATATTACTTGGCGCGGGTCCACCCGCCAACCGTTGCGTCGGGCCAGGGCCGAGCGTCGTAGGGCTTACGCCAGTTTTAGCCGTGGTCGGCGTCGTAATCGGCGGCGGCTTTCAGAGAATCGACCTGAGCAGGGTCTCGGGGCTTTACCTTGATGATCCAAGCCTGTCCGAACGGGTCTTCGTTGACCAGGGCAGGGTCGTCGATCACCGCCTGGTTCACCTCGACAACCTCGCCGTCGATGCCGCAATACAGGTCGCTGGTGGCTTTGACCGACTCGATCTCGCCGAACGCGTCGCCCGCCGATATCTCGCCGGAATCGACCGAAACCTCGATATAGGTCACGTCGGTCAGCTCCTCGACCGCGAATTGGCTCACCCCGATGACCACCAAGTCGCCCTCGGGCTTGTGCCATTCGTGGGATTCCAGGTAGCGACGATCGTCGGGTGAGGGCATTGGGGGTTACTCCAGAGTTTGCAGGATCGTAAACCTCGTGCTGCCGGTTCGCAAGACTTAACAGAAAGCCGGCCATCTACCGCGAAACTTAAACTTCGGAATACCGACGACCACCGTCTTACAATCGGCCCACCCACTACCACCCCACCAAGGCTAACCGTGGTTCAACGCTTACCTCCCCCCGGGTTGGCCGGGCCGTGGTGGTGAGGTATGGTGTCTAAGCTCGGCTCTTTGTGAATCCAGGCCAAAAGCACGTAACTCCATATTCGACCGTCTCCAACGATCGCGAGGCCACCCGCGTTGGCATCATCCCACCACCTGACCCACCTCAAGCAGCTCGAAGCAGAGAGCATCCACATCATCCGCGAGGTCGTCGCCGAATTCGACAACCCCGTCATGCTGTTCTCCATCGGTAAAGACTCCTGCGTCATGCTGCACCTGGCCCGCAAGGCCTTCTACCCCGACAAGCCCCCCTTCCCGCTGCTGCAGATCGACACGACCTGGAACTTCCAGTCGATGTACACCTTCCGCGACGACTACATCGTCGGCGAGCTTGGCATGGAATGCCTCGTCCACATCAACGAAGACGGCCTCAAGCAGGGCGTCGACCCCTTCAAAGACGGCAGCAAGGTCTTCACCGACGTCATGAACCTCGGCGCCCTCCGTCAAGCCCTCGACAGATACGATTTCGACGCGGCCTTCGGCGGCGGCCGACGCGACGAAGAAAAATCCCGCGCCAAGGAACGCGTCTACTCTTTCCGAGACGCCAATCACTCCTGGGACCCCAAGAACCAGCGGCCCGAGCTATGGAACGTCTATAACGCCAACGTCCAGAAGGGCGAGCAGATCCGGGCCTTCCCGCTGAGCAACTGGACCGAGCTCGACATCTGGCAGTACATCCACCTCGAGAATATCCAGCTCGTCCCCGCGTATTTCGCCGAGGAACGGGAGGTCGTCGAATTCGAAGGCAACCTCATCGCCGTCGACGACGACCGGATGCCCGAAGACCTGCGCAAGACCGCCAAGAAAGAATGGGTCCGCTTCCGCACCCTCGGCGATTACCCCCTTTCCGGCGCGACCCGCAGCGAGGCCCGCGACCTGCCGCTGATCATCCAAGAGATGCTCCTGGCCACCCGCAGCGAACGCGAAGGCCGCACCGTCGACAAAGACCCCGGGGCCGGCATGGAAGAGAAAAAGAAGCAGGGCTACTACTAAGCCTCG